>PAIP01000040.1 GCA_002704915.1 Parvularcula sp.
GTAATGGATGCTTCGTTTTGGGGTGGTACTTCCAGCGTGCCATTTGCTTCTACATAACCGCTCATATAACGTTGTGAGAGCGTGTCAATTTCCATCTGTAAGGCTTCAAACTGCTGTGCCGTGAGCATTACTTCCTTAGCTTCGCCTTCCATATTATCTTCTTCATCTTCCCCTTCAGAGTGATTTTCTTCTGTTTCAGAATGGGTGGCTTCATCGTGGCCATCTTCAGTTTTTGACTCGCCACAGCTGAATAATGTCAATGCCATAAGCATTGTGGTAATCGGTATATATTTTAATTTTTTCATCTTTTTTTAGTTTTGGAAATATTGTAGTTTAAACAAGGCTTCTAAATAATTATCGAGTGCGTCCAGCGCATCCATTTCGGTCTGTATGGCATCACGTATAATTTGCGTGAATGCTGCATAATCAAGCGCACCTTCTTTGTAGGCGAGCAATGCGCCTTTGCGCTGGTCTATGGCAAGTGGCAGAGCTTCGGTTTTATAGAAAAACCAAGTATCTCGCCATCGTGTATAATTTTGCTGTGCTTGTGTATATTGGGATTGCAGCTCGCGTTGTTTGAATGCGGCATTGGTTTCTGCAATCTGTGCATCCAGTTTAGCAGCTTTTGCGCGGCTGCGGTCTGGGCCAGAAAACAGCGGTATGGAAATCCCTGCCTGATAGGTGTAGAAACCACTATCGCCATTTACACGTTGCAGGCCACCTTGCAGATTAAACTGGGGCAGTAAGCTTGCCCTTGCTGCATCATAGCTTGCTTGTGCTTCGTCTATACGCTTTCGCGAAAGCGATAACTCGGGATGTTCATCCAATGTATCATCAGTCTCTAACACCGAAATTTCGGTAGCTTCAAATTCATCAGCTACGGTGTACATCGTATCTGGTGTCAACCAAAGATTGAGTTTTTGTAATGCGATTAAATAATCTGTTTCTGCCTGCTGAAACCTGTTGGTTATCTGTAACGCTTGATTGCGCGCAGCAGCATATTCCAGTCTCGAAATGGCTTCGACTTCAAAATTGAGTTCTACAGATTGTGCAAATTGACCATAAATGCTGTCCAGTTCTCGATAAAGAACAAATTTCTTCTTTGCCTGAAAAGCTTCTGACCAGGCTTTTTTGACTTCCAGTTCTATCTGGATTTCAGATAGGTCAAAAGCTGTTTCGGCTAACTGGATGCGTTGTTGTTGCAAGCGTTTTTTGGCACCTATTCCCAATAGATCAATATTTTGTTGACCGATACCTATCAAGGTATAAATGCCCTGACCATCTGCCACTTCTTCGCCACCTGTAAATACTTTAGTATTACCGAAGTCATAGGCATTGCCCGTGAGTGCGCTCTGTCTTTCTATTTCGAGTTGGCTCGTCTTGAGTGCTGGATAATTCTCTTTGGCAATTTCTACAGCCCGAGATAAGGTAATGGGTGTAATGCTATCCTGAACAATGAGGTCTGGCACAGGTGCTTGTGTTTGTTGCGCTTTCGCCAAAGCGGTACCACCTAACATAAAACCAAGTATTAAAATCGTGGTCAATGCTTGCGGATTAAACGAACCAATCTTGTTCTGGTCTTTGCGCTCACGTCGCTTTTCTATAAAGATATAGAGTACAGGAAGTACTATCAACGTGAGTAGGGTGGCCGTAAGCATCCCACCAATAACTACCGTAGCGAGCGGTTGTTGCACCTCTGCACCGGCTGATGTGGAAAATGCCATAGGTAAAAACCCAAAAATATCTGTGGTAGCCGTGAGCATAATGGGGCGAATACGTTCTTTAGTCCCTTGAAATATTCTATCCTTTATGCTTGTAACACCTTCTTCCTTTAAAGAATTAAATCGGTTAATAAGTACCAGCCCGTTAAGAACTGCGACACCAAATAGCACAATAAATCCTACACCTGCCGAAATACTAAATGGCATATCTCGAAGCCATAAAGCAAACACACCACCAATGGCCGCCAAGGGAATCGCGATGTAAATCATTAGCGATTGTGAAAAGGATTTTAAGGCAAAGTATAACAGTACAAATATCAAGAACAGGGCGATGGGCACAACAATTGTTAAACGATCCTTAGCGCTTTGTAGGTTTTCAAACTCTCCACCATAGGTAATATAATATCCTGATGGCAAGTCCAGTTCTTCATCTAACTTTTGTTGTATATCTTTTACAACAGACTCCACATCTCTGCCTCGTGCATTTACACCTACATAGGTTCTTCTATACGTATTGTCACGTGAGATTTGCATAGGTCCAGGCACGTATTCAATCTCTGCTATTTCAATAATGGGTACCTGGCTTCCATCCTTAAGATCGATGTACATCGTGCGCAGGTCATCAATACTTTTTCTATGGCTTTCATCAAATCGTACCACCAGATCAAATCGTTTCTCGCCTTCAAAAATGACGCCAGCGGTACCACCTGCAAAAGCAGTACTTATGTAATCATTTACTTTTTGAATATCCAGTCCATATTGCGCCATTTTATCTCGTCTGAACTTTACGGTCATTTGTGGTAGTCCAGCTGTACGTTCTGCACTCACATCGCCCGCGCCAGGAACTGTCTTTATAATAGCTGCCATTTCCTGAACCTTGTCTGATAACACCTCTAAATCTTCGCCATATAGCTTTACTGCAATATCCTCTCTTACGCCTTCTAAAAGCTCATTAAATCTTAATTCGACCGGTTGGGTAAATGATAAATTAACCCCGACGAGTTCATCATCCAGTTTATCCCTTATGGCTTCAATCAAACCTTCTTTAGTAGAAGCAGTTGTCCACTCGTCCATATCCTTATTAAGGATGATATACATATCTGCAATATCCATAGGCATAGGATCTGTAGGTATATCTGCCACACCCATACGTGCTGTTACCGTTTTAATTTCAGGAAAATTTTCTAATAGGATAGTTTCTATTTTCTTTGAAACTTCAATGGATTCTGTGAGCGAGCTTCCTGGTCTTATAAACGCCTGCATTGCTATATCTCCTTCATCGAGCTGCGGCACAAATTCTCCACCCATATTAGAAAATATAAATCCAGCAATAATAAGCAGAACAGCAGCAGATGATAACACGATAAGCTTAAGCCGTAGTGCGCCTTTTAATAATGGCTTATAAGCATTATGTATAGCACCAATAATTTTATCACTTATCTTTTCAAGCCAACGCTCAAATTTGCCAAACCAGCTTTTGGTGTTTTGAACTGGTTTCATAAAAAGCGCAGACATCATTGGGACATACGTAAGACACAGAATAATTGCACCTATCATAGCAAAACCAAAGGTGTATGCCATCGGTTTGAACATTTTACCCTCTACACCTGTAAGGAAAAGTATAGGTGTAAAAACTATAAGTATAATGATCTGCCCGAAAAAAGCAGAACCCATCATCGTGGTTCCGGCATCATAGGCTACTTTATCCATTACGCCTTGATTGAATTTTAGCTTTCCAGACCTAATCCGTTTTTGGATCTCATACACCGTTCCTTCTATAATAATCACGGCACCATCTATAATAATCCCAAAGTCTATAGCTCCCAAGCTCATTAAGTTTGCCCATACATTAAATTGCTTCATTAAGATAAAGGCAAAAAGCAAGGACAACGGTATGGTCGTGGCCGTTATGATGCCACCTCTTAAACTACCCAACAATAAAACAAGGGCAAATATCACGATTAGGGCACCTTCCAGTAAATTGGTTTTAACGGTATCGGTCGTTCTGGCAATTAGCTCACTACGATCAATGATAGGGGCGATAGTGAGACCTTCTGGCAGGGATTTTTCAATTTCTGCCATACGATTCTTAACATTTTGAATAACCGCATTAGGGTTTGAACCTTTTAGCATCATTATTATTCCTCCCACGGCTTCCTTACCGTCTTGCGTAAAAGCACCATAACGTACCTGATTCCCAAAATGGACGCGTGTTGCAACATCTCCAATAGTTACGGGAATGTTGCCCTCGTTAATAATCGAAATATCTTTAATGTCTTCCAAAGAGCGAATAAGACCTTCACCTCTTATGAAATTTGACATTTTATTTTTTTCTATGTAAGCACCGCCTGTATTCACATTGTTCCGAGCGAGAGCCTCATACACTTGTGAAATACTAATACCCAAACTATTCAACTTATCTGGGTTGACAGTGACCTCGTACTGTTTAATACTGCCTCCATAAGAGTTGACCTCTACCACGCCTTCCAGTAATGTGAGTTGTCGTTTGATAACCCAATCTTGCACGGTGCGCAGTTCCATAGGCGAATACTTGTTTTCAAAACCCTCCTCTGGCTTTATAGTGTATTCATAGATCTGACCTAAACCAGTAGAGATGGGACCCATAGATGGACTTCCAAATTTTTCAGGGATAGATTCGCCCAGTTCGTTTAGTTTTTCCTGTACCAGCTGTCGAGGAAGATAGGTTCCCATATCGTCTTCAAAAACGATAGTAACTACGGAAAGTCCAAAGCGTGAGATAGATCTTATTTCTGTAACGCCTGGTAAATTACCCATAGATAGTTCTACGGGATAGGTTACGAACTGTTCAATATCTTCCGTTCCCAGATTGGGCGATTGGGTAATTACTTGAACCTGATTATTGGTAATATCTGGTACCGAACCAAGGTTTACGGTTGCCATTGACCAAATACCAACTCCTATAAGAGTCAAGGTTAATAGGCCAATAATGAATTTGTTATTGATTGAAAAATCAATGATTTTGTTAATCATAGATAAGGATGTTAATTCAGTTGAAATTCTTGTTTTGTACTTTGAATAAAATGCAATGCACAATATTGACGAATCCAATAGATGGACACGTCAAAACAGGATATAGTTATCCTATCAAAACTGAATTATGCCCGAGGGGGCTGAAAAAGGGAATGGGGAATATCTTTGCCAAGGTCATCAAAATGGACAAAGAATTCTTGAGGAATAGCAGGCTGTAGCGGTTGAAATGCAACAAGCCCAAAATTTATCGTGTGAACGTGACAACAATGGCATTGGCAAAAAGGCGAGCATAACTCACAGTTTTGGTCGTGGTCGCCATCAATATCTATTACCGTAACAACTTGGGTGTCATCGGCACTATTTGCCGCATCGCTACAAGGCACTACATTGAGTGCCAAGAAATAAAACGATAATATGATTGCTACAACTTTCACAATGCAAAGATAAAAATATTTTGGTGCAACTGTGTTGCAAAATGGTAAGGCAGAAAAAATCCAGTTTGAGGTACTGGACAAACCTATATTAACTTTATGCCATAGCATAGACTTCATCAAATAGCTTTTTATCCAACCGTTCCTGTTGGCCAAAGCTCTTCTTCAATGTATTGTGTAAAACTGCATTAAAGGCATTGTAGCCCAACCACAAATTCGGTTCTTCATTGAGCAACAAAGCCTCATAATTCAAAATCTCAATGACCTCACGGGATTTTTTTGAGGGGTCACTGTTCTTATCGCTACATTCATACCGAAACAGTTTTGTTCTGTCCAGCACTGCTTTTACGAATTCTCGTGTATCGATGATTTTAAATTCCTTCATCTTATCAAATTTCTTAGTGATGGTATAGAACTCATTGTCTAAAAATTTGTCGAACAGGTTGTTCAGCCTAGGCATTATGAGGTTCGTATTATTCTTACTATGCTTAATGGAAAAATCGATTTCAGCCTGAGAAACGTGTAAGCCATTGGAACAGATTTTGCGATAAAACCCAAAATGACCAGAGGTCTTTTCACTACCGTCATACGAGTTCTTAAACCGAAGCATTGGCAGAATCAAATCCTGATGGTTCTTGACCGTAAACTGGCTTTTATCGTCTATGATGAAGTCGGTAATAAATGACCTGTCATTTTTGTTGATGGTGCGTTTGTGATAATTCAACTGCGCATCGATAAGCATTTCTTCAGCTTTTTTGAAGAACAATTGGTTCGGAATGTGTCCGTAGCTGTTGGATACCACATTGACAATCTTACCATTTGATATAATGGCATTTTCCAATCCACGACGGGATTCCATTTGGGTAAGACTTTTCAAGGATTTCATTTCTGATGATACGAAGATTTCATCCTGTTGTAAATTTTGTAAATACATAACTATTAAATTTTAATTAGACATTTTGTGATAATACCGCGAAGTACTTTGGGTATTTTTCTCTGTAGTAAGCCAAATGGCTTTCGGCACTTTCAATCGTGTAATTTTCTTTACTTGATTGATAATGTTCTTCGGCTTCTTTCACCGAAATCTTTGATTCACTAAATACTTGTTCCATAATACTAAAGGTTTTGATTAAACAATATTTGAGCATTGCCCAAACGGAAGCTAAAATCTCAGCTCAAAAGGAAACGGAATAAATAAGCGATGGATGGTGAGTAGGCTTTATGCCGTAGTCTTTTGATAGGTGTATTTTACGAGTTTACCTTTGCACCGATATTGATTGATTATTTTTCCCTGCACCGACCGTATTTTGAATTAAAAGAAAAAGGGCCGACACGAATGCCGACCCTTCTTCAAACAACAAAAGCTAATCGTTGAGTTCCTGAATTTTCTTTTCGAGAACTGCAATCCGCTCTTTCAAACGTGCTTCACGCTTGTTTCTCTTTTCCTCATATTCTTTCTCGATACTAGAAATCTTGGATTTGTAATATCCTTGCATCGCATTGTAGAATGAAATATTCGTTAAATTATTGACGTGGTTACTTTCGCCAAAATGAACCTGTTTGGTCAAGATATAGCGTATCAGCCTATAAAAAATTTCTTTTTTGAAATTCTTTCTGAAATGTTCTACCATTTCGACCCGTGTCATTTTTGATGTATAATTCAGAAGTCCTGAAAAGTATTTCTGCTGACCAGTATAATCTACATTATTCTCAAAAAGTGATATTGAAAATGCGACCATCTCATCAGTCGAAAGCGCATTCTTTTTATCGACATATTTGGTCTCTCTTATCATTTCGACAATTTCTTCAAATTGCTTATTGTTTTCTATCTGCTTCTTCCGGATTTCCCTTTCGTTGATTTTGATGATTTGTTCCTTGGGCGTACAATCTACCATCTTTCTACTGGTCAATGGTTCAGAATATTCAGTAGAATCATTCTCTGATTTCTCAACCACTTTTACGAAAATCTCTTTATGCTGGTAGGTCTCGGGATGGAATACGGCGCCATTCACGAAGCCATTGTCCTTGGCTGAATTAAACTTTTTTAGGTCTTCCTTGTAACTCTGTATTGCTTCTTCTAGCTCTGCTTTCAGTTCAGCTTCAGAATAATCATAATGCTGATATTCAGCCTTAATGGCATCCATTGTTGGCTTGATTGGGCTTTCAATGATTTCAACATCATCCAGCAAATAGACATTCAACCCATTATTTTCAAACTGGGAAATAATAAGCTGATTCTTTTCTTCATTTGCCCAATACTGTCGTATTTCTGGAATTAACAGTATGTTTTCTTTCTTGGATTTTTCAATCAGGTTCAGGAACGACTTGGTTTTTTTCGTCTCAAAACAAGCCGATTTGGTACAAACCATTTTACCTTCGCCGAAAAGATTTCCTTGATTGGCTGCATTGAATGGACATTCTACACAGGAACCAGCTTTTGAGACTAACTTTTTATCCGCAACATCAAAAGGTGCTTTTTCCAAATCGTAGGTCTGGTCGTTAATCATTCTGTTGATTTGATGTGCCTTAAAATTATCACCCATCGTTTCCAGCATCATCTGTTGTTCTTCTGGTGTAAAGAGAGCCACACCAACACCCAATGAAATCGTCATTTCGCCATTGCGCACAAAATGTTTGAAGCCGTCAATCAGTCCAGCCAACTTCAATCGTTGTCTAATAAAGTTATCCGTTCTTCCTAAGCGCTTCGCAATTTCTAAAGGTGAATACTTATCGCTCAGATAAGAAATCGCCTCGGCTTCTTCGGTGGGTTCAACATCCTGTCGTTGTAAGTTCTCGATAATTTGTACTTCAAGGACGTCATTGTTCTCATAAGTCCTTACGATACAGGGAATTGTTTTCTTTCCGGCTAATTTACTAGCACGATACCTACGTTCACCCATTACAATAGTAAAATTCTTTCCAGATTTTCTAACGGTTATCGGTTGTAAGACACCGAACTCTTTGATACTATCAGAAAGTTGTTGTAACTGTTTCTCATCAAAGGTTTTTCTTGGTTGTTTAGGGTCAGGCTTGATTTTACCAATGGGTAAGTTCTCAATTTGAAGTGCTGTAGTTGGTTTTCCGTTCACTTCGACTTTGGCAGCAACTCTTGTTCGACTGCGCTTTCTCTTGGTACTCGCTTTTGTTGTCATAATACTCAAATTTTAGATTAAACAATATTTGAGCAGAAACACAAACGGAAGCTAAAATCTTGGCTCAAAAGGAAACGGAATAAATGAGTAAAGGAAGAAGCGTCGGCTTTATGCCGTAGTCTTTTGATGGAAGTATTTTACGAGTTTAACTTGCGGTTATATTGTATGATAAAAAAACTTCTATCCAACGCGCTTAATTGCAATACTTTTTCTCTGATGAAAATAGAAGCTTGAGAGCAAGAACTTGTACTATATTTATACTTTTCTGTGGCAAAAATTAAGCGACTTGGAAACTATAATTCCTTAAGTAAAATGATAAAAATCGCTAGACTTTTTTTAACAAAGGACTATTTCATAGCAATCAATATCGAAAAATCACAAATGATACTATTTGAAATTTACACCCTAAAAAAGACAAAATGTTGTACCTATGTTGTACCTGTATAATTTTTAGTGCCAATTTTTAAATAAGAAAAGCCGAAGATTTCTCTTCGGCTTTTGTGCGGGTGAAGGGACTCGAACCCCCACACCTTGCGGCATCAGATCCTAAGTCTGACGTGTCTACCAATTCCACCACACCCGCATAAAGTGCAATTTAACACTTTTTATTTGGTTTAATCCTAAGTCTAGCGTGTCTACCAATTCCACCACACCCGCGAAATGGAGTGCAAATATAAATCAATTTTCCGATTTGCAAATGCACTCCCATTAAAAACTTGTTTTTTGTACTTTTAGTGTCCTTTTTAATACATATATGAAAGATATCAATAATTACATCAGTTCCAACAAGGACAGATTCATCGACGAGTTGATCGAACTTTTAAAAATTCCCTCCATTAGTGCTGACCCAGCGTATTCCCAAGATGTGTTGGAAGCCGCTAAAGCTGTAAAAAAATCGTTGGAGGAAGCTGGTTGTGAAAACACAGAAATTTGCAAGACCAAAGGCTACCCGGTGGTTTATGGTGACAAAATCATAGACCCCAACTTGCCAACGGTGCTGGTTTACGGCCACTATGATGTGCAACCTCCAGACCCCATTGACCTATGGGATTCCCCTCCTTTTGAACCTGTTATCAAGAAAACCGAATTACATCCCGATGGGGCCATTTTTGCTAGAGGGGCTTGCGACGACAAGGGCCAGTTCTTTATGCATGTAAAGGCCGTGGAATACATGATCAAGAACAATACGTTGCCTTGCAATGTAAAGTTTATGATCGAAGGTGAAGAAGAAGTGGGAAGCGATAGTTTAGGGGATTTCCTAAAGGAAAACAGTGAAAAATTCAAAAACGATATCATTCTTATTTCTGACACGGGAATGATTGCCAATGACACCCCATCAATTACAACAGGCTTGCGCGGACTCAGTTATGTGGAAGTGGAAGTCACCGGTGCCAACAGAGATTTGCATTCTGGTATTTATGGAGGTGCAGCACCCAATCCCATCAACATATTGGCGAAAATGATTGCCGAACTTCATGATGAGAACAACCATATCACCATTCCTGGATTTTATGATAAAGTCCAAATCATTTCAGATGAAGAGCGCGCAGAGATGGCAAAGGCCCCTTTTGATCTGGAAGAATATAAAAAAGCTTTGGATATTGATGATGTCCACGGAGAAAAAGGCTATTCCACACCAGAGCGTTTTGGAATCCGACCAACATTGGATGTCAACGGAATTTGGGGAGGCTACATGGGTGAAGGTGCAAAAACCGTAATCGCCAGCAAAGCCTACGCAAAAATTTCCATGCGATTGGTTCCTGATCAAGATTGGCACGAGATTACCGACTTGTTCACCAAACATTTCAAATCAATCGCACCCAAAAGCGTGAAAGTCAAGGTGACCCCACATCACGGTGGTCAAGCCTACGTTACCCCGATTGACAGTATCGGTTACCAAGCGGCTTCCAAAGCGATGGAGACCACCTTTGGAAAAACTCCGGTACCTCAACGTACAGGGGGAAGTATTCCGATCGTCGCCCTTTTTGAAAATGTTTTCGACAGCAAAACAATCCTTTTGGGATTTGGATTGGACAGTGATGCCATCCACTCCCCCAACGAACATTTTGGAGTTTGGAATTTTTTAAAGGGCATTGAGACTATCCCCTACTTCTATAAATATTACACAGAAATGAAGGCCTAGATCTTTTTGACGTATTTGGTGATGATCACTATTTGTTGACCATCCACCTTGCCTTCAATATATTCAGCATTTTCGTGATCCAGGGAAATCCGTCTAACGGCGGTTCCCTGTTTTGCGACCATGCTGGATCCTTTTACTTTTAGATCTTTCACCAAAACCACACTATCGCCATTCTCCAAAATATTGCCATTTACATCCCGGTGAATTATCTTCTCACCCTCTTCTTCCCCTTCACCAGTGGCTTTGGCCCATTCCAAGGTTTCATCTTCCAAATACATCATGTCCAAAAGATCTTGTGGCCATCCTTCGGATTTTAAACGATTGAGCATTCGCCAAACTACCACCTTTACCGCATCGTGCTCGCTCCACATACTATCGTTTAAACACCGCCAGTGATTTGGATCCATAGTTTCCGGATTTTCTATTTGATCCTTACAAGTTTGGCTTATCAAAATACTTCCATCCAATCCTCCGGTAGAAACTGGTGGAACTTCATAAATTACCAAATCTTCCGTAGCTCCGCTCAATTCACAAACTCCTCCACTTCGTGCCTGTAATTCTTCTAGTAATGACATAATATTCTATTTGGCGCCAAATTTAACATTTTAGAATATCAAAACTAATCCCTTACCAATATAAATACCCTCTACATTTGTAGAATATAATTTTTTATTCTATGTTTGTAGAACAATACTTGTAAAAATCATTGAAAATGCAGTTGTCCAAATCCGAAGAAGAATTAATGAATATCATCTGGAAGCTCAAAAAAGCTTTTATGAAAGATTTATTGGATGCCTACCCAGAACCCAAACCGGCCACAACAACGGTGGCAACACTATTAAAACGTATGACGGACAAGGGTTTTATAGCCTACAACAGTATTGGAAGAAGCAGGGAATATTATCCATTGGTAAAGAAGAAGGACTATTTTTCCAAACATGTGAACGGACTCATTAAAAACTTCTTTAATGACAGTGCCAGTCAATTTGCCTCCTTTTTTGCCCAAGAGACGAATTTGAGCAAAACGGAATTGGAGGAATTAAAAAAATTAATAGACAACGAAATCAAAAAGAAGTAATCATGTTAGTTTTTCTCTTAAAATCGACCGCATGCCTCACCATTTTTCTGGCCTTCTATAAACTAGCGCTGGAAAGGGAAAGCATACATAATTTTAAGAGATTTTTTTTGCTCGGAGCCTTGATCGCCTCCTTTTTGATTCCAAATATCGTCTTTACCGAATATGTTGAAATAGTACCGAATACCGCACATACCGATTTTACAATCAACAATGATTCGCCAGCGGCCTATCCTGATTCTATCTCCCCTCCAGAGCCGGGCTTGGAATGGGAAGTTATGTTGTGGAGCATTTATGCCCTGGGGGTTATTGTATTTGGATTCCGCTTTATCAGACATTTGGCACAAATTTGGAAACGTATCCGGTTGAACCCAAAGTTCAAGGAAAATTTTATCGTCAAGGTGCTATTAAAACAATCGCTGCCTCCGCATACATTTTTCAACTATATCTTTTTGAACCAAAAACAGTTTGAGGAAAAAAACATCCCACAGGAAGTACTTCTACATGAGGAAACCCATGCCAAGCAGCGGCATAGTTTGGATGTTCTCTTTATTGAACTGGCCCAAGTATTGTTATGGTTCAATCCCATTATCTACTTATTCAAATCCTCCATTAAACTCAATCACGAATTTTTAGCGGATAGGGCCGTGATCAGCAATAACAACAATCATTCGCATTATCAAAATACCATCTTATCGTACTTATCACACGATAGTTTTAATAAACATCAGTCGACCGGCATAGCAAATGCCATTAATTATTCATCAATCAAAAAACGTTTTACAGTCATGAAAACAAACACATCAAAAAAATCATTTGCATTCAGAAGCCTTTTGCTTCTTCCGCTTACCTGCCTATTGTTATTTGGGTTTAGTGAAACGAAAACAATACCCCGTGTAACTCCTGCCGAGTTTACGGAAACACCCTATTACCCAGAAAATGAAGGTTTTGGATATATAGACGGTATTTCATCAAGGGCTATACAATTAGCAGGTCTGGTATTGGACTCAGAAACTTTATTACCTATTGAAAATGCCATTATTAGGGATTCCGAAGGAAATACACTTGCAAAAACCGACAACAAAGGATATTACAACATTGAATTTCAAGTTTCTAATTCAGGCGAAATATTTTTTGATTTCAATGTAGTAAAAGATGGATACATTTCCCAAACTCAAATACAGCATTGGGGAAATTTACAAGGTAAAATTAGTTCCGCTATCTACATTGGTTTACGACAAGTCGAGTCAAGTATAAGGCAACAATCCTCCCTAGTTCCAAATCTAAAAAATCTTGATTACGAAACCATATTGACCAATTATCCTGAGGTTAAAAAAGACTTTGTCTTCGCCAAAAAAATAGAAGCATCTAAAAAGGACAACCAAAATGTTTTTCTGCAAATAGATAAAGGCTTCTATCTCTTGAGCGATAGTTGGATCAGGATAAATTCCAAGGACGACTTAGTTCTAGTTGACGATGAAACCATCGTACCTGCATACAAACTGAACACCATTATTAAGAGAAACCAAATAATTGGCATGACCCCATTGGGCCCTGGGAATAAAGCGAATTATGCAATTTATACTTCAAAGCAGGCTCAAAACGACGGCCAAAAAACCATCAATCCGGTTGAAATCCACATCAATAAAAATGGCAAGCTGTTGTTTCAAAACAAATTAGTTCCACTAGAACATTTGAAGAATGAACTTGTAAAAATCAACGACCACCTTTCCTTTGATGAACGCAAAAAAACGTTGCGAGCCATCATAAATGTGGAGGCAACCACCCCAAAAGATGTCATCCAAAAAGTGGACGGGATTTTTGAAGAATACGGTTCCGCAACCATCAATATTGTGGGTCCAAAAATACAACAGCAAGGCAGTGCCACACGCGAGGAAATGAAGGAGTACAACACCTTGGCCAAAAAATACAATGAAATGGACCGCAATAACATGGTCATTAAAAGCAATGAGGTAACGCGGCTAAAGGTAATCTATGATAAAATGTCCAAAAAGCAGCGAACGGATGCTGAACCCTTTCCAGATTTACCGCCACCACCTCCAGCGCCAAATGCTCCAAAACCACCTGAAAATGGCTCCGATACAGAGTATGCTTCAAATAAAATTGAAAATATAATTGACACACAAGATCCCTATGATGATCTTGGGGGGAATAGCCCTATTAGTTCCCCAACAGCACCTCCTATACCTCCCACTCCTTTGGAGCATATCAAGGAAATGGCGGATAAGGGAGCAACCTTTATGCTCAACGGAAAAGAAATATCTGCAAAAAAAGCCATTGAGATTATCCAGAATAATGACAAAATCAATATTGATTCTAGAGGTTCCACGGATAATAAGACGATAGTAAAACTATCTGTAAATCCAATTGAAATAGACAACTAGATCTCATTTCGTACAATGTTAAAAGCCCCTTAATTGGGGCTTTTTATGTAACAAATCCACCCAATCTGCGTTCTAATAACCTATCAATCAAAAGAGAACACGATATGTTACAACGCTTTTTTATCTTCTGCTCTGGAGCGGATACCGAAATCCTTGACTCTTGTTCCAACGGGGAACGCAACAAATACGCCGGCATAGGCGCTACCGTATTTTTTACTGCCGTAATGGCTTTTATCGCATCAGGATATGCACTTTACACTGTTTTTGACACAATTTACACCGCCATTTTCTTTGGTTTGATATGGGGACTGCTCATTTTCAATTTGGACCGATATATTGTTTCCACCATTAAAAAGCGTGACAATTTTAAAGGTGAACTGCTCCAGGCCGCACCACGTATTGTTTTGGCATTGATCATTGCGGTAGTGATTTCCAAACCTTTGGAAATGAAAATTTTTGAAAAGGAGATCAACCAAGTCCTTCTGGAAGAAAAAAACGCACTCACCCTGAACAACAAGGAACAATTGGCACTCCAATACACCCCGAAGATTGAAAGCCTAAACCAAGATATTGCTAACCTGAAGGGTGAAATTGCGACGAAAGAAGCCGAGACCAATGCGCTTTACGACACCTATATTTCTGAAGCGGAAGGTACTGCTGGAACGGGGCTGTTGGGCAAAGGTCCTGTTTATGAAGAAAAACGGGAGAAACACGATGCCGCTTTGGCGGAACTCAATGCCTTGAAAGAGACGAATGCTGGCAAAATTGAAAACATTGAAGCCCAAATTACAGCCTTACAAACCGATTACGACACGGCAGTTGCCAACTCACAACCCATTATCGATGGTTTTGACGGACTCATGGCCCGCATCAATGCATTGGGCAAATTACCCTGGTTTCCCTCATTTTTTATCTTTTTATTGTTCTTAGCTATAGAAACAGCTCCCATCATAGCCAAATTATTGGCGCCAAGGGGCGAATACGACTATAAGTTTGAGGAGCAAGAAAGCGTAGTGGCCACTTGGGTAATGCAAAAGGTGGCACAGCGTAAATTATTGATGGCCACCGATAGTGAAATCAACCAAAAAATCTATGCCGATATAAAAAATGAGGAAGAATTGTATCGCTACAAAAAAGAAAAAGCTGAGGAATTATTGCGTTTACAAGCGGACTCGTTTCATAAGGTACAGGTAAAGGGACTTTAATCCACAATACCCATATTTTTTAGCAGGAAAGATGCGTTCATATTCTGGCAAACGCCCTCTTTGAACTTGTAATCAAAAAACAGCTCTCCGTTGACAATCTGGGCATCAAAATAGCGATTTTCCACTTCGGGGAGCTCATCGGCCAAGGTACACAGGCTTAGATCGTGGGTGGCCACCATTCCGGTCGACCCGTTCTGCACCAAACGTTTTACAAATTTTTTGGAACCTTCTGCCTTGTCCACACTGTTGGTCCCCTTCAATATCTCATCCAAAATCACAAAACAGTCCTCTTTTTCCAATTCCTCCACGATATATTTCAGGCGTTTGAGCTCTGCATAAAAATAGGAAGTCTCATCTGCCAAAGAATCTGACGAACGCATGCTTGTAAGCAACCGCACCGGAGCATATTTTACCTCTTTGCCCATAACGGGCAAGCCCATGTTCGCCATCACAATTTGAAGGCCGACCGCTCGCAAAAAAGTACTTTTCCCGGCCATATTGGCCCCTGTTACGATACAAAAGCGTCCCTTTCCGATCTCAAAATCGTTCAAAACGTTCTTTTTGGGGTCCACCAAGGGATGGCCAACTTCTTTAGCACTGATCACAGTATCCCCTTTCACCAACGTTGGATAGGTATGTTCAGGATGATTGAACGCATAGGTACCCAATGTAATGTAGGCATCAAACTGAGCAATGGCAGCAAACCAACCGGCTACATCCTTACCGTATTTTGATACCCAAGATTGCACTTTATAGGCATAAAAAAGACTGTACAGTCCAAGACCTTGAGCAAAAAATAACACTACCAAGTTGTATTGTTGCTCCAACATGGTCGTACGTTGGGTAAAGCGCTTCAAAATCATTGATGTTTTTTCGCCTTTTACCTCTAGTTTTGATTGTAGATCCTTCAATAATTCAGAAGAAAAACTGGTTTCTTCCAGTTCAGAAATCAATCTTTGATGTTGTTGGATGGTATCTTGCGCCTCGGACACTTTCACCGAAAATTCCAGAATGTCCTTGGCATATCTACCGACAATTCCCAATCCTAAAAAATACCATATCAAAACCAAGCTTTCAGGCACCAGACCCATTACCGCCAGTGTAATCAACAATATGGAAATGCCCAAAAATACGGGCGCTCCGATCCCCGCCCATTTGGGCGTCACCCTTGTATGGGACTTCATCCAATCGGAAACCACATTGGGCGATATTTTCGGCTTGGTTTCACCGGCCAACGCGGAGAAATGTTGTCGCCATTCCGGAAGCTGGGCCAATTCTTGAATGGCTTCTTGTTTTTTATCAATATCCTTTGTGTCACCATCCAACAAAAGATCAGAGAAAACTTCGCGTCCTTGTTGCAAAGTGGTCCGGTTCGCATATTGATAAAAAGAGCCTCTTCCAAAAAGGTCCAGATCTTGGGCGTATGGGTGATCGGGTTTTAAAAATTCCTTGCCATCCGGTAAATGATGAAAACGACGTTCCAAGATTTCCAGTTCCGTGGTATTGATAGCAATCAGTCGTTCCAGATACTTCTTATGGCGTTTTACATTGCTAAACCGCACCACCAGATAGAGAAACAATATAATTCCTACGGGCAACAACACAAAAATGAAAGTCGTGCCCCAAAAAAAATATATCCCGAAAGCCAAAGCCACAAAAACAGAAAGACGAAGCGTGGCCAAAAGTGACAATTTCTTTTTCGCCCGCTGTAGTTCTTGTTGATGCTTCTCCCTTTGATCGGTGTAAAAGGCTTTTAAATCCGTCATCTAAAATCAATCTAAATCTTTAAGTTCTTGTTGAAGCTTTTTGGTTAAACCAGATACGACCAACTCATAGGAATGGTCCACTAAATCTTTTATCAATTGGGGTGGGAGTTGTTCCAAAAACAAAGTGTTCCAATGCTTTTTGCTCATATGGTACCCCGGGATTATAACCCCATCGAACGTTTCCCTAAGTTCTTCGGATTTTTCGGGGTCACATTTTAAATTACATTGGGCCGGAAGTCTTTCCAAGGGAACCAAGGCGAACATTTTGCCCATTACCTTAAAGACCAATGTATCGGCATCAAATGGAAACTCTTCCGTTACCCCTTTTTTTGAAAGGCACATTTCTCGAAAAATCTCAACATTCATTGAGCAATACCTTCTGAATCATAAACAATCACCTTCTCCCATAAATCTTGACACTCCTCTATAAACACTAAATGTGGAGGCTCTTTTTGATAAGCAGCCTGGTCTTCGGCCGATTCAAAAGAAAGAATCAAGGAATAGGTGAAAGAATCGTCTACAACATCGCGAATTGCCTTTGGGGGCTTGCCAATGAACTTGGTTTTGGCATATTTGGAACTGTTCAAGAATTTGGTCAATGAAGCTTCAAAAGTAGCCCTGTCCGCTTCACTATCCGGGTTTTTGAACCAAAAATAGACCGTGTGCGCAAAAGCATGGTCAAAGGTAGTTTTGTCGGAATCCTGTGCGTTGCTCATAACAGATATCATTCCTACTAGAAGTAGGGTTATAATTTTGGTTTTCATAGTTACTCTTCAATAAATTGTTTTTCCCTGTTTGTTATTTCCAAAGCGGAATAGTCCAGTTTCCATCCGATGGTCTCCACTATTTTCTCCACGACCAAAACAGCTTGCAAAGCTTCTTTTCTCGCGGTTTCCATCAGGCCGCTCTGTGGTATTTTCTGTTTGATATGATCCTTGGCCTCTTGGTTCAGATTGGTCAAATCCGTAGGCGAAAAGCTGTTGAATATACCATTTTTGATATCATAAAACTGCAGATCGGGCTCTATGGACAATACTTCCGGCTCTGGAAAATGACTGAGTACAATCGTCTTTTTATCGTTTTCAGCCTTTAAATCAAGTTTGTTCAGATCATACCCAATATGTGCCTTTGCCTTGATCACGATCAATGCTTTTTTCTTGCTTCGGAACAGACTCATGAAACTGTCCTTAGTGTTCTCGTAATGATAGATTTCGGCAAAATCACCTTCTACGGAAACGAGTTTGCACACACTTCTGATCTTATTTAAAATTACCGTGGATTGCTGCTCGGTAATCTCTTTGTTCTTCTTTTTTCTAAAAAGGGAGTACACCCAATACATAAGTATTGCCCCTAATATCAGTCCAAGAATTAAATCTATTGCTTCACCCATTATTTAATTGCCTATTTCACCCAAATGGGTGAATTTGAATCCTTTGTCATACTTTAATCCATACCCCAATATTCTGTCCATAGATGAATGGGAAAACAGGATTATCCCTATGAGCTGGCATAAAGGTATTGAAAAGTAGGCACCAGCAAGATAAATTAGTATGGCAACCCCTTTATGATGGAATAAATTATAGGAAAGAGCACCTATTTTGTTTCCAAAAAGATAACCGACCATACCAATAT
Source organism: Parvularcula sp. (assembly GCA_002704915.1). Taxonomy (GTDB): domain Bacteria; phylum Pseudomonadota; class Alphaproteobacteria; order Caulobacterales; family Parvularculaceae; genus Hyphococcus. Next base: position 18,543 of record PAIP01000040.1, read on the forward strand.
CCGGAGTCAAGATCAACACCAAAAACCACCACCAGGCGTAATCCAATGTACCAAAAAGGTAGATGCCAAGGACAAACATCATCACCTCTTCCAATTTAAGGGTTGTTTTCATTTATTTATCTTCAATTTTATACAAAACAGGTCTACTAGGGCTGGCATCATTTTCAAAAGGAGCCACTTGCAGGTTTAAAAAATAGGTGCCGTCCTCCACTGGATTGGGCACATAAATAAATTCGGTGATCGTAGCCTTATGCCTTGGCTTGCCATTCATGTTCCAAAAGGCTTTGTGTGCCAAAAGCTCACCTCCGTCCCTTTCCTTATCCACCGAAGGCAGGTCAATGAGCAAATGCTCCACCTCTTTTTTAACCAAATACTTGGCCGCATCTTCCATTAAATACGGCGGATTGGTATCCGAGTATTTTTTGGAGCGTTTATATCCCAAATTCGGTAACGTCCGAATTACGACCGCTTGTCGCTTTTTATTGCCCAAGGCATATTTTATCTGCTTTTCGGAAATCACAAAATCATCGCCCATTTGCTCCGGGGCCACCGTAATGACTTCGGCCAAAAAGAAAAATGTTGCGAGTTTTTGGTTCACCGAATGAAATGCCTCGGTAATATGTCCCAAACACTCCGTGTGTGTTACATGCGAGTGCGGATTGAACCAGATATCGTTAAAATTGACCGGGGCTCCTTCCGAGACCTTCCCCACAAAACCGTCCTCTTCGTGTGGGGTTATTTTTGGTGGACCCAAATACCAGGCATTCACATTTTTGTCTCCATCTTTTAGTGATATGGAGATATCCAGAGGTTTGGTCAGGTCTATTTTATAGTTTCTAGCGTTGTGCTTTATGGTAGCAATCATGTATGTTGGGCTTGTTTGGGGTAATTAAGGCAATTCATGGGATAAATCCAATTTAAATGTGTTTTTGATGGAGATTATAAGAACAAAAGTATTATGAATTAAAAACAGTATTTGGTAAACTAGGAAAAGACAACCGTCCAGGGTAACTGGAATTTTAACCAGAAAAATACTAACTTCACTTACCTGTGCTGAACTTGGTTCGGCATCGGTCGATATAATTCATTAAATCGAATTCATATCTTTAAAGTTAAGTGAGATTATGAAAAACTAAATATATGTTTCAAAATAGACTAGAAAACTACCAATGGCTAGAAAAAAATAGAAACTCTAAGCTACTCGTTTATTTTACTGGAGATAGACGGGGAATGGAAACGCAAATTGCAACAGACGTTTTAGAGTATTTCTCTGAACAGCTAGACAAAATTGGAAAAGTTCAAAAAATAAGTCTTTTACTCTATACGAGAGGCGGAGATACTATGGCTGCTTGGAGTTTGGTTAATCTGATAAGACAATTTTGTACCGAATTTGAGATTATTATACCATCTAAAGCAAGAAGTTCAGGAACAATAATTAGTCTTGGTGCAGATAATATAATGATGACAAAACAGGCAACTTTAGGCCCAATCGACCCATCGCTTAATAGCCCGTTAAATCCTCAAAATCCTCAAATACCAAATAACCCTCAAGCCAGAATTCCAGTAAGTGTTGAATCAATTCAAGGATTTTTTGGTCTAGCCAAAAATGAATTAAAATTAAATGACGAAGAAAACCTAAAAGACATTTTACTAAATTTATCTGAGAAAGTTCATCCTTTAGTTTTAGGGAATGTATACAGGTCACGAACTCAGATTCAAATGGTGGCAAGGAAATTATTACAAAAACAACTTGGAGCGGATCAACAAGAGAAAATAGACAAAATAGTGGCATTTTTGTGCAGTGACTCTGGAAGTCACGATTATGCAATATATCGGAATGAGGCAAGAGATGAATTAGGTCTAACAATTGAAAAACCTAATGACGAACAATACGAAATAATAAAATCCGTTTTTGATGATATTAGAGATGAACTAAAATTATTAGAGCCATTCAACCCAAATTTGGAATTGGGTGCTGAAGCAACAAAAAATTATAGCTGTAGAAGAGTGCTTTTAGAAAGTATTGACGGTGGAACTGACGTTTATGTAACAGAAGGCTCTTTAATAAAAACTACGCAGACAATAAATCAACAACCTGGAATGCCACCTATCACAAGAACAACAATAGAGAACCAATTGAACTTCGAAGGTTGGAAACACGAAGAAAACAACGTAAATTTGCAAGTAAATGAAGGATAGTATAAGAACATCGGAACTTATGAATTACGAGCAAAACAGTTCGAATTCAAACAACTATGTGCCTTCACCAGTATCTTCTAGTCCTGAAAGTTTCCCAAGCTTAATGGAAGAAGGAATTTTGGTTGAGTATAGAGAAATGATATACACAACTGAAATTGTCGAGAAAGGGATTACCTCGGAAAACAATCCCACATAAGATTAACTATAATATTACAACCCTTCAAATTGAGTGATTGGACCGTCATGGCTAACCCACAAAAAACAAATCACTAGCAATCCCATCAGCCAAAAACTTGCCCTGTTTGGTGACCAAAAGCTTTCCTTCTTGCAAAAAAAGCAAATGGGATTCCATATACTTTTTGGATTGTTGGTTTAGATAGTTCAAATAATTTGGCCCAAATTCCAATGCTATTTTATCCAAATCAACCCCCCAAACAGTTCGTAGACCGGTCATCACATACTCATTGTACCTATCCGTTTTGGAAAGCGTCTCAATTTCCATGGGCAAAACACCTTCGTTGATTTTTTTGATATAGGTAGGGTTGTTCCGGATGTTCCAGCTTCTGTGTTTTCCATCAAAAGAATGTGCGGACGGACCTACGCCCAAATACTTTTTACCCAACCAATATGCCGTGTTGTTCTTGGAGAAAAAACCGGGTTTCCCAAAGTTCGAGATTTCATAGTTTACAAAACCCTGCCCTTCCAACATATTCACCAAAATATAAAACTGCTCTTGCGCCTGCTCGTCATCCACATCCGGAACCACGCCTTTTTCAATGAATTTTTTAAGGGCGGTTCTAGGTTCCACCGTCAACGCATAGCTTGAAATATGGGGCAAGCCAAAATCCAACGCTTTTTGGATGTTCCGTTTCCAGCGTTCGTTGTCCATCCCGGGGATTCCGTAGATCAAATCGATGGTGATGTTATCAAAATGCTTTGTGGCTTGTTGGATACATTTTTCTGCTTCACCAGCATTGTGTGCGCGGTTCATCAATTTTAAATCTTCATCAAAAAAAGATTGGATACCGATACTGAGACGGTTTACCGGGCTTTCGGATAATTCCATGATCCGATGATTGGATAAATCATCTGGATTGGCTTCCAAAGTGATTTCTGGATGGTCAATTACTTTGTAATTGTCGTACACCGCCTGAATCAACTGTTGAATTTCCTCCATTGATAAAACCGACGGCGTTCCTCCCCCAAAGTAGATGGTTTCCACCTCATCATCCACTTCTGCTTTTCGCATACTGATCTCTTGCGCAATGGCATTCACCATAATTTCCTTTTTTCCCAGTTGCGTGGAAAAATGGAAATCACAGTAATGGCAAGCTTGCTTGCAAAAAGGAATGTGAATATAAATCCCAGACATCAATTGTCAATTAACAGTAAACAATATACAATGATCATTTAGTCCTTTTAGTAGTTTTTAGGATGGAAAACATGATTTTCGAAAGTTCATCGGCCTAGTCGATTAAACCCTTTGCAATCTCATTGAAAATATATTCCGAATCTTTGAAAATTTGCAATTGTCACTTGATCTTACCCGGGTTTTGCTTCACAAAGGCCTCCCAACCCGTATAGCTTTTCCCAACCTCAACCCTACCTTCATTATAAAAGTGACAAACGGCTGCGGCCAATCCATCCGTACTGTCCAGATTTTTGGGCAAAGATTTCAATTTCAGCACACTTTGCAACATTTTGGCCACCTGTTCTTTAGTGGCGTTCCCGTTGCCCGTTATGGCCATTTTTATTTTTTTGGGCATATACTCCGTAATCGGGATCTCTCTGGAAAGACCTGCTGCCATGGCCACCCCTTGAGCGCGGCCCAATTTGAGCATGGATTGTACATTTTTCCCGTAAAAAGGGGCTTCAATAGCTATTTCGTCGGGGTGATAGGTATCGATAAGCTCCAAAGTGCGCTCAAAAATAAGCTTGAGCTTGGTATAGGGGTCCGTATATTTTTTGAGCATCAACTCGTTCATCTGCACAAAGTGCATTTGCTTATTGATGACCTTGATTATCCCAAAACCCATGATCGTGGTTCCGGGATCTATGCCCAATATAATTTTTTCTGTTGCCAAAATCAGTAGGTGTTTAGTACCAGCGGAAGCCTAAAACGTAAGCTTACCGGGTTTCCCCTTTTCAGTGCCGGGGCCACGGTGGTTATATCGTTCAATTGTTCGGATATTTTGCTGTTAAAATCCGAAATCTCGTTCAAAACAGCGGTTTTTTCCTCAACGTTCAACACAGTGATAAAACCATGTTCATCTATCAAAAAATCGATATAGACCGTATCGTTCAAATCGTTCCTGACCTCAAACTTGAGTCCAGAAAGCGCTTCTGAAAAATACTCGGTGATCACATTTTGGAAGCACTCCTGTTGCGCATCTTTTGGGGCGGTTTCGTCACAATCCTCAAAAAGAGGGTATTGGTCCACATCGTTCCAATCAATGGCCAAAAGCTCCTCATTGACCAGTTTTTGGGTCTTGTCCTCTTTGGACTCGAACAGCTCGCAGGATACGAACAAACCCATAAAAATGATTAACAAAACTAACTTCCGCATGACAGCCCCAATAATTTGGCTGAAATTACGACATTTTGAAGAAATCAGTTGCCCGCAAAATGGATTTCCTCTTTTATCTCGCTGATACGGTTTTGGGCTCGTTCCTTAAGGAATGGTACTAAATTGGGGTACATTTCAAGCAACTTTTCGTAGTAGTTTAAGCGGGTTTTAGAATCCTTATAGTATTCGTCAGCCAAAACACATACCTGATAATAATTATAATAGTTGTCCTTGTTCTCTTCCCAAGCTTTTACATAGTATTCCATGGATTCTTTTGTCTTTCCCTTCAACCGGGCTATGCGACCAAGACTTGCATATTCCTGTGGGAACGAGACCATTCTTTCCTCAATGGATTTTTTGATATAGTACTGCGCACTGTCCAATTCCTTTTCCTTAAAATACACCTCCCCCAATCCTGCATAAGCAGTCGCTAATTTATCTGGAAAATTTGTCAGCTTGTGATAAGCCCCCAATGCTTTTTCCGGCTCCCAGTTTCTGAAATAGGAAAAGGCCAATTTCTCATAAACAAAGGATTTTTGCTCACCCAATCCCAACAAACTTTCAAAATAAGGAATGGCCGGTCCATACTCTCCATTGTTGTAATAAGCCAACGCCTTTAGGTTGATCATGGCCACATCATTCCCATAAAACCTTAGCCCCTTATCGATATATACCAGTGCGGAATCCTTAATTTCCTGACCCACATAATATTTTCCCAAGGCGTACAAACTACGTAAATGGGTGCTATCCATGGCCACTGCCATTTTAAATGCCTTATTTGCCTTGTCCATGTTTTTCACAGACTCATGTGTGCGACCTAAATAATAATAATACTCGGGGTTCTCTTGTTTTGAAGCTGTCAAGACATTGAACGCTTCCAATGCCTGTTCATATTTTTTGGTTTTCAGCAATAGTTTGCCAAATTCAAACCTTGCCTGTTGAAGTTCTGGATTTTTATCCAATAGAGCGCTGTATTGAGCAATCGCCTTATCATAATTGCCAATGGCATTGTACGCTCTAGCTATCTGTAGGTTTGATTTTTTGTCCCCAACCTTTGCATAAACATTTATGGCCGACGCATAATTGCCCAAACCATATAAACTATCGGCAGCGGCCAAAGCCGATGTTTGTGCACCGGCTTTGAACGAGAACAAAATCAAAAATGGAATGTAAAAATCCTTTACTTGAACTGTCAATGGCAATGATTTAAGTTCCTATTGATATTAATTCATGGGTATTCTAATCAATTTGTTGGGAAGGCCGATATATTGAAACTTCAACACATCACCGTTTTCTACTTCTATTGAAAATACACCATTAAAATTTGATATAACACCTGATTCTTTCCCATCTATTGAAATAGTGACCCCTGACAACCCTAGAGATTCCTTATCTGTTACTGTTCCTTCATAAAACACTTTTCCTTGCTTATTTATTTTACTGGCATTTACCAACATATAGTCTTTGGTGTCATTGGCCGAACTATCCCCTGATTGGGTTGGCAATCTAAAGGTAATAGGTATGGCAAAAGGAACCTCCACCTTTTTTCCTTTGTGCACACCAGGTTTCATTTGGGGCAATCTCGACAAAATTCGCTCAGCTTCCTTTTCCAAAAGTTCGTGGGGACCCCTAGTTCTAATATCTACAACTTTCCCCTCTACATCCATTATAAAAATAGCACTGACCCTACCCTGAATACCTCTTTCTTGTGCTTCTTTCGGATAATTAAAATGTTTTTTAATGTGCTTCACAATCTCTTCGTTAAAGCAAGCTCTTTTATCCTCGGCATCCTCACAACCTGGAAAGACCGGGACCTCATCAATCAAACTAAAGGGTACTGAAATAGCACCATCCTTGTTTTCGATGCTGTCTCCGTCCACTTGATTTTTGACCATGCCATTTTCCCTATCCACTATTTCCAAAAAGGAAACTAAACTCGAATCGTCAGTAGAGTCCATACCTTTTTCCAACTGTAATTTGACACTACGATTTTTCTTGTCGACTATTTCCAATGTTGTGATTTCATTATTCACCCTCAATTTTTCCAAAAGTTGATATCTCTTCTCTTTTTCATATTCGGTAAGAGCATTTAGGTCTCCTACATTTAAAATAATTTTGTCAGTTGCCCCACTGGGATCCATAGAAACACTTTCATCCAGCAAAAGGGGTTCTGCACTTTCTATGTCTCCTTGTTTTTGATTTTCGCAAGAGGTATATACCAACATCCCCAAAACAAGTGGCAACAACAATACATACTTTAACTGCCATATGGCTTTTGATTTTCCTTTTTGTAACATGACTATTCGTTTTTTGATTAATGATTGATTAAAAAATTGATTGACAAAACTGATGTTCTGTGTATTGAACGCTTCGGACAACAGCATTTCATAATGCGTTTTTTTATCCCGTTTTACGGCCTGTGCATCGGCAATGAATTCATGTAATTCGGCAATCCTGTTTTGGTACACGTACACCAAGGGGTTGAACCAGAAAGCAATTCGGGCCAATTCGAAAAACAGAAGATCCAATGTGTGCCTTTGTTTAACATGTACCAACTCGTGGGCCATAATGTTGAGCTCCTTCTCTTTTTTGATTCCCTCACCTAAAAAAATACTCTTGAAAAATGAAAACGCCATGGAACTGTTGGGCACTGTGATTTTGGTAAAATCCACAAAATGCACAACTGTACCTTTTTTACGGAGCTTTCTTATTTGAACCAGTTTATGGACAAACCAAATTGCAGCCATTATGCTTCCAGCTCCGAATACCCAATAGGGCCAAGGTAGACTTTGCAAAAAACCAGTTTCGTTGGCTTCTGGACCCAGTACAACACCATTTAATTGTGTGAAAAATATAGTTGTATTCCCTAATTCTTCGGGCATGGTGGTTTGTAGGGCCTCTATCTTTACCCACGGTAGTACAAGGGAAAGAAAAAATGTGCCCAATAAATATGCGCGGTTCCACTGAAAAAAGGTTTCTTTCTTCAGAAAAAGGTCGTAGGTCAACAAAAAGACCAATTGAAACGCCAAACTCTCTAGGATATACGTAATCATTGCCCTTCCTCTTTAATGTTCTTCATGATTTCTTCGAGTTCCTTAAGACTGATATCGTTCTTCTTCATAAAAAAAGATACCATACTTGAAAATGACCCTTGAAAATACCCTTCCATCAATTTATTGAGACTCTGGTTACTGTACTCTTCCTTTTTCACCAAGGGAAAATACACATGGCCCTTCCCTACTTTTTCGTGGGAAACAAAACCTTTGTCCTCCAAAATCCGAACAATGGTAGAAACGGTATTGTATGCAGGTTTGGGTTCTGGTAATTCTTCCAAAATTGCAGCTACATTGCCTTTTTCAATTTTCCATAGGAGCTGCATTACCTCTTCTTCTGCTTTGGTGAGCTGTTTCATTTTCAACTAATTTTTTAGTTAAACACATAACAAATATAACTAAATATTTAGTTTAAACTAATTTTTTAGTTGAAAAGTGGATAAAAAATCCGCCAGCGTAGTATTCTGGCGGATAGCAGCTTAAAAAGTCACGGTAACCTTTCCCCTTAAATAAAAAGGTGTGCCGGGTGTAAAATGAATCTCCTCCAAAGAGGTCGGCTCATTGAACAATCGGCTTTCCGTGGCAAATTGGGTCTCGTTCCATTCCGTATCAAAAAGGTTTTCCACAATGAGACCAAAAGTCCAATTGTTTACACTATAATTTAGGGTTGCATCAGTCACAAAATAGCCCTCGGCCACAATGGAATTGTCCTCGTTGGCGGGTCGGTCATCAATGTATCGGTAATTCAATCCCCCTGAAAAACCTTGATTGCCTCCAAAGGTTACCCCACCAGCCATTGTAAAATCGGGTGCCAATGGAATGTAGTCCTCTCCATCCGCCTCCTCGGTGCTACGTGCTTGCGTGAAATTGGCATCAGAATAGATGTACAGCCAATCCAAAGGCTGGTACCTTGCCCCTACTTCAAGCCCCATTCTTCGGGTTTTTCCACTGGGTTCCACAATTCCGGCATCACCCACGTACACAAACTCTTGATCCAAGAACAAAGTCCACAAAGTGGCATTTAACACCAGTTTGTCCATTGGTTTTACAATGGTTCCCAAATCCACACCGTAAGCAGCTGGCAGAATTTCTTCGCCACCGTTGGCTACCACAACCCTAGTATCGTTGGAGTGGAAACCAATGCCTGTTTTCAAGAAAAACTGGGTGTTTTCTGTTGGACTGTAAATGGTATTGAACTTAGGACTGAACGCTACTTTTTCTTCACTCTGACTATCGTACAGTTCACTCATTTTATCAATGTAGTCGAACCTAAAATAATCCAATCGAAGTGCCGGTTCAAACGTAAATTTACCCGATTTAAATGCTGCTCCCGCAAATGCGTAGCTGTTCACCTCATCCACATCACCAAAGGCCAAGCGCTCCAACAATTCTTGACGGTTTACGGTATGTGAAAGCTGATTGTCGTCCACATTATCATACCGAAAACCGATTCCTGCATTGTATTTGAACTCCATACCTCCCAAACTGGCGGAACTGTTCTGAAAAACAGTTTTGGCCCCAGCCAGCATTCGGTCTTCATATTGTTTGATTTGGTCTCCGTTCACGGGATCTTCCAAAAAGAATGTAAAATTGGAATAGAGTTCAAAATCATAATGAGAAACAAATGCCATCGTGTTGAGCGATTTTCCAGCACCCAAATTCTTATTATGGTTCAAAACAAAGTTGGTTCTGCTCGTCTGTCCGCCCTCGGTATCGTCAATGGCACCAAAGCGACCAATTAATCCTAGATCAACAGCCCGTTGTGGAATTTGGCCCGATGCATCCCATTTGCTTGAAAAGTGGGATGCTGTCAATAGTAACTCTTGATCGCCCGGCAATGCGTAGCGATATCTTCCCATAATGTTGATTCGATTAAAATTCTGTGGCGAATCAAACGGCCCATCCGTTAAATACAGTTCGGAAGCTAGGTAAGCATTACTGTTCTGGTTGTCCAAAACATTGAACATCCCCGTAAACCTTCGTGTTCCGAATTGCCCTACTTCGGTGGACAACGAACTCTTATCCAAACTTTTTCGCAACTTTAGGTTTACGTAGCCCGCCGTATTAAAATTTCCTTGCTCGGCATAATAGGGCCCTTTCCCAAAGTTTACATTCTCAATGGTCTCTGGAATCACAAAGTGAAGATCGGCATATCCCTGTCCATGGGCGTGGGACACCATATTCACCGGCATTCCATCCACATTGATGGCGACATCGGTACCGTGGTCCACATCAAAACCACGTAAAAATATCTGCTCGGCCTTTCCGCCTCCGGCGTGTTGACCAATAATCAGTCCTGGCACCTTTCTTAAGATTTCCTGTGATGATTTGACGGGATTCGTTTTCAAATCCACGTCCACCACCCTGCTCAACGCATCTACTTCGGACACCAAAACCACCTGATCCAAAGAAATGGTGCTTTCTTGAAGTACAATAGTAAGTGGATTCTGTAAATCAGCTTGACTCACCACCCGGGTCTCCGTGGCATATCCCAGCCTTGAAAAATAAATGGTATCGTTCACCGAGGTCCTATCCAGATTAAAATGGCCCGTACCATCGGTATGGCTATGTTGGCCACTGGTCTTGTTAAATATACCAGCGTCTTCTATTGGAACACCGGCTTCATCGACCAGCTTCCCTTTTAAATTTTGTGCAGTAATCGTGCCCATGAACACCATGGACAATACCACCATAAAATATTTCATGTTGTTGTTCTTTAATTTGATTTGTGTGAAAACTAGAATCTTTCCAATTCATCAAAAAAGCTCATGTAATGTCATGCTGAACTGGTTTCAGCATCTCACAATCTATATCCTGATATTCATGTGAGCATGGAACTAGTCCAGGGTGACGAAATCAAAACCCATTTGAAAAATTAGTTCAGCTTGAATTCAGCTATTTTGAGGAGGGGGTGTGGTCACACTGTGGCAACAAGAAAAGGTCTTGTCTTGGTAGGCCCAATTGTTAATGGCAATGACCAAAAAATTGATTTCAGAAGCTAAATGTGTTTCCTCCACAAAGTGTTTGTCCAGTTTAAGGCTGATTTTATCCTTTGGTTCCTGCTCATCCGGTTGATTGGCATCCAATAGATCCTTCAACGCTTCCAGAGCTTCATGGGAATGGCCGGCCATAGCTTCCAAAGACGAATAATCAACAGCCTCATGATCTGAGACAAAATTATGATGGTGTGTCGATGGAGTCAATATATGTGAAACTTCGTGCAGGGTTTCCAACACCAAGCCATTAAAAAGTCCAAGTAAATAAAACATACACATCATGGCACATCCCATTTGGATGATTCTTGGTTTTGTATGTGTTTTACTCATTTTCACCACCGCTAGGTAATTGTTTTCAAATTTACCAATGAAAAATTTAAGGACAGAGGCTTATTTTGATTTTGTTTGTAACAATTGTCGGTTACATTTGTCTAAAAGTAAAACATAGCTATGGATATTGCATTGCTCATTTTAGGGTTCCTTTTGATGCTGGTCGGAATACTGGGCAGCTTCTTGCCCGTTTTGCCAGGTCCACCCATTAGTTGGGTCGGACTTTTATTGCTTTATTTGACCAAAGCCGTACCGGATAATTGGTGGGTTCTGGGAATTACCTTTGTCATTGCCATTACCATCACCGTTTTGGATTATGTAATACCTGCCATGGGCACCAAAAAGTTCGGAGGTACCAAAGCCGGCATGTGGGGTACCATCATAGGTCTATTGGTCGCCATTTTTGTTCCGGTGTTCGGGCCCTTGGGAATAATTATTTGGCCTTTTATTGGAGCTTTGGTCGGTGAATTATTGAACAAAGCCAATAAAGAAACCGCCCTTAAGGCGGCTTTTGGTTCGTTTTTGGGATTTTTAACGGGCACTTTCATGAAGTTTGTCGTGACCGCTTTGTACGCTGTCTTTTACCTGTACATGACAATTAAGTACGCAGGTGACCTATTTACTTTTAGTTAGTCCAGCCACTCCACTTTTTCCGAAATAGGGGTTCTACTTGATGGCTCAACAGCTCCTTCATAATAGCCCATATAGAAAAAGCCCAAGCATTTTTCACCCGGGGCCAAATCAAAAAACCCATCCATGTATTTGACGAGTCCGGGGGAAGACCAGTAGCATCCGATACCCAGTTCGGTACAGCACAACCACATGTTTTGCACCGCCATGGAAACTGCGGCAACTTCTTCCCACTCGGGCAAACTTTCCTTTGGATCCCGTTGCATACAGATTGCAATTACAGCTCCAGAGTTCGAAGGATTAAATTGCAGTTTTTTAATCTTCATCTGCTTTGGGTTAGGGTCCAGTTCTTCATACTTATTGGAAAGGAATATTCCCAATTCCTGCTTCTTTTCCCCCATGAGCACCTTAAACCGCCATGGTTCCGTTTTTTTATGGGTTGGTGCCCAATTCGCTGCTTCCAAGATTTTTTCAATAGTGTCTTTGTCAATGGGCTTATCAATATATTGGGCTGGAAAAATGCTTCTTCTTCTCTTGATCAGGTCAAAAATCATAATGTACTATTAAGTTGAATTCCAAAGTTACTCCCCAAAACCTTGCTATCATAATTTCATGAGTAAATCCATACATTTTTGAAGCGCAGGGTTTCGGTTATCGGTTTTCCACACCATACTTAGCACGGCACGCTGTTTAATTTTCCTCAATTCGATGAATTTCACCTTCATCTGAAACCCATATTGGAGCGTGGTCGGCACAATCGCAATGCCCAATTTGTTCTCTACCAGTTTAAAAATGGTCTGGGCATGAACGGATTTATGGGAAACATTAGGCGCAAAACCACCATCCTCACAAATACTGAGTACGGTGTCGTAATACGTGGGGCTATAATCTTGGGAAAAGAGGATAAAATCCTCGTTTGCCACTTGATTGATATTCTTGAAATTCCCCTTATCCAAAGGATGTTCCTCGGGCAAAACCAAAGAGAAAGTATCTTCAAAAACAGGTTTTACTTCCAACCCTATGGGCACACGCGACAACCGCACAAAACCCAAATCCAGACGGTCGGCCAGTATCGCATTGATTTGCGCCCGGTTGGAAAGTTCCTCCAACGTAGTATGCACCTTGGGATACCTTTCTTTTAGTCCCAACAATAAATTGGGCACCACATTTTGCATGGCAGAACCCAAAAAACCGATGCGCACTTCACCCATATGTCCCTCGCCGATAAGTTTCAATTGTTTCTTGGTCTGCTCCAGGTGGTTTAAAATGAATTCCACCTCCTTTTTCAGAAACTCTCCGGCCGGGGTCAGGCTTACCTTTTTTTTGTCCCGGATAAAAAGTTGCGTATCCAATATTTCTTCCATCTGTTTGATTTGCGTACTCAATCCAGGTTGGGAAATAAACAGCTTTTCGGCCGCTTTTCTATAATGGAGCTCTTCGGCCACGGCCAAAAAATATATGAAGTGTCGGAGTTCTATTTGATAATTCATAATTATTGATTAATACAAAAATTAGTATTGGCAATTATCAAACCTAAATGATAATTTTATTTAAAACAAAAAACATGGCAACAGACCGAACATTTCGATTTGGGGAAGACCATTTAACGGCAAGCATAGCTTTGGGTTTGGCCCAGGGTACAATCAAAGGTGTTTTTTCCAATGAATGCCTAAAAAATGTAAATGCCAGTCATCAACGTGTAGGGCGCATCGTGGAAAAAGGCGATACCGTCTATGGCATCAACACAGGCTTTGGCCCTTTGTGCAACACCAAAATATCCAAAGAAGATACCAAAATCCTTCAATCCAATATATTACAGAGCCATAGTGTGGGCGTGGGCAAACCCATTTCCAACGAATTGGCAAAAATTATGCTGATTCTTAAAATCCATGCCCTTGCCAAAGGGTATTCGGGCATTGCCGAAACTACCTTACAACGCATGCTCTGGCATTTGGAAAACGATGCCATTCCCGTAGTCCCATCCCAAGGTTCCGTTGGCGCATCCGGCGATTTGGCCCCGCTTTCCCACTTATTTCTTCCGCTCATCGGATTGGGCAAAGTGGAATTTCAAGGAAAAACCATAAAAACACAGGAACTTTTTGAGCAAGTAGGACTGAAACCTTTGGAGTTGGGACCAAAAGAAGGTCTGGCCCTGATCAACGGAACCCAGTTTATCGCCGCACACGGGGTGATGGTCGTACACAAATTGCAGCATTGTCTTAAACACGCTGATATTATCGGTGCCATGATGCTTGAAGGACTTCAAGGTTCCATGAAACCTTTCTTTGAAGAGCTGCATGAACTTCGTCCATTCAAGGGCAACCAACATGTGGCAGGAAGAATCAGAACCCTGCTTCAAGGCTCCGAGATTTTGGAAGATCATATTGATTGCGAACGGGTGCAGGACCCCTACTCCCTTCGCTGTATACCACAGGTGCACGGAGCTTCCCGAAATGCTTGGCTCCATCTCAAGGAATTGTTGGAAATCGAACTCAATTCGGTTACGGACAACCCGGTCATCGTAAATGATGAGCTCACTATCAGCGGAGGTAATTTTCACGGGCAGCCTTTGGCCATGGCTTTGGATTATGCAGCTTTGGCCGCATCGGAAATTGGAAATATCTCCGACCGTCGCATCTATCTCGCCCTGGAAGGCAACAGTCCCGGCGTTCCCAAATTATTGATGAATGATACCGGTATCAACTCTGGATATATGATTTTGCAATACACCTCAGCAGCATTGGCCAGCGAGAACAAAAGCCTGTGTTTTCCAGCCAGTGCTGATAGCATTCCCACTTCTTTGGGTCAGGAAGACCATGTAAGTATGGGATCCATAAGTGGCAGGAAAGCACTCAATATTATTGAAAATGTGGAAAAGATTCTTGCCATCGAACTGTTGACCGCTGCCCAGGCATTCGAGTACAGAAAACCTCTGAAATCGGGTATTCTGTTGGATGAAATCCATACATTCCTAAGAACGAAGGTCGCTTTTGCCGAAAATGACCGTGTTTTTGCAGATGATATCGAGAAAGGCATCGAAATTATCCAAAACCGTGAAATCATCAATTTGGTAGAAAAAGTAATGAAGGAAAAAGAACTTTCTTGGAACACACCACATCTTGAAGCATTTGAAACATATTAAAAATGAACAAACTACAATTAATAGGACCATTTACCCAATTGCTTCCCATGACAGGGCTTCCTTTAAAAGGAGCTTTAAAAGATGAGCAATTGCCCATTATCGAAAATGCCGGTATGCTGGTTTCCGAAGGAAAAATAGTTAAAGTCGGTATTTTTGATGAGTTAAGATCCGATGAAGTCAAAATCTACCATTTCGAAGGAGAACATGTTTGCCTCCCCGGATTCGTGGATTCCCATACCCATATTTGTTTTGGAGGCACCCGGGCCAGGGATTACGCCTATCGAAATGCTGGAAAAACCTATTTGGAGATTGCCAAGGCGGGCGGTGGTATTTGGGACACGGTAACCCAAACCCGAAAAGCATCACAAGTGGAATTGGCAAAAGGAATTTTATCACGAAGCCAAAAACATCTCAAAAATGGAGTTACCACCATCGAGGTAAAAAGTGGTTATGGGCTATCTGTGGATGAAGAATTAAAAATGCTACGTGCCATAAAACTGGCCAACGAAAAATCAGCTGTCAATTTAATCCCAACCTGTCTGGCAGCACACATGAAACCAAAGGATTGGAACCATCAAAAAGAATATCTGGAAGAAATTATTGCAACCTTGTTTCCTATCCTTAAAAATGAAAATTTGGCACAACGAGTAGATGCTTTTGTGGAAGAGAGTGCCTTTTCACCAGAGGAAATCAAACCGTATTTCCAAAAAGCCAAGGAAATGGGCTTTGATATCACCGTACATGCCGACCAATTCACCACAGGCGGAAGTCAAGTTGCGGTAGACTTTGGTGCCGTGAGCGCCGATCACTTGGAAGCTAGTACCCAAAAAGAAATTGAGTTATTGGCAAAAAGTAATACCATTGCGACCGCATTGCCCGGGGCATCCATTGGTTTGGGATGTGCCTATACCCCTGCCCGCAGAATTTTGGATGCCGGAGGCGCTCTGTCCATTGCAAGCGACCATAATCCCGGCTCTGCCCCCATGGGCGATTTGCTGACCCAAGCCAGTATTTTGGGCACTTTTGAAAAATTGTCCAACACCGAAGTGCTTGCTGGAATCACTTATAGGGCAGCCGCTGCTTTACGCTTGGCCGACCGAGGAAAACTGGAAGCCGGGGCACAGGCAGATTTCATTGTTTTTCCAACGGATAATTACCAAGAAATCACTTATCACCAAGGGCAACTAAAGCCAAGTGAGGTTTGGAAAAATGGAGAACCTATCCGCTAAAAAACGTATTATGACAACATTTCAACAACAGATATTACAAGGGATTCCTGAGCAACTTCCACCAAAAAAAACATATACAAAAAATGGCAACCCTGCGCCAAAACGGAAGGACATCCTCTCCAAGGAAGAGAAAAAACTGGCCGTACAAAATGCGCTACGGTATTTTCCCGAAGCATGGCACGCAGCCCTTGCGCCAGAGTTTGCCGAAGAATTAAAAACCTACGGTCGTATCTACATGCATCGGTTTAAGCCTGACTATAAAATGTATGCCCGGCCCATTTCCGAATATCCTGCAAAAACCCATCAAGCAGCCGCCATTATGCTCATGATCCAGAACAATTTGGACCCTGCTGTGGCACAACATCCCGAAGAACTCATCACCTACGGGGGCAATGGTGCGGTATTCCAAAACTGGGCACAATACCTGCTCACCATGAAATATTTGGCGGAAATGACCGATGAGCAGACCTTACACATGTATTCCGGGCATCCGATGGGACTTTTTCCATCATCCAAGGAAGCGCCACGAGTGGTGGTCACCAATGGCATGATGATTCCCAACTACTCCAAACCTGATGATTGGGAAAAATTCAATGCACTGGGAGTAACGCAATATGGACAGATGACAGCAGGCTCCTATATGTACATCGGGCCACAAGGCATTGTTCACGGAACTGCCATTACCGTTATGAATGCTTTTCGCAAAGTATTGAAGCAAAACGAATCGCCCGAAGGGAAAATCTTTTTAACTGCTGGATTGGGAGGCATGAGTGGTGCCCAACCCAAAGCCGGAAATATTGCAGGAGCCATTACTATTTGTGCCGAAGTAAACCCCGAAGCTGCCAAAAAACGCCATGCTCAAGGTTGGGTGGATGAACTTTTGTCGGATTTAGACCTATTGGTCACAAGAACCAAAGAGGCTGTGAAAAACAAGGAAGTGGTCTCCTTGGCCTACATCGGTAATGTGGTCGATGTCTGGGAACGCTTTTATGAAGAAGATATTTTTGTGCATTTGGGATCGGACCAAACCTCTTTGCACAATCCTTGGGCCGGTGGATATTATCCCGTTGGACTATCTTTTGAAGAATCCAATGCCATGATGGTCGAAAACCCTGAAGCGTTCAAAGAAAAAGTACAGGAATCGCTACGAAGACAAATCAACGCCATCAACAAACACACCGCAAAAGGCACCTACTTTTTTGATTATGGAAATGCCTTTTTACTGGAAGTCTCCCGAGCTGGCGGCGATGTGATGGCCGAAAACAATATCGATTTTAGATACCCCTCCTACGTGCAGGATATTTTGGGGCCCATGTGTTTTGATTACGGCTTTGGACCGTTCCGGTGGGTATGTACCTCGGGGGACCCCAAGGACCTCCAAAAAACCGATGCCATTGCATTGGAGGTGATGAAAAGCATCAAATCCGAAGCCCCAGAGGAAATCCAGCAGCAAATGCAGGACAATATCAAATGGATTTCGGAGGCTGAACAGAACAAACTGGTGGTAGGCTCGCAAGCCCGAATCCTGTATGCCGATGCCGAGGGACGCAGCAAGATCGCAGATGCCTTTAATGCCGCTATTGCGAAGGGTGAAATCAGCGCCCCCGTGGTTTTGGGCAGGGATCACCACGATGTAAGCGGTACGGATTCTCCCTTTAGGGAGACCAGTAATATTTATGATGGCAGCAAGTTCACTGCCGATATGGCCATCCAAAATGTGATAGGCGACAGTTTTAGGGGAGCCACTTGGGTATCCATCCACAATGGTGGCGGCGTAGGCTGGGGAGAGGTCATCAACGGAGGGTTTGGCATGGTACTCGATGGTACCAAAGAGGCTTCCAACCGATTGAAGAAAATGTTGTTTTTTGATGTAAACAATGGCATTTCCCGAAGAAGTTGGGCACGGAACAAAGAAGCCCGCTTTGCCATTGAACGGGAAATGGAACGCTCTCCAAATTTAAAGGTAACTTTGCCCCATCTGGTGGAGCCGGATATTTTGGACAATCTTTTTTAATCTGATGAAACACTACGAACCCCCAAATCAAGACCTCTGGACGGGTCGCATCTCCAATAAATGGCTGTATCTCCACGAAAAGGTGCATTGCACCCCTTTGGAAGAAATTCCCGAAGCCCAGAAAAAATCTATTGCGCTGTTGGGCTACGCCTGTGATGAGGGGGTACGGCGCAATCAAGGTCGTGTCGGTGCGGTGGATGGTCCAGGTGCAATCAAAAGTAGTTTTGGAAAAATGCCCAATCATTTGGGAAGCAATGTGCTTTTGCATGATGTAGGCTCGGTTGTTTGCTTAGATGGTGATATGGAAGCTGCTCAACAAGCACTTTCTGATGTGGTCACAACGCTTTTAGAGAAAAAACAGTTCCCCATTGTTTTGGGTGGCGGGCACGATATGGCCTATGGCCATTACCGAGGTATCAAAAATCATCTGGATGCCAAAAAAGAAGGCCAGACCATTGGAATTATTAATTTTGATGCGCATTTTGATTTGCGAAAGAACACGGAGCAAAACAATTCCGGCACTCCGTTTTACCAGATAGCCAAAGATTGCGAAAAAGAGGACATCGATTTTAATTATCTCTGTTTGGGCATCCGAAAAGATGCCAATGACAGAACCCTTTTTCAAACGGCCAGGGACCTGGATGTTATCTATGTAATGAACGATACGTTCCAGATTCCCCTGCTGGAAGAAATCACTACGTGGATCAATGCCTTTACCAAAAATGTAGATCATATTTATCTCACCATTGACTTGGATGGTTTTTCGTCCGCCTATGCTCCCGGAGTGAGCGCGGCTTCACCCATGGGTTTTAGTCCGTACATGGTTTTGGAATGTTTGAAAACCATCGTTGGTTCCGGAAAACTGATCGGTATGGACATTGCCGAGATGAACCCCAAATATGATATTGATGGTCAAACGGCAAAATTGGCCGCTTCTTTGGTTCACCATGTGGCCCACAGTATTTCCAATAGTTGATAAAAACAAAAAAAGCCTTCCAAATGGAAAGCCTTTCATTGGCGAGCATTGTTTAAATGCTTCAACCTGATTCCAATCATCGTGATTGAAATCCAACACAACGGGACAAAGATATGATGATTTTTCCGAAATAAGGACAGTAGAAGTTGTTCATATTTATTTTTTTGGATTATTTCCATTTTATAGGAATATTTCCATAATTTAGCTTTCTCTTCAGCTAAACAATGAAAAAGACGATTTTACATCTTGATCTGGACACCTTTTATGTGTCCGTGGAACGCATCATCAATACCACGCTCAAAAACAAGCCCTTATTAGTGGGCGGCACCAGTGATCGCGGGGTAGTTGCGGCTTGCAGTTACGAGACCCGTGGGTTTGGTGTACACTCTGGAATGCCCATGAAAATGGCCAAGGAGCTTTGTCCGGAAGCCGTGGTGATCCGTGGAAATGCCGGCACCTACAGTAAGTATTCGGACGTGGTCACGGAAATCATCAAGGAACAGGTCCCCCTTTTCGAAAAATCGAGCATTGATGAATTTTATGCCGATCTATCGGGTATGGACCGTTTTTTTGGTTGCTACAAATTCGCTACGGAGATGAGACAAAAGATCATTCGTGAAACAGGTCTGCCCATTTCGTTTGGTCTATCGGTCAACAAAGTAGTTTCCAAAGTGGCTACGAACGAAGCCAAGCCCAACAATCAGCTTAAGATAGATTTGGGTATGGAAAAACCATTTTTGGCCCCTCTTTCCATTAAAAAAATTCCGATGGTGGGTGATAAAACCTATCAGACCCTACGAAATTTGGGCATACGGCAAGTAAAAACCGTACAAGAGATGCCCATGGACATAATGCAACGGGTGTTGGGTGCCAATGGTAGGACAATCTGGAAAAGGGCCAATGGTATTGACAATACTCCCGTGATTCCTTTTCATGAGCGAAAATCCATTTCCAATGAAAGAACTTTTGACAGGGACACCATTGATATGGTCAAATTGAAGGGCATCTTGATTGCCATGACCGAAAACTTGGCCTACCAGTTGCGAAGGGGCGATAAACTGACGGCATGCGTTGCGGTAAAGATTCGGTATTCTGACTTCAACACTTATTCCAAACAGGCGCGCATCCCGTACACAAGTGCCGACCATGTGCTCATCCCAAAAATATTGGAACTGTTCAATTCCCTGTACAACAAACGGATGTTGGTCCGGCTCATCGGGATTCGGTTCAGCCATTTGGTCTCCGGCAATTATCAAATCAACCTTTTTGAGGATACTGAAGAGACCTTGAACCTCTACCAAGCCATGGACCATGTCCGAAACAGGTTTGGCAGTCGGAGTGTTCTACGTGCTTCTGCGATGGGGGCCAAGACCATTGGCGGCATGCACAATCCCTTTAATGGGGAACCCCCTGTGGTTTTGGCGCATCGGAAACAGTGAACAATGGGCAATTTCCAATGAACAATAAACAATTGACAACTGATAATTGATAACTGACAATTGTATTTAAACTGCCACACATATTACAGCTTACGGTTCGGGACCTTCTCGGAGGTGGAGCTATTGGAATTGGCCCAACAAAACCACGTGACCCAATTGGTGCTCACAGACATCAACAACACTTCCGCAGGATTGAATTTTGTTCGAAAGGCACCTGAATTTGGGGTCAAACCAATCCTTGGCATTGATTTTAGAAATGGGGTCAAACCTTGTTTTATCGGTATTGCCAAAAACAACGAAGGGCATCTGGAACTGAATGATTTTTTGTCCCAGCATCTTCACCAAGGTTCCAAAATTCCAGATAGGGCACCTGCTTTTAAAAATGCATTTGTGGTGTATCCGTTTGAGCAAGTACTGCTCAACGAATGGAATCATTTTAAAGACCATGAATTTATCGGAATTTCCATTAAAGACCTGCGCAGGCTTCCGTTCTCCAAATTGGCAACGCTCAAAGATAAATTAGTGGTCCAACAACCCGTAACATTCAGGAACAAACAAGATTTTAATGCCCACAGATTGCTCAGGGCGATTGACAACAACCTATTGTTGAGCAAACTTCCAAAGGAGGAAGAGGCGGACGAGGAAGAAAAAATGTACCCTGTCCAAAATCTGGCCGTTGCGTTTTCAGAGTTTCCCCATATCCTTGAAAATACCGAAAAACTGCTCAATACGTGCAGTATCCATTTTGATTTTTCCAAAGACAGAAAACCCCAAAATCTAAAAACTTATTTGGGCAGTGTGGAAGAGGATGAAAGGCTCTTGGGGAAACTCTGCGCCGAGGGACTCCCCTATCGGTACGAAGAGGTGGACGACTCCATTAAAAGTCGATTGGACAAGGAATTGGAACTCATCAAAAAAATGGGTTTTGTCTCCTATTTTTTGATCAATTGGGACATCGTTTCCGAAGCAAGGCGAAGAGGTTTCTTTTATGTGGGGCGCGGTAGTGGTGCCAACAGCATTGTGGCCTACTTGCTGCGCATCACCGATGTGGACCCCATGGAACTTGACCTCTATTTTGAGCGCTTCATCAACCTCTACCGAACAAATCCGCCCGATTTCGATATCGATTTTTCGTGGAGGGACCGCCCCGCGATGACGAAATACATCTTTGAACGCTTTGAGCATGTTGCCCTACTGGGAACCTACGTCACTTTTAAAGAACGGGGCGTTATCCGGGAATTGGGCAAAGTATTTGGGCTCCCACCACAGGACATTGACTTTTTATTGACGGGAAAATATACCTTGGAACAACTTGACCAGGTTTCAAGATTGGTGATAAAATATGGCAGCCTGTTAAAAGGAAAACCCAACTATTTGAGCATTCACGCAGGGGGGATTTTGATCAGCGACAAACCCCTACATTGGTTTTCGGCCACCCATTTGCCCCCAAAAGGGTTTCCAACCGTACAATACGATATGGTAATCGCCGAAGATGTGGGGCTCTACAAGTTTGATATTCTCGGACAGCGTGGATTGGGCAAAATCAAGGAGGCCTTGGAAATTGTTGCTTACAATCAACCCGAAAAATATGGCGGAATAGATATCCACGACATCAAAGGGTTTAAAAAAGACCCCGTCATCAACAACCTGATAAAAACCGCGCAATGCATGGGTTGCTTTTATGTGGAATCGCCTGCTATGCGGATGTTGTTGAAAAAATTACAGGTCGACAATTATCTGGGATTGGTGGCCGCCAGTTCCATTATCCGACCGGGCGTGGCCAAAAGCGGGATGATGAGGGAGTACATTTTACGCCATCGCAACAAGGGCAGGACCGAGGAAAAAGCCCATCCAGTGATGCTGGAAATCATGCCGGATACTTATGGGGTCATGGTCTACCAAGAAGATGTGATCAAGGTGGCCCATCATTTTGCGGGATTGGACCTTGGTGAGGCCGATGTGCTCCGAAGGGGCATGAGCGGCAAATTCCGTTCTCGGGAAGAGTTCCAAAAAGTACAAGATAAATTTATATCCAATTGCAGAAAAAAAGGTTACGCGGAATCCTTGATCTCGGAAATCTGGAACCAAGTTGCCAGTTTTGCGGGCTACGCATTTGCCAAGGGACACTCTGCCTCTTATGCGGTGGAAAGTTATCAAAGTCTATTTTTGAGAGCTTACTATCCCCTGGAATATATGGTAGCCGTTCTCAACAATGGAGGTGGGTTCTACCGCCCGGAATTCTATATACACGATGCCCGCATGATGGGCGCCACCATCCACCCTCCGTGTGTGAACAAAAGTATAATCGCCAACTGTATTTATGGCACCCATATTTATTTGGGGATGATGTATCTCCGTGATCTGGAACATAGGGTCATGGAACGCATTGTAAAAGAGCGGATGCTCCATGGAAATTTTACTTCTTTGGAAGATTTTTTGGACCGTGTATCCATCCGCATGGAACAACTCTCCATTCTCATTCGTATCGATGCTTTTCGGTTTACGGGAATCAACAAGCACGAACTCCTCTGGAAAGCACATTTAATGTTGTCCAAAAACAATCGGTTGGAACACCCAAAGCTTTTTCCACCCAGACATCAAAAATTTCAAATGCCCCAACTGGACACTACTGCCTTGGAAACTGCTTTTGAACAATTGGAGCTATTGGGATTCTGTCTTTGCAGTCCTTTTGAGCTTTTGGAAGAACCTCCAAAAAACACCAACGGACAAAAAGACCTGGAGCGGTACCTCAACAAACACATAGATATTTATGGTTATCTGGTGACGGTAAAAAATACCTCAACGCACCATGGCAAACGCATGCATTTTGCCACTTTGATGGATCAACACGGTGAAGTGTTCGATACGGTCCTCTTCCCTCCCGTGGCGGCCAAATATTATTTTCGGGGCAAAGGCATTTACCGATTTTATGGCAAAGTGGTGGAAGAATTTGGTTTTTTGAGCATTGAGGTCATCAAAATGAAAAAGGAAAACTACATCCAAGACCCACGATATGCGGATATGAGGACCAGCAAAAAGCCATTGGGTTCGAACAAGTGATCGGAATACCGTAACTTAGGAAAGCAATAGAACCATCACATGAAAATTAGAATCAAGGGAAACTCAGTGCGTTTCAGGTTGACCCAAAGCGAAGTAAAACAGTTGTCCGAAACAGGTTCGGTAACAGAAAAAACGGTATTTGGTACCAATGTTTTTCAGTATAAAGTCAAATTGATGCCCTCGATACAAAACCTACGGGCGTCATACTCCAATAACCAAATTACAATGATGGTTCCGGAACAGGACGGAAGAAACTGGTCCCATGACGCGACTGTTGGTTTTGAAAATGTGATGGGGCTTCCCGAAGGGAACGAGTTGCATCTTTTATTGGAAAAAGACTTTACCTGCCTTGAGAACAGAAATGAAGACCAATCGGATAATTATCCAAAACTGCAACATTGACCATGATCGACAAAGCTACAAAACGGAACATTTCTCTGACCGGAGACATCAAGTTCACGGGGCTCCGCCTAAAGGAACCTATGCAAACCTCAGCAGGCCTTATGGGGGTTAAGGAAGCATTACGGCATAGTTTTAAGGAAATGGGCATAGTGCGTTCCATGCGCACCCTTTTGGAAATGAACCAAGAAGATGGTTTTCGCTGTCCTAGTTGCGCCTGGCCAGTCCCGCAACATCCATCAAAAATTGCGGAGTACTGCGAAAATGGGGCAAAGGCCTTGGCCGATGAAGCTACACGAGAACATATTGGAACAGAGTTTTTTGCAAATCATTCCGTGGAAGAACTTTCCCGATTGAGTGATTTTGAACTCAACAAATTGGGTCGGGTGATCGAACCCATGGTCCTGAAACCAAACAGTATACATTACGAACCTATCTCTTGGCAGGATGCTTTTGAACTGATTTCGGAGGAACTGCACCATTTGGACAACCCTAACGAGGCCATTTTTTACACCTCGGGCAGATCGAGCAATGAGGCCGCATATTTATATGGGATGTTTGCCCGGGCCTTTGGCACCAACAATATGCCGGATTGCTCCAATATGTGCCATGAATCATCCGGGGTGGCGCTGTCGGAAACTTTGGGAATTGGAAAAGGCTCGGTAAAACTTGATGATCTGTACGGTGCGGAAGTTATTTTGGTCGTGGGACAAAATCCGGGGACAAATCACCCTAGAATGTTATCCGCGCTGGAAAAATGTAAAAAGAACGGGGGAAAGATCATCAGTATAAACCCATTGGCCGAAACTGGATTGGTCAACTTCAAAAACCCACAAAGTGTTTCGGACATATTGGGGAATGGGCAACCGATTGCCGACATCCATTTACCCGTAAAAATCAATGAGGATGTTGCATTGGCCAAACTTCTTTTAAAAAAACTGGTCGCCCTTGATGCCAAAAACGACAATGTACTGGACCATGAATTTATTGTGGAATATGTAGATGGCTATGACGACCTCTTAAAAGATCTATCCCAGTATGATATGGAACATCTTCAGCAGCGCACAGGGGTGTATATGCGAAAAATAGACAAAGTAGCGGAATTACTGGCCGAAAACTCCAAAATTGTCATCTGCTGGGCCATGGGCATTACCCAACATAAAAATGCAGTGGACTGCATCAAGGAATATGTAAACATTTTGCTGTTAAAAGGTGCCATAGGGAAACCTTTCGCTGGGACTTGTCCCGTACGTGGCCATAGCAATGTGCAAGGAGATCGTTCCGTAGGCATCATGCACTATGTAAGCAAAACCTTGAACAACAATATTAGGGAGCACCTTAATTTTGACCCGCCCACGGAAAAAGGATATGATACGGTAGAGGCCATCGAAGCCATGCACGAGAAAAAAGCCAAAGTTTTCATTTGCCTTGGCGGCAATTTTGTGATGGCCGCATCGGATACAAAGTATACAGCAGAGGCAATTCAAAATTGTGATTTAACGGTCCAAATAAGCACCAAACTGAACAGAAGCCACTTGATCACAGGCAAGACAGCCTTATTGCTCCCTACCTTTGGTCGTTCCGAAAAAGATGAAAAGAACGGTGAGCTCCAGTTTTTGACCATAGAAAGCAGTACGGGCAAAGTACGACAGAGCAAAGGTTTGTTGAAACCTGCTTCGGAGCATATAAAAAGTGAGCCGGAAATCATTGCACTCCTCGCCCACACTTATTTTAGGGGGAACCACTCCGTGAATTGGTATGCATTGGGACAAGACTACAACCTTATCCGAGAACTTATTGACAAGACCGTAAAGGGATTTGAAAAAACCAGTGAACAATCCAAAGGGTTCGGGTATTACTTGCCCAATAATGTGCGAAACCGTGATTTTCGGATGCTTCCCAATGGAAGGGCCCAGTTATCCATCACTTCGTTGCCAGACCATGGATTAAAACCTGATGAATTGCTCTTGATGACGATTCGCTCCCACGACCAGTTCAACACCACTATTTATGGATTGAACGATCGATACCGTGGCATCCATAACGAGCGTCGTGTGGTTTTTATGAATGCGGAGGACATGGCCGAAAAGAAGTTGACCAAATTGGATGTCATAAATCTTCATAGCCATTATGATGGAATCCTGCGCACTGCTGAAAAATTCATCGTTGTACCCTACGAAATCCCGAAAGGAAACATGGCCGCTTATTTTCCTGAGACCAATTTATTGGTCCCTTACAATCACTTTGCGGATAAGAGCCAGACTCCTATCAGCAAATCAATCAAAGTAACCGTAGAAAAAGTTTCTTGACCTTGACTATTTAAAAGCTGGGATTCCTGTGATATCCGCGCCCGTGATCAACAAATGGATATCGTGGGTACCTTCATAAGTGATGACACTTTCAAGGTTCATCATGTGGCGCATGATGCTGTATTCACCGGTAATACCCATTCCTCCCAACATTTGTCTTGCTTCGCGAGCAATTTTAATGGCCATTTCAACATTGTTTCGCTTGGCCATGGAAATTTGTGCGGTGGTTGCCCTTCCTTCATTCTTTAACTGTCCCAAACGAAATGCGAGCAATTGTGCCTTGGTGATTTCAGTGATCATTTCGGCCAATTTCTTCTGCTGAAGCTGATATGCAGCAATGGGCTTTCCAAACTGGATACGTTCCTTAGCATATCTAAGGGCTGTATCGTAACAGTCCATAGCGGCTCCAATGGCTCCCCATGCGATTCCGTAACGTGCCGAATCCAAACAACCCAATGGGGCGCCCAACCCATTTTTACCGGGCAATAGATTTTCTTTGGGCACTTTGACATTATCAAAAATAAGTTCACCGGTGGCAGAGGCACGCAGCGACCATTTATTGTGGGTCTCGGGGGTGGAAAACCCCTCCATTCCGCGTTCCACGATTAAACCGTGTATTCTTCCTTCCTCGTTTTTGGCCCAAACCACGGCAATATCGGCAAAAGGTGAATTGGATATCCAAAGTTTGGCACCGTTCAGCACATAATGATCCCCGGCATCCTTAAACTTTGTCTCC
Organism: Parvularcula sp.; assembly: GCA_002704915.1. Taxonomy (GTDB): domain Bacteria; phylum Pseudomonadota; class Alphaproteobacteria; order Caulobacterales; family Parvularculaceae; genus Hyphococcus. The sequence continues at coordinate 45,621 of PAIP01000040.1, forward strand.
ATACCTCCAGGATTTGACCCATGGTTTGGTTCGGTAAGTCCAAAACAGCCCATCCACTTGCCTGTTGCCAATTTTGGCAAATATTTTTTTCGCTGTTCTTCGGAGCCATAAGCAAATATGGGGTACATTACCAAGGAAGATTGTACGGACGCAGTGGAACGCACACCGCTATCACCACGCTCAATCTCTTGCATGATCAATCCATAACTGATCTGGTCCAAACCGGCCCCACCATATTCCTCAGGAATATAAGGACCGAAAGCACCTATTTCAGCCAATCCACCAATGATCTGTTTTGGAAATTCCGCTTTTTGGGCATATTCCTCAATAATCGGAGAAATGTCCCGTTTTACCCATTGACGGGCTGCATCACGAACCAGTTTATGCTCTTCTGAAAGCAAATCATCAAGGTTGTAGTAATCTGGGGCTTCAAATAAATCAGGCTTCATTCAGAATAAATTTTGGGTAAATATAACATTTCATCTGTGTATTGTTACATTTTTAAATAAAATGCTTTGGTCAATGCTACATATTCTTTGGTATATCGATGTCTTCCTTCTTCAATCACCAAAGTATCCATTTTTGGTTCATTTAGGTGAAAACTGAATTCCAACAAACTTCTTTTAAATTCGGTATGGGGATTTCCCTTTACCCTGGTGATTCTGTTTGGAAATAATCCAGAGTCTTTGGCAAGACCGATAAAATTTGATTCCTCTTTAAAGGGTACGATCACGGTGAAAACACCATTCGTGGCCAGCAACTTGGAAACGCCTTTGACCAATTCCCCAAAGGGCAACGAACTGCTTTGTCGAGCCTTGTCCCTAGACTGGTCACCACTTGGGACATCTTCGGCGTAGAACGGAGGATTGGAAACGATCAAATCATATTTTTCATCCATCTCATCCACAAACTCATCAAACCCAGCATGGTAACAGAACAGCCTATCCGCCCAAGGTGAAGCCTCAAAATTAGCTACACATTGCTCGTAAGCACTGTCATCCAACTCTATTGCATCTATAATTTCTGCGGTCGATCGTTGTGCCAATTGCAAAGCAATCAGGCCTGTTCCGGCCCCAATATCCAAAATCGACGCTGGATTTGTATCCAATGGCGTCCATGCGCCGAGCAAGACCCCATCAGTTCCCACTTTCATGGCGCATTGGTCTTGGTCTATTGTAAATTCTTTGAATTTGAAGGGTTTCATTACATCAAATATAAAGCAATATCCTGTACAACATTTACAACCATCAACCCAAACCCATCATCCGTTAATTGATATGCCCCATCCGTTAATTCTATGGTCAATTCTTCATTTGAAAATGGTTATTTCGCAATCAATTTTCGGAAAAAACCCGATAAGATCATTACCAAATCATTTAAACTTTAGAATTATGAAGAAAATTTTTTTTGCATTCCTATTTATGCTAGCAGTGGTTCAAGTATCCCAAGCACAAGAACAAGGTAAATTCCGAGTTGGATTTGACCTAGGTTACACGATGCCAAGTGGTGGTGGCGGTATCTTATTTGCCGTTGAACCCAAGTACAATATTGCGGACAATATGAACATTGGTCTTCGCTTTGAGTCTGCCGCCATGGCTAAAAATATTGACGTTGGTCCAGCTTCTGCAGAGGCTAGTTTGACCGCAAGCGCTTCATATTCAGGAACTTTTGACTACTACTTCAACTCAGGAAGTTCTTCCTTTGCCCCATTTTTTGGCGCTGGTGTAGGCTATAGCTCTTTGGGCAGCATCGGTTTTGACATAGACGATATTGAAGATATTGAAGATGTTGAAGGTAGTGCAGACGTTGAGGTCGATGGTAAGTTTGGAGGCCTTATTAGAGCTGGTTTTGAAGCAGGTAAATTTAGATTGGCAGCCACCTACAACCTAATTGGCAAAACCGAATTGGCCGAGGGACTAGATGTAAAAAACTCATATCTAGGCATATCCCTTGGATTCTACTTTGGTGGTGGCAAGTGGAAAAAATAGAATTTTGTCTAGTTTTATTAAGGGAAGAGGGGGCAATTTTGCCTCCTTTTCTATTTTGGGACAGTGCTAGCTTAGATATAGGTCCACCAAACCTTCCGGGGTTTTCACATGGATTGTCTTGTTCTCCCTATCCACCCGGATAATGATATTATCACTTACTGGTATCAACAATTCCTTGTCTCCTTTTTTTACTTCGAACAAATCTTGTGAAGTACTGTCATTGACAGATTCAATAACACCGATATCCCCATACACTTCATCCATCAGGGTAAAACCGATTACTTCATGGAAATAAAATTTATTGCCTGTAAGTGGGGGCAACATGGTTAGTGGCAAGTAAAGTTCCGCCCCAATAAGCTTATCTGCCGTAGGCTCATCCTTCACCTCTTCAAAATCGATGCGAAGCAGGTTGGATTTGTGCAATCGGCATCTATCAATAAAAAATGGAACCAGGTTGTTTCCCAATGAAACAAGCACTGATTCCATGTTTTCGTAGCGTTCAGGTTCATCGGTGTCCAATTTGATCAACACCTCACCCTTAAAACTATATTTTGAAACGACTTTGCCCAAATAGAAGCAATCCTCCTTGCGCATCGTCTTCGTTTCTATTCTTCTTCCTTGGCAGCTTCTTCCTTGGCAGGAGCCTCTTCAGCTGGTGCTTCAGCAGCAGCTTCTTCAGTTACGGCCTCAGCAGTTTCCTCGGCAGCAGCTTCTTCGGCAACCTCCTCTTCTGGCAACGCAGCAGCGGCCCTCTTGGCACTCACTTCTTTCTCAGCTTCCAATGCTTTGGCCCTAGCTTCAGCCTCAGCTTTGCTCAAACCATCTTTTTTAGCTTGGATTTTTTGCTCTTTTTCCTCCAACCATGCTTTGAATTTCTCCTCGGCCTGTTCCTCGGTCATTGCTCCCTTGCGAACCCCAACCATCAAATGGTGTTTCATCATCGCACCCTTGTATGAAAGAATAGCTCTAGCGGTGTCAGTTGGCTGTGCTCCATTCTGCAACCATTTCACAGAACTGTCAATATCAAGATTGATTGTTGCCGGATTTGTGTTTGGGTTGTAAGTACCCAATTTTTCCAAGAATTTACCATCTCTTTTAGCACGTACATCTGCAGCGACTATCCAATAGAATGGTTTACCTTTTTTACCGTGTCTTTGAAGTCTAATTTTAACTGGCATATCACATTAATTTGTAGGGTGCCCGACCCTGATTATTAATTCTTTTTTAATCGCTTGTCCCTTAAGCGGGTGCAAATATAGTTCAAATCCTTTAACCTCCAATATGTTTTGATTTTTTTTGTTCGTTGATAACTCCTCACAACTCTATTTTATCAAATCTATCTTCTTCCGTACTTTTATTCATTCCTTTTTCATCACAGATAGAGACTACTTTATGTATTTGATTTTTGATACAGAAACCACGGGTTTGCCCAAACGTTGGGATGCCCCGATCACCGATACCGACAACTGGCCAAGATGCGTTCAGATAGCATGGCAACTGCATGATGAGCTTGGTAATTTAATAGAGCACCAAGACTTTTTGATAAAACCCGAAGGGTTCAACATTCCCTACGAATCCGAACAGATACACGGGATATCCACAGCTTTGGCAGAAGAAAAAGGGGTTCCGCTGAACGAAGTTTTGGAAGCTTTCAACAAAGCATTGCAGCGCACCAAATTTGTTGTTGGCCAAAATGTGGGCTTCGACATCAATATCATGGGATGTGAGTTTTATCGTAGTCAAATGGAGAGCCCATTGACCGAACTCCCCGTTTTGGACACTTGTACGGAACATACTGCCGAACTTTGCAAAATACCGGGAGGGCGTGGAGGAAAATTCAAATTGCCCACCCTTACCGAACTGCACGAGTTTCTGTTCGGGGAACCCTTTGCGGAAGCACACAATGCAACCGCCGATGTAGAAGCCACCACCCGTTGTTTTTTGGAACTGATCCGCAAAAAACAGTACTCCTACCAAGAACTCGATGTTCAGCCCGACTATTTTGAGCGTTTCTCCGAGGCCAACCCAAAAGAGATAGAACTCATTGGGTTGAAGCACATCAACCTAAAGGCGGCTTCAAAAAAGATTGCAGATGCCCTTTGGTCAGAAGATACCGGAAGTGTTTCGGACGAAAAAATCCAAGAGAATGTTGAGACTTTGGAGGACGTGCCGTTCGTCCACTTGCACAACCACTCCCAATTCTCCGTATTGCAGTCCACCATCAATATAAAAGATTTGGTCAAGGCCACTGCCAAACATGGCATGCCCGCCGTTGCCCTTACCGACCACGCCAACATGATGGGGGCCTTTCACTTTGTGAAAGAAGTAATGGGCCACAACAAAGCCGTAAAGGCAAAAAACAAAGAGTTGGAGGAAAATGGCGAACAACCCACGGAAAAAGAAATCACCCCCATTGTAGGTTGTGAATTCTTCGTCTGTGAAGACCACACCAATAAAAATGTAAAGGATTACGGGTACCAAATCGTGCTGTTGGCAAAAAACAAAAAAGGGTATCACAATCTGGCCAAAATGTCTTCCATTGCTTATACAGATGGATTTTACTACGTACCGAGAATCGACAAAAAAATTATTGAGCAATACAAGGAAGATGTGATTGCCCTTACCGGAAACCTGCATGGAGAAGTCCCCAATAAAATTTTGAACGTTGGCGAAAAACAGGCCGAAGAAGCTCTTTTGTGGTGGAAAGGACAATTTGGAGACGATTTTTACATCGAGATCATGCGTCACGGCCAAGAGGATGAAGACCGGGTCAACCAAGTTTTGGTCCGAATGGCCAAAGACCATAATATTAAACTCGTTGCCACCAACAACACCTATTATTGCGATAAAAAGGATGCCGAAGCCCACGACATTCTATTGTGCGTAAAAGACGGGGAAAAACGATCCACCCCTATTGGTCGAGGCAGGGGCTACCGCTACGGACTGCCCAACCAAGAATACTATTTCAAGTCTTCGGACGAAATGAAAGAGCTCTTTAAGGACCTTCCGGAAGCCATCCTAAATATTAAAGAGATCGTGGACAAAGTGGAGCCCTACGATCTTGCCAGTGACATTCTACTTCCAAAATTTGATATTCCAGAAGATTTTAAAGATCCAGAAGATGAAATTGATGGTGGCAACCGTGGTGAAAATGCTTATCTGAGGCACATTACCTATAAAGGGGCCGAAAAACGTTATGGAGAAATTACCGATGAAATCAGGGAAAGGATAGATTTTGAACTGGAAATCATCAAAAACTCCGGTTATCCAGGATATTTCCTGATTGTGGAAGACTTTATCCGGGAAGCCAGAAAAATGGACGTATCCGTTGGACCGGGAAGGGGTTCGGCAGCAGGGTCGGTGGTAGCGTACTGTTTAACGATCACCAATATCGACCCCATGAAGTACGACCTCCTTTTTGAGCGGTTCCTGAACCCGGACAGGGTGTCCATGCCGGATATCGATATTGATTTTGATGATGAAGGCCGTAGCCGCGTAATGGATTACGTGATCAATAAATACGGCGCCAACCAAGTGGCACAGATCATTACGTACGGTACCATGGCGGCGAAATCAGCTATCAGGGATACTGCACGGGTACTCGATTTGCCCTTAAGTGATGCGGACCGTATTGCCAAGTTGATACCAAATATGTCCAAACTGAACAAAATATTCGGGATGGACGAGGCAGACCTGAAAAAGAAGTTTCGTTCCGACGAGCTGGAAAAAGTGTACGAACTCCTCAATATTGCGGAAACCGATGATTTGGAGGGGCAAACCGTTAAAATGGCCCGTATATTGGAAGGTTCGTTGCGAAATACCGGGATTCATGCTTGTGGTGTGATCATTACCCCGGACGACATCACCAACTTTGTGCCCGTAGCCGTCGCCAAGGATTCCGACCTCTACGTTACCCAATTTGACAACTCGGTCGTGGAGAGTGCCGGGCTTTTGAAAATGGATTTCTTGGGATTGAAGACCTTGACCTTGATCAAGGACACGGTAAAAATTGTAAAGGCACGAACAGGAATAGATTTGGTGCCCGATGATTTCCCTTTGGATGATGAGAAAACGTTCGAACTCTTCCAACGTGGGGACACCATAGGGATATTCCAATACGAATCCCCTGGGATGCAAAAACACATGAAAAACCTAAAACCTACGGTTTTTGATGACCTTATTGCCATGAATGCCCTGTACAGGCCTGGGCCCATGGAATACATCCCAAGTTTTATCGCCCGTAAGCACGGTGAGGAAGAAATCACCTATGACCTCCCGGAGATGGAGGAATACCTAAAGGAAACTTATGGAATCACCGTGTACCAAGAGCAGGTGATGTTGCTCTCCCAAAAATTGGCGGGATTCTCCAAAGGTGATGCCGATGTTTTGCGAAAAGCTATGGGTAAAAAGATTTTTGCCCTACTGGAAAAACTAAAGCCCCAGTTTTTGGATGGAGGGGAGAAAAACGGCCATCCACGGGACGTCCTCGAAAAAATCTGGAAGGATTGGGAAGCTTTTGCCTCCTACGCTTTCAACAAAAGTCACTCCACCTGTTATGCCTATATCGCCTACCAAACCGCATATTTGAAGGCCCACTACCCTGCCGAATATATGGCCGCAGTGTTGTCCAACAACATGAACGACATAAAGCAGGTAACCTTTTTTATGGAGGAATGTAAACGAATGGGACTGGAAGTTTTGGGACCGGATGTGAACGAATCCTACTATAAATTCGCTGTAAACAAAGACAATGCGATACGTTTTGGCATGGGCGCCATTAAAGGTGTCGGGCGTTCGGCAGTAGAGACCATTGTGGAAAACAGAAAAGATGGGCCGTACAAGTCCATATTTGACCTTGCAAAACGTGTGGATTTAAGAGCAGCCAATAAAAAAGCTTTTGAAAACCTTGCACTGGCAGGGGGGTTCGACTCCTTTGGGGATACGCATCGCGCTCAATATTTCCATGATGATGGCGATGGTATCTCTTTTTTGGAAAAAGCCATAAAATATGGTTCCAAGTTCCAAGAAAACCAAAATTCGTCACAAGTAAGCCTTTTTGGCGAGGCAAGCGAAGTACAGATCCCAGAGCCCGTTGTACCTCCATGTGAGGAATGGGGCACCATGGAAAAGCTCCGCCGTGAAAAAGAAGTGGTCGGCATTTATATTTCCGGTCACCCATTGGATGACTTTAAAAAGGAAATAAAGGCATTCTGCAAAAACACGGTAAGCGATTTTTCCCGTTTGGAAGAGTTTGTGAACAGGGAACTCACGGTTGCCGGGGTGATTACGGATGTACAGCACCGCGTTTCCAAAAACGGCAAGGGCTGGGGACTTTTCACACTTGAGGATTACAATGAGTCGTACGAACTTCGGATTTTTGGGGAGGAGTATTTAAAGTTTCGTCATTTTTTAATGATCAATTCCTTTGTCCATGTCAGGGCCTTTGTTCGGGAGGGCTGGGTTAACCGAGATACGGGCAAAAAAGGTGAGCCAAGACTACAGTTCAATGATTTCAAACTGCTTCAGGATGTAATGGATGCCTTTGCGAAAAAGCTCACCATCAAATTGAACATTGATAGATTACAGGAACAACGGATTAAAACATTGAAAGAAATGTTGAGATCGCATAAAGGCGACCATCCCATTAGTTTTGAAATTTATGAACTTAAAGAGCAGATCAAGCTAAAATTATCCAGCCGAAAACAAAAGGTAAAGATCAATAGTGAGTTACTTTCTGAACTGGAAGCACACGAAATTCATTATAAGTTGAATTAGACCATAATAATTACCAATGGCGCAATAATTAAAACGAATACGCTGACCGTAAGGAAGGTGCACAATATTTGACTAACTTTGCGTAATATTAAAATAAATAAGATGGCACTAGAAATAACAGATGCAACTTTTGACGAAGTAGTTTTAAAAAGCGATAAACCTGTCCTAGTTGATTTTTGGGCAGCATGGTGCGGACCTTGTAGAATGGTAGGTCCGATCATTGAAGAAGTAGGGCAAGAATACGAAGGCAAAGCTGTTGTTGGTAAGGTCGATGTGGATGCGAACCAACAATTTGCTGCCAAATACGGTGTACGTAACATCCCCACTGTTTTGGTTTTTAAAGATGGTGAGGTTGTTAACCGTCAAGTAGGCGTATCCCCTAAGAAAGTTTATACCGATGCTATTGACGCAGCTTTGTAAAACTGCTTAGATTACAGTATTTTAAAAAAGGTTTGGCAAATGCCAAACCTTTTTTATTTTATCTTGTCCTCATAAAACAGATATGGACGTACGATCGGAACTTGGCAAAGCAAAGCTTTTTAAAAACTTGGAACTTTTGGCCCACCAAATTGTGGAAGGGTTCATCAGTGGCATTCATAAAAGTCCGTTCCATGGGTTCTCTGCAGAGTTTGCGGAACACAAGATTTATAACCCCGGGCAAAGCACAAAACATATTGATTGGAAACTTTTTGCCAAAACAGACCGTCTTTATACCAAACGCTTTGAAGACGAGACCAACCTGCGTTGCCACATGATTTTGGATAATTCCGCCTCCATGTATTATCCGGAAACCAAGGAATTGTCCATCGATAACCTCAATAAAATCGGGTTCGGGGTCCTGTCCATTGCCGCATTGATGCAGGTTTTGAAAAAGCAACGGGATGCAGTGGGGTTGAGCATTTATTCCGACACTTATGATTTCCATGCATCAGAAAAGAACAGCGAGCGACATTTTCAAATGCTATATTCCAAATTGAACGAGGTTGCTGCCCATAAAAATCAAACAAAAGAAACAAAAACATACACGTTCCTGCATCAAATTGCTGAGAAAATCCATCGAAGAAGCCTTATTTTTCTGTTCACGGACATGTTTCAGACAGAAACGGAAGAGGATCGGCTCTTTGAAGCACTACGCCACCTCAAATACAACAAACATGCTGTCGTTCTTTTTCACCTTCTGGACCAAGAACACGAGCTAAATTTTGATTTCGACAATGCTCCAAAACGTTTTGTGGATGTGGAGACCGGAGCACATGTGGACCTCTACGCTGATTCCATAAAAAAGGCCTACACCGAAAAAGTATTGCAATACCAAAGGGACCTAAAACTAAAATGTGGTCAGTACAATATAAAATATGTTGGTGTGGACATTAGGTCGGATTTCTCCCAAGTATTAAATTCCTTTATGATCGAACGGCAAAAATTCGTTTAATTATTTTTTAAAAAAATGTTTTGTCGAATCCGAAATGAGAATGTATATTTGCACTCGCTTTAAAAAAGCAAATGAACAAGATTTGAATCCGACTGTTGTCGGAGTCTCAGTAAAGATAAAATCATTGGTCTGGTAGTTCAGTTGGTTAGAATACCTGCCTGTCACGCAGGGGGTCGCGGGTTCGAGTCCCGTCCAGACCGCCAGTAAAATCAAGCCCTCACAGATGTGGGGGCTTTTTTGTTTCCAAAAAGTGCATACTTTGTGCATAGTCTCTATTTTCTAATCAAACTTTAACATTTCTTAACATAAATGAAGGTAATTATAATTTTCCCTGATAAAATTTCAAAAATAGTCCGAATGTTGCTTATCAATAAATCCTGTAAGTGAAGTTGGTTGCTCTCACATCGTTTATTTGAACTTTGTTTTTATTTCGTTTCGTACCAATCTGCAAAAAACGGGCATAGTATACCACCTTCGGCGGGTCAAAGTGAGCCACCCGCGGCGGACCAAAGTGAGCATAGTGGGGCGGATGAAAGTGAGCCACTAAAAAGATCGATTCTATTTGTGTGTTGCGATGGTTTCTTTTGTAAAAAAGACCATGGCGAACAAACAGATAGATATGCGAAAGGCAAAAAGGATTTACAAATTGTACGGCGAGGGGGCCAGCAAGCGACACATCAGCAAGGAACTTGGCATCTCCCGCAACACGGTGGCCAAGTACATCGAGTTCTTCAAGTGCTACAGACTGACGCCCTACGAGGTCTCGGAGATGACCCTGGAGGAGATCCACAGGCTCTTCAAGGCGGACCAAAAGCCCAAGAGCGAACAGCTGAGGACCTTGGAGCGGTACTTCCCCTATTTTGACAGGGAACTCCGCAAAACGGGGGTCACGCGACAGTTGCTCTGGGAAGAGTATCATGCGAAGCACCCGGACGGGTTCAAGCTCTCCCAGTTCAGGTACTGGTACCGTGAATGGACAAAGGAGACATCGCCAGTGATGCACTTCACCCATAAGGCGGGCGACAAGCTCTTCATCGATTTTACGGGCAAAAAGCTCCATATAACGGACAAATATACGGGAGAGATCCAGGAACTCGAGGTATACCTGTGCGTACTGGGCAGCAGCCATTACACCTACGTGGAGGCCTGTCGGAGCCAGAAACTGGAGGACTTCATGCGATGTACCGAGAACGCACTGTGGTTCTATGGCGGGGTCCCCCGTGCCCTGGTGACCGACAACTGGCAGACTTTCAATTACAGGCCGGACAGAAGGATGAAGCCATCAAGAACTACAAAAAAAGTTTGGAACTGAATCCAGATAATGAGCAAGCCATTCAACAACTGCAAAAATTGGAACATCGGCAATAAAGGAAAGCCTTTTCCCTAAGCCAATTTAATAAATTACGGCGGCTAAAAGATTATTTAATAACTTGTAAGAGAATAATCTAATACTGATCTAATGGCCTTTAACTATAAAAAGTGGAACATCCTTATGGGTTGGGGAGTGTTCCTGCTCAGTCTATTGGTATATACATTAACGGTTGAACCCACAGTAAGCTTTTGGGATTCTGGTGAATATATCGCCTCATCAGCCAAATTGCAGATTGCCCATCCACCGGGAGCACCTTTGCTCCAGATGATAGGGGCGTTTTTTGCCCAATTTGCCCTAGAAGCTGATCAAGTGGCCAAAATGGTAAACTACATGTCCGTTCTCTCATCGGCTTTTACCATTCTTTTTCTTTTTTGGACCATTACCAACCTTACCAAAAAATTGGTTGCAAAAAATGGGGCCTTTACCGATAACAAAGCTTTTATGGTACTGACCAGCGGCCTAGTGGGAAGCCTGACCTATACATTTTCGGATAGTTTTTGGTTCAATGCAGTTGAAACCGAGGTCTATGCAATGGCCAGTTTGATCATAGCGTTACTCATTTATTTGGGAATACGTTGGACAGATGATCTTGATGAACCAAGGGGAAATCGATGGCTGTTACTGATTACTTTTATAATAGGCCTGACCTTTGGTGTACAGTTTATGGGGTTCTTGGCGATACCGGCAATTGTGTTGATGTACTTTTTCAAAAAACATAAGAGTATGTCACCAAAGAAGTTCATTGTGGCCAATTTCGTCGCTATCGGTATCCTGCTGTTGATTTTTAAGTTTTCATTGACCTATGTGCTTAAACTTTTTGGTTGGAGCGAGGTCTTTTTTGTAAACAACTTTGGACTTCCCTTTAATTCGGGGACTATTTTAATGGGTCTGTTCCTTATAACATTATTTTGGATGGGGCTGAGATATACCAAAAACAAGGGTTTTGTTAATGCCAACACTTCCATATTGGCCTTAGCATTCCTTTTTATGGGGTTTTCCACTTGGTTGATGATGCCCATTCGAGCCAATGCACATGTGGTCATCAATGAAAATGACCCCTCCGATGCACGCGCACTTTTGGCCTATTACAACAGGGAACAATACCCGAGTGCGGAAAGTCCCTTTTATGGTGCCTATTACAGCAATAGGTTTGGAGATTTTGGGGAACCGATGGATGACAAACCCAAATATGAAAAGAATGAGGCATTGGGGAGGTACGTGGTTGTCAACAAATACGAGGATGCAAACCAAAAGCCTGATAAAAGACATGTGGGATTGCTTCCAAGACTCTGGAGCGATCAACATGCGGAAAGCTATATCGCTTATTTCGGGCCATTGGATTTTGAGGTAAAACCAAAGTTCAGAGGGAACAAGGAAATTGCCCTGACCATTGCCCAAATTAAAACGGGTTTCCAGAACGGAGATTTGGACGCTTCCGATTATGTCCGTGCATTGGAGACACTTGATGAATATATTACCGTTCATCCACCCACTCTTTGGCAAAATTTGGAGTATATGTTATCCTATCAGTTTGGATATATGTATTTCAGATACCTGATGTGGAATTTTACAGGTCGACAGAATGACTTACAGGGGCGTTATGATGGCAATGGGGAATGGCTCAGTGGCATACAGTTTTTGGACGAAGCCCGATTGGGCAATCAAAAATATCTGCCACAGGATGACCTGAAGAACAAGGCGCGAAATACCTATTACTTCCTTCCTTTGATTTTAGGATTATTGGGCTTGGTGTTTCAGCTTTCCAAGAACCCGAAACAGTTTTGGGTCTTTTTTGTGTTCTTCATGTTTACGGGATTGGCCATTCAGTTTTATACCAATCCTACAATTTTTCAGCCTAGGGAGCGTGATTATTCTTTGGTGGGATCATTTTATGTCTTCTCCTTGTGGGTTGGAATGGGTGTATATGGCTTATATGAAATGGTAAAAAGCATGGGGCGTTACCGAATCGTTTCTCGTGGATTGGCGGTCATATGTTTGGCCTGTGCACCTGTGTTGATGGCCTTTCAAAATTGGGACGATCATGACCGATCCAATAAATTTACTGCAAGAGCAGCCGCTAAGGCATATTTGGATTCGGTGCAGGAAAATGCTGGCGGCATACTTTTCACCATAGGGGATATCGATACTTTCCCATTGTGGTATGCACAGGATATCGAGAATTATAGAACAGATGTTAGGGTTGTGGTCTCAGGATACTTATCAACCGACTGGTACATTGATCAGATGAAGCGTAAAGCGTATGAAAGTGATGCCATTCCATCCCAAATGACACATGACAAGTACCATTACGGTGCCAGAGATGTGGTTTACTACAGACCCATTCAAGGTCTAAAGGATAAAAGATGGGAAATAAAAGACTTTATGAACTGGATTGCCAGTGACCACCCAAGGACCAAAATTGGATATTTGTTTGAGAGCAATGGGGCCGATTTAAGTCAATATTCCGATTACACCAAAGAACTTGTTTATTATCCCACAAATAAAATTCGGATTCCTGTCAATAAGGAGAATGTTCTAAGTTCGGGATTGATCAAAGCAGAGGATGCAGACCTTATCGTGGACTATATTGACATTGATCTACCAGAGACAGGACTTACCAAAAACCGGATAATGATGTTGGACGTTTTGGCCAACAATGATTGGCAACGGCCCATTTATTTTTCAGGGGGCAGCTATGATGACGCTGAGTATATTTGGATGAAGGACTACCTTCAGTTGGAGGGATTGGCCTATAAGTTGATTCCCATCAAAACGCCCAATAACAATTCAATTGAATTGGGACGCATGGATACGGAATTGATGTACCAGAAGGTCATGGATTGGGAATGGGGCAATTCAGGAAGCCCTGAAATTTATCATGATCCCGAAACAAGAAAACACTTTGGGGTCATAGTGAGAAGCACAGTTGGCCGCTTGACCGAACAGCTCATCCAAGAAGGTAAAATTCACAAGGCACGGAACATTGTTGAATTGATCATGGAAAAAGTACCAGTGGAATATTATGGCCACTATGTTTTTGTTGAGCCTTATTTGGATGGGTATTATAAAATCGGTGAAACGACCAAGGCCAGGGAATTGTTTTATTTCCTAAAAACCAAATACCAAGAAAAATTGAAATATATCGGTAGCCTGACACTCGATAGGCAATATGATAATGTGGAAGGATTATTAAGGGCCATTGAAGGGTACAAAAGAATTTTGGGAATTGTCGAATCCAATCACGACAATGAAATTCTGGAAAAAGAGGTTGAAGAGTTCAATGAAGCCCTTTCAAAATTTGAACTGCTAGAGGAAAGAACATGATTTATCCATAATTCAATTAAAGGATTTTTCAATGTATAATAGAATTGCACATATTGCCTTGGTTGTAAAAGACTATGATGAAGCTATCCACTTTTATACAAAAAAACTGGATTTCATACTTCTTGAAGACACTAAAATTGACGAAACCAAGAGGTGGGTGATTATTGCGCCAAAAGGGGCGAAAGAATCCTGCTTGCTACTCGCCAAAGCTGCCAACGAAAAACAATTGGCCAGTATTGGAAACCAAACAGGAGGTCGGGTCGGATTTTTCCTTTTTACTGATGATTTCAGGAGAGACTATGACAAACTGAGGAATCGGGGAGTAACATTTGTGAGATCTCCAAAAAAAGAATCCTACGGGGTTGTGGCCGTGTTTATAGATCTTTATGGTAATTTATGGGATCTGTTGGAGCCTAATGAGAAGAATAAGGGTGTAATCAGATAGAGGAAGAAATGATGATAACACCACACCAAAGTGAATGATATGAAAAACAATAGTTACGTCACTCTTGAACTTCCCGTACAATGGGGAGATATGGATGCGGCCCAACATGTGAACAATACGGTATACCTACGTTGGGTAGAGTCGGCGCGCATCAAGATGTTTCAAAAAATGCAGGAAGGCAAGTTTGAGTTTGGGAAGATTGTCCCTATCCTGGCTTGGCAAGAATGCAAATATATTTTCCCGGTCACCTTTCCTGATCAGGTGGTCATTACTTTGGATGTAATTGAATTGATGAAGGATAGAATTCTTTGCGAAGGAAAAATTCATAGCAAAAAGCACGAAAGAACCGTGGCGATATCCAAAACGTTGTTAATGGCCTTTAATAGTGAAGAATCCAAAAAAGAACCATTGCCCGAAGCATGGCAAAAATCGTTTACTGACTTTTATGGGAGCTCTCTTTTTTAACAATCTTAAAGTTTAAACCGACTACTTTATGAATGGTATTACTGTTTTTTGTGGGTCAAGTTCAGGGGATAAAGAGGTATACCTCAATACGGCCAGATCATTGGGCAACGCGCTGGCTGAAAATAATATAAAGCTTATTTATGGTGGAGCATCGGTGGGCCTGATGGGAGCCGTGGCTGATGGAGCTCTAGAAGCTGGAGGAACCGTAATTGGAGTGCTTCCACGTTTTCTAGAAGCCAAGGAAATCGCACATGAAGGACTTAGTGAGCTTATTTTGGTAGACTCCATGCATGAAAGAAAGACAAGGATGAACGAACTTAGTGAGGGAGTTATTGCCCTACCGGGTGGATTTGGAACCCTGGAGGAGTTTTTTGAAATGCTTACTTGGGGCCAATTAGGGCTTCATAAAAAACCTATGGCTCTTCTCAATGTGAACCATTTTTACGATACACTTTTGACATTCATGGGAAATATGGTCGATCAGGGTTTTTTGAAACATGAAAACCTTAAAATGATTTTAGCTGAGGAAAACATCCAAACATTGTTGGAGGCAATGAAAACTTACTCGGCCCCGAAGACTGTAAAATGGATTGACAAAAAATCGACCTAGATGTGGACAAATATTGAATTTTATTAAATGCCAGTTAAAGTTCAGTCAAAATATTAGGTTGTAGTATGACACAAAGACAAGCCGATGAATTTTTATTTAGGATAGACCAACTTACGGTCGATCACAAACCGTCATTTGGAAAAATGAATGTCCATCAAATGGTATGTCACTGTACAGACTTTTTTCGAATGGCGAAGGGCACCAAAAAGGCCAAGGAATATGGTGTCGTGAATCAGGACACTATTAAGTCCCTTGCAAAAGCAGGTAAACCTACACCTACACCCAAAGGATTTGGTCAGGTGGAGGGGGATGGGACTAAGCCGACTGATTTTGAAAAGGACAGAGGGATTTTAAAGGATTCTTTGCTGGAGTTCTCGAAGCTTCCAATTGACTTTGACTTTGCACCGCACCCTTATTTTGGTGAAATGAAATATAGCGCCTGGACAAGTTTAGCAGCATACCATATGAACCATCATTTGGAGCAATTCAATGTATGAATGAAAAACTTGGCTATTTTTAAAACAGACAAAGAAAGGACGTTTCATATTCAAAATATTTGGACACTATCCCACCAAGTGTGTAAGTTAAAAATAACGAGGGTTGGACTTTTATCTAAAGTCTGACCCTTTTTTCATAGATTGTAAGGAACTGGTTTAAA
>PAIP01000041.1 GCA_002704915.1 Parvularcula sp.
GCCCCCATCCCCGGCTTCGCCGGTACTTCCCCCGTAAACGGGGGAAGAGAAGCGCGCCTAAACCGACGCTTCTTCCGGGCCTTCCGCCGCCTCCTCCGCCTTTTTCTCGGCGAAGCGCACGGAGAGCACCGAGACCTCATATAGCGAGATGATGCACGCCCCGAGGATCAACTGGCTGAATGGGTCCGGTGGAGTAAGAAAAGCGGCGATGACGAAAATCACCACAATCGCAACGCGGCGATTGCGGGTCAGAAAGCCGGAGGTGATGAGCCCCGCCCGGGCGAGAAGCGTCAGAAACACCGGCAACTGGAAGGCGAAGCCGAACGCCATGATCAGTGTCGTCATGAGGGACAGATAATCCCCCACCCGCGTCAGGAGTTCGATGGCGACGCCCGAGCCTTCCCCCGGCCGTTGTTCCATCCCCACCGCAAAGCGCATGACGAAGGGCATCAGGATGAAATAGACAAGCGCCGCGCCGAGCGAGAACAGGACCGGCATGGCCGCAAGAAAGGGCAGCGCCGCCGCCCGCTCCCGCCGGTAAAGCCCGGGCGCGACGAATTTGTAAATCTCGTAAGCGACCACGGGAAACGCCAAAGCAATACCCCCAAGCGCCGCGAGCTTCACCCGGGTGAAAAAGAATTCAAGCGGCGCGAAATAGAGTTTCGGTTCTGTCCCCGACGCTTTCACCGCCTTCTCGAACGGGATCACCAGAAACTCGTAAAGGGGAATGGAAAACGCAAAGCAGACCGCAAAACAGACCGCAAAAGCGCAAATGGAGACAATGAGGCGCTGGCGAAGTTCAACGAGATGGTCGAGCAACGGCGCAGAAGAGGCTTTCAGCTCATCTTCTTCTGAAAGCTGTTCTTTCTTCTTCGTGTTTTCGCCGCTCATGATTTGGCGGCCTCATTGGCGGATGGATTAGATGCCGCCTTGTCCGATGCGGATGATGGCGCGGACGACTTCTCGCTGGTCTGTTCCCTGACCGCTTTGTCGATTTCGCGCGCCTCGTCGCGGAATTCCTTTTCAACCGGCGCCACCGCCTCGTCCACGGCGCGCTTGGCGTCGGCGACAGGATTGTTCTTTTTCAATTCGTCGATTTCCTTGCGGAGTTCTTCCATCTCCGCCTCGCGCGCCATTTGATCGAAGGCGGCGGTGAATTCGCCCGCCAGACTGCGCGCCTTGGCGACCATGCGCCCGGCGGACCGCATCAGTTTCGGCAAGTCCTTGGGGCCGACCACGATCAGCGCCACCACGGCGACGAGCATCAACTCGAAAAATCCGAATTGCGGCAGGAGATTCATGACGGCGCAGCCTGTCTCTTTGCTTTCCGGCCAGCGCTTCGCCCTTCGAGACGAAAATTTTTCTTCATTCTGAGGAGGGACGAAGCCCCGTCTCGATGGACAAGAAAAATTTTCTCCTCAGGATGAAGCGCTTCTGGGCGCGCGCCCAAGGTTAAGCCTTGTCCTTTTCTTCGGCCGGCGTGACATCCATCGCCTGATCGCTGCGGTCGTCGATCGCCTTGTCCTCGTCGTCCTGGAGCCCCTTGCGGAAGGATTTAATGCCCTTGGCGAAGTCGCCCATGATTGAGGAGATCTTGCCGCCGCCGCCGAAAAGCAGCAGCGCGAGGAGAAGAATAATGGCGATCTGCCAAGGTCCGATTGCGCCCATGATGCGCCTCTTCCAACTGATTTCCGCCTATAGGTAATGCCCCAAGGCTAATGACGCAAATGCGAAAACGAGCGCATTTTATGCGCGGCGTTAGGCATCCGCGGCTTCGTCTTCGCCTTCGCCGAGAAAATCCTGCGCAAATTCGCCCGAATCCTCGTCCTCGTCGATCTCTTCATCATCGGCGTCAGCCGGCGTGGGCACGGAAAATCCGGGCGGCAGGCGCGCGTCGAGCAGCCCGGCGGCCTTCAAATCCGCAAGGCCCGGAAGGTCGGTCACGGTCTCAAGCCCGAAATGCTGGAGGAAATCTTCCGTGGTCCCGTAAAGCGTCGGCCGGCCCGGCACATCCTTGCGCTTGCCGCGCATCTTGACCCAGCCAATCTCAAGGAGCTGATCGAGCGATCCCTTTGCGACCTGAACGCCGCGCACATCCTCGATGTCGGCCCGGGTACAGGGCTGGTGATAGGCGATGATGGCGAGCGTCTCCAAAGCGGCCCGGGAAAGCTTGCGCTGGGTCGCCTTTTCCTTGTCGAGCACATGGGCGACATCCGCCGCGGTGACGAAGCGCCACTTCTTGTCCGCCTTTTTCAGGACCACGCCGCGGCTTTCATAATCAGACGCAAGCGCTTCGATCAGGTTGGCCACGGGCGCGCCCGCGGGCAAACGGTCGGCGATGGACTTTTCGTCAAGCGGCTCGGCGGCGGCGAACAGGAGCGCCTCCACCATGCGCTTTTGCTCGGCAAGGTCTTCCTCGCTCCACTCGACTTCCGGCGACGCCTCTTCCGCCTCAGCCTCGCCTGCGGTTTCTTCCCCGGCTTCCGCGGCGGCGTCTTGCGCCTCCTCGTTTTCCGCTTCTTCCGCTTCGCCGGCGGATTCGTTGTCAGGTTTATCGTTCACGGGGTTAGCTTCGCTTTCCTGGTTCGACAGTTCCTCTGCGAGCGCTTCCTGCGCTTCACGGGCGTTAAGCCCCTGAAAATTACGTCCGGCGTCTTCTTCCATCATGACGCGTCTCCTTCATCCGGTTCATGGTCCGGCGTTTCCGAACGGGCCTTGATGTAAATCGGTTCAAAAGCGCCGAGCTGGCGCAGATCGATGCGTCCGGCTTTTGCAAATTCCAGCGCCGCATTGAACGAGCTTGCAAGCACGGAGGGCTCCGGCGCGTCAACATCATAGGATTTTGTCAGGCTGCGCAGCTCCGTCCATTCCGGGATGGCGCCGAGAATGCGTTCGAGCCGCAAACGCGCCGCCTCCACCGAATAGACCGGCGGCGGATCGGGATGATATTCGCGGTCAATGGCGACAATGCGCTGCGTCGTATAGGCTTTGAGGAGATCGAGAAGACCCGCCTGCCATTCCGGCTTTTGCGTGACCCGAACGCCCTCCGGCGCGCCGCGCGGAAAAAAGTCCCAGTAAAGTTGCGGAAGCGCCTGGAGGTCTTCCACCGCCTTGCGCATGGCCTCAAGGCGCTGAAGCTGGAAGGCGAGACGCGCGGCCATTTCATCCGCGGTCGGCTCATCGCCCTCATCCTCCGCCGCCGGCAGCAGCATTTTCGATTTCAAATAGGCGAGCCAGGACGCCATGACGAGATAATCGGCGGCGAGCTCGAGATTGCGCTCCTTGGCGGCCTCGACAAATTTCAGATATTGATCGACCAGCGCGACCATGGAGATCTTGCGGATGTCGACTTTCTGATGGCGCGCGAGATCGAGAAGAACATCGAGCGGGCCTTCATAGCCCTCGATATTGACGACCAGCGCATCGATCGCCTCATCGGTCGTGGTGACGCGCACGGGCGCGTCGAAGGCTTCCTCGCCTGCATCGCCGCCGGGGCCGCTCATCGCTGCTGCCTGAATGTTTTCGCCATCCGCCATCAAATCATTTAACGCCGATTCCGGCCCCCGCCTATCGGCTTTCCCACTCTGTTGAAAACTAGAGCCGTTTCACGGCCCTAGTGGTTTTCATGTGCGCGTTTTCGAACCGCAAAACCGCAAACACTTTTGCTGAAAACGTCCTATGCAAGCGCCGGTTTGATCAAGGCGTTGAGGCGCTCATAGGCCTCGCTGGTATCGCCTCTTTCGGGCGCCTGCAAGTCCGCCATAGCGGCTTTCGCGCGCTCAGCCGATCTGCCGGCGAGATCGCGCAGCGCGCCCGCGCTTTGTTTTTTCTCGTCCATGGTGAAATTGCAGGCGAGCGCCACATCGCAGCCCGCGTCATAGGCGCCGGCGATTCGCTCCGGAATGGCGCCGCCCAGCGCCTTCATCTTCAAATCATCCGTAAACAGCAAACCGTCGAATCCGATTTCGCCGCGTATGACCTCATTAACGATGACCGGCGAAAGCGTCGCCGGACGCTCCGCATCGTAAGCTTCATAAACGATATGCGCCGTCATGCCCATTTTCTCATCGCGCAGAGACCTGAACGGTTCGAAATCGCAGGATTGCAGATCGCGTTTCTTTGCGCCGACGCGCGGCAAATCGTGATGGCTGTCGCAAAGGGAGCGCCCATGGCCCGGAAGATGCTTGATCACGGGCAACGCTCCGCCCTTTTTAAGCCCCTCGATATGCGCGTGAGCAATGGCAGTGATGATGTCCGGCCATTTGGCGTAGGCGCGGTCGCCGATCACCTGGGGATCGGCGTCGATCTGCGGCACGTCGAGCATGGGGATGCAATCCACGGTGACGCCGCAATCGGAAACGAGGCGTCCCAGAAGATAGCCGTTTAGCTCAGCCGCCTCGCGAGTCTTTTTCGGATCGAGCTTCCAGAGCTCGCCAAAGACAGCGGGCGCCGGATGGGCTGGAAACACTGGCGGCTTCATGCGCGCAACGCGCCCTCCCTCCTGATCGATCAGGATCGGCGCATCCTCGCGCCCGACGCACTCGCGCAATTCATCGCAATGGGCGCGGATCTGATCGGCGCTTTCGCAATGACGCGCAAAAAGGATGAAACCCCATGGATCGACGTCGCGAAAGAAAGCCCGCTCCTCAGAAGAGAGGCGCGGGCCTTCGCAATCAAAGATGGCGGCAGTGGGCATGACGCAACACTCGCCCTTTTCCTTTTTCCTAGAGAGACTTGATCAGGCAGTCCTGACCGCGCTCCTTCAGGCCGGCGCAATAGGTCTTGGCCGCGTCGGAAGACTGGAACGGACCGACCCGCAGGCGGTGATATTCCGTGCCGTTCACGACCGCTTCCTCAATGTCATAGGATTTGCCGTCGAGATAATCGCCGAGCTTTGTCTGCATCCGCGCCCATTGCGTCGTGGCTTCGTTATTGGAGCGGAAGGCGCCGACCTGCACCACATGAGTCCCGGCGCGCGCATTGCCCGCAGACGACGTTGAAGCGGTTGAACTCGGCGCCGGCGAGACGGATGGCGTCGTAACGCTGACGGTCTCCGGCGCGCTGTCGCGCGGCTCTTCTTCTGTGGGATTGTTGTCGAGGACTTCCGCATCTTCAGCTTGAAGATCCGCAAGACGGGTTTCGACCTCGTCGCTCATATCGGCGGCGGCTTCTTCAGCTTCAGCGGCAAGCGCGCCGATGGTGTCGTCCGATGTGCGACTCACAGGCTCTTCCGGGCCTTCGGCGAGGGTCGTCACGGGTTCGCCCGCCTCGCCGTCAATGGCGTCATAAACTTCGCGCTCGGCGACCGGCGTTCCGTCTTCGGCCGTCTCGATCTTGATGGGCTCGGGATCGGCGGCCACGTAAGGCGTTTCGATGGCGCCCCCGTCGCGGCCGACTTTCATGCCCTGCTTGTAGGCGATCCACACAACCGACACGAAGGCGCCGATCATGACGATGCCCATGATCAGGACAGCAAAGCCCGATAATCCGCGATCCTCTTCATCATCGTCGAACTCGTCATATTCCTGATAGTCTTCTTCGAAGGCTTCTTCTTGTGCTGCATTCGCCATGTCTTCAACCCGCTCCTTCAAGCGCCGTTTTGTTGCGCCTTATGTCTCCGCCCTTGCGCGCCGTCCTTGCGCGCCGTCCTTGCCCGCAACGCCAAAGGTAAACCACCGGCCCGGCCTCAACTACAGAACGCCGCCGAATCGTTATTCAGGCGCATTCTAGCACTCTCGGCCACGGGAGTCGCAGCCTTAGCCGTCAAATTCGACGCCAAAAAGGCGGCGATATTCCCTGACGGCATAACGGTCTGTCATGCCGGCGATGTAATCGCAGACAGCCCGTGCGCGGCGCGCCTCGGAGCCGCCCTCATAACGCTCGCGCCATTCCGGCGGCAATGTCTCCGGCTCGGTGAAAAACAAGTCGAACAAAGATTTAATGATTCGCTTCGCCTGGCTGCGGGCGCGATTGACCTTGTAGTGGCGGTACATGTTTTCGTGGAGAAATTTTCTCAAGCCCCCGAGATCGTTCTCCATCTCTGGGGAAAACCCGCAATAAGCTGACCGCGCGCGGCGCACCTCATCCGCAGACCCCGGAGGCGTCTCGGCGAGACGGCGCTTCGTTTCGGCGAGGACGTCCTCGACCATGGCGCCGATGAGATCGGAAACAGCCTCCGCGATGAGAATATCTCGCGGCGCGTTCGGGTATTTCGCTTCCGCCGACCGGATCGCGGGCCCCACCAGCGGCAATTCGCGCGCCTCGGTAAAACCGAAAAGCCCGGCCCTCAAGCCGTCATCCACATCGTGATTGTTATAGGCGATGTCGTCAGCGATGGCCGCCACCTGCGCCTCCAGCGAGGGAAAAGTGTCAAGCCAGAGATCGTGATTGGCGGCGTATTCGACGATGGCGGCGGGAAGCGGCTCTTTCTTGCGCGCCAGCGGTCCCGTGAGGGGCCCGTTATGTTTGACGACCCCTTCCAAAGTTTCCCAGGTCAGGTTCAGCCCCTCAAAAGCGGCGTGGCGGCGCTCAAGCTTGGTAAGCAGTCGCAAGGTCTGGGCGTTATGGTCGAAGCCGTCATAGGGTTTCATGCACTCGACCAGCACGTCTTCCCCTGTATGGCCGAAGGGCGGATGGCCGAGATCGTGGGCGAGCGCCAGACACTCGGCGAGGTCTTCGTCGAGCTTCAGCGACCGGGCCAGCGTGCGCGCGATCTGCGCAACCTCAAGGGAATGGGTCAGGCGGGTGCGATAATGGTCGCCCTCATGGGAGATGAAGACCTGCGTCTTGTGCTTCAAGCGGCGAAAGGCGACGGCGTGGATCACCCTGTCCCGGTCGCGCTGAAACGGCGTCCTCCCGCTGCTCTCAGCCTCCGGATGGAGCCGCCCGCGGGTCCGCTCCGCCCGCGCCGCATAAGGCGCAAGCGGCGCCGGGAAGGCCATAGGCGAGCCGCCATAGGCCCCGTCGGGCATGTTTTCCGTGATCTGTCCCTGTAATCGCACTTGCCGCTCCGCTTCCGCCAGAAAGCTTCTCAAGGGGCCTTGTCCGCCGATTCCGTTAACAAGGCTCGGCATAAATATAGGGAATTTTCGGCGGGATTGCGCCCTCCTCCCCCGCCTGGGGGGAGGTGTCAGCGAAGCTAACGGAGGGGGCCGATGGCAGCCCCCATCCCCGCCCCGGATCAGGTCCGGGGCGGTACTTCCCCCGTAAACGGGGGAAGAGAAAGCCGCCCCCTCGAAATTCCGGCGTTAAGACCCTATTTTAGGCCAAACCGTAGAGTGAGCCTTATGACCGTCACTGAGACCACACCTGTCACCGTATCCGACCGCGCCGCCAAGCGCATCGCCGCGATCCTAGCCAAGGAGCCTGAGGGCGCCATGCTGCGCGTCGCGGTCGAGGGCGGCGGCTGCTCCGGCTTTCAGTACAAATTCGATATCGTGACAAGCCGCGAAGACGACGATCTCGTCCTCGACGCGAACGGATATTCCGTGCTCGTCGATTCCGTCTCGGTCGACTATATGGCCGGCTCGGTCATCGACTTTTCCGACGAGCTCATCGGCGCGGCATTCAAGATCGAAAACCCGAACGCCACGGCTGCCTGCGGTTGCGGGACGAGTTTTTCTCTTTGAACAACGAGGACACCCCCCGTTCAGTCCGATATTATGCGATCGGACAAGCTATATATTTTGCACTGTTCTTTGCACTCCTGATCGGCATGCTTGGGGCGCTTACTTACTTTGTAGATTGGATCGAATTTGAACTACCTTTAGAAATTTCTCTTATCGTGCTTATAACACTCGGACTGTCCCTTGGCTTTATGCAAGGCTTAGGCACGGGATATGCCCATAACCCTCAGCATAAAAATCAGCACGTTGTAATCATCAGCTCCGGGCTTCTGATTTCAGCTATCATGCTTTTTTCACTAATTTATTCGGTCGCCCCTAATGACTTTCATATAAATCGTGGCGGCATAATCGGTTTCATGCTTGGCGTTGCCTTTTTTGGCATTTTACTAGTCTGTTTGGCATATGCGCAAAAACGCGAGGAATTGAAAGCAATCCGCACAAAAGATATAGAATAGTTTCACTCCGGCCCTTCATGCCTTTCTAGCGGCATCAACAGTTTCCCGCTATCCTCCCCCCATTATCACGAGGGAGGCAGAACATGTGGAAATATCTCATACTTGGCGCGGCGGCGCTGGCGCTCGGCGCGTGCAAGACCACTTCGAACATGGCGGAGGATTCGCAAGCCGCGCTTGAAGAAGCCAACAAGGAGAAGGCGCTTTACTGCATGGACCTTCTCTTCAATCAGCACGACATCGAGACCTCGCGCGAGGAGTGCTTCGGCGAGACCTATATTCAGCACAACCCCATGGCGCCGGACGGTCCCGAGGCGCTGTTCGCCTTCATGACGCCTTTCTTCGAAGCGAACCCCGACGCCGCCATTCACATCAAACGCGTCGCCGCCGAGGGCGATCTCGTCTGGATCCATTACAACAACAAACCAACGCCGGATTCTCTTGGCCTCGCTGTCGTCGACATCCTGCGCATGGAAGACGGCAAGTTCGTCGAGCACTGGGACGTCGTTCAACCGGTGCCGGAGAAATCCGCAAACGACAATACAATGTTCTAAATCCAGAGTTCGGATTTTTATCACCGATTATCCCGGCGCAGGCCGGGATCCAGAACCGCCAAGTTCGGTGCTCGTGTCACTGGCCCCCGGCCTGCGCCGGGGTGATCGGATGAGAGAGTTTGGGTTTAGTCCGCGCGAACGCAAGCTGGCGATAAATCTCACCGGTTCGCGCCGGCGATGATCGGCGCCAGATCGCTCCAGTGTTTCTCCAGGGCGGCTTTCATTTCCCGATAGCCGTCCATCACGGCTGCGTCATATTTTTTCCAGTCGCGCAGCTCCACCCCCGGCACCGGCGGCGTCACCA
>PAIP01000042.1 GCA_002704915.1 Parvularcula sp.
GCCGCCGCCGCCATCGTCCCAAACGTTTGCATAGTCCGAGTCGGCGGCTTCCAACTGCCGTTCGAAATCGCCGCTATCCTGGACGACGTCGGCGGAATCCCGCGTTTCGTCGGCAATCTGCGGGCTTTCCCGCTCGCCCGCCTCTGCGCGCTCGTCCACATCGTCCGTCTGCCGTTCCAGCAGGGGGTTTTCCTGGAGTTGCTCTTCGACGTAGTCGCTCAACTCCAGGTTGGACAATTGCAGCAGCTTGATCGCCTGCTGCAATTGCGGCGTCATCACCAGTTGCTGTGATTGCCTGAATTCGAGTCTCGGAGCTAACGCCACAATGCCCCATGCCTTTCCTTACATCTGGAAGCGGTCGCCCAGGTAAACGCGGCGAACATCCTTGTCGCCGACGATTTCCCCAGGCGCGCCTTCCAGAAGCACTTCGCCTTCGTGAATGATGTAGGCGCGGTCGATGATGTCGAGCGTCTCCCGGACATTGTGGTCCGTGATGAGAACGCCAAGACCGCGGTCTTTGAGATGAGCCACGAGCTCGCGGATTTCCGCGATAGCCAGCGGGTCGATGCCCGCAAACGGTTCGTCCAGGAGCATGAAGGACGGCGCCGTCGCCAGAGCCCGGGCGATTTCGACCCGGCGCCGTTCGCCGCCGGAAAGGGCGATCGCGGGCGCGTTGCGGATATGGGTGATATGAAACTCATTGAGGAGATCGTCGATGATCGCCTGCTGTTTGTCCTTATTGCGTTCGACGAGTTCGACCACGGCGCGCAGATTTTGTTCAACGGTCATGCCCCGGAAAATCGAGGCTTCTTGTGGCAGATATCCGACGCCGAGACGCGCGCGCTGATACATGGGCAAATTGGTGACGTCATGACCGTCGATCATGATGCGGCCGCGGTCGGCCGGGATCAGGCCCGTAATCATGTAAAAGCAGGTGGTTTTACCCGCGCCGTTGGGGCCCAGCAGGCCTACCACTTCACCGCGCTTGACCGACATGGAGACGCCGCGCACCACAGGGCGGCGCTTGAAAGACTTGCCCAGATTCTCAGCCGCCAGCGCGCCGCCGCCCTCAATAACTTTGGGCTTGAGCTTTTGAGGCTGCGGGGCTTCCGCCGGGGAGGTGTCGTTGGTCGGTTCCATTTGGTCGCTCATTAAGCGCGTCTCTCTTTAAAGTTCGGTGAAGGCCCGTCAGAAGCTTAACGCCCCTTTACGATTGTTCCTCGTCTTTCTTGGTGAAAAACAGGCCGCGAATGCGTTTTCCGGCTTCAGGGGTAAACAAAACCTTACCGGTATCGACCCAGTAGGTGATCTTGCCGGCGGACATCACCTGTTTGCCCTGCGTGACGATCACATCGTCCGTCATGACAATGGTTCGGGCGGCATTATCGAATACAGCCCGTTCACCGGTGATGGCTTCCTCTCCATTGGAGTAGCGGACCGAGCCGATGGCGGTGATGGTCTCAAAATCGCCTTCATCAGTCAGCACTGCTTCGAGGCGTTCCGATGTCAAAATGGCAGGTCCTTGCACGACGCGGACATTGCCGGTCCAGACGGCGAGATTGTCTTGGAACTCGGCGGTGTCGCCCGTGATGTCGATAGGCTCGTCGCTGTCTTGCGCGGAAATCAACTGGGCCGACGCAGGCGCGGTGGCGCTGAAAAGAAAAGCGGCGAGGGCGAAACAGGTTTTGTGCATCATTGCGGGTTCTCGATATCCACGTCTTTCAGCGCTGGTTTGCCGCTGGCTTCTGCATTGTCATCCGTGGCGTCGGCCTTTTTCGGATAGATGCGCATATGCACATTGCCCTCAAAAACGACGCGTCCGTCAGCATTATAGGCTTTCATGCGTTCAGCGGTGAGTTCCCGCCCGTCCGGACCTTCTCCGCCGACGCCCGTATCGCTTGTGACGATTTCTTCTTTGATGGAGACTGTCGCGGACGGCGAGCGGAAGATATAGATATCCGATCCCACTTCATGCTGCAGCGTCACCTCGTCTTCCAACTCAAGAATATTATTGTCAGAGCGGTAAACGCCTTTGTCTGCGCTCACAACAGTAGACCCGTTCTCTTCACCTTGAACTGCATGCGGGCGGTCCAGCGTGACGACATCCTTCATGCTGGTGTTCTGTCGCGCCGCCGCCGCCGTAATTTCAAACGGTTTGCCCTTGTTGTCGATGCCGGCGAAGCGCGGGCTCGCCATGCTCAATTCTTCCGCTGACGCGTCGATGTCTTTGAAATCGTCAAGGAATGCGTCATCGACATCGTTGGAGTTGGTGTTGAAGAGAAATGCGCCAACGAGAACGATCGCCAAAATCGGCAGGGCGATGCGCAGGCGGCGGACGAGGCGCGAGCGCGCAGCGGCCTTGTCGCCGGTGGTGCGGGCTTGCGAGGGAAGGCTGTCGAGAACGCGCCGCCGCGCCGCAAGCTGTGTCGGCTCCGGCGGCTTCTTCTCATCTGTGACGAGCGTCGTCATATCCTCGCGCGATTTCCCATGAATTCCAATAACTTCGCTAGGCGGTCCGCATGGCCGTCCGCTTAACCTTCATATAGTCGCGCGGGCGCGAGAGGGAAGCAAGAGGCGCGAATTTCCCTCTAAAAACCGGGGCTTTCGGGTGGAAATCTCAGGAATGAGCGAAAATATCGACTTCGGGCCAGCCAGCGAGGTCTAGCGACGCCCGGGCGGGGAGGAAATCGAAGCAGGCGGCGGCAAGGTCGGCGCGCCCCTCCCGGGCCAGCATGGCGTCCAGTTTTTCCCTCAAGGCATGGAGATGGAGGACATCCGACGCCGCATACTCGACCTGGGCCTCTGACAGCTCTTCAGCGCCCCAGTCCGAGGATTGCTGTTGCTTTGACATATCGACGCCCAGCAGCTCGCGCGTCACGTCTTTCAGCCCATGCCGGTCCGTATAGGTGCGACACAGCTTCGAGGCGATTTTCGTGCAATACACGGGCGCGGTTTCAACATCGAGCCAGTGCTTGAAGGCGGCGACGTCGAAGCGGGCGAAATGGAAAATCTTCAGGATCTGTGTGTTCGCCAGCAGAGCCTTGAGGCGAGGGGCCTCATAGGTCTTCCGGTCTAGCTGGACGAGATGGGCGTTCCCATCGCCTGCGGAAAGCTGAACCACGCAAAGGGGATCGCGGTGGGGGATCAGCCCCATGGTCTCTGAGTCGACGGCGACGACGGGTCCGAGATCGAGCCCCTCCGGCAGATCACCCTTATGCAGATAGTTGGTCATGGTTTGTCTTTGCCCGCGTTTTGCTGGATGCCCGGCGTTCTTAACATTGCCGTCCGAATAGTGAAGGCGCCATTAAGCAGTTTTGCGGACGATCACGGAACCGGCCGAATATCCGGCGCCGAAGCCGCAGATGACGCCGACCTCGCCGGGTTTGAAATCGTCCTTGTATTTGTGAAAGGCGATGATGGAGCCTGCCGACGACGTATTGGCGTAGTCATCGAGGATCACCGGCGCTTCCTCGCGCGTGGCGTCCCGGCCAAGGACCTTTCGGGCGATAAACTCATTCATGGAAAGGTTCGCCTGATGCAGCCAGAAGCGTTTGACGTCTTCGGGCGCGACGCCGGTATCGCCGAGATGGCCGGAAATCAGTTCGCTGACCATGGGAACGACTTCTTTGAAGACCTTGCGGCCTTCCTGCATGAAAAGCTTGTCCGTCGAAGGATCGGTTTGCGGGTCGGCGGCGGCGCCGGTCTCGCGTTCGCAATGATTGAGGAAGCCGAAATTGTTTCGGATGTTGTTGGAGAATTTTGTTTTAAGACGCGTGCCGAGAATATCCCACGCCTCGCTTGCGGGCGCGCCGTCATTGCGCTCCAGGATTACTGCTGTCGCTACGTCGCCGAAGATGAAATGACAGTCGCGGTTGCGGAAATTCAGATGCGCCGAACAGATTTCTGGATTGACCATGAGAATGCGACGCG
This sequence comes from Parvularcula sp., assembly GCA_002704915.1. Lineage (GTDB taxonomy): Bacteria > Pseudomonadota > Alphaproteobacteria > Caulobacterales > Parvularculaceae > Hyphococcus. Next base: position 3,931 of record PAIP01000042.1, read on the forward strand.
CGCCGGCGCGAATGAGGCCGAGGCCGGTCTCGATGCCGAAGGCGGCGGAGGCGCAAGCGACGTTCATATCGAAAGCGAAGCCGTCAATGCCGAGCGCGTTCTGGATTTCAACAGCGATGGCCGGATAGGCGCGCTGCATGTTGGAGGCGGCGCAAATGACGCCGTCAATGTCGGCGGCTTTGAGGTCTGCCGACCGCATGGCCTCGCGTGCTGCGGCGACCGCCATTTCAGCAAGAATCGAAAGTTCTTCATTGGCGCGGGGCGCCACTTTCGGAGCCATGCGGGCGATGTCGAGAATGCCGTCCTTCTCGATGACGTAACGCGCCTTGATGCCTGACGCCTTTTCGATGAATTCGGAAGAGGAGGGATGCAGCGGTTCCATATCGCCCGCAGCAATCGCGGCCGCATTCTTGCTGTTGAAGTCCTCTACATAAGCATTGAAGGCCGCCACCAGTTCGTCGTTCGAGATGGAGTGGGGCGGGGTGTAGAGGCCGGTGGCGACGATGCGCACATCGGCGAGATCCTGCGACATGGCGGGCGTTCCTTTAAACATTGTTTTGGCGGCAATTTGCGCCCATCGGGCGGACGGCGCAACCGGTCTATCCTCTGGCCGGCTTGCGCGCCAGTTTCTGGACGGCGGCCTTGCGCGGGCAATGGTCCTCATGATCGTTGACCATGCCTACGGCCTGCATGAAGGCGTAGACGATAACGGGCCCGCAAAATTTGAAGCCCCGGCGTTTCAGCTCTTTCGCCATGGCCTCGCTTTCAGGACTTTTGACCTGGTGCTCGCGGTAGTGTTTCACCTTGTTGACGATGGGTTCGCCGCCGACGAAATCCCATAAAAAGCCCGAAAAGCCCTCCGGCCCGCTTTCCATGATGTTGATATAGGCGCGCGCATTGCCGATCGCCGCATTGATCTTGGTCTCAGAACGGATGATGCCTTTGTCCTGCATTAACCGCTCGATTTTTTTCGGGGTGTAGCGCGCTATTTTTTCCGGATTGAAGCCGTCAAAGGCTTTGCGGAAATTGTCGCGCTTGTAGAGGATCGTTCGCCAGGAGAGCCCCGCCTGAAAGCCGTCGAGGATGAGTTTTTCGAAAAGCGCCCGGTCGTCATATTCCGGAACGCCCCATTCCGCATCGTGGTAATTGCGATAAATCTCGTCGTCGAGCGGCGCCCAAAGGCAGGGCGCTTTTGCGCCGTCGGGTTTGGTCACGGAAAACCTCGTGATTGTTTTCCGTGACGTAAGCCTGTCGGGGAGCGGAAATCAATATTCGAATGTGGGCATGGCGTCGAAGTCCGGCGCCGACAGAACTAGGATCGCGCTGTTGTCATTTTCGATCGCGAGGGACGACATATCGAGCGAGACAAGCCGGTTGCCGACTGCGCCGAGACCACCCACGGACAATATGGCCGCATCGAAGCGGCCCGGAGGCGCAAGAATGATGTCGAACATATCGGCGATCTTGTCGCCGTTTTCGTTGACCACGGGCGCGCCTGTAAGCTCCGACATGCTCATCAGATTGCCCGGATTTTCCATCAATCCCGTCGAGGGTTCATAGGCGAGGGACTCAGTCATTTGCTTGAGTTCGCCATCGGTCATTTCAACGGTCACCGCGACATCGCCATCGCCATGGATAGCGAAGGCGAAACGGTCGGCGCTGACCGTCGCGGGTTCGCCGCCGAGGCCCAAGAATGAGCCGTCTTTCAGAACAACCGCCCGCAACATGCCGTCCGGGCTGAACAATAAATCGTCGATGACCGCAATCGCCAACTCATCCTGACCTCGCACGGACTCGCCGATGACATTTCTGACAGTGAAGCCGCGCGCATTCGCTTGAGACAGTTCATTCTCAATGAAATCGCCCGTCGCATCCGCAGCCTCGCCGGCGGCGGCGGAAATTTCTTCCCCGACACGGGCGGCGCCTTCTTCAATGTCTTCCGCGCTTTCCTCCACAATTTCACCGGGTTTCGGTTCATTTTCCACCGGTTCATCGCGGGCGCAGGAAATGGAGAGCGCCGAACTCGCTGCGATCAACAAAGCGTATTTCATAATATTCCCCTTTGGCGGCGCCTAAAGCGGCGTCTGAAAGGCGAACAGACCGGGGGCGCGGTGGTTCCAGTTGCAGGTTCGTTACTCCGTCTTCAAATAATCCGGAATCTGCAAGTGCAGGGCCTTGCCGGCGCATTCGACAGCCGCGCTGTCCGACTGCGCTTTTTCCCACCGGTCCATGCGGATGAGTGCAATGGCGCGACCGTCCGCGCTGCTCATGATTTCGCCAAGCGTCGATCCGCCCGCGGTGACGGGCGCGCCTTTATCCGGCGCCGGGCCATCGAATGTTGCAAGGATAGAACGACGTCGGGCGTCGCCTTTGCGTTTCATGCGGCTCGAGACCTCCTGACCGATGAAGCATCCCTTTTTATAATTGACGCCATTCAGAACGTCATAGTTGACATCCGTCAGGAACATCTCGTCGCTGCTGAAGTCTTCGCCAAATTCGGCAACGCCAAGCGCGATGCGGCGTGCGTTATATTCAGTGTCGGTTGAATAGCCGCCATCGCTAATGATCGCCCGCCAGCCGAGTTTGTCATGCCGCGGATCGGCGAACCCGCCGGCGATTTCGGAATCGCTAATGATCACTTGTTTATCCTCGGCGATTTCAAGACCGACCTTCGCCCGAAGTTTATAAAGGGTGAGGCGCTTCATCAGCGCGTCGGCGGCCTCTTTGCGGCAATCGATCAGGAGGGCGTCGTCTTCTTTCACGATAAAGAAATCGAACAGGATCTTGCCCTGCGGCGTCAGCAGCGCGGCGAAAAGGGCGGGGGCGGCGTTCAACTGAGTGAGATCGCTGGTGACAATCCCCTGCAGGAACGAAGAGCGGTCCTCGCCGGAAAGGCGGATGACGGCGCGATCGGGGAACAGGCGGGGTTCGGTCATGGCCGCGGATGTAATGCTCTTTCGGGAATAGTCAAAGCGCCTCTTGTGCGTTCCGCGCCCTCCGGCTTACAAGGCGCGCATTGAGTGAAACAGGCGGCGAAAAGACCATCATGACAGAGCGCCTCGTCATACGCCGGCCCGACGACTGGCATGTGCATTTGCGCGACGGCGCCATGCTGGAAGCAGTGGTTGCCTATACCGCGCGCCAGTTCTCCCGGGCGATCATCATGCCCAATCTCGCGCCGCCGGTGACCACGGCGGAAGCGGCCGGCGCCTATCGCCAGCGCATTCTCGCGGCGGCGGGCAAGGGGACCGACTTTACGCCGCTGATGACCTGCTATCTGACGGACACGCTCGATCCGGGAGAGGTTGAGCGCGGTCACGCCTCCGGCGTGTTCACGGCCTGCAAGCTTTACCCGGCGAATGCCACGACCAATTCCAGTTACGGCGTCACTGACATTCAGAACATTTATCCGGTGCTTGACGTCATGCAGCGTATCGGCATGCCGCTTCTGGTGCATGGCGAAGTCACCGACAGCGATATCGACATTTTCGACCGGGAGGCGGTGTTTATCGACCGTGTCTTGTCGAAAGTGATCGCCGATTTCCCTGACCTCAAAGTCGTGTTCGAACACATTACGACGTCGGAGGCTGTCGATTTCGTTCACGCGGCGGGCGCCAATGTCGCGGCGACAATCACGCCGCATCATTTGCATATCAACCGCAACGCCATCTTCGAAGGCGGCATTCGTCCGCATCAATACTGTCTCCCGGTTGCGAAACGCGAGAAACACAGGCTTGCCTTGCGCCGGGCCGCGACCTCCGGGTCGCCGAAATTTTTCCTCGGCACCGATACGGCGCCGCATGCAAGGTCTGCAAAGGAATCCGCCTGCGGCTGCGCCGGCATTTTCAACGCGCCTTTCGCGCTCGAAAGCTACGCTGCGGTCTTTGAAGAGGAAGGCGCCCTCGACACGTTCGAGGCGTTCGCCTCGGAACACGGGCCTCGTTTTTACGGCCTTCCGCTGAATGAAGGGCAGGTTGTGCTGGAACGACAGGAGGTTGTGGTTCCCGATCATGTGGGCCCCGATGACGCAAACCTGACGCCTTTTCTGGCTGGAAAAAGCCTCCACTGGAAGTTTATTCCGCATACTGAGTGAATCGACGGAGCAGGCGCCGGAGTCCGGCTATTCCGTCTCCGGCGTTATCACATAGGGCGACGGGGCGAGGGTCTCCTCCTCTTCTTCGGCGTGCAGCGGGGCGGTGAGGCGGGCGATGACAGGTTCGCCCTGCGCCGCGCGGGAGGCGGCGTAATCGCGCGCGCGCCGGTCGCAGCGCGGATAGCGGCGCTGGGCGTCGCGATAGCCGGTATTGAACGCCTGGACGAGCGCCTGCTGTTCCGTCTCCTGCGGTTCTTCCAGCTCGATCAGTTTTTTCATGCGGTCGCGCCATGTGTCCGCCTCGAAGCGCGGATCGCAGGTGCGGCGCAGATGGTGGAGTTCGCCGAACAGCCCGGCGAGGGTCTCAAGATCCGCCTGGCGCTGGCGATAGGTTTCGAGATCCTGCGCCGTGGCGGCGGAAATGCCGCCAAGCGTCAGGGCCGCGAGGGCGAGAAAGATAAAACGTCGAACCAACATGGCGCTCCTGTTTGCGCAAGAGTATAGCCGGATTATGGCCTTCTGAGAGCCCCGGCGCGCCACTCGGCGGCCCGGTCCATGGCGCGGCGGGTCGTATCCCAGGCGATCCGGGCCTCGGCCTCGGCGAAAGGCACGAATTCCGCCGCATCGGCGTCATCGTCCGGGCGCGGCTCGCCGGAGACCCATTCGGCCACAAAATCGACCATGACATAATGGGGCGCGCCTTCGGCCTCGGGAAGGCTCTCGAACACGTCGAGCAGTCCCAAGACCCTGATCTCGACCCCGGTTTCCTCGCGCACTTCGCGGGCGACGGCGTCGTGAAGCCGCTCGCCATAATCGACCTTGCCGCCGGGGATCGACCACTGGCCTTTCAAGGGCTCGCGTCCGCGCCGGATAACGAGGACCTCCTCGCCGCGAAACACGACAGCCCCGACACTGATAATTGCGCTGGTGAAAATATTTTCCCGGCCCGTCATCTTTTTCTTCTACTGTTTTTGGTCATGTGCGGACGGTTCTATCTCAATTCGACGCCGGCGGAAGTCGCCAAGCATTTCGGCGCGCCCGTGCGCGACAATTTTCCGCCGCGCTACAACATCGCCCCGACGCAGCCCGTGGCGGCGATCCGCATGAGCGTGCGTCATGCGCGCGAATATGCGCTGATGCGCTGGGGGTTCGTCCCGTCCTGGGCGAAGGGCGAGTTTCTCGCCAATCTCGCCAAGCGCCCGCTCATTAATGCGCGCGCCGAAACCGTGCTGGAAAAAGCGAGTTTCAAAAACGCCTTCCGCCGCCGGCGATGCCTCGTGCCCGCTGACGGGTTTTACGAATGGCAGGCGCGGCCGGCGAAAGCGAAACAGCCTTACGCCGTCCACAAACGCAAAGGCGGGCTTATTGGCCTCGCTGGCATCTGGGAGACGGCGGTGGACCCGGACGGCGGCGAGATCGACACGCTGGCGATCCTCACCGCGGCGGCGGGCCCGGACATGATGAACATTCACAGCCGCGAGCCGGTAGTCATCGCGCCGCAATCCTACAAGCTCTGGCTCGAGGCGGATGAGCGCGACATGGCGAGCCTCGAAGGCCTCATCGCGCCGGCGCCCGAAGGCTTCTGGGCGGCGCATCCCGTCTCCACCGACGTCAACTCGCCGCGCCATGACGGCCCGCATCTGATCGAGCCGTTGGCGGCGTGAGGCGGCGAAGTTTGACTGTGTTTCCAAGCCTCCATCTCCGACTCCCCACGCTTTAAGCGTGGGGTCCATTTTTTGGCATGTGGGATATGACTGGGCGCCACGGTCAAGCCGTGGCGAGGCGCAAACTGAGAGTGTGGGTATATCTTCATAGCCAACCTCCGCCGCGGCTCCGGCGAGCCCGAACGCATGAATGAGAGGTGCGCGGGACGTGAGACATCCTCGTCGCTTGGTAGTAGCACATGGACGCATCACGTCCCGCGCGCAGTTTTTA
>PAIP01000043.1 GCA_002704915.1 Parvularcula sp.
CGCGCTTGCAAAGATCGCAGAAGACGGTGCGCCGCTTTACGGCCTCGTCAACAACGCCGGCGCCTCGGCCATGGGACCGGTTGAAAAATTGCCGCTGTCCGACTGGCGGACCGCCTTCGAAACCAATGTCTTCGGTCTCGTCGCAGTGACGCAAGCCGTTCTGCCGCAAATGCGCGCGGCAGGCCGCGGACGCATTATCAATATCGGCTCAATCACAGGCCGCATCGCATCGCCGTTTCAGGGCGCCTATGCCGGAACCAAACATGCTGTCGAAGGCTTGTCGGATTCCCTGCGCCGCGAGCTTGTTCCTTTCGGTATAAAGGTTTCCGTGATCCGGCCTGGAGCGATTAATACGCCTTTCGGCAAACACGAAGCTGAGATGCTGGAAGATTATGAAAACGACGAGGTCTATGGCGATCAGGTGAAAACATTCAAAGCGTGGTTTTCAAAGCAGCACCCAAACGCGCCCTCGCCAGTCGTCGTTGCGGAGGCCATTCATCACGCGCTCACCGCCGAGACGCCCCATTCGCGGTATACGGCGCCGTTCAAGATGACCTATGCGCTGGTATTGCGAAACTTAATGCCAGCCGCGGTCACTGACCGCATCCTCGAACGCGTTAACGGCCTTGGCAAGTTTCGCAAATAAACTCCAACATGCATTTTCCATCTAATTTCTTTCGCTGCAGAGACTCTGAAGAAATTAATATAAAGGCTGAAACGGGTTTGTTCCCGGAGCCGTAGCGGAAGGCGTCGACAGGTGATCGCCCCAACGCAATGTCGCTGGCGCGTTACGGCCTTCGATCAGGTGATGACCGCGCTCCAGCATGATCAACTCGCCCGGCTGATGCACAAAGCCGTCTATCCTCAGGCTGGAATCTTCCAGCGTATAAAAACCAGGTATGCGAATATTCACCCTTAGCGGTTCATGCCCAGGGGGAATATGACGGCCTGCAACCCACAGCAATCCCCAATGATGAATATAACCTTCCCGCAGCGCTTCGGCGTCTTCTTCAAAAAGATCTAAATTCTCCTCAGATCTGATCTCTTTGTCGGAAATAATTCTCGTGAAAACTTCATGGTTAGCGATCAGCAAAGGTATCGTCTTGTGTTCCATTTCCTTAGCAAACCGCGCAATGCCCCGCCGGCGATAATTCTTCAAGCCCCAGCCCGACGGCATGAAATTCAGCGCCCGGTCATAGTCTCCCAGCATGCCTGCAAAATCAAAATAGCTGACCGGCTCAGGAAACAGGGCGTGCGCGGCGGCAATCGTTCTCTTCTGGCCTTGGAGTATCCTGTATCCCGACGATGCTTCTGAATATGATGTCATAACTGAGACAACGACCATCAATCCAGCCAGTATCGCCATGCCAGAGCGCTTGAGAGCGACATCCATGATCGGTGTGGTCGCGGCCAATAGGGGGGGAAGCAGGAAGACATAAAAATAGGGGTAGCTGTTCCGATAGATCAGCACCGAGACCAGTGGCGCCAGCATGCCGAGCAGAGCGACCTTCCGGGCGCTGGAGAGCGAGGCTTTAGGCAATAGCCAGAAAGTGAAAAAGATGAGAAGCAAAACATGAGGGGCGCGAATGATTTGTATCACGAGAGCGTTGCGTTGAGGAATGAAGCCCTCGGAAAACATAACCCGCCCTGCGGATTCGACCGTTTGCACATCCGCCGAGACCGGCGCGAGCGCGACAAAAGTGGAATGCCAGGCATAAAGGCAGGCGAAGACAGCAAGGCCGGCGAGGGCTGAAGCGACAAGGCGCCTCATGAAAAGGCCCTTATTCTTACTCTCGCGCCAGCGCATCCAGGCCACACCGGCAAAGACGGGGGCGTAAATCACGACCTTTATGGTGATCATGGCCGCAAGACCGACAAGCGCGCCAAAAGCGATGATCGAGAGCGCGCGCAAGGGGCGGCTGGCGAGCAGCCAAAGCGCGCCCATCAGCAACAGCGCCGCCATGGGATCATAACGCAAGGCAGCGCTGTGGCTGACCACAAAACCGCCAGAAAGATAAGCAAGCGCCGCAACCGCCGCGGCCTTGTCCGAAGCAAAACAACGGGCGACTCCGAATAATGCGAGTGCCGCGCCCGCAGTACAGGCAAGCATCACTATGCGCGCGGTGCGAATATGGTCGGTAACATCACCCGGCAGCAAAGGCAGCCATTGAAAGAAGTGTGTAAAGAAAGTTTGCAACGTGCTAGTCAGCGTCCCCGCCGCCATGCGCCGAATGAGGTCATAATGGAAAAATTCATCCCAGTTGATCCCTTTGTGAAGAGCGGCATAAGCTTGGCCCGCGAGGATAATCGCAGCCGAGGCAAAAATTATAAGCCAGAAAGCTCCAGCGGACGCCGTCTGTACTTTTTTTGCAGAATTACCGACTATAGTTGAAATGGGTGATTCGGCTTGCATGATGCAGCGGCCTTCTCCAATCGATGCCTACTGCTCCATCATTGCCTAAAATTATTAAGCAAGCATAAGCAATTAATCATCAGTAAATGTTTGGAGTCTGAACAGACAATTAGTGATGACTGAAAATTCCGGGTTAGCGGAGTTTCAAAATTCACCCTTCAAGATCTAATCCTCGTAATGCTCGGCTGCGATGGCGTCGAAGGCTGCAGCCAGCGAAACGAAACGGCGGCGCGGCGTTTCGCCCATCAGCGCCTGACGGTCGGAGGGCGCGATGAAGACAAGCTCGCCTTCGCGCGCTTCAAGCCTGCATCCTTCAAGCGCCGCCGGCGCCTTTGGCGCAATCGCCGCCGCGAAACGCAAAGCGAGACCGAACCGTGTGGCGCGCAATTGCGCCTCTTCGGACAAAAGCGCCATCGCCGCTTCATTGGGCGGGGCCGCCGAGCGTCCCTGATGGCGCCGAAACAAGGCGAGCGCCATCCACAAACGCTCTTCATGGCTGACGCTCGCGAACGGCGCCCGCAGCGCCGTGTCGAAAGCATGCCGTCCCCGCAAATCCGGATGGAAATAAGCGCCGATATCGCAGAGCAACGCCGCGCCCAGACGCTTGCGCGCGCCTTCCGGGTGATCACGCGTAAACAGCGGCTCAATCATGTGGAAGGCTTTTTCACCAAAACTTGGCTCCGGCGCGAGGCGGGCGGCGTAAAACCGGCACGCTTCGAAAAACGGGTCCCGGCGCCGCTCCTCCGGCGAAAGCTGACGATACAACAGGCCTTCGCGTATGCCGCCGGACGACATGCACACGCGTTTGGCTTTCATCCGAGTAATGACGGATTTCAAAACCGTCGAGGCCAGCGGCAGGGTATCGATGCGCCGTCGGGGTATGCCCGGGATCTCTTCCAATGATTTCCTGCTCTGGCGGGCGATAAGATCGCAGACCTCAATCGCCTGTGCGGGCGTCAGTTCATAGTGATGCAGAACCGGCAAGGGATAGTTTTTGACGCTCATATGAATGCGCGCAACCGCCCGCCACGCGCCGCCCACGGCATAGAGCGTGTCAAAAGCTCCCTTTTCAAGAAACGGGACAGTATCCAGATGCTCCTCAATCAGGCGCGACGCAATTTTCGCATCGCCTTTGGAGGCGCGCATCAAACTGAGCGGCCCCACCGGAAGACTAAGACACTCGCCAGGCTCGCCCTTGTCGAGGACAGACAGTTCGAGGCTCCCGCCGCCCATATCGCCGACAATGCCGGTGGCGCCGGGCTCCACGGAAACGACGCCTAAGGCGGCGAGCTCGCCCTCCTCTCCGCCGGATATGACGTCCACGTCAAAACCGATGGTCTGCGCCGCTTCGATAAAACGCGAACCGTCTGTCGCCTCGCGCACCGCCGCCGTCGCGATCGCCGTCACCGGCGGGCGGCCGAGTTCGTCAAGCACATGGCGGAAGCGTCTGAGCGTGGCGAGCGCATCTTCAACGGCGGCCGGATTAAGCCCGCCCTCCGCCGTCATGTCGCGTCCGAGGCCGCATAACGCCTTTTCGTTGCAAATGGATAGAGGCGCGCGCGCCGGCCCGTCATAGACGACAAGACGAACGGAGTTCGATCCGATATCGACGACGGCGCGGCGCTGGTTCGCCGGGGAAATCTCTTTACGCGAAATCATGCCTTGAGGCGCATTCTATCCGGTCCGGCCACTGCCGTCATCGGTGAGTGTTTCCCGATTCGGCCGCATCGCCTTATTTCCGGCGCTTGATCTCACGGGGCGCGTTGTATTCGACCGCAGCGCCCCGGCCGGAAAGCGACGGATTGGTCATCATGTAGGTGTGGACATTGAATGGCTCGCCCTCGCCTGAGGGCGTGACGCGTTCATAACTTCCATCCGGCAGCAGCTTCCAGCTTTGCGCCTCGTCATTCAAATTCGCGACCATGATATAGTCGAGAATCTGGCTGTGGACTGTCGGGTTTTCGACCGGACAGAAGATTTCGACGCGGCGGTTCAGATTGCGCGGCATGAGATCGGCTGACGACACAAAGACTTTTGCCTGGCGGTTCGGCAGGCTGTCGCCGGCACCGAAGCAATAGATGCGCGCATGCTCCAGAAATCGTCCGACAATGCTTTTTACACGAATATTTTCAGAAAGTCCGGGAACCCCAGGCCGCAGGCAACAAGTGCCCCGCACCACAAGATCGATCTGAACGCCGGCGTTCGACGCCTCGTAAAGCTTGTCGATAATGGCGCCGTCAACCAGCGCGTTCATTTTCATCCAGATGGCGGCCGGTTTGCCCTTCTGTGCGTTCTTGATCTCTTTATCGATCAGCTTGACGATGTAGGCGCGCGCGTTCAGCGGCGCGACGGCGAATTTTTCAAATTCCGATGGCGCCGCGTAACCGGTGATGAAATTGAACACTTTGGCGGCGTCGCGCCCGATCGCCGGATCGCAGGTGAAGAGCGACAGGTCGGTATATATCTTCGCCGTGATCGGGTGATAATTGCCCGTGCCTGCATGCGTATAAGTGCGCGTGCCGGTCTCTTCCTGACGGACGACGACCGACAGTTTGGCGTGCGTTTTATATTCGAGAAATCCATAGACCACATTGACGCCGGCGCGCTCCAGCGCCCGCGCCCAGCGGATATTGGCTTCTTCATCGAAACGGGCCTTGAGCTCCACCAACGCGGTAACGTTTTTGCCGGCTTCCGCCGCTTCGATCAGCGCTTCGACAATAGGCGACTGTTTCGACGTCCGGTAAAGCGTCTGCTTGATGGCGACGACTTTCGGGTCCGCCGCAGCCTGTTTCAGGAACTGCACCACCACATCGAACGACTCATAAGGGTGGTGAACGAGAATGTCTTTCGCGCGGATCGCCGAGAAACAATCGCCGCCATGCTCGCGAATGCGCTCCGGAAAACGCGGTTCATAGGGCGCGAACTGCAGATCGGGCCGGTCGGGCGGAATGAGTTCATTCACCTGCGCCAGCCCCAGAATGCCGTCGACGAGAACGATATCCTGCGGCGTCGCCTGCAGGCGTTCACGAATAAGATCGCGCAAATGCTGCGGCGTGCGCGCATCCACTTTCACGCGAATGACATCGCCCCGGCGGCGGCGTTTCAGCATGGTTTCGAAAACGCGAACCAGGTCTTCCGCCTCTTCCTCGATCTCCACATCGGAGTCGCGCAACACGCGGAAAGATCCGTGCGCGGAAATTTCAAATCCGGGGAAGATATGATGGATGAACCGGACAATAGTCTTTTCCAGAGAAATGAACCGCGCCGGCGAGCGCATATCCTCGCCAGACGGCGCATCTGGCAGACGAATGAAGCGGCCGATTTTCACCGGCACGGGCAGGATCGCCTCCATGGGCTGGCCATCGGCGCGCGTCAGCTCGAAGCACAAGGCGAAGCCCAGATTCGGCACGAAGGGAAACGGATGGGCGGGATCGAGGGCGAGCGGCGTCAGGATGGGAAAGATATTCGCCTGAAACTCTTCTTCGAGCCATTTCAAATCTGCATCTGTCAGCTCGTCATCATCGAGGACGACAACGCCCGCGTCGCGCATAAGCGGTCTTAATTCACGCCAGCACCGCTGCTGCTCGCTCATGAGCGCGGCGGCGTGATCGGAAATCATGGTGAGCTGTTCCTGCGCGGAAAGCCCTTCCTGGCTCACCACAGACACGCCCTCGCGCACCTGCCCGCGCAGTCCGGCGACGCGAACCATGAAAAACTCGTCGAGATTGCTCGCCGAGATGGAAAGAAATCTCAGACGCTCAAGAAGCGGATGATTTTCGTTGAAGGATTCTTCGAGCACCCGGCCATTAAAGGCGAGCCAGGACAATTCGCGGTTGATGAAGCGGGACGGCGCGTCGGGCGCAATCCGTGCGGCGCCTTCCGTCGTCTGTCTTATTGCGTCATCCGCCGCCAAAGCCGTCTCTCCTGTCGCTGTTTACAGGTCTTTTATGCCGCGGGACCGCCTTCAGAAAGGTTATCGAGGAGTTTTTGTACGAAAGGCGTTGTAATTTTGCGCTTTTCTTCAAGGGCGGTCCTGTCCGCAAGCGCCACAAAGGCCCTTGCGGCGGCGAAAGTGCGCGGCAGGCGCGGCGCGGCATATTCGATCACGGAGGGCGCCACCGCGACCTGCCGGTCGCGAAAGCCCTTGGCGATGACTGCGCGAATGAGCGCTTCGTCGGGGTCGGCGAGGCTTGCCCGCGGCGCCGCTTCGAGGCGTGTTCGCAAATCCTTGAGCCCCATCGCCCACAGCGAGGGATGCCCCTCACCGGCCAAGACAAATCGGCGCCCCTCCCCTGCGCCGGTTTCAAAGGCGTCGAGAAAGGCGCGCGGATCGGCTGCCGGCATATTGTCGATAATCGCGACGCCGTCTCCATAAGGCGCAGCCGCAAGCGCGTCAGCGGTCAGCGTCGCGGCGTCGACCCCCTCAACGAGGGCGTGCGCGAAATGGGTCTTGCCGGCGCCGGGCGGCCCGCAAACGACAAGCGCGGGCTCCGATGATTTCAACCACGCTTCACCGGCGCGCCAGGCGGCGTCGTTGCAATCCGCACGAACAAAAGACGCGCGGTCGTAACGCGGCGGCGATCCGGGCAGGTCAAGCGGCAACTGGCGCGCCATGGAAAGCATAGGGCTGACAAACTCAAATTATCAAAGACAGCGGCGATTATTCACGCGTGGCAAGCGCCCACTGTCGTATTCCGAAGCAATTGAGGCGGCCTTTGCCCCCGACTTAGTATTGGATCGAAGACGGTTCTTCATAAGCCGCCGGCTGAACCGGCGAGCCCTCGTCATAGCCGCCAAAACGGCGTCCCCCGCGGCGGGAGTCGGCGCGCACGCCCTGCGCCGTCGATGGCGTCGCCACCATCCACCGCTCCCCGTCTTCCGTCCACAGAACAAGGCCTTGCGCCTCCATAGCGACGACCAGCTTGTCCGGATCGCCATAAGCCCGCACCAGCATCTCTGCGCCATACCGCGACAGCGACCGCACCTGAACCGAGCCCACCAGCGGGGTCGAAATCAGCGCCGCTCGAATTTTCGCCCATTCATCGAGAGACCGGAAATAGGCGCTCGCCTCAAGCAGCGCCGCTTCCGTGTGATCGATCAGGGTCTGTTCCTTCCACGGCTTGGCGTGCTTGGCGATGACGACCTCAATCGCCTCTTCGGCAAGCTGCGGGAAATTGCCGGCCGGCCGCGTGAACCACGCCTCTGCGAGGACGTCCCCGACCTTGGCCGGATTGAAATTATTTGTCGCCGGCCCCTGCAGCGCGCCGCCGAATTCTTCGGCGCCGTCCGCTGAAACGCCGGTCATGATATCGCTTGCGTTGTCCAGCTCGGCGGATTCGCGGAAGCCATTGATAAGACGCACGCGCAGTTTGTGTTCGTCGCCCGCCTGCTGGAGATAAGCATGGGCGACGATCACCTGACTGACGGAATAGCGCTCTGCCATGCGGGCGAGCGCTTCCGTGTTCAACGCCAGCGCCTCGCGCGCGCTGATGACGGCGCTGTCTTCAAGATCGCCGAGCGGCGCAGCCATGGGCGTCAGTTCATTGTTATAGGGGCGCACTTTCCACGCCGCCATCCAGGGATTGTTTTCCTCCCACAAATAGATGCCGTTTTCCGTTTGCAGGACGGGGAGGACCAAGGCTGTCCGGGTCTGCGCCTCGGAATAAGGAATGCCGGCTTCGCGCAAAAGGCGGCGAACCGAAGCAGGTTTAAAACGATAGGTGATGAAGGCGCGATAGGTCCGCGCGGAGCTTTTCTCGTTATAGACCTCAAACCCGGATTCGAGATCCTCCAGCGTGTCGTCGCTCAGGGGAATGACATTGCGGCCCGCATCTACGGCGCCCTCAGCGTTCATGTCGGCGCCGACCCGCGGGAGATAGGGCCAGTCATCTTCGATCGTCAGCCGGCGCAGGAGGATTTCCATCGCTTTGCGGCGCCCCTCGCGCTGGGCGATGTTTTTCGCCGCCGTGGCGCTGTCCGCCTGGGCCTGCACGGTCACCCGCGGCACCACGAAGACGTCGTCGCCAGCCGCACAAGCCGCCGAAAAGCCGGCCAGCGCCGCTGCCAGAACCATCAATGCCCGCCGAATTATGATCATTTAGAAAACTCCGCTTCCATCCCGTGCAATTGTAGCCTCGGATTGCGGCCCTTTATAGCCAAAGCTGTCCCGCGAAACGACCCTGTTTTGCGCCTCTTTCGAAGATTTCAGGCCTGATTTTCCTCACAATTTCCCCGCCTCCCGGCGCTTGACGCACCGCCGCCAAGCCCAGCATAAAATCGGAAGCGTCGACGCGGAGTTAAGCATGGGTAAATGGCTTGCAGTTCTGTTCGTATTGGCGGCGGCGAGCCTGCCCGCCTCAGCGAAGGACGGAGCGAGCAACGGCGCGCCCACGGGGCTGACGCCATTCGTTCCCCTCAGCCTGGAACAAAGCCACCTTGAAGAGCTCGACGATGCGCTCAATCAGGCCATGCTGAGCGGCGATTTCGTCGGCCTCGCTGTCGCCGTGGTGCGCGATGGCGAAACGAAATTTCTGAAAACCTATGGCGTTACCGAGATTGGCGGCGACCAGCCTATCACACCGAATACGCGGTTTCGCATCGCATCCCTTTCAAAGGGATTCGCTTCCAGCCTTGCAGGCCTCGCCGTCAGCGAAGGCAAACTTTCTCTCGATGCGCCGGCCATCGACTTTGCACCCGCGTTAAAGCTTTCCGGCGGTGTCGAAAGATCGCTGACGCTTGGGCACCTGTTGAGCCATCGCACCGGCTTGCCGCCAAACGCCTATGACAATCTTCTCGAAGCCGGCGCGCCGCCCGACAAAATCCTGCCGCAATATCGCAAGGTGAAACTCCTTTGCGGCGTCGGCAGATGCTACACCTATCAGAACATCGCTTATGACATCGTCGGCCGCGCCGTCTCTTCGGTTTATGGCGCGCCTTACGCCGATCTCGTCAAAAGCCGGCTCTTCATTCCGCTCGGCATGACAACCGCGTCTGTCGGTTTGCAGGGCCTCACCATGAATGACGACTGGGCTCGCCCGCATCTGCGAGATCGCAAGAAGTCGAAAGACGCGCCGCCCAATCCCTGGCGCGTGGTGGAGGTCAAGGAGCCCTATTACAGCGTCCCCGCCGCGGGCGGCGTGAATGCAAGCATCTCCGACATGGCCCAATGGCTGAAAGCACAGCTCGGCGAGGCCCCGGAAGTCCTGTCGCCCATGCTGCTCAATCTCATCCACACGCCGCAAGTGAACACGGCGTCCGAGACGCGGCGGATGCGCTCGGTCATGCCGAACCTGGCGTCATCGCAATACGCCTATGGCTGGCGGGTTTACGACTATGGCGGCAAGCGCATTATCGCCCATGGGGGCTCGGTCGACGGCTACGGCGCCCAGATCGCCTTTATTCCTGAACTGAACGCCGGGATCGTCATTCTCGCCAATACGCGCTCCCGGCGCATGTGGAGTATCGCGCCCATGTTTCTCGACCTGACCCTGAGCCAGCCACGCCGGGACTGGCTGGCGCTTGAGGACATGGATTCCCTGTTCCAGGGCTCGCAATAGGCGCTACCGAAAACGTGTCGTCGCCTACAAAGTCAGATCTGTCCCCTCTCCCGCCAGCGGGAGAGGGGAGAATCTGCGGGTCATCCACGACAGACAGACTGCCTGAAAGCTTTACTGGCGGCGCAACCCTGCGTAGGAAAACGGCAACTTTAGGAACCTATGGGCCATGAGCGAAGCGTATAAAAAAGCGGGCGTCGACATCGATGCGGGCGAGCGTCTGGTGGACGCCATCGGCCCGCTGGCCAAGGCGACATCGCGCCCCGGCGCGGATGCGGCGCTGGGCGGCTTTGGCGGCCTGTTCGATCTCAAGGCCGCAGGGTTCAAGGATCCAATTCTTGTCTCCGGCACGGACGGCGTCGGCACCAAGCTGAAGATCGCCTTCGAGACCGGGCTTCACGACACGATCGGCGTCGATCTCGTCGCCATGTGCGTTAATGACGTGCTGGCGCAGGGCGCAGAGCCGCTTTTCTTCCTCGACTATTTCGCCACCGGCAAACTCGACGAGAATACAGCGGCGCGGGTCGTCGCCGGCATCGCCAAGGGCTGCGCCGAAGCCGGCTGCGCCCTCATCGGCGGCGAGACCGCCGAAATGCCGGGCATGTACGCCCCGGGCGAATACGATCTCGCGGGTTTTTGCGTCGGGGCGGCGGAACGCAATCGCCTCCTGCCGCGCAAGGTTTCCATCGGCGACGTGATGATCGGGCTCGCCTCCTCCGGCGCCCATTCCAACGGCTATTCCCTCATTCGCAAAATCGCCTCCGATGCGGGCGTTAACTACGATGCGCCGGCCCCCTTCGATTCATCGAAAACATTGGGCGAGGCGCTGATCGCGCCGACGCGCATCTATGTAAAAAGCGTTTTGTCCCTGCTCGACGATGCAGATGTGAAAGCCTTCGCCCATATCACCGGCGGCGGCCTTACCGACAACACGCCGCGTGTCCTCACCGACGACCTGGCGCCGCGTTTCGATGACGGGGCTCTTGCCCTGCCGCCGCTCTTTCAATGGCTGCAGGAGGCGGGCGGGCTGTCCGAGGCGGAAATGCGCCGCACGTTCAATTGCGGCGTCGGCGGCATTGTCGTCTGCGCGCCGAAAGCGGTCGAAGCCACCCTGGCGCGCCTCGCCGCCTCCGGCGAGACGGCGCATATTATCGGCGATATTGTGAGCGCTGGGTAATGGCGAAAGCACGCATCGCCATTCTCATCTCCGGGCGCGGCAGCAACATGCAGGCGCTGATCGACGCCGCGCGCGATCCGGACTATCCGGCGGAAATAGCGCTGGTGATTTCCAATCGCCCAAAGGCGCCGGGGCTCGCAAAGGCGGGCGAAGCGGGCATTCAGCGCGAGGTCATTAATCACAAGGATTTCGAAAATCGAGAGGACTTCGAAGCCGCGCTTCACGATGCGCTGAAGACCGCGAAAATCGATTTCGTTTGTCTTGCCGGTTTCATGCGCGTTCTCACCGGCAAATTCGCAAGCGACTGGCGCGGGCGGCTGATCAATATACACCCGTCTTTATTGCCGTCTTTCGAGGGCCTTCATGTTCATGAAAGAATGATCGAAGCAGGCGTCAAGCTGGCCGGCTGCACGGTGCATTTCGTATCGGCGGAAGTGGACTCCGGTCCGATTATCGGACAGACCGCCGTGCCGGTTCTGCCGGGCGACGACGCCGACAAACTCGCCGCGCGCATTCTTGAAGAAGAACACCGGCTTTACCCAGCATGCTTAAAACTTCTGATTGACGGCAATGCGCGCCTGACAGGCGCATCCGTCACATATGATGAAAGCATCACCGCCACGGGCGCGCTCTCCAATCCGCCCATTTAAAGACTGATCGGTGCAGCATTGGGCGCGGCGCCGAGGTCTTCCTCCAGTTTCAGCCAGAACGGATAAAGGGTTTTTGGGGTCAGGATCGGTTTGCGCCCGATGATCGCGGCTACGAGAGAAAAGGTTGAGGCGCGGTTGCTTTGCGCGATCGCGTCGCATTGCGCGAGGCACAAAAGATCCGCCATCGCACATGAAAGCGAGGTACGGCGCAGCCGCTGTAATTGCGGCAGCGGCTCACGGTCGGGGCCTTTTCGTTTCAGCGCCTTCGGCGCCCGGCGCACCGTCGCCTTTTCCACATTGCGGGCTTCCGCTTCGTCGTCTGCAAATACTGCATAGGCGTAGCTGCTTTTTCCTTCGCCGAAACGGCGTATGGCGGTGGTGAGCATGGCGTTTTCATAGCTGCATATCCATGCATTCGGCGCCAACCCATAAAAGGCGCTCAGCAAGACTGGGATCTCGCGAACAAGACCGGATCGGCGCAGGAGGAAGTCACGAAACTGCCTGCGATGCTGTTCGGTCCGGTCGGTGCGCCGCACATGCACTCCGATGAGCGGCGCCGCTGCGTCCTCTGCTACGCGCCAGGCCTGCGCCGCGCTCACATGCGCCCCGAGAAAGGGCGACGTGTCGAGGGCGGCCAGAAGTCTTCGGCTGAACTCTGCGCGGGATATGTCCAGGCCGAGCGCCTCCTTGAAAGTCTCGAAAATTCCGTATGGCTCCCAGCCGGTATGAATGACAGCGGCGCCGGGCGGCGGAGCCTCCCCCGGGGCAAATATCGGCGATGACGTAAAGATATCGCTATAGGCGCCCGGGCAAGACTCGTCGTTGCTCCATGTGAAACGGATAGGCCGGCCATCGGCGCAGGCGCGCGCGGCCGCAAGCGCCATCATGCGATTGCCGAGACCGCAAATCGGCCCCGCCCACCAGATCGGATCTTTCGCCATGAAACAGTTCGCCGTTTCGCCGCAGCGTCCTGCCCGGCCCTAAAGTCAGGATGCCGCCGATTCGAGCTTTTCGAAAAATGCGCGCACTCGTGCAGCGTTAGCGCCGAGATCGGAACCGCCGACCCGCGATTTCGAGCGCACATCGACTCTCGTGCGCGGTCCTTCCGGCGTAAGCCGCACCACAAAATCGTCGATGAACCCGAACCATCGCGAGGTATAGGCGGCCTCGATCAGCCAGCCGTCATCGGTGAGGGTCTCATCCAGCAATTCCATATCCATATCGCGAAGAATGACCCTCACCATCTCGGCGGTTTCATCGAGGCTGGCGTTCACCATGCGTGACGTCAGATCCGGGAAAGCCTCTTCCTGCGCCTCACGCACGGTCTTGTCGGAATTGGGAACCATGTCATCGCCGAGATAGTCAGGCGGATTGATCCGGTCCTTGTCGGCGCCGGCGATAATCGGCGGCGGATTGTCGAAATCGGTGGTGACGTCATGAATGAAGGGGTTCGCTTCGAAGTCGGCGCGCATCTTCAACGGGACTTGCGCGGCCGCAACCGCTGCAAGGGCGGCGATGATGGCAAAGAGGCCGATACCGCGGGCGCTCATGAAAAGACTGGCAAGCCCTGTCACCCCGGCCAGTACCGCTGCGACCAAAATCGGCGGCGCGCCGACAGGGCCAAGCTCCACAGGCGCAGAAACCTTGCGGATCAGGGAGAGGCCTTCGCCCCATGTCCACCAGCCGAGCTGCGTTCCCGGTCCCGCAAGCGCGATTACCGCAGCGCAACCGAATGCAGCCAAGGCAAACACCAAAGTCAGAATTCGCATTTAAAAACCCCTTACACGTCTCCTACCCTTTTTTGATGATAGCTCAGCCGGCAAGCAAATGCACCTTTGCGCATCACGGACGGGCGCCGCAGAAAAGCTCCAAATTTGCGGGCGGTCCGCGCTTGCGATATCGTCATGCCCTAACGATTACGCGATTTTCATCCAAAAAGGAGCAGGCGTTTCATGTGTGATGACAACACCGTCGCCGAAAACGAAAGCTATCTGAAAAAGAAGGCGGCCCTCTCCCGGCGCGATTTTACGACGCTCGCCGCCGGCGCCGGCGCCGCGATCATTCTGCCCACTCCGGCAAACGCCATGACCGTGGAAGAAAGTGACGTCATGGTGACGACGCCGGACGGCGAGGCCGACGCCTATTTCGTACATCCTTCAAAAGGAAAGCACGCCGGCGTCATCGTCTGGCCGGACATTATGGGCATTCGCCCCGCCTTCCGGCAGATGGGCAAACGCCTTGCCCAGTCCGGTTACTCAGTACTCGTTGTAAACCCCTATTACCGTACCGTAAAAGGCAATGTCATCGAGGAAGGCGAAAGCTTCGCCGATCCGGATGTGCGCGAACGGCTCATTCCCTTTGCGCGGTCGCTCTCGCCGGAAACGACAGTGACGGATGGGAAGGCCTTTGTTGAGTTTCTCGACAAGAGCGGCGCCGTGGACAAGAAACGCAATATCGGCGTGACCGGCTATTGCATGACCGGCTCCTTCGCCATGCGCTGCGCGGCGGCGATGCCGGACCGCATCGGCGCCATTGGCTCGTTCCATGGCGGAGGCCTTGCGACGGACGAGCCGGACAGCCCGCACCTTCTGGTTCCCCAGATGAAAGCAAGCGCCCTCATCGCCATCGCCGAGAATGACGACGAGCGCGATCCGGTCGCCAAGGCGAAACTGCGCGAGGCGTATGACGCCGCCGGGTTGCCGGCGAATATCGAAGTCTATGAAGGCGCGATGCATGGCTGGTGCCCGCCGGATTCGCGCGTCTACAACCACGCGCAGGCGGAGCACGCCTGGTCGCATCTCCTGACGCTGTTCGCCGACGCCTTGGCCTGATCCCAACTCGATCCCGGCTGTGCGGTTGATCCTTCGAGACGCCCATATCCTTCATCCTGAAGGCGCGCATTAAATGCATGCGTCTCGAAGGACGAAGGATATGGGCTCCTCAGGATGAAGACCCGCAATGTTAACCGGCTTGAATACTGACGGATAATCCCTACCTAACCGCTCCACCGAAAGGAGCGCCCATGGCCCGGCCCGTCACCGTCACCATTTCCCACGATCTCGGCAAGGATGGCGCGAGAGCGCGCATCACTGACGGTTTCGATCAGTTGAAAACGTCGATGACCAACGGGCTGATGTTCAAATTCACCGAGGAATGGACGAGCGAGGACACGCTTTCCTTCACGGCGAAAGGACTGGGTCAGACGATCACCGGCACGATTGATGTCTTTCCCGAGCATGTGCGGATCACAGCGACCCTGCCCGGCCTCCTCGCTTCGCTGGCGGAGTCAATCTCGGGCAAGATTGAGAAACAGGGTCAAATTTTGTTGGAGCATAAATAGCGCCAACCGAGCACCGTCAGTCGTCGGCTTAGAAAGTAGTATCTGAGGCTCGTTTTACCCAGACCAGATAGTGAGAAACTTTCAATCTGCTCTTATAGCTATTAGGGAGTGGGCCCCTCCAAACCAACGATAAAAAAATCGTACTTTATCTTCACCCAATTTTCTGAGCTCTCCCACATATGTCGTGTATTGGATTTCCCGTAAGAAAGGCGATTGCAATTCTTGGACTTGCTTATCAACCTCACCAATTTGATAAGTTGGAGGCAAAATATCCTTGGCAATTAAGTCAAATTCCTGTTTGCCGACGTCTGGAACAGAGCTAGTCCCCCACATGGTTAGACTACATGAAGCCGCGCGGGCTTCTTCTGATGCCGAAAGAAGCACATCAAGGATGAATATTGGTTCCGATCGATCGGTGTTCTTCTGTGCAATTGAACCGAACGAATCCCAGCGCCTAATATTTTTTTCTGACGGTCGCGTTTGACCGACATTCCACCCTAAGTCTTCCACCTCGGATTCAATTGAATTCAGCTTCAAATTTGTCGCAGAACAGACGCGATCAAAACGATCAACAAAAATGAGCCCATTTTGCTCAATATATGAGCGCGCTTGATCGCTAAGCCGCCCTGGCCTCGGCTGTAAAGTGGGCTCCGGCTCGCTAGTCTTTACAGTGCTTTTTATTACCGGGAATTCAAAGTCATCCGCTACGCGATTCGCAGTATATACTGTCTCATAATCTATGTGTTCATATATGATCGTTTTCTGAGTCAAGGAAATGATTCTGTATTCGTCGTTGTAAAACCCAAGCTCATTTAGGGGTGATGAAATAGTAGAGCCTTCAACCTCGGTTGTGCGCTTTGAAATAATATCTCCCCGAACGTTCCAGCGCCCTTTCTCGTAGTGCTCGCTTACAGAACCGTTACTGTCCGTAATGCGGAATCTTACTATGAATGATCCGTCCGCCTCGTGCCTCGTGATAAATTCCACGGCCTCATCTGGTTCACGGTTATATTTTCCAAACCAAGCACCAACAAGTAACGCAGTTGTATCTTCGTCCGTGCGAAATGAGGCTTGTTGCTCACTGCTTATCACTCGCCCTGACTGCGTTTCACAACTAGCCAAAACGATAGACAAAAAGACAATAACTACTACTGCGATAACCCGTTGCATAGTTTCACCCCGAGCAGAATAGTTCATAAGCTTAAGTTATCTCAAAATTTTCATCGACGAACATTCTACTGGGCACAGAAGTGGAAGACCTGCTTAAATACTCAGTGCGCGCGTCCTTACTCCCCGAACAACTCCAGCGCGCCAGCCGTCATTGCCGTGACGCCGGTTTTTAGCGCGGGTTCCGGCTGAGGCGCATAAAAGGGCGAATGGTTCGCCGGCGGCATCGGCGCCTTGCCTTCCTGTCCCGCCTTGAAGGCTTTCGGATCCACCGAACCGGTCCAGAAGATCACCGTCGGAATGTCTTCGGCGGTGCGTCCGAAGCGGGAGAAGTCCTCGCCGCCCATGCTGGCGGGCCGCTCATAGACATGTTCCTGACCGATATGACCGGCGATAGCGCTCATCACCCGCGCGGTCATGTCTTCGTCATTATAGGTCGCGGGCGTGTAATCGCTTTCGATCTTCACTTCCGGCATCAGATCGTCCGGAAGCCCAGCCGAGCGCGCCTGCGCAACCGCAATCCGCTCAATGCCGTCGAGCAGGGTCTGGCGCACGCCGTCCGAATAGGAACGCACGGTGATTTTAAGATGCGCCTCGTCGGGGATGATGTTGTGCTTGTAGCCCGCCTGGAAAGAACCGACGGTGACGACGCCCGCATCCTGCGGATTGATCTCGCGGCTGACGAGTGTCTGCAGCGCATTAACGATCTCGGACCCGATCACCACCGGGTCCTTGCCCATATGCGGCGCCGAGCCATGGGCGCCGACGCCTTTAACGGTGATGTCGACGCTGTCCACATTGGCGAGCGCCCAGCCCGGCGTGTAGGTGACGTCCCATGACGCATCCCAGCCCGAAGTGTGCGTGGCGAGAATATAATCCGGTTTCGGAAATTTCTTGAACAGACCGTCTTCGATCATGGCGAGCGCCCCGAGGCCGATTTCCTCCGCAGGCTGACCGATCAGAACGAGCGTGCCCGACCACTGATCTTTCATCTCGACAAGCTGGCGCGCCGCCCCGATGAGGATCGCCATGTGGCTGTCATGGGCGCAGGCGTGCATCACCGGCGCGGTCTGGCCCATATAATCTTCGGAGACGACTTTGGATGCGTAAGGCAGGCCGGTTTTTTCTTCGAGCGGCAGGGCGTCCATGTCGGCGCGCAGCATCACTGTCGGCCCTTCGCCATTTTCAAGGACGGCGACAAGCCCATAGCCGCCGACGCCTTCCAGCACCTCGCCGGCGTCCGCTTTGGCCTTGGCTTTGGTCCATTTATCGCCAACCCCGGTCGTGACCGTGAAGCCAAGCCCTTCAAGCTCCGAGGCCATGCGTTGAGCGCTCTCGCTCTCCTTAAACGAGAGCTCGGGATTTTCATGGAAGTGCTTGTAAAGATTGAAGACGTAGTCGTAATCTTCAGCCACTGCATCGGTCAGTTCGTCAGCATTTGCAGCGCCAGACAGCGCAAAAACAGCAGCGGCGGAAAGCAGAAATTTTTTCATTCTCGTCCTCAGTTTCCTTGCAAGTCAAAATCGACAATCGGCATGGGACCCGGCGCGACGCCGAGGCGTTCCTTTTCGCTGGCGACCATCGCCTTGATCTCATCGCGCAGTTTCGCGCCGTCATAAACGACGCCATTCTTCACTACATAGTCAACGCCGCCGACACGCACGGGACGATTGGTCTCGGGGTCGAGCTTCACATGCCCTGTCCCGTAGAGCACTTTCAGGTTGGCCAACGGGTTTTGATCGACAATGACAAGGTCCGCGCGCTTGCCTACCTGAATGGAGCCGGTTTCGCCTTCGACGCCCAGGATCTTCGCGCCGTCAAGCGTGGCCGCCTTGAGAACTTCAAGGGGATGAAACCCCGCCTCGCGCAGCATCTCCATCTCTTCGACGAAACCGAAACCGTAAGTGGAATAAATATAGCCAGCGTCTTCCCCGACGCCGACCTTGCCGCCGTGGTTTTTGTAGTCCTTGATGAAGCGCATCCACAGGCGGTAATTTTCTTTCCACGCTGCTTCCTGTTCCGCGCCCCAGTCGAACCAGTAGGAGCCGTGGGCGTTGCGGTCGGGGGCATAGAACTTCCAGAGCGTCGGCATGGTGTATTCGTCATGCCATTCGGCGCGGCGCTTTCGCATCCAGTCGCGGCTTGCGGAATAAATCGAAAAGGTCGGGATGATGGAGAAGTCACGCTCCAGCAGCGTCGACATCACTTCGTCCCAGCGCTCGGACTCCGGTCCCGCCGCCTGTTTCCAAAGTTTGCCGGCGTTTTCGAAACGGTGCTGCTCGTCATTGTAATTATAGTCGAGCGGATAGTCCTGAAGGGTCCGATCATCGAACAACGCTTCGGGCAATCCGTACCAGTGCTCCATGGAGCCGAGCCCATGCGCCGACGTGTCCATGACGTCGGCATGGGCCACATCGAGCTGCGCGTGGTGCATGGTGGTCTTGAGGCCCTGTTTTTTCGCCTCTTCGAGACCCGCCCACAAAATTTCTTCCGGCGCGCCGAAAAATTTAACGCCCACCGCGCCGTCGCGTTTCAACTGCCGAATGCGCGCCCGCGCCTCATCCGGCGTGTCGACATCGCCGGCGGTCCAGCCGCGAAACACCGGATAAGGATAAATATTAGGCGCGTCGATTTCATTGCGCGCGGAACGCGCGGCAACGCTTGACGTCCATGCGGCGCCGGCGCCGTTTCCAAGCTCGCGCACGGAGGTGATCCCGTGTGCGAGCCACAGTTTGAATATATAGTCCGGGGAAACGCCCTGCCCGTCATCGGGATTGTGGATATGGCCATGGAGGTTCACGAAACCCGGCAGGAGGAACATTCCTGACGCGTCAATTTCGCGTTCGCCGGCCGCCGGACGGTTTTCCGCATCGATCGGAAGGCCCGGCGCGCCGACGGGAACGATGCGGGTGATCTCGCCGCCCTCGACCACCACATCCGCCGGGCCAAAAGGCGGCGCCCCTGCGCCGTCGATCACCGTCACGCCGCGGATCACGAGGCGGGCATACGGCCCTTCGCCGAGACTGCGTTCGGGCACGGATTGCGCCGCCGCGGAAGCGAACAGGAATGCTGCTATCCCCACGGCAAGCGTTGAAATCTTCGCGAACTGACTGAATATCACCCCAGAGCCCCTTTGTTTCGCCCACTCTAACTCATTCGCGGGAAAGGCAAAGCCCGGCGCCTCATTGGACAGCAGCTATGGCGAAAGATACCCTGGAACGCTGGAAGTCGGAAAAAACCGCCGCCTATCTGAGCGCCGCCGTCGCGCGCGCCGAGCCCACGGCCGCCGGGAAAAAGCTTTTCACGGGTATGGCCAAGGCGGCTGAGGAACAAGCCGCGATTATCGCAAAGGATTTCGAAGCGCCGTCATTCTCACCGTCTCCGCGCGTACAGCTAATCGCCTGGCTTGTCCGCAAATTCGGACCGCGTGCGATGAGGCCGATCCTTGCGGCCGTGAAAGTGCGCGGCGTTTCCTTTTATTCAGGCCCCGTCATCCGGCCCGGTCACCCTATGCCAACGGATGTCGAGAAAATCGGCCAGCGCCATCAAACCGGCGCGGGGTCGCTTCGCGCCGCGGTGTTCGGGGTCAATGACGGCCTCATCTCGAATACCTCGCTTGTTATGGGCGTGTCGGGAGCGGCGCTCGCAACAGAGGACATCGTGCTCACCGGCGTCGCAGGCCTGCTCGCAGGCGCATTTTCCATGTCCGCGGGGGAATATGTTTCCGTGCGCTCACAGCGGGAAATGTATGAGCATCAAATTTCACAGGAACGCGAAGAGCTTGAGCTTTATCCGGAAGAAGAGGCCGAAGAACTCGCGCTCATCTACCATGCGCGCGGCATGGCGCTCGACGACGCGCGAAACTTTGCGCAGGATCTCATCAAAGATCATGATGCAGCACTGGACGCGCTGACACGCGAAGAGCTGGGACTCGATCCCGACAATCTCGGATCGCCTGTCGGCGCGGCGGTGTCTTCCTTTCTCGCATTCACCTGCGGCGCCATCATTCCGTTGACGCCATTCCTTTTCGGCGCAGCGTCTGCGGCCATTCCCATCGCAGCAGCGCTCGCCGGCGTCAGCCTTTTCGCAATCGGCGCTGCGTTAAGTTTATTCTCGGGCAAAAGCGCAGTCGCTGGCGGCCTGCGCATGGCCGTCATCGGCGCCATGGCTGGTGGCGCAACCTATTTCATCGGTTCCCTGTTTGGCGCCGCGGTTTAAGCCGACGCCGCCAGCACCATGTCTTCCGTCATGGCCCAGAGCCGCTTGGCGCCGTCGTCATCCACAGCCCATTCGGCGACATTGACCCAACGCGGCGCTTCCGGCGTCGACATGGCGGCGATGTCGCAATCTTCGCAATATTCGCCGCCGCGATTGTCAAGCAGTGGGCTCGTCGCCGCCCACAGCAGGGTCGCGGCGCCTTCCGAAGGCGATTTCACATAGTCGCGCGCTTCATCGGAAAGCCCGCCCCCCGGCTTCACCCAGCCTATGGCGATGAGTTCTTCTTCCGTAATATGGCGCTGGATGTCTGTGAACACAGGCCCGGGATGCACGGAGAAGGATTTGACGCCGTCCCTAGCGCGGCGATTATTGAGCTCCAGGGCAAACAGCGCATTCGCAGTTTTCGACTGCGCATAGGCGAGCCATTTGTCATAGGGCTCTTTTTCGAAATGAATGTCGTCCCAGCGCATCCGGCAGCGCTTATGGCCCACAGACGAGGTGGTCACCACCCGCGCGCCGCCGCCATTCAACAGATACGGCATCAATTCACGCGTGAAGACAAAGTGGCCCATATGATTGACGGCGAATTGATATTCCCAGCCCGGCCCGACACGCGTTTCGGGACAGGCCATCACGCCGGCATTGTTGAACAGAAGATCGACGCTGTTGTGACCGTCGCCGATCTCCGCCGCCGCTTCATAAACGCTGGTGAGATTGGCGAGGTCCATTTCGAGGGTCGCCACCGCAAGCCCTGCTGACGCAAAAGCCTCATCGGCTTTACGTTTGTCGCGCGCGGGCGCAACGACCTCGGCGCCGGCTTTCGTGAGGGCCTTCACAACCTCAAGACCAATTCCAGAATAACCGCCAGTGACGACGGCGGTTTTCCCGTCGAGGCGGACGCCCTCCATGATTTCGGCGGCAGGCGTATGGGGCGTGAAGCCGGTCCCCAAAGGCTTCTGGTTCTGAGTGGCCATCTTAAAAAAGCTTTCTGGAAAACGGCATTAGATGACTAACTATGGCCGAGGCATAACAAGACGCGTCTTTCGGCGCAAATATGCGCCCTGAGCCAAATCGACCTTCTGACGCGACGAAATCTATTGACTACAGATGTAATCCCTGACATGCCTACAACTGTAGTCATGGCAGGCGACCCTATTCCTTATGGCGAAACAGATCACGAAAGCGGAATTCCAGATTATGGATGTTCTGTGGGCCGAAAGCCCGCTGGCGGCGGCGACGGTCGCCGACAGGCTGGCCGGGGAAACCGGCTGGAGTCTCAAAACCGTAAAGACGCTTCTTTCCCGTCTCGTGGAAAAAGGCGCCGTCGCTCATGAGCCTGACGGCCGACGCTATCTCTATCGTCCGAAAGTCACCCGCAAGGCTTACGCCCGCCGCGCCGCGCAACATCTCGCCGACCAGCTTTTCGGCGGACGCGCCGCGCCCTTGGTCGCGCATCTGGCGGAAAGCAAGGGCCTGACAAGCGACGATCTTGAAGAACTGGAAAATCTGATCGGGGAGTTGAAACGTGACGGCCATTGACCTTCTCCGCTGGCTCGGCGAGACCTCGCTGGCGATCAGCATCTTGACCCTCCTGGTGCTGATCATCCGGAAGCCTTTTGCAAGACTATTCGGCGCAAGGGCGGCTTATGCGCTGTGGCTGGCGCCCCCTGCGCGGCTATTCCTTCCCGAATTGAAATTGCTTCCGGCGCCCGATGCGGCGCTGCCTATGACCGAACCCCTCGCCGAACCCGCCCCCGTAACTGCAGCGCAGGGTTGGGATACGGTGGTTTCGCCGCTCCCCTCCAATGTTGAGTTTTTCACGAACGGTTTCGACTGGCTCGCTCTCGCCGCCGGCGCCGGGCTGTTTTTATGGGCTGCGGTCGCTGTCGCCTTGTTCTCATTCGCTCTCGAACGCCAGGGCGAGTATTTACGCGCGCGTCTCGCAGTATCGACGCCTGCGTCCCCTGCCATCGCTGCGATGGCGCAGGCGATCGCCAAGGAACTGCGCCTTGCTCGCGTTCCGCAAATCCGCGTCAGCATGGATGACGAGGACGGTCCCTGCCTGGTCGGGCTGTTTCGTCCGGTGATCTTCCTGCCCGCCGGGTTTGATACCACTTACGCTCCTGCCGAACGACGCCTCGTCCTCGCTCATGAACTCGCTCATGTGGCGCGTGGAGATATGGCGGCAACGCTCGCAGCGCTGGCGTTCAAGGCGGCCCAGTGGCCGAACCCGCTCGCCCATCTCTTCTTCGGCATTTTCCGCACGGACCAGGAAGCCGCCTGCGACGCTTTCGTGCTCGCGCGTTGCGGCGGCGGGGAAGGCAATTACGCCGCCGCCATTCTGAAATCCATCCGTCGAGAGATTCACGCGCCGCAAGCCGCGCTCGCCCTCGCCCACCCCGTCAAGGAGAGAATTATGTTGCTTAAGTCACGTAAAAAAAGTTCCGCCCGCCTCGCCGCCGGCGCCGCCGCCGCAGCGATCTTCACCGCCGTCAGCCTCGCCGCCACGGCCTCCTACGGCTTCGCGGAAACGCAAGACACGCAAACGCGTCAAGAGACCAAAAAGAAATCCTACGGCCGAACCGTCATTTCCGTAGACGAAGGCGAAACGCTGGAAATCCCGGGTTATGACAACGCGACAATGATCGACGTCGAACGCAAGGACGGCGTCCGCACGGTTCGCGTTTATGGCGATAACAGAAAACTGCTTACCGAGAATGTCTATGGACCGGCGCAAACCATGCCCTATGACGAGGTGGTCGTCGTGAAAAACGGCGAACGGAAGACAATCAACATCAATGGCGAAGCTCGTCCGGCGCATCCCGCGGAACCCGTTGCGCCAGTCCCCCCTGTGCCGGGCGCCGCCTATCAAGTCATCGTCGCAGGCGATGCGGGCGAGCATGACATCACCATGGAGACCTGCAACAACGCCCCGGTTAACGGTCCTATCGTCATGGCCTGGAAAAGCACGGACGGCGAAGAAACCATAACGCGCGAGGTCATCTGCCTGGACGACAAAGAGACGGACCCCAAAAAACGCGCCGAGAACCTCCGCAAAATGATTGCGCAACTGGAAGAAAACGCCAAGCGCGAGGAAGAGCGCCGCGAAGCGATGATCGCCAGGCTGAAGGAACAACTGAAAGAGACGGAAAAGCAGCAATAAGGCTTGGCGTCTGCTTCGCAAAAGGGCCCTTCGGGGCCTTTTTCTCATTTTAACGACGGAATATCGCGATATCTCCGTATAACCGGAACCATGGCATTCCGGAGGGCAGAATGAAGGCATTGACGCACCCCATCCTTGCGGCCGCAATGTTCTTCTGCGCGGCGACGGGAGAAGGTCTCGCCGGAGAGAAGGAAGCCCAGGCGCTTCTCGACGCAATCGCAGATATGTCAGGCGCGCCGGGATTAAGCGCCGCCGTTTCACAAAACGGGATTATGATCTGGGCCGGGCAATCCGGCTTTGCAGACCTGGAGCGCAAAAAACCCGTTACGCAAACCACGCGCTTTCGCATTGCAAGCGTGTCGAAACTCCTCACGGCCGCGCTTACACTGAAACTGTCGGAGAAGGGTCTACTAAATCTTGATGAAGATATTCGGACCTATGTTCCTGACTGGCCGGATCATGACGGCGGTGTGATCACGCTTCGGCAATTGGCGGCCCACACCTCCGGCATCGCCCATTACGGCGCCGGTGACAGGGGAACGCCCTTCAACGAAGACGATACGCTGAATGACTCGCTGGCCATCTACGCACATAAGCCGCTGCTCTTTGCGCCGGGTAAAGCCTACAATTACAGCTCCTACGGCTATGCGCTTATGGGCGCAGCCATCGAGAACGCCGCCGGCTCATCGTTTGAAGAGGCGCTATCTGTAAACCTCATCGAACCGCTTTCGCTCAGACGGACGAGCATAGAAGACATCAGCAACCTTCCTGAAGAAGCCTCGCGGCTTTACCGTCAAGGCGGCGCAACTCTGACGCCCAATGATCAACGCGCTGTTCTTGGCGCGACTGGCGTTCTGAGCACGCCCGGCGATCTTGTGCGATTTGCCGACGCTTATATGCGGGGCGACATCATCAGTTCTGAACTTGTCGCACAATCCCTCACGCCCGCAATATTGAACAATGGCGCTCCGGTCGATGCCGGAAGATTTAAAGTTGGGTTTGGCTGGCGCATCGGCGAAAACTGGGAGACGGAAACAGTGTTCCATCATGCCGGCCTGACGCCCGGCGCCAGGTCGATCCTGACCGTCAACGCCTCCCGCAAGCTCTCGGCCGCGCTGCTCTCCAACGCCTCATGGACGTCGCGCATCGAGACGACCGGCGAGTTGATCGCGACGGCGGCGGCGGAAAATCCGGACAGGGAAACCTGCCCGACCGGCGAGTGGCGGTATGAAGGGATATTCGCATCAGACCCTGACGCCTATCCCGAAACGCCCAATGCAGAAGGAAGCCTTGGCATCGTCCTTTACGAGGACGTTTGCCGAATGACTCTCGCCCCGCAAGGAGAACTCGCGGCCTGGCTTGCGCAATTGCGCAATGACGCGACGGAAATGACCGCCGTTATGGTTGCAGAAAGGCCGACCGGCGCCGTCTTCGCAGTTGCAACACCGTGGGGCGCGTTTCCGCTCTATTTCTCTGAAACTGCATTGGCGCTAAAAGGCGATTTTGCCGGGCGGACGGTGGACCTCTCTCTGCATCGCTGACGGCCCCCCTTTCCCGGAACCTTGCAACTCGTCTAGGCTTTCCGGAAAAGTCTACGGGAGGAAGCTCGATGGCCGCAGCAACCGTGGAGAGCCTTCCGCCCGGCGGCGCTCACGAGACCGATGTCATCATTGTCGGGGCGGGTCCTTGCGGTCTTTTCGCGGTGTTCGAACTCGGCCTGCTCGGCATCAAGGCGCATCTCATTGACATTCTGGACAAGCCCGGCGGTCAGGCGGCCGAGCTCTATCCGGAAAAGCCGATCCTCGACATACCCGCCATTAAGTCGATCACCGGCGAGCAACTCACGAAGCAACTGCTCGAACAAATCGAACCCTTCGGCGCGAAGTTCCATATGAACGAGATGGCCGTGTCGCTGGACAGGACGCCAGAGGGCAAATGGACCATTGCAACCGATCTCGGCACGACGATCACAGCGCCAGTGATCGTGATCGCGGCGGGCGGCGGTTCTTTCCAGCCGAAAAAACCGCCCATCCCCGGCGTTGATGACTTTGAAGGCCGATCGGTTTTCTACGCGGTGCGCGAGCGCGAGGCCTTCAAGGGCAAGACGCTTGTGATCGCCGGCGGCGGGGATTCCGCCCTCGACTGGACCCTGAACCTCCAGCCCATCGCCAAATCCGTGACGCTTGTACATCGCCGCCCGGATTTTCGCGCCGCCCCGGACAGCGTTGAGAAAATGCACGCCCTCGCCAATGAGGAGAAAATCGAATTCCACGTGGCCCAGATCAAAGGGCTGAAAGGCGAAGAAGGCCGCATCAGCGCTGTCTCCGTCGAAAGCGATAAGGGCGGCGCCTATGACATCCCCTGCGACGCCCTCCTCGCCTTTTACGGCCTTACCATGAAGCTCGGCCCGATCGCCGAGTTCGGCCTCAACCTCACCGAAAACCGCATCGAGGTGGACACGGAAAAGTTCGAAACCTCCGTGCCGGGCATCTTCTGCATCGGCGACATGGCTTCGTATCCGGGCAAGCTCAAGCTGATCCTGTCAGGCTTTCACGAGGCGGCGCTCATGTCCCACGGGGCCTTTCACTACGTCTTTCCTGACAAGAAGCTCAAATTCCAGCACACCACGTCGGCCAAGGGCCTGCAGGCCCAGATCGGCGGCTGAAGCGCAGACCTGTTTCAGCATCACCGTCCTTCGAGACGCCCACCCTTTCTTCATCCTGAGGGCGCGGATGAAATGCGCGCGGACTCGAAGGGCGAAGAAAGGGTGGGCTCCTCAGGATGAAGAAGGTGATGCTGAACTCTTCGGCCGGCGTTCCCACTCTCTTCGCGGCTGCAAAATGACCTTTGTCCATACCCGTGCTACACACCCGCCGGGGATGCGTGACCCGTACGGCTTCAGACCGGGTTCAATGCAACGGATGCGCCGTCCCCGGAGGAAACGTCCTCGCGAGGAAACGCCCAACCGGACGGCGCAGGCGCCGGCATGTCTCGCAGAAGTCGAGGCAGCCGGCGCCGCCTGTTTAGGGCCGGTTACTGAAAAGCCTGCAGGCCGGTCATGGCGCGCCCGAGGATCAGCGCGTGAATGTCGTGCGTGCCCTCATAGGTGTTGACGGTTTCGAGATTCACCGCATGGCGGAGCACATGATATTCATCGGAAATACCGTTGCCGCCGTGAACGTCGCGGGCGATGCGCGCAATCTCCAGCGCCTTGCCGCAATTGTTGCGTTTCATCAACGAGATTGCTTCGGGGACATAGGCGCCGCTGTCCAATAGGCGGCCCAACTGCAACGCCCCTTGAAGTCCAAGCGCGATCTCCGTTTGCATATCGGCGAGTTTTTTCTGAACAAGCTGCGTGCCGGCGATAGGCTTGCCGAAGACAACGCGGTCCATCGCGTAATCGCGCGCCGCCATCCAGCAATATTCCGCCGCACCCATGGCGCCCCATGAAATGCCGTAGCGCGCCTTGTTGAGACAGGAAAACGGACCCCTGAGGCCCTTCACATTCGGCAACAGCGCGTCCTCGGGTACGACCGCGTCGTCAAGCGCAATCTCTCCGGTGACAGACGCGCGCAGGGAAAGCTTGCCGTCGATCTTCGGCGTCGAAAAGCCTTTGGTGTCGCGCTCCACGATAAAGCCCCGGATCTCGCCATCGAGTTTCGCCCACACCACCGCAAGATCGGCTATAGGCGAATTGGTGATCCACATTTTCGACCCGTTGAGCTTGTAGCCGTCCGAAACTTTTTCGGCTTTGGTGCGCATGGCGCCGGGATCGGAGCCGCCATCGGCCTCGGTCAGGCCGAAACAACCGACCCACTCGCCGGTCGCGAGCTTCGGCAAATATTTCTTTTTTTGCTCTTCGGTGCCGAACGCTTCGATCGGATACATGACCAGCGACGACTGCACCGACATCGCCGAGCGGTAGCCGGAATCCACACGCTCCACTTCGCGCGCGATCAGGCCGTAAGCGACGTGGCTTGACGCCCCGCCGCCATATTCCTCCGCCACCGTGGCGCCGAGAAGTCCCTGCTGGCCCATCTCATTCATGATTTCCCGGTCGAAGCGCTCCTCGCGGTTCGCCATCAAGACCCGCGGCGCCAGCCTGTCCTGCGCATAGCCGCGCGCGGCGTCGCGGATCATCCGCTCTTCATCGGAGAGCTGCGTTTCAAGGCTTAAAGGGTCCTGCCAGTCGAAAGTCTGTTTGGTCATGTTTTCTTCTTTTGCGCTTCAGTTTGAAGAGCGTCAGACGCGCCCGGTCGTGCCGGGGTCAGGACGCCCTTGGAAATAAGCTTCAAGCGCCTCCTTGAACAGCTTTTCCCCCGGAGCCGCAAGGTGGAAGAGGGTCAATGAGGAGTGAAATTTCAGATCGTCCGGTCTCCCGAATATGCTGCGCGCCGTCGCGCCTGTCACGGCATGGGACAGGACCGCTTCCGTAGCCTGCTTCAGCCTGGGCCCCAGTACCGGGTGAGCGAGGTAGTTCCGCGCCTCATCAAGGGAGGAAAGCGCATAGCGCTGCGCCATTGCGCTGTGACCGAGACCGGCGATTTGCGGAAAAACATACCACATCCAGTGAGTTTTCTTCCGTCCCGCCTTCAATTCGGCCAGCGCCTGATCGAAAACCGGCGCCTGCGCCTCGACAAAATGCGCGAAAGGATCGTGGCCTGTCATAGCCACGCAAAAGCCCGTTCGAGATAGGCGCGCCCCTTGGACTTTATCCACTCTCCATGAGCCATGATGACGCGTTCGGGGTCCCAGGCGATGACATTTTCTTTCGCGGCTCTCGCCTTCTTCTTGTTGAAGGTGATCCGCCATTCGAGCGGCGCATAGCCATAGCCTTCGACGATCTTCCAGATGCGCGCAATCGGCCGCATCCACCACGGCCAGTGCTCCTTGAGAAATTCTTCCGAAAAGTTTTCGGAAAGATCGGCGAAAATCGCCGTGCGGCTTGGCCTGTGAAAAAACACCAATTCGTCCATGAAAAACGAACCGGCAAAACGCTGCATGGTGAACTGATCTTCCCATTCTTTAGGCGGACGATTATCCAAAGCCGCCTCAAAGGAGAGGTCCTTGCGTTTCTTGACGGTCGAGGCCGGTCCCCACAATTTGGCACCGGGCCAGACTTTCTTCCATTCGGCGAGAAACAGGTGGTGAATCTTATTGGGGCTGACGAGATGCGCCGGCCGTCCCAGCCCTTCAACGGCTTGCCGTAACTCAGCCGTCAGCTCGATGGGAGACCAGATCCATAAATCGCCGCTCGGTAAACGCACAATGACCGAACGCGTCGGATAGGGCGCGCCGTAAAAACTGACAATGCCACCCTCGGCGAGCCAGATGTTCTCGCCCACAGGTTCAAGCAACGCACTTCCAGCCATCCGGCTCCACTTATGCCAGTTCCACCGCCATGCTCGTCGCTTCGCCGCCGCCGATGCAGAGAGACGCGACGCCTTTCTTGCCGCCAGTTTGCTGGAGGGCGTTGATCAGCGTCACGAGAATGCGCGCGCCGGAGGCGCCGATGGGATGGCCGAGCGCAATCGCGCCGCCGTTGATGTTGACCTTTTCGGCGGGCAGTTTCAATTCGCGCATGGCCGCAAGCGGCACGACGGAGAACGCTTCGTTGATTTCGTAGAGATCGACATCGCTAGCGGACCAGCCGGCTTTCTCCAGCACTTTCTGGATCGAGGCGACCGGCGCCGTCGTGAACCATTCCGGTTCCTGCGCATGGTTTGTTTGCGCAACAATGCGCGCAATCGGTTTCGCGCCTTTTTGGTCAGCGGTCGACTGACGCATCAAAACAAGCGCCGCCGCGCCGTCGGAAATCGCCGAGGCGTTGCCAGCCGTGACCGTGCCGTCTTTCTCGAAAGCTGCGCGCAGGGACGGAATTTTCGCCGCATCCACAAGGCCCGGCTTTTCGTCGTCGGAAACGGTCACCGAGCCTTTGCGCCCTGCGACTTCCACCGAAACGATTTCATCCTTGAACTTGCCAGTCTTGATGGCGTCCTGCGCGCGGGTCACCGAGCGCATGGAATATGCGTCCTGTTCTTCACGGGAGAACTGCCATTCGCGGGCGCATTTCTCCGCGAAGATGCCCATGGCCGCATGATTATTATAGGGGTCTTCAAGACCGTCATAAGACATGTGGTCGAACACCTGGCCATTGCCGAATTTAATGCCCGTGCGGCCCGAAGGAAGCAGATGCGGCGCGCCGGTCATGGACTCCATCCCGCCCGCCACGACAATCGACGCGGACCCGGCGGCAATCGAGTCATGGGCCATCATCACGGTGCGCATGCCAGAGCCGCAGACCTTGTTGACGGTGACGCATCCTGTCGACTTAGGCAGCCCGGCCCCGAGCGCCGCCTGACGCGCCGGCGCCTGACCGAGGCCCGCCGGCAAGACGCAGCCCATGAGCGCTTCGTCCACCTCGTCCGCTTTCACGCCGCCCCGCTCCAGCGCCGCCTTGATGGCGGTCGAACCGAGCTCCGTTGCTTTGACACTGGCGAATGCGCCGAGAAAATTGCCGATGGGCGTTCTGGCCATGCCAGTGATGACGATGGGATCGGATGCTGTCATGGGGATGTCTCCTTTTGGCCGGATATATAGGACGCGCGCAGGCAGTCCACCACCCTCAGCCGCACGACGTGATGATGCGCATTAGTCCGTCTTAAGCGGCCTTTCGCGGCCCTTTTTTGCTATCCAGCCTTTCGCCTGCGCTGCATTTATGCGGCTTTCCGGCCGCGGGCGATGATTTCCAGCGCCATCTTGTCGGCGATCGCGCCGGTCGGAGCGTTTTCCGCTTCGGCGCGGTTGAAGATGTCGGTGAGGCGCACGCCGATATTGTCGATGCGCTTATTCATTTCTTCCGTCGTCCACTTCCCGAGAATTTCCAAGCCAATTGAAATCACGCCGGCGCCGTTGATGACATAATCGGGACAATAAAGAACGCCCTTGTCTTTCAGCGCCTGATCCATGTCCGGCGTCTTCAACTGGTTATTCGCCGCGCCGGCCACAATCTGCGCCTTCAGGCGTGGCAACGATTCTGCGTTGATCGAACCGCCGAACGCGCAAGGCGCGAAGATGTCCACATCAAGGGCGACGGCGTCTTCGGGCGTCACGGTTTCCGCGCCAAAGCGCGTCATCGCTTCCTTCACCGCCTCCTGATTAACGTCGGCGACGACAAGCTCGCCGCCTTCTTCGTGGATCAATCGCGCGAGCCCCATGCCCACGGCGCCAACGCCGAGGATTGACACAGTCAGCCCTTTCAGCGTGTCGACGCCGAGTTTTTTCCTTGCCGCCGCTTGCATGCCGCGCCAGATGCCGCGGGCTGTGAAGGGCGACGGGTTGCCGCCGACCCCCTTGTTCTCCATCCCGGCCGCATAGTTTGTGACCGAGCGGATCACCCCCAGGTCAGCCTCGGTGACGCCGGAATCTTCCGCCGTATAGTAAAGCCCCTCAAGGCTGTCGACGGCGCGGGCGAAGGCCTTCAGCATCTCTGGGGTCTTGTCCTTTTTCGGATCGGCGAAGATCACAGCCTTGCCGCCGCCGAATGGAATATCGCCCATAGCATTCTTATACGTCATGCCGCGAGAGAGATTTTTGACGTCCTCAAGCCCGGCCTCAAAACTCGGATAAGGATAGATCCGGCAGCCGCCGCAGCCAGGACCGAGCGTGTCGTCATGAACGGCGATAATCGCACTCAGCCCCGCCGATTCATCAGTAAAATGAACCACCTTGCGCCACCCCTCAACGGCCAGGACCTCTGATTTCATTGTCGCCATCCTCTTGCACGCCACGGGACCCAACGCCCCTTTCAGCCGGAATAGGCGCTTCCTAGCTTTTTTCGGCGAGCGCTTCCGGTCAAATATAGGGCTTTGACGCTTGACGCTTAGCATATAATGCTAAATACATGATGGATTAGTGAAAGCGGACCTATGAAGCTCGACCATATCGACCACAAGATCCTGAAGCACCTTCAGGAAAATGCGCGGATCACCAACGCAGAGCTTGCCGAGCGGGTGGGCCTGTCGCCCACGCCCTGCCTCAGACGGCTGCGGCGGCTTGAGACCGAAGGCATCATCAAGGGCTATCGGACCGAGATCAATCGCGAAGCGCTTGGCGTCAATGTGACGGTGATCATTCTCGTCAAGCTGGAGCGCGAAGACGACAAAACGCTGCGCGAGTTCGAAACGGCCATAAAAAACCGCGAAGAGGTGATGGAATGCTACCTCGTCACCGGCAAGTTCGACTATTTCATTCGCGTCGTCGTGCCGTCGCTCGCCACTTATGAAACGTTCCTGTCGGAAACAATGCTCCGTATGCCGAACATTGCCACAGTAGAATCAAGCTTCACGCTGCGTGAAGTCACCCGCAAGGTGGTGACGCCCCTGCCCCAGTCGATTATCCGGTAAAACTGTTCACGCCACGTCGGCGGCCGCTTCCGGCGGGGCCATGACGCGATCGATTTCAGCGTGCAGGTATTCGGCGCGGATCGGCTTCGTCACATAGCCGTCGAACCCCATTTCAAGAAACTCGTCGATCTGCTGACGCATGGCGTGGGCTGAAATGGCGATGATCGGCGTTGGTTTTCCTGCGACAAGTTCGCGTTCTAGGAAACGGATCTGGCGCATGGCTTCCGGCCCGTCGAGACGCGGCATAGAGATATCCATGAGCACGAGATCAAACTTCTCGCGCTTGAAAGCGGCCACGACATCGAGACCGTCATTAGCCAAATGAGTCCTGTGTCCACGTTGATCGAGAAACGCCTTCAGGACCGCCTGGTTTACGGCATTGTCCTCGCCGGCAAGAATGCGAAGGCTTTTCTGCTGGGCGAGTTCCGCGCCGGGGGCGTCGCCCACCTCAGCCGCACCGATCTTCTCCGCCAGCGGCGCGGGAAACGACATGGTGAAGATCGAACCGGCGCCAAGGGTCGAACGCACGGAAATGTCCCCGCCCATGGCGGTCGTCAGTCCTTTGGCGATGGACAGCCCGAGCCCGGTGCCGCCATATTTGCGGGTCGTCGCCACATCCGCTTGCGTAAACGGGTCGAAAATACGCTCGACCTGATCTTCCGACATACCGATGCCTGAATCTTTCACCTCAATCACCGCCATGTCGTAATCCGATGCAGGCGTCTTGATACGCACCAGAACGGCGCCGCTTTCGGTGAATTTGATGGCGTTGGAAACGAGGTTATGAAGCACTTGAAGAATGCGGTGCCCGTCCCCGATACGGACCGCCTCCGCATCACCCTCACATTCAACCCGAAAGTCGAGCTTTTTCTGCTCCGCCTTGAGGCCGTGCAGATTTTTGACCTTGGCGGCGATATCGGCGAAGGTAAAAGGCGACTTCTCTATTTCGATCTTGTTCGCCTCGATTTTCGAAAAGTCGAGAAGGTCGTTGAGCACCATCATCAACAGATCGCCGCAATCGCGGACGATTTTCAGTTTTTCCTGCTGGGCCCCGGTGAGCTTGCTATCTTCAAGCGCCGCCACCATGCCGAGAATGCCGTTCATGGGCGTGCGGATTTCATGGCTCATATTGGCGAGGAAGGAAGATTTGGCCTGGTTCGCCTGCTCCGCCTGCGTCTGACGCTCATGGGCGCGTTCACTCTCCAGCCGCATGGACGCACTGGACGCCTGATAGGCGCGCAGCGCCACGGCGAGGTGCGAAATATACATGACCTCCGCAAGGAGGATCGCGCAGGCGCCGGCCCGGCCCGGTTCGGCGCCGGTGGCGAGCGCGAAAAGCGGAAGCACGAAAAAGTAAAAGGCGTGCGGCGCAATCGCGGCGATGAAGGTGCGCTTTTCGTGATGCATGTGAATGGCCACATGCAAGAGCGAGCCGGCCAGCCACAACATGGCGAACAGCTTGCCAGGCGTTCCCCACATCAGCCACAGGAGCACGGGGAAGAGCGAATAGATCATCGTGGCTTGCGCCGCGGAGCCGCAAAGCGCGAACCATTCATTCTTTGACGGCGGCCGTGTGCGCGCGCTGTCGGTGAAGGGCCGCCACGCATAAAGGTCGACGATCTGGCTGATGACGACCGCCAAGAACCAGGCGGCGGACAGAACATGGCTGATCGCGCCCCACAA
Source organism: Parvularcula sp. (assembly GCA_002704915.1). Taxonomy (GTDB): domain Bacteria; phylum Pseudomonadota; class Alphaproteobacteria; order Caulobacterales; family Parvularculaceae; genus Hyphococcus. The sequence continues at coordinate 33,770 of PAIP01000043.1, forward strand.
AAGGACCGAGCCGATGATGGCGATGACGATGCGGGTTTTGAACTCTCGGCGGCGGTTCTGCGCCGTTGCGATCAAGCCAGACAGAACGGACGCCTCGTCTTTTCCGCCGGCCCGCTCTCCCTCGGGCATGGCTGTGCTCATCTCTGTCTTCGGCTCCCCTTTTTCAGGCGGATAAGGCTTTCGCGGCGCTTGCCGCAATTCCTAAAAACTAGCGGGAAAATCTTAACCGCCGCCTACTGGACAGGCTTTGTTAAGTTCTTGAAAAGCGTGCCTTGTATCGGAATAAGACAGGAAATGGGGCCCTATCGTCGCATTCTGAAGCGCTCACGAAAAAGCGAAGGATTGGGAGCATTTAGGACGTCCGTGGAGCCTATTTCTGAAAGTCGTAGAACGCGCCCATGGAAAGAAGGTCGGTCAGCGCCTCCATCGCCGTTAAGCTCTCTTCCATAAGCGCCGGGTCGCGCAAATCGTCGGGCGTCACCCGATCGCGATAGTGGGCCTTCACCCAATGTTCGAGCGCCGCGATGCGGGTCTCATCCAGAATGAAATTCGGGTTCGCCGCCTTCGCCTCGTCTTCCGACAGAACGACCCGCAACCGTAAACAGGCGGGCCCGCCCCCATTCCTCATGGACTCCCGCACATTCTTGTAGATGACGCGGTTGACGGGATTGTTCTTCGAAACCGTTTCATCGACAAAGGCTTTGACGCGGGGGTTCTCCTCTGCCTCCTGCGGCAGGAGCAGCGCCATCTCTCCGCCCGGCAGCGTTAAGAGCTGCGAATTAAAGAGGTAGGATTTGATGCAGTCTTCAAGCGACACATCTTTCGCCGGCGCCTCGATGATCTCGACAAAAGGCGCCGCCTCGCGGATCGCCTTATAGGCGGCGTCGCGGTCGGCGAAACTCTGTTCGTGAAGGAACAGCACGGTTCCGTTGGCGACGCCGACGACATCGTTGTGGAATGCGCCCGCGTCGAGGGCCGTCGTTGATTGTTCCACGAAAATGGTCTGTGCCGGTTCAAGCAAGTGGTTGCGCGCCACGGCTTCCGAAGCGCGCTTTTTCTGGCGTGCAGGAAATTTCTCGCCATCAACGCCATAGACGAAAATATGCACGCCCTTGTCGCCATGGGACTCGCATAGGCGGCCATGGTTCGCGGCGCCCTCATCGCCGAAATGCATGCCGCCGGGCAGCGGCGGGTGATGGACAAAGTGATCGTCGTCATCAAAAATATGCGCGAGCACCCGCGCGGTCGTATCGGCTTCGATGGAGCGGTGAAAATTCGCAGCGAGATTGGCGGCGGTGAAATGCACCTTGCCGTCGTCCGTATCGGGCGACGGCGCGACGGTGCTCGCATTCGCCGTCCACATGGACGATGCGGCGTAGCAATTCGCCAGCAATTGCGGCTCGGTCTTCGCCACCTTTTCGATGATCTCTTTGTCAGTTCCCGAAAATCCGAGCGCGCGAAGCGTCTTCAGATGAGGTCGGTCCTGCGGCGGCAGGAAGCCCTGCTTCAGGCCCAGCGCCATCGCGGCGCGCATTTTTGCGAGGCCCTGCAGCGCCGCCTCTTTCGGGTTCGACGCCGCGCCCGCATTCGTCGCCGACGCGATATTGCCAAAAGAAAGCCCCGCATAATTATGCGTGGGACCGATGAGGCCGTCGAAGTTGTATTCGTTATAGTGAGTCATATCTCTCAGCCGCTCGTCCCTGCGAAAGCAGGGACCCAGGATAGTCACTGATTGAGCGTTTCATACAAATCCGCCCAATCCAGATTTTCCTTCTCAATCAACTCGATCTTCCAGACCCGCTTCCACTTCTTCATTTGCCGTTCGCGGATAAACGCCGATTGACGCGTTTCATAAGCTTCATACCAAACCAGAAGTTTGACGCCATATTTTGATGTAAATCCTTTGTAGACGTCTTCCTTATGCTCCCAGACTCTCTTCGGCAGGTTATCCGTTGAACCAATATAGAGCGTGCCATTCTTTTGGCTTGCAAGGATATAGACCCAGAACTGCTTTTCTCCCGTGTAAGCCATATCTCGCCTCACTCTCCGCTCATCCCTGCGAAAGCAGGGATCCAGAATGGTGAGAATTCATTCTATAGATACTCCAAGGAGAGATGCGCTTATTCGATGATAAAAAGCACTTCTCAAGTCGCTAACTTGACTGGATCCCTGCTTTCGCAGGGATGATCGGGCGAGGGAGATTTTAGAAGACAAAAACTCATCTCACCCCCACCTGCCCCTCCGGCATGGAAAGCAACCCTTCCCCTTCCATGCTCGCGACCGGGTATGCGCAATAGTCGGCAGCGTAGTAGGCTGACGGGCGATGATTGCCGCTGTCGCCGATGCCGCCGAAAGGCGCCGCGCCTGAGGCGCCTGTGGTCTGGCGGTTCCAGTTGACGATGCCGGCGCGCGAGAGCGCCAGGAACTTCTCCCATTTCGCCTTGTCGTCAGTGAGAATGCCCGCAGACAAACCAAAACGCGTCTTGTTGGCGCACGCAATGGCGTCGTCGAAATCTTTCACGCGATAGACTTTGAGGAAAGGCCCGAAATGTTCTTCGTCGGGCACCGAGTCCGCGAGCATCGAAACATCGATGATGCCCGGCGAAACGAACGCCTTGCCTTCGTCGATGACGGAAAGGTTTTTCACGGGCACGCCGTCGCGGTCCACCAGTTGATCGAAAGCACGCTCAAGGCTTTCGGCGATCTTCGGCGAGATCACCGGCCCCATGAAGGGCTGCGGTTCGTCGAAGGGCGCGCCGACAATGAGACGTTCCGTCAATTTGCCGAGCGCCAGCAGCGCGTGGTCGCCTTCAGGCCCATCGGGAATGATCAAGCGCCGCGCACAGGTGCATCGCTGGCCGCTCGTCAAAAACGCCGACTGCACGACCGTAAAGGCCGCCGCGTCGACATCATCCACATCCCACCAAATCAGCGGATTGTTGCCGCCCAGTTCCAGCGCGAGAATAACGTCGAGGCGGTCGGCGAACATTTTGTGGATCGCAAGGCCCGTCTTCGCGCCGCCGGTGAAGAGCACGCCGTCGACATCAGCGCCGGTCAGCGCCTCACCCGTCTCACGCCCGCCCTGAACCAGATTGACGACGCCTTCAGGCACGCCCGCCTCGACCATGCGCTCGATGATGAAGGCGCCCGGCCCCGGCGTCATTTCCGATGGCTTGAAGACAACGGTGTTGCCAGCGATCAGCGCCGGCACGATGTGACCGTTGGGCAGATGCGCCGGGAAGTTATAAGGTCCAAGCACCGCCATCACGCCATGGGGCTTGTGCCGCAACACGCCGCGCGTCGCGCCCGTCGCCGTTTCCTTCTCGCCCGTGCGTTCGTGATAGGCGCGGATCGAAATATCAACTTTGCCTGAAACGGTCGCCGCTTCGGTCTTCGTTTCCCAAAACGGTTTGCCGGTCTCGCGGGAGATCAATCGCGCCAGATCCTCCGCATCGCGCTTGATAAGATCGCGATAGCACTCCATCACCGCAATGCGTTTCGAGAGCGGCGTCAGCGCCCATTGCTCGAAGGCGCCGCGCGCCGCGCCAACGGCGTCTTCGACATCGGATTTCGTTGCGCCCGCGCCCGTCCAGATCGTTTCGCCAGTCGACGGATCGAAACTCGAAAACGCCGCGCCCGCGCCGTCGCGCCATTTGCCGTTGATCAGAATTTTGTTTGTCATTTGATCACCATTTCACTGCGCGCAGTTCGTCGCCGGCTTTGACGCCCAGCCTTTGCGCCGCATCCTTTGAAATCATCATCGCCTCGCCGTCGATCTTGGCCGGCGCGCGCGTCACGCGGAAGGTCTGAAGATAGCCCGCCGTCATAAGGAACAACGGCGCTTCTCCGGGATCGCCAATGACCACTGGGTAAAGCCGGCTTTCTTTCACCGTCTTCAAGTCGTCAATGCGCGCGTCCACCAGCGGCCCGCCATCGAAGACGTCGATGTAACGGTTAAAGGCGAAGCCTTCTTTCAGGAGCATGTTGTAGGCCGGCAAGGCGCTGTCATGGGGTTTGCCGAGGCAGGCTTTCGCCGCTTCCGGCAAGAGCGCCACATAGATCGGGTGGCGCGGCATCAGATCGGAAATGATCTGATTGCCCATGGCGGAATTGGCGAGGTCCGCATCCTCGAACTCCATATCGAAGAAAAGCTTGCCAAGGGACTCCCAGAAAGGCTGCTTGCCGTCGGGCGCGCGCCAGCCGCGCAGCTCCGCGCAGACAGGGTCGGCCACCAGATTGCGATGCTGCGCGATGAAGAGATACCGCGCCTTCGCCAGGAACTTTCCGAAGCCGCCGCCCCGGGCCTCTGGCGACAGAAAGAGGGACCCCACTTCCGAGGCGCCGGTGAAATCATGGGTCGGCACCAGAAGGCGGCGTTCGACGCGCTTCTTCAACTGCTTCGAGGCATGCACCGTCTTGTTGATGCGGTAATTAACGAAGCCGTATTCGAGGCCCACAGCGGAAAAGACAGCGGCGGTGCCCAGGACTTTGCCGTCCTGTTCCAGCACCATCATATAGACTTCGCCGGATGGCTCCGTGGGGTTGCCAGTGAAACTGTCCGCCGCGAACTCGACGCGCGGCCGCAGGGCGTCCGCGTCAGAGGGCAAATTCGTCATGCCGCCGCCAGAGACTTTCGCAAGCTCCAGGATGGCGTCGAAATCCTCGCGCTTTACCGGGCGCATAAAGGCGAGCGACATTATTGCTTCTCCGAATTCACAAATTCGCCCGGATTGGGAATCTCGCCGGCGGCGATTTTTAGCAAGAGCAGCGCAGAAAGCTTAGCCCGCTCCGCCAGGCTGTCGAGTTTGCAGATTTCCTGCGCAGAGTGGATATTCGCGCCCCGCACGCCCAGCGTGTCGATGACGGGAATGCCCGCGGCGGCGATATTGTTGCCATCGCAGCAGCCGCCCGTCGGTTTCCAGTCGATATTGATGCCGAGATCTTCGCCCGCCGCGCGCAGGGCGAGGAAGAACGCATTCAATTGCGGCGTCATGGGCTTGGGCGGGCGCGTGAACCCGCCTTCCAGTTTCGCCGAAAAGCCGTCACGAGCGTCGATATCGGCGATCAGGGCGTTGGCTTTTTGGAGCAGCCAGTCGGAATCCTCCGGCTGTTCAAGGCGCACATTGAACCGCACCACCGCAAGATCCGGCACCACATTGTTCGGCCCGCCCCCATCGAGCCGGGCGACATTGACGGTGAGGCCCTCGCGCTGGCCCGACAGCTTATCGATGCCGGTAATAAAATCCGCCGCCGCGGCGATGGCGTTCCGCCCCAGATGATGCTCGCGGCCGGCATGGGCGCTTTTCCCGCGAATGACCGCGGCGAAATTGCCGCTACCTTTCCTGGCGCCGGCAAGCGTTCCGTCCGCAAGCGCCGGTTCGTAGACGCAGGCGAACTGCGCCCGTTTCGCCGCTTCGGTCAGCATATGCGCCGAACCGATAGAGCCGATCTCTTCATCTGCGTTGATCAGCACCTCATAACCGATGCGATCGGCGAGAGACGAGTTCTCAATCGCCTTCAGCGCATTCAGCATGACGAGGAGCCCGCCTTTCATATCGGCGGCGCCCGGCGCGTTCAGCGTATCGTCGTCGAGAAACTTCTCCGACTGAAACGGGTGATCGGCGCCGAAGACCGTGTCCATGTGTCCGGTTAAGAGAACACGCACCGGCGCCTGGGGCCGTTTTACGAGGCGCAGCATGTCGCCCACCGGCTGCTCCACCGTTTCGCCTTCCCTGGTGACGATGGGGTGCGGATGGGAGGGGACGGTTTCCACCTCGGCGCCGAGCTCGGAAAACGCCTCCGCCAGCGCCCCGTGCATCGCCTTCAGGCCGTCAAGATTGGAGCTGCCCGAATTGATGGCGCACCAGTCGCGCAAGGTCGCCGTCATGGGCGCGCGGGCGTCGTCCAGATAGGCGAGATCGGCTTTGTAATTATAAGGGGCTGTCATGGCGAAGAGCAGTAGCGATCCTTGCAAATCCCTGCAAGACCGCGGTTTTTCCCGCCCGTCCGCCCGCCGTTCCTTCCCGACGCGAAGCAGCCTATAGTCGGTTTCAAAACGGGATATTCTCGCAGGCGGATGCTGATATTTATTGAAAAACTGCTGGCGGCGTGGGCTGAGACCGCGCGCCGCGCCGGGGCGGTCTTGGCGGCTGCGATCCTGATCCTAGGGTGCCTCGCCGGCTATTACGCCGCGACGCATCTGAAGGTTAACACGGACACCAGCGCCATGCTGGACCCGGACCTTCCCTTTCAGCAGCGCGCGGCGGAACTGCGGGACGCTTTCCCCCAGATCAAGAATGACGTCGTCATTATCGTGCGCGCCCCGACCCTCGACGAGACGGACGCCTACGCCATTGAGCTGCGCGAGAAGCTTCTGGCGGACACGGACAACTTCACCGCTGTCTTCGCCCCGGCGGCGGATCCGTTCTTTCGCGAAAACGGGCTTCTTTATCTGGAGCCGAACGAGCTTGAAACGCGCCTGACGCAAATGTCGAAGGCGGCGGGGCTCATCGAAACGCTGATCAAGGACCCGTCGCTCGGAACCCTGTTCACGACTCTCGCCGAAAACGATGAACTCGCCGAGCGTTCCGATCTCGGTCAGGAAACCCTTCAGGATATCTATGCCGAGCTCGCCGCCGTCGCGGAAGCCAGTCTTGAAGGCGAGCGCCGTCCCTTTTCATGGATGGGCGCCCTCGATGAAGAAACGCGGGGCGAACCCCATCACACGCGGCTCGTCTATGCGACGCCGGTGCTCGACTTTGCGAAGCTGAAGCCGGCGAAAGCAGCCGTGACCGCTTTGCGCGCGCAGACGGACGCCATGAACGAGGCTTATGGCGGGCGGGTTGAAATCTATGTCACCGGCGATCCGGCGCTGAGGATGGAGGAGCTCGAATCGGTGACCACGGGCATCGGCCTCTCCTTTCTGTTATCCTTCATTCTGGTCTCGCTGTTGCTGCTCTTGTGCTACCGCTCGCTTCCCATGGCGCTGCTGACGCTTGCGGGACTGATCGTCACGCTGATGATCACCTCGGCTTTTGCGGCGGCTTTTATAGGCGAACTCAATCTGGTCTCCGTCGCCTTCACGGTCCTCCTGATCGGTCTCGGCCTCGACTTCGCCATTCACCTGCTCTTGCACATACAGGAGCATCGCGCCGCGGGCCGCGACAATCAGACCGCCCTGCGCCGCGCCATTCATGAAGTCGGTCCGGCGCTCGCCCTTGCTGCGCCGACGACCGCGCTCGCCTTTCTCTCCTTCGTGCCCACGCGTTTCGACGGCATCGCCCAGCTTGGCATTATCGCCGGCGCCGGCGTCATCATCGCCTTTCTGGTGACGATTACCTTCGCACCCGCCGCTCTGTCAGTGTTCAAGGGCCAGCCCGGCCGCACCCATTCGGGCCGGGTGCGCGGCTTTTTCAACTGGATTGAAAATCACGCCGTGCCGATCGCCGCCGCCACGGTGATTTTCGGCCTCGCCGCGCTGATCCTGATGCCGCAGGTCCGGTTCGACGCCGACCAGATGGCGCTGCGCAATCCGAAGTCTCCGTCGGTTCAGGGTTTCAACCTGCTCTTCGACGATGCGGAGACCGCGCCCTATCGCCTGAGCCGCCTTGTCGACAGCGCCGCGGAGGTGATCGACACCCATGATCGCGTCATTGGGCTCGAAAGCGTCGCCTCCACCCGCGCCCTCATCGATTTTGTGCCGGATGATCAGGATGAAAAGCTGGAGCTGATTGACTTCGGCGCAGGCACGCTGGTTTTTGCCCTCGGTTCAGAACCCGGCTCAGCCGAAGGGCCCTCTGCAGCGCAAGGGATCGACGCGCTCAAGACCCGGCTCAATGAAGCCTATGACGATGGACCGGGCGCAAAGCTGGCGAGCCTTCTGGCGCGGCTTGAAGGCGACAAGGCCGCGCAAGGCTTGATGCGGCAAAATGTTTTCGCCTTCTGGCCGCAGCTTGTTGCGCAGCTGCGCGACGGCATGAACGCCGACTATGTAGAGCTGGACGGTCTGCCGGCGGCGTTGCGCGAACGCTATCTCAGCGAAGACGGGAAGTGGCGCGTCGATATCCTGCCCAGCGCGGATGTGCGCGATTATCGCGCGCTGGAGACATTCGTCGCTGAGGTCGAAAGCGCGATTCCCGATCTCGCCGGCGGCGCCTATCAGGCGCAAAAAGCGGGACAGACGATTTCGGCCGCCATGCTGCAGGCGACAGGCATTGCCTTCGCGGCGATTGCGATTTTTCTCTGGCTTCTCGTGCGCCGCCTCCGCACGGTCGTGCTCATGCTGTTCCCGCTGGGGCTCGCCGCAATCCTTACCGCCGCAACCGGCGTGTTGCTCAACATCCCGTTTAACTACGCCAATGTCATCGTGTTGCCGCTGCTCATCGGCATTGGCATCGACTCAGGCATCCACCTTGTTCTCAGGAACAACCAGATCAAGGCGGGCGAAGGCGTCTATGGCACGTCGACCCCGCGGGCGGTCCTCTTCTCGGCGCTCACCACCGTCGCCTCCTTCGGCAGCCTCATGCTGTCCCCACACCGGGGCACGGCCTCCATGGGCGAGCTCCTCTCCATCGCCATTGCCTTCACGCTTTTATGCACGCTGATTGTCCTCCCGGCGGCCTTCCGCTTCGACAGAAAGCCGGTCGTGAAGAAGACGTGACGGAGACGTTCCTCCTCCCCCATTCATGGGGGAGGTGTCAGTGAAGCTGACGGAGGGGGCTCTTTTTCTTGCACGAACCCCCCATCGCCTCCCCCTGATCAAATCCGGGGCCGGCACTTCCCCCGCAAACGGGGGAAGAGGGCATCTATTGGAAAAACAATGGCTTAAACACCACTTCTCTCACACATCCACGCCGCCTGACGAAAATGTCATTGGCCCTCCCCGGCGAGGGCGCATTCCCGCTGGAATTTGGCCGCAATCGACCCATATTCAACGAACTTCATGAAGAGCGCCATTTTCAGGCGCCAGCAAGCTGAGGGCCAATTTCCATGTTCATGTCTCGCGTCAAGATTTTCGCCGCGCTCATCGCCGCCGCCTCCGCCTCGCCTGCCCTTGCGCAGGAGGCTGAACCCGCCGCCGCGGAAGCGGAGGAAAGCGCCGTCGACGCCGCCATCGAGTTCGCGAAGACGCTGACCGGCGATGCGACCGCCGCGCTGACCTCGGACAAAGCAGAAGCCGAACAGCTCGAAGACTTCCAGCTCGTCCTGGCCGAAGGCATGGCCCTCGACGTCATCGGCAAGTTCATGATCGGCGAGAACCGCAAGGCGATGAGCGACGAACAGCTCGCCCGTTATAATGAGATTTTTCCGGATTACCTGACGAAACTCTACGCCGAACAGTTCAAGGACATTGTCGGCCGGCCGCTGGAAGTCTTGGAAGCGAAAGAACTTGGCGCCCGAGACGTGATCGTCAGGACCCAGTTCGACCGCCCGGAAGGCTCGCCCATCATGGTCGACTGGCGCGTGCGTCAATTGCGCTCCGGCGAGCGCAAGGCCATCGACATCATCGTCCAGGGCGTTTCCATCATGCTCGTCAAGCGCGAGGAGTTTTCATCGTTCATCGCGACCAACGGGGTTGATGCGTTGTTGGACAGGCTGGAGGAAGAGGCGGCTTAAGCTTCGCGATCAGCTTGCTTTTTAAATGAATTGCGCGCGACATCTGCAATCATTGCAACCCGAATTAGAAGTGCCGACAGTAAAGCAGCGCCACTTATAATGCTGAGCAATCGTGATAGTCCGTCACTGGAAATCATGAGCGCTGCTGCAAGCGCGGCAACAGCAACGATTCCGAGCACAAGATAGATCAATCGAAGAATCTTGCGCTCGGGCATCTAACTCTTCCGTTCAAACACAAAATCCGCCGCGCCTTTGAGCGGGTCCGCCGCCGCGCCGAAGCGGTCGAGATGCGCCTTGCAGCGCTCGACGAGATCCGCGGCTTTCGACTTTGCGCCGTCCATGCCGAGGAGCTTGATGAAGGTCGCCTTATCCATTTCCGCATCCTGCCCCGCAGGTTTGCCAAGCGTTTCGGCGTCCGCCGTCGCGTCGAGAATGTCGTCGACGATCTGGAAGGCGAGGCCGAGATCTTCGGCGTAAGCCTCTAACGCCGCGACTTCATCGCTTGAGGCTTCGCCGATGAGCCCGCCGCCGACAGCGGAGAAGCGGATGAGCGCGCCGGTCTTCAGCCGCTGCAATTCTTCAATGCCGGCAAGATCGAAATTTTTCTGTTCCGCATATATGTCGATCATCTGGCCGCCGACCATGCCAATTTTGCCGGACGCGCGAGCGAGTTCGAGCGCAATGGCGCAGCGCACGTCGCCGGAGGGGTGCGTTTCCTTCTCCGCCAGAATTTCGAACGCCTGCGTTAAAAGCGCGTCGCCCGCGAGGATCGCCGTGGCGTCATCGAACTTCTTGTGA
>PAIP01000044.1 GCA_002704915.1 Parvularcula sp.
GGCACCCACGGCAAGACGACGACGACCACCATGGTCGCGGCGCTCCTCGACGAGGCGGGGCTCGACCCGACGGTCATCAATGGCGGCGTCATCAACGCCTATGGCGCCAATGCGCGCATCGGCGAAGGCGACTGGATGGTGGTCGAGGCCGATGAGAGCGACGGCACCTTCATCCGCCTGCCGACGACCGTCGCCATCGTCACCAATATCGACCCTGAACATCTTGATCACTGGGGCGGGTTTGAAAAACTCCGCGCTGCCTTCGACCGCTTCATCGAGAACACGCCGTTTTACGGCTTCGGCGTCGTCTGCCTCGATCATCCGGAGGTGCAGGCGCTGGTCGGCCGCGTCACTGACCGCCGGCTCATTACTTATGGCGTCAATCCGCAGGCCGATGTGCGCGCCGTCAATATCCGTCACGAAGACGGCGCCAGCCATTACGACATTATTTTCCGTGAGCGCGGGAAAGAGATCGACCGCATCGAGGGCGTGCGCCTGCCCATGCCGGGCAATCACAACGTGCTGAACTCGCTCCCTGCCGCGATTGTCGCCAAGCGCCTCGGCGCCAGCGACGACCAGATCAAAGCGGGTCTTTCGAAATTCGCGGGCGTCAAGCGCCGTTTCACTTCGGCGGGCGAGTGGAAGGGCGTTCACATCATCGACGATTACGGCCATCACCCCGCGGAGATCGCGGCGGTCCTGCGCGCCGCGCGTTCGATTGCAAAAGGCAAGGTCATCGCCGTGGTCCAGCCGCATAGATATACGAGGCTTCGCGATCTGTTCGATGATTTCTGCGCCTGCATGAACGAGGCGGATGTTACGCTGATCGCCGATGTTTATGCAGCGGGCGAAACCCCGATTGAAGGGTTCAATCGCGACAGCCTCGTCGCCGGTCTCGAAAGCCACGGGCATCAGGGCGCGCGCGCCTTGAAATCCTTTGACGAGTTGCCGGGCGTCATCGCAAGCGTTGCCGAAGAGGGTGATTATGTCATCTGCCTCGGCGCCGGGGACATTACGAAACATGCGAATGCGCTGGCGGGTGAGTTGGCGAAGTTGGTTAAGTAGAGTGCGTTTCTTTTATATGCCTTGCCCCCTTCGACCCGCGCTTAGAGGCGCGGGCCACTTCCCCCGTAAGCGGGGGAAGAGATTCCTTCCTGTGGTCGCCTCCCTTTCTCCTCCCCCGCTTGCGGGGGAGGTGTCAGCGAAGCTGACGGAGGGGGTGAGCTGGAAATGAAAAAGATCACTGTCAAAAACCTCCCAACCGTACGCGGAAAATACACGGAGAACGCAGACCTTTCCGCGCTCACCTGGTTTCGCGTCGGCGGGCCGGCGGATGTGTTGTTCTCGCCCGCCAATGAAGACGACCTTGGCGCTTTCCTGAAAGAAACGCCGGAGGAGATTCCGGTTCATGTTATGGGCGTCGGCTCGAACCTTCTCGTGCGCGACGGCGGCGTCAGGGGCGTCGTCATCCGCTTCGGTTCGCCCTTTCGTCAAGTGCAAGTCGACGGGATGCGAGTCACCGCCGGGGCGGGCTGCATCGATGCGCAGGTGGCGAAAGCGGCGGCGAAGGCCGGCGTCGCGGGCCTCGAATTTTTTCGCGGCGTTCCGGGGACCATCGGCGGCGCGATCAGGATGAACGCCGGCGCCTATGGCGGCGAGGTGAAAGACATTCTTGTCGAGGCCGTCGCCTATGACCGCAAGGGCGCACGGCACGTCCTCACCAACGCCGATCTCGGCTTTTCCTATCGCCATTGCTCCGCGCCGGAGGATCTCATCTTTACGGGCGCCACTTTCGAGGGCCGCCCTGACGACCCGGCGGCGATCACGGCGAGGATGGAGGAGATCAGCGAAAAGCGCGAGGCGACTCAGCCGATCCGCGAGCGCACCGGCGGCTCGACCTTCGCGAACCCGGACCCGGAAGTCTCGGGAGGCAAGAAGTCCTGGCAGTTGATCGACGAGATCGGGGGTAGGGGCCGCGTCGTCGGTGACGCGCAGGTCTCGGAACATCACTGCAACTTCATGATCAACCGCGGAAAAGCGACGGCCGCGGACCTCGAGGCGCTAATCGAGTCACTTCGTAAAGATGTGTTAACCAAGACCGGCGTTGAGTTGCACTGGGAAATCCGCCGATTAGGGGATAGGGGCTAGGTTTTAGGGATTAGGGATGAAAGGTGTCGGATATAAAATCATATCGCGACCTTCTGGTCTGGCAACGCGCCATGGACTTGTCGCAGGAGATCTATGCCGTGACCAAAATATTCCCGAAATCCGAAGAGTATCGCATTACCTCTCAACTCATTCGCGCCGCTATCTCCATTCCAGCCAATATCGCCGAAGGTCATATGCGCGGCACCCGCAAGGATTATGCGAATTTCATCAGTATTGCGCGGGGATCGACGGCGGAATTGGAAACATTGCTGATGTTGGCGATGCGTTCGGAGCTCGCTGCGCCCGAGCAACTTCAAAAATGCCTCGAAAAAGCGGAGGAAGTTGGCCGGATGCTGAGCGCCCTTCGCGGCAAATTGTCGAATCCCTAACCCCTAATCCCCAGAACCTAAAACCTTATGGCTCATAAATATAAACGGATAGCGGTGTTAAAAGGGGGCTGGTCGCCGGAGCGCGAAGTGTCTCTCAATTCCGGCGCGGCGGCGGCGAAGGCCCTCCGCGAAGCCGAATATGACGTTTTCGAAATCGACGCCCAGCGCGATGTCGCAGCGCGGCTCGCTGAAGCGAAACCCGACGCGGTTTTCAACGCGCTGCACGGGCAATGGGGCGAAGATGGCTGCGTGCAGGGGCTCCTGGAGGTGATGGGGCTGCCTTACACTCATTCCGGCGTACTCGCCTCGTCCCTCGCCATGGACAAACAGCGCGCCAAGGCGGTGTTCGAGGATTACGGCATCCCGTCGCCTTCCGGCAAAATCGTTTCGCGCATCGAAGCTGCGGGAGGTCACGTCATGGAGCCGCCCTATGTGGTGAAGCCCAATGCGCAGGGCTCTTCCGTCGGCGTCTTCATCGTGCGCAAAGGCGACAATCGCCCGCCCGCCGAACTTTCCAGCGAAAAGTGGGATTTGGGCGATGAAGTGTTGGTTGAGAAATTCATTCCCGGCCGCGAGCTCACCGTCGCGGTGATGGGCGCCCGGCCGCTTTGCGTCACAGAGATAACGACTGCGCTCGCCTTTTACGATTATGAGGCCAAATACGCCGCGGGCGGCTCAAAACATGTTCTGCCGGCCGATGTGCCTGAAGATATCGCCGAACGCTGTCTCGATCTCGCTTTGCGCGCGCATAACGCCCTTGGCTGCCGCGGCGTTTCGCGGGCCGATTTCCGGTATGATTTTGAAGCGAGCGGCGAACAGATTTATTGCCTAGAGGTGAACACCCAGCCGGGCCTCACCGCCACTTCCCTTGCGCCGGAGCAGGCGGCGCATCTCGGCATTTCATTTCCGGATCTGTGCGCCTGGATGGTGGAGGACGCGACATGCCAAAGGTGAAAAAGAAAAGCCCCGCCAAATCGCGCCGCAAGTCGCGTAAAAAACCGAGTGGCTTTTTCGAGCGCATCAGCGCGGTGTGGACCAGCATGTCCCGCGCGGCCGTGGCGGGCTCAGTGCTGGTCGCGCTGATCGCGCTCGGCTTTCTCTGGGCCGGCGGCTATATCGGTTTGCTTGGCGAAAAACTGAACCGCGTTGCGGGCGCCGGCGCCGTCAGCGCCGGGTTCGAGATTACGCGCATCACCGCGCGCGGCTTTTCCAAGACGGAGGAGGACGACCTTCTGTCCGCCATCGGTCCGGTTGTCGGCTCCTCCATTCTGCATCTCGACGCAGACCGCGCCCGCGCCCGTGTCGAAGAGCTCGGCTGGGTGCGCTCGGCTGCGGTCTCGCGCCTGTTGCCGAACACAGTCCATGTTTCCGTGCGCGAACGCGAACCAGCGGCGGTTTGGCAGTTATCGGGCAATCTTCATCTCATCGACAATCAGGGCGCCATCATTCGCGAGGTCAGCGCTTACGAATACTCCGACCTGCCGCTCATCGTCGGCGCCGGCGCGCCGGGCGCGGCGTCTGAAATGCTGCAGGTTTTGGGACGCGCCCCGGATATCCAGCGGCGCACCTCGGCCTTGATCCGCGTCAGCGACCGGCGCTGGAATCTGAAAACCAAGAGCGGCGTTGAAGTGCGCTTTCCGGAGAAGGATCTCGCCGACGCTATGGATTATCTCTCGCGCATTGAGGCGAAGACCGCCTTGCTTGACGAGCCGCTCGAATATGTCGATCTCCGCAATGCAGATAATTTCGTCTATAGAAAACGCGGCGCTGTTGAGCTCGACATGCCGCTCGGTCAGATCAATTAACAGCACTGCGAATGAGGCAGGGCGTGGCGCAGAAATCTAAAACCAGGAAACGCCGCAAGGATGAAACGCTTGCCGCCGCGCTCGATATCGGCGCGTCGAAGGTTTCCTGTTTCATTGCACGGATCAATGAAGAAGACGGGCACGGGCCCATGGCCGAAATCGTCGGCGTGGGCTGTTATGGCGCCCCCGGCCATATGCGCGGGACCGCCGCCGTCGAAGCTGTCGAAACGGCCGTGCGCGGCGCCGTTGAGGCGGCGGAACGCATGGCCGGCGAGCATGTGAGCGGCGTCATCGTCGCCGTCCCCGGCAAGCATGTGCGTGGCCGGCGCATCGGCGTCGATCTTGAGATCGCCGGCGGCGTCGTCGCCCAGGAAGATGTGAATGACAGTCTCGCCGAAGGCATGAAGATCGCAACGCCGCCCGATTGTGAGCCTTTGCATGCGATCGCCGCCGGCTTCAAGCTCGACGGCGAAGACGGGCTTGGCGATCCTATCGGCTTGGCGGGCAGCATGTTGTCGACGCAGATGTTCGCCGTGGGCGCACGCAAGAGCTATCTCGACAATCTCGCAGATCTCATTGAACGCTGCGACCTGAAGGTCGATGAATTCGCCGCCGCGCCTTATGCCGCGGCCGAAGCGGTGCTGCTTGAAGATGAAAAAGAACTCGGCGTCGTGATGATCGATATCGGCGCCGCGTCTGCCGATTTCGCGGTCTATGACAATGGCGCCCTTGCTGAATGCGGCGGCGCGCCGGTGGGGGCCGGGCATATCACTCGCGACATCGCGCAGATTTTCGGCGCCTCGCTCGCTCATGCCGAACGGGTGAAAACACTCTACGGCTCGGCGCTCATGGGCCCCGGCGATGAACATCGTTTCGTCGACTTTCCGCAATTGGGGGTGCCGGGGGAAACCGCGCGCGCCTCCCGCGCCGATCTTTGCGAAGTGATCCTGCCGCGTCTCGAAGAAATTTTCGAAATGGTCGCGGATCAATTGCCCAATGACGGCATGCGACGCTCGGGACTGCGGCGCGTCGTGTTGACTGGCGGCGGTTCGTTGCTTGTGGGCGCGCGCGAAGTCGCCGAGCGCACATTGATGATGAAAACCCGTCTCGGTCGCCCCGCCGCCATCGCCGGCTCGCCGGAGGCGGCCTCGGCGCCGGGGTTCGCCGTGTGCGCCGGTCTCATACAGCATTACGCAAATTTAGGCGCCGAACGCGAAACGGGTCTTGGCCTTTTGAACCAATCACCCCATGCAGGAAAAAGATCATCCGTGCTCGGCGGCGTTGAATCCTGGCTGCGCGCGAAGTTCTGAAGACAATGCGGGGTCGGGACGGGCGTAATCAGCTTCGTTCCAACCGCAGATAAACACCGAACCGCCTCGCGCCTTTTTCTCTGAAAAAATGAGAGGCGAAGCGGAGTCGTTAAGGGCCTGTTAACCATTTGGAAAGGGTTCTGAACGATTGTTTAACGACAGATTAACCAAGGGGGAAAGGGCGCCCCGACAGCCCCGACAAATTGCGCATCATCGGAGAACTCCATGCCACTTAATCTCAGCGTGCCGGAACTGACAGAACTAAAACCCCGCATCACGGTCATCGGCGTCGGCGGGGCGGGCGGCAACGCCGTCAACAACATGATCGAAAGCCAGCTTGAGGGCGTGGAGTTCGTGGTCGCCAACACGGACGCGCAAGCCGTGGGGCTTGCCAAGGCCGATAAAAAGATTCAGCTCGGCGTGAAGACGACGCAAGGTCTCGGGGCTGGGTCCATTCCCGATATCGGGCGTGCGGCGGCCGAAGAGTCTCTCGATGAAATCCTTGAGCATGTGGGCAACTGCCACATGCTGTTCGTCACCGCCGGCATGGGCGGCGGCACGGGGACGGGCGCCGCGCCGGTAATCGCCAAGGCGGCGAAAGAACGCGACATCCTCACGGTCGGGGTTGTGACCAAGCCGTTCCACTTCGAGGGCGCCCGGCGCATGCGTCTTGCGAATTCAGGCATCGAAGAGCTGCAAAAGCACGTCGATACGCTGCTCATTATTCCGAACCAGAATCTCTTCTCCATCGCCAATGAGCGCACAACCTTCCATGAAGCCTTCGCCATGGCCGACCAGGTGCTGCACTCGGGCGTCAGAGGCATTACCGATTTAATGGTCATGCCGGGCCTCATTAATCTCGACTTCGCCGATGTCAGGACGGTGATGAGCGAGATGGGCAAGGCCATGATGGGCACCGGCGAAGCGGAAGGCGAAAAACGCGCCATTCAGGCCGCCGAAGCCGCGATCTCCAATCCGCTGCTCGACGAAGTTTCCATGAAGGGCGCCAAGGGCGTTCTCATCAATATCACTGGGTCCATGGACATGACCCTGTTCGAGGTGGACGAAGCCGCGAACCGCATCCGCGCCGAAGTCGATCCCGACGCCAACATCATTGTCGGCTCCACCTTCAATCAGGATCTTGAAGGCAAGGTTCGCGTCTCTGTTGTCGCCACCGGCATCGATATCGAAGAAAACGAACAGGCCCGCCCGCAAATCCGGATCAATACCGGCGCCGTATCCAAGCCCTGGCGCGAGCCGACCCAGGTCGACAGCCCAGCGGCGTCGACGGCTCCGGTGGCTTCGGCGGCGCCAGCCGCTTCTGTTCCCGCTTCGCGTCCCGCGCCGCAGCCAACTTCCCGGCCAGCCGCCGCGCCCATGGCGAGCAGCGCCGCAGCCGCGCCGGCGGTCAATCCGGTCGGCGATGTGCATGAGCGTATTCGTAAAATGCTGACCGAGGGCCAGCCGGCCGCCGAAACGCGCCCGCAAGCGCAACAGCACAGGCCGGAACATGCGCGCGCCGCACGCCCGATGCGTCCTGGCGCCGAACCGAAGCAGCCTGCCGCCAATCCGTTCCGCAGCGCGCAGGCGCTCGGAAAGCATTCCCTTGAGGCCGCTGTGGACATCTTCAAATCCCTTGGCGGCGGCGAGGACCGCCGCGACATTGCGCCGCCGCGCGCGCCGGAAGCGACAAGACCGGCGCCCGGTTCGAAAGGGCAGAGTTCCGGAAATCAGGGTCCCCGGGGCGATCTTTTCGACGATCAGGAGGATGCGGACCTCGAAATCCCGTCTTTCCTGCGGAAAAAGAAGACAGGGTAAGCCTGAAAGGCTTGCTTTAGAATGTTGATCTAAAAGAACAATCGCGCCCCGGCCTAAAGGCTGAGGGCGCGATTTTCACTTCAGGCGGGCGCCCGCTGTAGCAATTGGAAACAAACATTCATCATGCCAGCTATTCGCACGCGCAAGAAATCGGTATTGTCATGGCTTCTGGCGCGCCGCCCGGCGGGGGGTCCTAAGGGCGGTGTGGGGTCTGTTGTTTCGCGCCTGACGAGTGAGCATGACATGCGTAAACCCGCCTTCCAGCGGACACTCAGCACCACGGTGGAATTCGCGGGGGTAGGTTTGCATTCCGGCGAAGAGTGCCGGGTCGTTCTGCATCCAGCAAACGCCGACGAAGGGATCAGCTTTCGCCGGACCGATCTTGCATCCCGAGGCGGCGACAATGTGATCGCGGCTATTCCGGAACATGTGGCCTGCGCCAATCACGGCACCACGCTAACCAACGCGTCCGGCGCGAGCGTCGCCACGTTGGAGCATCTCATGGCGGCCCTGGCGCTTACCGGGGTTGACGACGTTCTCGTTGACGTGACGGGGCCGGAGCTGCCTATTCTCGACGGCAGCGCTGCGCCTTTCGTGGGCGCTATCGCTGAAGCGGGGCTGCAAAAGCTGGACGCGCGGCAGCGGCCGCTGGTGATAGGCGAGGTGGAGCATGTCGCTGATGGGGATCGCTCCATCACCATGGAGCCGTTTGCCGGCCGGCTTTTGGAAATTGAAATCGATTTCTGCGACTGCATGATCGGGCGCCAGTCTCTTACGCTCGATCTTGACGATCCGAAGGTTGTTGCGCGGCTCGCGAGAGCGCGCACTTTTTGCAGGCTTTATGAAGTGGAGGCCCTCAAGAACGCAGGCCTCATTCGCGGCGGAGCCTTGTCCAACGGCATTGTTGTCGATGGCGACCGGCTTTTGAATAATGAGACTTTGCGCGACGCCTATGAGTTTGCGTTGCACAAGGCGCTGGATTTGATCGGCGACCTTTATCTGCTGGGCCGCCCGGTGATAGGCCGCATCAAGGCGGTGAAGCCGGGCCACGATCTGAACACCCGCGCGGCCCTTTATCTCAAGGAAATGCAGGAAGCCGCCGGCCAGCCGGCCCGGGCCACAGCCTGATCCCCGCGATTGAAGAGAGCGGCGTTTGACAGGGGCCGCCGGGGCCAACTAGATATCCCGGTCCCGTTAAACCCCTTGGCTGGCGGTTTGGGCCCGTTGATGGAAGGTGCTGTCTCCCGTGAAAATGCGTTTTGCGTTCCTGGCCAAACTCTTACTTGTTCTTCTTGCGTCCTTTGCGGTCGTCGCCTGCGGATCGTCCGGCAAAAAGAAGCAGCGCTTCGCCTATGTGGAGCGGCCGGTGGAAATTCTCTACGACCTTGCCGTGAGAGATCTTGAACGCAAGCGTTACGATCGCGCCATCGCCTATTTTGAAGAGGTGGAGCGCCAGCATCCTTATTCCTCATGGGCGCGCCGCGCGATGCTGATGAAGGCCTTCGCCTATTATCAGGGCAATGACTATGAAGAGGCGGTGACGGCGCTCGACCAGTTCATTGCGCTGCATCCCGGCAACAAGGACATCCCCTACGCTTATTATCTGAAAGCTATGTGCCACTATGAGCGCATTCGCGATGTGGGCCGCGATCAGGAGTTCACCAACAACGCAGTTGAAACGTTGACTGATGTGGTGCGCCGTTATCCGAATACGGAATATGCGCGCGATGCGCGGCTGAAGCTCGATCTCACCTATGACCACCTTGCCGGCAAGGAGATGTATATCGGCCGCTTCTATCTGAAGCAGAACAAGCATATCGCGGCCATCAACCGCTTTAAAAAAGTCATCAACGATTATCAGACCACGAGCCATGTGCCCGAAGCGTTGCATCGTTTGACCGAAGCCTATCTTGAACTCGGCATCATCGAAGAAGCGCGCGCCGCCGCCGCAGTGCTCGGCTACAACTATCCGGGCAGCCGCTGGTACCAGGACAGCTATAAACTGTTTGAACAGCGCGATCTGGTCGCCGAAGGTTCTGAGCAGAATCGCCGCAAGCCGCGAAAACTGGAAAAGGTGGAACGGAACGCACCGTCGATTGAGGATATCGATCCTGATGAGCTGCGCGCCCTTGAGCCGCCAAGCCCTTCAGAGCTGGAGCGGATGGGACCGTCCGACAATATCACCATCGACGCGACCGCCGACGACAACTAGCGGCTTTAACCGCCCCTCGAAGTGCGATAAATCATGAGGATAGGCGCCCTGCAAGAGGCGAGCGTCCAACCCATGTCTGTCCCGCCATGCTGACCGCCCTTCATATCCAGGATTTCGTGCTGATAGACCAGGCGCGCCTCGCGCTTGGGGCCGGTATGACGGCGCTGACGGGCGAGACCGGGGCCGGCAAATCCATTCTGCTCGATGCGCTGGGCCTTGCCGTCGGCGGGCGGGCCGAGCGCGGCGCCGTGCGTCAGGGGGCCAAACAGGGCGTCGTCTCCGTCATTTTCGAACCGCGGGCCAATCATCCGGTCTGGCGGGTGCTGGAAGAAAACGGTCTCGATACGGGCGAGGATCAGGTGATCCTGCGCCGGGTGCAGTCCTCGGACGGGCGCGGACGCGGTTTCGTCAACGACCAGCCGGTCTCCATCGCGATGTTGCGCGCCGTCGGCGAAACGTTGATCGAAATTCACGGGCAGCATGACGGTCGCGGGTTTCTGACCGCGTCGGCGCATCGCGGCATGCTCGACGAGTTCGGCGGCTTGCAGAAAAAAGCATCCGACGTCGCGGCGCTGTGGCGGCGCTGGCGCGACGCGGTCGAGGCGCTGGAAGAGAAAAAACGCGAGCGCGAAGCCAATCTGCGCGAAGCCGATTATCTACGTCATATTGTGGAGCGGCTCGGCAAGCTCGA
>PAIP01000045.1 GCA_002704915.1 Parvularcula sp.
CGGGGTGATGCGAAGCGTTTGGGTAGATGAGTGCTTATATGAGAGGATTTGGTTGCGGGGGCTCGCAACCCCCGATACCGACATTCGCTCATAGTTCCCGTGTGACGCCTCGCACCAGTCAGCGCCATCGGAAAAGCGTCACGGGCCAGCCGGAATCGGGCGTATGCCTACGGTCTGGTTGTGGGCGGCGGATTGGGTCGAACCGACAATCTCTCGCGTTCGCTGCTTTGGCACTCCCAGTCCTTAGACGGTCGAAAACAGCGACGCCTCCCGTTACGTGAGATGAGCACTTCTAATTCCCTCGCGCACTGAAGTTCTGCCGATTACGCCTTGAGGAAATCCAGCCATTCCTTGAACCCGTCGCCCGTCTTCGCCGAAAGCGCGATGATGCGCGCCGACGGGTTCACCTCGCTGATGGCGGCACGGCATTTCTCCTCGTCGAACTCGACATATGGCGCGAGATCGATCTTGTTGATCAGCACCAGTTCGGCGGCGCGGAACATGTGCGGATATTTGAGCGGCTTGTCCTCGCCCTCGGTAGTCGAGACGATCGCCACCTTCATCCGCTCGCCGAGATCGAACATGGCAGGGCACACGAGATTGCCGACATTCTCGATCAACATGAGCGAGCCGGGCTCGGGATCGAGCGTGCGCGCAGCCTCTCCAACCATGTCGGCCTCCAAGTGACAGCCCGCGCCGGTGTTGATCTGGATGGCCCTCGCGCCGGCATCGCGGATGCGCTCGGCGTCGTTCGCCGTCATCTGGTCGCCCTCGATCACGCAGATCGGGCGCTGGCCGTTCATCTCGCGGATGGTGCGTTCCAGCAGCGTCGTCTTGCCCGCGCCCGGCGAACTGACCAGGTTGTAGGCGGCAACGCCCCTGCCCTCGAACCAGCCGCGGTTCTGCGCGGCGAGCGTGTCATTCTTGGCGAGGATGGCCGCCTCCAGCAGCACCACCTCGCCGCCCGGCCCATGCACATGTGGCCGGTCGTCGCCTTCATGATGGTGATGATGATCGTGGTCATGGTCATGATGGTGGTGGCCGTCATGATGATGACCGGGATCACCGCCACGCAGTTGCACCGTCTCGCCGGTCGCGACATTCGTCATCGTGACCGCATTCGCAGGATCTGAACATCCACAGGTTCCGCACATCACGCTTCCTCCCGAAATTCGTATTCCCTGATCTTGAACGTATCGCCCTCGGCTTCGATGAAATCGAGGTCCGCGCCCTCCAGCACCGTGCCGGCGGCAACCATGTCGAAGCAGAAGGACAGTGCCTGACGCTCGACGCAGGCATGCGGCCCGACGGCAAGCTGCACCCGTTTCACCGCGCGCGCGCCGGCATGTTCGCTGACGATCGCGACGATATTGCGGGTCAGGCCGAGTTCATGCATGGCGGTGCTTCCGGTTCCAGGGCCGGGCGCAACGGAGGTTCTGCTGCGCCCGGCCGGTGTCGTCAGCTCGCCACCAGCGCCACGCCGCCGAGGGCGACGAGACCACCGGCAACACGGCCGAGACGCGCCACCGCCATGCGTTGGGAGGCAAGGCCGGCAACAATGCCGACCCCGTGAAGCAGGGCGGTGGCGATCAGGAAACCGGCAGCGTATTGTGCCGCGCCGATCCCCGCCGGCATCTCCGCGCCATGGGCGATACCGTGGAAGGCGCCAAACACGGCGGCCAGGCCGAAGGCGGCGATGGCGGGCAGGCGCACCATCAGCGCCGCCATGATGCCGAACAGGATGATCGAGCCAGCGATCATAGGCTCGACGGCCGGCAGGGTGAAGCCACCCATGCCGGCAATGCCGCCAGCGAGCATGCCGCCCATGAAGCCGGCGGGCGCGACCCAGAAGAGCTTTGGCGCGACAAGCGCGGCCCACAGCCCTACGGCCACCATCGCCATCAGGTGGTCGGTGCCGGTCAGCGGATGCATCATTCCGGTGACGAAGCCACTGGCACCGTGACCGGTATGGGCGAGGGCGGGCGTCGCCGCCAGGGTGGCCGCCAGGGCGACGAGCAATCTGTTGAGTTTCATGGTTCTCTCCCTTTTGAGTGTCATGGTCAGCTCGCTTTCAAGGCCGGCTTGGCCGGTCTCAACAAATGCGGGGAAGCTGTTCGCCGACGAGCATGTCGACGATGCGTCCCCCTCCGAACAATGTCTGCATCACCACCGTGCGGGGGTGCTTGTCGACCGCCTTGCCGATAGTC
The DNA here is from genome assembly GCA_002704915.1 of Parvularcula sp. Lineage (GTDB taxonomy): Bacteria > Pseudomonadota > Alphaproteobacteria > Caulobacterales > Parvularculaceae > Hyphococcus. Next base: position 2,208 of record PAIP01000045.1, read on the forward strand.
ACGGCATCGCGCCCGGCTGGCGTGGCACGCATGGCGGCGAGCGCCGCCTCGGCCTCCTCCGGCGGCACGAACAGGACGAGCGTGCCCTCGTTTGCGAGGTAGAGCGGGTCGAGGCCGAGGATTTCGCACACGCCCTTCACCTCGGCGCGCAGCGGCAGGGTTGTTTCCTCGATCTCGATGCCGACGCCGGCGGCGTCGGCGATCTCGTTCAGCGCCGAGGCAAGCCCGCCACGTGTCGCGTCACGCGCGCAGCGCACCGATGGCGCGGCGGCGATGACGGCCTCCATCAGCGCGTTGAGCGGCTGGCAGTCGGATTCAATTTCCACCGTGAGCGCCATGTCGCCGCGCACCGCCAGGATCGCCGCGCCGTGGTCGCCGAGCACGCCGTTGACGATGGCGACATCGCCGGGGCGCACATTGCGCGCCGCAAGGTCGCGGCCCGCCGGGATGACGCCGACGCCCGAGGTGGTGACGAAGAGCTTGTCCGCCGATCCCCTGCCGACCACCTTGGTATCGCCGGTGACGATGCGCACGCCCGCCTCGTCGGCGGCGGCGCGCATGGACGCTGCGATCCGGCGCAGCAGCGCGACCTCGACGCCTTCCTCGATGATGAAGGCCGCCGACAGCCAAAGCGGTTTCGCGCCGCCGACGGCCAGATCGTTGACCGTCCCGCACACCGCGATCTTGCCGATGTCGCCACCCGGGAACTCGACCGGATCGACCACGAAGCTGTCGGTGGTAAAGGCGAGGCGGGCACCCTCTTCGCGCATCGCCGCATCGGCAAGGCGTGCCTGGTCCTCCATGTCGGCAGGTTCGAAGACGGAGGTGAACACATCCTCGACCAGGTCGCGCATGGCCTTGCCGCCTCCGCCATGGGCGAGCGTGACCGTGTCGGCCTTCAGCCTGCGGGCGGCACGCACGGTCCCGGGGTCCGAGCGGTCGTTCATTCCGCCGCCTCGAGCCGCGAGCCGCCATACTGGTAATAGGCAGCGCACGCCCCTTCCGAAGAGACCATCAGTGCACCGAGCGGCGTTTCCGGCAGGCATTCGGCGCCGAACTTCGGACATTGCGGCGGCTTGATGCGGCCGGTCATCACGTCGCCGCAACGGCAGCCTTCCGGTTCCTTGACGAAGCGGCTGGCCGCGCCATAGCCGATGCCGAACTTCCGTTCCGCGTCGAAGGCGGCGTATTTGTCGCGGATCTTCAGGCCCGATGTGTCGATCTCGCCAAGCCCGCGCCACTCGAAGCGCTCGCGCGTCTCGTAGACATCGTCGCAGGCGGCGATACTGGCCGGGTTGCCCTCGTCGGGCACGACGCGGGAATACTGGTTCTCCACCTCGGCGCGCCCGTCGCGGATCTGTTCCAGCACCATCAGCACCGACTGCAGCAGGTCGAGCGGCTCGAAGCCGGCAACGACGATGGGCTTGTTGTAATCGCGCGCGATGAAGTCGTAGGGCCGGATGCCGATCACCATGGAGACGTGGCCCGGACCGACAAAACCGTCGAGCGTCATGTAAGGATCGTCGAGCAGCGCCTTGATCGGCGGCGGCACGGTAATGTGGTTGCAGAAGATCGAGAAGTTCATCAGCCCGTCGGCCGCCGCCTGCTGGATGGTGAAGGCCGTCGATGGCGTGGTCGTCTCGAAGCCGAGGCCGAAGAAGACCACCTCGCGGTCCGGGTTGCGCCGTGCCAGTTCCAGCGCGTCGAGCGGCGAATAGACCATGCGGATGTCGCAGCCGTCGGCCTTGGCCTGCAGCAGCGACTTCTTCGTGCCCGGCACGCGCATCGCGTCGCCGAAGGTGCAGAAGATGACGCCGGGCTGCTCGGCGATCTCCACGGATTCGTCCACCCGGCTCATCGGCAGCACGCAGACCGGGCAGCCGGGACCGTGGATGAACTCGATCCCCGGCGGGGTGAGCTTGTCGAGGCCGTAGCGGAAGATCGCATGCGTGTGCCCGCCGCAGATCTCCATGATGTGCACCGGCTTTTCCGCCGTCGCGCCGATTTCGCTTGTGACCTGCTCGATTTTCGCCAGCAGGCCCCGTGCGGCGACGGGATCACGGAATTCGTCGGCATATTTCATTGCGCCGCCTCCACCTTCTCGCCGGCGAGCATGGCTTCGGTCGCCTTCATCGCCTCGATCTCCTCCTGCGCCTCACCGAGCTGGCGCAGGATTTCCAGCGTCTTTTCCGCCTCCTCCTCGTCGATGCGGCTCATGGCGAAGCCGACATGGACGAGGGTCCACACGCCGACCAGATCCTCCACCGCCTGTCCGTCGAGGATGGGGGCGACATTCACCTGGCGCCGGACGCCCGACACGTCGACCAGCGCCAGCTTGCGCGCAACGTCCGATATCTCAACGATCTGTCCTGGAATCCCGAGACACATGGGCTTTCTCCTCTGTGGATAGCGTGGCAAGCGCCACGTCTTCAGATAGCGTGGCAAGCGCCACGGTGGCTTGGCCGAGCGACAGCCCGCCATCATTGGTCGGCACTTTCGAATGGCTGATCACGCGCAGGCCCGCGTCGTTCAGGCCGTCCTCGACCAGCGTGAACAGGGTGGCGTTCTGGAAACAGCCACCGGAAAGTGCGACCGTGTCGATCTCCGCATCGGCGGTGAGGCGCTTCGCCATGGCGACGATGGCTTTCGCCAGCCCCCGGTGGAAGCGCGCCGACATGGTTCCGACCGGCGTCTCCAGGACGAGATCGCCGAGCATGGCGCGCCACACACCGAGCGGCTCGATATAGGGCAGCCCCTTGCCGCCCATCAGCGGGATCGCGAAGGGATAGGCGAGATCGTCGGGCTCGTTCAATGCGTCCGGGTCGAGGGCGGCCTCGAACAGTATCGCCGCCTCGCCTTCGTAGTTCTGCCGCTCCCAGCAAAGCCCGGTCAGCGCCGCCGCCGCGTCGAACAACCGGCCGCAGGACGACGACAGCGGCGCGTTGGTGCCGGAGCGGATCATCGCGTCCAGCGTGGCACGCGGCGCGGCGTCAAGCCTGGTAAAGACGTCGAGATCGCGGAAGTTCATGGCGAACTCGGCCCAGCCCATCTCGGCCATGAGATGCGCATAAAGGTTGCGCCACGGCTCGCGCACCGCCGCCGCGCCGCCGGGAAGCGCCACTGGCTTCAGCAGGCCGAGGCGCCGGTAGCCACGATAGGTACAGGCGAGGAACTCGCCGCCCCAGATCGTGCCGTCATCGCCGAGTCCGAGACCGTCCATGGCAATGCCGAGCACCGGGCCAGCGTCGAGCGGCAGGCCGTTCTCGACCATGCATGCGGCGATATGGGCGTGATGATGCTGGACTTCGATCACCGGACGCTCGCCGGCCATGTCGTGGCCGCGCTTGGTGGAGAGATATTCCGGGTGTCGGTCGACCACGATTACCGTCGGTTCGTGCTCGAAGAGCTGTTCGTAGAGCGCCAGATTGTGCTCGACATCGGCATGGGTCGCGGCGTTTTCCAGGTCGCCCATATGCTGGCTGACAATCGCCTGTCCGTCCTTGACCAGGCAGAACGTGTTCTTCAGTTCCGAACCGAGCGCCAGCAATTGCATGTCGCTGTCGAAGCCGTCGGGCAGCCGGATCGGTTGGGGCGCATAGCCGCGCGCACGGCGCAGCAGGCGGGTCTTGCCGGCAACCACGCTTGCCACGCTGTCATCGATGCGATTGGCGATGTCGCGGTCATGGAACAGCGCGAAGTCCGCGACGCCCGACAGCGTGTCGCGGACCTGATCGTTGGTGGTGCATTGCGGCTCGCCGGAGATGTTGCCGGACGTCATCACCACCGGTCGCTTCATGCGTCGCAGCATCAGGTGGTGCATCGGCGTGTAGGGCAGCATGAAGCCGAGCCGGCCGAGCCCCGGCGCGACGGCGTCGGGCAGCATTCCGGCCTTCGCCTCGAGCAGCACGATGGGCGCCGCGGGCGAGGTCAGCAGCGCTTCCTCGTCGGCGCTCACCTCTGCATGGCGGCGGATGACGTCGATATCGCGCGCCATCAGCGCGAAGGCCTTGCCGCGCCGTCTCTTGCGCTCCCGCAGGCGGGCGACCACGTCACCCTTGGTGGCGTCGCAGGCCAGATGGAAACCGCCGAGCCCTTTCACCGCAACGATATGGCCGTTCATGATCGCGCCGCCGGCCGCGTCCACATCGTCCATCATCGAGAATGCTTCGGCATGCACCGCGCCGCCGCCGAGCTTTTCCAGCCACCCCTTCGGCCCGCAAAGCGCACAGGCTACCGGCTGGGCATGGAAGCGGCGGTCGGCGGGATCGCCATAGTCTGCCGCACAGGTCTCGCACATGGGAAAATCGCGCATGGTCGTGCGCGCACGGTCATAGGGCGCGCTCTGGATGATCGAAAAGCGCGGGCCGCAATTGGTGCAGTTGGTGAACGCATACCAGTAGCGGTGGGCGAGCGGATTGCGCACCTCTTCCAGACAGTCCGGACAGGTCGCGGCGTCGGGCGTGACGTTCACCCGCATGCGCCCGCCCTGCGATTGCACGATGCCGAAACCGTCCGGCGCGGGATCGCTGATCGGCGCCCGCTCCAGCGCCTCGATCTCCGCCAGCGCCGGAAGCTCGGCACGCAAACGGTCGACGAAGACATCACCCACCCCGCCCCACAGGCGGATTTCCACGCCGTCGCCGGTATTGCGCACGTCGCCGGCGAGGCCCATTTCCTGCGCCAGCCGCCACACGGTCGGGCGGAAGCCCACGCCCTGCACCTGACCGCGAATGGTGAGGCGCTCACCGCTCATCGCGCGACCTCCCACAACAGCACCCGGTTGTTGCCGCTGTCGGCGATGGCGACGAGGCCGCCCAGCACGCTCAAACCATAGGGCCAGCACAGGCTGTCGCGCGTCGCAACGCCCCAGCGATTGTCGCCCTTGGCCGCGAAATCGGGTTGCCCGGTCAGCGCATCCGCCGCCGACCCCGTTTCCGGATCGCACCATCCGACCAGCCGCGAATTCGCCGTGTCGCCGACGATCAGCTGCCCGCCATGGCAGGCGAGCGCATAAGGCATGTTCAGCGTCCGGTTCGACGGATAATAGGTCGCGCCGTTGTGATCGCAGGCGGCAAAATCCGCCTGCCCGAGAACGGCGTCACATGGTGCGCCGTTCGCCGTGGGGAACCCGTTCCAGATCATGATGCGGTTGTTGCCAGCATCGGCGACGGCGAGGCGGCCCAGCCACGAGGCGATCTGATGCGGCCAGCGCATCGACATCGCCGACACCGCGCCGCCGGCATTCTCGTCGCGGTTCGTGAAGTCCGCCTGCCCGAGCACCAGGTCAGCGCCCTGTCCGCTTTCGCGCACATCGTTCCAGACCAGCAGACGGCGGTTGCCGGTGTCGCAGACCACCAGCCTGCCGTCGATCCCGGCCACGCCATAGGGCCAGTGCAGCGTCGTCGCCGTGGGCCGGTCGGCACCTTCATTGGCCAGTGCCGAGGCGAAATCCTTCTGGCCGAGCACAATGTCGGCCGGCTGGTTGTTTTCGGTCGGGGTCTTCAACCAGATCAGCACGCGGTGGTTCCAGGCGTCGGCGACGGCGAGCCCGTCGCGGAAAGCGCAGATGCCGGTCGGCACGTTAACGCTCGCCGCGCCGGGTTCCGCCTTACCGTTGCGCCCCTCTGCCTCGAATGTCGGCTGGCCGATCAATATATCAGCCGGCGCATTGTCCTCCACCGGCACCGCGCGCCAGCCGAGCAGGCGGTGATGGCCGGTATCGGCTACCCACAGCGAGCCGTCGGCGTGCAGGCACGCGCCGCGCGGGCCGAACAGGGTCGATGCATCGGGACGGATGGAAACGGCGAAATCGTCCGGGCGCCAACCGAGCACGGTGCGTGGTCCATCCGTGGCGAGTAGCGGACGCCCCTCGACCGCCGACCCCGGCGCCTTGATCGGCGCGAAGCTGGAGGCATGGGCGAGCGAGGCTCTCATGACGTCAACTGCACTTCGATACGGTCACCGACCACGCGCACTCCATGCGGCTGAAGCTGCACTTCCGGCGCGGTCAGGCATTCGCCGCTTTCCAGCGAATATTCGAAACCGTGATAGGGACAGGTGATGCGGCCATCGGCGATGTCGCCGCCGTCCATGGCCATGCCCATATGGGCGCAGGCATTCTCGAAGATGGTGACACGGTCGGCAAAGCGCGTGACGAGCAGCGAATGCCCCCCCGCGTCCAGAACCTTCGTCTCGTCCTCGGCGAGATCACCGAGCTTGGCGACGAAACTCCAGCTGTCGCTCTTGTAACTGGCGAATGGCGAGGTGAAATGCACGGTGCCCGCGTCTCCGCCGCCGCCGAGCCCCCTCACCTGCCGAATCTCCTCGATCTCCGGCACATTGTCCTGGATGGCCTTCTTGACGCCAGCATAGAAAGTGAGCTGCGAGGCCGGGCAGCCGTCACATGCGCCGAGGAACCGCACCTCGCATGCCGGCGGCTCGACGGAGACGAGTTCCACGTCGCCGCCATGGCTGTCCAGCATAGGGCGAATGGTTTCAAGCGCTGCCTCGACCCGCTCGAACAGGCTAGGCTTGAGGATGCCGTGGCGGCGCAGCACGGCGTAAACCAGCTCGTCCGTCGCCGCTTCCCGGAGTGCCGGGCCGAGCGCCGGATGGCCTTTCAACTGGCGGATCAGGCGCCTGAAGCCTTCCGCGTTCAGTTCCTCGACGGCCTTCACCCGCGCGTTGGCGGCGTTGCGCTGCTCGTCCGGCCAGTGTTCGGTCAGCGCTTCGAGCACGGCAATGTCCGACAGCAGCGCGGCAAGGTTCCGCTCCTCGGCCTCCGCGGCGCCGGGCGGAGCGGAGATAGGAGCGGCATTCGCGACGCCTTTCTGGTCGGACATTTCGTTCATGGCGGTCAGACGTATTTGAGGTCCTTGAAGAGCACCGGCTGGGCAAGGCCCGAGACGGCTCCGCCGACGAGTGCAGCGGCCCAGACGGGCAGGAACTGGCCGGCGATGACGATGACGATGGCCCCTAGCCCGGCGCCGAGCGCCAGCTTGCCCATCATCCTGGAATTGTCCTGGAAGAGCTTGCCCTGGAAGAACAGTTTCGCGGAATTCATGGCCATGCCGAGCATCAGAAGCCCCCCTTCACGACGGTGAGCAGGACGAGGCCCGCCACGACGCCGATAGAGCCGGCTAGGAAGCCGTAGAGCCCGCCCATATAGGCGGCGAGGTCCGCGCCAAGCGCTTCCGCGCCGATCTTCATGCCCGACAGGGCTCCGCCGGCCATGGCCGCGGCTATGCCGGCAACAAGCGCAATGATGAGAGTGATGATGTCCATGTTTCCCTTTCCTTGATTCTAGTGGGCGCCATTGGCCTTGAGCGGCATCGATGGAAATTCCTGTTCGAGTTCCCGCAAAGCCTCGCCAACCGCTTCGGCCTTCTGCAAATCGCCCAGTTGGCGAAAGATGTCCCGCGCCTCGCCATAGAGCGTCCAGGCAGCGGAGAGATTGCGCGGATTACCTGCGTCGGGCTCTTCCGGGTCGTCGGGCAGGTTGGCGAGGCAGTTGGCCTTGTTGGCGATGGTATTGGCATATTCGCCGGGTGCGTTGCGGCGTTCGCGTACCTTCAGAGCCTCGTCATAGGCTTCCAGCGCGCGAAAGCCGTTCTCCACCCGGTGGCTCGACGAGACGTATTGAAGCGCATTGCCAAGATTGTTCTGCAGCATGGCATATTCGCTTGGATGGTCGATGAGAGTGACCACCGAAAGGCCTTCCTCGAAGGCCTGGACGGCGAGCGCCTCGCGCATCTTCGCTTTCTCGTCGGTGAAGGGAATGGACAGGAAGGCCGTCGCGAGATTGTTCTGCAGGATGGCGAATTCCTTGGGGTGGGCTTTCTTGTCGAAGGTCCGAAGCGCGCGCTGGTAGGCGCTGATGGAATCCTGGATGCGCGCCTTGTGGAAGGGGGCGAGGTTCTGCAGCACCAGCCCGAGGTTCATCTCCGCCTCGGCGATCTCCTCATCGCTTCCTTCCGCCGTGAGCGTGCCGAGTGCGGTTTCCAGTTCATCGCGCGCACGCTCCAGCGGCAGCGTGTCCTCGCTCGGAATGATCATAAGCGCCGTCGCCATGCGGGCGCGGATGCGTGCCGCCAGCAACGGCAGGTCTTTCATGTTGAGGCTGAGCGCCGTCTCGTAGAGCGTGACGGCGGCTTCGATGTCGGAGGCCTCCTTCGGCTTCTGCTGCAGGCTCATGGCGATTTCCATGAGCATTTCCGCCTTCTCGACGGGCGTGCCCTGCGCCTCCTCGACCATGCGCATGGCGGCGTCGACCTGCTCTGGTGTGCGGCTGCGCACGGTCATCGGCATCCTCCCGTTTCGGCGGGCCTCCAACCCGCCTGCCAAAATCAAAGCAAAGTTCGCAGAAAATGTCTAGATACATTATAAACTGTAAAGTTAGTTTACAAAACGGGGCTCAAATGGAACTGTTTTTCGTCTAAAAATCCGGATTCGCGGGAAGTGGCACAATCAGCGCACCCTGTTCGCTCGACCACGATGCCGGCAGGTCCTGCGCCTGCCATGAGAGCAGATCGTTGGCCTCGAAAACGTCCGGCGCGCTGGCAACCCTGTCGCCGGCGGCGTTGCGCATCTTCAGCAGGCATCCCCCGGCGGCCATCTGGTAGACCGGCAATATGCTCACCGCGCCATCGCGGATGAGAACGATCACCGCCTCGATACCGCGAAAATAGGTTTCGACGACGGATGCCGACAGGTAGACCGAGCCGTTGCGGACGGCGACGGTAGCGCTCACGGGGCTTCCGCCGGCTCGGGCGTGACCAGCGCTGCGATCTGCTCGGCGAGCCTGCCCGCCGCCGCTTCGACGGCGGGCGAAAGACCGAGACCGAGCGCCAGGCTCTCGGCTTCGACGAGGAAGACCGAAACGTCGCCTGGAAATGCCTCGCCATAGATCATGCGCCCGGCATAGAGCGCGTTCTCCCAGCGGAAATCGTGGAGATTCAGGCTATGCTGCGGCGGTGCCTGCAGGATGTCGCCAGGCACCTGGTAGATCGCGCCGGGATTGTTTTCGGGAACCTTCGCATCCACGATGATCAGCCGTTCCACCCCGCGCGCCCGGTACATGACGGCCATGCCGTCCGTGCCCGCGTCGAAGACGGCGACGCCCGGCGGCAGGTCCGTGGCGCGCAGCCTGGCGGCGACGGCCGGCCCCAGCCCGTCATCTGAGCGATTGGGGTTGCCGCAGCCGATAATCGCGGTGTGGACCGCCGCGCTCATATCCGCCACAGCCTGCACGACCATTGCGGCTCGACGGGAAGCATGAGCTCCGGCAGGGCACAAAAGCGGCGATGCATGAGATAGTACATGCAGGTCTCGCATGGCTGCTCGAGGTCGTCCGCCTCCACGGTGTAATCGGTGAAACCGGCGATCACGAGCTTTCGCGTGAGGTCGTCTTGCGCATCCTTTTGCAGGCGCGCCACGATCTCGTTCACCATCTGCGATGTCTCGGCGCGCGGCCAGACCTCCGTCTCCAGCCCGCCGGCCAGCATCGCGCCGATGTCCTCGCGCAACCTGTCGTCCTGTGCGCTCGATGCCTGATCGTCCATGTCGCTTCCTCCCTGGCAAACACACTTGATCGGCCGCAAATCAGAGAGTGTCTAAATCCTCCACAAACGGCACCACCAGTCGGGTTCCGCCGGCAGGTCGAGCTCCGGCAGGTCGCACCAGCGTTTGTGGACGAGGTAGTACATGCACTCCTGACAGCGCATTTCCTCTTCCCCATAGGGCTCCAGCAACCAGCCCGATTCGATCAGCTTGGCGCGCAGTTCGTTCTTCCCCATGGCCCGCAGATCGTCGAGAATGCGCCCGAATTCCCTGTCGGTCTCGGGAAATGGCTCAACCTTGGTTTCCAGTCCCTCCTCGAAGATGTCCTTGATCATCTCGAGAAGCGTCGCATGGTCGGCCTTTTCCGGGGTCACCCCATAGCGCGCTATAAAATCGGCTTCGGATCTGCCCACGCCGGGTTGTTCAACCATATCCAATTCACTTCCTTCCCGACTGGCGGCGACTCGGTCGGGCGCACGCCATCCGATCTTACCGGCGCGGGTCGCAGGATTGAACCTCCCGCCCGCGCCGTCGACAGTGTTTCGGTCAGGATGTCCTGAAGCGGGCGAGTTCCTCGCCGGACTTCGCATCGTGGGCATGCACCGTGCAGACCAGGCAACTGTCATAGGACCGGCACACATGGCCGACCTCGACAGGGTCCTTCGGATTGGCGATCGGGGTGCCGATCAGCGCCTCCTCGATCGGGCCGCGTTCGCCGTCGGCCGCTCTCGGCCCGACGTTCCATGTGGTCGGCGCGATGATCTGGTAGTTCTTGATCTTGCCGCCCTCCACGTCGATCCAGTGGCACAGCGCACCGCGGATCGCCTCGGTCGCACCCCATCCCCGGCCATCCTTCTCGGTCGGCTTGATGTACCATTCCTCATTGAGCTTCATCTCGCGCAGGTTGCGCTCGGCTTCGCGGTAGAGGATGCACAATTCGTGCATGCGCGCGAAATGGCGCAGCAGGATCGAGGCACCGCCCATCTTGCGGTACATGTCAAGCACCAGACCGTCGGAATGCTGGAAGTCCTGGCCGGGGCCGCCGGCAACGAGACGCCTTGCGAGCGGACCGGCTTCCAGGCGGCCGTTTTCCTCGTGGCGCACCGCCGTGCACCAGGAATACTTGCCATCCGGGTCGATGTCGTTCTTCGACACCGGCGTGGTGGTCCGGTCGAAGGGATGCAGCGAATTGCCTTCGTCATACCAGGCGTGCTGCATGTCCTCGCGGGTGTGGATCTGGTCCATCAGCTTGAAGCTGTCGGACGCACCGTCGTAAACACCCGATTTCATGATCACCGCGTCATTGCGCCCTGCAATGGTCGGCTTCTGGTAGCGGTCCTCATGCGGCAGGTAGCCCCAGGTGACGAACTTGCCGTGGCCCTTGCCATAGTTCTGCAGGCCGATATCCATGCCCATGCGCCAGTAGAGACCAAGGTCGGAATTGGCGTGTTCGGGCCGCTCGTCGAGCCATTCGAGGAACTGGTCGTAGGTCTGGATCTCCTCGTAGCGCTCCATCGAACAGCCGAGCCACAGCGGCTCGATCCAGTTGCGGCGGAAATGCTCCAGGATCGACCATGCGCGGGTCACGTCGGTCAGCGTCGGCGCACACATCACGCCGCCGGGGACCATGTAGGAGGAGTGCGGCCACTGGCCGCCGAGCAGCGCGTAGATCTCGACCGGACGGCCGGAGATGGTCACGCCGGCCTCGTAGCTGGTCCCGGTAAACGGCGAATAGCGCTTCACCGCCTCCTCGTAGAACTGACTGCCCGAATAGTTCTTGTTGGTCGCGTCGATCATGAACAGGCCGTAGTGATGGCGCGGGAGCGACTGGAGCGATTCCACGATCTGTCCGAGATTGCGGGCGATGATCGCATTGCGCGGCACCGTCGTACCCCAGGCGGTGTCGAGCGCCCAGGCGGCGCAGGTGAGGTGCGAGGCGCCGCAGATGCCGCAGGCGCGCGGCGTGACGACGAGACCCGCCTGCGGGTCCTTGTCTTTGAGGATCACCTCAAAACCGCGGAACATCTCCGCGTTCGTCCATGCGTTGACGACGACGCCGTTCTCGATGTCGACGCGGACGTCGAGGTCGCCCTCCACGCGGCCGACCGGCGAGATATCGAGTGTCTGAACTGCTGCTTGTGACATGTTATTTCTCCAAAAACCCGATTTGTCTCAGACCACGAAGATGTCTTCTTCGGCCCAGGCGGGCGCGGCCCCCTTGGCGGCGGCGGTCAGCTTGACGTAGCCCTTCTTGTCGACGCCCTCCGGCAGGTCCTTCGGCACGCCCATGACGGTCTGGGTCTTGAAGACCGTCCCGGGTGCGAGGTCGAAGAACGGGAACTCCGGCTCGGTGCAGCCGAGACACGGCATGCCGGCGCGGGTCTTGGAGGAGACGCGGTTCCAAAGGATGCGGTTGCACGGGCTGTGGGTCATGGGACCGCGGCAACCAAGATCGTAGAACAGGCAGCCCTTGCGTTGGCCGAACGCCGTGGTCGAGACCTTGTAGGCGAAGTGCATGTTGCGCGTGCAGCCGGTCTGGGTGAACGACGAGAAGAACGTCTTGGGGCGCTGGAACTCGTCGAGCGTGAGATCGCCCGCCCGGCCGGTGGCCACCGCCACGAGAATCTGCGTCACCCAGTCGGGATGCGCGGGGCAGCCGGGAATGTTGATCACCGGCAGACCGGCCTTCGACACGAAACCGCCGCCGAGCGCGCCGCCCTTGGCGCGTTTCAGGAACTGAAGGCCCTGGCTTTCCGACGGGTTCGGCGCGGTCGCCGGAATGCCGCCCCATGTGGCGCAATCGCCGATTGCGACCACGAACTGCGCGGCGGCGGCAAGCTTCTGGACCCAGTTCTTCATCGGCTCGCCGCAGAAGCGGTTCCACTCGCCGGTGCCGTTGGGCGCGTTGATGACCGTTCCTTCAAAAACGAAAATATCGAGCTGGATTTCGCCCGATATGCATTTCTCCAGAATCGCCTTCACGTCGTCACCCAGTTCCAGGCCGAGTGACGGCTGCCAAAGAACGTTGATGCCGAAATCCGTCACCAGATCGCAGGCACTTGGTTCTTCCGCATTGAGAAAGGACATGGTGTTGCCAGAACAGGCACCACCTTGCAGCCACAGCAAGTTGGCCATTGAGCTCCTCCCGAGTTCATATCCGGCACCGCGCGGCCGGATTTCATTGCATGGCGCGATTCTGCGCCCACCGCCTTCATTGCAATATGCGTGCCAGCTTTGCATGTTTTATGATTATGATTGAAAAACAAAGGCTTGCTTTGATTCACTGGAAATTGCGCAGCGCAAATTCCGGTGCAAACGAAATTTACTTTGCAGCAAATTTGCAAAGTAGGTTGGCAGGCGGCTTGTAATGGATGGGTATAGCTGCGGAAGCTTGTCAGCCGTGCCTGTTGCCGCATTTCGGGCATTCGGCTTCCAGGAAATAGGAATACCAGATCCCCTGGCAGTAGCTGCACCAGTGGCCTCGCGCGCTGCGCCCGGACGAGCCGACCTGCTGCGAGAGCTTGCTGAGGCCGAGATCGTTGATCGGCCCGCTCGATTTCATGCGCACGCGCGTTTGCGGAAAACGCAGGATCTCGGCCTTTTCGTCATCCATGGGATCGGCCCCGGCTCTGTCTTATGCGACATCCTGCAGGTTATACCGCTTGATCTTGTTGGCAAGCCCGACGCGCGACAGCCCGAGTTCGTCGGCTGCCTTGCTCTGGTTCCAGCGGTGGCGGGTAAGCGTTTCCATCACCACCCGTTTTTCAAGCGACTCGACCATCTCCTTGAGCGTGTCGCCCTCAATCGCATAGGCACCGTCACCGGGAGGTGCCTCCACACTGACATCGGCGATGTTTCTCGGCAGGTGCCGCCTTGAGATGTAGCCACCCTGCTCGGCGAGCGCGACCATGCGGCGGATTTCTGCTTCGAGCTCGCGCACATTGCCGGGGAACTGGTAGGCTCTCAGCTTGGCGATCACGTCCTTGGTCACACCGACCACGCGCCTGCCGACCACGCCCGCATATTTTTCGATGAAGAAATCGGTCAGCACCGGTATGTCTTCGGGCCGCTCACGCAGCGCGGGAATATGCAGTTCGAAGCCCTTCAGCCGGTAATAGAGGTCGCGGCGGAATTCGCCCTTCTCGACCAATTCGGCGAGCGGCCTGTTATAGGCCGCCAGCACCCGCACATTGGCATGGTACATCTTGTCGGACCCGAGCGGCTTGACCTCGCCTTCCTGAAGGAACCGCAGCAGGCTGACCTGAAAGCTCGGCGATATCTCCGTCAGTTCGTCCAGGAACACGGTGCCTCCGTCGGCGGCGCGGAACAGGCCGAGACGATCGGCCACCGCGCCCGTGAAAGCGCCGCGCACATGGCCGAACAGTTCCGAATGCAGCATGTCCTGGGACATGCCGCCACAGTTCTGGACGTAGAGCGGCGTATCCATGCGACCGGAATTATAGTGGATCGCGCGGGCGAGAAGCTCCTTGCCGGTTCCCGTCTCGCCGAACATCAGCACTGGCAGATCGGTTGCCGCGGCCTGCTTCGCCTCCGCCACCAGTTCCGCCATGGCGGGACTGACATAGACCAGACGCTCGAATTGGGAGACCCCGCCCTTGAGCGAACTCTGCTCGGCCTCGTCGAAGATGTTGTCGTCGACGGAAATCTTCAGTTCGCGCGACAGCACCCGGTGACGTCGCGACAGTTCGTTGAGTTCGAGCGCTCGCTTGGCCGTCAGTTCGACCTGCTCGCAAAACACCGGCTTGAGAACGAACAGGAAAGCCGCCGCGTTACGCGCCACCTGCGCTGCAAGGGCGTGGGCATCTTGCGCGCCCAGCACAATGCGCGCGACCTGCGGATGCGACAGCCGCGCGCTGGTGACGAGATTATTGGCGGCATCCGTGCCGGCCGGAACGTCATAGATCAGCAGGTGAACCTGCATGGAATCGAGCCGGCGCGCCGCCTCCTTATCGTCGGCGCACACGACAACGCGATAATCCTCTGACTTCGCGAGACCCTGTTGGCATTGGGCGATCAGGGCCTCGTCCGCCGACACGACAATGACGGTATGCTCGGTGGTCATGTTTCCTCCCGCATGGACCGACCGGAATTATGGAGACGGTATCTCTCAGGTCAAGCACAGAAGAAAGCTTTGTTTGCAGATAGAAAACTTGATTATCCATCGCATTGCAGCGTGATTGAACCCCACGACGAGGCGAACTGAGCCATTCGATGCCTGTCCATGATCTCGACATCTGACATAGCTTTTTATGTAGTTGGTTGCGGGGTATACGACCCCCGATTTGAGCCTGCGAACTTAAGCCATTGATACTATTGAGTTAGCAAATTTGCTATTTTTACAGCCAAAACAAAACCCCGCTAACCAATTGGTTTAGCGGGGTTTTTGTTGTCCAAATTGGTTGCGGGGGCACGCAACCTACGAGATCGACATTCGCTGCAGGTTGCTGTTTAGAGCCACTCTGCCTCCGCCAAAATGCTCCGGCGGTCGAGCTATTCAAGCTTAGGTAAGTTCGACTATGGCAGTGCCGGCAGCCCAAGCTCCTTCAAGAACGAATTGTGCTTCGCCGTAGCCTCACGAATATCCTGCTCGATCTCGACCAACTCCTTCTGCGTGGCAGATAGATCGATTGCGACTTCCTCCTTGGCCGTACTAACATAGCGCGAGATGTTCAGGTTGAAGCCATTGGCCTCAATCTCTTCCATGCTGACGCGCCTGGCATACCGCTCTACACTCTCCGGGCGATGCTGGTATGTATCGATGATCGTCGCGATGTGATCGTCGGACAAATAGTTCTGCCGCTTGCCACGCTCGAAATGCTCGGACGCGTTGATGAACAGGACGTCATCAGGCTTCTTGCACTTCTTCAGGACGAGAATGCAGACCGGGATGCCAGTCGAGTAGAACAGGTTCGCCGGCAGGCCGATAACGGTATCGATGTGCCCGTCTTCGAGGAGCTTGCGGCGAATCTTCGCCTCCGAGCCGCCGCGAAACAATACGCCGTGCGGTAGGATGATCGCCATCACGCCGTCGTCCTTGAGGTAGTGGAACCCGTGCAGCAGGAAGGCAAAGTCCGCCGCCGACTTCGGGGCAAGCCCGTAGTTCTTGAACCGTATGTCCTCACTCAGCGCCTCGTTCGGATCCCAGCGATAGCTGAACGGCGGATTGGCGACCACCGCGTCGAAGTAGGGCTTTTTCGCTGGGTTCGTCTCACGGAGCATGTCCCAGTCATTCGTCAGCGTGTCGCCGTGGTAAATCTCGAACTCAGTGTCCTTCACCCCGTGCAGCAACATGTTCATGCGCGCGAGGTTGTAGGTGGTGATGTTTTTCTCTTGACCGTAGATCTTGCCGATACCATGGGATCCCATGCGCTTCCGCACATTGAGCAGCAGCGAGCCCGAGCCGCAGGCAAAGTCCATCACGCTGGCGAGGTGCTTTCGCTTGCCGGTCTTCGGTTCCTGGCTATCGAGCGTGACGATCTCAGAGAGGATGTCCGAGATCCGCTGCGGCGTGTAGAACTCGCCAGCTTTCTTGCCTGAGCCCGCAGCGAACTGGCCGATTAGATACTCATAGGCATCGCCCAGTGTATCACTATCGGTCGAGAACTCGGCGAGCCCCTCGGCAATCTTCGTGATTATCGTGCAGAGCTTGGCGTTTCGGTCCGCATAGGTCTTGCCCAGTTTCTCAGAGCCGAGATTGATCTCCGAAAACAGCCCGGAGAAGGTGCTCTGGAACGACTCATTCTCGATGTATTTGAACCCGGCCTGGAGCGTGTTGAGCAGCTCGTCATCCTGGGTACGGGCCATATGGGCGATACTGGCCCAGAGGTGCTCGGGGCGGATAATGTAGTGCGCCTTGAGGCGCATCTGCTTCTCGAAGGCCACCACGTCATTGGGATTCTGCTCGTACCATACGGACAGCGAGGACCGCCCGCCATTGCCTACGGCATCCGGGTCCGGATAGTCCCGCCCAAGCTCCTTCTTCGCGGCCTGCTGGTAGTTGTCCGACAGGTAGCGCAGGAACAGGAACGCTAGCATGTAATCGCGGAAGTCGTCCGCGTTCATTGCGCCGCGGAGCTGATCGGCTATGGCCCAAAGCGTATTGCCGAGTTGTTTTTGAGCTTGGTCATTCATTGTGCAGGAACTTCCTGGTGTGCAGGCGCGGGAGCGGGCGTCGGAGGCGGAATGGGAGCAACGGCCGGCAAGGCGAACTCAAATTGTGTGATGAATTCATGTAGGATCCGGCGGAAAAGCTCCTTGTTGTCCTCTCCCATCTCGGTCGGTTCGTGGATAGCGTAAGCGCCGTGGCTCAGCAAATTAAGGGCGCGATTGAACAGCGCAGTGTCTTCCTCATTGTTGAGAGCTTTGAGGCAGAAAACGATACTTGAGTGTCCGAAAAAGGAGGCGGTCTTCTCCATAACGCTGCGCAAAGCGTTGAAGTGAAAGGTGTACAGCTTCCCCTTCTTCGGATCGGCGGCCCGCTGCAATTCGGCAAGTGTCGCCACGTGGTGAAAGAACGGCGTATCCTCGGTCGCCTGCAGTCTGTAGGCTTCGTCGCCGTTGGGGCGGTGAAGAAAATAGCGCTTGTGTGTGACCTTCGACTCGCCGTCGATCCGCCTGCCGATTTCGTTGCACATTACGTTGAAAAACAGTGCGTGGTGCGATGAGAAGATCACCTTGATCGGCGCGGGCGTACCGGCACCGTCTTTCCGAGCGGCTGCCCGACGGAGAAGCTTGGCCAGGTCGCAGGCGACAGAAATGGCGTTGTTGTCATCAAGTGATGAGATCGGGTCGTCGATGTAGAGGTATTTCTTCCCTTGGTAGGATTCATGCCCATCCAGCATCCGCTCACAGATCGCCATGAAGACGCACCAGATGAAGATATTCTGCTCGCCACGTGACACCTTGATGTTGGGCACACCGTCCTTTTCGAAGCTCACGAAATCCGGCTTGGAAACGGTCTCTTTGCCCTGCTCAATCTCCTTGTAGGTGAAGTCGAAATCGAAGTTGGCGTATCGGGAAAGATACTGGGCAATCGTTTCGTCCAGCGCGAGTTCAGTCATGGCGTTGAAGAAGGCAGACTTCTCGTTCAGCTGCAGGCGGCGCACGCTGTCGCCCTCAAGGTCGTTTTCCCAAACGAACAAATCCTCGGTGAAGGCGTTGAAATACAAGGTGTCAGGCGTCCCGTTCGGGTTTTTCTTGGTCTTGCGCTTGCCTGCGTCCTTGAATTCCATCGACAGGCGTGTCTTACCGGTGCGGTTGTAGGCGTAAAGCAGCACGATATCGGCGTCGTTCAGATCATCCCGCAGCCGTGTTACCAGCTTCCCCAAGCTCTGATAGGTGCGGATGCCACTCATGCATCACCCTCCTCGACCGAGGGGAAAAGCTGCTGCATCAGCCCCTTCTTGTGGGTCTTGAGCGTGTCGAGCTTTTGGGTTTCGGCGGCGATGAGGTCGTCGAGGGAGGTGAGGCAGTCGGCGATGCGTTGTTGTTCAGTTGGACCAGGAAGTCGCAACGTTAGGGACTTCAACTCGTCAGTATCGATCTTTCCTGTTCCGTGCCCTGCTATGTTTACCATTGCGAGCAGACGGTCTTTGTTGCCTACGAGCATCCACGCCAAGAAAAGACCGTTGACTCCAGACTTAGGTCGCAGCCCTTTAACATCTTGGTTGAAGCTCATCTCGCGACGCAAAATGCAGATCGGAACGTCTTTGAGCAAAGTCATTCCGCGCGTTAGCACCAAGAGAGTTCCCGTTGGGACAAGTCGTGCACCGTTTTCAACGGCCTCTTCAGAGATATGCTCTTCGGAGTCCTCCAAGAAAAGGCGCTTCATGTCCTTGGCGGAAACCCAAGGAATTGAACCGCCCCAAAAATTTGAAGTTGCTTTCGAAGGAGTAGCTCCGGATTGGATTACCACGAGTCTGTCAAGACTTTTCTCCTCCCACTCCCTCGCATCGCGAAACTCGGGGAAGCGGAGGCGGGGTTGGGTTTCGCCTTCCTGTGGGAAAAGCTGCTGCATCAGCCCCTTCTTGTAAGTCTTGAGCGCCTCTACCTTTCGCCCCTGCGCCTCAATGAGCGTGTCAACAGAGGCCAGACACTCCGCGATCTTTTCTTGTTCAGGCAGGCTTGGCGCTGGAATCTCGACGCCGAAGAACGTCTCTTTGCTGATGTTCAGCAAGCCGTTGCTTCGCGCACCGCTGGTGATGTGCTTCTTGAGCTGCTTTCCGTGCTGGTTTTGTTCAAAGCAGTTCTGAAAGAACCCGTTCGAATAGCCATCCTTCAGACGGAAGCAGATGAACACGTTAGGAGCAGCAACCTGACCCCAACCTTGCAAGAGATAGATACAGCCCTGCGGGAACTTGAGAGAGTTGCCCTTGTTGAATACAAAGTCGCCATCCCGGACCAACGTGTAAAGCTGATACTGATTGCCCGAAATATCCCTGCCAAATTTCTCGGCCTGCGGAACAAATCCCGTTCCGGCGGAAATGCTGACCGGCGTGAGCTTCCTTTCGCCCACGCGCTCGTCAACCGGAACCGATGCCTTCCGCAGGCTGACGGGCGTCCACCCACCCGCATCCCGAAACTCCGGAAAGCGCAGTTCGGGCAGAAGAGCAGATTTACCGCCCCTCACGGTTGAGGATTTCATCTTACTGCTCATATGCGCTGAGCCCCGAGATTTCGCGGCCACTGGCACGCTTAATGAGCAGGGGCATGAGATCGGCCATCAATGCCAGTTCCGCCTCACGACGAGCCTTCCAGCCCAGGTCCAGCGGTTCCATCAGGTCGGTAAGCTGCTCGCCGTTAAAGATCATGCGCTGAAGAATGGTATCGACGAAGGCCGCGAGGGACTCCGGTGTCAAGCCGTGAACCCGAGCAAGGTCCTCAATCTCCTTGGCTTGCTTCGCAGCTTTGAACTGCTCGTAGCCGGCGCGGATCGCGGCCTCGTCGAGACCTTCTCCTTCCGTCAGCGAGCGGACGTATTCGGTGATCTCCTCCCGCTCATCCAGGAACTGGGCGTCGGATTGAATCAGACTAATGAGTTGCTCGCGGCTGATCTTGACCTTCTTGGGATCTTGGCCAGAGTACTTGGCGATCAGCTTCATGATGTAGTCGTAGTCGATGACGGCCGAGGCAAAGAGGACGAATTCGAAGTCAAGCTGGTCAACCTCCGGATTGGTCGGCTCGCCGTCCCTATCGGGCTTCCCCTGCTGCTCTTTCAGCCGCTGGGCGGTTTCGAGATAGACACCGCGGAAGGCGCGGAGATCTTCCTTAGGGAGGGTCTGTTCGATCTGCCCGCGCTGCTCGTCAGTGAGGTCCGTGTACTGGTCGAGTTGCGTTTGGAGGCGCTGCACTTCCTTAAAGCGGTTGATGAACTGGGCACGCGCGTCGTCCCCCTTCAGGTTGTTCACCTGATGCGGCGTGGCCTCGAGACCGTGGGTCTTCATGAATTCGCCGAGATCAGCCACCGCCTGCTTGAAATTCTCGATGACGACAGGTGCCCTGTCGACTAGCCAGATCTCCCGGGCTCGGTCGGACTGCGCGCCAGAGAACATGGCTATGGCTGCGTCGACGTTGTCCTGCTGATTGCGGAAGTCGAGAATGTGGCCGTAGGGTTTGGTCGCGTTGAGAACGCGATTGGTGCGAGAGAATGCCTGGATTAGGCCGTGGTGCTTGAGGTTCTTGTCGACGTAGAGCGTGTTGAGAAATTTCGCGTCGAAGCCGGTGAGAAGCATGTCGACGACGATGGTGATGTCGATCTTTTCCTCGCCCTTACGTGGCAGATCGCGATTGGGGAACTGCTGATCTTTGATGCGCTGCTGGACGTCCTGATAGTAGAGGTCGAAATTGTTGATATCGTGGTTCGTGCCGTACCGCTTGTTGTAGTCGGCGATGATGGCCTTGAGCGCCGTCTTCTTACCCTCGGGATCGTGCCTGTTGTCCTCCTTCTCTTGAGGAAGGTCCTCCTGGATCTGCTGGACGTCTTTATTGCCTTCCGCCGGAGGAGAGAAAACTGCGGCCACCTTGAGTGGGGCGAACTCCGGTTCGGCGGCCTGGCGCGCGGCCTGGAGCTTCCTGAAGACATCGTAGTACTCGATGGCGTCGTTGATCGACGCGGTCGCGAGCAGCGCGTTAAAGCGGCGGCCTCCGGTCGCTGCATCGTGCTTGTCGAGTATCGCTTGCGCAACTGCTTGCTTCGTGAGCGTCTGCCCCTGCTTCGGGGCGACGCCTTGCTTTGGCTTATAATAGTCAACGTGGAAGCGGAGGACGTTCCGATCCTCGATCGCGTGCGTGATGGTATAAGCGTGGAGCTCTTTCTGGAAGAGGTCCTCGGTGGTTCGAAGGCTGGCGACGTCACCCTCGATCTGCTTCACGGTCGCATTGTCTTCAAAGATCGGGGTGCCCGTGAAGCCAAATAGCTGAGAATTCGGGAAAAACTCCTTGATAGCCCTGTGGTTCTCGCCGAATTGCGAGCGGTGGCACTCATCGAAGATGAAGACCATTCGCTTGTCTTGGAGCTGTTCAAGCCTCTGCTTGAACGTTGACCGACCCTTAGCGACGTTCTGCTTGTTGTGCTTGCTGTTCTCGTCGAGTGCCAGGCCGAGCTTCTGAATCGTGGTGACGATGACCTTGTCAGCGTAGTCGTCGGATAGCAGGCGGCGGACCAACGTCGCAGTGTTGGTGTTCTCTTCTACGCAGTTTTCCTGAAACCGATTGAATTCCTCGCGGGTCTGACGGTCGAGGTCCTTGCGATCAACGACGAAGAGGCACTTGTGGATATTCTCGTTGGTCTTAAGCAGCGTCGAAGCCTTGAACGAAGTGAGCGTCTTGCCCGAGCCAGTTGTGTGCCAGACGTACCCATTGCCGCAATTCTGATCGATGCAGTCGACAATCGCTTTGACCGCGTAGATCTGGTACGGGCGCATCATCAGCAGCTTCTGCTCGCTCGCGATGAGAACCATGT
This sequence comes from Parvularcula sp., assembly GCA_002704915.1. Classification (GTDB taxonomy): domain Bacteria; phylum Pseudomonadota; class Alphaproteobacteria; order Caulobacterales; family Parvularculaceae; genus Hyphococcus. Next base: position 23,746 of record PAIP01000045.1, read on the forward strand.
ATTTGCTAATCATCTGGCCAAGCGTGCACTTAGCGAGGAACCTATCGGCGAAGTCGTCAAGGTGAGTGATCTTCGTGTTGTCCTCCGCCGCAAACTGGTAAATCGGAAGGAACCGCTCGTCCGCGTCGAAGGCAAAGTGCCGAGCATTATTGTTGGCGAAGTACCAAGTATCTGTTCGGTTGCTGACAATGAAAAGCTGAACGAAACAGAGTAGCGTCTTGCCGTATCCGTTGCCCGGGTCGTTCTTATAGTCGACGATCTGCTCCATCGCCCGCCGCGGGCTGATCCCAAGCGTCTTCAGCTCGACCTGAACGACGGGGACGCCGTTGATCAGAATCATGACGTCGTAGCGGTGATGGCTGTTATCTGTATTGATGCGGAGCTGATTGACGACCTCGAAAGCGTTTTTGCACCAGTCCTTGATGTTGACGAGGGTGTAGTTGAGCGGTGTACCGTCATCGCGGATAAAGGCTTCGCGGCTCCGGAGGGAACGGGCGGCTTCGTAAACGTCCGGTGTGACAATTTCGTCGAGGAGTCTCTGAAACTCGCCGTCCGTAAGTGTGACCCGGTTCAGGGCTTCGAACTTTTCCCTAAAGTTTGCCTCAAGCGTGGATCGATCACGGATGTCAGGGCGATAGTCATACTTAAGGTCCCGCAGCTTGGTGACGAGGGCCTCTTCAAGATAGCGTTCGGATTTAGTCATCGCCATCGCAGGGTTCATCGCATCTTTATCTTTTCTGGATGGGTCAAATTCCGTGGCATGAAATGCAAGAGCAACCCTAGGAAGTAACTGGTAAGGCGGGCATCGGTGGTGACTGAGCTGTTAATGGCGCGGTCTATCATTCTGCCGTCCCTTTATGCCCTGGCGGCTATCGACGTTGTCCATTTCGATGCCCTTCAACCGTTCGTACTCTTCGACCGCCATCACCACTACGACTGCCCTCCCGTGCTTGGCTACCGCCACCGGTTCAGCTCGGGCAAGATCGATCAACCGTCCGAAGCCGTATTTCGCGTCTTTCGCACTCAGGGTCTGCATCCGACTCTCCGCCTACGCCTTGAACACTTTTGGCCAATTTGGCCCAATATAGCAATGGCTACGATTGCACGATGCAACAGGCTCAAGGAACACAGCCGCACCACATCCTCTTGCTCGATAGGCAATCATAGGCCCAATGCGCGGTTTTTCTGCTCCCTGGACCTTGGACACGACCTATGAAGGGCGGCTACCTCGCCGCCGCGCCTTTGCAAATCCCCGATCCGTGGCGATGAACCGCTCCAGCATGGGCACGATCAGCCTGACAGGATCGGCAACAGGCTGGCCGGTCTCGCGGGTCAGCACCTCGGCATAGGCAGTCAGATCGCGATGGAGCTGCGCGGGCAGCTCCACCGTCACTTTTACCGGCTTGTCGTCGGGCAGCGGGCCGAGTTTCAGCTTGGTCATGGTCAACCTCCTGCCGGCTCGAACACAAGGTCGCGGGTGACGATGATCCTGACCGGGAAGCCGGGGCGGATCGTGAGCGTGGGAGCGACCTGCAACTGGCGCTGGACGATCTGCTGGCCCGCCTGATTGACGGTATCCTGCGCCCCGTCTCGGATCGCCCGGACAAGCCGGTCCTCGTCGCTGGTAGCAAGTTCGGTTCCGACCGCAAGCAGCGTGGACAGCCCTGCGGCTCGCATCAGATCCCACCAATGGTAGTCAACGCCATCCTCAAGGCCGGCGTAACCGCTGGCGTCCGCGCCCGGCAGGCGCTCAAGGACGATGGACCGGCCGCCCGGCAGGATCAGCCGATTCCAGACCAGCAACACGCGGCGCTGGCCGAACGTCACGCCATCGTCGTATTGGCCGATGATGCGGGTGCCCTGTGGGATCAGCAACAGCGAGCCCGTCGGGCTGTCATAGACGTTTTCCGTCACCTGTGCGGTGATCTGGCCCGGAAGGTCGGAACGGATGCCGGTGATGAGCGCGGCCGGGATCACGGCCCCGGCCTGAAGGATATAGGGCGATGCCGGCGGCGCAACGCGATCCGGGGCGACGGTCTGCCGGTCTACCGGCCCGTTGAGAAACGCCGCGTGGCGATCCTGTGTCGCGGGCTGCTCGCCAAGGCCGAGACCGGCAAGGCCGGGCATGGCCGTTCCGGCTTGCGCTCCCGTGCGCAGGCCGGACTGGAAAAACACATTGCTCAAGCGTGCGGCTTCTTCCTCGGCGCGGCGGCGTTCTTCCTCGGGATCGACGGCGGGCGTCGCCATAACGGGCGGCACGACTGGTTGTCCCCGGTTCTGCGCGTCGAGAATGGGGCGGCCCAAATCTCCGGGCAGCGCGGGGCCGAGCACCGGCCCGCTATAGTCGCTCGGCAGGCCGGATAAGCCATCCGCCGTGGGCCGGTTCTCGGTCGAATAGAGTTCTTCGCCTCCCGGCCCTGCATCGCGGGTCTGGAGTGCGTAGATCAGCGCGCCGACGATGCCAAGCAAAGCAACTGCGCCGACGCCTGCCAGCATCTTGCGCGATAGGCGCGTAACACGGGGCGTTTCGGCGCGCAGGCGCATGGGAGCGGCGGTATCGGTATCGCTCATGAGGACGATCCTCCCGTGGTCGTGCTGGCTGGTTCTGCTGCGGCCTGCGTCGGGTTGGTGCGGACGATCCTGACGACCTGCTGGCGATTGCCGCTGCCAAGGCGCAGCTCGGCCGCGCCGAAAAGGCGGTCCACGATCAGGACGTTCTGGTGGACTCGGCTGTTGACGATCTGCGGTTCGCCATTGGAGCCGAGCGCGAAGATCGGCGGCATCTCGCCCTGCACGATCCCGGCCGGGAAGACGACATAGACGCGCCTGCCGTCATCGAAGACGGAAACTGGCCGCCACGGCGGGCTATCGCCTGTCAGGCCGTAGCGATAGTTCCGCGCGGCCTCGGCCGGGATAATCGGCGCGGCCGGGACGGTCTGGCGCTGGCCTGCTGGCGGTGTGGGATAGGCCCATGCCACGGCCGGCATGTAGAGCGATTCCCGCGCGCGCAGCTCGATCATGTAGGTGCGCCGGTCGGTGGTGACGACAAGGTTGGTGGAAATGTCCGGCCGCGTGGGCTTCACAAGGATATGGACACGGCGGTTTGCACCGCTGCCGCTCTCGGTGTCGCCGATGATCCAGCGAGCGGTGTCGCCGGCCGCGATCGGCCCTGCGCCTGTCAGGCTTTCGCCCGGCTCCAGCGCAATGGTCGTGATCTGCCCGACTGCGGCATAGACCTGATAGAGCGCGCCTTCGCTCCACGGATATATCTGGATGGCGTTGTAATAGCCTTCCCGGCGCGGCTCGACGCGGGCGGCTGCATTGGCGTTCTCGACGCGGCCGGTTGGCGTGCCTGCGGCGGTGCCACCGCGCGCCACGGTCCATGCCGGAGGCACATGCAGCGGCCGAGGCGTGTTGTCGGTTGCCGCCGCCTGCACAGTCCGCAGCGGCGGCACGCTGGCGTCGTAGCTGAATTGCGGCGTCCGGTTGGTGGCGCAGCCTGCAAGCATGGTGGCCGAAAGCAGCACGGCCGCGATTGTCGGGGTGCGGGTGATCGTCCTCATTGGCTCATCTCCCGCGACCATGAAATTGCGTTGACGTAGATTCCTAACGGGTTGGCGCGCAGGCGCTCGGCGTCACGCGGCGGCTGGATGACGATGGTGAGGATGGCCGTCCATCGCTCCGTGGTGGAAAGCTGGCCATTCTCGAAATGGCGTTCGGTCCACGCGACGCGGAAGCTGTTGGGCGATGCCCGGATGACGCTCGACACCTCGACGGCGACCTGCTGGCGGCCGACCTTGGCGAAGGGATCATTGGCGCGGGCGTAATCGTTCAATGCTGCCGCGCCGCGATCCGTGGTCCACTCATAGGCCCGAAGCCAGTTCTGGCGGACAATGATCGCGTCGGCCGGGATCGCGCGGACCTGCTCGATGAAGCGGCCGAGGTGGAACGCGATCTGCGGGTCAGTCGGGCGATAGTCGGCGTTCGCAGGCGCTACGGTCTGCGCCTGTCCAAGATTGTCCACCTGCACCACCCAAGGGACTACGGTCCCGCGTGCGGACTGCCAGACCAGCGCCGAGGCGAAGCCGGCCGAAAGGATCAGTGAACCGAACGCCATATAGCGCCAGTTTTTCGCCTGCACACGGGCCGAGCCGATACGCTCGTCCCATGCCTGCGCGGCCTTTGAATAAGGCGTCTCGGGTTCCGGCGATTTGCCGTAATGGGTGGCTGGTCGTTTGAAGATGCTCATGAGCGGTCACTTTCGGAAAGGTTGACGGAGGAACCGGAGCCGTGGCTGTCGCCGGAGCGGACGGCATGTGCGGTCATGGTGGTGCCGTGGTTCATGGCCTGCCGGCGCTGCATCCGCTGCGCCCAAGCCGGAGGGCTGCCGGCCGGGCTGGACGGCGCGGCTGCGGGATCGGCGCTTGCGCCGCCGACCGTGCCCATGGTCGAGCTGCCACCCGACGCGCCGAAGCCGGCCTTTGCGCCAGCGGAAAAGCTGGATTTGATGCTTTCGCTTGCTTGGGATGTTGCGCTGGAGGCTGCACGTTTGAGCGGCGAGACGGCGGCCGAGCCTGCCGCTCGGGCGACGCCGCCGAGGCCGGAGGCAACGCCCGCCGCCCCGGTCTGGCCGAGCGAGCCGAGGCTATAGGCAGCGGTCGCCGCGCCCGCGGCGGTCGCGCCTCCCCGAACGGCCGCGGCTCCACCGGACAGCGCAGCAGCGCCGCCCTTCGCGGCAAGCATGGCCCCACCGCCAGCCGCCGCACCGCCCGCAAGCACCATGCCGCCCGCAGCAAGCCCGGTTCCCACGGCAGCACCCGCGCCGAGCTGCGGGCCGCCCGAAACGATGCCGTTTGCTATGCCGGGGCCGAAGATGCCGAGGCCAAGCAGCGACAGCGCGGCGAGCACAATCGCCATAGCGTCGTCGATGGTCGGGGTCGCCCCGCCGAAGCCGGCCGTGAATTGCGAAAACAAGGTGCTGCCGATGCCGATGATGACGGCAAGCACCAAGACCTTGATGCCGGACGACACTACGTTGCCGAGCACCTTTTCGGCCATGAACGCGGTCTTGCCGAACAGGCCGAAGGGGATCAGGACGAAGCCGGCGAGCGTGGTCAGCTTGAACTCGATCAGGGTCACGAAAAGCTGGATGGCGAGGATGAAAAAGGCCAGCACCACCAGCGCCCATGCGAACAGCAGGCACGCGATCTGGATGAAGTTCTCAAAGAAAGCGATCCAGCCCATCAGGTCGGAAATGGAGTCGAGCAGCGGGCGGCCAGCGTCGAGGCCAGTCTGCGCCACACGGCCCGGCCGCATCAGATCGGCGACAGAAAAGCCGGTGCCCGACGCCATCAGGCCGAGGCCGGCGAAGCTCTCGAAAACGATCCGGGCGAGATTGTTCCAATTGCCGATGATGTAGGCGAACACGCCGACGAACAGTGTCTTTTTCACCAGCCGCGCGATTATGTCGTCATCCGCGCCCCATGCCCAAAAGAGCGCGGCAAGCGTCACGTCGATGACGATGAGCGTCGTGGCGATGAAGGCGACCTCGCCGCCGAGCAGCCCGAAACCGCTGTCGATGTAGGAGGTGAAAACACCGAGGAAATTGTCGATGACGCCCGTGTTGCCCATGGTCAGCGCGCCTCGCTGCGATCACGGCCGAGGAAGCGGTCGCGGGATTCGGCCCATGCGGCGAGGCAGCCGGCATCGCTGGCGGCTGCCTCGCCGAGCTGCTGGCAGCGGCGCAGGGTTTCGCGCAGGGGATCAGCCGGGGGCTGGAAGGCCGGCGCAGGGGGCGGCGCGGAAGGTTCATCCTTCCGCGCCATGTCTATTGCGGTCGCCGTGACGGCGATGGCGATGAACACCACGGCCCCGAGCCGGGCCAGCATCTTGCCGTCCATGGCGAGCCTCCCGTCAGTTGTTGCCGTTGTTGAACATCTGCGCGTTGCCGGGCTGGTAGCCGGTGCCCGGCGTCAGAAACCGCTCGCGCTGGATGCGGCCCTGTTCGGCGGCGGTCGCGCGCTCGGCCTCGGTGAGCGCATCGGCGCGGCCGTTCGCGGAAATGACCGCGATCAGGTCGGAAAGCTGCTGCGACTGGAGGGCGAGAAGCTGGTTGCCGGCCTGCGTGGCTTGCAGCGCGCCGGTTGCGCCTTGGCTCTGGTCGACCAGCGCGGCCATCTCGGCGCGGTTGGTGTCGATATTGCCGACCGCGCCCGCCTGCACGCGCATGGCGTCCTGCAAGCCGCCAACCGTGTTCTCCCATCGGCCGCGCGCATCGGCGACCAGTTGGGCGTCGGTCGCTGATAGCGAGACATTGCCATATTGCTGCTGGAACGCTTGGTCGATCTGCCCGACCTCGAAAGCGATGTTCTGCGCTTGGCCGAGAAGCTGCTGCGTGCGCTGGACGTTCTGCTGGAGCTGCTGGAGCGACGAATACGGCAGGCTCGCCAGATTACGGGCCTGATTGATGAGCATCTGCGCCTCGTTCTGGAGGCTGGTGATCTGGTTATTGATCTGTTCGAGCGTGCGCGCTGCCGTGAGCACGTTCTGCGCATAGTTGCTCGGGTCATAGACGATGCGGCCGAAGCCGAATTGCGCATGGGCCGGGCTTGCCAGCATGGGCGAAAGCGCGACCGGAACGGCGAGCGCCAGCGCAAGGGCCGAGGCCCCGACAAACTTGGAATAGGTCATGGAAGAATCTCCTGTGGGGTATCGAGCCGGGCCGGCGCGGCGGATTCCGGCCGGTCGGCAAGATTGGTGA
>PAIP01000046.1 GCA_002704915.1 Parvularcula sp.
CGAACGCCGGCAAATCGACGCTGTTCAATCGGCTGACCAAGGCGAGCGTCATGGCGCAGGATCTTCTTTTCGCCACGCTCGATCCCACCATGCGCGCCATCGACCTGCCGTCGGGGGTGCGGTTGATCCTCTCGGATACGGTCGGGTTCATCTCCGACCTGCCGACACAGCTTGTGGCCGCATTTCGCGCGACGCTGGAGGAAGTTCTTGAGGCTGACGTCATTATTCATGTGCGCGATATCGCCCATGAAGACACTGACGCGCAGCGCGTGGACGTTATTAAAGTGCTTGGCGAACTCGGCCTCAAAGACGACGACACGCGGCCGGTGATCGAAGCGCTCAACAAGGTCGATCTTCTTGACGAAGACGACTGTCTCGATGCGCAGGCATTGGCGCGGCTCACCCAGACCGGTCGCATCGGCACGCTGGCCGAACCCGTGCGCGTCGCCATATCGGCCCAGACAGGCGAGGGCGTCGATCGTCTCCTCGATCTTGTCGAAGAGGCCCTGACTGCAGAACATGAGCGCGTCACAATCCGCCTGCCGTCGCCTTTCGGCGCCGCGCGCGCCTGGCTTCATGGGCGGGCGGAAATGATCGATGAAACCCAAAGCGGCGACGACCTGATCATGACGGTGCGATTGTCCAAGAAAACGGAAGGCCAGTTTTTCAAACAGTTCCCCGAAGCGAGCGCCGCGACCGCGGAAGAATTGAGCGAAAGGCGCGCATGATTGTCGATCCGGAAAAAGTCGCCGGCCTGATCGCCGAAATCGCCGAGGAAGAAATCATGACGCGTTTCGGCGCCCTGGCCGAAGGCGATATCGACACGAAATCCGGGCCCAATGATTTCGTCACCGCCGCCGATCACGCCGCTGAGGCGCGCCTTGAAAAAGCGCTTTGCGGTCTTTATCCGGCGGCGAGTTTTATCGGTGAGGAAAGCGCGGCCGCCGATCCTGCGCTGACGGATCGTCTTGCGACGGAAGACGGCGCCTTCTGGATCGTCGATCCGCTCGACGGCACGCGAAACTTCGTTCATGGGCGCGAGGAGTTTGGCGCAATCGTCGCCCTGATCGAAAAGGGAGAAATCCGGCAAGGGTGGATTTACGCCATTCCGGACAAGGCTTGCGCGATTGCCTCTGATGGTGACGGCGCCACATGGCGCGGCGAGCGCCTTTGTTCAGTTCCGGCGAAAGAAGAAAATCTCCTCGGTTATCGCGCCATCGGATCGCTACAGGGCGCATGGAAAGACCAATGGCTGCCGTGTTTTCGCGAGCAATTTGAAACCGAGCCGGCGCGATGCTCCGCCTACGCCTATATCAACCTTGTGCGGGGGCGGCGCGATTTCGCCGTCTATTCGCGCGTCTACCCCTGGGATCACGCCGCCGGCGTATTGATGGTGCGCGAAATCGGCGGCAAGGCCGCCTATCTCGGCAGCGGCGCGCCCTACCGTCCGCGCGTCGCCGTGGGAACGCCGATGCTGGCGACCGGCTCACACGAAGTGTGGCGACATATCAGCGAAGTTGCGCCTTTGGTTGAGTAAAAGCGGCATCGGAACTTTCCGATGCGAAATAATGTTCCTAGAAAGCACGCAAATTCAGGGAACCGCTAATGAACGACAACAAGAAAAAATATTTGCGTTTCGGCGCGATGATCCTGACGTCCATGACCGCCATGTTCGTCTTCATGTATCTGAACACCTATGCGTTGGGCCATGTGCATTTCAGCGAGACGCGATTTTACATGACGCTGATCATGGGCGCCGCCATGGCGGTGATCATGCTGCTTTATATGCTCGGCATGTATCAGAATAAAGCCGTCAATATTTCCATATTGGCGGGCAGCGCAGCGCTATTCCTGCTGGCTGTTTTTCTTGTGCGTTCGCAAGTGTTAGTGGGCGACCGGTCTTATATGATGGGCATGATCCCGCATCACTCCATCGCCATTCTGACGAGCGAACGCGCCAATATCGAAGATGTGCGCGTGCGTGAGCTTGCGGATGAAATCATCAGGGCCCAGCGCCGTGAAATCAAGGAAATGGAATGGCTGATTGAGGATATCGCCGCCAATGGCGCCGCTGAAACGCAAGGCGAGGCGCAATTGCGGCCTGTCCCTGATTTCGAGGGGGAGGTTTAAGAGACCGCCATGCTGGAAAAAACGGCACATAGCGGTGAAATTGAAAAACACGCCAAACTTTATCGCATGGTGACATCCGATCATGTCTGTCCTTACGGACTGAAATCGAAAGCGCTGCTTGAACGCAAAGGCTACAAGGTCGAGGATTTTCACCTGCGCTCGCGCGAGAGCACGGACAAGTTCAAGGCCGAGCATGATGTCAAGACGACGCCCCAGACCTTTATAAAGGGCGACCGCATTGGGGGTTACGATGCGCTGAAAAAATATTTCGGTCTCGACGTCGAGAATCCCGATGAGAAAACCTATACGCCGGTGATCGCGATTTTCGCCATGGCGTTTCTCATGGCGGCGGCGGCGCGCTTTGCGCTGACGGGCAGCGTTTTCGGTCTCAGAACCATCGAATGGTTTATCGCCTTTTCCATGTGCCTGTTGGCGGTGCAGAAACTGCGCGATTTGAGCAGCTTCTCAAATCAGTTTCTGGGTTATGACCTACTGGCGCAGCGCGTCGTTCCTTACGCCTATGTTTATCCCTTCGCCGAAGCGTTCGCCGGCGTGTTGATGATCGCCGGCGCCTTGATCTGGCTGGCCTCGCCGGTCGCGATCTTCATCGGAACGGTGGGCGCCGTTTCCGTTTTCAAGGCGGTTTATATCGACAAGCGCGATCTGAAATGCGCCTGTGTTGGCGGGAATTCCAATGTGCCGCTCGGTTTTGTGTCTCTCACCGAAAATCTGATGATGATCGCCATGGGCGTTTGGATGTTGGCGACGTAACTGCGCCTTTCGCCGTCAGTGTTTATTTGCTCGAAGCGGATGAACGTTCTTTAAGCATTTCCAGCGCCGGGAGCAGATAGGCTCTGAGATTGGCGTCCTCATCATTGGTGACGAAAAGCATCGCCTGACGCGTGTCGGGCAATAGGATCAGCGCCGAGCGGAAGCCGTCATCTCCTCCGAAATGGCGGATCATGCGGGCGCCGTCGCGGGTTTCCACGACCCAGCCCATGGTTCCCTTGTGGCCGCGTTCCTCGTCGATCACCACGCGCTGCTTCCACATATCCTTCAGCGTCTGCGTTTTGAGAATGCGTTTTCCGTCCAGCCCGCAAGAACGGCGATGAGGACGCCGGACAGAAGCACCTTGATTGATCGCAGCATGCCGCCTTCTGACTTCATTCAATCTTCATATGGCGCATGAAGCGCGGCGCAATCATTTTCCGATAAAGCGTTGTCACGGCAGGATAGGTGGAGGACTTTTTCAGCCCTCCAGATAACCCTTGCTCTCAAGATACTCGACGATGCGGTTCGCCGCGACTTCTGCGGAGACTTCCGCCGTGTTGAGATCGATCTCGGCGTTCTCCGGCGCCTCGTAATCGCTGTCGATGCCGGTGAAGTTCTTGATCTCGCCCCGCCGCGCCCTTGCATAAAGGCCTTTAACGTCGCGTTGTTCGCAGACTTCCAGCGGCGTCGAAATATAGACTTCGATGAATTCGCCGTCTTCCAGAAGCTCCCGGGCCATGCGCCGTTCCGACTGGAAGGGCGAGATGAAGGAGACGAGCACGATGAGGCCGGCGTCGGCCATGAGCCGCGCCGCTTCGCCAACGCGCCGGATGTTTTCGACCCGGTCGGCGTCGGTGAAGCCGAGATCCTTGTTGAGACCGTGACGCACATTATCGCCGTCAAGCGTGTAGGTATGGCGGCCCATATCGTGCAGCCGTTTTTCCACGAGATTTGCGACGGTCGATTTGCCCGATCCGGAAAGCCCTGTGAACCACAACACGCAAGGCTTCTGGTGCTTGGCGCTGGAGCGTGCGTTCTTGTTAACGTCGAGATCCTGCCAGTGAACATTTTTCGCGCGGCGCAGGGAAAAGTCGATCATGCCGGCGCCGATAGTGGCGTTGGTGCGCCGGTCGATCAGGATGAACGCACCTGTGCGGCGGTTGTCCTTGTAACAATCAAAGGCGATGGGCTGCGCCAGGTTGAAGTTACAGAAGCCCACTTCATTGAGCTCCAGGGTCTTGCCGGACATATGCTCCAGCGTGTTGACGTTGATCTTGTGCTTGAGCTCCGTCACCGTCGCTGGGATCATGCGGTTGGCGGTTTTCAGGAGATATTGGCGGCCCGGATAAAGCGCCTCTTCGTTCATCCAGAGGAGATGGGCGGCGAACTGGTCCGTCTGTTCTGCGGGCGCCTTGCCCGCGCAGATGACGTCGCCGCGCGAAATGTCGATCTCGTCTTCCAGCGTCAGCGTCACCGCCATGTCTGGATGCGCCTCTGTCAGCTCGCCGTCATGGGTGACAATTGATTTCACGATGGAGCGTTTGGCCGAGGGCAGGACGACGATTTCGTCGCCCGGGCGGATCGTCCCGCTCGCCACCGTGCCGGAAAAGCCCCGGAAATCGAGATTGGGCCGGTTCACCCACTGGACTGGCAGGCGGAAGGGTTTTTCCGCCAGCGCGCCGCGAACCTTGATGGTCTCGAGATAGGGCAACAGGGCCGAACCCTGATACCAGGGGGTTTCGCTGCTCTGCTTGGTGATGTTGACGCCTTCAAGCGCCGACATGGGGATGCAGGTGATCGTCTCAAAACCAAGATCTTTCGCAAAGACGCGATAGTCCGCTTCGATCTTGTCAAACGTGCTTTCGGAATAATCGACCAAGTCCATCTTGTTGATGGCGACGACGATATGGCGAATGCCGAGCAGGGAGACGATATAGGAGTGACGCCGCGTTTGTGTCAGAACGCCCCGGCGCGCATCGACGAGAATGACGGCGACATCGGCGGTGGAGGCGCCGGTCGCCATATTGCGGGTGTATTGTTCGTGACCCGGCGTATCGGCGACGATGAATTTGCGTTTTTCCGTGGAGAAGAACCGATAGGCGACATCGATGGTGATGCCCTGTTCGCGCTCGGCGGCGAGACCGTCGACGAGGAGGGCGAAGTCGATTTTCTCGCCCTGCGTCCCGTGTTTTTTGGTGTCGCTTTCAAGCGCTGAAATCTGGTCATCATAGAGCAGTTTCGAATCGTAGAGCAAACGGCCGATCAGCGTTGACTTGCCGTCATCCACGCTGCCGCAGGTGATGAAGCGCAGCATGGATTTCTTTTCATGGGCGGCGAGATATTCAATGACGTCGTCGGAGGGTTTGAGGGTCGCGACTGACATTAGAAATACCCTTCCTGTTTCTTCTTCTCCATGGACGCCGCCTGGTCGTGGTCGATGACCCGTCCCTGGCGCTCCGATGTGGTCGCCAGAAGCATTTCCTGAATGATTTCGGGCAGTGTCGTCGCATTGGAGCGTACGGCGCCGGTCAGCGGATAACAGCCAAGCGTGCGGAAGCGCACCATTTCCTGTTTGGGCGTTGCGCCGTCGAGCGGCATGCGGTCATCGTCGACCATGATGAGCGCGCCGTCGCGCTCCACCACCGGTCGCTCAGCGGCGAAATAGAGCGGCACAATGGGAATGTTTTCGCGATAGATATATTGCCAGATATCGAGCTCGGTCCAGTTGGAGAGCGGGAAGACGCGGATCGATTCGCCTGTTGCGATGCGCGTATTATAAATGTTCCAAAGCTCCGGACGCTGATTTTTCGGGTCCCAGCGATGTTCGCGCGAGCGGAAGGAAAAGACGCGTTCCTTGGCGCGGGACTTTTCCTCATCCCGCCGGGCGCCGCCAAAGGCCGCGTCGAACTTGTATTTATCGAGCGCCTGTTTCAACGCCTGCGTCTTCATGATGTCAGTGTGAAGCTGCGAGCCATGGGTGAACGGGCCGACGCCCTGTTCGACGCCTTCGCGATTTATATGAACAATGAGATCGAGGCCGAGCTTCGCCGCGGTTTCATCGCGGAACTTGATCATCTCCCGGAACTTCCAGGTGGTGTCGATATGCATGACCGGGAAGGGCGGCGTTGAAGGATAAAACGCCTTCATGGCGAGATGCAGCATCACCGCGGAGTCTTTGCCCACGGAATAGAGCATCACCGGATTTTCAGCTTCCGCCGCAACCTCCCGCATGATGTGGATCGATTCCGCTTCGAGGCGGTCGAGATGAGTCATGGCGGATGGGGTGAGCGAGGGCGCCTCGTCATTGGCGGCCGGTATGGGGGAGGCGGGCGCCGTCCCGGCGGCTGAGAACTCTCCGGCTTCCAGTTCGGCCAGACGCGCCCGCGCCGTTTCCAGCGTCTTCAGCGTACATTGACCGCCGGCCTCGAGCCGGGCGATGGCTTTGCCGTCATTGAAGAGCTTGCGGCTCACCGTTGAAATGGAAAGGCCGCTTTTGTCTGAAGCGGCCTTGGCGCGGGTGATGAGGCTATCGATCTCTGACATTTGGGATATATCCCACGATTTTGTGTTGAACACACGCTAATAAAATCAGAGTTGCGTGGGATGCGCAAGGCATAGAGCATTTTTACCGTATAACACATCTAGGGGAGGTCTATTTGTGGGATAATTCCCATTTTAATTTTACTTGATCTTGCTTCTTTCCAATCATAAATTTCTGTTATGACAGAAATAACTGAAAATAGTATCAAGCTGAGCCCGGCCATTCGCCGCTTCATTCTCCACTGGGGGGATATGGGCGGACAGTGGGGCGTCAACCGTTCGGTCGCGCAGATTCATGCGTTGCTGCTGGTCAGCGACCGGCCGTTGAATGCCGAGGAGATCGCCGAGACGCTGAGCATTGCGCGCTCCAATGTGTCGAACTCGGTGAAAGAACTTCTGACCTGGAGCCTGATCAAGCGCGCGCCCGTCGCCGGCGACCGCCGCGATCACTTCGAAGCGGAAAGCGACATGTGGGAGATGGTTTCGCGCATTGTCGCCATGCGCAAGGCACGCGAGCTCGACCCTGCGGCGCAAGTCCTCGACGCATGCCTCACCGAGGCGAAAGAAGATCCGAATGCAACAGGCGCGGCTGTGCAGCGGCTCAGCGATCTGCAGGAGCTAATCGCGCTCCTGAACGGATGGTACGAGCAGATGAACAAGGTTCCGAAGTCGCGCATCGCGCCGCTGTTGAAGCTCGGCGCGCGCGCCGTCGATTTGCTGACGCCGTTTACGAAGAAGGAAAAGCCCGGAAACAAGACGACGCATTAAAGCGCCGCCGGACCCGGCAAAGCCAGAGGAGGCGATTATGGGCTACACGGATGTTCTCGAACTTCGCCGTTTTGGACGCAGGAACGATGTCAAGCGCGCCAAGTTTTCCGCCGGCCCCAATACGGGTGCCGCGCAACTGCTCGCTTATCTTGCATCGGCGCCTTTGATCGCCGCCGCGCTGGTTATTGTCGCCGATGGTGCGCGCGCGGAACTGGCGGCCTATTTCATGAGCCTTTACGGTGCAGCCCTTATCGTCTTTTTCGGCGGCGTCCGCTGGGGCGTCGCGGTGATGAAGGAGGGTGGGCCGACCTTGCGCGCGCTTTTCGGGGCCGCGTTTCCGCTTCTCGCCGCGCTGCCGCTATTTGCGCCCGTCGGCAGGCTTACCTGGAAATTCGCGGCGATCATGGGCGTGATGGCGCTGCTCCTGATCGACGATCTCAACGCCACGCGCCGCGGCTCCGGCGCGCCCCACTGGTACCTCGGCGTGCGCCTGCCGCTCACAGTGCTGATCGAGCTTGTGTTTCTCATCGCGATTGTGGAGAGGGCGGAATGATGGTCGAGACGGACGCTTTTGAACGTGATTGCATCTCTGAGTATCAAGAGCATCGGATCATAATGATCTACGCGATTGTGGGGCCACCAATTGGTGGAGTGATAACTCATGGAATATATTGGTTCAGCTCATTTTTGGACTCCGGGATTCTTCAAGGCAGTTTGCTCGAGATTGCTTTCACATTGATAGGAACACTCCCTGCATTCATGCTGCTTTCCTATCCGTTTGGCGGTGTGCAAGCGCTGTTGACGGGCTTGCTAATTAAAACGATTGCTGGAAAAGAAGGGCGTTTTGGGTATTTGACTGCTTTTTTAGCTGCGGCGTTAGTAGGTATAGGCGTCGCGGTGTTGCTTGCCCTTGGATATGTGCCGTCAGTTGGATTCGCCCCAATCGGAGCCTTGACCATATTAGGAATGATCGGCGTGGGCGCCAGTCTAATTATTCGATACTTTTTCAGGAACAGATTTCGAGTGCTTCTGCAAGTGATGTCATGAGCTACGAACCCTACACCTACCGCAACGATCCGGCGGTCCCTTCGTTCGACGATTCAAAACCGCTGGTGATCTTCGATGGTCACTGCGTCTTATGCTCATCGGGCGTGCAATGGATGATGGCGCGCGATCCGGACGGAGAGGCGGTGTTCGCTGCGGTCCAGGAGCCGGTTCCGCGCGCGCTTTATGTTCATTACGGGCTCGACCCGGATGCCTTCGATACCTTCATGGTGCTGGCGGACGGGAAGCCGTTTCTGCGCTGGCGCAGCGTCTGCAAGGCCGCTGGCCTGATGCCGGCGCCGTGGAATTGGCTTGGCGCATTGGGGCGCATGGTTCCGGATGTCATTGGCGATGCAGTCTATGATTTCGTACAGCGCAACCGCATCGGCTGGTTCGGCGCGCGAGAAACCTGCTTTGCGCCTGACGCCGCGATAAAAAGCCGTTTTCTCGCCTTACGCTAACGCGCCGCCGCCCGGAACGCTCAGCACAGCGCCGTGTTTCCATAAAGAAGCATTTTATGGAGGCGATAATGGCCGTCCACCCAAATGTTAAAGAAACCGGCAAAAACCGCCGCCGCGCCTATACGATCTGGATCGGCGCCATGGTTGCGGTTTTCGCTTTTGTTCTGATCGCGCCCGCGCTGCTGCCATTTCTCGGCGTCTCCGCGCCGGCGGTGGGCGCGCCTGTGCCGGTCTTCATGATAGCGCTGGTTCTTTTTGCGGCGGGCTGGCTTGCTTTTTATGTTTTCGGGAAGCGGCGCAAGGCCGATCCCGACTACAAACGCCGCCCCGCGACTTCCGAAGAGCCGCCCAAATCCGGACACGCGCAATAAGCTTTCTGCGCTCGATCCGCTGGCGCTCAAGCGTGGCGCGATCGGCATTTGCTAAAAGCTATTCTTTTCGAAAAGCGTAAAAATATAGCATTTGTCATTCCCCTGCATGCGCTTTAAGGACGGCGGGCGGCTGGTGTTTGGGGAATCGGGATGCAGAGCCTTCGCGTGGTGACGGTTGTTGTGTTGGTGGTGTTGGCGGGAGCCTGCGCCTCATATCCCAAACAACATACAAAAGAAGAAAACCAACAAGACGCTTCATTTACCTTTCCTGTCATCGGCGATATTCCGTATAGCGACAGTGACCGTAAAGTCCTGCACGAAGAGATCGTGGCGTCAATCAAGGCGGGCGGCTATCCCTTCATCATTCATATCGGCGATTACAAAGGCGGCGGCGCGCCCTGTACGCCCGAAGAAGACGAGGCGCAGCTTGCGTTGATTGAGACGCTGGCGCCCATCCCCGTATTCTACACGCCCGGCGACAATGAATGGACCGACTGCGACCGGCACAAGGATGCCGCGACCGGCCGGCCGGCCTCTGAACTGGCGCGTCTTGTCCGTCTCGAAACGCTGTTTTTCACCGAGCCTGTGGTTGCGCCTGAAGAAATTTACGTGAGGTCGCTGCCCAACGCGCCCGGAAATGCAACTTGGGATTACAAAGGCGTGCGGTTTGCGACGGTGCATGTGGTGGGCACCGGAAATGGCCGCCGCGAGGTCATGGGCGACGATCCGGCGGAGGCGGCGCGCCTCGCGGACAAGCGGGAACGCGACGCTCTCAACTGGCTCACGGTCGCGGCTGCGGCGGCGAGAACCGAGAACGCGACGGCGCTTGTGATCGCCATGCATGCGGACATGACCGATGTGAAAGCGGAAAACCTCGGAGTCGCTTGCGACAGCGCTGCGGCGAGCCGCCAGGAGACATGCGACGCGTTTGTCGCGCTGCGCGCCGCTGTCCGCCGCGCGGCGAACAGTTTCGGCGGCCCGACGCTGCTGATCCATGGCGACACCGCGCCTTTCACGCTGAGGCAATCCTTTGCGGGCGATGAGGCTGACAATCTCTGGATATTGAACGCCGCCGGGGACCACGGCGTTAACCCGCTCGGCGTTCCCTATGGCGTACAGGACGCGACATTTGTATCCGTCGATCCGCTGGCGGCGGCCCCTTTTTCCGCCAAAGGAATAGCAACAGCGCGCTCCGCAAATGACTAAGCCGGCATTGTGCATCTTGAACGGGCTGAGCCGGTCATATGGAAGTTGAAGTCTGGAAAGTCGTCTTGCTGTTCGCCGCCGGCGTCGCCTCGGGCTGGATCAATGTGCTGGCGGGCGGCGGATCGATCCTCGTCGTACCGGTCATGGTTTTTCTCGGCATGCCTGGCCCGGTCGCCAACGGCACGAACCGTATCGGCATCATCGCGCAAAACATCTCCGCGGTGACCGGTTTTTTCCGAAAAGGGTTTTCCGATTTCAAATTGAGCGCGTCTCTTGCGGCCTGCGCGTCGGTCGGCGCGTTTTTCGGCGCGCAGGCCGGCGTCAAGCTCGACGGTGTCTGGTTCGAACGCACTTTGGCGCTTATCATGATTGGGGTGCTGATCGTTATGATGACCGGCTTCGGGCAAAAGCCGGTGGAGGCGGGGGGCAGGGCGAAGAATCTTCTCATCGGCCATCTTCTCTTTATCGGCGCCGGCTTTTGGGGCGGCTTCATCCAGATCGGCGTCGGCCTCATTCAACTGCCGATCTTGAACCGCGTCATGGGGCTCGATCTCGTGCGCGCCAATATGCACAAGGTTTTCGTGGCGCTGGTGTTCTCCATCGTCTCGCTCGCCGTCTTCGCCGCCCAGGTGAAAATCGAATGGGCGCTGGGCCTGGCGCTCGCCGCCGGTTACGCCCTCGGCGGCTGGCTCGGGGCCCATTCGGCGGTCACCAAAGGCGAGGGGCTCATCAAGAAGGTGTTCTACCTCGCCCTCGTCGCGATGGCGGTTAAGCTATTGTTTTTCTGAAATAAGTTTTCCAGAGGCGTTATGACGCTTTTTCCCCAGGAGCTAAGCAGTGGACAGCTTGTCGCAGCGGGGAGTAGGAGGGCGCCAACAGTTTCGCGGGGGTTTTCCCGCGCTCCGGCTCTCAAGATAAAGAGGTTCTCTCCATGGAAATCCATGACGTCCGCGCCCACCGCTCCAAGGACAATCTGAAGCGCGAAGACCAGCTCGCCTGGAAGATCGCCGAAGTCGCCGCCGATCCTGTCGAGGTCGACGCTGAAGCGACGGACATGATCATCAACCGCATCATCGACAACGCGTCGGTGGCGATCGCCTCTCTCAATCGGGGGCCCATCAAATCGGCGCGGGCCATGGCGAATGCGCATATGCGCTCGGGCGGCGCGACGCTGTTCGGTCTTCCCGCCGACCATGCGGTCTGCGCCGAGTGGGCGGCCTGGGCGAACGGCACGGCGGTGCGCGAGCTTGATTTCCACGACACCTTTCTCGCCGCCGATTATTCGCATCCGGGGGACAACATTCCGCCCGTGCTGGCGGTGGCGCAACAATGCGGGAAAGACGGACGCGATCTCGTGCGCGGCATCGCCACGGGCTATGAAATCCAGGTCAATCTCGTGAAGGCGATCTGCCTGCACGAACACAAGATCGACCACATTGCTCATATCGGTCCGTCGGCGTCTGCAGCCGTGGGGACGCTCATGGGCTTGCCCACCGAGATTATCTATCAGGCCGTTCAGCAGGGCCTGCATACGACCGTCACAACGCGCCAGTCGCGCAAGGGCGAGATTTCTTCGTGGAAAGCTTTCGCGCCGGCTTATGCGGGCAAGCTCGCCATCGAAGCCGTGGACCGTTGCATGCGCGGCGAGGGCGCGCCGTCGCCGATCTATGAAGGCGAAGATTCGGTGATCGCCTATATTCTGAATGGCCGCACGGCGCGGGATAAAGGCGACAGCCCCTATGAGCCGACCTATCATGTGCCGCTGCCGGGCAAGGGCGAGGCGAAACGCGCGATCCTTGAGACCTATACTAAAGAGCATTCGGCGGAGTATCAGAGCCAGGCGCTGATCGATCTTGCCTTCCGTATGGGCAAGGAAATCGAAAAGCGCGGCGGCTTCGACAAGGTGAAGTCCATCGTTCTGCATACGTCGCATCATACCCATTACGTCATCGGCACCGGCTCGGGCGATCCGCAGAAAATGGACCCGAACGCCTCGCGCGAAACGCTCGATCACTCGATCATGTATATCTTTGCGGTCGCTTTGCAGGATGGCGAGTGGCATCATGTCCGCTCTTATGCGCCGGAACGCGCGCAGCGCCCGGATACGGTCAAGCTGTGGCACAAGATCTCGACGACCGAAGATCCGGAATGGACGCGCCGTTATCACTCTCAGGACCCCAACGAGAAAGCCTTCGGCGCGAAGGTTGTGGTGACTTTCGAAGACGGATCTGAACTCGTCGACGAGCTTGGCATCGCCAATGCGCATCCCTTCGGCGCGCGGCCTTTCACGCGGCCTGAATATATCAAGAAGTTCAAGACGCTCACGGAAGACATTCTCGATAAATCCGAGAGCGAACGTTTCCTCGACCTCGTGCAGCAATTGCCTGACCTGTCGGCGGATCGGGTAAGACAGCTCAATCCTGTCGCGCCGAAAGGCTATCTGGTAGAGAATATGGCGAAGGGAATTTTCTAACGGCTGAAGGCAAGCGCAGCGCTTGAATGAGTGCTGATGCCGGAAAGCCCAACACATCAGGAGCGCCTCCGAATGTCACTAAATGCCGTAATGATACGCCGATCCGCAGCAAGCGCGTTGCTGGGGTTTGTAGTTTTCCTTTCGGCGGGGTGCGCTGACACGGCCCCGGAAGGCGGCGACGCCTCCGATGTAAGCGGCATCGACCAGGCGCGCGAGCAGTTTCAAGCGGCTGTCGCGAGCGCCGACCCGGCGGCGCTCGGCGCCCTGATCTATCCGGACACCGTCTTTGTCCAGCCGGCGACCGAGGATTGGGCGGCGATGCGTCGCGCGGCGGCGGGCGCGCCCTTTCCTCAAGGGACGGTCATGGACATAACGCCATTGGAGACGAAAATCTTCAATGAGGAATGGGCGTATGATTTCGGCGCCACGCGCCTGACCTATCCGGACCCCGAGACCGGCGAGGAAATCGAATTGCGAGACACCTATCTCCTGCTCCTGCGCAACACCGGCGAGGGCTGGAAGCCTTACCGCGAAGTGGCGAGCGCCAGTGCGCCGCCCGCCGGATGGCCGTTTTCTTCGGCGGATGCGGAGGAATAGGCTTGGCGAGCGACCATAAAGTCCGGGACGCGCTCAGCCGCTGGCATGAGATGGCCGCCTCCGGCGATCTTTCCCAAGTTGGTGAAATCGCACGCGAGGATGTGGTGTTCCGCTCTCCCGTGGCGCATACGCCCTATCATGGATGCGAGGCGCTGACGCTGGTCCTGTCGACGGTGATCAAGGTGTTCGAAGATTTCACCTATCACCGGCAGTTCACAAGCGAAGACGGCAAGAGCGTCGCCCTCGAATTCAGCGCGCATATAGGCGGAAAGCAGTTGAAAGGCGCCGACTTCATCCGGTTCGACGATGAGGGGCTGATCGCCGAGTTCGAAGTCATGATCCGCCCCGCTTCAGGACTTATGGCGCTGGGTCAGGCCATGGGCGCCAGGCTAGAAGGCAAGCTCGACGGGTTCAGAAAATAAAGGACGGCCATGGCCTCGGCGCGGGCAACCCAATCCCTTAAACCGCTGTTAGCGGAGAAGAAGGACCTTATAAACTCTAGGAGATTTCCTATGCCCGCCAAGCTCAAAACCGCCTTGTTGTTCGCTCTCGCCGGCCTGATCGTCGGCGCCGTCATTGCGACATTGATCGCCGGCCTCATGCTTGGCGTGCTCGTGGGCGCGGGACTGGCCATTCTTGGCGCCGTATTCGGGTTCTTCCGGCCGTCGGTCTCCTCCCAATCCTCACCGGACGAGATCGAAAACAGGTAGCGCATAGAATGCAGCCGATATTCTTCGATAGCTGGCTCTACATAATTCGCATACTGGCGATCGGCGTTGCGGGATATGCGGGCATCGTTCTTTTTCTGCGGATTTCCGGCAAGCGAACGCTCTCGAAAATGAACATGTTCGATTTCATCGTCACCATCGCCCTTGGGTCGGTTCTGGCGACCATGCTCATTTCAAAGCAAACGACGCTGGCCCAGGGACTGACCGCCGTCGCCGTTCTGGTCTTTCTGCAATATGCAGTGACAGCGCTTTCAGTGCGGTCGGACGCCTTCAGCAAGCTGATCAAGGCGGAGCCGCGCCTTCTTTATGCGAATAACGATTTCCTCCGCCGTGCGATGATGGCGGAGCGAGTGACCAGGTCCGAGCTTGAAGCGGCGGCCCGCGACGCTTCGGTCGGTTCGCTGAATGAAGTTGCAGCCATGGTGCTGGAAACGGACGGCACGATCAGTGTAATTCCCAAAACGAACTCGGGCGATCGCGACGTCGTGCCGCCTGCAAAGGAACGCGACAGATGAAAATGCATCTCGCCGAGCTGAATATCGGACGCCTGCTCGCGCCGACCGACGATCCCCGCGTCAAGGAATTCATGGACAATCTCGACCGCATCAACGGCCTCGGAAAGCGCATGCCGGGCTTTGTCTGGATGATGGAGGGGTCGGGCGAGCCGGGCACTGGAAACACCGAAGCCAAGATCGGCGGCGATCCGCAATTCGTTTCCAATCTCACCGTATGGGAAGATGTGGAGAGCCTGGAGCGTTTTGTCTGGGGCACTGTGCATCGTAAATTTTACGAACGCCGTGAGGAATGGTTCGAAGTGCTCGGCAAGATGCACTTTGTCATGTGGCGGGTTCCCGCCGGCCATAAACCGACACTGGAAGAAGCGCTCGCGAAACTGGAACACCGCGAACGCAATGGCGACAGCGATGAAGCTTTCGGCTGGAGCTGGCTGAAGGAAGCGAAGATGCACAAAACGCATTCATGCCGTCCGAGCGCCGCCTGACCGTTCAGATAAAGTAGTAAAAAGAGGCAATATATGCTGTTCACAAAAAAATCCGCCGCCGAAAAACGCGCAGACTTCCGCGAGGGGTTGGCGTCGGGAAAACTCTTGCAGTTTCCGGGCGCCTTCAATCCGCTCTGCGCGCAGATGATCGAGCGCAAGGGATTTGACGGCGTCTATATTTCCGGCGCGGTCATGTCCGCCGATCTCTGTCTGCCTGATATCGGCATTGCGACCATGACCGAGTTTGTTGAGCGCGGGCGCCAGATTGCGCGGGTGACCGATCTTCCATCCTTTATCGATATCGATACCGGCTTTGGCGAGCCCATGGCGGCGGCGCGCACGGTGATGATGATGGAGGAGGCGGGGCTTTCCGGCTGCCATATTGAAGATCAGGTCATGCCGAAACGCTGCGGCCATCTCGACGGCAAAGAGATTGTGCCAACAGATATCATGATCCAGCGCGTCAAGGCTGCGGCGGAAGCAAAACGCGATCCCAACTTCGTTCTGATCGCTCGCTCGGATGCGCGCGCGGTCGAAGGTCTCGACGACGCGATCGATCGCATGAAAGCCTATGTGGACGCCGGCGCCGACATGATCTTTCCCGAGGCCATGAAGGACGAGAAAGAATTTGAAGCTGTCCGGAAGGCGATCTCCGTTCCCATTCTCGCCAATATGACGGAATTCGGCAAAAGCCGCCTCTTGAATAAAAAAGAGCTGGAGTCGCTTGGCTTTAACGTCGTTATTTATCCGGTGACGACGCTGCGTCTCGCTATGGGCGCCTGCGACCGCGGTCTTGATGCGATCCTCAAGGATGGCGATCAGAACGGCATTCTCGATCAGATGCAGCACCGGCGCGATCTCTACGATCTCCTGCGCTATCACGATTACAATAAATTCGATGAGTCGATTTACAATTTTCAGGTGAGCGACACGCCGACGGAATAAGCCTGATGAGCTGAATATATGGCAAATCGGGGCTTTTTTCGCCTTTTATTGGCTTATGTGCGCGCCTTATAGTCTTGTGTAAAAATATCGCAGTGTTAGATTCCTTCGGTGTTGAGAATACTGCTGTGTATATTTGTGGCCGCAATTCGTGGCGGCGAGTCTAGAGGAGGGCGTCATGAACAAGATTGTTGGGGGAGTAACTGCGTCACTCATTATTGCGGCTTTCGCCAGCGGATGTGCAACGACCGAGTCGCTCACGGCGTCGGAGCGCCGCGCGGCTGTCGATGAAGCCGTTCTTGAAGTGGACCAGGATCAAGT
Organism: Parvularcula sp.; assembly: GCA_002704915.1. Taxonomy (GTDB): domain Bacteria; phylum Pseudomonadota; class Alphaproteobacteria; order Caulobacterales; family Parvularculaceae; genus Hyphococcus. Next base: position 16,353 of record PAIP01000046.1, read on the forward strand.
GGCCGTTTCTGACGAAGATTATGATCCGAACGAAATGATCTGCAAAACCAGAAGAGCTTCGGGTTCTCGTCTCGGCAAGTATCGCGATTGCCGGACCGCGCGGGAGTGGCGGCGGAGCATGTCCAATGCGGCGATGAGCGCTACCGGTATTGGCAATAGCGGCGTGGCGAGGAGCTCGCAGTAAATATCAAGACAATCAATTGTTGGAGGGTGGTATGAGAAGAATTTTCAGTTCAGGTGTTGTGAGTATTGCTGTTTTTTTTGTGGCCGCAGGATGCGCAACAACGGATTCTTTGACCGCTTCCGAACGGCGTGCAGCTGTAGATGAGGCTGTGCAGGAAGTAGACGGGCAGCCTGTGGCTGTATCGGACGAGGACTATGACCCCAATGAGATGATCTGCAAGACGAGAAGGGCGTCAGGGTCCCGGCTTGGCAAATATCGGGATTGTCGGACAGCGCAGGAATGGCGCCGAAGCATGTCGAATGCGGCGATGAGCGCCAGCGGGATTGGCAATAGCGGTAATGCAAGGGGCGACAGAAACTGACCGCAGCGCTACTTTCGCCGAATGCCATTACTGAATTGTCTGCACAAAAAAGCCCGGCTTTGCCGGGCTTTTTTTATCCCGGAATTTGTAGCATAAGGGCGCGAAAATCGAGGCTGTTATAGCAATGATTTTGGCGATATGCCCGCTTGCTGGCGAATGTAATATCTGAAGGCAGGAGACATAAAAATAATGACCAATGAAGAAGTGAAATACGGTCTCGCAGGCGTGCTGGCGGACGACACCGCGATCTCGAAGGTGATGCCGGAAATCAACTCGCTGACCTATCGCGGCTACAAGGTGCAGGATCTGGCGACGCAGTGCCGGTTCGAAGAGGTCGCTTATCTTATCTGGAACGGCAAGCTGCCGACAGAAGCGCAACTGGGCGCATTCAATGAAGTTGAAAAGAAAGAACGCGGCGTATCCGACGATCTCCTCGACGTGATGGCGAAGTTCAACAAAAAAGCGCATCCCATGGATACGCTGCGGACCGCCGTTTCGTTTCTTGGCCAGGAAGACGATACGACCGAGGATTCCTCGCCGGAAGGGTTGATGGAAAAATCGATCCGCATGTATGCGCGCATTCCCGAAATCGTCGCTGCGGATTTCCGTCTCAGGAATGGAAAGGAGCCCATCCCGCCCAAAAAAGATCTCGCCTTCTCGGAAAACTTTTTTCACATGTGTTTCGGCAAGGTCCCGGCGCCGGAGATCATTAAATGCTTCGATATCTCGATGACGCTTTACGCCGAACACTCGTTCAACGCCTCAACCTTCACGGCGCGGACAATTGCGTCCTCGACCTCTGACATCTATTCGGCGGTCACCGGCGCCATCGGGTCCCTCAAGGGCCCGCTCCATGGCGGCGCCAATGAAGCGGTGATGCATATGCTCAAAGAAGTGGGCTCGCCGGAAAACGCGAAGGAATGGATGCTCGACGCGCTCGCGACCAAGAAGAAAATCATGGGCTTCGGCCATCGGGTCTATCGCTCCGGCGACAGCCGCGTGCCGACCATGACCGACGCCTATAAGAAAATGGTCGATGTCATTGGAACTGACGAGGCCAAAAACTATTGGGAGATGAGCCGCATTCTCGACGAGACCATGGTGGCGGAAAAGGGGATCTATCCCAATCTCGATTTCCCGGCCGGGCCGGCCTATTATCTCATGGGATTTGAAATCCCCATGTTTACGCCGATCTTTGTCGTGAGCCGGATTACGGGCTGGACCGCGCATGTTATGGAACAGCTCGCCAATAACAAGCTGATCCGTCCTCTCTCAAATTATACTGGACCGGCCCAAAGAGACGTGACGCCAATTGGCGCTCGCGAATAGGTGAAATCGAGGCTCCGGCCCCTGCGCCCGGGCGGCGTTGCGGGCGCCTCCGGGTCGACTTACCATGCGATTGCCCGGCCTCATGCGAGGAACTGACTGGAATTGGGCAATTAGATAGAATTGGAATGCGGAGACTTTGATGGTGAAGCTGGTGGTCAATGGCCGCGAACAGGAGCTGGGGGACGTCGATCCTCAGACGCCTTTGCTTTGGGCGCTGCGCGATGAACTCGGTCTTGTGGGGACAAAATTCGGCTGCGGCATCGCCCAATGCGGCGCCTGCACGGTCCATGTGGACGGAAGGCCGACGCGCTCCTGCGTGACGCCGGTCGGCGCAATCGACGGCGCCAAGGTCACGACGATTGAGGGACTCGCGGGCGAAGACGGAGCGCTCACCCCATTGCAGCAGGCATGGATAGACGAGGACGTCGCCCAATGCGGTTACTGTCAGGCGGGGCAGTTGATGGCCGCGTCCGCGTTGCTCGCCGACAATCCGTCCCCAAGCGATGAAGACATCGACAATGCGATGTCGGGCAATCTCTGCCGCTGCGCCACCTATAAACGCATCCGCAAAGCGATCCATATCGCCGCGAAAGGGAACGGCCAATGACAACCCGCACCTCCTGGGCTCACAATCCCGCCGCAAAAAAGCTGATGGAAGAAATCGAAGCAAGACGCGCGCTTCCCGCTGTGGTCCGCGGAGCCTCGCGCCGGCAATTTTTCAAGATGACGGGATTGGCCGGCGCCGGTCTGGTGATCGGCATGGCCGGGGCCTGCTCAAAACAAAACGGCGCCGTAGCTGCGTCGGATGGGCCGGCCGCGGATTTCAATCCCTACGTGCAGATCACGCCGGCGGGCGTCATCCGCATCTTCGCCAAAAATCCGGAAATCGGACAAGGCGTAAAAACCTCCCTGCCCATGATCGTCGCCGAAGAACTGGATGCGAAATGGGAAGACGTTGAAGTCGTCCAGTCTGAAATCGATGAGTCGCGCTACGGTCCGCAATTCGCCGGCGGGTCGTTGTCGACGCCGATGAACTGGGACAGGCTTCGTCAGGCCGGCGCGATCGCCAAGGCGATGCTGATCGCCGCCGCGGCGGCGGAATGGGACGTTGCAGCGTCCGAGTGTTCAGCGCGCGATAGCGCCGTTCATCATGAGGCAAGCGACAAATCATTGAGCTATGGCGCGCTTGCAGAGGCGGCGGCGAAGGGGCCGGTCCCAGCGGCGGACGCCGTCAAGCTGAAAGACCGCTCGGATTATCGGTTGCTCGGCAAACGCATAACGGGCGTCGATAATGAAGCGATCGTTACCGGCAAGCCCTTATTCGGAATCGATCAGACCGTCCCCGGCATGGTGTACGCCACCTATGTGAAATGTCCTGCGGTGGGCGGGCGCCCGGCCACAGTCAATATTGAAGAAGTAAAGGCCCGGCCGGGGGTCATCGATGTCTTCACGATCGATGGCGACGGCGATCCCCTGTCCGTCATGCCCGGCGTCGCCATCGTCGCGAAATCCACCTGGGCGGCGTTCGCGGCCCGGCGGGCGTTGAATGTCGAATGGGACGAATCCGACGCATCGAAGGATTCGACCTCGGCTTCTGACGAAGCGGCGATGACCCGTGCGACACAGGCGCCGGATTCAACCGTTGAATCGTTTGGCGATGTGGAGGCGGCCCTTTCCGGCGCAGCGAAGACGATAGAGGCGTCTTACGCCTATGCCTTTGTCTCTCATGCACAGCTTGAGCCTGAAAACACGCTGGCGCATTACAAAGAAGACGGCGCGCTGGAAATCTGGTCGCCCACGCAAACACCGCAGGGCGCGGTCGATCTGGCGGCTAAGGTGGCCGGCGTCGAACCGGAAAAGGTCACTTTGCATCAGACGCGTATTGGCGGAGGGTTCGGCCGCCGCTTGATGAACGATTATGTCGCCGAAGCTGTCGCCATTACGAAACGCGTGGGCAAACCGGTGAAGCTGCAATGGACCCGCGAAGACGACATGCAGCACGATTTTTACCGTCCAGGCGGGTATCATTTTTTCAAAGGCGGCCTCGATGGCGATGGCAGGCTTGCGGCCTGGCGCAATCACTTCGTCACCTTTAGCGGAGATGGGGAAAGCCCGATAACCGCCGGCGACATCGGCAAAGGGGTTTTTCCCGGCGAGCTGGCTGGCAATTACAAGGTCGAGCGATCTCTGCTCGACTGGAACACACCCTCAGGCTGGTGGCGGGCGCCGAGTTCCTGCACGATCGCCTTTGCGACGCAGTGCTTTGCCCATGAACTCGCCATTGCGGCGGGGCGGGACCATAAAGAGTTCCTGCTTGAAATCATGGGCGAGCCGCGCTGGCTCAAAGAGGGCGATCCCGGGGTGATGAACACCGGCCGCGCGGCTGCGGTCATCAATCTTGCTTGTGAAAAAGCAGCGTGGGGCAGGATGATGCCGAAGGGCGCCGGACTGGGGCTTGCTTTTTATTTTAGCCATCAAGGTCATTTCGCGGAGGTCGCCGAGGTCAGCGTCAGCGATGACAAGGCGGTGACGGTGCATAAGGTTTGGGTCGCTGCGGATATCGGCCCGGTTATCAATATGAGCGGCGCTGAGAACCAATGCGAGGGCTCGGTGATGGACGGGCTTTCGACCATGATGGGGCTCGAGGTGAACTTCGAAAACGGGCGCGCGCTTGAAACCAATTTCGATCGCTATCCTATCATGCGCATGCGCCATGCGCCGGAAGTCGATGTGCATTTCATCCAGTCCGACTTTCCGCCAACGGGCGCAGGCGAGCCTGCGCTGCCGCCGCTTGCGCCTGCTGTCGCCAATGCAATCTTCGCCGCGACTGGTGACCGGGTGCGCCAGTTGCCGCTTTCACGGTCCGGCTATCGTTTCGCATAAAGCGAACGAACCTAAGGGAACTGACAATAATGAATCGAGAACCGCGTCAACGGACGCAAGATGCAAGAGACCGGGCGCTGGAGGCTGTGCGCGAGCTCATCCGCTGGATCGGCGACGATCCGGCTCGCGAGGGCCTGAAAGATACGCCCCGGCGTGTCGTCGACGCCTTCCTGGAATATTTCCAGGGTTATGACGAATGTCCGGAAACCTATCTTCAGCGCACCTTTGAGCAGGTCGGCGGATATGACGAGATTGTTCTTTTAAAGGACATCCCTTTTCATTCTCATTGCGAGCATCACATGGCGCCGATCATCGGCCGGGCGCATGTGGCCTATCTGCCTACGGACAAGGTGGTCGGCATTTCCAAGCTCGCGCGCGTGGTGCAGGCTTACGCCCGCCGGTTGCAGGTGCAGGAGCGCCTGACCGCCGAGATCGCCGATTGCATCCAGAAAGTGCTGGAACCCCAAGGCGTCGCCGTCGTTATAGAGGCGAGCCATGCTTGCATGACCGCCCGCGGCGTCGCGACGCCCGGCGTGTCCATGACCACAAGCCGGATGATGGGCGTCTTTCGCGACGATCAGAAAGCGCGTGAAGAAGTCATCAAACTGATCGGCATCAAGTGAGTAACGAAAGTCAGGAACATCCCATGCCTTATGAATGCATATTGACGGAAACCGACGGCAATGTGGGCGTCATCACACTGAACCGTCCCGATGCGCTAAACGCGTTTAACCGGCAATTGATGGACGAACTGACCGACGCTGTAAAAGCCTTCGAGGCCGATGACGCTATTGGCTGTATGGTCATCACCGGCTCGGAAAAAGCCTTCGCCGCCGGCGCAGACATCAAGGAAATGGCCTCGAAAGATTATATTGACGTCTTCAAGGAAGATTTCATTTCCGGCAATTGGGAAGAGGTCACCCGTACGAGAAAGCCTGTTATTGCGGCGGTCGGCGGCTACGCCCTCGGCGGCGGCTGCGAGCTTGCGCTGATGTGCGATTTCATTATCGCCGGGGACAACGCGAAATTCGGCCAGCCCGAAATCTCAATCGGCGCCATGCCGGGCGCCGGCGGCACGCAACGCCTGGCGCGCTTCATCGGCAAGTCGAAAGCCATGGAAATGTGCCTGACCGGCCGCATGATGGATGCGGAAGAGGCCGAACGCTGCGGGCTTGTGAGCCGGATCGTGCCCAAGGGCGAGTTGAAGGAAGAGGCGATCCGCGTCGCCAAGCAGATCGCCGGTTTCTCGCGTCCGATCGCCATGCTGACCAAGGAGGCGGTCAACCGCGCCTATGAAACGACCCTGTCTGAAGGCGTGCGTTTCGAACGCCGGGTCTTCCATTCGGTCTTTGCGTTTGAGGATCAGAAAGAAGGCATGGCCGCCTTTGCGGAAAAGCGCAAACCGGTGTTCAAGAACCGTTGATAAAACGAAGCCTTCGCTTGAGGCCGATCCTTCGTGACGCCCGGTTTCGTCTTCAGGAGGCGAAACCGGGCTCCTCAGGATGAGGGGAGTAAATATTGGACAATTTAATCCTCGCCTTTACGATCATTGGCGTGCTCGGCATCGGGGCCCAATGGCTCGCATGGCGGCTGAATCTGCCGGCGATTGTGCTCATGGCCGTCGCGGGGATCATCGCGGGGCCGGTGCTCGGCATTTTTTCTTCTCCGGACGCGCCGCCGGGAACGCCGCCTATGGAGGCGTTATTCGGCGATTTTTACCGGCCCATCATCGCGGTTGCGGTCGCTGTCATCCTGTTCGAGGGCGGGCTTCAGCTCAATTTCTCCGATTTGCGCGGCCTGACCCGCGGCGTCCGCCGGCTGGTGTTTCCCGGCGTGCTGATCGCATGGTTTCTGGGCGCCATGGCGAGCTATCTCATCGCCGGCCTGACCTGGCAGGCGGCGCTGTTGTTCGGCGGCGTCATGGTCGTCACTGGCCCCACGGTGATCATTCCGCTCTTGCGCCAGTCCAAGCTCAATCCGCGGCCCGCGACGCTGCTCAAATGGGAAGGCATCATCAACGATCCCATCGGCGCGCTGCTTGCGGTGCTGGTTTACGAGTTCCTCGTTATCGGCGATCACGGCGGCACCTCTGTAGAGATCATCAGCTCGCTCATACTGGCGTCGACGCTGGCGCTTGGTTTCGGCTACGCCTTTGGCAGGTTCACGGCGGCTGCGTTCAGGCGGGGCTGGGTTCCGGAATATCTGAAGCCGCCGGTTCTTCTGGCGCTTGTGCTCGTCTGTTTCGAAATCGCCAACCTCATGCAGGAAGAGGGCGGGCTTTTGTCTGTGACCGCCATGGGCGTGACGCTCGCCAATTCACGCATCGCCAGCATCAACGATCTGCGCCTCTTCAAGGAAAACATCGCCGTTCTTCTCGTTTCCGGCGTGTTCATTATTCTGACGGCGAATCTCACCGTCGAAACCTTGCGCGTGCTCGACTGGTCGGCCTTCTGGTTCCTCATCGTCATGTTGTTCGTGGTGCGCCCGCTGACCGTGTTCATATCGACCATGGGATCGGGATTGCCGTGGAAGGAGAGACTTCTCGTCGGCTGGATCGCGCCGCGCGGCATCGTCGCCGTCGCCGTGTCGAGCTTCTTCGGCGCCTCGCTGACAGCCGCCGGCTATCTCGACGGCGACAAGCTCATCGCGCTCGCTTTCGCCATGGTGTTTGCGACTGTTGTTCTGCATGGCTTTTCGATTTCTCCGCTGGCGAAAGCGCTGGACCTCGCCTCGCGCGAGCGGCCGGGCGTTCTTATTGTCGGGGCTTCGCCGTTTTCGGCGGCGCTTGCGGCGAAGCTGAAAGAAATGGAAGTGCCGGTCACGGTGGCGGATGCAAGCTGGCGACGCCTCCGGCCCGTGCGGCTCGCCAATGTCCCCACCTATTACGGCGAGATCCTCTCCGAAGTGACTGAACATCACGTGGATCTGAACCGGTTCGGCTATCTCCTGGCGCTTGGCGGGAATGAAGCGCACAACGCCCTTGTGGCGACGGACCTTGCGCCGGAGCTCGGGCGCGCGTCGATCTATCAGGTGAATGCGCGCGGCAAGGATGAAGAAGACCGCAAGGCGCTTTCTTATACGCTGCAGGGTCGCACTTTCCTGCATAACGGCGCGCCGCTCGACGAGCTTGTGCGCCGCCATTATTCCGGCTGGATATTCCAGCGCACGAAGATCTCGGAAGAATATCCGCCCGAGCAATATAAAAAGGATCTGGGCCAAGAGGGGGAAATCATTCTCATCATGCGCAAGGGCGAGATCATGTTCGCCTCCCGTGAGGTGCCCGTGAAGCCGGAGACCGGCGATGTCGTGCTCGCCTATATCCCGAAGCCGCCTGAGCAGAAGGGCGAAAAGGCGAAGGATAAAGGCGGGAAGGATAAAGCGAAGCCCGAGACGGCGGCGAAGGGCGAAAAACCGGCCGCGGACGCTTAAAACCTCTCTTTACAGCCTGTTAACCATGTTTGCCGGGCGAATGCTTAACACAGCATTAGCGCTTGCCCGCTAGGTTCTGCGCGAGGACCTGGGAAATGCCCGCGCTGACCAACAAGACCCACACATCGGGTTCGCGCCTCGCTGAATATGGCGAGCGCATGAGCGAACTTCTGATCCGCCGCCGCGCGGAGCTTGAAGCGCGCGCGGCGCGTATTGAGGCCGAACTCGCCATCAAGGCGCGTTCGGAATTTCTCGCCAATATGAACCATGAATTGCGCACCCCGCTGAACGCAATCATCGGTTTCGCCTCCATGTTGCGCGACGGGGAGGATTACGGCCTCAACCCGGAGCAGCAGCGCACCTATGCGGAATATATCCTTCAGTCTGCGGACCTTCTGCTCGGGCATATCAATACGCTTTTGGAAGTTGCGGCGCTTGAGAGCGGACGGGTGGAAATCAATGAGGCCGCCATCGATTTCACCGCTTTGCTCAATGAAGCGGTTGAGCGTGCTGAGGTGCGCGCGGAAGCCGCCGGCGTTGAAATTACGCCTCAGGAAGATGCGGTTGAGGTGTTCGGCTGGGGCGATCCGGAACGCTTTTCCCAGGCGCTCGATCATCTGATCCAGACCGCCGTCAAACTCAGTCATGAGGGCGGGCGCATTCATGTTCGCGCGTCTCAAACGGCGCAAGGCTGGGCGGAAATCGCCGTGCGCGACGAGGGCGACGGCTTTACCAATGATGGCCTCGTGGAAGCCCTCGAAGCCTTCAAGGAGCTTCATCGCGGGCTCGACCGGTCCTTCTCCGGACCCGGCGTCGGTTATGCGGTCGCGAAGACCTTTGTAGAGATGCAGGGCGGGCGTTTCTCCATCGAAAGCCGTGAAGGCCAGGGCACGCTGGCGCGGATTTCCCTGCCGCCGGCGGAAGCGGTTTACGGCGATCCGCAAGAGGATGAAGACGGCGCGGAGGCTGTGGCGGAGCGGGATCATGACGCCGCATAAGTCCGGAAAAAAATCGCCCTTCAGCCGCAAGGGCGCCGCGGCGCCGACGGCCGAAGCCTTCGACATGGCGTTTCAGGACAAGCCGCGCGTCGGCACCGTGGTGTCGGTGACGGGCTCGCACGCGCTTGTCATGCTCGATGAAGACACGCCGGAATCCGACCGTTCCACGAGACCGCAGCTCGGCGCGATCATGAGCGTCGACGCCGGCTCGTCAATCGTTCTCGGTCTTGTGTCGGCGATGACCAATCCGGCGCCGAGCCTCGATCATTCCCTGCCGGACATGCGCATCATCGAAATTGAGCTCATCGGCGAATTTACAAAGCCGACGATCAATGCGCCGGCGCGGTTCCGCCGGGGCGTCTCAGCCTATCCGACGCTTGGCGACAATGTGCATGTGGCGACGCGCGATGAATTGACGGCGCTTTTCGCGGTGAATGGCGCGGCGAGCGTTCGCGTGGGCGTCGTCAAGCAGGACGCTTCCATCCCGGCGACGGTCAATGTTGACGAGATCTTCTCGCGCCATTGCGCGGTGCTGGGCACCACGGGCGCGGGTAAGTCCTGCGCCATGGCGCTCTTGCTGCGCGCGGTTCTACAGCGCTTTCCCCATGCGCATATCGTGATCCTCGATCCTCACAATGAATATTCGAAAAGCTTCGGCGATGGCGCCGTGGTGTTCGATCCGACGAACTTTAGTCTGCCTTACTGGATGCTGACTTTCGACGAGCTTGTCGAGGTGCTCTATCCAGGCCGTTCGCGGGACTCAGATGAAATCGAAATTCTGGCCGATCTCCTGCCGGCGGCGAAGCGCATGCAAATGGGCGGTTCGGGCCGCGCAAGCCGGCTGCGCCCCGATGGAAACTCCGTCACCGTGGACACGCCGACGCCTTATCGCATTTCGGAACTGTTGGGCCTTATCGACAAGGCGGTCGGCGGTCTCGATGGCGGGCGCACCAGCGCGCCTTACAAACGACTTCGCGCCCGCATCTATGCGGTCAGTCAGGATGCGCGCTACTCCTTCATGTTCGGCGGGCTGACCGTTCAGGATACGCTGAAAGACATGCTGAGCGAGCTCTTCCGCATTCCGGTGGACGGCCAGCCCGTCAGCGTGATCGAACTTGGCGGCCTGCCGGCGGAAGTGGTGCAGGTCGTGGTGTCGGTTGTTTCGCGCCTCGCTTTTGAATTTGGATTATGGAGCAACGGCGCGGCGCCAATAGCGCTCGTCGTCGAGGATGCGCATCGCTATGCGCCCGCCAACCCGGATGAGGGTTTCGGGCCGACGCGCAAATCCCTGACGCGCATCGCCAAGGAAGGGCGCAAGACCGGCGTCGCTCTCTGGATCGCCTCGCAGCGGCCGACGGAACTCGATCCGACCATCCTTTCCCAGTGCAACACGATCTTCGCCATGCGGCTCGCCAACCAGGCGGACCAGGACGCCCTGCGCGCCGCCGTGCCGGACGCATCGACGAGCCTCCTCAGTTGTCTGCCGTCGCTTGGGTTAGGCGAGGCGATCGCTGTGGGTGAAGGCGTCCCCATGCCGACGCGCATTCGTTTCGACGCGCTGCCTCCCGAGGCGGTGCCCCGCAGCTTTACGGCGAGCTTCACCGATGGCTGGTCTGTGGAGATCGAAGACAACAGCTTCATCGACCGCATCGTCGAACAATGGCGCGCCCAGCGCATGCTGACCCCGGATATAGACTGATCGCCCAGGGGATCGTCCCTGACTGCCCTTGATCGCACGGCCTCGCCCTTACACAATGGCGCAAACGGGAGGCGATTCATGCGGGTTTTTCTGACGTTTATAGCTCTTTTCTTCACTACGCCTGTAATGGCGGAGCATCATGAGGCCGCGCCGGTGACCATTGTCATCCATGGCGGCGCCGGCGCGCTGGCGCCCGGGCGCTATAGCCCCGAGCAGGAGGCGGTGTTCCGCGACAAGCTCTCCGAAGCGCTGAATGCGGGCTATGAGATCCTCGACAATGGCGGCGCCGCGCTTGACGCCGTCGAGGCCGCCATCGTCCTCATGGAAGACGCGCCCATGTTCAACGCAGGCAAGGGCGCGGTCTTCACCCGCGAGGGCAAGAACGAACTCGATTCATCCATCATGGACGGCGCGACGTTGAATGCGGGCGCCGTCGCTGGCGTCACCCGCGTGAAAAACCCGATCAAGTTGGCGCGCGCGGTCATGGAAAAATCCGAACATGTGATGTTTGCCCGCGACGGCGCGGAAAAATTCGCGAAGGAGAACGGCCTTGAAATGGTGAAGCCCGGCTATTTCAAAACGCCGGAGCGCTGGGCGCGCTACAAGAAAGCGCTGAAAGCGGAAAAGGAGAAAGAAAAAGACGCGTCGCTATCGCATGATTTCAAATATGGAACTGTGGGCGCCGTCGCCCTCGATGCGAACGGCAATCTGGCGGCGGGCACCTCCACCGGCGGCATGATGATGAAAAAATACGGCCGGGTCGGCGACACCCCGATAATCGGCGCCGGCACTTTCGCCGACAACAAGTCGTGCGCGGTCTCTTCCACGGGCTGGGGCGAATATTTCATTCGTCTCACCATCGCCCGGGATATCTGCGCGCAGGTGGAATATCAGGGCAAGAGCGTCGAGGAAGCGGCGAATGATGTCATCCATCACCGGCTGCAGGATATGGGCGCCGATGGCGGCGTCATTGTGCTCGGGCCCGACGGGTCCTACGCCATGACGTTCAATTCAAAGGGCATGTTCCGCGGCGTTAAAAACGCCGATACCGAACAGGTCGCGATCTATGGCGAGGGCGAGGAGGAGTAGCGCTACTGCAAGGCGCTGCGCACTTTCGGCAGGATGCGGCGGCTCACGGGAATAACGGCGCCGCTGGACAGTTTCAGCGCGCCCACGCCGGAACTCTCGCGTTTTAGCGACTGAACAAGGTTCGTATTCACGAGATATGAGCGGTGAACGCGCAAGAACGCCGCTGGCAGTTCGGTCTCCAGCTCGGCCAGACTGCCGTTATGCAGGAATTCGCGGCCGTCCTTCAGGGTGATCTCCACATAATCGCCGGCGCCCTTACAATGAGCGATGTCATCGGCCGGGACGAGATCGATCTTGCCGGCGCTGGATATTTTGATTTGCGTCGGCGTTTCCGCCTGTCGCGCCTGGTCGAGCGCCGTCTGGAGCTGACGCGCCCGCGATGTCTCAGTTGCCCGCAATTCCCGTTCCTTCTGGAAGGCGATAGCTTGCGTCACAAACAGAAAAAGGACGAGGGCCGCGGTTTCGTAAAAGAAAATTACATCGAGAAAGCGGGTCGGAAAGGCGACAATGCCGCCGCCGAACAACAGTAGCGCGGCGCCGTAGACAAGGGCCTGCGGTTCGCGTCGCCGGGCCGCAACGAAGGCGACAAGGGCGCTCAATCCGGTGGGCGTCAGCACCGCAAGCGCCGCCTTGCCGTCATAGCCGCTGGCGAAGAAAGTCGACGTCACGGTCGCCGCGGCCGCCGCAACGAACCAGAGGAGGCGACGGCTCAGAAACTTCGCCATCACATGGGCGGCGAGGGAAAGGCCGAAGATCAGCGAGAAGAAAACAATCAGCAACATGCGCCATTCATGGGCCGGATAGAGATAGGGCGTCAGGCCGCGATAGACTTCCGTCACCAATTGCGCCGCTGCGGCGAGAGAGACCAGCGACAGCAGAATGAGGTTGATCTTGCGGCCGGCGCCGAGGCTTGACGCCGCAAAATAGAGCGCGCCGGCGATGAGCACGCCGAATGGAACGAGCGACGGCCAGTAGCCTTGCAATATCCGCGTGGTCGGATCGTGATACGCGCCCAGCGCAATCCAGTGAACGGGATAGCGGAATTTCATAAACCCGTGATGCGACGACATCCTGATGAGAATTTCGTTCTCTTCTTCGCCCAAAGTTTCTGGCGGCGCATAAAAGACGGCGTCCATGCGACCGGGGGTTTCCGCCGCGCGGGATGCGGCCGGACGCCCGTTAGCGCCGAGATAGCGGCCGTTCAGATAGACTTCGCTGGCGGCTTTGGCGGAAACGAAGAGGCCGGCCGGTTGGCCCGACTCCATGAGCGCCGGGGGCGTTTTCACGCTCGCCTTCACCCAGATCTCGCGTCCCTGCGGATCGACCCGCCAATAGGGCTTTGTGGTGCAGCCGGGCGAGCTGAAATCCGGGATCTCCGATCCGGCGGCGTGGCACACAGTGACCGTCTCCGCATAGGCGCTCCCGGTTTGGGCGAGCGCCGATGCCGGCATGATGAGACTGAAAAGCGCGCAAAGCAGCCAAGGCATTGATTTCATGAGGCGACCGTACACCGATTTCAGGCCGCCGTTCAGCGCCGTTCAAGGATTCTCCGGCCCCGCTCGACGATCAGTCGGTGTTTCAGCATCAGGCGCGGGCCATGGTGCTGCGAAATCCTCAGCCAATTCCGATTTTGGGAGCCCCATTATGATCTGTTCGCACAAACTATCAGTCCTTGCGGGGGCGCTGTCGATTCTCTTTCTTGGCGGCGCCGGGGGCCTGGCCTTTGCAGCGCCGATCCCTGAGGAGCCTATCGTATTCGAGGCCGGTTCAGGGGAGACGGTCGACGCGTATCGCGGATTTTTCGAGGTTCCAGAAAATCGGAGCGACCCGTCGAGCCGGAAGATCAAAATTGGCTATGTGCGTTTCCCGGCGACGGGTGAGAAGCCGGGTTCGCCCATCGTGTATCTCGCCGGCGGGCCGGGCGGAACCGGAACCGGCACAGCGAGAGGGCCTCGCTTTCCGCTCTTCATGGCCATGCGCATATTCGGCGATGTCATCGCCTTCGATCAGCGCGGCACGGGCCTTTCGGACGATACGCCGCCTTGCCTTTCCTCCGTTGTTATCCCCGACGATCGGCGCCTGTCGAAAGACGAGTCCATCGCGCTCTTGAAACAGTCGGTTCGCGAGTGCGACACTTTCTGGAGAGATCAGGGGGTCGACCTGCGGGGCTATACGACTGTTGAGAGCGCCCGCGATCTCGATGCCCTGCGCCGGCATCTGGGCGCGGAGAAGCTGACGCTGTGGGGCATTTCCTATGGAACCCATCTCGCGCTCGCCGCCGTCAAGGAAATGGCGCCGCATATCGACAAGATGGTGCTGGCGAGCGCTGAAGGCCTGTCGCAAACGGTGAAGTTGCCTGCGCGGACTGACGCCTATTTCGACCGCGTTCAGGCGGCGATAGACGCAGATCCGAAAGCGAAGGCGATCTATCCCGATATTAAGGCGCTCATGCGGCGCGTTCATGCTCAGCTCGATTCTGAGCCGGTGATGCTGAAATTGCAGACACAGGATGGCGGCGAGGCGGATTTTCTGCTTCACGGCGACATCATGCGTATTGCGGCGTCGGCGATGATCTCAGATCCGGAGCGCGCAGCGATGTTGCTTGAGCTCTACAGCGCCGCCGATCACGGCGTCTATGAGCCGGTCGCAGGATTGCTCGCCCGTTTCATCACACCCGGAGAAGCGGAAAGCTGGCGCGCCATGCCGCTCGCCATGGATGTGGCGTCGGGCATCAGCGACGATCGTCTCGCCCTCGTCGAGGCCCAGGCGAAAACAGCGCTCATCGGCGATTATCTGAACTTTCCGATGCCGCATTTGCGCGGCGTGCCGGAGGGGCTCGATCTCGGTGATGCGTTCCGTGAAAACCCGGCAAGCGATATCCCGACGCTGCTCCTCAGCGGCACGCTGGACGGGCGAACCTACCCGGAAAGCCAGCGCGAGGCGCTGTCCGGCATGTCGGACCTGACCGTCGTGACAGTGGTGAACGCCGGCCATAACCTCTTCATGGTATCGCCGGAGGTGAGCGAAACCATCAAAACCTTCATGCGCGGCGAGAAAGTGACGAAGACGGAAATCGGCATTGCGCCGCCTGTCTTCATCACAGAGTAGGCGCAATGAGCTATTGGAAAGTTCGTCTTAGCCTTCATCCTGAGGAGCACAAACTTCTTCGTCCTTCGAGACGGCCTATCGGCCTCCTGAGGATGAAGAAATTTGTGCGTCTCGAAGGATCGAAGGCGTGGTCGATCGCAAGGGTGCCTGGCGCTTGCGCTTACGCCTCAAACGCCTCGCGCTTGTTTTCGAGAAAGTCCACGGAGCTGTCGATTTCAAGTTCGAACCAGATTGGGAAGTGATCGGACAACTGGTTCTTGCGCCACGGATGCTTGTAATAGGAAGCCTGGTTCGCCGGATCGCGCATGTCCTTCTCGCCCGTATAGTCCTCGATCATTTCCTGCGTGTAATTCGCTGTCTGATCGTCCTTGTAGACGAACTGGAACGGATCGAAGACGCCGCCATTCATCCTTCCGTCGGGCCGCTTTACGACGCAGAAATATTCGTTTTCGCGGATGAACATGCGGTCATAGGCTTCGGTTTTCGAGGCGTTGGTGTCGAGCCCGATCAGGCTGTCGACTTCGTAATAGCCGGCGTCTGTGAACAGCGCGACCGCGCCGTCATCCTTGTCGTCGCCTTTGTAGAAATTGAAATCGCCGGCGATGACAAGGCTCGATGTCCAGTGCTCCTTGATCTTTTCTTTCAGCGCGGTGAGCAGCAGCGACACTTCTTCCCGGCGATACTGCACATCGTCCTGGTGTTTACCGGGCTGAAGGTGAAGACACAGCATGCCGAATTCTTTCCAGCCGGCCTTGAAGCCGGTGAGATAGGGCGTGCGTTTCAATTGTTTGATTGCTGCGCCATCGGTGATGGCGGGCCAAAGAACAAGCTCGCCCACAACGCCGGAAAGTTTGATCCGCGATGAGTTAAAAAGATAAGCGCTGCGTTCTGAATTACCATCTACGCCGCTTGTAATGTCATTGACCACATATTCCCATTCGCTGCCGAGAAGGCGCATGACAATCTGCAAATCACGCAAAGTGGATTTCACCTCCTGGATCACCACCAGGTCGAAGCGCGCAATGATTTCTGCAATGTAGAAATAGGCTTCCGGCAGTCTTTGCGTCGTGTGACCGAATTCCTTGATGTTCCAGCTCGCAATCAGGATGGTCTTGTCCGTGCGCCGCGGCGGAATGAGATTGTCGAGACCGTTTTTAAGCTCGAGAACGCCGTCAATGGCGCGGATCTTTTCGGCGTCGCGCATCTCCGGAAAGACAAGCGCATAGCCTTTCTTTTTCAAATCCGTATCGGGTCTCAGGTCATTGTAATATGGCATCGTGTTCTCCCCAGTTGAGGAGAAAAGCTAGTCATGATTCTATGACGGTTTTGGGGCGTCAGCGTTATTTCGACGACATCAGTTTCTGCACATCGGCGGGGTCGAAAAGCGCCGTGCCTTCGCTCATACGTGTCGCGCCCGCCGCCGCCATACCAAAGCGCAGCGCCGTGGTCGGATCGTCGCCGCGCGCCAGCGCGGTCAAAAGCCCGCCAACAAAGCTGTCGCCGGCGCCGACCGCGCTTGAGGCTTTTACCTTGAAGGAGGGCGCCGAGAACACACCGTCTTTGGTCGCCATCAGGGAGCCGTCGCCCCCATGGCTGACCACCATGGCCTGAACTTGCCCCTTTTCAACGAGACCTTTGGCGTAGCTTTCAATCTCATCCGGCCAGGTCAGCTTCTTGCCGGAAAGCGCCTCATACTCATGTTCATTCTGGCGCAGCATGTAGACGCCTTCCTCCAGCGCTGCATCGAGCCCGCTGATAGAATCGAGCACAAATCGCGCGCCCCGGTCCTTGGCGACACGGGCCGCCTGCGCCCAGAAGTCGCCTGGCGCGCCTGGCGGCAGGCTGCCGCTGGCCACCACGAAATCGCCTGGATCGGCCTCTTCGCGGATCGCAGTCAGGAAATGATCGATTTCATTTTCACTCATTTCGGCGCCGGGAAGATTGAACCGGTATTCATTTTCTTCCTTCGCGTTTTTGACGTGAAAGGCGAGGCGGGTTTCGCCGCTGATGGGAATCATCCGCATGGGGACGTTTTCTATGGCGAGGGACTTCACCAGGGCGTCGCCGTAAACGCCGCCGGCGGTGAAGATGGCGAGCGTATGCGCATGAAAGCGTGAGCAGGAGCGGGCGACATTGATGCCCCCGCCGCCGGGGTGCATTTGCGGATGATGGCAGCGCAGCTTGCGGTTGGGCTCCACAAAGTCCGCCGTTACGGCGTAGTCGAGCGCGGGATTCGGCGTCAGGGTGATGATGCGGGTCATGAATTGGCTCCTCTCATAAGAGACCGAGAGATTTAAAACTCGCATGTTTGTCGTGACCGATCACGAGATGGTCATGCACGCGAATGTTGAGCGCCGCGGCGGCTTTTACGATCTGGTTGGTCATGTCCACATCGGCGCGGGAAGGGGTCGGGTCGCCGGACGGGTGATTATGCACAAGAATGATCGCCGATGCGCCGAGTTCCAGCGCGCGCTTGACGACTTCGCGTGGATAAACCGGGGTATGGTCCACCGTGCCGCGCTGCTGCACCTCGTCGGCGATGAGGATGTTTTTCTTGTCGAGAAAGAGAATGCGGAAAAGCTCCGTTTTTTCATCCGCCATGGCGGCGCGGCAATAGGACAGGAGCGCATCCCAGGACGAGATAACGGGGCGTTTCAAAACCCGCGCCTGAGACAGTTTCAGCGCCGCCGCCTGAACGATTTTGAGCTCCTGCGCCACATTCTCCGAGACGCCCTTCACCTCCATCAACCGTTCCGTCGGCGCGGCAATGACCTGGGGAAACCCGCCGAATAGAGCGATGAGTTCCTTGGCCAGCGGCTTGACGTCCCTGCGAGGAATGGCGCGGAAGAGAATGAGTTCCAGCAGTTCGTAATCCTGAACGCCGTCCACGCCCGCCTTTTTGAAGCGGGCGCGAAGGCGCTCGCGATGGCCGGCCGCGTGGTGCTTGGTTTCTCGGGCTTTGGCTTCGGTCTTCAAGCGTATGTCCGTCTTTCGGCGCGCTGCGCTGGTGAGACGGCAAGAATTCAACAGTTTCCGCCCTGGCGCAACCGAGGGAATCGCCAGGGCTGGGCCCGACCGTGATCAGGGCGGTTCAATAAAACGGTTCAGGCGGCTTTTTCGGACTGCAGGCGCAGATGATCGGCTTCCTGCTGGATCAACACATTCATCCGTGTCAGAGCTTTCAACGCCCCGGTCACCGTCTTCTGGAAAGTCTCGAGCTCCTGGAGAAGATTATCGACACGATCTTTCACATCGAGATAGTTGGAGCATTCGACCTTGCCCACCACGCGCATGACTTCAAGACCGGTGGCGAGGCGTTCGAGTTCGACGCAGGTTCGGCAAAAACCTGTGCATTGGGCGGAGATATCGCCAAGACTTCTCCTTGTTTTGTCGATATAGTCAGCCTGCTGGCGCCGGAGAAGATCCATTTCCCGCTCGCGTCCGGTTTCATTCGCGCCCATTTCTTCATTTTTGAAAATATCCATCACCTCGCGCTGCATGCGCGCCGCACCTGTCAGGAAATAGCTGGTGTTGATAGTATCGACGACGCTCTGCGCCGATGCGATGAAACCTTCGACAAGCTTGTGCATATCTTTTGAAAGAATGCTGTAATTGTCTGAAATCACCGCGATGGCGGCCCCGGCCTGTCCAAGTTGAGAGGCGAGAATACGGAAATTTGTGGGGACGATTTCATTCTCTTTATAGGCGACGGTGATGGCCTGCGCCTCATTCAGAAATGATCTCGTGACTTTCAACAATTCATCGAATTTGTAGACGACACTGTCCGCAGTATTGCCAAGATGCCGGTCGCGGGACATCAGCTCTTTGCCGAGCGCCGCCGCCATAAAGGAAGGATAGTCTTCAAATCCGAACTCATGAAGCTTCTCCAGAAACAATGCGGCGCTGTCGGCGGGCGTCATCTCTTCGCGGCGCTCCCGTCCGGCGAGGTCTTCATAGATGCTCTGAACGATGTCGAAATATTCGCTTCTCGGGCGCATCTGGACGGAGAGATAGCCATCCTTCACAGGCGTCACCAAGGCGAACACCCAGTATGAACGCCCATCCTTCGTCTGGTTTTTGAGATAGGCGCCGATGGGTTCGCCGTCCTTGAGTGTTTTCCAAAGCAACCAGAAGACAGCCCGTGGCATCTCGGGATGGCGGACAATCTTGTGCGGTTTGTTCAGCAGGTCTTCCCAGTCATAGGCGCTTACGCGCCTGAAAACGCTGTTGCCGTATTTGATGACGCCGGCGGGGTCGGTGCGGGAAAAGAAAAGCTCTTCAAAGCCGAACGTGCTCTCGCCTGAGACCGTATTTTCGCCTGACACAGGCGCGTCGTCCCCATGGCCGACAAATGGTGTTGCGCGCGCCATCTCTTTGGGGCCCGGACCTTATTTTGCGGAATCTGTGTGACGATCAATGCGCCGGTCCTGTTAATAAACAGTCAACGGCCGCGCAGACGGTAAAACGGCGCCCCGGCTGCGGCGACAGATCGGTCAGTAAGGCGGCTTGTCGAGGCCCTTGGGGGATTTCGTAAAGATTTCGAAGCCGTCTTCAGTAACGCCTATCGAATGCTCGAACTGGGCGGAGAGGGACTTGTCCCGCGACACGGCGGTCCAGTTGTCTTTCAAGAGCTTCACATCCGGCTTGCCCTCATTGATCATGGGTTCGATCGTGAAGAACATGCCCGGCCTCAGCTCCGTATCCGGCGCTTCATGGACACCGCCCCAGCGGTCGCGATATTCCGCATAATGAACGACATTAGGCGCGTCATGAAAAACCTGGCCGAGCCCGTGACCGCAAAAATCGCGCACCACGGAAAAGCCCTGGCCTTCGGCGAGGGTCTGAATGGCGCGGCCGATATCGCGCAGGGTCGCGCCGGGCTTTACGGCGTTGATGCCGGCCATCATGGCGTCATAAGTCGCATCCACCAGGCGGCGCGCCTTCACCTTCGGTTCGCCAGCATAGAACATGCGGCTCGTATCGCCGTGCCAGCCGTCGATGATGACCGTGACGTCGATATTCATGATGTCGCCGTTCTTCAGCAGCTTGTCGCCGGGGATGCCGTGACAGATGACATGGTTCAGCGAAATGCAGCTTGCATGGCGATAGCCCTTATAGCCAATAGTGGCGGAGAGGGCGCCATGGTCAAGCACGAAATCGCGGATCAGATCGTCAAGGGCGCCGGTGGTGACGCCCGGCTTCACATGCTCGGTGATCATGTCGAGACAGGAGGCGGCCAGGCGGCCGGCCTTGCGCATGCCCTCATAGTCTTCAGGCGGGTGCAGCTTGATGGCCCCGGGGCGGGCGATATCGTCTTCATCGAGCATGGCTTCGGTCATCGGGGCTCCAATTCGATCTCCAGCGCCTTGCGCAGGACAATCTCAGATGTGGTGATTTCGCAATCATAGCACAGGAGTTCAACCCCCGCCGAGGCCGCCCGCTTGAGTGCCTCGGCATAGGCCGGGTCGAGATCGGCGGCCGGGGCGAAGCGGGCGCAGTCGCCGCGTTGAACCACAAAGAGCATCACCGCCCGGTCCCCCTGCGCGGCGACGCCGGACAGCTCTTCAAGGTGCTTGGCCCCCCGTTTTGTGACGCTGTCGGGGAATTCTGCGAGGCCCGGCCTGCGGCGCAGATGGACATTCTTGATTTCCACATAACAGGGCTTTTTCCGCCGCCCGCCGGTCAGCAACAGATCGATGCGGCTCGATTGTCCGTATTTCACCTCGCGGGCGATGTCGCCATAGCCGGAAAGCTCAGGGATGACGCCGCGCTCGACGGCTTCAGGAACGATCTTGTTGGGATTGGTCGTGTTCACCGGGATCAGCGTCCTGTCCACTTCCACGAGCTCCCAGGAAAAGGCGAGTTTGCGTTTTGGATCGCCATGCTCATGCACCCAGACCGGCGCGCCCTCCACAGCGACGCCCAGCATGGAGCCGGGATTGGCGCAATGGGCTGTGCCCTCGCGTCCATCCTCCAGGATGACGTCAGCTAAGAAACGTTTGTATCTTTTTTTTAGCCGCCCCTTAACCAGCGGCGCCGGCAAGCGCATGTCGAAAACTCAATTGGATCTTTGTGTTGGTTGGTGAATTGACCGGTTTTTCGTAAAATTGCAAATGCTGGAACAAACTCTTTGTTAAGCAAGTTAAATAATACATTTTTATCTTCTAGAGCGGATATTCAATGTCACGGCGGGGGAGAAATCGCCGAGGCCTTGGAGGCCGCAATGTTTGGATTTGGCAAAAACAGCAATGGCAATGTCGCGATTTTAACCGCGATGCTGATGCCTGTCGTCCTGATGTTTTCGGGCGGCGCTGTTGATTTTTTTAGCTGGAACAACCAGCGCGTGAAGCTGAAAGAGCTGGCCGACACGCTGGCGACGCGCGGCGCGCGGGAGTTCCTGCTGGCCAACGCCACGGAATTCCAGATCAAAGCGGTCATCAACAATGTCATCGATAGCGGCTATGCCGCGGCTTACGGATTCGCCGATCTTTCCACTGCGATCTCCGTAGACTCCATCGAAGGCGAGGTCTCGGTTCATCTGACGACGCCGCCGACGGACGCGCTGTTTCTCAACAAGTTCGACCCGTTCAAGAAGCCGCTTAAAATCACCTCCACGGCGATCGCCCATGGCGGCATGAATGTCTGCGTTGTCGCGCTCCATCCGGACGCGGACGGCGCTGTCTCCACCGATCATTTCGCTGTGCTCGACGCGTCTCCCTGTTCGATTTTTTCCAATTCGGTCAGCACCAAAGGCGTTTCGGCGAAAATGCAGTCGCAGATCAATGCAGGCCTCACCTGCAGCGGCGGCGGCGTTGAAGGCTCTGTGTCAAACTTCGCGCCGTTTCCCACCATGGACTGTCCCGCTTATCCGGACCCGCTGGCCGAACGCCAGCCGCCAAGCGTTGGCGCCTGCACCGAAATCGATTTCGAAGTGGGTTCGCCCGACGATAATGCGACAGAAATCACCTATTATCTCTCGCCGGGCGTTTACTGCGGCGGCCTAATGATCCGCAAACATGCGCGGGTGTTTTTCGATCCGGGCGTCTATGTGATCAAGGACGGTCCCCTGGAGGTCGGCAAGTTCTCGACGCTCGATGGCGAAAATGTGGGATTTTATCTCCTTGGCGACGCCGCGACCTTTCGTTTTGAAAAAGAAGCGACCATCACCATGACGGCGCCCAGGGACGGACCGCTCGCCGGCATTATGTTCTTTGAAGACCGCAATGCGCCGCTGGATCGCGTTCACAAGATCGAAAGCGACGACGCCCGTAAATTTCTTGGCACGTTTTATCTCTCGCGCGGCGTTCTGGAAGTGAACACGCAAAAGCCGGTGGCTGACGATTCCGCCTATACCGCCATTGTCGCCCGGCGCCTGTCCCTGATCGGGCGCCCCTCGCTGGTGCTGAACGCTGATTACGCGGGCACGGAAATTCCTGTGCCCGAAGGCGTGGGCCCGGTCGGCAACACAATTTCCTTAAGGGAGTAACCGTCTGTCAGGGCTCAATGGGATTGAGTAAAGGCCCCCGAGTTTTTAAGCAGATTTCAATTTTAACCAGCTTTTCTCAGACAATTTTATCTTCCTCGGCCCTATCCTGTGACCGGAAGAGTTGAAGTGTCAGATGTGAGCTTTTTTGTTTTAAACCGGAGTGGAAACGTAGCCATCGTCAGCGCGCTGATGCTGCCGATGATGCTCGCCTTTGTGGGCGGCGGCGTCGATTTCTTCCGCTGGAACACCGAGCGGGTGAATTTGAAAGAGCTCGCGGATACGCTGGCGACGCGCGGCGCCAGGGAGTTTCTGCTCGCCAATGCCAGCGCGGAGCAGGTCCACGCGGTTATCGAAAACGTACTGGAGTCCGGTTTCGCGGAAAGTTACGGCTTTCAATCCGTTCAAAGTTCGGTGTCTGTCGATCCGGCCGAATCCACGGTCACGGTGCGCCTGGTGACGCCGCCGGGAGAAGGGCTGATCCTCACCAATTACATGCCGTTCATGGCGGATCATGACATTACGTCGACGGCCGTCGCCATGGGCGGCATGAATGTCTGCGTCGTGGCGCTCGACGCCAATGCACAAGGCGCCGTTTCCGCCACGACAAATTCAAAGCTGCTCGCCGAAGACTGTTCGATCATGTCGAACTCCACTTCGATCCAGGGCGTCGTGTCGAGCGGCTTCTCCAAGATTGAGGCCGGCATGATCTGCTCGTCCGGCGGCGCCTATGGAAACGCGCACAATTACTCGCCGGCGCCGACCCTGGACTGCCCCGTTTACGACGATCCCTTATCGGAGCGCACGGCGCCAGCCGTGGGCGTTTGCGACGAAATCGACGCCGCTTATGGCGAGGGTGTCGAGGATGTTACCACCTCCGCTTTGACTGTTTCTACGAACCTGATCGCAGGCGCCGCTGAAGGCCTTGGTGGCGGCCGTGTGAACGGGCTCACTCAGGGCGTGTCTGACATCGGGGAGGCGGGGGCCGAGACATACATGCTCGATCCCGGCGTCTATTGCGGCGGTCTGACCATTGGCGCGCTCGCGGATGTGAAGCTCAATCCCGGTCTCTATGTGATCAAGGACGGTCCGTTGAATGTGGGGCTCGGCGGCAAGCTGACGGGCGAAAATGTTTCCTTTTACCTCGTCGGCGACGCCTCGACTTTTTATTTCGGGCCTGAGGCGGCGATCAGCCTGACGGCGCCGAATACCGGTCCGCTCGCCGGCATTTTGTTTTTCGAGGACCGCAACGCGCCGGCCGACCGCAAGCACTACATTCTTTCCGATGACGCCCGCATTTTGCTCGGCACGTTTTATTTGTCGCGCGGCGTCCTGGCGGTGGCGAGTCTTCTGCCCGTTGCGGACCAGTCCGCCTATACGGCGATCGTAGCGAAAAAGCTCCAGATGATGGGCAACCCCACCCTGGTGCTCAATGCCGACTACGCGGCGACGGATATCCCTGTGCCCGAAGGCGTGGGTCCGGTCGGCAGCACGGTGTTTCTGAGGGAGTAGGGAGTAGTGAATAGCGAATAGGGTTGAAGCGAGGGGGAAATCCTCTCAGCCTTACTCACTACTCACCAACACCCCAATAAGGCGAGTCGCGGCCTGAAAAATTCATCACTTCTATTGAATTCTTCAATATTTCCCAGTGTTGGTGAATAGTTATCCCCGGGTTTTTGCGCGGGCGTATGATCTCTCCATCAAGCGCCTCCCCACGGATTCCCGGATCATGTCCGGGACAGGCAAGTCGTGGGGAGCCGAACATTGGAGAAAATATGCAGGATGGCCGGGCAGAAAATGTCAAATGGCGCCAGACTCGTCCACAGGCCAATGAATCCGGGGGCGAAAACAGGCGCCGCGGATCAGCGCCGCCGGAAAGAACGGGCCAGTTTGCCAAGCGCGCGCACGGCCTTTTCTTTATCGGCGGCGCAGGCGGTTTCCGCGCTGACCACGGCGTCGAACATCTCGCGCCGCGATGCGCTTTTCAGAAGTTCGTTGTAGAATCGGAATTGCGCGCCCGACAACAACACCGCCGCGGTGCGGCCATAGCGCGTGATAATGACGGGCTCGTCCTTTGCGCGCGCGATCAGATCGCCGAAACTGCGGGACGCTTCATGAGAGGTGACTTCGTGCATGATCGGTACTCCTTGATATGTCAAGGCATAAAGGAAGTATACAGAGCAATTTCAAGAGCGGGGATATTCGGGGGGAGCCGGCGGCGCGGTTATGGCCGGAACGATTCGTCTTGCGGAAAGCCGCAGCGCGCCATACAAGGTCGTCGGAAAGCCCGGATAAGATCATGAGTAAAACAGCCGCCATCCTCGCCATTGGAGACGAACTTTTGTCGGGCCGCACGCGCGACGCCAATATGCACTATCTCGCTGGCTGGTTGACGGAGCGCGGCGTCGCGCTGACCGAGGCGAGGGTCGTCCCCGACGATGAGAGGATGATCGGAGAGGCGTTGAATGCGCTGCGCGCGCGCTATGACTATGTCTTCACGTCGGGCGGCATCGGCCCGACCCATGACGATATAACCGTCGACTCCGTGGCGGCGGCGTTGGGCGTGAAAGTGATCGAACATCCGCAGGCCGCGGCCATGGTGCGCGCCTATTATAAAGAGCGCGGACAGGAAGCGACGCCCGCCCGGATGCGCATGGCGAGAACGCCCGAAGGGGCGGAGCTCATCAACAATCCCGTCTCCGGCGCCCCGGGCGTGCGGATCGGGAACATTTTTGTCATGGCCGGCGTGCCGAAGATTTTTCAGGCGATGCTGGCCGCTGTCGAAGGCGCGATCGAACATGGCGAGGTGGTTCATTCCTTCGCCGCGACGGCGCGCGGTTTGCCCGAGTCGGCCATGGCCGATCAGCTTCGCGAGATCCAGTCGGCGCTGAAGGATGTGTCGCTTGGCAGCTATCCCATCGACGGGGATGAAAAGGGACTTACTGTGGTGGCGCGATCGCGCAATGCGAACATAGCCGAACAGGCCATCGGCGCCGTCGCCGCGGCCATGCGCGCGCTCGGGAGCGAACCGGAAATGGAAGACCGGAAATGAAGCGATGGTTTGGCAGAGGCGCTGCGCCCCGCCTCCCCCTTGAGGGGAGGCCGAAATCTTCGATTTCGGGAGGGGGTATGAAGTGACAGGCCAATCGAAAAGTTGAGGGAATGCAATAACCCCCACCCGAAAACCCTGCGGGTTTTCGACCTCCCCTCAAGGGGGAGGTTGAAGGCAGCGCTAACCGGATAAATGAATGCTCTCCGTCTTCGACATTTTTAAAATCGGCATCGGACCGTCATCGTCCCACACGGTGGGGCCCATGCGCATCGCGCGCCGGTTTCTTGAGGAAGCGAAGGCCGCCGGCGTTCTCGATCGCGCGGCGCGGGTGCGCGTCGATCTTCACGGCTCGCTGGCCCTGACCGGCGTCGGACACGGCACGGACAAGGCCTCGGTCCTGGGGCTTCTCGGTTTTGAACCCGACAGGACTGATCCCGATAAAGCCGAAAAAGCGTTTGAGACGGCGCGGGCGCAGAAGCGCCTTGCGCTTCATGGCGGGCCGGAGATTGATTTCGACCCGAAAGCGGACATGGAACTGCTTGGCAATGTGGTCCCGACCGTGCATCCCAATGAAATGCGGCTGACGCTCTACGCCGGGAACGGCGCCGACATCTTCTCGCAGGTTTATTACTCCGTAGGCGGCGGTTTTATCGCCAGCGAAAAACAGCTCGCGGCGCCGGCCCAGGACGATCTGATCGCCGTTGCGCGCGAGGGCCGTCATCAATTCGCCAGTGCGACGGAGTTGCTCGCCATTGCGCGCGAGAAAAATCTGTCGATCCATGAGATCATCCTCGAGAATGAAGACGACCATCGACCGCGCGCCGAAACCGAAGCCATGCTCGACGGGGTCTGGTTCGCCATGCGCGATTGCATTGAGCGCGGCCTTGCGACGCGCGGCGAGTTGCCGGGCGGACTGAAAGTCAAACGCCGCGCGCCGTCTTTATATGCCAAATTACAGGAAGCGCCGCTCGCCAATGAACGCGAGCAACTGTTCGACTGGCTCAATGTCTACGCCATGGCCGTGAATGAGGAGAATGCGGCGGGCGGGCGCGTCGTCACGGCGCCGACCAACGGCGCCGCGGGGATCATTCCGTCCGTGCTTAAACATTATTGCTGCGTGGACGGCGAGAACCTGGCGCAGATCAGGGTGTTTCTCCTCACCGCTGCGGGGATCGGCATGCTCTATAAACAGCGCGCCTCTATTTCCGGCGCGGAAATGGGCTGTCAGGGGGAGGTGGGCGTCGCCTGTTCCATGGCGGCCGGCGGGCTTGCCGCGGTCTGGGGCGCAAGGCCGGAACAGGTGGAGCACGCCGCGGAAATCGGGATGGAGCACAATCTCGGTCTCACCTGCGACCCCGTGGGCGGGCTGGTGCAGATTCCCTGCATCGAACGAAACGCCATTGGCGCGGTGAAAGCCGTCAATGCCGCGCGGCTTGCCCTGCGCGCCTCCGACGAACACAAAGTGTCCCTCGATCAAGTGATTGAGACCATGCGCCAGACCGGCATCGACATGTCGCGCAAATACAAGGAGACCTCGGAAGGCGGCCTCGCGGTGAATGTTGTGGAGTGCTGACTTTTTGAGCCAGACCTGGTCAAAAGAGTTTGCGTTTGCCCTTTTTCTGTGTGATCGGACGGGACTTGAACTGAATTTTATTGTCGGCGTTGACTGTCGGCGCCGTTTGAACTGCGCCTGCGATGGAGGCGTTCGTATAGTTTTCGGCTTTCGTGCTGCTGAAAGAATTGTCGACGAAAAGGGCCGTTAGCTGTTGGATGATGACTTCGCTATCGCCTATTGGCTGTGCGCCTTCTCTCGTACGTCGCGTGACTGGCCCGCTGATCGGCGGCAGGTCATTGTCAGCTCGAATTTTTTGTATTTCGGCGCTTGCTTCCGAAAGAGAGGAGATGAAAACTCGTGCAGCGTTCACGAATTCCTCGTCTTCTTTGGAAAGCTCTTTGCCAAAGGATTTGGCGCGTTTTTCGTAGCAGTCGAGAATTTCAGATGCGGCAAGGCCGTATTGAATGATCCAGGCAATGTGAAAGTCCGGGTCTGGGATTGTAAGTCTGTGATCGAACAAAATGCTGCGCAACGGGCGCTTGGCGTTAATGGCGCTGAGTTGTGCTTCGAGCATCAGTTGAATTTGACGCCATACCGATAGCGTTTCCTGCCACGGCCGCAAAAACTCGGCTATGATCTCCTTGAGCCATACCGAGGCGCCTGACGATACGAAATGCATTTTTGAAGAGATGGTGTCGACCATATTGCTGGCGATAAGCAGTTGCGAGCGGGAGAATGTGAGCACAAAAGACATATGCTCGGAGAATTGTTCAAGCTGCCGTCTGAATTCCGCGCCGGCCTCGCTCTCTTCAAAGGCGGCGGCGATGTCCGTCAGCCGTTCCTCTTCACGGGTTTTTTCTTCCCAAGCAACAAGTTCCTCAAGCGTGTACCGCCCCTTGTCGCCTTCATCGAAATCCTTGAGATTCGCCAGGTAAAGCGCCCCTGAAAACAAAGTCCAGGTTTCATTCCACTGATAGAGATAGACCCCCTGAATTTCGGGAAGGCGCGCGCCGGCTCGCTTGAGCCAATAGCCGATAACAGTCAAGAAATCAGCGGCGACTTCATAATCTTCCCGCGATTGATCTTGTTTTGCGCGCCTCTTCAGCAGCCAGTTGGTCGCGCTTCCGATCAGAACGACCGTAGCAAAGATGCTCAGCGCTTCCGTGGAAAGATTTACCAGAAACTCGTTCTGGTTTGCGCCGATCCATTGCCGGACCGCGCCAAGCCAATTGTCTTCAAGTTCCATGAGGCCCCCGCCCACGCACATGTTTGGTGCGTTTTTAATCTAGCAACGATGGATAGAGCCGTCCAGCGGCATAGGAGACACGGGACTTGCGGCGCTGTCATCGCCGCGCGGACTTCTGCCAAAATGCGCTAGTAGGAGGCGGGCTTGCGATCAATGCTGTGGAGAGCCGGTCAGCGGCGCTTGCGCGCCATGCCCCGCGCCTCGACAATTGCGGCTTCGAGTTCCCGGCGCACGCGCATGGGCGCGCCGATCACCGGAAATTCGACGACCGCATCGCCGGTGCCGCGGACTCTTAAGACGCCATAGCCGAGGATGCGGCCGAGAAAAGTCTGTGTCACCAGCACTTCCTCGATTTCGTCGAGCATCACTTCGTGACTTTGACGCGCGATCATG
This sequence comes from Parvularcula sp., assembly GCA_002704915.1. Taxonomy (GTDB): domain Bacteria; phylum Pseudomonadota; class Alphaproteobacteria; order Caulobacterales; family Parvularculaceae; genus Hyphococcus. Next base: position 45,162 of record PAIP01000046.1, read on the forward strand.
CCGGTTTTCAGGATAAGCCGTACGGAAGTGACGGCGATCACCGTCGTCCATTTATGCACATAGCGGCGCAGGCAGATGACGACGCCCAACATGAACGCCGCCCCGGCGAAAAACAGGAAGCCATGTCCGATGGGATCATGGGCGAACCCCGCGCGCGCCGACGCCTCAAGCCACATGCCGGCGGGGATCGCCGAAAAGGCGAGCCAGAACCAGCTCTGGACATCGTAGGTCCAGTTGAAATGCGCGCGGTAAAGATACTCCTCATCGGGCGCGAGCGTCTTTTTCACATAGGCCATGACGGTCGCCCCCGCGCCGGCGCGCCCTAGGCCGCGGCTTCGGCTTGCGCGCCGCGCTCGTCGAGTTCTTCGAGCACTTCCTCGGTGCGTTGCTCCAGCGGCGTCAGCGTGTGAGTGGCGACATCGGCTGCGATGTGAAACCATTTCGACGCGGCGTCGGCGTAATCGCGCAGCGTCTGTTCCATGAAGGACGCCTGTTCGTGAAAGGCCTCGTGGCTCGTCTTCGCGGTCATCACTTTCTGCGCCCCGGCGATATCCTTGGCGAGGCGCATATTGACGAAGCCGACGATCTCCCAGCCGAGCTGCGCGGCGCCGCCGAAAGAGGCGCGCGCGGCGCGCGCCGCAAAATCGAGATTGCGCGCATTGGCCGAGGCGGCATCGCCGGGATCGAACAGCGGGAAGGGCGTGATGTCTGGCTTGTCGGCGTCTTTGGTGCGGTCGGCTGGTTCGGCTTTGCTCATGAGAAAACCTCCGGGCGTGAATGACGCGTTATGAGTGTTAACCTTTTTAGCAGACGCGTTTCAAGGGAAAGTTGATCTGCCTCAACTGTCTGCCGGCCCGTGCGGAACCAATGCGCTCCCCGCGGCATTTGCAAAGACAAGCCATTCTTGAGGAGGCGCCTTATGCGCCGTTTTCTGACCGCCGCTTTTTTCGCCATCGCCGCCTGCGGCCAGGCCGAGGACACGCCGGAAACCGCTATCCCCGAAGAAAATCCTGCGCAGGACATCGCGGACAGCGAAGCCACATCGCCCGTTTTTATGTGCCGCGGAACCGAACCCTTCTGGAACCTTGAGCTGGGGCCGCGGGAGGCGGTGCTGACCCAGGTCGGCGCCGCGCCGGAGCCGCAGGAAACCGTCTTTGACGGCGAATGGGCGAGCCTCGATTGGCAAGGGCGCACATTTCAATGGCGCAGTCAGGGGCGCGGCGATGAAGGCGGCGGAACCGGCGTTCCCTTCGAGGCGACGGTGCGCGGCGAGACTTGTCAGGGCCCGCGCCCGGAAAGCTATCCCTACACCGTCGATTATGGTCCGGAAGGGCGCACAGGCTGCTGCGAGATGACGCAATAGCCGCTGTCCCGCCGCTTGTTTTGTCAATCGCTTTCCTCCTGCCGCTCGAACAGATCGACCAGCAGCCGGCCGACGGCGCCCACCAGCATGCCGAAGGAGCCGATGATGAACAGCCACACGCCGAGGGTTTTCAGCGGTTCGAAGGCGGGCAGGAAGAAAATGCTGCCCACGAAAAAGGCGGTGTTGCCCATCAGCCCAAGGGACAGGTGTATCCAGCCGAAATCCTGAACGATGGTTTTGACGAGATTGCTGATAAGGGGCCTCCTTTCGGCGTGCTTCGGCTTCGGTTCGCCAACACTTGCCCCTCGCTGACGTTGCGGCGGCGCCGCACGCCGCCATGCGCGCAATAGAACGCCATCGCCGCGGCCCGCGAAAGGCCCGAGCGTATCGGATGAGAGGTGCGCGGGACGTGAGACATCCTCGTCGCTTGGTCTTAGCACATGGATGTTTCACATCCCGCGCGCAGTTTTTACAGCGCCGCCAATTGATCGCATCCGGCG
>PAIP01000047.1 GCA_002704915.1 Parvularcula sp.
ATACAGCTCGCCGACCTTTCAGGCTCGCACAAGGACGCCCGCGTCACGGGCAAGGCGGCGTTAAACTGGACCGTCGCCGAGGGACATTTGCTTTATGCCTTTGCCGCAAGAGGCTATAAGCCGGGCGGGTTCAATACGACAACGTCGGAGTTCGATCCGGAGACTGTCTGGAACTATGAAGTGGGCTGGAAGGGCTCTCTTGCGGACGGTCGGGTCAATCTTCAGCTTGCGGCGTTTTATAATGACTTCAACAGTCTTCAGTTTGACGTCATAGAACCGAGCACGGGCACTGCCGGCGTCGAAAATGTCGGCGCTGCCACCATCAAGGGTTTTGAGGGCCAGGTGCAGGGTCAGTTCGGCGGGCTCGGGTTCGATGCGGGATTCAGTTATCTCGATACAGAGCTTTCAAGTCTTACGTTTATCAACGCAAGGCTGTTGCCTCCGGGACAGCTTGGGCCGCAATGTCCGATGGGCGTTGCTTCAAATCCGCCTGTCTGTTTCGATTATGATCCGTTTACAATAACGACCTCCGGCGGCGACAATCTCTATTCGCCTGAGTGGACTTACAACTTTGGCGCAGAGTATGACTTTCAGGTGACGCCGCGGGTTACCGTGACGCCGCGCCTTAATTACGGGTATCTTGGCAGCCGCTTCAATTACCTCGCCTATGGACCCGGCGACTTGCTTGAATCGCGCGGATTATTGTCTGCGTTGCTGACTATCCGTTTCGATGAGTGGCGGATCGAAGGATATGCGACAAACCTGACGGATAAAGACTATGTCGTTGGCCGCGCCGACAATAATGAGTTTTACGGGGCGCCCCGGCAATATGGCGTCAGGCTCGGCGTCACCTTTTAGTTAGAGACGGAAAGACTGGATTCGTTGTGAGATTAAGAAACTGCACAAGCCGCACCTTCGCCGCTTCATTGGCCGCTGCGTTCATCGCCCAGGCGACAGCGCCCGCTTTCGCGCAGCCGGCGCAAGCTCCCATGTCACCCGACCGGGAGGGGGGCGGCTTGGAGTCCGATGTTCCGGTGGCCATTCAACAACTCCGCCGCGCCATGCTGTCCGCGGATGTTAATACGCTGACTTTCCGTTCCATGGACACGCTGTTTTATACGCGCGTCGTTGGCCGCTCCGGACCGGTATGGGAGCTTCCTCGAGAGGACCGCGCCCTGGATTTCACCTATCGGTACAAGGGCGAAAGGCTCGATACGGACGGGTTTTTCGACAGGACCTACACCAACGCGCTGTTGATCATGAAAGACGGAAAGATCGTCACGGAAATCTACCGCAATAATAGCGATGCGCAAACGCGGTTCATGTCCTGGTCGATGGCGAAGTCTATAACCTCAATGCTTGTTGGCGTCGCGCTTGAGCAAGGCCGCATTCGTTCTCTTGACGATCAGATAACGGAGTACATTCCGGAGCTCGTGGGCAGCGGCTATGAGGGCGTCACCATCCGCCAGATTCTGCAGATGCGTTCGGGCGTCGACTATGAAGAGCGTTATGATTTCGAGAATCCTGGCGTGGCGGCGACGAACCATGAAAACTCGCTTGTGCGTAATGTGACGCGCTTTGCGGATGCAGCGCGCACGCTGAAGCGCATTCATGAGCCGGGTTCGCATTTTCAATATAAAACCATCGATACGGCGGTTCTTGGCTGGCTGGTCGAGCGCGCCGCCGGGACCACTACTGCCGGGTTCATGGCCGCGAACATATGGGAGCCTCTCGGCGCCGAGAAGAACGGCTTCTTCATCATGGATGGCCCGCCCGGAGTAGGCCGCGAGTTTACCGGCGCCGGGTACAATGCGACATTGCGGGACTATGCGCGCCTGGGACAAATGATGCTGAATGGGGGAAAGGCCAATGGGCGGCGCATCTTGCCGGCGGAATGGGTCGACGTGGCGACTGCGCCGACAAATGGCGAAGAGGGTGAGCGGGGCGGTTACGGATATCAGTGGTGGACAGTCCCGCAATCGGACGCTTATTACGCGGCCGGATTGCAAGGCCAGTATATCTACGTCGATCCCAAGACAAAAACGGTGATTGTGAAACTCAGCTACTTCCCGCCGGGCGACTTTGCCGCCGGCGAGGAGACCATGGCATTTTTCGAGGCGGCGTCGGCCTGGAAACCTTAAACCACTGACGCATGACGAGAGATTGAAATAAGCAGGCGGCGATCAGAACCTGTCGAGATCGTCGGCGATGGTCACATCGCCGTTGAATATGGCGCCTATTTCTGCCGCATAAGGCGCGGTGTCGATAGCGCCGGCGGCGCCTGTTGCGAGATGCGTGACGACAAGATTTTTGACATTGGCGCGCTGCGCTAAGCGTCCAACCTCCCGAGGCGTGAGGTGATGCTCGGATAGATGGCGCGACATGTCCATCAAAGCTTTGTCCGGCATGTTCGGATTGGCGCGTTTGACGGCGGCGATGGTTTGTTCAAGATCGATCATCTCCGAAACGAGGAGATCGGCGTCTTTCGCAAGATTTTCCACATTGTCGCTTGGTCCGGTGTCGCCGGTATAAACGATCGACCGCTCGGGCAGATCGAACCGGAAGGAGAGGGAATCGAAGCGTCGGTCGAGTTCGCTTCCTTCCGGAAAACTGTAATGAGTGTTTTCCGCGGCTGTCACGGTCAAGCCTTCAAGCGCAATGTTAGCGCCGTCGCGTATCTCGACGACGGAGACCATCGCCGCAGGGTCGGGCTTTTGCTCGTCCGGAACTCCATAGCCGGCTTCGGCGCTCGGCTGCATGGAGGCGACAAGACCCGCAACCATTTCCTCCGTTCCAGGCGGGCCGTAAACGGTCAGCACGCCCGGCGCATTTAACTGGAAGCGCAGACCGAGAACGGCCGCGAGACCGCCCGTATGATCGAAATGCAGATGGCTGATGAAAACGCCCTTCAGCCTCTGCAGGGGAATGCCTGCTGCGGCAAGGCGGCCGGCCGCGCCGTCGCCAATGTCGACCAGATAGACGCCGTTCTCAAGGACAAGCGCATTTGCGGGCTGTGAGCGGACTGCGTTGGCGAGGGGGCCGCCCTGAGTGCCGAGCGTGACAAATTCGCCTTGGCGGTCCTCAGCAAGTGCCGACACAACCATAGTGCCCATAGCGAGGCACGCTATGGAAATACTGCGCAGCATCGCCATGAAAGCCTCCCTACGGTTGGCAGGCCGCCGCCGCGTTTCCTGCATCGGCCGAAAGATCCGCCAGCCAGATTTCGATATCCGTCACAGGCCAGGACGCTTCAAGCTCGGCGCGAAGCTCCTCATTTCCGTCCGTTTCATCGGCCAGACAGGCGCAATATTCTGCGGCCCCGGCCTCGTCGACGCCATCGGGCGCGCCTTCCATGCAAGCGGCTTCGAAATCGCTTGCGAAGGCCGGTGAAACAAGGGCGGCGACACTGGCCAGCACAATTAAACCATTCCGCATGTCTGCTCCAATTTTAGCGTTTGGTTAAATCAAGGAAGAGCGGCGCTTTGGGCGCCGCCGATCCGTTATTAAAAATCGGCGCTGATGCGCAATCCGTAGGTGCGCGGGGGTTCTACCGACGCCGCGGCGATGTCGCCTGAGCCGACCTGCGCGATTGATCTGACAAACGCGTTTGTGACATTGCGCATATAGCCGGTGACGCTCCAGACGCCATCATTCGGTCTGAGAGTGAGGGAGGCGTCAGCGGTGATCACATCATCTTCAATCTGTGTGGGAAGATATTGAAAGCCGATCACGCGCTCGCCGCGGTAGCGCGCATCGAAAGTTCCTGTGAGCGTGTACTGACCGAGGTTGAATGTTTGGTTGACGCCGAGGCTTAAAGTCCAGTCCGGGGAATAGAGCGCGTCTTTGCCAGAGCAATCGATATCGAAGCTGCGGGACGCCGTGCCGGGAGGCGGTGCGGGATTGATCACCTGCGTGAAGTCGCAGCCCGTAACCGGGGTCAGGAAGTTCGGGGGATCGGTATCGTCGGAGAGATCGACCTGATTGAACTGGAAGTTATCGTAGGTCGCATCGAGATACTGAACACCGCCCCTGATCAGGGTCGTTTCCGTCGCCGCGAACTGGAAATCGACTTCCACGCCTTTGACGCTCGATTCGCCCACATTTCTCGTTGCAAATGAATTGTTGCCGCGGGCATCGACCGTTAAGGCTGCGAGTTGCTGATCTTCATACTCCCAGTAAAAACCTTCGATATTGATTTCGAGCGTATTGTCGAAAAAGCGGTTCTTCGCGCCTATTGTGTAGGCGTCGATGAATTCTGGCGCGTAGGATTCAAGACCGAAGGCTGTATTGAAACCGCCGGCGCGAAACCCGTTTTCAAAGCTTGCATAAACAAGATTGTCTTCCGTCAGATCGTATTCAAGTCCGACGCGATAGGTGACTTCCTCATCGCCGTCTTCGAGACCGACAAGGTCGTTTGGCGTGACAATGAACAGTGCGCCTGGAACAGCGACAGGGCCGCCGGGTGTCGAAATAATGTCGAACGGGCCAAGCGGGCTGACGACAGGCACGCCAATCGGGTTTGTGGCCGCTTGGGCGAGAATCGCTTGAGGCGGCACAGCGAGTGCGCCGGCCGGGAAGGCGGCGAGTTGCTCGGCAAGGGTGAGCTCTGCGGGCATGGACGGAATATCGGGACAGCTTGGCGGCCCGGCGGGAGGCTCGTCAAGGCAAACGATGGTGAAAGACTGTCCGATATTATCGAACTCCCGGGATTCGTCAGTATACCGCACGCCGCCGACAACTCTGAACTTGTCAGTGATGTTAAATGTGCCGCGCGCAAAGAAGGCGAGCGATTCAGTTTTGCTGTCGAAGTCGTTATTGTTGCCGACTGCAAACTGATTGAACGTGTTTACGCCTTTGACGGTCTCATCGAAATAATAACCGCCAAGGATCCAGTCGAGCTTTCCAATATCGCCGGAAAGACGCGCTTCAAAGCTGAATTGTTCCGCTTCATCCTGGACGATGGCCGCTTTGAAGGGAGGGCCGTTCAATTGATTGTCCAGTTCCGAAACCCGGTAAGCGGGGATCACGACAAGATCTGCAAAGCCAAGGTCGAAATTGACTTCCGCATTGACGCCCCAATAGGTGTCGCTCCTGTTCGGATAGATGAAACCTTCGACCGGCTGGAAACCGGGCGCTGTCGTTGCGTTGTCCGCAATGAACTGAAGCGTGGAAGGAACGTGAAGGCCCGAGAAATCCGGCGCGCCGAGCGGCACGAACACGCGATTGGGCACTTCAAAGCCTGGATTGAACGGGGCGAATGCGTAATAGCCTTCAATCTGGAGGCCAGGCCCCGTGCCTTGGGATTTTGCGTAATCGCCGGATACCCTCGCATTGATGGAATCGTTGATTTCAAAATAGAGTTGTCCGCGAAGCGCGATCTCTTCCGCGGAGGAGGTGCCGTCTTCGAAATAGCCGTCATGATTTGTATAGGTTCCGGCGAACCGTGCAGCGACATTGTCCGAGATGGGGATGTTGCCATAGCCGGTGGCTTCGACGGAATCGTAGTTTCCGTAACCAACCGATAAGCCTCCGCTCGTCTGTCCCAAAACCGGTTTGTTGGGAATGATGTTGATCGCGCCGCCGGTGGAATTTCGGCCGTAAAGCGTCCCTTGAGGGCCTTTCAGCACTTCCACGCGATCGAGGTCGAGAAACGAGGCGATCGTGGACGAGGGGCGGCCGATATAAACGCCGTCGATATTGAAGGCGATCGCCGGGTTGGTGAAACCGTTATTCGAAAAATTTCCGACACCGCGAACGAAATAGCCCATATTGGCGCCGCCGGTGTTCGTCACGTAAAGAGCCGGCGCCACTTTGTTTAGGGATGCGGCGTCAAGCACCCCGAGCTGGCGCAGCTCTTCGCCTGTCGCCGCATTGATCGGTATGGCGGCGTCCTGTAGCGATTCTTCGGTTTTCTGGGCCGTCACGACGATGGTGTCGAGGCCGCGCTGGCTCGTTCCGTCCTGCGCATGCGCAGGCGCCGAAAGAATGACAAGCGCCGCTGACGCAGCGGACAAGTTGAGCGCTGATGTGATCCGCACGTTATCCCTCCCTAGTTTAATTTTTTTGTTGAGAGGGAGCATGCGTTAGTCTTATGGATAAGAGAAATTGTTTGTATTGATAAAAAATCATCAATAGATATGATGGATTTATGCGGTTTAAGGGGCTGGATCTCAACCTTCTTGTGGCGATGGATGTCTTGCTCGACGAGCAAAGCGTCTCCCGCGCAGCTGAGCGCATGAATGTCAGCCAGCCGGCGATGAGCGCCGCGCTGACGCGGATTCGCGAATATTTTGCTGACCCTATCCTGCAGCTGCACGGCAAGCGAATGATTCCGACCGCCCACGCCATTCGCCTTCAGCCGAGACTGAAGGAATTGCTCCGAGACCTCGACGTCCTTATTTCCGAATCGTCTCAATTCGATCCGACAAAATCAGAGCGCCGTTTTCGGATCGGGACATCTGATTATCTCCTCGCGGTGCTGTTTCCATCGGTGACGCAGGAAATAGAACGGACGGCGCCAGGCATCCGCATTGAGACGATCCAGCCGTCCGATTCCATGTCGTCGACACTCGATCAGGGCTTCCTGGATCTCATTATTTCTCCAGAGTATATGTTGTCATCGGACCATCCGACGGAGCTGTTGTTCGAAGAGGATTATGTTGTCGTCGGCTGGTCAAAGAACCCGGCCTTCCGGCGGCGAAAGCTGACGCAGGAAGATTTCTTTAAAGCGGGTCACGTGGCGGTCGAACTGGGGCGGGTCCGGCGCACGTCTTTTGCAGAGGCTCATCTGCAGGAGATGCCGCGAGAGCGGCGCATTGACATGAATGTCTCATCATTCCTTGTGGCGCCGGAAATGGTTGTCAACTCCATGCGTTTAACCGTGATGCAAAGACGGCTCGCGCTATTGTTCGCCGAGCGGCTGGACATTGCGATGTCGGAAATGCCGTTTCCTTTTCCGAAAATGCAGGAGATGATCCAGTATCACACGACCCGTGAGAACGATCCGGGTCTGCGCTGGCTGACGGATCTCATTAAAAGGCACGCCACTCCAAGTAATAAGAAAAAATGATAGAGATATATAAAGACAATAAGTTTTTCAAATAGAATAGGCGCCTCTAATCTTTGAAAGCGAAGATGCCCGGCCAACGGGCGCGTCAGGGAGGTTGGTCTTGAAAATTCTCGTCATTGGCGGCGGCATTGGCGGCCTGACGGCGGCGATCGCGTTGCGGCGGAAGGGTTTCGCCGTGGACGTTATCGAAAAAGACCCGGACTGGTCGGTCTATGGCGTCGGTATCATTCAACAAGCAAATGTCGTTCGCGCCGTGGCCGGGCTTGGCATTCTCGACGATTATCTTGACGCGGGCGTAGGCTTCGATGCGGTCGAAATCTACAAACCCGATGGCGAGCGTGTCGCGCGCTTTCCAACGCCGAAACTCGCGGAAGGCTATCCGTCGAATTTAGGGATAGGCCGTCCGCAGCTTCACAAGGTTCTGGGCGACAATGCAATGAAAGCCGGCGCCAAAATCCGGCTTGGCGTCATTGTCGAAACGATGAACCAGGATGACGATGGCGTCCATGTTGAGTTTTCCGACGGCTTTGAGGGCCGCTATGACGTCGTGGTCGGCGCCGACGGTTTGTATTCGCAGACCCGGCGAACGGAGTTTCCGGAGGCGAAGGAGCCCGAGTTCACCGGCCAGTCAGTGTGGCGCTACAACTTTCCGCGTGCGGAGGGTCTTGATTGCCTTCAGGCTTATGAAGGGCCCATGGGTGTGGGGCTTGTGCCGCTTTCCAAAGAACTAATGTATATGTATGTGACGACGCCGGAGCCGGGCAATCCTCGCTATGAGCGCGAGGGACTGGCGGAGAAAATGCGCGGAAAGCTAGAGCAGGCGGCGCCGCAGATACGGATGCTCGCCGATCAGATCACCGACGACGAAGGCGTGGTTTACAAGCCTCTTGAATGGCATTTCGTCGAGGGCCCCTGGCACAAGGGGCGCATCGTGCTTATCGGCGATGCGGTTCACGGCACGACCCCGCATCTCGGACAGGGTGCCGGAATGGCCATCGAGGATGCCGTAGTCCTCGCAGAAGAGCTTGCCTCGCATCCGGAGGATATTGAAGCGGCTTTTGCAGCCTATCGCGCCAGACGTTACGAGCGTTGCAAGGCGATCGTCGACATGTCGGTGTCGATCTGCATGGGCCAGCTCGGCAAGGGGCCGCTCGTGAACAATGCGGCGGCGACACAGCAAATGTTCGAACTGACGGCGCAGCCGATTTAGAACGGCTCTCGCTCTGAAGGCAAAGGATTAAACTATGAACGGTGTCACTGACATTCGATATGTTGGATATGCAGTGCGGAACCTCGAGGACGAACGCCGATTTTATCGCGATGTCTGGAAACTGAATGAAGTCGCGGAAGAAGATGGCCTCATCTATTTCGCGGCGGCCGGCGCGCCGGAGCATCATGTGGTGCGCCTGCGCGCTAATGACGATGACCGGATCGATGTTATCGCCTTCGCTGCGGAAAGCCGCGAGGCAGTCGAAGCGCTCGCTGGAAAAGTTGCGGATGCAGGCTGCAAAGTCGTGTCATCGCCTGGGAAGCTGGACACTCCCGGCGGGGGCTATGGTTTCCGTTTTTTCTCGCCGGATGGACTGCCCTTTGAAATTTCCTCGGATGTAGAGCAGCGAGAAGTTCAGCCGCTCAATCGCTGGGACGCGGTGCCGGAAAAAATCAGCCATGTGGTGCTGCATTCGCCCAATCATCATGACCTTGTGAAGTTTTTCACCGATGTGCTGGGCTTCCGCGTTTCCGACTGGCTCGGCGATTTCATGTGTTTCCTGCGCTGCAATGAATGGCATCACCGCGTGGCGGTCCTGCCGGGTCCGCCCTGTCTCAATCACGTCGCCTATGACATGCCGACCCTTGACGACATGATGCGCGGGATCAGCAGGGTGAAGGCCGGCGGCCACGATATTCGCTGGGGGCCCGGCCGCCACACAGCCGGGAACAACACATTCAGCTATTTCGTCACGCCGAACGGTTTCACCGTCGAATACACCTCCGAGCTTGAGAAGGTCGATGAGGAAACCTGGGAGGCGACGGTTCATAAGCCGACCGAGACCATCATGGACCAATGGGGCGTTGGCGTCGGCGGGCCGAAGACCATGCCGGACCCGCGTCCCGATCCCGGCCTTTTTCAGCCGGCTGGGGTCTAGACGATGGCGCTGTTCGAATATTTCCCGAACTATGTCTGGAACCTGTCGCTGGCGATTTCGCTCGAGAGCGGCGGCAAGATCGGCGAAATCGTCGACATGTGCGCGCCGATCAAGGAAGCCGCGAACAATGGAGAGGACGCCGGCACGCTCCAGTTCATGGAGCAGTGGGTGAAGATGGCGGACAAGCTGATCGGGCTCGCCGCCGAAGACGAAGAGAAGGGACGCCTGTTCTCGGCGGCGGCGAAACTGAAGCGCGCCGCGCTCTATCTCTTCACCGCCGAACGCATGCAGGGGCATGGTCATCCGGGCCGTGCGGAAACCTTCGCCAAGGCGCAGGAGGCTTTCAGCAAGCATATTCGTTTTTCGAATGCGAATTGCGAGCGCGTGGAGATTGCGTTGGAAGACGGCGTCATGCCGGCGCTGTTCGTGCGCGGCGAAGGCGAGGGGCCGCGACCTTGCGTCGTCTATTGCAACGGTCTCGACAGTTCGAAGGAGCTCCTGTTCTGGTCGAGCCTGCCGCAGGCGCTGGCGCTCCGCGGCGTCTCATGCCTTTGCGTCGACCAGCCGGGCACGGGAGAAACCTTGCGCCTGCAGGGCCTTCCCGCAACGCCATATTCCGAGCGCTGGGCCTCGAAGGCGGTCGATTGGCTTGAAAAACAGTCCGATGTGGATGCGAAACGCATTGGCATGACCGGCATTTCGCTGGGCGGTCATTTCGCGCCGCGCGCCGTCGCCTTCGAGCCGCGTTTCGCCGCGGGCGCCTGCTGGGGCGCCAATCACAACTGGGCGGAGGTGCAGCAAAAACGCTTAAAGCGCGAAGGCGAAAATCCGGTGCCCCATTACTGGAACCATGTCATGTGGGTGTTTGGCGCGAAAGACATGGACGATTTTCACGAAAAGTCGGCCGACATGAATCTCAATGGCGTCATGGAGCGCATCAAGGTTCCGTTCCTCGTCACCCATGGGGAGAAGGACCGCCAGATTTCGCTGGATTACGCCTATCAGAGCTACGACCAGCTCGTGAATGCGCCGAAGCGGGAATTGAAGATTTTCACGCCGCGCGAAGGCGGCGTCGAACATGTGGGCGCCGACAATATGAGTTTCGGCTGCGATTATATCGCCGACTGGTTCGCTGAAACGCTTGGAGGAAAGACAGCGTGACGGTTTCTGCATCCGCATTCGTGAAGACGGAAAATGCGAGCAAATATTTGCAGCAGCTTTGCAAGCACTGGTCCCACAACCTTGAGGTGATTTTCGACGCAACCCGCGGGAGGGTCGTATTTCCAAAGGATGCGCGGGGCGCATCCTGGCCGGGCGATGCAGTAACAACCTTCACGGCGAACGACGAAGGACTCGAATGCCGGATCGACGCGACGGAGGCGGAGCAACTGGAAGGGTTGAAGGGCGCCGTCGCGAGACATCTTGACCGTTTTGCTTTCCGCGAGGCGCCGCTGACCTTCGATTGGAGGGCGGCATGATCGCGACGGAGGCTTATATCCGGCGCGAAACGATTGTCGGCGTCGTCATTAGCGTCGCGATCACATTCGTTTTCTTTCTGATCGTCTTTGGATTTTCAGGGCCCGTGGAAATCTGGGGAGCAGGCAAATTCGTTTTCGATTTTCTGCCGCAGGCCTTCATGATCGCCCTGATGGCGACGCTCGTTCCGGGCGCAATGACCGCAAGCAAGCTGCGGCAGGGAGAGCTGCAAAGCATCGAAGGACGCTCGAAGTTGCCGAAGGCGCTTCCCTTGCGGGCCCTGTTGATTGCGACTGCCGCGGCTGTCGCTTCCGTCGCGCTCTTCGCCGGCCTTTTCTTTGTTAGCGGTCTTGCGGCGCTTAACTGGTTCGTCGCGCTGGCCGCCAAGTTATCGTTCGGAGCCGCGCTTGCCGCCGTCGTCACGCCAATCGGGCTTCGCGCAGCGATGATGGCGTCCCGCTGAGGCTGCATAGGAGGCAACCTTGCCGAGAAGATTCGTAGACCTCTCCATCTATCTTGAGAACGACGTCATCACCGACCCGCCCTTCATGCGGCCGAAGATCACCTATCAGAAACATCAGGAAACGGTGGAGGAAGCCAACACGTTTTTCCCCGGCGTCGGCGCCGAGGAGTTCCCCGGCGGCGAAGGCTTCGCAGCAGCCGAGTTCGTAACGCTCTCCACCCATAACGGCACGCATCTCGACGCGCCCTGGCATTTTCATCCGACCATGGACGGCGGCAAACCCGCGATGACCATCGACGAAGTGCCGCTGGACTGGTGTTTCCGTCCCGGCGTGAAACTCGACTTCCGCAAATTCGAAGACGGGTACGTCGTCTCGGCGAAGGACGTCGAGGAGGAGCTCGACCGTATAGGATACGATCTTCAGCCCTTTGACATCGTGTTGGTGAACACGCGGGCGGGAAAGGCCGTGGGCGACCCGAATTTCGTCAATATAGGATGCGGCATGGGCTATGAAGCGACCATGTATCTGCTCGAACGCGGCGTGCGGCTCACCGGGACCGACGCCTGGTCATGGGATGCGCCGTTCAGCTACACCGCAAAAAAAGTCGCGGAGACCGGGGACAAGTCGCTGATCTGGGAAGGGCACAAGGCCGGCCGCGACATCGGTTACTGCCATCTCGAAAAGCTGCACAATCTCGAGGCGCTGCCGCCCTTCGGCTACACGGTCTCGTGTTTCCCGCACAAAGTGAAAGGCGGCTCCGCGGGCTGGACGCGCGCCGTCGCCATCTTCGACGAGTAGGGAAGACAACGCATGACTGACGCGAGCCCGTTTCCGCTGAATGTCTGGTACATGGCCGCCTGGAGCGAGGAGATTGGCGAGACGATGCTCGCCCGGCGCTTGTTCGACACGCCGGTCGTTCTTTACCGAACCGGCGATGGCGGAGTCGCCGCGCTGACGGACCGATGCCCGCACCGTTTTGCGCCTTTAAGCATGGGCGAGCGCGACGGCGATCAAATTCGTTGCCCCTATCACGGTTTGACTTTCAATAGAGCGGGCGAATGCGTGCGCAATCCGTTTTCGGATCGCATCCCGAGAGCCGCCGTCGTAAAATCATGGCGCGTCGCGGAACGCGACGGCATTGTCTGGTTATGGAATGGCGATGGCGACGACTGCGACGAGGCGGCGATTCCGGATTTTTCGATGCTTGACCGGGGCGTTCCGCCGCTGACCGGTTATATGCCCATGGCTGCGAATTACGAATTCGGCACGGATAATCTCCTGGACTTAAGCCATATCGAGTTCGTTCATAAAGGCTCGTTCGCGGGCAATGGCGTGATCTTTGCGGGCGAGCATTCGGTCGTTGAGGAAGGCGACACGCTGCGCTCGAACTGGTGGATGCCAGATGTGGATGCGCCGGGGCACACGCGCGGCGTCTATCCGCCCGACATGAAGACAGACCATTGGCTCGACATGCGATGGAACGCGCCGGCGACAATGCAGCTTGAGATTGGCGCGACGCCGGCGGGCGGGGCGCGCCAGGACGGGTGCATCGTTCAGCAGGCGCATATCCTGACCCCCGAGACGGCGACGACGACTCATTATTTCTGGGCGTCGTCCCGGCCGACGCCGGTAGCTGACGAAGAAATCGACAAGATGGTGCGCGGTCTTCTGGAACAGGCTTTCATCGCCGAAGATAAGCCGATCATAGAGGCGGCCTATAAAAATCTCGACGGCGCTGATTTCTGGGACCAGCCGCCGCTGTCGCTGGGCGTCGATGCGGGCGGTCTTCGCGCGCGCCGGAAAATTGCGGCATTGTTGAGCGCACAGCAACAATGAATGAATGTGTTGAACCGTGACAGGCGCGAGGCAAAAAAGAGTTCTGGTCACAGGCGCCGCCGGGTTCATCGGCGAAGCGGTCGTTGAGGCGCTGGCGGCGGGCGGCGGTTATGCTGTAACCGCGACCGATGCCAAGCCCGCGCCGCGCATCCTGCCGGAGGGCGTTCGTTATCTCGCCGGCGACATCGCCGATACGGGGCTGCAGACGGAGCTTTGTTCGGAAAAGGCTGATGCTGTTATCCATCTTGCGACCTTGCCGAGCGGGGCCGCTGAGAAAGACCCCGCGGCGGCAAAGCGGATCAATCTCGATGCGACCATGGCGCTTGCGGAGCGTGTCTCGGACCAAGGGCGCCCGCCGCGTTTTGTGTTCGCCAGCAGCATCGCTGTTTACACAACCCATAATGTCGAGGCCGTTGATGACGAGACGCCGGTCGCGCCGGAATTGTTCTATGGCGCGCATAAGGCGATGGCCGAGATCTGGCTGGCGGCGCTGACGCGGCGCGGCGCGATCGACGCGGTTTCGCTGCGCCTGCCGGGGATCGTTGCGCGTCCGCGCGCGCCCTCCGGCATGACATCGGCCTTCTGGAGCGATCTCTTCCACGCGCTCGGCAGCGGAGAGCGTTTCGTGTCGCCGGTTTCGGCAAAGGCGACCACATGGCTGCTGTCGCGCATGCGCACGGTGGAGAACATCCTGCATGCGCTTACGGCAGACAGCGCCGCCATGCCTGAAAGCCGCGCCTTGGCGCTGCCGGCCTTGCGCTGCGAGATGGCGGATTTAGTCAAGGCGATCTTGAATCATGCCGGGCAGAACGAAGACTTGATCTCTTATGCGCCGGATGACCCGGTTGAAAGAATCTTCGGAAGCTACCCGCCGCTGATCACAAACAAGGCGCGCGCACTCGGCTTTTGCGACGACGGCGATCTTGAAACCCTTGTCCGCAATGTCTTCGCCGATATTGAAATACAGAAGGCTGAACAATGAAACTTGCAACCATCCGCGCAGAAGATCGCGACGGCCGCCTTGTTGTTCTTTCGAGCGACAACGCCCGTTGGTCATCCGCACCCGAACAATGGCCCACTTTTCAGTCAGCCATGGACCAGTGGGCGGATGCAGCCCCGGCATTGCATTCCATGGCTGAGGAACTGAACAAGGGAACGGGCGAACCGGTTTCCGGTCTCAATTTTTGCGCGCCGCTGCCGCGCGCCTGGCAATGGCTCGACGGTTCCGCGTTCAACAGCCATGGGGAACTGATGCAAAAAGCGATCGGCCATGAGCCGCTTACGCCGGAAAAACCGCTGATGTATCAGGGCATGTCGCATGTCTTTCTGGGGCCGGCGGACGATGCGCCTTTCCCAAGCGAAGATTTGGACATTGATTTTGAGGGCGAGTTCGGCGTCATCATCGATGAGACGCCTATGGGCGTCTCCTCCGACGATGCGCTCGGGCATATCAAGCTGGTCGTACTGATCAATGACTGGTCTTTGCGCCGGCTGGCCGGACCTGAAATGCGCACCGGCTTCGGCTGGGTGCAGGCCAAGCCCGCCTGTTCGGTCGCGCCCTTTGCGGTGACGCCGGATGAGCTCGGCCCCGCGTGGCGCAATGGCCGCGTCTGTCTCGATCTTCTCGTGGACTGGAACGGCAAGCGCTTCGGCGCCGCCAATGGCGAGACCATGAGCGTCGGCTTTCACGAACTTGTGGCCCACGCCGCCGCGACCCGCGATCTGTGTGCAGGAACCATCATCGGCTCCGGCACGGTGTCGAATCCTAATTATCGGGAGGTTGGTTCGTCCTGCATCGCTGAGCGCCGCGGCATCGAGATTGTCGATACCGGCAAGCCGGAAACGGCGTTCATGAAATTCGGCGAGCGCGTCCGTATGGAGGTTCTTGACGGAGAAGGGCGCTCTGTTTTCGGCGCCATCGATCAGCGGGCCGTCGAAAGGAAAGTTTCGTGACCGGTTCCGTCAGACGCGTCGTCACCGGCCATAACGGCGCAGGCAAAGCGGTCATTCGCTCGGACGCCGTGTTTGAGCCCGCCGTCATCCCTTCAGGCGACGCCGCCTTCGCGCTTGTCTGGACGACGGCGTCGGTTCCGGCCGACAATAATGACGAAACGGACGGGCGCGAACGGGACGCCGGGCTCACCATTCACAAGGGATCGGTGATTCGCATTGTCGACATGCTGCCCGGCGGCGCGTCGCCCATGCACCGCACCAACAGCATCGATTACGGCGTCGTCCTGACGGGGGCGGTCGAGCTCGAACTCGACAGCGGCGAAAAAACCGTGCTGCGCGCCGGCGACATCTGCGTTCAGTGCGGCACGATGCATTTGTGGCGGGCCGTCGGCGAAGAGCCTTGCCGCATCGCTTTCATTCTCACCGAGGCGCTTCCCTATAGGCATGAGGGAAGGCCGCTGCCGGAGGTCAATCCATGACGGAGACAATTCTATATTCCGCGCCGGGCACATGCGGGCGCGTCAGCGCCATCGTGCTCGAAGAAGCAGGCGTTCCTTTTGAGACGCGCGTCATCCGGTTCCTGAAAGGCGAGCATAAATCGCCGGCGTTCAAGGAAAAGAACCCGAAGGGAAAGGTTCCGGCGCTGGAAATCGACGGCGCCGTGCTCACAGAAAATGTGGCGATCATCCGCTATCTGGCGGCGCGATTTCCTGAAAAGGCGCTCCTGCCGAAGACGTCGACATTGGCGGAAGACGCGGAGATCACGGCGGATCTGTGCTTCTGCTCTGCGACCCTGCACCCGCTCGTGACAAGAATCAGGATGCCGCAGTTTTTCGCTGGCCCAGAGAACGCCTCCGTCGTCAAAAAGATGGGATGTGACGCCATGCGTGAATATTTCCAGCTCGTCGAAGACCGTCTCGCAGAGGGCCCGTGGTGGTATGGCGATGCGTGGAGCGCCATGGACGCTTATTTGTACTGGGTCTTCTGGCGGGTCGAAGGAGCGGATTTTCCGGTGAAGGATTATCCCCGGTTCTACGATCATGCCCGGCGTATGGAACAGCGTCCCTCGGTCCAGCGCGCTCTTGAGCGGGAAGATCGAATGACGGCGCAATTGGAAAGCGAAGGCCTTGCATTCACGCCTCCGCGTGTTTCCACTTAGCCGCGCGCCGGCGTTCGATTTTGCTTTTCAGGTTTTAGCTCGCTGCAGTGACGCTCCGGCGCATCTTGATCAGAAGGTCAAGCAGTTGCTCCTGTTCGTTTTGGGTCAAGGCGCTATAAAGTTCAGCCTCATGATCGGCCATGGTCCGCCGGACGCTTTGCCCCAACGCTTCGCCTTTCGGCGTGCAAGCGAGGCCGAATGATCGCCCGTCGCTGACCTTGCGGGCGATGAGGCCGTCATGTTCAAGACGAGCGATCAGCGGCGCAATGTTTGCGCGTTGCATCGCGAGCGCCCGGCCGATCCGGGCCTGTGTCGCGCCGGGGTTCGCTTCGATCATCAAGAGCACTGTGCCTAGGGTGGGGGAGAGATTCTGCGCCGACAGGGCGTTGGCCAGATGCGCCATGGACGCCGCTGAAACGCGCCGAAGCTGATAGCCGAGAAATTTTTCCAGTGGCTCGACGAGAGCCTCTTCGCGGATTTCGCTCATCCGGCCACGCTAAAATTATTGTTCATCGCAAGCAAGAATGCTATGAATAATAGCAATAAACCCCGAAGGGAGGAAGCCATGGAATTTCAACGCAAAAATCCGCTTACCGGCGAGACGGCGAGCACGGCCATAGCCATGAAGGCCGGAGATATTCCCGCCGTGGCGGAGCGCGCGGCGGCGGCCTTTCCCGAATGGGCCGCCATGGGCCCGAATGCGCGCCGGGCCGTGTTGATGAAGGCGGCGGCGGCGCTGGAAGCAAAAGCCGATGATTTTATTGAGGCGATGATGGGCGAAATCGGCGCGACCGAAGGCTGGGCGCGCTTCAATCTGATGCTCGCCGCCTCGATGGTGCGCGAGGCCGCGGCGATCACCACGCAAATCAGCGGCGAAGTCATTCCTTCCGACAAGCCGGGTTGTCTCGCTATGGCGTTGAAAGAACCGGTCGGCGTCATTCTGGGCATCGCGCCCTGGAATGCGCCGATCATTCTCGGCGTGCGCGCCATCGCCGTGCCGCTCGCCTGCGGCAACAGCGTCATCCTGAAGGCCTCCGAAAGCTGTCCGCGCACCCATGAACTGATCATTGAAGCGTTTGCGGAAGCCGGTTTTCCGGAAGGGGTGGTCAACGCCGTCACCAACGCGCCGGAGGACGCGGCAGAGGTCGTTGGTGCCCTGATCGATCATCCGGCCGTCAAGCGCATCAACTTCACCGGTTCGACTGCGGTGGGCAAGATCATCGCCAAACGCGCCGCCGAACATTTAAAGCCGGTGCTGCTGGAGCTTGGCGGCAAGGCGCCGCTGATCGTGCTCGAAGACGCCGATCTCGATGAAGCCGTAAAAGCAGCCGCCTTCGGCGCTTTCATGAACCAGGGCCAGATCTGCATGTCCACGGAGCGGATCATCGTCGTCGATGCGGTGGCGGATGAATTCGTCAAGAAATTTGCGGAGAAAGCGAAGTCGCTGGAAACGGGTGATCCCCGCGAGGGCAAGACGCCCCTTGGCGCCGTTGTGGATCAGAAAACGGTCGATAATGTAAACGCCCTTATCGAGGACGCCAGTTCCAAAGGCGCGCGCATTCTGACGGGCGGCGCGGCGGAAAATGTCCTGATGCCAGCGACCGTTGTCGACGGCGTGACTGCCGAAATGAATATTTATCGCGATGAAAGCTTCGGACCGGTTGTCGGCGTCATCCGCGCGAAAGACGAAGCGGACGCCATCCGCCTCGCCAATGATTCAGAATACGGACTTTCGGCGGCTGTTTTCACCCGCGATACGGCCCGTGGCCTGAAAGTCGCGCGCAAAATTCACTCCGGCATTTGCCATGTGAATGGGCCGACCGTTCATGACGAGGCGCAGATGCCCTTCGGCGGCGTCGGCGCGTCGGGTTACGGCCGCTTCGGCGGCAAGGCGGGGATCGACAGTTTCACGGAATTGCGCTGGGTTACGATCGAAACTGAAGCCGGGCATTTCCCGATCTAACGCCATTTGAAACCAGATGATGGAGATGCGTTGGTGATTGAGCGCGCCGAAGCAGCGGTGGCCGACCGGGAGGACCAGGCACGGGTTCCTATGATCTCTACAAACGAAAAAAGTGAGTGAAGGCCATGCCTCGGCCTGTTGACGATATTGGCATGCAAGCGCGCCTGCGTCCCGGAGCGCTCGCCGTTTCGGATCTGACATCGGATCGCCGCTGGACCTACGCCGAGTTAGATCAGGCCGTGGCGTGCTGCGCGGGCGCGCTTGCCGCTCGCGGCGTGACGGCGGGCGAACGCGTTGCGGCCCTGTCGAAGAACTGCGCCGAACTCGTCATGCTTCATCTTGCCTGCGCGCGCCTCGGGGCGATTTACGTTCCGCTCAACTGGCGCCTAGCCGTGCATGAACTCGAAGGCCTGATCGAGGATGCGGCGCCGGCGCTGCTTGTCGAGGGCGAGGGTCTTGAGAACGCAGTCTTCGACGGCCTTTCAGTCGGCGGCTTGCGCGACGAGATCGAGGCGGCGAAGCCCTATTGCGGCGGGGCCATCGATCGCGAAAAGCCATCGCTCATTCTTTACACCTCCGGCACATCGGGGAAACCGAAAGGAGCGCTTCTCAGCGAGCGCAATCTCGCTGAGACCGCGATCAACTTTTCCATTCTCGGCGCCGTCAATGAAGACAGCGTGTTTCTTTGCGATTCGCCGATGTTCCATATTATCGGTCTCGTCACAAATGTGCGGCCGCCGATGATGCGCGGGGGGACGCTGCTGATCTCCGACGGGTTCGTTCCCGGCCGCACGCTCGAGCGCCTTGGCGATCCGGCGCTAAAGGTGACGCATTATTTCGGCGTGCCGCAAATGGCGTCGGTGCTGCGGTCCGATCCCGCCTACGATCCCAAAAAGCTGAAGGGGCTGACAGCGCTCTTCACCGGCGGCGCGCCGCACCCGGCGGCGAATATTCGCGCATGGCTGGCCGACGGAATTCCCGTCGTCGACGGCTTCGGCATGAGCGAGGCCGGCACGGTTTTCGGCATGCCGCTCGACCTCGACGCCATCGACAAACACGCGGGCTCCGTCGGCGTCGCGACACCCCGCGTGAAGGCGCGCATTGTCGATGCAAATGGCGACGACATTCCCGTTGGAGAGTCTGGCGAGCTTCTTCTCAAGGGCGACAGCATCACGCAAGGCTATTGGCGCCGGGAAAAGGAGACCCAGGAGGCTTTCACCGATGACGGTTGGTTCCGGACCGGCGATATCGCGCGGATGAATGAAGAGGGATTTTTCTGGCTCGTCGACCGCCGCAAGGACATGTTCATTTCCGGCGGCGAGAATGTGTATCCCGCAGAGATCGAAGCCGTCGTCGCCGGCATCGCGGGCGTCAAGGAAGCGGCGGCGGTCGGGGTGGCGGACGACAGATGGGGCGAAGTCGGGCATCTGTTTTGGGTCGCCCATGACGGTGCGTCCGTTGAGCTTGCGGACATCGAGGAAGCTCTTCACGCCAATCTTGCGCGTTACAAGATTCCCAAACATTTCTCCCGCATTGATGCGCTGCCGCGCAACGGCGCCGGCAAGGTATTGAAAACCGTCCTGCGCGAGATGACCGCCGGGCAGGCGGAATAAGAAACTCTATCAAGAGGCCCGGCGGCTTTTGAGCCTGTATCGCCGTGGGGTGACCCCGCTCAAGCGCTTGAAGAAGCGGGAGAAATAGGCAGGATCCTGAAATCCCAGATCAAGACCGATCTGTGCGGCCGTCGCCTCGGTGTAATGAAGGTTGCGCTGCGCCTCGAGCAGCAGTCTCGCATTTACGATCGCCGCCGGCGATTGGCCGGTCACGCGCCTGATCGTGCGCGAGAGTTGCGACGGACTGACCGACAGCTCTTCGGCGTAACGGTCGATGCGCCAATGGTCGCGGAAACGCTTGTTGACGAGATCGCGGAATGCGGCGGCGAGGCGGGCGCCGTCAGGCGCTGTCGCGCCGCCATGCAATCGTTCCGGCGCATCGCGCAGCAAGAGAATGAGGAGCGCGCTTGTCAGGCTGTCGAGCATCATGCCGCGCCCTTCTCTTGCTTGTAGAAATTCATCATGGAGACTGGAGAACAGGACATTGACGCTGCGGTCTTTCACGGGCGTCAGGGCGAGTTTCGTCACGCCGAAACCGCTTTGTGCGAGCAGCCGCTGCAAGGGGGCGAAGGCGGCGGTTTCGAACAGGCGGGTTTCGATGGACAGAACCCAGCCAAGGGTCTCCCGCTCGAAGGCGAAGCCGTGAACGACGCCGTCCGGAATGCACAGGACGCTGGCGGGGCCGAGATCGATGCGGTCGTCTTCAAGGGTCGCCTCGGCGCCGCCCGACGCCACATAAATGAGTTGCCACATCTCGCGGTGGGAGTGGGGCGTGATGGTCCAGTCATAGAGCCGGGCCCGGGAGCGAATGTCCTCGATATGGACAAGCTCGAGTTCGGACTCGCCGGGAAGCTCGCCGTAAAGCGCGAAACGCGCCGGCTTGGCGAGAAGCGGTTGAGGGGACACGGTCATGCCCTGAAAGTACAAGAAAATAGCCGCTTCGTCCATTTATCGGGCGGTTCTGTGACCGTAATTTACAATTCGAAAATACGCCAAAACAGCGGAGGAAGCTCGCGATGAAGACGCAAGTTGCAATTATTGGATCGGGCCCGTCCGGGCTGATGCTTGGTCATCTTTTGCGCCAGGCCGGTCTGGACGCCGTGATCCTTGAGCGCCAGACGGAGGAGCATGTGCTCTCGCGCATACGCGCCGGCGTCCTCGAAACGGTCACCACCGACATTCTCGAAGATCTCGATATCGCCGACCGTATGAATACGGAAGGTCTGCCCCATGACGGTTTCAATCTTGCCGACGGAGAGCGCCTGATCCGTATCGATGTAAAAGGGCTTACTGGCAGTCATGTAATGGTTTACGGCCAGACGGAAGTCACCAAGGATCTTATCGATGCGGCGCCGTCGCGCGGTCTTGAGATCATTTGGGAAGCGGCGGATGTGGCGCTGCATGATGTGGAAAGCGACGCGCCCTATGTCACCTATAAAAAGGACGGGGCGGAACACCGCATCGATGCGCGCTTTATCGCTGGGTGCGACGGTTTTCACGGCCCCTCGCGCAAGGCCGTTCCCGACGCGATCGGCCGGCCCTTTGAAAAGGTCTATCCCTTCGGCTGGCTCGGCATTCTCGCAGACGTGCCGCCCTGCAATCACGAACTGATCTACGCCAATCACGAGCGCGGTTTCGCGTTGGCCTCCATGCGTTCCATGTCGCGCAGCCGCTACTACATTCAGGTCCCGCTGACTGAGAAAGTCGAGGACTGGCCTGATGATAAATTATGGGACGAGCTTTGCCGGCGCCTGCCGCCGGAAGCGGCGAAGAATGTGACAAGGGGCCCGGCTCTTGAAAAATCCATCGCCCCGCTTCGCTCCTATGTGTTCGAGCCCATGCGCCACGGGTCGCTTTTCCTCGCCGGAGATTCCGCGCATATCGTGCCTCCCACCGGCGCAAAGGGGCTTAATCTTGCTGCCTCGGATGTCCGCTATCTCTCGCGCGCCTTGATTTCCTGGTTCGAGAAGAACGACAACGACGCGGTGGCCGCCTATTCGGAAAAGGCGCTGGCGCGGGTCTGGAAATCAGAGCGTTTTTCCTGGCAGCTCACCATGCTGATGCACCGTTTTCCCGATGACGGTCCGTTCGACCGCCGGGTCCAGGTGGCGGAACTCGACTATATCGCAAGCTCGGAAGCCGCCCAGCGGACGATCGCTGAAAACTATATCGGATTGCCGTTATAGGATTGTTTTTATTGCACTATTTTTGACTTTCTTGGCGCCGCAGCGCTGCGGCGCAACAAAAATCGGCCAGCACTAGGCGGATTTTCACCGAAATCGGCTCTTACTCTATAAGGGGCGTGTATGCCGGCGGGAATGCCGGGCCGCGCCGAGGGCCGAAGACCGAGAAGACGTGCAAGATAAAGACGAAAATCCGCCGTCAGAACATGGGGTGCTCGCCAGCGCTTTTCTGCGCTATCGCGAGAGCCTGCGCCGTTACATTGCGCGCCTGACGATCCGGCCTGAAGATGTCGAAGACATCCTTCAGGACACCTTTGTCAGCGTGCATCGTCTGGAGAGTGCGGAAGGCATCCGCTCGCCCAAGTTTTATCTTTATGCGGTGGCGCGCCGCACCGCATACCGGGAATTGAAAAGGCAGGCGGCGCGTGTCGCGGATTCGATTGACGAGGCGATTGAAAAGGGGGACGAGCCCGCCGCCCAAATTGCGCCGCTCGACGAGGCGTTGGAGTCCCGGCGCTATTTCGAAACGCTGAGCGATGTGGTCGCGGAGTTGTCGCCGCAATGCCGGCAGGTCTTTGTTCTGCGCAAGGTCTTCGGTTTCTCGCATAAGGAGATATCCGCCGCCATGGGCATATCGATAAGCACCACGGAAAAATATCTGGCCCGCGCCATGGCCCGCTGTCTTCAGGACCATCGCCTCAGTGAATTTCGCGACGGCAAGGAAAGCGATAGCTGTTCGCAAGACGCGCCGGCGCAAAAACCGCAAAAACCCATGAATGAGTAGGGACATGTCTTCAGTTATCAAAATCGTGGACAGACAGACGGTGGACGCGGTCGCCGCATCCTGGCTCGCGCAACTGGACGGCGGCGACTTGTCCCCGGCGGATATGGCGGCCTTTCGCGAATGGCTGAACCGCAGCCCGGAACATCGGGAGACGCTGATCCGCATGGCGAGAGTGTGGTCCGGGCTGGATGCGGTCATTGAGGCGCGTCTTGAAAAAGCCTTCGCCGAAGCTGAGACGCAAACCTGCCGGCCGGGCGGCGTCACATCGGCCCTGGCGCGGCTTTATCCGGTGCGCACGTCGCTCACCGCCGCCGCGTCCCTGTTTCTTCTCGTGTTCAGCGCCTTCGTTGTCGCAACCGATCCGTTCGGTTTTTCCGCCTCATCGCAAAAAGTCGTCTATGCAGCGGCTATTGGCGAACAAAAAGAAATGCGGCTTGAAGACGGCAGCAATGTGCGTCTCAACACTGACAGCTCAATCGAAGTCGATTATTCAGACGAGGAAAGA
This sequence comes from Parvularcula sp., assembly GCA_002704915.1. Classification (GTDB taxonomy): domain Bacteria; phylum Pseudomonadota; class Alphaproteobacteria; order Caulobacterales; family Parvularculaceae; genus Hyphococcus. Next base: position 23,153 of record PAIP01000047.1, read on the forward strand.
TCGGTCCGCCTGCTCGAGGGGGAGGCCTGGTTCGATGTCGCACACAACGCCAAGCGGCCCTTTGTGGTTTACGCCGGCGACGGTGCCGTGCGCGCAGTGGGCACCTCATTCGCGGTTCGAAAAAGAGAGAATATCGTCGATGTGACGGTCACCTCGGGCCGGGTCGTGCTTTCAAATCTGAAGCGCAGCGTGGATGACGAGCCGTCGCCTTATCCGCTTGCGACCCTTGAGGCGGGGCATCAGGCTTCGTTTGACGAGCGCGTGGAGTCTGTTGAAAGTCTTGACAGCGAAGAAATCGACCGCAAGCTTTCCTGGCGCGACGGGTATTTGCGTTTCGACGGCGAGCCATTATCGGAAGTCGTTAACGAGATCAGCCGATACACAAGGGTCTCCATCATTATAGACGACCCGGCGCTTCAGGACCTGAGGATTGGCGGGTATTTTCAGACGGGCGATGTCAACACCATGCTGGATATTCTCCGGCAGTCATTTGGCGTCGAACATGAATGGAAAGGAGAAGAAGAGGTAATTTTGGCGGCGGCGGAATAAGCGCAAAAAAATACAAAAAAATCCGTCAGACCTGTGGGGGATATTTTTTTCCAGGCGCTCTAACATAACGGGCCCGGCAATCGTTGCAAAAGACAACGGGATCGGGTCAAGGCAGGAAACGCATTTGAGGGGCATCAGGCAAAGCAGCGTTGCAGCACTGGTCGTTGTAATGGCTTCGGCAGGGCAACCGTCGACAGCGTCGGCGCGTGAAGATGCGCGCGCGGAAGAGGCTGTCTACCGCTTCGATATCGAAAAAACCAACGCTGCCGCCGCGCTGAATATGCTCGCCGAACAGGCGGGCGCTCCCATTTTGTTTCCTTACGACCGCGTCAAGTCGCTCGAGGCCAATGCCTTACATGCTGAATTGACGCTGGAAGAGGCGCTTCCCATGCTGCTTGCCGGCACGGGGCTGCGCGGATCGGTCAGCGAGCGAGGAGCGATCATCGTTTCGTTTGGGAAAGACAAAAATCAGGAGAGCGACACCGTGTCCAAAAAATCATCATTTCTTTTCACAGTCTCGGCGCTCGCTGCGTCGGCGTTTCTGCCGCAGGGCGCCAGCGCCCAGGAGGGCGAGGGAACAGCGGCGTCGAATGTCGACACGATTACCGTGACGGCCCGCCGGCGCGAAGAAAACCTGCAGGACACGCCTGTGTCGATCTCGGCGTTTTCCGAAGAATCGCTTGAGCGTCAGCAGATTGAGGGCACGGAAGATCTCGACATGATCACGCCGAACCTTCAGTTCACGAGCTACGGCCCGTTGACCGGCAACAACTCCGCGGCGCAGGTCTTCATCCGCGGCATCGGCCAGACCGACGCGACGTCGGCGGTCGATCCCGGCGTCGGCATCTATATGGACGACGTCTATCTCGGGAGGGCCGTGGGCGGCGCCATGGAATTCCGCGACATCGCCAATGTTCAGGTGCTGCGCGGGCCGCAAGGCACGCTCTTCGGCCGCAACACGATCGGCGGCGCGGTCCTCTTGACGACCAAGGACCCAGGAGACGAATTTGGCGGCGAGTTGAAGGCGCGCACGGGCACGGACGATCTTATTCAGGTCTTCGGCGGTCTCGATTTGCCGCTTTCCGATACGCTGGCGGCGCGCGTTTCGGGCGGCCTTAAAAAACGCGACGGCTATGTCACGCGGGTTTTCGACGGTCTCGATCTCGGCGATGACAACACCTACAATCTGAACGCCAAGGTCCGCTGGGAGCCGACCGACGCTTTCTCATTCGTCCTGAAAGCTGACTATGCTCACGAAGACGAGAATGGCTCTCCCTTCGTCTTTACGGACATCAATGAAGCGCAGGTGTTCCCGATCGCGGTTAGCGTCGGCGCCGGATGTCCCGGGGCAGTCTTCCCGCCGCCTCTTCCTGTGCCGAATATCGACGATCCGCGCTGCGCCAATGATTTCTATAATCTCGGCGAATTCACCAATGGCGGCAATGCGCCGGTCACCAGCACGCTCGAAAGCTGGGGCGTTTCCGGCAATGCGACCTGGGAAGTCAGCGACATCCTGACGTTGAAGTCGATCTCTTCCTATCGCCGTCTTGAATGGAAAGGTCTGCGCGACGCGGACAACACGCCGTTCAATATCCTGACCACCAATCTGGAAAGCGAAAGCAAGCAATTCAGCCAGGAAGTGCAGGCGCTCGTCGATCTCGATGCGGTGAGCGGCGTGATCGGCGGATATTATTTCGACGAGAATACCGACGACTTCACCCGCGTCCTGTTCTCGCCGCCGGCCCCGCCGATTCTCGCCGGCGCTCCGGGGCTGCTCGACGTGCAGCTTGTGGATCTCGGCACCAAGAGTTTTGCGTTCTTCACCGAGTGGAACTGGGACATCACCGAGCAGCTCGGCGTCAGCGGCGGCATTCGCTACACCGATGAAGAAAAGTCGATGCAGGCGACGATCTACAATGCCGGCATAGAGCCCATCGACTTCATGCCGACAACCTTGCCGACGACGGTGACGATGAATGGCGGCTCGCTGTTTATTTTCCCCGACGAATATACCGAAGATTTCTCCTCGGTTATCGGTTCGGCCTCGTTGCAATATCGCTGGAACGACAACTTCCTGACCTATTTTAGCTGGTCGCAAGGCTTCAAGAGCGGCGGCTTCAACGAGCGCTACAATGCGGCGACAGTCGATCTGTCGACGGGCATCGTGAACAACCAGCCGATCTCTTTCGATGAGGAGACGGCGAACACCTACGAGATCGGCTTCAAGTCGGATTTCGGCGGCGTCTTCCGCCTCAACGCATCGGGCTTCCGTACGAAGTATGACGATATCCAGCTTATTTATCGTCTGGGCATTGTGCCGTTGTTGTTCAACGCCGGCACGGCCACGATTTCCGGCTTCGAGGCGGAATTCACCTATGCGCCAAACCGCGACTTCATTGTGGATGGCAGCGTTGGCCATCTGCGCGATGAGTTCAAAGACTTCATCGCCGTCCCGCTGACGACGGCGACGGTGGGACCGGACAACTCCCTGCCGTTCACCCCGTCCTGGAGCGGTCATATCGGCGCGGCTTATACGCTGCGTCCGATGGACGGGATTGAGCTCACGCCGCGCGTCAATCTGGCGATCACGACCTCGCAGTTTTTCGATGCGGCGAATACGGTTGAAGTCGCGCAGAACGATACGGTGACGGTGCTCAATACCTCGGTCAAACTGGCCGCGCCGGAGCAGGGCTGGGCCCTGACCGTTGGTCTCCAGAACGCGACCGATGAGCTTTATCCGGTCGCCGGCAACGCTTCTCTCTCGACGTCGACCGGCTATGCGGAGAACATCTATGCGCGTCCTCGCAACTGGTTTGTGGAACTGAGCTACGACTTCTAGGAGCTTTCCTCAGTCTAAAAATGAGCGTCCGCCCTTTAAAAGGGGCGGCCGCTTTTTTAGGTTCATTAGCAGTAGTGCCGTCAGTATTCAGCACAAGGATGATTTGGCATCTTCACGCTTTAAGCGCGAGCGCTTTCCCGCCCTTTGTCATGACCGCGCCCAGTCCCGTGACAAAGGCGATGATCCAGACCAGCCCGCCCAATATGGGAATGATTGAGAGCAGCGCGAGGAGAATGACGGCGAGCGCCGACCAAAGGATGCGGGCGAAAGCGCCTGGCGGTGTGGCGTCTTTGGACATCGCCCGGCGCGCCTGCATGCCCGCGAAATAAGCGAAAGCAGCGATGGCGAGGGGCCCTGCGGCGGCAAAGATCACAGCAATGAGAAGGGCGAGCGGAATGCCGAAAATAGTGGCGAAAAGAAAGACGATCACAACCGGTCCGGCGATGGAAATAAGGAAGCCGATACCGAGCATGGAGAACGGTTTCTCCCGGATCGTATCGCTCGCGCTGTTCATCAAGGCCGGCAAAGCAAGCGCAATGACAATCACGAGCAAGGCGATGCCGATCAAAAAAGCGAGCGCGAACACTGCGGCGGCGGCTGCTGCTTTCACGCCCCATGCTTCAAGGTCGGGTCTTGCCGGACGCTCAAGCTTGATGATTTCGCCGGACACGACGGCAGCGGGATCAATTTCGATTTTGCCGGACCGGTGGCGCAAATCGCCTCCGATCCGGGCGTTTGGTCCGATAAAGATCTCCTCGCCCACGATATGAGCGTCTTTTCCAATTTCACTGTTAAGGCGCACGCTGGCGCCGGCGGCGCGAAGCTCGCCCCCGATGGGCGCGTCAATGGTGAGATCCCCGCCTGAAAGAACCGCTGAACCGTCGACCCGAAAATCCGCTCTTACATTAAGATCGCCCGCTGCGGCGACGAGATCGTCCGTGACCACGGCGTCGATGAGATCGACATCGCCCCCCGCCAGGATGAAATCGTGAAAGCCGGATTTGGTGACGGTTATGTCGCCGCCCGCGGCGATCATGTGATCGGCTTGTGCGCCGTTTATTGAAATCTCTCCGCCGGCTGCGAATATGTCGTCCGATGATTTCGCCGATACGGAAAGCTCGCCAGCCGCGAGAAACACCATGTCGTCGGTTACGTCGCTGGCGTCGAGCTGTTCGCCGGAGCGGGTCGCCATCTGCGCGAACAAAGCGCCCGTTGCGAAAAGCAGGGCGGCCAGAAGCAGGAAGAAGATGATGAGTCTTGTGCGTTTTCTTTCGGCGGCGGTCATAGACGCTCCCCTTTCTTGTCCGTGAGGATCACAGTCGTTGTAGGAAACGCTACTTGCCTAGTCTGCCCCAGTAAAAGGCCCATGTTGTTGACATGGATCAAAAGCCGCTCTGTCCTGCGAAGTGGCCAAAGCAGCTGATCGCTTGAATGCCGCATGTTTCGTTATGAGAAGATTCAAATCATCATAGGATTGGGTTTCCATCACCAGGGGAGAGCGATGCGAAAACCGTTTAATCCGCTGCAGGCCCTGATCCTGAAAGCCTTTACCGAAGGCCTGTTCCATGACGCCGAGATGGCGATCTCCTCCGATCAGGTGGTCGCGAACATCCAGCGCCAGTTCGCCATGATCGAAGGCAGGAAACCGGGCGAGATCGGGCTCATTCTCTATGTTCTTTGTATAGTGCTGGGTGGGCCGTTCTTCCTGATGGCCGGGCCTGAGGGTCGCGCCCGGCGGATCGAAAACCGCCTGCAGCGCACGCAAAACGACATGCTGCAGGATCTCGCGCGCATCCGTTCTATCATCTATGCGGGCTATTACGGCCATTGGGAGGGCGTCAGCGAAGACGACAACCGCAAGAACCCTGTCTTGCAACAGATCGGTTATACGCTGCCCGCTCACCGCACGCGCGGGCCCGGCGAAACGCCGGTGACCTATTTCCCGGGCCGCGATCTGAAGCACAGCGATATTCTGGCGCCGGACCAGATTCCGGAAGCGGCCGATGTCATTGTCATCGGCTCTGGCGCGGGCGGCGCCGTCGCCGCGGCGACGCTCGCCGGACATGGCCATGAGGTGTTGATCGTTGAGGCGGGGCCGCATTATCCGTCCGGACGCATCACCCATGAAGAGCGCCGCATGACCGCGCGCCTCTTTATCGATGGCGGCATCCAGACAAGCCGCGATAACGATATCGTCGTGTTCCAGGGACGCTGCGTCGGCGGGTCGACGGTGATCAATAACGGCATCTGCCTGCGCGTGAAGCAGGACAAACTCACCCATCCGCATGCCGAGGATGTTTTCGCGAGCTGGGCGGCGCTTGGCGCGCCGGTGGACGAGGCGCGGTTCATTCAATCCTATGAAAAAGTGGAAGAGCGTCTCGGCATCGAACCGGCGATCGAGCAGAGCGGACGCCATAACGGGTCGCATTTGCTGCGCGGCTGGGCCGATCACGCGGCGTCTTCCGGCGACCAGAAGGATCACCAGTCGCCAGCGACCTGGTTCAGCAAGAATTACGGACCCCGCGCCGACGGGGCGGCCTGCGCCTATTGCGGCTATTGCAATACCGGCTGCCCCTATGGCCGCAAACACGGCATGGCGCAGTCCTATCTCCTCGACGCGCGCGAGCATGGCGCCAATATTCTGGCGGAGGCGCAGGTGCGCCGGATCGTCTGGAAGGACGGCAATGCGCCGCGCAGCGCCAGCGGCGTCGAGGTCTGTCTTGCGGATGGTAGCCGCCGCGTCATCACGGCGCGCAAGGGCGTGGTGGTCGCCGCCGGCGCGCTCGCCTCCAGCCGCATTCTGGACAAAAGCGGGATCAGGAACACCGGAACCGGCATCTCTCTTAACATCGCCTGTCCCGTTGTCGCGTGGATGCCTGACGGGGCGCCGCTGCACGCCTGGAATGAAGACCAGATGACCACCTATGTGGACCGGGGCGACTTCCTTCTGGAATCCCATTTCCAGCCGCCCATGAGCATGTCAACGCTGATGCCCGGCTGGTTCGGCGAACATGCGCGACGCATGAAGAATTATAATCATCTTGCTTCCGCCGGGGTTCTCATTCCCGCCGACCGTCAGGGGCGGCTGAAGGGCGGTCGTCTGAGGTTCAAGCTGCGCGACGATGTGGAGCTGCCGCTTTTGCGCCGGGCGCTCGCCGCGCTGTCGCGCGTTCATTTCGCCGCCGGCGCCAGGGAGGTCTATCCGGCGGTGGCGCGCGGCCATGCGCTGCGCCCCGGCGACGATATTGACGGCTATTTCGAGCAGGCGATCCGCGAGGCCGATGACGTCACGCTCTCCAGTTCGCACCCCCATGGCGGCAATGGCCGCAATGCCGATCCGGCCAAGGGCGTCGTCGATCTCGATTGCCGCGTGCATGAAACCGACAATGTGCTCGTCACCGACGCCAGCGTCTTCCCGAGTTGCATCCGTGTCAATGCGCAGCTCACCACCATGGCCATGGCGCATTATGCGACGGCCGGCGATCCGTTTGCGCTAAGCGCATAGTCGCGCTGGGGGTTGCGAATTGTGGACGTCAAAGCATTATGAGAACTAGGTGAGGAATTGACCTCTAATGGAAAGACCTAGTTATCAATCCTTGATTCCGCGTGAGAGTGAATCAAAGGAAATATACGCCAAACGTCTGGAAGATGACGGACACGAAGAAATGTTCATCCGAAAGGCGCTCGGTCATCATTTCCGAATGCAGCTTGATGCATTTGGAGAATTTTTTGAACCTTTTGAAAAGGCACGCTTGCGGCACATCGATTCGCTTTTGGAAATCGATCCAAACCGGACCGACTACTCGCTTGCTCGCAAGGTAAGTAAGGATCTTGGGATATCGATGGAACGCGGCGAACATTGGGTAAAGTTGTATAGGGCGAAGAACTTGGCCCGATGAATTTTTATGACTGTTGGAGACTTAACTCATGACCCCAGAAACGCGCCGCGCGATTGAAGCCGACTGCACGCGCCTTATCAATCACTACGCCAATCTGACCGACGCCCATGACTGGGAGGCGATTGTCGCGCTCTACACCGAAGACGGGCTGATGACGCGTCCGACGGCGCCGGACGCGCCCATTGTCGGGCGCAAGGCGCTGATGGAGGCCTTCACCGCGCGCCCGCCGCGCATTTCGCGCCATGTCTGCGCCAATATCGTGGTTGAGGTGACAAGCGAGACGGAAGCCTCGGCCTTCAGCGTCATTCTGCTGTTTACGGGAAAAGAAGCCGACGACGGCGGCCTGCCCATCAAGGGCGAGGGCGGGCCGCTGGTCGGGACCTATCACGACAAGTTCAAAAAGACGGATGAAGGCTGGCGCTTCGCGGAGCGCCGCGGCGGTTTGTGCTTCCGGCCGTAACGCATCCCGTCATCCCGGAAGCCAATTTGATCCAAATCTCTGATTTGGCTTCAAATTGCGCTATCCGGGGCCTCATTCCAAAGCAGTGAAAGTGTTCGTGCGGAGATCCCGGCTCTAACACTCGCTTGCCAAAAGCTGACGGTTTTGGGCTCGTGTAACGGCCGGGATGACGCTGACCGGGTTTACTTGCGATCGAACTCCGAGGGCTGGTTGGCGAACATTTTCTTCGCCGCGGGGCGCTCATTGATACGGCCCAGCCAGTCGATAATGGCGGGCGTGTCTTTTTCGTTCACGAATTCCGGGAACCCCTGATCCATGCGGTTCGCAATGGCGAAGTTGCAGATATCGGCGAGCGTGTACTGATCGCAGGCGAGCCATTGGCTCTCTTTGAGGCGCGCTTCGAGTTTTTTCACCGAATGGCCGATCTTGCGCATTTCCTCGTCGAGCATGTCCTGCGGGAAGCCTTCGCGCGCGCGGCGCCATTTCACTTTCTGTTCGTGGATTGGCACCTTGTCGACCATCGCTTCGAATTCTTCGTCGGAGAGATGTTTCACCATATTGCCGACCATGCGGTGCCAGCCGATGGTGGAAACGCACCAGCAGAAATATTCATCGACCCATTTCGTCCAGATGCGCATCTGCGCGCGCTCGAAATTGTCGGCGGGGCGCAAGGGATTCTGGTCCGGAAACTCGTCTTCGAGATATTCGCAGATCACTGTCGATTCGGTGATGATTTTGCCGTTGTGTTCCAGCGCCGGCACCTGGCCGTTGGGATTGAGCTTTTTGTACCAGTCCGAATGATGCTCGAATTTCGCCGGGTTCAAAAAGACGCTCTCGAACTCAAGCTCTTTTTCATAAAGCGCGAGCAAGGGTTTCAGCGAATTGGCGCCGGGGCCGAAGCTGTAGAGTTTCAAGGCCGTTTCTCCTGATGGGCTGTTTTTGTTGTCTGGAGCCTATCCGAAGCTTCGCGGCGGGAACCGCCGTCAGAAGAAGTAAATTCCCCGAATTTTACGAATACCGGCGATAGCAAGGCGCTGAGTAGCGCAATGCTAATTGAGATAACGCTTTGGTTTGAGGTTTCACCCTCTCCCGCTGGCGGGAGAGGGTGGCAAGCAAGGCCGAAAAGGCTGCGCTTGCCGGGTGAGGGTGGATAGCGTCACGGCTGGCGAAAGCTGTTTCAAATGCTTGGGAGGGCCACCCTCACCCCCGGCCCCTCTCCCGCCCAGCGGGAGAGGGGAGAGTTTAAAAATACGATCAAAAGAAACGCCGCCGGGAATGGAGAAACCCGGCGGCGCTTCAGATCGCGGGAGCGTTCCCTCCCTGTAAAAGAACTTAGCTGGCTGCTGCGAACTGGTTCATTGTATTGTCTTTACCGCCCGCTTTCAGCGCCGCTTCGCCCGCGAAATACTCCTTGTGATCGTCGCCAATGTCCGAGCCCGCCATGTTCTGGTGTTTGACGCAGGCGACGCCTTGGCGAATTTCTTCACGCTGGACGTTTTTGACATAGCCCAGCATGGCTTCCTCGCCGAAATAGCGCTTGGCGAGATTGTCGGTGGACAGCGCCGCCGTGTGATAGGTCGGCAGCGTGATGAGGTGATGGAAGATGCCGGCGCGTTTCGAGCCGTCGCGCTGGAAGGACTGGATGCGCTTGTCCGCTTCGAGCGCAAGTTCCGTGTCGTCATAATCGACGCTCATCAGCTTGTCGCGGTTATAGGCGGAAACGTCCTTGCCTTCCTTCGCCCAAGCGTCGAACACCTGCTGGCGGAAGTTCAGCGTCCAGTTGAAGCTCGGCGAATTGTTGTAGACGAGCTTGGCGTTCGGGATGACCTCGCGGATGCGGTCGACCATGCCTGCGATCTGTTCCACATGCGGCTTTTCGGTTTCGATCCAGAGAAGATCGGCGCCGTGTTGCAGAGACGTGATGCAGTCGAGGACGCAGCGGTCTTCGCCCGTGCCCTTGCGGAACTGGAAGAGGTTCGAACGCAGGCGCTTCGGACGCATCAGCTTGCCGTCGCGGGTGATGACCACGTCGCCATTGTTGATCTCATTCGCCGCGACCTCTTCGCAATCGAGGAAGGAATTGTATTGGTCGCCAAGGTCGCCGGGTTCGGCGCTATAGGCGATCTGTTTCGTCAGGCCCGCGCCGAGGCTATCCGTGCGCGCAACGATCACGCCGTCATCGACGCCGAGTTCGAGGAAGGCGTAGCGGCAGGCGCGGATCTTCGCGAGGAAGTCTTCATGCGGGACCGTCACTTTGCCGTCCTGGTGGCCGCACTGTTTTTCGTCCGAGACCTGGTTTTCGATCTGCAGCGCGCAGGCGCCGGCCTCGATCATTTTCTTCGCGAGGAGATAGGTCGCCTCGGCGTTGCCGAAACCGGCGTCGATGTCGGCGATGATCGGAACCACATGGGTCTGGAAATTATCGATTTTGTTGAGGATCTGTTTTTCCGCAACCTGATCGCCGGTCTCGCGCGCCTTGTCGAGATCGCGGAAGAGACCGCCGAGCTCGCGTGCATCGGCCTGTTTCAGGAAGGTGTAGAGCTCCTCGATCAGCGCCGGCACGGAGGTTTTCTCGTGCATGGACTGGTCGGGCAGGGGGCCGAATTCGGAGCGCAGCGCCGCGACCATCCAGCCGGAAAGGTAGAGATAGCGGCCCTTGGTTTCGCCGAAATGCTTCTTGATGGCGATCATCTTCTGCTGGCCGATAAAGCCGTGCCAGCAGCCCAGCGACTGGGTGTAGTTGGCGGGGTCGGCGTCATAGGCCGCCATGTCCTCGCGCATGATTTTCGCCGTGTAGCGGGCGATATCTAGGCCGGTGCGGAAGCGGTTCTGGAGGCGCATCCGGGCGACGGATTCGGCGTCGATGCCGTTCCAGCCATCCTGGGCCTCGATGATGCTGGCGGCGGTGTTTAAATTCTCCAGATAGGACATGAGAGTACCCTTTTGATTCACTTGACTGTTTCAGCTCAGCGTCAGGCCTGGCCCGCACCGTTGGTTGTGAAGGTAGAGAGGCTCAAAGGGTTTGTGCAGACGCGAAAAAGTCTTATTGTCAAACTTTACAGATTTTTGCTGTAATGATGTAAAGTATGAACTTGTAAGGAATTCCAATGGCGAAAGATCGCGCTGCTTTCATGGGCCCGCGCCTGCGCCGCCTGAGGCGCGAGATGGGGCTGACCCAGGCGGTGATGGCCGAGGACCTCGGCGTCTCGCCGTCCTATATCGCGCTCATGGAGCGCAATCAGCGGCCCATGACGGCCGAGATGCTGCTGAAGCTCGCCCAGACCTATCAGCTCGATGTGGCGTCCTTGGCGGGCGAGCGGGGAGAGGAGTTTGCGGCGCGCCTCGATGGCGTCATGCGCGACCCGCTTTTCACCGATCTCGAACTGGCGGCCATGGATGTGGAGGATGTGTCGCGCTCCTATCCGGCGGTCGCCGAAGCGGTTATTCGTCTGTATACAGCTTATCGCGACGGACAGCTTGCGCTCGCCGACCGCAGCGGAGAGGGGCATGACGCGCCGGACCCCGTCGCCGAAGCGCGGCGGTTTCTGTCGGCGCGGCGGAACTCCTTTCCGGCGATTGACGATCATGCGGAACGGATCGCCGCAGAGATTGGCGGCGCCGATAATTTCGCGGTCTATTTCAAGGAAAAGCACAAGCTCGGCGTTCGTCGTCTGCCGCCAGACATCATGATAGGGGCCGTGCGCAGGCTCGATCGGCACCGCGGCGAGATTGCGCTCGATGAAACCCTCGACCGCGCCAGCCAGACTTTTCAGCTTGCGTTGCAGATCGCCTATCTAGACATGCGCGAAACCCTAGACGCCGCGCTGGCCGAAGGCGGGTTTACCTCGGAAAACAGCGAGCGCCTCGCGCGCCGGGCGCTGGCGAGTTATGCCGCCGGGGCGCTGATGATGCCTTACCGCGCCTTTGTCAAAGCCGCGGAGCGCCGCAAATACGATATCGAAGCCCTGTCGCGCCAATTCGGCGCCAGCTTCGAACAGATCGCCCATCGCCTCACGACGCTGCAACAGCCGGGACAGGAGGGCGTCCCGTTTTTCTTCATCCGCGTCGATGCGGCGGGCAATGTCTCGAAGCGGCTCGACGGCGCGGGGTTTCCCTTCGCGCGTCATGGCGGGTCATGTCCCTTGTGGTCCTTGCATCAGGCGTTCACGCGGCCGCGTGAGATCATCACCGAATGGGTGGAGCTTCCCGACGGCGAAAAATATTTCACCATCGTCCGCACGGTGACGGCGGGCGGCGGCGCCTGGGGCGCGCCGCGCATTGAACGCGCGGTCGCGCTCGGCTGCGCCGCGAAACACGCGCATCGTTTGATCTATACGCAAGGCCAGGATCTGAAATCCGTAAAGCCGACGCCCATCGGCGTTGCGTGCCGCCTATGTCACCGCATCGAATGCGCCGCCCGCGCCGAGCCGCCCATCGGACGGCAGGTTCTGCCCGATGATTATCGCCGGACGATTGCGCCGTTCGGGTTTTCGGATCGGTGAGGCTTTCCTAAGCGACAGCGCCGTGCGTGAAGGCTTTACTTGAAAATTTTATCTTCTAGCTTGCTGGAGATGCAAGAATTCGAGATCATTTGGCAAAAAAAATTCAAAGACACTCCGCCTGTTGGTTATCGCCTGCGGGAGCAATTTTATGACAGATGGCTCAGATTCCATTCTCTACCAAAATCAAAACGGTATCCTAGCACCGATGAAGAACGTTCAGTTCTTTTAAGCCGCGCGAACACACTTGTCGGTAAGATGTTTAGGCGCGAGGAAGCCTTTTGGCTGATCTCCAGTCGGCCAGATTATGACGAAAGTAAAATACCGCTCGATCCACACCCGTTTACGGTAGAGAGTCGAGACTTGCCCAAAGCTTTTAGCTGGGAGGATCTTCGGGAAGATCCAGAAGATAGGTTACAATGGTCATCTTATGCGAAACTGCTTACATGGCGACCAGGCTTGTTTGATGATGTTTTCCTCAAAATTGCAGATGGTGAGGAATTTGCAATCGTATTCGCATCATCGGATATGACGTCACTTCTAGCGCCCTATGATGGCGGCTTTGATCTTATATTACCGAATGTCGAAAGTGTCTCAGAGCTGACGAATGAGTTCAGAACCTGGCTTTCTGATAGAGGTGATGGGCTTTGAATTACTGAACCGCCTTCGCTTTTTTCCGCCACTGCGTCAGCAGGAACTCGGTGTAACCATTCGCCTGTTCTGCGCCTTTGAAGACGAGATCGCAGGCGGCCTTGAACGCCGGCCCGTCGAAATTTGGGGCCATGGGCGTGTAATTCGGATCGGCCTCGTTCTGTTTGTCGACGACAGCGGCCATGCGCTTCATCGCCTCCATCACCTGATTTTCGGTGAGAAGCCCATGCATCAGCCAGTTGGCGATATGTTGGGAGGAAATGCGCAAGGTGGCGCGGTCTTCCATCAGGCCCACATCATGAATATCCGGCACTTTCGAACAACCGACGCCCTGATCGACCCAGCGCACCACATAGCCGAGAATGCCTTGCGCATTGTTGTCGAGCTCCTCGCGGATTTCATCTTCCGAGAAATTGACGCCGTCCGCCAAGGGCGGCGTCAGCAGCTTGTCGAGATCGCCGGTCGCCTTGCCTTTCAGCTCTTCCTGACGCGCGAAAACATCGACCTCGTGATAATGCATGGCGTGAAGCGCCGCGGCAGTGGGCGAGGGCGTCCAGGCGGTCGTCGCGCCGGCTTTCGGATGGCCGATTTTCTGTTCGATCATCGCCGCCATCATGTCGGGCGCCGCCCACATGCCCTTGCCGATCTGCGCGCGGCCGGCGAGCCCGCATGCAAGACCGATGCCCACATTGCGCGCTTCATAGGCCTTGATCCATACGGAATCTTTCACCGCGTTTTTGCGGATGACAGGCCCACCCTGCATGATCGTGTGGATTTCATCGCCGGTGCGGTCGAGGAAACCGGTGTTGATGAAGACAAGGCGCTCGCGCGCGGCGTGAATGCAGGCGGCGAGATTGGCGGAGGTGCGCTTTTCCTCGTCCATGACGCCGATTTTCAGGGTGTTCTTCGCCATGCCGAGCATTTCTTCGACGCGGGTAAAAAGTTCGCAGGCGAAAGCGACTTCCTCTGGCCCGTGCAGCTTCGGCTTGACGATATAGACCGAGCCTGCGCGCGAATTCATGCGCTTACCCTTGAGATCGTGAAGCGCGATCAGCGACGTCACCGCCGCATCCATGATGGTTTCCGGAATCTCATCGCCATTCGCGTCGCGGATGATATCTGTATACATGTGGTGGCCAACATTACGCACCAGCATCATCGAGCGGCCATGGAGAGTGAACGACTTTCCTTCCGGTGAAACATAGTCACGGTCCGGATTGAGCTTGCGCGTCATCATCTCGCCGTTCTTTTCGAACGTGTCCTCAAGGTCGTCCTTCATCAGGCCGAGCCAGTTGCGGTAGACATTGACCTTGTCTTCCGCATCGACCGCCGCAACGGAGTCCTCGCAATCCATGATGGTGGAGACGGCCGCTTCGGTGATGACGTCGGCCACCCCCGCCTTGTCGGTCTTGCCGATGGGGCTTTCGGGATCGATGACGATTTCGAGATGCAGGCCGTTGTTTTTGATAAGGATCGCTTCAGGCTTTTCGGGCGTGCCGCGAAAGCCGGCGAATTTCTCCGGCTGTTTCAGCGCGGCGGCGCCGGCTTCCGTTTCCACGACAAGCGCGCCGTTGTTGACGCGATAGCCTGTTGTGTCGGCATGGGAGCCTTTCTCCAGGGGCGCCGCGAGATCGAGCAGCGCGCGGGCCCGCGCGATGACTTTTTCGCCGCGCTTCGGGTTGTAGCCTTTGCCTTTTTCCGCGCCGTCCGTTTCGGGAATTGCGTCCGTGCCGTAAAGCGCGTCATAGAGCGAGCCCCAGCGGGCATTGGCGGCGTTCAGCGCATAGCGGGCGTTCGAGACAGGCACCACAAGCTGCGGGCCCGCAACGGCGCGCAGTTCCTCGTCCACATTGGCGGTGGAGATTTCAAAAGGCGCTGGTTCAGGAACCAGATAGCCGATTTCTTTCAGGAAAGCGGTATGTTCGGCGACGTTGTATTTTCCCTTGTTCGCGCGAAACCAGTCGTCGATTTTCGCCTGCAGCGCGTTGCGGTTTTCGAGCAACTCCCGGTTTCGCGGCCCGAGATCAGCGACGATCTTGGCGAAACCGTTCCAGAAATCATCGGCGATCACGCCGGTTCCCGGCAGCGCTTCATTCTCGATGAAAGCGGCGAGTTCAGGGGCGATGGTCAATTGCAAGCGGTTCGTCATGATAATTTCCTGTCGGCTACGGGAGGCTACCAATAGGCATTCAGCCGCGAAATGGAATAGGCGGAGGCGCCATCCCTTGTCATTTCTGCTAACAGTCTCATAAGACGTGAACGGGACAGGACGATTTTTCATGGGCATGGAACGCATTGTGATTATCGGCGCGGGGCAGGCGGGGGCGCAGGCCGCCGTCTCCCTGCGTCAGGGCGGCTATAAAGGCGCGATCACAATGATCGGCGCCGAGGAAGCGCCGCCTTATCAGCGCCCGCCCTTGTCGAAAGCCTATTTGAAAAGCGAGCTGGAGGAACCGCGGCTCTATCTGCGGCCGGCGGAATTTTATGAAGCCCAGAAAATTGAGCTGCATCTCGGCGTCAGGGCGACCGGCATCGACCGCAGGGCGAAGATCGTCTCCACCGATGACGGCGGAGCGCATTCCTATGATGTTCTGCTGATTGCTACCGGCGCGCCGCCGCGACAGATCACGGCGCCGGGCGCCGATCTTCGCGGCGTTCACTATCTACGGACGCTGGCCGATTCCGATTCGCTAAAGCCCATGCTTTCCGCGCCGGGTCGCGTCGTCATTGTCGGCGCCGGTTATATCGGGCTTGAGGTCGCCGCCGTCGCGCGTCAGGCGGGCCGTGAGGTGACGGTGCTGGAAATGGCGCCCCGGGTTCTGGCGCGCGTCGCCAGCGAGCCGGTGTCGGAATTCTATCAGACGCTTCACCGAAATAACAGCGTGGACTTGCGTCTGGGCGCTGCCTTCGCTGCGTTTGAGGGCGAGGGCCGCCTTCATGCTGCGCGGCTGAAGGACGGCGACGTGATCGACTGCGAAACCGCGCTGGTGGGGATCGGCGCCGCGCCGGAGGTCACGCTCGCGAAAGAGTCGGGGCTTGAGATCGATAACGGCGTTGTCGTCGATGAATATGCGCGCACGTCCGACCCGGCGATTTTCGCGGCGGGCGACTGCACCAATTTTCCGTCGCCGCGTTACGGACGGCGCATGCGGCTTGAGTCGGTGCCGAACGCTATCGAACAGGCAAAAGTCTCGGCGGCGAACATGCTCGGCGGCGAAGTGGTTTACGATGCGTTGCCCTGGTTCTGGTCGGATCAGTATGACGTGAAACTGCAGACTGTTGGCCTCAGTGAAGGCTATGATGATTTGATCGTGCGCGGCGATCCGGCGGAGAAGAAATTCGCCGTCTGGTATCTGAAAGACGGTAAGGCGCTCGCCGTCGATGCGATCAACGATCCGGCGTCCTTCGCCATGGGCAAGAAGCTGATTATGTCGGGCGCCGCGCTCGATCCGGTGACGCTTGCAGATGCGTCAATAGATTTGAAGACGTTAGTCTAGAGCCTCTTGTCTTCACTCCTTTTCATTCCTGTCATCCCGGAAAACGCCGAAGGCGTTTGTCCGGGATCTCTGTGTGTTCTTTTCTAACGGAGATCCCGGCTCTCCGCTTCCCTTCGGCCAGGATGACGATCCACTTAATCGTAAAGAACGCCGGGCAGCCATGTGGCGATCTGAGGCCACAGCGCAATGACGCCCAGCGCCAGCATCTGGATGGCGATATAGGGAATGGCGCCGTTATAGATGTGCGCGGTTTTGACCTCGGGCGGGGCGACTCCGCGTAGATAGAAGAGGGCGAAACCGAATGGCGGCGTCAGAAACGACGTCTGCAGATTGATCGCCATCATCACGCCGAGCCAGACGGGATCGAGCCCCATGGCGAGGAGCGGCGGCCCGACCAGCGGCACGACCACCAGCGTGATCTCGATGAAATCGAGAAAGAAGCCCAGAATGAACATCACAATCATGACGGTGAGAACCGCGCCGACCACGCCGCCCGGCGTCGCCGCCAGTGCGCGATGCACCGTGTCGTCGCCGCCGAGGCCGCGGAAGACAAGGGAGAATAAAGCGGCGCCGATGAGGATCGTAAACACCATGGTCGTCACTCGCGCTGTCTGATCGAAGATCGGCGCCATCGCCTTTTCCCTGTGCAACTGGAAAAGACTGGCGATGACGCCCCATGGGGTGAGCGCGAAGAACAGAAAGGCGGCGACAATCGCAATGCTCTCCGTCGCCGAGATGCTGTCGCGGCCGAGACGGAGATCGACCATGGCCGTGAGAACCAGCAGAGAGATGATCGCGCCGGCGGAAACGATGACAGCGATCTTTCCGGCGAAAAGCGAGTCTTTCGGCGCCAATCGCATGCCGGCGATGAGGAGCGCGCCGATGGCGCCGACGCTGGCCGCTTCCGTGGGGGTGGCGACGCCGGCGAGGATCGATCCCAGCACGGCAATGATGAGAATGAGCGGCGGGGGCAGGGTCTTCATGGCGGCGAGCCATACTTCGCGCGTGCTCCCGAGTTCCGCCGCCGGGATCGCCGGCGCCTTTCGCGGCGTCGTCAGCGCGACAAAGAGTTGCCAGCAGATGTAAAAGCCCACCAGCATCAGGCCCGGAAACAGCGCGCCAGCGAAGAGGTGGCCAACGGAGACCGTCTCCGGTGACATGATGCCCTGCTGCAATTGGGCGCGCTGATAGGCGTTGGAGATAACGTCGCCGAGCAGGATCAAGACGATCGAGGGCGGGATGATCTGGCCGAGCGTGCCCGCCGCAGCGATCGACCCTGATGCAAAAGCCGGATCGTAGCCGCGCCGGAGCATGGTGGGCAGGCTTAGCAATCCCATGGTCACGACCGTGGCGCCGACAATGCCGGTCGAGGCGGCGAGCAACATGCCGACAATGGTTACGGAAAGACCAAGCCCGCCAGGCAGGGAGCCGAAAAGCTTCGCCATTTCATCGAGCAGCTCTTCGGCGATTTTCGACTTCTCCAGAATGACGCCCATAAGAATGAACATGGGCACCGCGATGAGCGTTGTGTTGGACACCGCGCCAAAGACTCGCTGCGGGAAAGGTATGAGATAGGAGATGTCGAAGACGCCGAACATCAGGCCAATAACGGCGAAGACCAGCGCCGTGCCGGCCAGGCTGAACGCCACCGGATAGCCCATCATCAGCACAGCACACAGGGCGATCACCATGAAAATGTCGAGCCAGCCCGCGAATGTGCATGCGCAGAAGGCGACATTGCCGATCTCAAATTCCATCAGCCGCGCTCCTTCAGGGTCGCGACGGCGCGTGCGGCGATGACGAAACCCGCCATCAGCAAGAGCACGGCGAATGCCGGGATGAAGGACTTCAGAATGAACAGCGCCTGAATGCCCGACGATTCGTTTGAGCCTTCCCCGACCGCCCATGACCGCGCCACGTAAGGCGACG
This sequence comes from Parvularcula sp., assembly GCA_002704915.1. Lineage (GTDB taxonomy): Bacteria > Pseudomonadota > Alphaproteobacteria > Caulobacterales > Parvularculaceae > Hyphococcus. Next base: position 41,476 of record PAIP01000047.1, read on the forward strand.
CTGTCCAGATCAGGAGCAGGCAGACCGGAATTAGAAGAAGATAGGTCCCTAGGAGATCGACAATGGCTTTGCGCCGTGGTGACGCCTCTCGATAAAAAATATCGACGCGCACATGATCGTCAGTGAGCAGCGCATAACCGCCGGCGAGCAGGAACACCGCGCCATGCATATAGGTGATCGATTCCTGCATGAAGATGTAATTGAGGCCGAAAGCATAACGCAGGATCACGACTCCAAACTGGATCAGCGCCATGGCGAGCAGGAGCCAGATGACGGCGCGGCCCGCCACGCGCGCGATAACTTCAAAAAAGCCGGACAGATACCATGTTGCTTTCTTGGAACCGATCATGGCGATTATCGAGGCCGTCAGCGCGAACAATGCACCGAACCACGCAATTTTTGTCGTCGCAGGCATGAGCGCCAGTATTGGCGTCAGCCGCACAAACAGAACGCCGGCGAGAACTGTTGCGGCGACAATTGCAACCCAACTCAGGAACGGGCGCTTTTCCGTGAAAAGCAAGGCGAGGGGCAAAAACAGGAGCGGGAACATGACGCCCGCCGCCGCCCAGTTGAGAATATCGCCTGCTATTTCGAGCATGGCTTAAAGATTGAACGCTTTCCGGCGCGCCGCCATATAGGCTTCGTCGGAGATGCGGCTCCATTCCATGGAGCGGGCGAGGGAGTCGCGGAAGCTGTTATAAATGCGGTTGGTGAGGTCGTCCGTAGCCGCGGTTTCTTCAAGAACGGTTTTGCTCGCATCGGCGAGGGCGGCCATGACGTCGTCGGGCATCTTGCGCAATTCAACGCCGTGTTCGGTGAGCAATTGTTCCAGCGCAATGGCGTTGTGATGGGTGAATTCCGCAATGGAGATATTGTTGGCCCGCTGACAGGCGCCGGTGATGATGGATTTTTCGGTCGCTGTGAACGTGTTCCAGAGATCGAGATTGATCCCGCAGGCGAGCTGCGAGCCCGGCTCATGAAAACCCGGCCAATAATAATATTTCGCTTCCTGATAAAAACCGAAAGCAAGATCGTTCCAGGGCCCCACCCATTCCGTTGCATCGATGGCGCCCGATTGCAGCGCCGGATAAATCTCGCCGCCCGAGATCGCCACAGCCGATGCGCCGATGCGGCGCAGCACTTCGCCGCCAAGGCCCGGCATGCGCATTTTGAGCCCGCGCAGATCTTCGAGCGACTTGATTTCCTTTTTGAACCAGCCGCCCAATTGATGGCCGGAATTGCCCGCCGCAATGGGCTTGATGTTGAACTTTGCGGAGAGCTCGTCCCAAAGCGGCTGGCCGCCGCCAAACTCCGTCCAGGCCATGATTTCTGAGATTGTCATGCCGAAGGGAACGGCTGTGAAAAAATTGAAACCGGGCGATTTTCCGACCCAGTAATATTCGGCGCCGTGATACATGTCTGCAGCGCCATTGGAGACAGCGTCGAAACTTTCAAAGGCGCTCACCAGCTCGCCTGCTGCAAAGACGCGCACAGTCATGGCGCCGCCGGACATTTCGGTGATGAACTGCGCCACGCGCTCCGGCATGGCGCCAAGGCCGGGAAAGTCCTTCGGCCATGTAGTGACCATTTTCAGTTCGCGGGAATTTATGGCGCCGGGAATTGCGGCTCCTCCGGCGGGAACGCCGCATTCGCACCCGGCGACGAGACCGGCCGCGCCTAATGCGCCGCCAGTCAAAAGTTGTCTTCGCTTCATCATGAGACGTGAGGCCCCTCCCTCCCTCGGTCGTCTTATTTATTCGTTGTCGATCACTTCGATATCGACATCGTCTTCGCCGGACTCCAGCCGTTCGCGCTGGCGCTTGGCGCGCCATTCTTCATAGTCGGCTTCTTTTTCTTTTCGCGACTTCGCGGCGCCGACGCCCTGATCGACGGCGAGCGACGATCCGGTTCCGTCATAGCCGCTCGTTGTGCAGCGGTCTTCCACGGCATAGCAGCGCTGAATGCAGGCGGAGCGGGCCTGTCCGTCATCAAGGCTCGCGCAATCTGTCTGACAGGCATTGTGCTGCCCGGTGCAGCGGTTTTCGGCGTAGCCGAAAGGCGCCGAGGAACAGCCCGCGGCGAAAAATGCGGCGAGAACGGCCCCGGAAAGTACTCTGATGGTCATGACGACTCCTGGAAAACGACAACGGCCCGCCCATTTCGCGAGGGCGACGGTACAATGACCCGTGGTCCGGGCAAAGAGTCCGAGGAGAAAAAGCCTAGAAAGAAACGGCGTCGCGCAGGCTGTCTGGCGCGGTCTGGCGGTCCATGCGGGTCCAGCCATTGGGCCCCAGCATTTCAAGCGGCTGGAAAGACTTCTTGTAGTCCATCTTGTCGGAGCCGTTCACCCAATAGCCGAGATAGACATAAGGCAGGCCAAGCTCGCGCGCGAAGGAGACGTGATCGAGGATCATGAAGCGGCCGAGACTGCGCGCATCTTCTTCGGGCTCGAAGAACGAATAGACCATGGAAAGCCCGTCCGTGAGGCGGTCGGTGAGTGCGGCGCCGATGAGGCGCTCTTCGCCGGTGTCTTCGTCTTTCACGCGATATTCGATGATGATCGTGTCGACCGCGGTCTCCTCCACCATGGAGGCGTAGTCGAGCACGGTCATGTCCGCCATGCCGCCGTCGCAATGGCGCTGATCGAGATAGGCGCGCAGCATGGAGAACTGTTCGCCGGTTGCGCGCGGTCCCTTGATGCGGCGGATGATGTCAGCGTTGCGCGATAGCGTACGGCGGCGCGAGCGCGACAGATCGAAATCGTCGACCACGATGCGTACGGGCACGCAGGCGTTGCACGCCTCGCAGGCCGGAAGATAGATGAGGTTCTGAGAGCGGCGAAACCCGCGGCGTGTGAGCAGCGCGTTTGTCGAAGACGCGCCGTCGCCGGAAAGATAGGAAAAAATCTTTCTTTCGCGTTTGCCTTTCAGATAGGGGCAAGGCGCGGGCGCCGTGATGAAAAACTCACCCCCGTCAAGGCCGAACCGTCGCGCGAAATCTTCGTTACTCATCTGATCCAACGTAATGGCAAAACCTTAGCGGGCCATTATCGCAACCGCAATGAATCCGTTCTATTCTCGTGTCAAATTGCCTGTTAAGTCAGCCCAAAATAGGAGCCTGCGGCGATTGTATACACAACCCAGAGGAGAATGATCAGCGGCCCGCCGACCACCATGAAATCTCTAAATTTGTAATGACCCGGCGTCATCACAAGCAGATTGGTCTGATAGGCGATCGGGGTCGCGAAGGAGCAGTTCGATCCGAAAATGACCGTGAGGACAAGAATATGCTCGTCGATGCCGGCCTGTTTTGCGGCGGCGACGGCGACCGGCGTGAACAGCACCGCCGTCGCATTGTTGGAGAGCACATTGGTCATCGCCGCGCACATGATGAAAAAGGCGGAGACAAGCACGATGGGGCTGAACCCATTTGCGAGCGTCGCTAGACCCTCGCCGAGAAAAGCCGCGCCGCCGGTCCGTTCGAGAGCAACGCCCATGGCGAGGGATGCGCCGATCAATAGGTAGATGCGCCGGTCGATGGCGCGCGCCGCTTGCCGCACATTGAGGCAACCGAATGCGACCATGGCGGTAGCGCCTGCGATGGCCGAAACGGCGATGGGCGCAATGCCGCTCGCCGTCAGCGCAATGACGCCGGCGAAAATCAGCGCCGCCACATTGGCGTTGCGCGGATCGGGAAGCCCCTGCATGGACCATTCGAGCAAAAGAATGTCGCGGTCGGAACGTAACGCGCGAATGTCTTTCAGATCGCCGAGGATCAAGAGCACATCCCCGGCCTCGAGCCGGATCGTATTCATTTGCGTCCGGATCATGCGGCTGCGGCGCTCAATCCCGAGAATGACGCAATTGGTCTGGGCGTGGAAACTGATCTGCGCCACGGAGCGGCCAATGAGGCGCGAACCCGGCGCGACAATCGCCTCCACCATGGTGAGCTGGGTCGAGCGCTGCACCGACCCGTCTTCTTCGTCGGCGATGGTGGTTTCCGCCATCAGGCCTTCGAGCATGTCCGGGCTTGATTTGAGGAGCGAGGTGAGGGCGCCGCGCGTCGCCGCCACAATGACGACATCGCCCGTGCGGAAGGCGAAATTCTCGAATGGCGGCAGGATCGCCCGCTCGCGCCGCTGGACCATGCGCACGGTGATGTCGGGAAGATCGACAAACAGCCCCGCAACAGGACCCTTGCCCACCAGCGGGTGGCCGCGGGTGATCTCGATCTGGGCGATGAAATGTTTGCCCTCGCGTTCATTGACGCCGGGCTGGTTCGGATTGTCCCGCTTGGGGAGAAGCCAGCGGCCGGCGGTCAGCATGTAAATGATGCCGGCCGCGGCGAGAATGAGCCCCATGGGGGTCAGTTCGAAAAAGCCGATCTCGCCGCCGCTGGTCGCGCGATAAGATTGGGCGGCGAGCAGGTTGGTCGATGAGCCGATCAGCGTCGTCATGCCGCCGAGAATGGAGAGATAGGACAGCGGCATCATGAACCGGGACACACGGATTTTGCTCTGTTGCGCAATCGCCGCCATGATCGGAATGAACATCACCACTACCGGCGTGTTGTTCAGAAATGCGCTGACCACCATGATGAACAGAAAAACGGAGGCGGTTACGATCAAGGGCCGCTTGTCGAAGGCGCGCAGGAGATAATCTGTCGGATGTTCCAGCGCGCCTGCCTGGAACATGCCCTGGCCGATAATCAGAAGTCCGAGAATGGCGAACAGCGCAGGGCTCGCAAAACCGGCGAGCAGGGTTTCCGTCGTCAACAGGTTTTCGCCGTTCCTTTCCACTGGGGCGAGAAGGAAGAGGGCGAGCAGCGCGACCAGCGCTCCGGCGGAAACGAGCTCCAGCGGAAAACGATCAAGCGTATAAAAGACTATGGTCACGGCGATGATCGCCATCGTGGCCCACATCTGCCACGGCGCTGCCAAGAAGGTTTCCATCATGTCAGATTGTCGTGACCCGGCCTGTCTGTGAACCTATGACCCCAGCCAGTCCGGGGCCGCGGCGCTTTCGTGCGCTTTGTATTTTCGCTTTTTGATGCTAACGCCACAAGTCCTAAATGTTTCAATAAGTTGTGGGAAGACCCCCGACACGGCGAAAGCGCAGCGATGACAGACAAATACAGGCCGCTCAAAGACGCCTTCGGCCGTTTCGCCACCGGAATTGGCGTCGCCGCCTGCCGGGACGGCGCGGGGGCGATTTCTGCGATCACAATCAATTCCTTCACCTCGGTTTCTCTTGAGCCGCCGCTGGTGCTCTGGTGCCTTGAAAACCGGGCTTCGACCTACAGCGCGTTTATAGCGACGGAAAGCTATGGCGTTTCAATTTTGCGGGCCGACCAGCAGGCGGCGTCAGATCGCTTCGCTCATTTCCTTCCAGACGGCCCTCGCGAGGATGAATTCGAGAAATGGGAGACCGGCGCGCCGATATTGAAGGAGCGTCTTGCCGGCTTCGACTGCAAGGTTGTCGCCCGCCATGACGCCGGCGATCATGTTATTCTCGTGGGCGAAGTCATGCGCTTTGACAGCGTCGCCGGCGCGCCGCTGATTTATTTCGCAAGCAACTATATGCAGGGAACGCCCTCACGATGACGAAAACCGCATTTCTTGGACTGGGAGTCATGGGTTTCCCCATGGCAGGACATCTTGCGGCGAAAGGTTATGACGTCACTGTTTATAACCGTACAAAAGCCAAGGCCAATGAATGGACAAGCAAACATAAAGGCGCCGCCGCCGAAACGCCCGCGGAGGCGGTTAAGGACGCCGATCTTGTGTTCGCGTGTCTTGGCGACGATCCCGATGTGTCCGCCGTCGTAGGCGCAGCGCTCGACAGCCTGAAAGACGGCGCTGTCTTTACAGATCATACGACCGCTTCACCCTCGCTTGCGCGCCAGCTTCACGCGGCGTTGTGCGAGAAGGGCGTCGGTTTTGTGGACGCGCCGGTCTCCGGCGGGCAGGCGGGCGCCGAAAACGGCAAACTGTCCGTTATGTGCGGCGGCGATATAAATCATGTCGAAGCGGCGCGCCCGGCTATGGAGGCTTATTCGGCCCGCATCGTCCATATCGGGCCGGTGGGACACGGGCAGCTCTGCAAAGCGGTGAACCAGATCTGCATCGCAGGGCTGCTGCAGGGCCTGTCCGAAGGCGTCCATTTCGCCTCCAGGGCCGGCATCGACATCGACCGCGTGCTCGAAGCGATTTCCGGCGGCGCCGCTCAGAGCTGGCAGATGGAGAACCGGGCGAAAACCATGGCTGCGGACGAGTTCGAATTCGGTTTCGCCGTGGACTGGATGCGCAAGGATCTTAGGATCGCCCTGGCGGAAGCCCGCGAAAACGGCTCCCGGCTTCCGGTTACGGCGCTGGTGGATCAGTTCTACGCCGATGTTCAGGCCATGGGGGGCGGGCGCTGGGACACGTCCAGTCTGATCCGCCGCCTCACGGATGCTGATTGATTAAGTAGACGCGGGCCCCGAACCTGCTCAAAAGCCATATTTGGCGGCGCTTGCGCCAATCCGGTTAACCAATTGGAAAGGCGATTCGCCGACTTTCGCCGCGCCTCGCAACGGGGGGCGTGCGCCTGCGGGGAGCGGGCGAAAATTTGAAAATTTAGGGGCGTTTCGAGATGGGATCACACAAGCCGTCAGCTAGGAGCCGGGGCGCGGTCGCGCCGCTTTCGCTTATTGCATTGGCAGGAACCGCCGGGCCGGCCATGGCTTCGGGCTTTTCTCTTAACCTGCAAAGCGCCGAGGCGCTGGGCGCCGCAACCGCCGGGGCGCAGGCGACGCCGGCCACGCCCGCCAACGCTTATTTTAATCCGGCCTCGATTGTCGGCATCGATGGCGCGGAGAGCTCTCTTTCTTTCATCGGGGTTCTGAACGACACATCCTATGAAAATGCGAACGCCGCACTCTTTGGCGTCGTGCCGGTTGCAGGCGAAACCGAAGGCGAGGGCGTGATCGGCGACGCTATCATCCCGACGGGCGCCGCTGCGGTCAAATTGAGCGATCATCTTTTCGCGGGCGTTGCGCTTTACGCCCCCTTCGGTTTCAACACCGAATATGACGATGCTTCTGTGCTGCGATATCACGGCACTTATTCGAAAGTGCTTTCCGGCGTGATCCAGCCCATGGTCGGCGTTTCGTTTGGCCACTGGTCCATCGCCGCCGGTCCGAAATTTCAGTATGTGGATATCGATCTGGAGGGCGCGATCGACGCCGCCGGCATTGAATCGGCCCTGTTGATGACCATGGCTGTTCCGGGCACGGACGATGCGTTCGTCGATGCCTCCGCCAATGATTGGGGAACCGGGTTCGTGGTCGGGGTGCAAGGCGCCATCGGCGAGCGGTTGACGGTCGGCGCCAGTTTTTCCTCGAAGGTCGAGCATAATCTCGACGGAACCGCGACGTTTGATGTGTCCACATCGACCTCGGGCCAGACTCTCGCTGGGCTGGCGGGCCTCTTCCAAGACACGGGCATTACCAGCGAGTTTACGACGCCCGCCAATCTCCAGTTCGGCCTGCGCTTTGAAGCGAATGACAAGACCCGCGTTCTCGCCTCGGCGACACAAACGCGCTGGAAAAGTTTCGACGAACTCGTTCTCAATTTCGAAAATCCGGCGCAGCCAGCAGAAGTGACGACTCAGAACTGGCAAAACGCCTGGGCTGGCGCGGTGGGGGTCGAGCGCGATTTCGGCCCGGCCCAGACCGTGCGTTTCGGCGTCATGTATGAGGAAGACCCGGCGAACCCGGCCTTCTCAAGTCCGCGCGTGCCGGGCGCCAGCCGGGTCTGGTTCGCGGCGGGATATTCGCGCGATTTGTCGGATCGCGCAGAGCTGCATCTTGCGGCCTCGTACACTTTTACAGACACGACGCCGCTTAACGAATCCGCCGCCTATCCGGAAAACCTGTTCCGCGGCTCCGTGACGGGCGATACGAACATCGCCGGATTTGTCGCAGGCGTCGGGATCGACTGGCGGTTCTAGCTTCCCTCCCGGCTGTGCGCCGCCATTGCCGCACCAGCATCCATGTGTAATTTACTCCGGAAATAATTGTGATTCCGGAGCTGAGCCATGTCTGTCCTGCAAACCCCTACGCCGTCATGGAAAACTGACGATCTTGAACTCTTTGAGGACGAGGTCGGCAAGTTCTTTACGCGCGAACTGGCGCCGCATGTCGAAAAATGGCGCGAGCAGGGAAAGGTGGATCGCTGGGCGTGGGAGAAAGCCGGTGAGGCGGGGCTTCTGTGCATGTCCATGCCGGAGGGGTATGGCGGCGCCGGCGGCAATTTCGCGCATGAACAGATTTTTATCGAACAGCAGATTGCGGCGGGCGTCGAAGGCTTCGGCGCGGGACTGCATAATTGCATCGTCGCGCCTTACATCCTGCATTACGGGACCGAAGAACAGAAAAAGCGCTGGCTGCCGAAAATGGCGTCGGGCGAGTTAGTCGGCGCGATCGCCATGACCGAACCCGGCACCGGTTCCGACCTTCAGGCGGTGAGGACGACCGCAGTCAAGAGCGGCAATCAATATGTGATGAACGGCTCCAAGACCTTCATCACCAACGGCCAGACCGCGAACCTGATCATCGTCGTCTCGAAGACCGACCCGTCGGAAGGCGCGAAGGGCGTGTCGCTCATGGTGGTTGAAACCGACGAAGTCGAGGGCTTCGAGCGTGGCCGCAATCTCAAGAAACTCGGCAATAAGGCGCAGGACACCTCGGAACTTTTCTTCAACGATGTCAAAATTCCGACCGAGAATCTTCTTGGCACGGAAGAGGGGCAGGGCTTCTTCCAGTTGATGGAGCAATTGCCGCAGGAACGTCATCAGATTGCTGTCGGCGCTATCGCGCAAATCGAGCGGGCCCTGAAGCTCACCATCGATTATGTCAAGGAACGCGAAGCCTTCGGCCGGCCAATCCTCAAATTCCAGAACACGCAGTTCGTTCTCGCCGAATGCAAGGCCAAAGCGACTATGGCGCGCGTTTTCGTCGATAGCTGCACGCAGCAACTGATTGAGGGCAAGCTCGATGCGGCGACCGCATCCATGTCGAAAATGCTGCTTACGGATCTTTGCGGCGAAATCGTCGACAAATGCCTCCAGCTCTTTGGCGGGTATGGCTATATGGATGAATATCCAATCAGCCGCCTCTACGCCGACTGTCGCGTGGAGCGCATCTATGGCGGAACGAATGAAATCATGAAACTGTTGATCGCTCGCACGCTATAGGCCCCGAACGGCGACGGAGACACGATCATCAGTTCCGACAGGAATTCGCTCAGAACCCGCTGGTTAAGGCGTTTTCGCCCTCCGGTGCTGTTTGCGCTGGCCGCGGTGGTCGCTTTAGCGGTTCCGAAATTCCTCGGCGAAAGGCTGGGGGCGCCGGACGCGCTAGACTCTGCGCTGACGGTCATTGGCCGTATTCTTATCGCCATCGCCATCGGCTGGACGGTCACCACCATTATCGACGCCTTGATCAAACGCCGGATGGCGCGGCTCGACCTGGAGGCGGAGGACAATCTCGCGGCGCGCAAGATGGCGACCCGTCTCGACGTCATCCGCCGGATTGTCGTGGTCATCGGCGCCTTCATCACGCTGGCGGCGGCGCTGACGATCATCCCGGGCGTGCGCCAGATCGGGGTCAGTCTTTTCGCGTCGGCGGGGATTGCAGGTATCGCGCTCGGGCTTGCCGCGCGGCCCGTCCTGAGCAATCTGATCGCCGGATTGCAGATCGCCTTCACGCAACCGATCCGTCTCGACGATGCGGTTGTTGTCGAAAATGAATGGGGCTGGATCGAAGAGATCGGTCTCTTTTACGTCGTCATCAAAATTTGGGACTGGCGCCGGCTTGTGGTGCCGCTGTCCTATTTCATCGAAAAGCCTTTCCAGAACTGGACGCGCAAATCTGCGTCCATCATCGGGGTTGTCACCTGGACCGTCGATTACAGAGCACCCGTCAAGGCGATGCGCGCAAAGCTTGAAGAAATCTGCGCATCCACGCCGTTATGGGACAAGGATGTGGTGAACTTCCAGGTTGTGGAGGCGGCCGGCAATTCGATCACCGTGCGCGCGCTGGCGAGCGCGCGAACATCGCCCCGGGCCTGGGATCTTCGGTGTTATATCCGTGAAGAGATGATCTGCTGGCTGCAGGCGGAATTCCCCGAAGCCTTGCCGCATGTTCGCGCGGAAACGACCATCCGCCGTTCCCAGGACGGAGAAACCGCCGCGCCCATGGGGGTCGAGGAACACGACTTCACGCGCGATGACAGTCTAAACAAAAATCCGGGCGCCAAATGATATGGTGCATTTGCGGCCCGCGATCAAAGCTGACATCCCGCTGCTGAAGCGCTGGGATGAAAAGCCCCATGTGATCGCCGCTGGCGGCGACGACGGCTGGTATGACTGGGACAGGGAAATTCCCCGCAAGGCCGATTGGGGCGAACTCCTGATTGCGGAAGAAGGCGGCCGCCCTGTTGGTGTGATGGAGATCATCGATCCGGCGGCGGAGCCATCCCACTATTGGGGCGAGATCGAAGAAAACCTGCGCGCGATCGATATCTGGATCGGCGAAGAGGAAGATCTTGGCCGGGGGCTCGGAACGCAAATGATGCGCGCTGCGCTTGACCGCTGTTTCGCCGATGAAAAGGTGCGGGCGGTGGTGATCGACCCGCTGGAATCGAATGCGCGGGCGAGACGGTTTTACGAACGGCTTGGCTTCAGGTTTGTCGAGCGCCGGGTTTTCGACGCGGATGAGTGCATCGTCTACTGCTTGACGCGCGCCGATTTCGAGGCAGTGCGGACTGGCGCTAAAGCGAAAGACTGAGCGTAATCGACAACACGTGGTTTGTCGCGTCGGGGCTGTTGGCCCTGTTGATGTGATTCAGCATATATCCGCCTTCGAGCGAAAGCGTTTCTGTTGCTTTGTAATTCACGCCGGCGAAGCTGCGGCTTTGATCGTATCCGCCCGAAGCGCCCCAGTCGGTGTCGTTGAAAGCGATGAAAGTTTCATTCCAGAGCACGCCGGAAAAAGGCGTTTCCGCAAAGGGGCGCTTGAAACGAACCAATTGGCGCGCCCGCCAGCCGGTGTCGCCGCTGCCTTTAAAAAATCGTTGTTCAAGGCGCGTGCGGCCTGAGATCGAACCGCCGAACGCCTCGCCGATGGCATAGGTCGCCTGTTGCCAGAGACGGTTTTCCTCAGCATCCGCCGTATCCTGGCGGGAGACCACGCGGGCGTAGCCGGCCCATAGGGCGACATCGTCGTTCATGCGCCAGCCGATCCCCGGGCGGATGATGGAGACTCCGAGTTCGCCGGCGTCGTCGCGAAAGCGCGCATGACCGTCGAACCAGAGGAGGAAGCGGCCGTCCTCCTCGACCGGTCCGTTGGCGGCAAGCGCCGTCCAGACCTGGAAGTCGTCCGCCGCCGCCATGTTGAGGGGCGCAAAGGCGAGGGCCGCCGCGAGGATAAGCTGCGAGTGGATCTTCACCTTGTTGTCTCTCCGTTTTTCTCGGGGTTCCCCTTACAGGTGAAAACACGACATAGAGGGCTGTCCGCCAATTTCAAGCGCAAGCGGTGGTGGGACGCTCAAAATGTGGAAGGCGTTATGGAAACGGCTCAGATATTTGCGGCGCTCAATGTCATTGGGCTGTTCGTTTTCGCCATATCCGGGGCCCTGACGGCGCTTCGGAACGACATGGATGTGTTCGGCGTCGCCATGATCGCTTTCGTCACCGGCGTCGGCGGGGGGACCATCCGCGATGTCCTGCTGGGCTCATTTCCGGTCTGGTGGATCGCCGCGCCTTCGGCGGTGCTGATCTGTCTCGCAGGGGCTGCGGTGGCTATCGTCGCCCAGCCTCTTATCGACTCGCGCCTCAAGGCGCTGATCTGGGCCGACGCCATGGGGCTTTCGGTGTTTGCGGTGCTGGGGGCGCAGGCGGCGCTCGCGGCGGAGGCGCCGCTGGTGATCGCGATCTTCATGGGCGCGGTGACGGCGACCTTTGGCGGCGTCGTGCGCGATGTCTTGCTGAACGAGCCGCCACTGATCCTGAAGCAGGATATTTATGCGACGGCGGCCCTGATCGGCGCTGCGGTCTATACGGGTTTGCTCGCCATAGGTCTCGGCGAAAGTCCGGCGGCGGTGATCGCCGCGCTTTCGACTTTCGCCATTCGCGCTGCGGCGATCATTTTTAATATTCCGTCGCCGAAATTCGCGCGTCCGCGTAAGAGCGAGCTTCAGTGACAGGTTAATCCTTACGCTTTCGCCTTGGACAGCATCGCGGCGATTTCGTCTTTGAGACGCATTCGTTGTTTGCGCAGCTCTTCTTCGCGGTCTTCGCTCGCCGCCTCGACTCGCGTTTCCAGCCGGTGAATCTCCCGGTTCACCTCATGATAGGCGTCGGCGAGCTTGGCGAAATGGGCGTCCTTGGTCTTCATCTCATGGATCAGCTCGGCCTGTTCGGGAAACTCTTCGGCAAGCTCATGCGGCGTGTGGGTCATCGGGTGAAGCTCCTTTCGTTAGAGCCTATTCTTGACGAGTAGCGGCGCCATTTCAATTGACGCCGCTCAAGTTCAAAGCATTTAGGCGCTAGGCGGCCCTGAGCTCCGCGGCTTCTTTGAGGGCGCCTGTCAGCGCGGCGTCATACTGCTCCGGCCCGAGCTTCAACCCTTCGGCAATGATGAATTCCGGATTGTCGATGCCGATAAAAGCCATCGCGCTGCGCAGATAGCTTTCCACATGTTCCGCCGATTCTGATGGCGAGCCGGGGCCGTAAAGGCCGCCGCGGGAAACGGCGATGATCACCCGCTTGCCGCCCGCCAGACCTTCCGAGCCTTTGTCGGTGTAGCGAAACGTCTTGCCGGCAATCAGCACGCGGTCGATCCACGCCTTGAGCTGGCTTGGAATGGTGAAATTATACATTGGCGCCCCGATGACCACGATTTCGGCGGCGAGGAACTCTTCGAGGGTTTTCAGGCTTTCGGCCTGATCCGGGGAGGGCGTGTCTTCGCCGCCCGGCATATGGGCGAGGGTGAGATGCGGCAAAGGCTCGGCGGCGAGATCGCGATAGGCGACGTCGAGGCCGGGTATCCCGCTTTTGAGGCGTTTGACGATAGCGGCGGTGAGGGGCCGGCTGGCTGCGTTCTCGCCGAGAATGCTGGAATCGATATGGAGGAGTTTCATGGGGAGGTCCTTTAGGTCTTGAAAACTGATAGGTCTGGAAAACTGACCTGGACTACTTATGTGAGTATCTGCTAGGCGCAAGAGCGCACAAGGATGGGACCAGGTCACACTTATATGACCGCCGAGGCCGATGACCTTTTTCACGAAGACTGCCCGAAGGTGAGCCGGGTGCTCGCCCGGCTTGGCGACAAATGGACCGTTCTGATTGTCGTCCTGCTGCGCGAGCGGGCGTTCCGCTTTAATGAAATCAAGCGCGCGGTGAGCGGCATCTCCCAGCAGATGCTGACACGAACCCTGCGTAATCTTGAGCGGGACGGTCTGGTCAGCCGGACGATTTATCCCACCAGTCCGCCTCAGGTTGAATATGCGCTGACCGAGCTCGGCCGGTCGCTGAGCAGGCCTGTGCTTGCGCTGGGAGAGTGGGCGAAGGCCAATCTTCACGCCATTGATGAGGCGCAGGCCCGCTTCGATCGCGAAAACGGGAAGTGATTATCGATGCTCCGGGGTGAACAGGCTGTATCGGAAAGCCGGAGAAAAAGTTGAAAACAATACATTGTATTCCCGGAGTGATGGAGTATTTTCTCGACTCGGCGCGGGTATAGCTCAGTGGTAGAGCCGCAGCCTTCCAAGCTGAAGATGCGGGTTCGATTCCCGCTACCCGCTCCAAAACACCCTTCCAAGAAGACCTAAGACGACCGGGGAGGGCCGCTTAACCCACGGAAATTAAAAGGCTTTTCTTTCGATTCAAAACGAGAGAGGATTCAGGCGACCGATAGCAACCGAACCGTGAAAGGCGCGTTTAGGCGCACGGAGCCAATGCCAAGAGTCGTCCACAATCAACTTAGCGTCGCCAAAATTCGAGCACTGAAAAATCCGGGCAGGCACGTCGATGGAAACGGGCTTTATCTGCGCGTTGATATGACGGGTAACAAGGCTTGGTTCTTACGCGCGACAATCGCCCATCGTCGGAGGGAATTGCGCCTTGGGTATTGGCCAGAAGTTTCTCTTGGTGATGCCCGTCGGGAGCGAGATTCTATCCTTCATCGGGTGAAGATGGGCGAAAACCCATTTGCCGAAGCTGAGGCGAAGAAAGAAGCCGTCAAGCAAACCGCAACAACCTTGGAAGAATACACGCGTACACATTTCGAGCGGATCAAAAATCGTATCTCTACAGAGAAGGATCGCAAGGCATGGCTTTCCTCAATGGAGAGGTACGTTTTTGCGAAGATCGGTAAACGGCCACTGGTTGAGATTAACACTGATGACATTGTGAAAGTCCTTGAGCCGATTTGGACAAAGAAGGCCTACACGGCCAATGATTTGAAACAACGCTTGTCGGGCGTCTTCAGGTCGGCAATGGCTGTCGGGAAGCATCCCGGACCCAACCCAACTGAAACAGTGTTGGATGCACTTGGCTCAAACGCACATAGGAAGAAGCACCGGCCCGCGCTTCCTTGGAAAGACGTACCCTCATTCTACAAAGGGCTGGGCGACCTTCCGATGGATGACATTTCTCGTTCTGGGTTCCGGTTTATGATTTTGACGGCTGCTCGGCCGGGAGAAGTGCGGAACGCCGAATGGTCAGAAATAAACTGGAAGGAACGTCTCTGGGAAATTCCGGCTGAGAAAATGAAAATGCGCCGTCCGCATCGTGTCCCATTGTCTCAACAGGCGCTCGCGCTTTTGCGTGAGGTGAAGAAGACGTCTGGTCGCGGAAACCTCATCTTCCCGAGTCCACGTGGTGACAAACCATACAGCGACATGGTTTTTACGAAGGCCATTGAGCGCTTAGATTTGAAAGGGCAGGTGACGGCGCACGGCTTCCGAAGCAGCTTCCGCGACTGGGCCGCCGAGACGCGCAAGTTTGAACGCGACGCAATGGAGCGCGCGCTCGCGCATGAACCTAAGTCGGCGGTCGAAGCTGCATACTTCCGTACCGACTTACTCGACGCCCGACGTCCCATGATGGTTGATTGGGCAGCTTTCGTGACCAAGCGTCAGTGAACTGATGTACAATTATGAAGTTTCTTGGGCCGGAGGGTTTCCAAGGCAACCGAAAGAAGCTTTAATGACTCCAGAAAGAGTGCTTTAACGCTGTTCGGGGCCTCTGCTAATACAGCAAGCGACCGGCGACGCGGAAATAAAACACAGGTCTTGGGCAGTCAGACCTACCAAAAAAGGCCCAGCACGATCTTCAAAAAACTTAACCCAGTTGGCCCTGAAAAATGGGAACAGGAGATCTGTGCCATGACTACTCAACAAATGCTTATCGACGGTCGCCCAATTCACGGCGATGACCTATTGACCAAACAGGAAGTGCTACGGTTTCTAAGCATTTCTAGCACGACCCTATATTCCGGAATCGCGAATGGGATTTATCCTAAACCGGTCAAGGTGGGTCTACGCCGGTCCGCTTGGCGCGGCTGCGATATCATCAAACTCAAGCAGATTATTTTCAGCGGTAAGGCGCTTGAAAAGAACTGCTGGGTTGATGCGCAAACAAGCGACTTGAAACCCGCCGAACCTTCGGCTGCCTGAACAAAAAACCCACCCCGGCGAGGCGCTGGGATGGGTTGAAGGGGCAGCAACTGACGGGTTGCGCTGGAACAGCCAAAATGAGGTCGTGTGCCGACTGTTCTGGTCCTCCTTTAAGCCGTTTTTGCCCCTCTTCGCTACAAAAAATCCCCATACGGATCGGTGCTGTTACGCGCCGCATAAAGGATTCCGAAATGACAAAAGCCGCAACTGACACAAATGTAAACGCCAATCCGGGCGAAGAGTCGAAGGTCCATTCTGGACGCTCAATAGACGACAAAAAGAAAATAAAAGGCATCGACGAATTATCATCTGTCAAAAAATATTTATCTCGCATTGGTGCGGAGGCTCGTGGCCTAAAAAGCGCAGTCGTAACAGAAACGGTTGGTAACAAATACTGGCGCGAAGTTGCCACAATCAAGTTTGATGAGAACGGTGAGATCGGATGTGACAAAAACGGAAAGAGGAAGAAGAATTCAGTCGTAAAAATCTATTCGGGTGAGGGTGGTGAATCAGACTTTGAGCCGACACAAGATGAAGAAGCTGCTATTCACGAGGAACTGAAGCAGGTTGATTGGCCAACACTCCTGCCAGTCAAGAACATAAGCAATCCTCCGCCAGCAGTGAAAAAAGCAGGCGAAGGGAATGTTTTCGAGTTCCGCGATGAAAACGGCATGATAACCATGCTCCAAGTGCGCATGGAACAAGATGCGCCGGACGGCGGCAGGGAAAAGGTCTACATCCCATACACCTACTGGTCGGACAATGAATGGCGCTGCGCGGAGCCTGATGGTCCTCTGCCGCTGTTCAATGCGCACAAGCTCAAGAATGCTGCCCTGATTTACGTTCATGAAGGCGCGCGCACGGCGGACGTCATGCAGAAGATGGTTGAAGCCATGACGCGTCAGGACCGAGAGGCGTTGGGCGCGCACCCTTGGAATAAACAGATGGCTGCGGGTGTTCATGTCGGATGGATCGGCGGCGCAATGAATGCGCACCGCACCGACTGGTCGCCCATCAATCGCTCATCGGCGCAGAAAGTGATCATTGTAGCAGACAATGATGACCCGGGTCGGCAGGCACCCGGAACAATCGCGGAATTGATACGTAAACCTGCGTTAATGTTGCAGCCGACTGCTTCATTCCCTCAGGGTTGGGATATGGCTGATCCTTGGCCAGAAACGATGTTTGCGCCAGCGCTATCTGGAAATGAAGGAGAGTACGTTTATGTCGGGCCAGCACTGGAGCAAATGCTTGTTCCCATCACCTGGGCTACCGACCGCGTGCAAGGTGCTTCAGGGAGGCCAGCCTATCGTCTTCGCCAGCATTATAAAAACTCTGTCGTACATATAACAGCTTCCGATCATTTCATAAGCGAAGAACAACCGGACAAGATCATGTCGCGCGGTGAATTCGACAGAGAGATGGCTGCGCGATCACACACGTCGAATTTGTCCAAGATTGTCGAGAGAGAGTTCAACGGGCGCACCTGCTCGATTGCTTATGAGCCGGGGCGGCCAACCGGCATTATTGAGCAGGACGGGGGCATGGCGATGAATACCTTTCGCGGCACCTCAATCAAGCCACAACAGGGCGATGTCCAGCCATTCCTCGAATACATGGCCTACATGTTCCCGAACGAGGCTGAATATGAAGAAGTGCTTCGCTGGTGTGCAACGCTGATAGGCCGCCCGCATATTCGAATGGCGTATGCGCTGCTTCTAATTTCGAAAACGCAAGGCATAGGCAAGACGACGCTCGCTGAACAAATTTTGCGCCCGTTGGTCGGACCGCATAACTGCTCAGTCGTGACCGATACGCAACTAGTGGACAGTCAGTTCAATGCATGGCTTGGGAGCAAGCGACTTATAATCGTGAATGAGATTTACTCCGGGCAGGGTTGGAAAGCCTATCACAAAAGCAAGACCATCATCACGGATGAATTCATTGAGGTGAACCAAAAGCACGAAAAGCCATACACGGTTAGAAACTACGCCCACGTATTTGCTTGTTCGAATTCAGATCGCGCCATTCGTATGGCGGAAGAAGACCGGCGTTGGTTTATTCCAACTGTTGCGGAAAGCAAATGGCCTCGCGAGAAATTTTCAAAGCTACGAAAATTTCTAGAGCGAGGCGGTTTAGGCCACATATTGCATTGGGCGCAGAATTTTGAATCGTTGTCTGACTTGCAATACGTTGCGCCCGGTGCGTCTGCGCCTATGACCGAAAGAAAGCAGCGGATGATCGAGGAAAGTCGCTCGCCGATGGTTAACTTGGCGGTTGAGTTGGCTGAAGCTGTTTCCGACCCTGAGGGAGAATTTGCACATCAGCCGGTCGCCTTAGTCGGTGCGCACATTATGGATTGGCTAAAGAACCACCCTGAGAACGACGCTAAAGGACGCGGCACCGTTCGGAATGACGAAGTATCAATTGCGATGGCGAGTGTAGGGATGGGGCGTTTCGGCGATAGGCCCAAATGGGAAAAGCGGCGAACTTTCATTCTGATGAATCCGGCGCTCGCTGAAAAGGTATCCTGTGCGCAGACCACTACAGAGCAACGGAAAATCATGGAGGAATTTGTCCGGGCACCTCATGAAATTCTGCCTAACCCGCTTTGAAGCGTGGGGACCGGGACCGACTGAAATCGCCTTTTTCCGATTGGAGATTAAAAAAAGAAAGAGACGAAGAAAGAGGGAATAAAAAGAAGAGAAGGTCGGATTTAGGTATTCCGGCCGGTCCCGGTCCCCACAGGTAATATCGAGAAGGACCAACTATGACGAAAATCACCTGTCCCTGCTGCAAAGGCTCCGGCCTAGTAAGCGAGCCAGCGGCAAGAAGGCGCCAAACCGAGGCGCTCGTGACCAAAGCCGAGGCGCTGGGCATTTCGCCCACGCCCAGCATTATGCTCGCTCTGGACGATCCTGACGGCCTATACGTCTGCCGTGCAGATGCGGCGGGCCTTTTGGGCGTTGCACCTGACACCATGCGCACCAAAGCCAAAAATTTCGACCCGCCATTTTTCCCGCGTGGACGTGACACTTGGTACAGCCTCGCTGATCTCGCCGACCACCTGATACGGCAATCGTCGAATGTCGCGTGACTTGGCGTTTCCAACTGACGGCCAACGAGAGAACCTCAGTGCAATGACCAGTTCACTCTAAGCAAAGGACACATTGCAGTGAACCCAGCATTCACCAATATCGGCAAGAGCGTTCAAGCTATCGCTCGCGCCAAGATGTCCGACGGCGACCATTCCCCGTTCGACATTATCTCTCAGGACTTCAACTACAATGCCGAGGTCAGCGCCATTACGCGCGCCATCACCAAGGCACCTGTCACGCCGGTGAACAATGACAATTATGGCGATGTCACGAGCATGGGGCGTGACCGCTTCGTCAGTGCTATCGTTGAACCGAGCATCATTGGCCGCATGAATGGCGTCGCCCGCGTACCGATGAACACGCGCGTCAACGCCATGACCACAGCCCCAGCGGCAGACTTTGTGGGTCAAGGCGCACCCATGCCAGCTTCGGCTCCCAGTGGTGATGGCTTCACGCTCGTCCCTCTCAAAATTGCTGGCTTGATCGCGTTCACTGAGGAGTTAGTCAATTCCTCGGACGAAGCCGCTGCGAATTTCATTGGCACGCAACTCGCTGGCGCTGCGCGCAGAGCGCTCGACATTGCTGTGTTTGATCCAGCCAACGCGGGCACGGCGGACGTAAAGCCCGCATCGATCACAAACGGCCTGACGGCGGTGACTGGCACAGCGAACGCGAAAAACGATATTCGCTCTCTGATAGCTGGTTACGAAGGCGACATTGAAACAGCCTCCTTCATCGCGCGTCCAGAAACGCTGGCCTATCTCGCTTCAGAAGGTTTCGACGCATCAGCAAACGACATTGCAGGCATCCCGGCTTTTGCCTCCCGCGCAATCCCAACGACTGGCGGTCGGCATGTGGCGCTTGTTGATGGTGCTGGTTTGGCCTTTGCCGCGAACGACGCACGCGTCCGCGTCTCGCTCGATACTGCGATCGCGCCGAGCGATGACCCGGAAAACGAAACTGACATGGTGAGCATGTTCCAAGACGGTTCGGTAGCCGTGGCCGTCAGTTGCGTTCAAACTCCGTCGCCATTCTTTCAGGAGCCACTTGGTAATGAACACCAGTAGCGACACCCCCACGCGCAAGGAATTGCAGCAAGACATTGCCCGCGCCGTAGACAAGGCCATTGAAGCGGCAATGAAAGGCACCGGAGAAGTGATGGCTCCGCGCCTCAAGAAGATCAAAGAGCGCTTCGATGAAGTTGAACGCTCTGGCAACGCGATCTCTGAATTGTTGGGGCTGCAATCTGAGGCGATCCACATTCTTCGCGATGAAGTGGAGCGGCTGCGTATTCGGATGCAGGAGTTCGACCAAGATTTGAACGCGATGAAAACTGTAATGGGAGAAAGAACATGACGGAGATCGCTCAAGCCTTTGACCTCACCGATGATGAAGCGGACGCCGGCCAACTGATCGAAGCGGTTCAGCGCGCCAATTCGCCCGATGGCCTCGCCCGGTTGCTGGCGCAGTGCATTGCCACGGCAATCATGTATTCGGAGACGCGACGCGTCGCATTGGAAGAACGGGTAGCGGAATTGGAGGAAACTGTTGCGACGCTCACCGCGCAGCAGGAAGCGCCCGACCGCATTCACTGAGATTGCTGGCGATTTTCCTCCTGTGTTCGCCAGCATGTCCGGCGCAGCTTGCGCACTTGTCCAGTCCCCCTCACTCGGTTTTTCGCTCTTTCCCCGAGTGGGGGGTGTCGGCAAAACGAACGCAGGGGAGCGCCTGCCGCCGTGTGGGTCAGGTTTTCAGCTAACCCAGTGCGATTTTCAGTATTGGCCAGAATTTTCGATCTAAGAATTAGCGATATGTCTCAGATTTTTCCATGCGTTGCCATTGCAACAAACGGCCAAGATTCGATGAGAAAAATCACTATGGCGCTGGAGCGACTGGGGTGGGGATGAAGAAAGTGAGTCGGATGGATGCCAACATCCAATTTGCGATTCTGTAACATATGCCTTGCCTGTTGCTGTTGTTTTGCATTTAAGATTATCTTCGCGCCCTTGAATTGAAACTGAGGAATATTTTGCTAAATTTCGTTTCTGGCTAGGAAACAGAAATGAATGTAGTAAAAACATATTGGTTTCACTTTGTTCGGTCCATTTTCTTTGCCATGGGCCTAATTTGGCTTCCGCTAGAATCTTTTGAGGGATTGTCAAATCAGGAAGCGTTGCTCCCTTATTGGGTCTTCCTAATATTATCAGTTGGTGTGGGGATTGTCGCGTTCCTCATAGATGGTTTTTTTTGGACTGGTTATCTCAAGTCCGAAATAACAATCAAAAGTAATAGCTTTGACACCGGTGTTTGTGTCCGGTTTGGCGATTTGTTTGAGCAAGATGGCTGGAAGGCCATCGCGGCTAACGATTTCTTCGATTACATTGTCGATGACGATTTGGTTTCTTCGCGAAGTTTACACGGTCAAGCAATCTCAAGATTTTGGGATAAAAATCCCGAAGGCTGGCATGATCAAATTGCGCGCTCGTTGGAAAATGACGACTTCAAAAAAGAGCAAAGGGATAAAGGAAATAAAAAACGGTACGACCTTGGTACTACTGCTGTTGCAAGGAATCTCAACCAACAATTTCTATTTGTCGCATTGGGGAAGACAAATATTGACAACAACGAAGCTGGCGCCACGTCTGAAAGCGTAATTTGTGCTGTTCGTTGCATGTTAGCGAAGGCGCGATCCGTTTGCGCCAACGAGCCGCTAAATATTCCTTTGATGGGATCAGGGTTGGCGCGAGTTGGGATAAAGAATGCACTTCTTGTCGATCTGATCCTGATAGCCATATTTGAAGAAACTAAAAAGGCCAAAATAACTGACAAGATTTCGATAATTCTGCCTAGAGACAAGCGGCTAGAAATCAATCTGGGCTCGGTAAAAAGAGATTGGAGCTAACATGGCTTACAGAAGCGGGACTTACATTGCGTTCGATGGGCTTGGGGAAGTCGAACCTACTAAGTCCGATTTTAAGTATTACGCTACAATCCGGGCTTGGACAGAGCACAAGGACATTGATTTCAAGTTTGTGAACAGCCACGAAAAGACCGCTGCGGTTCGCGATACAAGTCTGAAGGCTACATTGCAGGCTAGAATTCGGGAACGTCTGGCGAATTCCAAAAATGTTGTTGTCATCTTGAGTGATCAGACGCGTAAGTCTGGTAGTATGTTGTCTTATGAAATTGAACAGGCTGTCGACAAAAATGATTTGCCACTAATTTGCGCATACACGGGTTATTCGTCAATTTTAAATCCAAGCGACGCGCTGTTACGGATGCGTTGGCCTTTGGCCCTTGAGGCACGAATTGACAACAACACTGCAAAAGCGATCCACATTCCATTTCGCAAGGACCCGATTCTGGATGCAATTAGTCAGTTTACAGTACATACTGGAGCGCTAAATATTCCACTTCAGTTCTATAACGAGGCGACGCATCGTATGTGGGGGCTCATCAGCTGAATTATGGAATTTGCTGCAATTGATGTTGAAACGGCAAACGCAAATATGGCGTCAATTTGCCAAATTGGCGTTGCTCGGTTTTCAAATGGTCAAATTGTCGATGAGTGGGAAACGCTCGTTGATCCGCAATCCTATTTCGACATGATGAACGTCAGCATCCACGGTATCGAGGAACAAGACGTTGCAGGAGCTCCGACATTC
>PAIP01000048.1 GCA_002704915.1 Parvularcula sp.
CGCTTGAACTCCTCGCTGTGCGTCCTTCGTCTTCCCATGATAGCCTCCAGTTCGAGTGAAACACCTTATCTCGGTGTCCTTCAAACCGGGGACAGGCCAGGTGGCGCTCGAACAACGTCAAGTCGACTTGCTCTATGGTACTTTCTGCGCTTGCAACTTCACGCGACAACCGCCGAAGCGATGCTATTAGACTATCGACCTTGTCTTTTGTCTCCGTGCTTTGATCCAACAGCACCCTAAGCTGCTCAACTTCTGCCGTAATCCTATTTTGATGGCCCATAAGGTAGAATCTTATAGCATCTTTTCTATTTGACTTTGTTCTCGTGGTCGCCACACCTTGAACTACGAGAGTGACAAACAGCACTTCTAAAAGTGTTGGCCCCCAAGGGTCACTTCTCAACCATCGAAAAAGCGAAACATTAGCGTCGACAAGGGTTTGGAATAGACTGGCCTGTTCACTGAACCGAGCGCCTCCGATAAGGATAGCCATCAACTCATACAAACCAATGAGAAATATCAACCTCTTGGCGCACCACCGAATCCAAAATGACACTTCAGACCTACACAATTATTAAGACTAAATTTGATAATCGTCGTAACTCACCCCTCGCCGATCATATCCTTGACAATCGCCGCCAACCCAATCTGTCGGCGGCGTTTCAGGCGTTCGGCGAAGAGGATCGAGCGCAATAACTCTTCCGACTCGTCGAGATCGTAATTGACGATGACATAGTCATATTCGGCCCAGTGTGACATTTCGGCGTCGGCCTTCGCCATGCGTTTTTGCACGACCTCTTCCGGGTCCTGGGCGCGCTGGCGCAACCGCCGTTCAAGCTCCTCGCGAGAGGGCGGCAGAATGAAAACCTTGACGAGATCTTCGCCGGCGACTTCATCGAGCTGCTGCGCGCCCTGCCAGTCGATATCGAACAGAACATCCTTACCCTGACGAAGCACGTCCTCCACAAGCGCGCGCGGCGTGCCGTAATAATGGCCGAAGACATTCGCCCATTCGAGGAATTCGCCATTGTCGCGCATGCGAGTGAATTCTTCTTCGGAGACGAAATAATAATCCTTGCCATGCGCCTCGCCCGGACGGCGCTGGCGCGTCGTTGCGGAGATCGACAGGACCATTTCGTCGTCTTTTGTCAGGAGCCGCTCGGCGAGCGTCGTCTTGCCGGCGCCCGACGGGCTCGACAGGATGAACATCAGGCCCCGGCGGGCCACTTTGAGATCGCCGCCGATCATGGCTCGTCCCTACTCAATATTCTGCACCTGTTCCCGGACCTGATCGATCACGCGCTTGAGGTCAAGTCCGATGCGCTTCAACTCCATGTCCTGGGCCTTGGAGCATAAGGTATTAGCTTCGCGATTGAGCTCTTGGGTCAGAAAATCGAGGTCGCGGCCCACGGCGCCGTCTTTCTCAAGCAAGGCGCGCCCCGCCTCAATATGGGAGGCGAGACGGTCGAGCTCCTCGCGCACATCGGCCTTGATGGCGAGGAGCGAAGCCTCCTGCGCCAGGCGGTCGTCGGGGACAGCGCTTTCGAGCAGTTCTTTGAGTTGTCCCGCGATACGGTCTCGAATTGCCGCGGGCATCGCCGCGGCGTTATCCGCGGCGGCGGCGTTCAGTTTCTCGATCATATCGAAATGACCGGCGAGCACTGCGCCCATAGCCTCGCCTTCCTTGCGGCGCGCGGCGGCGAGCGCATCTATCGCTTCACCGAAGGTCGCCAGCAACGCTTCATAAAGCGCCGCACGGCCTTCTTCGCTCACTTCCTCTTCGGCCTGTTCGATAACGCCCTTGAGCGCCAGCAAACCGTCTGGCCGCGGCGGCGCGCATTCCGTCTGTAAACGGATTTTTTCGACCATGGCGATCACTTCGCCAAGCATGGCCTGATTAATCGCATAGCCGGAGCTCGCCGCATCCCGGCGCAAATTAAGGCCGATATTAAGCGTGCCGCGAACCAGTTTCGCTTTTGCAAGCTTGCGCATCTCCGGATCGAGCGCCTCGAACCCGGCAGGCAGGCGCGCGCGCCATTCAAGACCGCGGCCATTGACAGAGCGCACTTCCCAGACAAAGCGCCAGCCTTCATACGCGCCTTCGGCGCGGGCGAAACCGGTCATGGAGGAAAGCTTGCCGGTCATTTGCCGTCCTGAGTCGCGCGTTCCTGGGCTGCGCGTTCACGCTCGACTTTGCGCCACGCTGCGACATTGGCGTTGTGTTCGCGCAAGGTGGCGGCAAAGGCGTGGCCGCCCGTGCCGTCGGCGACGAAAAACAAATCCTCGGTCTCGGCGGGATTGAGAACAGCCTCGATGGACGCCTCTCCCGGATTGGCGATGGGCGTCGGCGGCAGGCCGCGAATGACATAGGTGTTGTAGGGCGTCTCTTTCCTGAGCTCGCTGAGGCGTAGCCCCCGGCCCAGCGGCTCGCCCTGGGTCAGCCCGTAGATAATCGTCGGATCGCTTTCGAGGCGCATGCCTTTTTTCAGACGATTGACGAAAACCGCCGCAATGCGCGGGCGCTCTTCGGGCAGCCCGGTTTCCTTTTCGACTATGGAGGCGAGGATGATGGCTTCTTCCGGCGTGGAGAACGGAAGCTCTAAGGCGCGGTCGTCCCAGAGCGCATCGATCAGCGCATCCTGATCCTTCATCATTCGGCGCACGAGATTGTCGCGGGTCTCGCCGCGGGTGAAGGCGAAGGTTTCCGGCAGCAACTCCCCCTCGCCGGGTTCGATAGTGATCTCGCCCTCGAGCACCTCATTTTCATTCAGGAGACGGAGGATCTGCGCCGTGGTGCGCCCTTCCGGCGCGGTGAAGTAATGAAGGATGCTTTTACCTTCGCGAAGTTGGTCGATGATCTCCATAACGCTGGAGCGCGCCGGGATGTTGTATTCCCCTGCCTTGATGTCGCTTTGCACACCCTTGATGCGCACCGCGGCGATGAAAATCTCAGGGTGCTCGATGACGCCTTCATCTTCGAGCTGGTGGGCGATGGTGGAGACGGCGCTCCCTTGCGGCAACAGGACGATGACGTCCTCGCGCGCCGGACCCGGCTTCACCGCCTGGCGATAGCCGAGCCAGCCGCCGACGCCGAGCGCAATCGCCGCCAGCAGCGCGAGACCGCCGATGAACAAAAGAAAGGATTTTATCGCGCCGCCTTTTTGGCGCGCTCTCGCCTGCTCTTTACCGGTCATCCCGTCTACCGCCAGCTCCCGCTTGATTCAGGGGGAGTTTAGCCGTCAACGCGCCGCATCACCAGAGAGGCGTTAGTGCCGCCAAACCCGAAGGAATTGGACAGGGCGATATTAATCGGCTTTTTAACGGCTTCTTTCGCGGCCAGATTGATGGGCGTTTCCACCGAGGGATTGTCGAGATTGAGGGTCGGCGGCGCGAGGCCGTCGCGCATGGCGAGGAGGCAGAAAATCGCCTCCACTGCGCCGGCGGCGCCCAGGAGGTGGCCGATGGAAGATTTGGTCGACGACATGACAAGGCCTTCGGCCGCGTCGCCGAAGAGGCGCTCCACCGCTTTCAGTTCGATCTCGTCGCCCACCGGCGTCGAGGTGCCGTGCGCATTCACATAATCGATGTCTTTGGGCTCGATCCCGGCGCGTTTCAGCGCCATCTCCATGGAGCGATAACCGCCATTGCCGTCTTCGGCCGGCGAAGTGATGTGATAGGCGTCGCCCGACAATCCGTATCCGACGATCTCGCCGTAAATTTTCGCGCCGCGCGCTTTCGCATGCTCATATTCTTCAAGCATGACGAAACCGGAGCCCTCGCCCATGAGGAAACCATCGCGATCCTTGTCATAGGGACGCGAGGCTTTTTCCGGCGTGTCGTTGAAATGGGTGGTCAGCGCCTTGCAGGCGGAAAAGCCGGAAATGCCGATGGGACAGATCGCAGCTTCGGCGCCGCCCGCCAGCATGACATCGGCGTCATCGAGCGCAATCAGCCGCGCCGCATCGCCGATCGCATGGGCGCCCGACGAACAGGCCGTCACCACCGCATGGTTGGGACCCTTCATGCCGAGACGGATCGACACCTGTCCGGAAACAAGATTGATGAGATTGCCGGTGATGAAGAAAGGCGACACGCGGCGCGGGCCTTTCTCGTTCAGCACCAGCACTTCATGCTCGATGCCGGACAACCCGCCAATACCGGAGCCGGTCATGACGCCGGCGCGGTCGCGCTCTTCTTCGGTTTTGAGTTCGAGCCCGGAATCATCGAACGCCATCTGCGCCGCGGCGATGCCGAAAATGATGAATTCATTGAGGCGGCGCTGTTCGCGCGGCTCGATGAAATCGTCCGGATTGAACGCTGCGTCCCCTGCCTTGTCGCCGCCGCGGCTGCCGTCCGTGCGCGGCACCGACGCCGCAATGCGGCAAGGCAGGTTCGACGCGTCGAACTGTTCAATCGGCCCGGCGCCGCTCTCCCCATTGATGAGCCGGCGCCAGACAGGATCGACGCCTGCGCCAAGAGGCGTGACGAGACCAAGTCCTGTGACAACGACGCGGCGCATAAAAGGGCTCCGAGCTTTTGTGAGCCGCGGGCCCTTTCGCGCTTTTCGGGCGCACGCCGATTACGGTTTTTGAAAACCCGTCAAACGGCGCCGCCAAGGCGAAACGGCCCTATTGGCTCGTTACCGGGAAGAACAGCCCGTTACGACTTTTGTTCTTCGATGAATTTGATGGCGTCGCCGACCGTCTGGATGGTCTCGGCGGCGTCATCGGGAATCTCAACGTCGAATTCTTCTTCGAACGCCATCACCAGTTCGACAATATCAAGACTGTCGGCGCCGAGATCGTCGATGAAGCTGGCCTTCGGCTCGACCTTGGCCGCATCCACATCGAGATGCTCGACAACAATTTTTTTCACGCGTTCTGCAAGATCAGACATTCAACGCTCCTTCGGGTAAAACGGTTATTTACGATTTTCAGCGGAAACCGGAAAGCGGTTTTCCAGCGGGGGTTAAACGGGCCGCCTGGAGCAGTCTCCAGGCGGGTTCGGGGGGCGAATTACGGCATATTGCAGATTGTTGCAACGCCAAAACCGCCGCGTTTCAGGCCCCATGGGCCTAGACCATAGCCATGCCGCCATTCACATGCAGCGTCTGTCCGGTGACATACCGCGCCTCGTCGGAGGAAAGATAGATCGCAGCCGCAGCAATATCCTCCGGCGCGCCCATTTGTCCCGCGGGGATTTTGCCGAGAATCGCCTGCTTTTGCTCATCGTTAAGGGCGTCGGTCATCGCCGTCGCGATGAAGCCCGGCGCGATGCAGTTGACCGTGACATTGCGGCTTGCGACTTCGGCGGCGAGGGATTTCGACATGCCGATCATGCCGGCTTTGGAAGCCGCGTAATTCGCCTGCCCGGGATTGCCGGTGACGCCCACAATAGAAGTGACGCCGATGATGCGGCCGAAGCGCTGCTTGGTCATGCCTCTGAGGCTCGCTTTCGCCAGCCGGAAATAGGCGGTGAGATTGATCTTGATGACGTCCTCCCACATGTCGGGCTTCATCATCATCATCAGCGTATCGCGGGTGACGCCCGCATTGGAGACGACGATGTCGAGGCCGCCCATGGCTTCGGACGCTGTTTTCGGCAGCGCGTCCACCGCTTCGAGATCGGACAGATTGCAGGGCGCCACATGCACGCGCTCTTTCAGATCGCCTGCAAGCGCTTCGAGTTTTTCCGCGCGCGTGCCGGAAATTGCTACGGACGCGCCCTGCGCATGCAGCGCTCTGGCCACCGCCTCGCCGATGCCGCCCGTGGCGCCGGTGACAAGCGCCCGCTTGCCCGTAAGATCAAACATGCCGTCCGCCTTTCTTCTTCTGCTTTGCGTTATCGTTGCGGGGACTTCGTCTTAGAGTTTCGTGAAAGCTTCAATATCGCCCGGCTCGCCCACATTGAGCGTTTCAACATCGCGGTTGATGCGTTTGATAAGCCCGGACAAAACCTTTCCGGCGCCGACTTCGATGAAGAGCTCGCACCCCTCTTTAGTCATGTGCGTGACGCTTTCGGTCCAGCGCACGCGGCCCGTCACCTGCTTCACGAGCAGGTCGCGGATCGACGCCGGATTGGCCACGTCTTTCGCCGTGACATTCGCGACAAGAGTGGTCGCCGGCGCGACAATCTTCGTATCGGCCAGCGCTTCCTTCATGCGTTCCGCGGCCGGCGCCATCAGCGACGAGTGAAACGGCGCCGAAACCGGCAGCAATTTCGCGATCTTGGCGCCGAATTCTTTCGCCCCGGCGCAGACAGCTTCGACGCGGGCTTTATCGCCGGAAATAACGACCTGGCCCGGCGCATTGTCATTAGCGATTTCGCACACGCCGTCGCCTTTGGCGGCGTCGATAGCCTTTTGCGCCGCGCTCAAGTCAACGCCGATCAGCGCCGCCATGGCGCCCTTGCCGACGGGAACAGCCGCCTGCATGGCCTCGCCGCGAATGCGCAGAAGCCGCGCAGTATCGCCGAGGCTGATGGCGCGGGCCGCGCAGAGCGCTGAGTATTCGCCGAGAGAATGCCCGGCGACGAACATAGCGTTGGAGATGTCGGCGCCAGCCTCTGTTTCGAGCACGCGCATTGCGGCGATGGAATGGGCCATCAGCGCCGGCTGCGCATTCGCTGTCAGCGTCAGCTCCTCCATGGGGCCTTCGCGCATCAGCTTTGAGAGTTTCTGGCCGAGCGCGTCGTCCACTTCCTCGAAGACTTCACGCGCCGCCGGAAATGCGTCGGCGAGGCTCGCGCCCATGCCCACCGCCTGGCTGCCTTGACCGGGAAATACAAAAGCTCGCGTCATTGCCGCGCCGCCGCTCCATAAAGTTAATCAGGCCCGCGGACATAGCGACGCTGGCCCGCAAGGGCAAGGCGGCGATGCGCCGTACTCACCCTCTCCCGCTGGCGGGAGAGGGTGGCAAGCAAAGCTGAAAAGCTGTGCTTGCCGGGTGAGGGTGGAATCTCCATTGGAAAAATCCCGCTGCTTTTCGTCCCCCTCACCCCAACCCGTCTAAAGGGGTTGGGGCCCCTTTAGACCCCCTTAAAGGTGGAGCGGGGCTTTCTCTCAGCGCTTGATTTCCGGCGCAATTCCCTGACTAAAGTCCTCAAATGACCCCGCCGCCCATCCGCATCGCCAATATCTCCGACATTCCCGACCCGGACTGGGGGTGGATCCGCGATCTGATGCCCGCCGGTTTCGAGGTCGGCGGGCGTCGGCTGGAATGGACCGCCTATTCCATGGCCCCCGAAGACGGCGATATGCGCTGGCGCGCCCGCTGGCGCGGCGCGCGGCGGCTGGCGAGCGATTCCAGCAAAAAGCCCTATGATCTGATTGTCAGCCACGGCCCCTGGATCACCGCCTGGACCGAATGGATCGCCGGCCCCCAAAAGAACGGCGCGAAGCATCTGGGCTTTTCCTTCAATTTCACCGACCTGCCCGCAAATCCCCGCAAGGCGGTCATGGGCAAGGCCTTCAGGCAGGCGGACGGGCTGGCCGTTTTTACCGATGCCGAACAAGGGCTTTACGCAGATTACTTCAGCATTGAGCGAGACAGGTTGCTGCGCGCGCCCTGGGGTGTGGCGCCGCCCCTCGACGGGCCGCAACCCAAAACCATCGACGGCGCCTATTTCGCCGCGCTCGGCGGCGAGGCGCGCGATTACGCCGTTCTTTGCGAAGCGGCCCGGGCCCTGCCTGAGAGCCGATTCGTCGCCGTCGCCCGGCCCCATAATTTCGAGAGCCTCAACCCGCCCAAAAACCTGGAGGTCCGATTCAACCTGCCCTTCGAAGAGGCCTGGGGGATCGTTCAGCATGCGCGGGCGGCGATTGTGCCCCTGCGCTCGCGCGAAACCCCATGCGGGCTCGTGTCTCTTGTGGGCGGCATGCATCTCGGCAAGGCCCAGATCGTCACCGACGCCGCCGGGGCCGCCGATTACCTTAAAGACGGTGAAACCGGACTTCTGGTCCCCGCTGGAGACGCCGCCGCCCTCGCCGCTGCGGTCCGCCGCCTTGAGGCCGATCCGGCGCTCGCCGCCCGGCTCGGAGAGGCGGCTCAGGACTTCGCGGCCGCGCAATGCAGTGAGGCCCGGACAGTGGCCTTTTTCGAGGCGCTGCTAGAGCGCTGGTTTGGCGCGAAATAACGGTTTTTTGGGCCTTGCAAAGGGGCGCCCCCTAAGTTACATCCGCCGCCTTCACGAGCGACGGTCATGCGCGCCAGTTCCGCTGGTTCAAGGGATGGTCCCTTAGCGTCATGAGCCGAAGGCCTTTCCTGTCGCCAGCAGACAGAAAAGCGTCTCCGTCGCCCTAAAAGGAGCTGGCTTCATGCCGCTATACGAACACATCTTTATTGCGCGTCAGGACATCTCGCCCGCGCAGGTCGAGGGCCTTACCGAAACGCTCGCCAAAATCGTCACCGACAATGGCGGGAAGATTGAGAAGTCCGAATATTGGGGCCTCCGCAATCTCCAGTACAAAATCAAGAAAAACCGCAAAGGCCATTACAGCCTTTTCAATATCGAAGCGCCGGGCGAAGCCATCTATGAGCTCGAACGTCAGGAAAAGATCAATGACGATGTTCTGCGCGCGCTGACCGTGCGCGTCGACGAACTCAATGAAGAGCCCTCGCCGGTCCTGTCGCGCCGCGACAGAAGCGATCGCGACAAGGGCGATCGCCGCGACCGTGGCGACCGCGGCGACCGCCGCTAACGAGAAAAGGACATAACTCATGGCAAAACCGTTTTTCCGCCGCCGCAAAACCTGTCCGTTCTCGGGCGATGACGCGCCGAAGATCGACTACAAGGATCCCAAGCTCCTGCAGCGTTTCGTTTCCGAACGCGGCAAGATCGTTCCGTCGCGGATTTCCGCCGTCTCTCACAAGAAGCAGCGCGAACTCGCGCGCGCCATCAAGCGCGCCCGTTTCCTTGCGCTTCTTCCCTATGTATCGGAGTAAGAACGATGGAAGTCATTCTCCTCGAACGGGTCGAAAATCTCGGCCAGATGGGCGACGTCGTCAAAGTGAAGTCCGGCTATGCGCGCAACTTCCTGTTGCCGCAGAAAAAGGCGCTGCGCGCCAATGACGACAACAAGAAAGTGTTTGAGAACCAGCGCGCCGAGCTTGAAGCGCGCAATCTCGAACGCAAAAAGGAAGCCGAACAGGCCGCCTCGAAAATCGACGGTTCGTCTTTCGTCATCATCCGCCAGTCGTCGGAACTCGGCGTGCTTTACGGCTCGGTGTCGACGCGCGACATCGCGGAAGCCGCTTCAGAAAGCGGCGTGCAACTCGAACGCGCCCAGGTGCGTCTCGACAAGCCGCTGAAAGCGCTTGGCGTCTTCCCGGTTCGCGTTGTGCTGCACCCGGAAGTCGATGTGAAGATCAACGTCAACATCGCCCGTTCCGAAGACGAAGCCGAACGTCAGGCGCGCGGCGAAAACGTGCTTGCGCGTCCTGAAGATCAGGCCGCCGAAGAGGAAACGGAAGCGGCGGAAGCCGCGCCTGAATTCTTCGACGAAGGCGCCGGCGCCGCTGTTGAGTCTTCGGACGAGGAACAGGAAAAGACTGAACAATAATAAGACGCTTTCGCGAAAGCGAAAAGCCATCCACATGACAGTGGAAAAATTCAGGCGCCGGCTGACTTCTCAGCCGGCGTTTTTTTTGATCTAAGAGCGGGATGGCCGACGGCGCAACCAATGCACCTAACAAAAATCAGGGTACGGAGGATAAGCTCCCCGTCAGCCTCGACGCCGAACAGGCGATCCTCGGCGCGCTCCTTTTCGATAACGAAATCTTTTATCGCGTTTCGACCTTTTTGAAGGCCGAACATTTTTTCGATCCTGTCCACCAGATGATCTTCGAGGCGGCGGGCGATCTTATCAATTCGGGCCGGCTCGGCTCGCCGGTCACCATCGACACCTATCTCGCAACAAAACAGGGCTATCTCGACGCGGGCGGCAAACGCTATCTCGAAACCCTGGCTGCAAACGTGCCCTCGACGGCGGGCGCGACCGATTACGCAAAAATCGTTTTCGATCTTTCCGTGTGCCGCGGCCTCATGTCCATCGGCTCGGAAATGACCGAGCGCGCGAAAATCGCGACCCTAGACGATTCGCCGACGCAGCAATTGCAGGACGCGGAACAGGCGCTCTACAAGCTCGCCGAAACCGGCAAATATGGCGGCGGCTTCGTCAATCTCCGCTCGGCGCTCACCGAAGCCATTGAAATCGCCAACGCCGCCATCAAACGCGGCGGCGGGCTTGCAGGCATCTCCACCGGATTGCGCGACCTCGACCGCCAGCTTGGCGGGCTGCATCCCTCCGACCTCATCATCCTCGCCGGGCGCCCCTCCATGGGGAAATCGTCGCTGGGCGTGAATATCGGCGTCAACGCGGCGAAAGCCTGGCGCGCGGAAAAGCAGCCGGACGGCTCCATGAAAACCGTCGAAGGCGGCAAGGTGGGCCTTTTCACGCTGGAGATGTCCGCCGAACAGATCGCCACAAGGATCATTTCGGAATTTGCGCGCGTGCCGTCGGAGAAAATCCGCCGCGGCGAAATCGAACAGGAAGAGTTCGACAAGATCTATCACGCAACGCGCGAGCTTGAGACGCTGCCCCTTTATATCGACGACACGGGGGGGCTTTCCATTGCGCAGGTCGCGGCGCGCGCCCGGCGCCTGAAACGCCAGCACGGCCTCGATCTTCTGATCATCGACTATATCCAGCTCCTCACTGGGTCGGGCAAACGCAGCGACAACCGGGTGCAGGAGATGACAGAAATCTCACAAGGGCTGAAAGCGCTCGCCAAGGAACTGAACGTTCCGATCATCGGCCTTGCCCAGCTCTCGCGTCAGGTGGAGCAGCGCGAGGACAAACGCCCGCAGCTCGCCGACCTCAGGGAATCCGGCTCCATCGAGCAGGACGCCGACGTCGTGCTCTTCGTTTTCCGGGAAAAATACTATCTCGGCCGGTCCGAACCGCGCGAAGGCACGGAAGAGCATATCGCCTGGCAGGCGAAAATGGATCAGGTGGGCGACACGGCCGAAGTGATCATCGGCAAGCAGCGCCACGGCCCCATCGGCAAAGTCGATCTCCATTTCGAAGAGAAGTTCACGAAATTCTCGAATCTCGCCGATGACCGTTTCGGCGGCGGCTATTAGGGCTTTTCGCGGCCAAGCCCGCGCTTTTTGCACATGCCGAAACGCCTTTCGCGATGGCGAAGGTGATCGATTTTTTCAATCATAATAATAAAGATTATCACTTTTACATATAATAAGGACACACGTAAAACGTGTTTCATGTGGCGACCACGGCGCAGAGGGCGCGCCCACGCTTCCACAAGACCTATTCAACATTGCACCGGAGAGGAAAACCATGACGCGATCCACCAAATCAGTTTTGCTCGCGACCACGGCGGCGCTGACGCTCGCCTTTGTCGCGGGATGCGGCAATCAGCAAAGCGACTCGCAAGCCGCCCCGCAAAATGAGTCGCAAACTGTCGACACGCCGACGCCGGAGATTGCAGAGGATGCGCGCGGCGATGCGCCCGACAGCAGGGCCGAAGCCATGAACGAGCCTGAGACAACGGTTCCCGGCAAGCCGAAATCGAACCAGTTCTGGTGGCCCGAGACTCTCAACCTTACGCAACTCCGCCAGAATGAAACCAATCTCTCCAATCCTTATGGCGAAGATTTCAACTATGCGGCGGAGTTCGCCAAGCTCGACCTCGACGCGGTCAAGCAGGACATCGAAGAGGTTATGACGACCTCGCAGGACTGGTGGCCCGCCGATTACGGTCATTACGGTCCGTTCTTCATCCGCATGGCCTGGCACAGCGCCGGCACCTATCGCACCATCGACGGGCGCGGCGGCGCCGGCGGCGGACAGCAGCGTTTCGAACCGCTCAATAGCTGGCCGGACAACGCCAATCTCGACAAGGCGCGGCGCCTCCTCTGGCCGGTGAAGCAGAAATACGGCAACGCCATTTCCTGGGCGGACCTGATGGTCCTCACCGGCAATGTGGCGCTCGAATCCATGGGCTTTGAAACCTATGGCTTCGCCGGCGGCCGCGAAGACGATTGGCAGGCGGAGCTTGTCTATTGGGGTCCGGAAGCGGAAATGCTTGGCGACAAGCGCTATACCGGCGACCGCGATCTGCAACGCCCCCTCGCCGCGGTGCAGATGGGGCTCATCTATGTCAACCCGGAAGGCCCGAACGGCAATCCCGATCCCCTCGCCGCCGCGAAAGACATTCGCGAAACCTTCGGCCGCATGGCGATGAATGACGAAGAAACCGTTGCGCTGATCGCCGGCGGGCACACTTTCGGCAAGGCCCACGGCGCGCACAAGCCGGATGAATGTCTTGAACGCGAGCCCGCCGCGACCGATGTCGAGAACCAGGGCATCGGCTGGGTCAACAATTGCGGCAAAGGCAATGCGGAGGACACCATCACCTCAGGCCTTGAAGGCGCATGGACCTCAAGCCCGGCGCAATGGACGCATCAATATCTGTCGAACCTGTTCGCCTTTGAGTGGAAACAGACCAAGAGCCCTGCCGGCGCGACGCAGTGGATTCCGACCGATGAAGCCGCCGCTAATCTCGTGCCCGACGCCCATGATCCGGACAAACGTCATGCGCCGATCATGTTCACCACGGACCTCGCGCTGAAAGAGGACCCGGCCTATCGCGAAATCTCCATGCGCTTCCGCGACAATCCGGAAGAGTTCGAGGACGCCTTCGCCCGCGCCTGGTTCAAGCTGACCCACCGCGACATGGGCCCCCGCGCGCGCTATCTTGGCGATGCGGCGCCATCCGAAGAGCTGATCTGGCAGGACCCGGTTCCCGCCGTGGATCACCCGCTCATCAATGCGAGCGATATTGCGAGCCTGAAGTCGCAAATCCTCGCGACGGATCTCACCGTGCCGCAACTCGTCCGCACGGCCTGGGCGGCGGCGTCGTCCTATCGCGACACGGACATGCGCGGCGGCGCCAATGGCGCGCGCATCCGCCTTGCCCCGCAAAAGGACTGGGCCGCCAACAATCCGGCCGAACTCGCCAATGTCCTTGAAACGCTGGAAGGCGTTCAGGAAGACTTCAACAGCGCCCAGTCGGGCGGCAAAAAAGTCTCCCTCGCCGACCTGATCGTGCTTGGCGGCGCGGCGGCCATCGAGAAAGCCGCAGCGGATGCCGGCCATTCGGTCAGCGTGCCCTTCACGCCCGGCCGCGCTGACGCCTCTCAGGAACAGACGGATGTGGAATCATTCGCGGTGCTAGAACCCGCGGCGGACGGCTTCCGCAACTACTATTCGAGCGCGGCCCTTAGATCACCCGCGGACATGCTCGTCGACAAGGCCGACACGCTCGGTCTGACGGTTCCGGAAATGACGGTGCTGGTGGGCGGTCTTCGCGCCCTCGACGCCAATGTCGGCGGCGCCGATCACGGCGTCTTCACTGACGAACCGGGCACGCTGACGAACGATTTCTTCGTCAATCTTCTGGATATGTCGACGCTGTGGGCGCCGAAATCCGGCGAGGAATATGTCTTTGAGGGCGTCAACCGCATGACCGGCGATCCGAAATGGACCGCGACCCAAGTCGACCTCGTCTTCGGCTCCAATGCGGAACTTCGCGCTGTTGTCGAGGCCTACGCCTATGACGGCGCTGAGAAGAAGTTCGTCGATGACTTCGTCGCCGCCTGGACCAAGGTGATGAACGCCGACCGTTTCGACGCATAAAGCGGCTTGAAAACGAAAAGACGGAAACGCCCGGCCTTATCGCCGGGCGTTTTTTATGAACGTGTTTTGAATCAACATTGCTCAGATCCTCTTCCCCCGTTTACGGGGGAAGTACCGGCGAAGCCGGGGATGGGGGC
>PAIP01000049.1 GCA_002704915.1 Parvularcula sp.
CGACACATTGGCCCACATTTCAATTCCGAATTCAAAACGCGGCTGGCCGCCCTGCATCTTCGGATCATCCGTACGCGATGCGCATACGCGCAGACATTCAAGCGCAAGGGTCTTCGCGGCTTCGCCGCCCCAGCGCAGCATTTCGCTGTCGGAGTGCCATCCGAGAATATTGGAGCGCTGAACACCTTCATCGCCGGCCCGGCGGGTCTCGATGACGTGTCGCAAGGCGGCGTTGAGCGCGTCCGGATTGGCGAGCGAGGTCACCATAACGGGCGTGGGGAAGAGGTATTTCACCTCTGGATCTGTAGCGGAGTGGTCTGCCATCGTGAGAGTTTAGAGAAATTGCGGAAGTTTAGAAACACGGGGCCGGACGATTTTCAAGCGCTGCGTGCGTGCGGTCGATCCGGTCCGTCTACCGAATTTCTCACCGCGACTTTTACAATGGAATAGAAAATACTCTCGCGGTTCGCTATGTTTGATATGTGATTGAGACGGGGAGCTGGCATGCGCGTTTTATCGGTGGTGTTTTTAATATTTGCAATCAATGCATTGCCGGTGTTCGCCCAGAGCCCTGAAAAATGTGAGGGTTTGGATTTCGAAAACGCCGAGGCGATCGTTTCGTGCCTTGAGTCCGACGAAATGTGGTTCGCTGCGCGCACCAAACCGCAATTCGAGCCAAACCAAAAATGTTCAACCATGCAGTATCTGGTTTTGAAGATTTCCGTTAGCGCAACCGATCCAAAAGCCGCAAATCGGATCAATTCCAAAACCCTTTCTGAGTCGGATGCGCCTCGACCGTCATGCGAAACATTATCGGAGGTCGTGGAGGTTTTGCATGGACGTCCTTCTTCCTGGTCGCCATGCTTGGCGTATGACGAGGCGCCGGACAAGTTTGAGCATTTCACCTATTGCCTGCCGAAATACCAGCAACTGCGCTATAATCAGCCAAATCGAAAAATCGGCAAAATGGATTGCAATCGTGCTGTGGCCACATATCAGCAGGCGCTAGGGCATATCTATCCGCCCCGTCTGGATCAGGGGGAGTATTATGGTCGCGCATTGCCGCCTACTTATGTAACGCCTGATTGTGCAAAGGTCGATGCGTTTTTTGAGGCGGTCAATGAGCTGGAAATGGCTGAACTGCAAAAGCGCTATGAAGAACAAGCGGCGCTGAAAGCCAAACAAAAAGCCGAAAAAGAAGCTCTGGCGAAAGAAGCCGCCGCAAAGGCAAAGCGCGCCCAGGAATTTAACGCGAAAATGGACGAGTCCTATCAAAATGCCCTGGACGAAATGAATGAACCCGCCCTGGCGCGCATGAAAAGCGAGGAGCACCCCGAAAATTCCATTAACCCGAGCAATATTCGCACTGCGTTAATCCGCGAAGTATGGCGGATGATGCCTGAGACCAGGCATCAGATGGGATCGGATATCGTGAAGCTGATTCATACGACAGCGGGCTTTAAAAGCTGGACCAACAACAAAATGGCGCCGAATGTTTATCATGCGGTCAAGGATGTTACGATCAAGAACTGCGATGTGAAAAACGGCAAGGCGCATTGCTCATATGATGTCACCGTGTCTTCAAGCATTGACTATCATGGCATGCAAAATCAGCAACAGCGCGATGTCTACAACAAGCTGGGCGACATTGCCGGCGGCGGCCCGCGCACAATTTCATTGCAGTCTGGCTTTTTGCATAATGGCAAGCAGTGGGAAGCCGATTTAACCTACGATCACGCCAGACAACTACTGCCGCCCGAAGCGAGACAGGACGCTGATAAGGCTGCTGAAGATCGCGAAAAAATGAATTGCGATATGTTGTCGGCAATGGGCATTCCGATGATGTGCTAGCGGGGTTTCATCGAACTGATGAGCGCTGGCGGCATGGGAATTTATTCTGATGGAGCGACGGATGGATTGCTCCGCTGCAGACCGCCCGGATTGTTGAACGGTATTTTTACGGGCTTAAAAGCCTTTAAGGCCCGCTTATTAGTTTTTCTGAAATGGCGGCGTTCACAGGACAAAGACCGAACTCTTTCGGGCTTTGTCCGAAGCCGAAAATCGGGATGAGGGTTCGATTTTAAGAGATATGGTGGAGCTAGTCGGAATCGAACCGACGACCTCTTGCATGCCATGCAAGCGCTCTCCCAACTGAGCTATAGCCCCGATCCATGACGGGCGCGGTTGGGGCCGCGCCCTCGGTTTGATGCGCCTCCCGGGCGCGGGCAGCGGAACCTAGCGACGCCGTTCCGCTGATGCAAGACGATTTTTGGCGGCCCTTAATCGTCGTCTTCGCCGCCTTTTTTGACGATGGAGGTCATGTCGTCGTCATCGTCGTCGTCGAGGAGACCGCTGTCGTCATCCTCGTCATCGTCGTCCAGGTCGACATCGATGTCGCCGATGCCCGCCAGATCGTCATCCTCCTCCTCGTCGTCATTGTCCTCGTCGAGGGCGGGGCGGCGATTGGATTTCGGGGCGCGTTTTTCCTTTTCGGCGTTTTCAAGCGTCGTTTCCTTTTCCGACTTCTTGTTGGTTTCCGCCGTTTCCTCTTCCTCCTCCTTGCGCGAGCGGCGCGGCTTCAGGAGCGCTTCGGGAACAAATTCATGGTCGCATTTGGGGCAATGCGCGGGTTCTTTATTAAGGTCGTAAAATCGCACGCCGCATTCGGGACAATCGCGCTTCACGCCGAGTTCTGGTTTCGTCATGGGATGCCGTCTTTTCGGAAATGATCGGTGAAAGCGGCCCTGTTGCCACGGGCGGGGGCGGCTGTCAAAAGAATTGGCCTGTTTTCTCGACCGGGGCGTGAAGGAGAGCTGAGCTTCATGAATGCGACGAAGGCGCGCGGGCCGCGCAGAGGCGGCGGAAAGGCCGACGCCCGCCAAAGCGGGCCGCTGACCGGCGCAGCGGCGGCGCCGGGAGACAAGTCGATTTCTCATCGCGCCCTGATCTTGGGGGCGCTGGCGCGCGGCGAGACCCGGGTAAGGGGCCTTCTGGAGGCCGATGACGTTCTCAGGACGGCCGCCGCCATGCGGATGCTGGCGCCTGAGGTCGAGCGGGATCGAACGCGCGAGGGCGCTCTGTGGAGGATTGCAGGCGCACCCTGGCGGAGCCCGGAAAAGTCCCTTTATCTCGGCAATTCCGGCACCGGCGCGCGTCTGATTATGGGCGCGGTTGCCGGCGCTAAGGTTTCGGCGGCTTTTGACGGCGACGCCTCCTTGCGCTCGCGGCCCATGGGCCGGGTGCTGGAGCCCTTGCGCATGATGGGGCTTGAGACCAGCGATCAAAACGGACGCCTGCCGGTGGCGCTTGAGGCTTGCCAGGATCTGAAGGCCATCACCGTAAAGCTGACGACGCCTTCCGCCCAGGTGAAGTCGGCGATCCTCCTGGCGGCGCTGGGCGCGCAAGGCGTGACGCGGGTTCACGAACCAGAACTCTGCCGCGATCACACGGAGCGCATGCTGGCGGCTTTCGGCGCGGAATTGTCCATGACCCCCGATGGCGGGCAAGGCCGGTTTATCGAGATTGCGGGCGGCCAGTCGCTGACGGCCTGCGATGTCATCGTCCCGGGCGATCCGTCGTCAGCGGCGTTTCCTCTCG
Organism: Parvularcula sp.; assembly: GCA_002704915.1. GTDB lineage: Bacteria > Pseudomonadota > Alphaproteobacteria > Caulobacterales > Parvularculaceae > Hyphococcus. Next base: position 3,598 of record PAIP01000049.1, read on the forward strand.
CCGCGGCGCTGATCACCCCGGGCTCCGATGTGACGGTAAGAGGCGTGTTGGTTAATCCGCTGCGCACCGGATTTTACGAAACGCTTAGGGAAATGGGCGCCGATATCGCTTTTGAGAATGAGCGTGAGGAAAGCGGCGAACCGGTGGCTGATATCCGTGCGCGCCATTCGGTGCTCCATGGCGTTGAAGTCCCCGCGAGCCGTGCGCCGTCTATGATCGACGAATATCCGATCCTCGCCATCGTCGCCGCGCATGCCCATGGGGAGACCATGATGCACGGGCTTGAAGAATTGCGGGTCAAGGAAAGCGACCGCATCGCTTCTGTTGAAGCGGGCCTTGCGGCGATTGGCGGCGATGCGGCCAGCGGGCCCGACTGGTTGCGGGTGCGCGGGAAGGGCGGCGCCTTGAAAGGCGGCGCGCTCATCAAGACCCATCATGATCATCGCATTGCCATGAGCTTTCTCGTCGCGGGGCTGGCCGGCGAAAAGCCGGTGGAGATTGATGACGCCTCCATGATCGCGACAAGCTTTCCCGACTTTTTCGCGCTTATGACATCGCTTGGCGGCGATTTGGGCGTCTCATGATCCCGAACGCCTTGCCTTGAGTGCGGCGTTGCCCCTAAGTGACCACCCCATGGACACCGCTCCCGGGACTCCCCCCCTCGTCATCGCGCTCGACGGACCCGCCGCCTCCGGCAAGGGCACGCTGGCGCGTCTCATTTCAGACCATTACGGCTTCGCGCATCTCGATACGGGAACCCTTTATCGCGGCGTCGCCTGGCTCGTGCTGAACGAAGGCGGCGACCCGGCCGATCCGGAAACGGCGGCGGCGGCGGCCCGGGACTACGCCATCGACAAGATCGCCGGCGCCGATATCCGCACCAAGGAGGTGGGGGCTGCGGCGAGCGTTGTTGCCGCCAATACGGAGGTGCGCGCCGCGCTGCTCGATTTTCAGCGCCGCTTTGCCATGAAGCCGCCGAAAGGCGCGCGGGGGGCCGTTCTCGACGGCCGCGATATCGGCACGGTGGTCTGCCCGGACGCGACGGTGAAATTCTTCGTGACGGCGAGCCCGGAAGTGCGCGCCCGCCGGCGCTGGCTGGAGCTTGAAGCCTCTCGGCCGGACCTCAAGGAATCCGAGATTTATCAGGACCTTCTGGAGCGTGACGCGCGGGACGCCGCCCGCGACGACGCGCCCATGGCGGCGGCCCCCGATGCGGAGTTGCTAGACACGACTCATTTGTCTATAGACGCGGCCTTCGCGGCGGCGCGCCGCGTGATTGACGGCGTTTTCCGGCGCTGCGGCTGAGATTTCAGCGCGCTCGCCGACAGGATTTCAGAACCGACTGATTTCAGAAGACGTGTTTTTGTGTCCGTCTATCCGGAATTCGCGCCGTCATAACTTTAACTCGGCTCAATTGTCCGGCGGGTTCAACCCGTTGGAAAGACCGCCGGATAAACCGGTTGGCACTTAAAAGCTGATGATCTGGAGATAAGTGACACTCGTGTCTGAAACCCTTAACCCGTCCCGCGACGATTTCGCGGAAATGCTTGAAGCCTCCCTCGTCGACCGCCAGGATTTTGAAGATACGGTCGTCAAAGGCAAAATCACCGCCATCGAAAAAGACGTCGCCGTCATCGATGTCGGTCTGAAAACCGAGGGGCGCGTCCCCTTGAAAGAATTCTCCCAACCCGGCAAGCCCGCAGACCTTTCGGTCGGCGACACCGTTGAAGTCTTCGTTGAACGCGTCGAGAACGCAAACGGCGAAGCGGTGATCAGCCGCGAAAAGGCGCGCCGCGAGGAAGCCTGGGACCGTCTCGAGAAAACGTTTGAAAAGAACGAACGCGTCGACGGCGAAATCTTCAACCGCGTCAAGGGCGGCTTCACGGTCGATCTCGGCGGCGCTGTTGCGTTCCTTCCGGGTTCGCAGGTCGATATCCGCCCCGTGCGCGACGCCGGCCCGCTTATGAATATCCCGCAGCCTTTCCGCATTCTGAAAATGGATAAGCGCCGCGGCAATATCGTCGTCTCGCGCCGCGCCATTCTGGAAGAAGATCGCGCCGAACAGCGTCAGGAAGTCGTCAAGGAACTGAACGAGGGCGATGAGCGCGAAGGCATCGTGAAGAACATCACCGAATATGGCGCGTTCGTCGAGCTTGCGCCGGGCGTCGATGGTCTTCTGCACGTCACGGACATGTCCTGGTCGCGCGTCAATCATCCGTCGGAAGTTCTCAATGTGAACGACACGGTCCGGGTCAAGATCATCAAGATCAATCCGGAAACGCACCGCATCTCGCTCGGCATCAAGCAATTGACGCCGGATCCGTGGGAAGGCGTGGCGGCGAAATATCCGGTCGGCGCCAAGTTCAGCGGCAAGGTCACGAACATCACCGATTACGGTGCGTTCGTCGAACTGGAAGACGGCATCGAAGGCCTTGTTCACGTTTCGGAAATGAGCTGGGTGAAGAAAAACGTCCACCCGGGCAAGATCGTGTCGACCTCCCAGGAAGTCGAAGTGATGGTGCTCGAAGTCGACGAGCAGAAACGCCGCATTTCGCTCGGTCTGAAACAGTGCGCCGACAACCCATGGGAGCGTTTCGCGGAAGAGCATCCGATCGGCTCCATGATCGAGGGCGAGATCAAGAACATCACCGAATTCGGTCTGTTTGTCGGTCTCAATGAAGAGATGGACGGCATGGTCCACCTTTCCGATCTCGACTGGAACCGCTCCGGCGAGGAGGCGATCAAGGACTATCAAAAAGGCCAGGTCATCCAGGCCAAAGTCCTCGACGTCGATCCGGAGAAAGAGCGGATTTCGCTCGGCGTGAAACAGGTCGGTTCGGATCCCATGGACTCGATCGGCGACATTTCGCGCGGCTCCGACGTCACCTGCACGGTCACCGCCATTGAAAGCGGCGGCATCGAAGTTCAGATCGGCGGTTCGGACGGCCCGAAAGCCTTCATCCGCAAGTCGGATCTGTCGAAAGACCGCGGCGAACAGCGCCCGGACCGCTTTGCGGTGGGCGACAAGATCGATGCGCGCGTGACGTCCATCGATTCCAAAACGCGCCGCATCAATGTCTCAATCAAGGCCCGCGAAGTGGCGGAAGAAAAAGAAGCCGTGGAACAGTATGGTTCGGCGGATTCCGGCGCTTCCCTCGGCGACATTCTCGGCGCCGCGCTCAAGGGCGCCGACAAGGAAGACTAAACGCAAGTCTTTGCGTTCAGCATCAACGCCCTCGCAACAATGCGGGGGCGTTTTTCTTTTGGGGATCATGTTTTAGGGACTAGGGATTAGGGCGGGCGGCGGTTACATTCTGATTGCGCCCCTAATCCCCAAAACCTAATCCCTAATCCCTAATCCCTAATCCCTCACATGCCCGAACTTCCAGAAGTCGAAACCGTCCGCCGCGGCCTGGAGCCAGTCATGCAAGGCGCGAGTATTGCCTGTGTCGAGCTGCGCCGCCCGGATTTGCGGTTCCCGCTGCCTGAAAATTTCGCCGGTCGGCTGGAGAAACAAACCGTCGAGAGGCTCGACCGGCGCGGCAAATATCTCATCGCCCATCTGTCTTCGGGGGAAAGCCTCATCATGCATCTCGGCATGTCCGGTCGGTTCACCATTGAGGAAACCGGTCAGTTGCGTCCCGGCGTCTTCGCGCGCGCTCAGGACTGCAATCCTAAACACGATCACGTGGTGTTTGACATGGAGGGCGTCCGTGCTGCGCGCATCACTTATAACGATCCGCGCCGGTTTGGATTTATGGATATCGCCCGGTCCGAGGAACTGGAGACTTGCCGTCATTTTAAGGAGATGGGGCCGGAGCCCCTTGGGAACGGGTTTTCCGCCGCGGCGCTGAAAGCGGCGTTGAAGGGAAAATCTGCGCCCATCAAGACGGCGCTTCTCGACCAGCGCGTGGTCGCCGGGCTCGGCAATATCTATGTCTGTGAAGCTCTCTACAGGGCCGGGATATCGCCTCGGCGCAAGGCCGCCTCCGTGGTGGCGGGCAAGCGGTCCGATCGGCTCTATGGCGAGATTATCGCGGTTTTAAGGGAGGCGATTGAGGCCGGGGGCTCCAGTTTGCGGGACTTCGCCTCGGTCGAGGGCGGTCTGGGGTATTTTCAGCACCGCTTCGACGTTTACGACAGAGAAGCCGAGAATTGTCGCCGGTGCGACAAAGTCATCATGCGTATCGTTCAGGGCGGACGATCGACCTTTTTCTGTCCGTCCTGCCAGCGTTAAGAATAGCGGAAAATAAGGCTCTTCGGCCTGTTGACGGCCTCTCGCTCGAGGTCTATAGACCGCCGCTCGCGCCGCCGCAAAGGCATGAGGCGCTGTCATAATTTACCTTGGGAATTGAGTGACGAAACATGGCTAACACATCGTCCGCGAAAAAAATGGTTCGCAAGATTGCGCGGCGCACGGCGGTAAACAAATCGCGTCGTTCGCGCGTGCGCACCTATCTGCGCAAAGTGGAAGAAGCGATTTCAGCCGGCGATAAAGCGGCGGCGGAAACGGCGTTCAAAAACGCGCAGCCGGAACTGCATCGCGCTGTAAACAAAGGCGTGTTTCACTCCAAAACCGTTGCACGCAAATTGTCGCGTTTGTCTTCGCGCATCAAAGCTCTCGCTGCGTAACCGATTATCTTAAGTTTTCGACTTTGTTTTGTAAGCGCGTGTGCAAGTTGTTGCTCACGCGCTTTGTTTTTTTGGGAATAAAAAAATTTAATGCGCGCACGATATGCGTTACGCATTGATTGCGCGTTCGCTCTTGGTGTCGGCTTCTTCATGTAACAATTTGTTTTTGCTGAACGCGTGATTTTCATTGACGTTTTGCAACGAAAACAAGCGAAAAAAAATTGTCACACTCCACACCTCAAACGCGAATCAATGCTTGACCTTTATCCTTAATTTTTCCTACACTGGCATGGTCGATATGACGCGTGCGGACGAATTTTCCGCGCTATCAGTTACAGTTTTTATCGGTGTTTTTGGTCGGCCGTTTTGTCTCTCACTATAACGGCCGCCGCGTAGGCACGCTTTTGACTTTAAAGTCGGGGACATAAAAATGAAAAGCGACGGTTCTCTTCCATATCTCGTTTCTAAAATTGGAATTATGACCGTCGCGGGTTTTCTTACTTAACCCGGCGCGTGCTCGCCGGCATTTGGCGCCGGCATTCTGACATCAATCGTTAAATGAATACTTTGTGCGGCGCTGGGAACGGGCCGCGCAAAGGGGGGAATTTGACCTTCAATTCGGGCGGCTTGAAAAAAATGGACAACGACAACGGAATGAGCGGGCGGGAGAACCAGTCAGAGTTGTTTAAGCGTTATCATGCAGCGTTGCGCACACGTGTGGGCGATGCGAAATATGTATCCTGGTTCAAGGATCTCGGGCTTGAGGAATACAGCGAAGATTGCGTAACGCTGTCGACCGACTCCGAAACCAAGCGGGATATGCTCGATCACCGGTTTGCGCCGGTGCTCGAAGAAACCTGGCGCAAGGAGGTGGGGCCCTGCCGCAAGATGCGCCTTATGGTGCTCAAGAACAAGTTGAGCGAATTTGCTGCGCGCATCGATGCGCAGGAAGAGCGACGTGCGAGCGATCCTGCGCCGGTTGCGAAAGCGCGCAGCGTGAAAGACGGCAAGGAAACGCCGACTTTTGAGGGGCTGGCGACCGCTCTCGATCCGCGCCGGACATTTGAAGCATTCGCCGTTCACGCCTCCAACCGCATCGCCTGGGCTGCGGCGCAGGAAGCGCTTTCCGATGGGCGCGTGCGCGAGCTGATTTATTTCTACGGCCCGTCCGGCGTTGGCAAGACGCACCTTTTACAGGCGATTGCGCATGCCTGGTTGCAGGACCAAAACCGCGGCGAGGCGGGCTATGTAACCTACAACAATTTGTCCAACGCCTGCGTCAGCGCCGTCTGGTCAAACTCCACCGCCGCGTTGCACAAGGCGCTTTTGTCCTTCGGCTTTCTCGGATTTGACGATATCCATTTCTTGAACGGTAAAAATCGCACACAGGAGGAATTACTGATCGTGATCGACGCAGCGCTCGACAGCGGCAAACAGGTGGTCATAGCAGGGGAGCTTCCGCCCGCCAAGCTGGCCGAGGCCGGCATCAATCAGCGTCTGGCTGACCGGCTTGCCGGCGGCATTTGCGCGCCGATCCATCCGGGCGATGAAAGCCTGCGCCTTTCGGTCCTTCAAAAGCGCGTCGAGCAAAGCCCGGCCGCCTGCCGCATCTCCGACGAGGCGCTTGGCTATATCGCCCGCACCTTCACCCAGTCGACGCGCGAGACCATCGGGGCTCTGAACCAGCTCCTGCTGATGTATGGCGCGGAGGAGGTTCTGGTGGACCTCGATGAGGCGAAATCGGTGTTGAAATCGCGTCTCGACGACCGCCGCCGGGCGGCCACCATCGATGACGCCATTGAGGCGGGGGCGGAGGCCTTCGGTCTGAAGCTTGAGGACATGACCGGCCGGTCCCAGCCCCAGCGCATCGTGCGCGCCCGCCACGCCGTGGTCTGGTGCGCCCGGGAGGTGCTGAAAGAGTCCTTTCCGCGCATCGGCAAGGCCTTAAAGCGCGATCACACGACGGTTATGTCGTCCTATCGCCGGGCGCAGGCCCTTATCGAGCGCGACAAGGCGTTTCAGGACGGCGTGAAGCGGATTCGCGAGGCCTTGGAGGGCTGATTTCGGCCGCTGAATTGCGGTCTGAAAAGCCGCGTGAAAACAACCCTGTGGAAATGCTGCGCCGGCTCGCGAAATGCGCGCCGGCGCTAGCTTTTTAGGGGCCGTTTCGGCTATACTCAGAACAGGTTTTTCGCCTTTCGATTCGCCGTTTTTGCGCCTTTTTCACCGGGGCTGAAACGCCGGAAACAAAGGCCTTTTTCACGGCGGTCCCGGGCCCCTGTTCCGGCGGACATTTACGCGATTTGGCGGCTATTAAAGGCAGCATTTTCTAGAGAGCATTCCGCATATGAAAGTTACGATTGAACGGTCGGCCCTGTCGAAGGCGCTGGGGCATGTGCAAAGCGTTGTGGAGCGCCGGAACACGATCCCGATCCTGTCCAATGTGCTCCTCCAGGCTGATGGAGGGGCGCTCACCCTGACGGCGACGGATCTCGATATCGAGATATCCGAGGAAGCGCCGGCGGATGTTTCGACCAAGGGCGCCACCACGGTGTCTGCGCTCACCTTGTTCGAGATCGTCAAGCGGCTGCCCGACGGCGCGCAGGTGCGTCTTGAGCTTTCCGGCGATGACGGGCGGCTTCAGGTCTCCTCGGGCCGGTCGCAATTCGCGCTTGCGGTTCTGCCGGAAGACGATTTCCCGAGCCTGTCGACGGACGATCTTGAAACGCGGTTTTCCATGCCGACGGCGGATCTGCGCCGCCTTCTCGGTAAGGCGCGCTTTGCGATGTCGCAGGAGGAGACGCGCTATTATCTGAACGGCGTTTATCTCCACGCCCATGACGGCGACGCGCCCGCGCTGCGCGCCGCCGCGACAGACGGCCACCGGCTTGCGCGCATCGACGCGCCCTTGCCTGACGGCGCCGGCGCCATGCCGGGCGTTATCGTGCCGCGCAAGGCGATCGCCGAACTCACGCGCCTTCTGGAAGATGCTGAAGAGAATGTAGAGATTGCGGTGTCGCCGGCGAAAATCCGTTTCGGCTTCGGCGCCGGCTATCTGACGTCAAAGCTCATTGACGGTTCGTTCCCCGATTACGAACGCGTTATCCCCAAAGGCAACGCCAATGTTCTGCGGGTGGAGACGAAGGACTTCTCGCAGGCCGTGGATCGCGTTTCCACTGTGTCGGCGGACCGCACGCGTTCGGTGAAGCTTGCGCTTGAAGCGGATCGTCTGCGCCTCACCGTCAACAATCCGGAAGCCGGCTCGGCCCTCGAAGAGCTATCCGTCGATTACGGCGGCGATCCGTTGGAGATCGGGTTCAATGCGCGTTACCTCCTTGACGTGGCGCAACAGGTGGACGGCGAAACGGCGACCTTCAAACTTGCCGATCCGTCCTCGCCCACCGTCATCCTCGATGAGGAAGACGAGCGCGCGCTTTACGTGCTGATGCCGTTGAGGGTCTGAAGGTTTGAGCGAAGCCGCCGTCAGAAATTGGGATAGGGACATGCAGGATGCGCCGGCGGTGAAACGCGCGCGCATCACGCGGCTGACTGTGACCGATTTCCGATCCTATGCGCGCGCCGACATTGTGTTCGACGGGCGCCCAGCGGCGATTTCCGGCGCCAATGGGGCAGGGAAAACCAATATTCTCGAAGCGATTTCGCTGATCGGGCCCGGCCGCGGCGTGCGCGGTGCCAGGCTCGACGAGTTGCCGCGCCTTGACGGCGATGGCGGCTGGGCGGTCTCGGCGCGCGTCGATGACGGCGAGGACGAACGGCGTTTCGGCGTCGGCGCCGCCGCCTCAAACCCGTCGCGGCGCGTCTGTCGCATCGATGATCGCGACGCCTCCGGGCCCGGCGCTTTCGCCGACCATTTGCGCTTCATGTGGCTGACGCCCGCGCAGGACCGCCTGTTCATGGAAGGCGCTGGCGAGCGGCGCAAATTTCTCGACCGCATGACGCTCGCCCACGATCCCGCCCATGGCCGCCGCTCCAACGCCTATGAACAGGCGATGCGCCAGCGCCAGCGGCTGCTTGACGACAGCGCCCGGGACGACAGTTGGCTCTCGGCGGTGGAAAGCCAGATGGCCGAGGCTGGAACCGCGATCGCGGCCGCGCGCCGGGACATGGTCTCGCGCCTTGAGGCGGCGGAAGTGACGTCGGAAGACAATGTCTTTCCCGACGCCGATCTCGCCCTTGAGGGCGCGCTTGAAAAGGCGCTCGACGCGGGGCCGCGCGAAGGGGTGGAACGGGACTTCGCCGAAAATCTGCGCGCCTGGCGCCGCCGGGACGCCGAGGCGGGGCGCGCGCTGACGGGGCCCCATCGCAGCGATCTTCTGGTGACTCATCGCGCCAAAGGCCGGCCCGCGCGGCTTTGCTCCACGGGCGAACAAAAGGCCCTGCTGATCGGCCTCGTCCTGGCCAATGCCCGCGCGCTCAGCCTTTCCGACCCCCATGCGCCGCTTATTCTTTTGCTGGACGAGATCGCCGCCCATCTCGACGAAGGGCGCCGCGCGGCGCTGTTCGATATTCTCGACGATCTTGGTTTTCAGGCATTTATGACGGGAACGGACAAATCCCTTTTTGAAGCCTGGGGGCCGCGCGCCCAACATTTCGATGTGTCGGGCGGCGCCGTTCGCGAACTGTATCTGACGTAAACAAGAAAGAAAAAACCATGGCGGAGAACGCCGCAGCAAATCAACCTGACGATCAACAGCCTCAATCGGGCGATGGCGATTACGGCGCCGGATCCATCAAGGTCCTGAAGGGCCTCGACGCCGTGCGCAAGCGGCCGGGCATGTATATCGGCGACACCGATGATGGCTCGGGCCTGCATCACATGGTCTATGAGGTTGTGGACAACGCCATCGACGAAGCGCTGGCGGGCTATTGCGACACGGTTGAAGTCATCCTGAACGAGGACGGTTCCGTCACCGTGACCGACAATGGCCGCGGCATTCCGACGGACATTCACCCGGAAGAAGGCGTTTCCGCCGCGCAGGTCATCATGACCCAGCTCCATGCGGGCGGGAAATTCGACCAGAATTCCTACAAGGTGTCCGGCGGCCTGCATGGTGTCGGCGTTTCCGTCGTTAATGCACTATCGGAATATCTCGAGCTCAGAATCCGCCGCAACGGCAAGGAACATTTCATGCGGTTCCGCATGGGCGAGCCCGAAGGCGATCTTGAGGTTGTGGGCGATGCGATCAAGACCGGCACTGAAGTCACCTTTTTGCCGTCGGACACAATTTTCACGGGCACCGAATTCGATTTCGATACGCTGGAACATCGCCTGCGCGAACTTGCATTCCTGAATTCGGGCGTCTCCATCAGGCTCATCGACAAGCGGCGCGTGGAAACGCGCACCGAAGAGATGATGTATGAAGGCGGGCTTGAAGCTTTCGTGCGGTATCTCGACAACGCAAAGGCGCCGCTGATCGACAAGCCGATTTCTTTTGTGGTGGAACGCGAAGACGGCCTCGCGGTGGACGTCGCCATGTGGTGGAACGACAGCTATCACGAAAAGGTTTTGTGTTTCACCAACAACATTCCGCAGCGCGACGGCGGCACGCATCTCGCCGGGTTCCGCGCCGCGCTGACGCGTGTCATCAACAATTATTCGCAGACTTCCGGCATCGCCAAGAAAGAAAAGGTGACGCTGACGGGCGACGATGCGCGCGAGGGGCTGACCTGCGTCTTGTCGGTGAAAGTCCCCGATCCGAAATTCTCGTCCCAGACCAAGGACAAGCTCGTTTCCTCGGAAGTGCGGCCCGTGGTTGAGGGCGCGGTGAACGAAAGACTGAGCGAATGGTTTGAGGAAAACCCCGCCGAGGGCAAACGCATCGTGCAGAAAATCGCCGAAGCGGCGGCGGCGCGCGAGGCGGCGCGCAAGGCGCGCGAACTGACGCGGCGCAAATCCGCGCTCGACGTTGCGTCTCTGCCCGGCAAGCTCGCCGATTGCCAGGAACGCGACCCGGCGCGCTCGGAGCTGTTCATCGTCGAGGGCGACTCCTCCGGCGGCTCCGCCAAGCAGGCGCGCAATCGCGAAAACCAGGCGGTGCTGCCCTTGCGCGGCAAGATTTTGAATGTGGAGCGCGCCCGCTTTGACAAAATGCTTTCCAGTCAGGAGATCGGCACGTTGATCACGGCGCTTGGCACCGGCATCGGCCGCGATGATTTCGATCCGGACAAGCTGCGCTACCACAAGATCGTGATCATGACCGACGCCGATGTCGACGGCGCGCATATCCGCACGCTGCTTCTGACATTCTTCTTCCGCCAGATGCCGGAGCTTATTCGCCGCGGCCATCTCTATATCGCCCAGCCGCCGCTTTATAAGGTGACGCGCGGCAAGTCCGAGCAATATCTGCTCGACGACAAGGCGCTGAACGATCATCTTTTCGCCGAAGGCATTTCCGAAGCGTCGCTTGTTCTGGAAAATGGCGAGACCATTGTCGGGCCGGATCTTGCGGAACTTGTGGCGAAAGCGCGCAAGGTGCGTGACGCCATCGACGAATTTCCGCAGCGCTTCAATCGCGACATCATCGTGCAGGCGGCGCTCGCCCGTGCGCTCGCCGAAGCCCCCGATGACGCCGATGCGGCGCAAGCGCTCGCCGACAAGGTCGCCGAGCGTCTCGATATGGTGGCCGACGAATTCGAGACCGGATGGAAAGGCGAGCCCGACGGCGAAGGCGGTTATGTGTTCGAACGCGAGCTGCGCGGCGTCAAGGAAACCCACGCGCTGCCGCGCGAGCTGTTGCTTTCCGCCGACGCCAAGAAAGTGCAGACAGGAATGCAAGGCCTTGCCGATGCGTTCGATGCGCCCGCCACATGGGTGCGTAAAGACCAGAAATCACGCATCACAGGCCCCAATAGCCTGCTGCGCGCCGCTCGCATCGCCGGCGAAAAGGGCGTGTCGGTCCAGCGCTACAAGGGTCTTGGCGAAATGAACCCGGAACAGCTCTGGGAGACGACGCTCGATGACAATGCGCGAGTTCTTTTGCAGGTGAAGGTGAAAGAGGCGGACGACGCAGACGACATCTTCTCGCGTCTCATGGGCGACATCGTCGAGCCGCGCCGCGAGTTCATCCAGGAAAATGCGCTTTCGGCGGCGCTGGACGTTTAGCAAGGACTGCAAAAAATCCGCATTGCTTCATCATCCTGAGGCGCAAGCCTTCGGCTTGCCCCACAGGATGAAGGAATGGACGTCTCGAAGGACGAAGCAATGAGGGGTTTTTGAAAGGCGTTCTATTCAACCGGTTCATTGTCGTTTGCGGGCTCAACGCCATAGCGCGAGACCTCATAGCCTTTGGCTTTCATGAGCGCGGGAACGGAAAACTCGCCGCCCACAAGATGCGCGGCGCCGACCGCAACAAAGACCGCGCCGCTTTCCTGTTTCAGGGCTGCGTCCAGCGCTTCGGCCCAGGCGGCGTTCCGCTCGACGATCAGGCGGTCATAAACCTCCGGCGCCTGCTCGCGCATGTCTTCATTCATGTTGACATCGATGACATCGACATCGCCCGTCGCCCAGGCGGTGAAGAGATCGTCAAACGCCGCGGCCTGTTTGTCCCAGTCGCGGATGGTGATGAGGAGCAGTTCTTTTTCCACCTCGGGCGAGAGGCCGGTGAAGAATGCGAGCTGTTCTTCGATGGTTTCGAAAAAGCGGACATCCTTGCCGGCGGCTTTTGCATCGGCGAGGAGCACGCTGTCGACGCCGGCGCCGGGCTGAAAACCCTGATTGATGATGAACTGAACGCTTAAAGTGAGAAACGCATTCCAGGGCCGCATGGTGTCAATGGCGGCGAAGGGAAGTTGCAGTTCGCCGGCGATCTCCCTGAGCTGTTGCGCGTCGCTTTGATCCAGCATGTTGCTCAGTGTCACCCCTTGCGGATTGAAGCCTTGGGTCATGACGGTGTTGAGAGTTTTGGACTGGGCGTCGGGCGCGTTTGCGTCCACTTCGAACCAGACGACCCCCGCATTGTCGAAGGCTGCCGACACGGCGTCATTGCGCCATTCGAGCGAAGGCGGAAGAATGTGAAAGGTGCCGATCAGGATGGCTTCGGAGTTCTCATCGGCGACGCGCCACATGGCGGGCGTTGCAATTTCAACCGGTTCGGTAAGGACATCGGGCGCGGCGACGATTTCAGGCTCGGCCTGGCCGAATGCAGGCGCGGCGGCAAGAAAAGCCGACAGCCTGACGGCAAACGCGGCGGCGGGGCGAAGAAATTTCATGAACGAGCCTTTCGGATCCGATATGCCTCACGCGCGTCCCATATCGCGCGCCAGGCAATGTATCTCGCATTTGACGCATAGGCCCGCAAGGGGGCGAAATAAGGGCGCCATGGCGCGGTCTTTTCGGCGGCCCGCGGTCTGCCTCTGCGCCTTCTTGCCCAAGACCGCCCAATCGCGTACACCCCGGGGCCTTGAGCCGATCCCGTAGCTCAGTTGGATAGAGCGCCAGATTCCGAATCTGGAGGCCGCAGGTTCGAATCCTGCCGGGATCGCCAGCACTCATCCAATTGATCGGACGTCAGCCCGCCGCGGATGGATCGCTTGATCCTCCGTTTGTAAAGATGAGCGCGCGTTTGCGCGCGGGGTTCGAATCCTACCGGGACCGCCAGCACTCAAGCAAATGATCGGACCTCAGATCGCTGCGCGCCGATTGGGCGACCTTCTCTTCATGAAGACGTGGCGTCCGGGTTCCGTTTCTCGCGAGTTATATTTTGTCTGCGTTGTTTCGCGCCGCAAAAAAATTAGTTCGTGTAAATACTAAATGAGGAAAAAGAAAACCGCCGCGACCCAAAAGGGATTCACGGCGGCGTCCCTGTATCACAAGAAAGTTTTAGGCCGGCTTCAGATTGCCGGCGGATGTCTTGCCGCGCTGATCGACCAGATCGTAGGAAACTTTCTGCCCTTCCTGCAGATCGGCCATGCCCGCTTCTTTCACAGCGGAAATATGCACAAACACGTCTTTGCCGCCGTCATCGGGCGCGATAAACCCGTATCCTTTAGTGGCGTTGAACCATTTAACAGCGCCTGTAGCCATTCTTCGATCTCCTATTCATGGCGTCGTTCCTCTCATGTCTTTAAGAGGTCTCTTGTCGGCAACCATGTCTTGGGATCTTAAACGGCCAGTCAGCCCCGGAGAGAAGCGACGGGGCAGGTCGAAAGTTCGAGCAAAACAAAGTCGCAAAAAGAATTTTAGAGTACAGGTCCAGTGAGGCGTCAAGGCCGCGCAGAGTGCGCAGTAATCAAAAAACCTGAAGGTGAATGTTATAGCAGATGTTATATCACTTGTTATATCGTCGAAATGACGCGACCCAATCCTGTCACTTTAATTCAAATCGTCCGCCTGCCTCATTTGTGATCTCATTGCCGTCAATCGTCGGCGTGAGCTCGGTTGCATTGCGCAGGAGACGGCCATTTCGATTTCTATTGACAATGCGATTGCCGGAAATGACGAGCGCGTCGGCGTCGCCGCCGCGCGTCTGATCGTAATTGATGAGGGTAGAATTATCCCCGTCTGCGGCTTGAAGGAAGGTATTTCCGATAATGGAGACGGCGCCGCCGCGGGATGCGTCAATGGAATAGCTGGTCTTGCCGTCGGCGTCGTCAAAGCTCGACTGGGTGATTTTTGTGATCGCCGCGAGAGATTTCACATGATGGCCGATGCGGGTGCCCTTAAAGCGGCTTTGGGTGATGGTCAGGGAGCGGCCGCTCGCCATGTAAATGCCGTGCGAATAGCCGTCGCCATAGCCATTATCGATGAAGGCCGAACCGGACACGGTCACCTCGCCTTCGTCCTGACCCGTCGCCAGAATGCCGTCCTCGTTCTCCACGAAAATGCAGTTGACCACGGTCAGGTTCAGGCCGTCATGGCGAATGCCGGCCCCGTTGAGGTCCGGCGCCCGCGCGCCTTCGAAACGGATGTTTTCGACATGCAGCGAGGCGTCCCAAAGCGGGTTCAGGATGCCCTTTTCCGTGGGGCGCGTCGTGTAAAAGACGACGTCGCCGTCGCCTTTCAATGTCATATCGCGCGGAATTTTAAGATCGGTGAGATCGTATTTGCCCGCCGCGATCATGATCGTCTCGCCTTTGCGCGCCTTCGCGACCGCTTTTTCAAGCGCTGCGGCGTTATCGACGGAAATCTCCGCTGACGCTGGAGCGACCCAGAGAATGAAAAATGCGGTTAAGACGGCCAAGCTGTGTTTCATGGCCCGTATTCTATGCGAAAGCGGCGCTGCTGGAAGCAAAAACTAAACAGGGCCCTGAGTTACTGAACTCGGGTCGCCGCCGCCGCCTCGCGCAGGGTTTCAGCGAGGCGCGCAGGGGGCAGGGCGCCGGCGAAGCCTGTGCGCTCGTTAACGATAAAAGTCGGCACGCCGGTGACGCCGGCCTGGCGAAACGCCTCGGCCTCCGACTTGATCTCTGCGATGCTCTTCGGGTTTTTGAGGTCCTGACGGGCGTTCTCCGCATCGAGACCGGCCGCCGCGGCCAGCGCGACGAGGGATTCGTCATCGCCGATATCCGCGCCCTCATCCCAATAGGCGGCGTAAAGAGCCAGGGCGAGACGTTCCTGGGCGCCGTCGAAATGGGCGAGGCGGATGATCTGGTGGGCTTTCAGCGTGTTCGGCAGGTGCGCCGGTTTCGACGGGTCGAAGGCGAACCCGGCGCCGAGGGCCGCAGCCTTCAACTGGTGGATCATCTGCGCGCGCTGGCCTTCGTCGGGAAACTTCTTTTCGTAATAGGCCTGGCGGTCGACGCCCTCCGCCGGCGTGTCGGGATTGAGCTGATAGGCGCGGATGCGCGGCAGGACGATGAATTCGTTCTTCAGCCGTTCTTTGGCCGCCATAAAGGCTTTAAGGCCCACATAACACCAAGGGCAGACCGGGTCGGCGACAAGATCGACGAGAAGGCGGGCGCGGTCTTGCGCTGTCATATCGGGTCATCCCCTAGATCGGTTACGGCGCCAGATTGACGAGGGTCACGGTCCTCGCCAGACTTGTTCAAAGCCTCGACGTCCCCCGGGCTTCACGCGCCCTTTCAAGAGGGAAATCGAGCCAATGAGTTTATATGAATAGCGCGATCGCAGCAAAACCGAAGCTTATCTTGCGCACCGCCGGGATCAGCGACGCGGCGGAAATGGCGGCGCTCTCAAGGCAGGTCTACGGAGACGCGCAAGGCTCCACGGAAGACGCCCTCAAAGGACAGATCAACCAGTTCCCCGAGGGTCAGTTCATCGCTGAATATGAGGGCCGTATTGTCGGCTTTTGCTCCACCTTCATCATCGGCAGCGATCTTGCCTTGAAACACCATAGCTGGATGGAGATCACTGGCGGCGGTTTTGCGTCGCGCCACGATCCCGACGGCGATGTGCTTTACGGAATGGAGGTGACGGTCGACCCTTCCCGCCGGCGGCTGCGGATCGGCCAGAGGCTTTACCGGCTGCGGCGGGAATTGTGCCAGGAGTGGGAGCTCAAAGGCATCGTGATCGGCGGACGCATGCCGGGCTATCATCGCGCGGCCAAGGATTATCCGAACCCTGAAGACTATCTCAAGGCCGTGGCGGACAAGAAGGTCAGGGACCCGGTCGTCAACTTTCAGCTATCGCAGGGCTTCGAGATTCTGGGCGTGCTTCCGCACTATGCGGCGGAAGATAAAGAATCAAAGGACTTCGCTGTGCTGATGATGTGGCGCAATCCGCTGGCGCCCGAAGAGGGCGCGGCGAAAGCTGTCCGTCCCGGTTCTCGCCTGCCGGACAGCGTTCGCGTCGCGGCCGTCCAGTTTGAAATGCGGCGGATTTCCCGCATTGAGGATTTCGAAGAGCAGGTGGAGTTTTTCGTCGATACGGCGGCCGATTACGGCGCCGATTTCGTGACCTTTCCGGAAATGTTCACGCTGGCGCTCTTGTCGCTCGATGAAAAAAATCTCGCGCCGACCGTGGCCATCGGCAAGGTCGCCGATTATCGCGACCGTTTTTGCGCGTTTATGGAAAAGCTGGCCGTCTCCTACAACATCAACATCATCGGCGGAACGCACCCGACAAAGCAGGACAATGGCGATGTCCGGAATGTCTGTTTCGTCTTCCTGCGCGACGGATCCGTCTATGTTCAGGAAAAGCTTCATCCGACACCTACCGAAGCGGAATGGTGGAACATCAAGGGCGGCGAAGGCGCCTCGGTGATCCAGACCGATTGCGGGCCGATCGGGGTCATGATCTGTTACGACAGCGAATTCCCGGAGGTGGCGCGTCACCTGATCGATCAGGGCGCGCTGATGCTGTTCGTGCCGTTCTGCACCGATGAGCGCCGGGGATATTTACGCGTGCGCTATTGCTGTCAGGCGCGGGCCGTTGAAAACCAGTGCTACATGATCCTTTCCGGCATTGTCGGGAATCTGCCTAATGTCGAGAATATGGGCACCCATTATGCGGAAAGCTGCATCATGACGCCGTCGGATTTTCCGTTTGCGCGCGACGGTCTCGCCGCGGACACGCCGGCGGGTACGGAGACGGTGGCGGTCGCCGATCTCAGCCTGAAAGATTTGCTGACCGCGCGCCAGGCCGGATCGGTGCGGAATTTGAAAGACCGGCGTTTCGATCTCTACAATGTCAAATGGGCCGCGCGGCCGAAAAGCGGCGCGTCCTCATGAGGCGAAGCCCTTGAGCCGCTCCATCGTATCGGTGATTTGCGGATAGTCCCGGCGCTGTTCCTCGGCGAGGGCGTCTTCAAGCGCAGGGTTTTCCTCAGCGAGGCGGTAAAGGTCCTTATAGGCGGCGATGGCCCCCGGGCTTGCTTCGGCAATGGCGGCGGCGCAGGCGGCGGTTTCGGCGTCCAGCGTTTCCTTGTCGTCAAAAGCGGCATTGGCGAGGCCCCAACGCTCGGCCTCGGCGCCGGTGAAGGTCTTTGCGGTAAAGGAAAGTTCCCGCGCCTTCCTGACGCCCACGGCGCGGGCGAGGTTCTGGCTCATGCCCCAGCTCGGGCGCAGGCCCCATTTCGCATGGGTGTCGCCGAATTTCGCGCCTTGCGTTGTGAAAATGAAATCCGCTTGCAGCGCCAGCTCAAGAGCGCCCGTGAAACAATAGCCATGCACCTTTGCGATCACCGGCACGGCGCTTTGGCGCACTGCGTCGATCGCCGTGATGGACAGATTGTCGAAAACGCCGTCAACCTTGCCTTCCTCGAAAGTCGACCCTTGCAGCAGTTTCAAATCGACACCGGCGGAAAAGGCGCGGCCAGCGCCGGCGAGCACGATCACGCGCGCTTCGCGTTCGGCTTTCTCAATCGCAATAATCAATGCCTTTAAGAGTTCCGGCGTAAAGGCGTTGAGCGCATCCGGCCGATTGAGCGTGACGCTGGCGACCCGGTTTTCCGTGACGGATTTGACGAGCGGTTCGGACATGGGGCTATACTCCGGTTGCCAGCATTTTATAGGCCGCCAGCCTTGCACAGGGCCAGCATTGACCGCAGTTTTAAATGGGAAAATCACAGCGATGAAACACTGGATCGCGGCGCTCGCCCTGCAGCTCTTCATCCTGCCTGCATTCGCGCAAGGACCGGATTTCAAAACCGGGCCCGTTTTCGACGAATACGGGCCCGTCGCCGACATCGACGCGGATTTCACGATTCCCGATGCCATGAATTTCAAAGTGCGTTTCGATGTGCGTGAAGGCGGGGAGGCGGGCGCGCGCAACCGGCGTTTCGAAACTGCGGCGCGGTTCATCAATATGCATGCGCGCGCGGGCATTCCCGAGGAGAAGATGAAGCTCGCCATCGTCGTGCATGGCAAGGCGGTTCATGACCTCGCCAAAGCCTCGCATTATCAGGATGCCGTCGGTGGTGAGAACGCCAATGCGCCCATGCTGGCGGCGCTGATGGATAAGGGCGTGCGCTTTATCGTCTGCGGTCAGAGCGCGGCCTATTACGACGTGACGAATGACGGCCTTCTGCCGGGCGTTGAGATGGCGCTGTCCGCCATGACCGCCCATGCCGTGCTGGACACGGAAGGATATGCGCTCAATCCGTTTTAAGGGGGGACTTGTAATGCGCTACCGCCGGGAGCCTGTATCCAAAAGCATGTTGGTTGCATGGCTGCTTGGCGGGCGATTGAATTTGGTCGTCCTCTGGGCCTTCTTCATTCTTCCCGGCTCTTTCGGCAACTCATTTACTCAAGCCGATGGGTAGGAGGCAGCAGCAATTCTGGCGGCTTCGTGTTCCTTGGGCATGGCGTTCGCCATCACTCGGCTGCCGAGCGACGGAGTTAGTTCTCTGAAGTTGTTCGCGACTGTTTTTGTAAGCGCCCTAGCTACCGCAGCGATCACGACCATCTTGTTCCTGAGTTATCTGGTCGTCAGAGAAGCAGTTCAGCCAGGGCCTTATCCTTTCGAGTTGAAAACGCATCTCGAATATCTTTTCACAGGGCTGCCGTTTTTTGTTACCCTCGCTCTCATATTCGCCACACCCGCCGCGCTATATGGTGCGGTTGTGCTCTTTCTTATCGGGTATGAAACGAAAGCGCGTGGTTAAAACCCCACCACCCATGCTGTGTCAGGGCGCGTCTTACCTTCATAGACCGCGTTCCAGGCGCGCTTGACGGCGTCGGCGTCGTTTTCGCGGCGTATGATCAGCCAGTCGCGCGATTTCACCGCCGCGTCCTTCCAGAACTGGAAGGCCTGTTTTTCAAAAGCGCCGGGGCCCCATTCCTGGGTGCGTTTCTGGATATGGCCGGGTGCGAAAAACATTTCGCTCCGCTCCCGGATGAAATCCGGCCCCATCTCATTGGCGTCGTAATGTGTGAGCCCCACATTGGAGGTGTATTTCATGTTCTCGCCGAGATGCTTGTGCAGGCTCCCCAATACTTCGCCATTGCCGGACATGTCGATGATGACCGAGGGAACGGAGGCGTCGATTTTCTCAAGGTCGCCATAGGCGAGCACCTGCTTGTAAAGTTTCAGCCTCTCCACAGCCTTCTTGTTGCGCGATGAGGTGAGACCGATGAGCTTCGGCGCGGCGGCGTCGCCGGCGATCGCATAGGCGCATCCAATAGCGGTTTTCGATGACGCGCTCGGAATGATGATTTGCTCGGCCCCGAACCAGCCCTTGTCTTTCATGAAATCATAAAGGCAATAGGACGTCGCATAGAGCGGGTAGAGCACCATGCGGTCGTCATCCATCTCCTTGTCGTAACCGGCTTCAGCCTTGACACGGGCATAGGCGTTGTAGACCGGGGGGAGGTCTGCGCGATGAGCGGCGCCGTCGAAAAGCCGCTTCTCTTTCACTTTTGCCGGCGCCATGACGAGATGGCTCGCCATGGGAAAATAGCCATATAGCCGCTCGCCGACGGAGACATCCGGGTGTTTCGACTCGATGACATCCGCAAAGCCCCACACCGGAATGATGCCGTCGCCGTCTTTCTCCAACGGAAAGAATTTCCAGTAGCCGATGCGTTCGCCGACGACGCCATAGGTCACATTATTGGCGGTCAGCGCGAAGCGGTCGACTTTCGCCAGCACCTCGCCGTCTTTCAGCGGCGGGGCTTCGCGCGTTTCCACGCGTCCTTCGGCGAGATTGTCCTTGCGGACGATGAATTCGCTGATTTCAGTCATTGGTGCCTCGCTTCTGTGCGCCCCTTCTGTTCTTCCGGCGCGCAAGCTTTGCTGGGGCGGCGACCTGATGCGCAAGGCGAGATCGTCTCGCTTTTATCTGTTGCGCGCCACGCAACATGGTTCGCGCCTGGCGGGTTTCAGGAGCAGGGTTAGCACGTCGAGCGTGCCGGTTGTAAGGTGTTGGGCGCGATTTCCGGGGAAAGAGCCTGACGCCGGCGCAGAACAATCCCCCGGCTGCGATGCCCCCTTATGATGCTGTTTAGTCCGGACAAGGAGAGGCGTGAGGCCTACCGTCCCTTTCGGTCCGGATCGCGGGCCCGATCGCGAATGCGATCGAATAAGAATTTGTGCGCTTTCGCGCACGGGCCCGGGAGAGGCGTAACGGACCTCAGGCCCGAGGCTGGCCGGCCGCACGCTCGGGACCCTGCGTCCGCGTCCG
>PAIP01000050.1 GCA_002704915.1 Parvularcula sp.
CGCCAACGCCGCCATCGCCTTCGGGGTGGAATGGGTGTTCGCCGGGCTGTCGGGCTCCGGCGACGATCCGGCGCCCTTGGGCCGCGTCGCCGCCATCGGACCCGTCGCCATTGTCGGTTTGGGGCTCATTTATGCAGGCGCGCTTTACGCCATTTCGCGCCTCAACGCAGGAGCCGCGCTCTCTGCCCTGCGCGACATGCAGAACGACATGTTCGACAAGATGACGGCGCTCGACTTTGCACAACTACGCGGCGAAGTCTCGGGCCAGTTCATGGCGCGGTTTACCAATGACGTCACGGTCCTGCGCGAAACGCTGACGCGGTTGTCGAACGGCGTGCGCGACGCGCTGACTTTTGCGGGCCTCTGCATCGCCATGCTGTATTTCGATGCGGTGCTCTTCGCCATCGTGATTGTCATCTATGCGGCGGTCGGCTTGTTCGTCGCGCGCATCGGCAAGATGTTGCGGACGTCGTCCCGCAAGGCGCAGGAACAGGCGGGCGACCTCACCGCGCTGATCGGCGAAAGCGTTTCCGGCGCGCGCATGGTGAAGACCTATCAGATCGAACCCTTGGAGCGCGCAAGAGCGAGCGCGGCCTTTGACGACCGGTTGTCAGTGTTGAAGAAGATGGCTTACGCCCGCGCCTTGAACGAGCCGGTGATTTTTATCGCGGGCTCTGCGGCGGTGGCGGTGATTATCGGCGTCGTCGCCTGGCGGATTTCCTCCGGCGCCACCACCTTCGCGGAATTCACCGGCTTCATGACGGCGCTTTTGTTGTTGTCGCAACCGGCGCGGGGGCTCGGCACCTTGAACGCCGTGATGCAGGAAGGCTTCGGCGCGTTCGAACGCATGCTGTCGCTGATCGACGCCGAACCCGCGATTAAAAACGCCCCGGACGCGTTCGACCTGCCGCCGGGACCGGGCGCGATCCGTTTCGAGCAGGTGTCCTTCTCTTACGGCAGCGCAAAGGCGGTGGAGGAGGTGAGCCTCGACATTCCGGCGGGCAAGATGGTGGCGCTGGTGGGCGCGTCGGGGGCGGGCAAGTCGACGCTGATGAATCTCCTGCCGCGGTTATACGAGCCCACTTCGGGCCGCATTCTCATTGACGGCGAAGACATTACGGCGGTGACTCTGCGATCGTTGCGCGCGCGCATGGCGCTGGTCAGCCAGGAGGCAGTCCTCTTCAATATGTCGGCGCTGGAAAATATCGCCTTCGGCCGTCCGGGCGCGTCCCGCGCGGAAATCATTCAGGCGGCGGAGAATGCGGCGGCGAACGACTTCATCGCGCAATTGCCGAACGCTTATGACACGGTGCTGGGCGAGGGCGGCGCGAATTTGTCCGGCGGCCAGCGCCAGCGCGTGGCGCTTGCGCGCGCGTTTTTAAAAGACGCGCCGATCCTGTTGCTCGATGAAGCGACTTCGGCGCTCGACGCCGAATCCGAAGCGAAAATTCAGGATGCGCTGAAGCGCCTGACCGCGGGCCGCACGACGCTTGTCATCGCGCACCGGCTTTCCACGGTGAAAGACGCCGACATGATCGTGGTGATGGATCAGGGCCGCATTGTTGAAACCGGGACTCATGACGAGCTTGTGGAACGGCAAGGCGCCTATGCGCGTCAGGCGGCGTTGCAGTTGGCTTGAGGTCCGGAGTTTACCCTCTCCCGCTGGCGGGAGAGGGCTAGGGTGAGGGTGGAGGCCCTAAAAAATGCGGTCTCTTTGAGTCGGTGAGTTTGTTCCCCCTCACCCCCGCCCCTCTCCCCCTAAAGGGGGCGAGGGGAGAAGGACAACATCTACTCTCGCCGCAAAATCACTTCCGTCAGCAAATCGCCCCAGCCTTTGGAATGGAAGCTCGCTTTCACTTCCGCCGGGTCGTAGTCGCGATCGACCCAGTCGAAAAACGCATCCACATCCGAAAGGGAAATCCCTTTTTCCTTTGCGTAGGCGAGGTAACGCGCAAAGGCCGCGTCGATGACCCCGGTCTTGCCGGCTTTCACATGGCCATATTTAAAAGATAATTGATCGAGCGCTTCGTCGAGCGGCACGCCTTCATGAAAAAACAGAAACAGCGTCGCCATTACCCCCGCCCGGTCCGCGCCGGACTTGCAATGCATGATCGCCGGGTATTCGATTTCATCGAACAATTTGCGCGCGCCGTGGAGGATTTCCTTCGACGGCGCCTCGCGGGAATAGACGCGGATATTGATGAGGCTCAGTCCCAGTTCCTTGCAGGCTTCTTCTTCGAGAAATAGCTGGCCCGTGGGTTTCGGTCCGCGCAAGTTGATGACGGTTTTGACGCCGCGCTCCGCCCAGCGTTGGAGATGTTTCGGCGACGGCTGAAAGGTGCGCCACATCCTGCCGGGCGCGATCTCGTGGGAATTGTCATAGAGCGTGCGCAGAAACCCGTGATCGCGCAGCATCAACTCGCGAAAGGCGCGCTTGCGGCCTTCCGGCGTTTCGAAGTCTTCGCGAGTGATGGGGCCGGCCACGCGGCCTAGAACTTCCCGTCGCCGTCGGGATCGAGAAGCTTGTGCATATGGACGATGAAGTAGCGCATATGCGCATTATCGACGGTCTGCTGCGCCTTGGCGCGCCAGGCTTTTTCCGCTGCGGCGTAATTGGGATAGACGCCGACAATATCGAGCTTGTCGAGATCGCGGAATTTCACTTCTTCAAGATTCTCAAGCTCGCCGCCGAAGACGAGATGCAGCAATTGTTGGTCGCTCATGAAAGGCTCCGTTTGTTGTTACGAGCTTTCGGAGGGCGGGGCGCCTTCCTCAGCCTTCATCCTGAGGAGCAAAAATTTCTTCGCCCTTCGAGACGCCGCTTCGCGGCCCTCAGGATGAAGAAATTTTTGTGTCTCGAAGGATCGAAGGCGTTTGCTCATTGATCAATCCAGTTTAGTCGCCCGCGATGGTCATGGCCGGCACGAGAATGCTCGGCGCATTGATGGACCCGCGGATTTCAAGATCGTTGGCGGGGATGGCGCCCGCATACATGTCGAGAATGTTGCCGGCGATGGTGATTTCGCTCACCGGATAGGCGATCTCGCCATTCTCGACCCAGAAGCCGGAACAGCCGACGGAATAATCGCCGGTATTGGGGTTCACCTGCGGCCCGAACATGTCGCCGAGGAGAAGGCCTTCCTTCGCTTCTTTCAAGAGGTCTTCGTAGGAGCGCGTTCCCGGCTGCAGGGTCAGATTGGTGGCGCCCGATCCCGGCGCGCCGCCGGTTCCGCGCGTGGCGCGCGCATTGGTTTCAAGACCGAGCTGCGCGGCCTGCGAGACATTCAGGAACCAAGCGGTCAGAACGCCGTCCTTGATGAGGTCGATGCGCGCATTGGCAACCCCTTCGCCGTCAAAGGGGCGCGAGCCCGCGCCGCGGGGGCGGTGAGGATCGTCGATGATGTTGATCCCGTCGGCGAAAATTTTCTCGCCCATCTTGTTTTTCAAAAAGCTGACGCCGCGCGCGATCGCCGCGCCGTTCACTGCGCTCGCCAGTTGCGAGACCAGCGAGCTCGACAGGCGGTTGTCGAAAATGACCGGCGCCGTGCGGCTCTTGATTTTCTTCGGGGAGAGGCGGCGCACGGTGCGCTCGCCCGCATGGCGGCCCACCTCCTCGGCGCTTTTCAGATCGTCGAGATGGGTTTTCGAATCATAATCGTAGTCGGTCTCCATGCCGTTCGCGTCTTTCGCCACGACGCTGACCGAGACCGAATGGTTGGAGCCGCCGGACTGGCCGAAAAAGCCGTGGCTCGTCATCAGCCATTTCCAGCCCTCGCCATATCCGGCGCCGGCGCCCGACGAATTGACGACGCCCTTGACCGCGAGTGCGGCGGCCTCGCACTCGGCGGCGCGGGTTTTAAGATCGTCGGTGGAAGGCTCCTCGAAATCCCCGAGATCGAGATGGGGGAAGGGCTCTTTCGCAAGGCGCTCGGCAGGGGCGAGGCCGCAATAGGGGTCTTCCGGCGCGGCCTTCGCCATCGCCGTGCAGCGCTCTGCGAGTTCTTTGAGGCCCGCGGGCGAATGGTCGGTGGTGGAGACCGAGGCTTGCCGCTTGCCGATCAGGACCCGGAGGCCGAGATCGGCGGCTTCGGCGCGGCCCACATCTTCGAGATTTCCCATGCGCCAGGAGACGCCCGAGGAAACGGAGTGAAACAGGACCGCGTCGGCGGCTTCCGCCCCCGCGGCGCGTGCGTCCGCGATCAGGCGTTCGAGAATGGCTTGGGCTTCTGGTGTCTGCATGGGCGAGGGGATAGAGGCTCCCGGCGGGCCGTGCAAGACGTCGGAAAGAGAACCCCTCTCCCCTTGGGGAGAGGGGCAGGGGTGAGGGGATCGTGCAGAATTATAAGGAGCGTCGATCATTGAGGGATCAGTCCACCCTCACCCGGCAAGCAGCCTTCCGGCTTTGCTTGCCACCCTCTCCCGCCAGCGGGAGAGGGTGCGCTTGCCCTAACCGGCCGCGAGTTCCGCCTGCGCGCCGTCGCCCCATTTTTTCATGGCGGGAAGTGCGAACATCATGTCGCGATAGGTTTCGGCTTCGGGCGAGAGCTTCACGGGCCCATAGGTGACGAAGCGCGAGACCACCGGGGCATACATGGCGTCGGCGATGGAGAACTGGCCGAAGAGGAATTCGCCGCCCGCGCCATAGGTCTTGCGGCACAGGGTCCAGAGGTCATTGATGCGGTCGATATCGCGTGAAACGCCGCTCTGGGTCGTGTGCTGCATGTCTTTTCGCGTGAACATCATGGGCCAGACCGCGCGCAGGGCGGAAAAGCCCGAATGCATTTCCGCCGCGATGCTGCGCGCAAGGGCGCGGGCCTCCCTGTCTGCCGGCCATAATTCTTTCTCCGGGAAAAGCTCGCTTACATATTCCATGATGGCGAGGGAATCCCAGATATTGACGTCCCCATGGATCAGGTAAGGGACGAGCCCCGAAGGCGATTTTTCTCTCAGGACCTCCCGCGTTTCCGGCCGGTCGAGCCTGATATTTTCCTCCGTAAACGGAATGCCTGCCTCAGTCAGCAGGAGCCATGGCCGCAGGGACCAGGAGGAAAGATTCTTGTCGCCGATGCCGAGAACGAGATCGCTCATGGTCTACCTTGCATGCTGGAGAAAGAAATTCGCAATCCACTTGCCCATGAGCTCGCGGTCCGAGCGGTTTTTGTAGCTGGCGATGCCGGGGTCCGCGCGGTCCGCCGGGATGCGGCCCTTGCGAAGGCGCAGCAGGGCCTCGCCATAATCGGCGGAAAATTCCGGATGCTGCTGGAAGGAAATCGCCGGGCCTTGCGCGAAATCGATCACGCCCATGGGGCAGAATTCGCTGCCGCCGAGAATGCGTGCGCCCTCGGGCAGTTCCGTCACCTGATCCTGATGGGAAACGGCGCAGGCGAGCCGGTTCGACGGCGGGTCCATCCAGTCGGTCTGCGCCGTCATCTTGTATTCATGAACGCCGACGCCCCAGCCCTTGTCCGATTTTTCCGCCTTGCCGCCAAAGGCGTGGGCCATCAATTGGTGGCCGAAGCAGATCCCCACCTGCGGTTTCCCGGCTTTCGCCGTACGGCGCACGAGATCGGAACAGGGCTCGATCCAGTCATGCTCGTCATAAACGCCCGCCGGCGAGCCGGTGATGAGAAGCCCGTCGAAGTCGGCGAGGGCCGGCATGGCCTCGCCCTGATGGGCGCGGGTCGTCGCAAAGGAAAAACGCGGGCTATGGGGGCCGATCAGCCGCTGGAACATGGCGAAATAATCGCCGAACTGACTTTTTAACGGTTCCGGCGGCTCGCCGGTTTCAAGGATGCGAATCTGCATGATGGGCTCACAATACTGCTTCCCGTTCTTGATCCCGGCGCGGCGATTGCGTCAAGTCATGATCTCTAAAGACAAGCGGAGTTTCCATGACCGACCATATATCCGTTTCCCGGGACGGCCCGATCTTAAGGCTCGGCTTCAACCGGCCGGAGAAGAAGAACGCCATCACACAGGCCATGTACGCGGCCCTCGTCGACGGGCTTATCGAGGCAAACCGGGATGATGCGATCCGCGCCGTGGTGTTTGAGGCGAAGGGCGACCTCTTCACCTCTGGCAACGACATCGCCGATTTCATGTCCGGCGCGGGCGGTCCGGGGGAAGGGGAAAAGCCGCCGGTGATCCGCTTCCTCGAAGCGATCGCCACGGCGGAAAAGCCGCTCATCGCGGCGGTGCAGGGGCCGGCTGTCGGCGTCGGCGTCACCATGCTTTTCCATTGCGATCTCGTCTATGCGTCGGAGGCGGCGACATTTCACACCCCCTTTGTGGATCTGGCGCTGGTGCCGGAAGCGGCGTCGAGCCTGCTGCTGCCGCAGATCGCGGGCCACCATCGCGCCGCGGAGATGCTGATTCTTGGCAAGAAGATCGACGGCCCTCGCGCGCGCGAGTTCGGTTTCGTGAACGAGGTTCTCGCGCCGGACGCGCTGGAAGATGCCGCCTTTGGCGCCGCGCACGCCATCGCCGAAAAGGCGCCGGCGGCCATGAAGCTGACCAAGAAGCTGATGAAGGGCGACCGCGCGGCTGTTCTTGAGCGCATGAAAGAAGAGGGCGTCCATTTCGCCGCGCAGCTTCAATCCGCAGAGTTCCGCGAAGCAGGGATGGCCTTCATGCAGAAGAGGAAGCCGGATTTCAGTAAGTTGGGCTGATCTTCATCCTGAGGAGCAAATTTTCCTTCGTCCTTCGAGATGGCGCTGCGCGCCTCCTCAGGATGAAGGAAAATTTGCGTCTCGAAGGATTGAAGCCCGGTTGAGGCCTATTCCTCTAACCTGAAAAACCGCACGGCGTTGTCGTGCAAAATGTCTTTCTTCTGCTCATAGGTGAGGAAAGGCGCGTCGTTAATCGCGTCAATGCCTTCCTCGATCATGCCGGGCCAGTTCATCTGGTCGGAGCCGAACATGATGCGGTCGCCGAAGCCGGCGCGCACGATCTCTTCGAGAAAGGCGTAATAGTCCTCGCGCGGCGCAGCGAGCTGAAGAACGCCCGTATCCACATAAAGCTGCGGATAAAGATAGAGCATGGCTTTCAGATCGTCAGCAAACGGAAAGCCCGCATGCATAAGATAAACGCGCAAATTCTGGTGACGATTGAGGATCGCCTCTATCCGGAGCGGCGTCTGAACGCGGAAATCGGGATAAAGCATGGGCGCGCCCGGCGGGCCGATGCCAAGATGGATGCCCACGGGAATGTCGTGTTCGGCGGCGACCGCCCAATAGGCGTCGAAAGCCGGATCGTCGGCGAGAAATCCGCGATACTGGTTCGTGACTTCGGCGAGAACCTCGAACGCGCCGTTTTCAAATTCTGCTTCGATCTCGGCGGCTGAAACATCGTCGCGATTGAGACTGAGCTCGCGACCGGCGATGAAGAGGCCCGGCGCCGCCGCCTGCCAGTCGGCGATGCGCGCGGCGGGACCGCTGAGCACGCCTTTGATGTTGTATTTTTTCATGATGGCGATGGTCTGGTCGCGCACTTCCTCGTCCGTCGCAGGCCCGAGGATCGGATCGTCGCAGGGCGGGTCCGTCATCAGCGCGCCCATTTTTGCGGGCCAGGGCGTTTGCGGATCGTATTCAAGGTTCGCGGCGACGCCGGGACAGACCGCATTCGGCGCCGGGCCGTTGCCATCCGCCGGATAGGCGTGCAGGTGAACGTCGATGATCGGGCCTTTGTAAGGACGGCTGTCCTTGTCTTTGGCCGATGCGACGGAGCTGAAGACGAAAAGCGCGCCCAGCGCTAACGCGATAAATCTCATGGAAATGTCCCCCTTGCCGGTTGGTTCCGGCTGGGGGGATGTTAGTCGGCTTCACGAGCCCTTGCAAATGCGGAGGGCTTAGATCTGCTGAACCGCCAAGACGACAACGCCCGCGAGCGCGACGCCGATGATGAAGCGGACGAGCGGGAAGGGGCCGTCATGCCCCGGTTCGGAATTGGCGCGCCGCCCCGTGATCATGGCGGTCACCAGATTCGTCTGTAGCCTTACGCGATAAAAGATGAGAGCAGCCACATGCAGAACGATCAGGGCAATGAGAATGTTGAACACCGTTTCGTGAAACTCCGCCGCGGCGCGTCCCTGATCGAAGGAAACAAGATGCGACAGGGGGCCCGATTCGAGCCCGTCCACATCGACCGCGAAGAGACCGGCGGTCACTTGCAGGACAAGTGCGGCGATCAGGGCAAGAACGCTCAAGGCGCCGAGGGGGTTATGGCCCGGCGCCGGGCTGTAAGGGCGCTTCAGTTTGCGGATATAGGCGGCGATCGCGTTCGGGCCTTTGACGAAGCTTGAAAAGCGCGCGGTCTGCGTGCCCGCGACGCCCCAGTAAAGGCGGAATGTCACCAGCCCCAGCATGGTCAGGCCAAAACGCCGGTGCCAGTCCATATGGCCGTTTTCCGCCGACCACCAGGCGAGGGCGACCAGCGCGACCGTGGACCAGTGGAAAAGCCGGATCGCGCCGTCCCAGATGACGGCTTGCGAGGAAGGGCCGGCGGGACCGGCCGCCCGATCAGTCGTCATCGGCCCGGAAGTCGTCATGGCAGTTCTTGCAGGCGCCGCCGGTTTCCTGGACCGCGCCGCCAAGGGCGCTCATGTCGCCGCTTTGCGCCGCGGCGTTCAGCGAGGCGGCCGCAGTTTCAAATTGTGCGACCGCAGCGTCGAAGTCGTCAGGCCGCTCCCAGATCGTCGCCAGCGCATCGGTGTCGACGCCGTCCGCCGGCGAGGTGCCTTCGGGGAACCAGTCGCCGACCTTTGTCGACTGTTCTTCGATATAGGCGGCGGCGGTCTGGATCGCCTCGATATCGGGATCGCCGGCTTTCAATTCGTCGCGGATGGTTTTGAAGGAATCGCCGATCTCTTCCATGGTTTCATGACGGGTTTCGACGATCTCAAGAAGCGCGGGGTCGATATTGGCGGCCGCATCGCCGCCGGGGGCCGCATCCTCGCCGCCGCCGCAGGCGGCGAGGGCGAAAAGGGAAAGTCCGGCTGCGAATGGTTTCCAAATTGCGGTCATGGTCTCTCCTGATGGTCGCGGTTTGTCTCTTCCAGGAACAGCCCCGCGCGCGGCGAATCCCAAGGCCGAAGGTAAAAAGCGCCGGGCCCGGCGTCAATTTAAAGCGGAGGTCTGGTTAAAGCGGAGGTCTTAAGGCCCGGGCCGTTTATTCGGCCGGGGCGGCGGGATGGGTCTTGTCGATGGTGGTTTTGATCACCGGCGGCATGCGGTGGTGATAGCGCTTCAACGTCTCGTCGAGATTGGGCCATTTGCCGCGCATATGCCGGATCAGGCGCTGCACCGCCGGAATGTAAGGCGCGAGCAGTGCAAAACCGATGGTGAGCATGATCAGGCCAAAGGGGATCGGCAGCGGCAGGACAATGAGACCCGCAACGACCAGCAATGAACCGAATACCTGATGCACGATCGGCAACATGCCGAGTGAACTCCCAAATACCCTTCACGAGAGGCCCGGAACCGTTCCGGGGACGCAAACTGGGCGGTTTTGTCTTGGCGCGCCGCTATCCCGAAGGGCGCGTCGATAAGGTATGCTCCGGCGCCTTTACCGTAAAGGGGAGGCGGAAAAAATAGGTTAAGCCAAGCGGTTACAATTTGGTGAAGCGAGCGTTAACCGGGCTGAAGTGAGGCGACAAGGCGCCGGAAACGATGTCCCGGCGCCGGAAGAGGGAAGTTTGATGACAAAACCGGTGAAGCCTTCGGCCTCTTTGCGCGAATTTCTGGCGCGGCTCGAATCAGCGGGCGAGCTCGTGCGCGTGTCGGAGCCGGTGGCGGTGAAGCTCGAAATGACCGAGATCCAGACGCGGCTTCTGGCGGAGGGCGGGCCGGCGGTCCTCTTTGAAAAGCCGGTGATGGATGACGGGTCGGTTTCGCCCATGCCGGTGCTCGTTAATCTTTTCGGCACGGTGAAGCGCGTCGCCCTAGGAATCACAACAAGGGGCGTGACGCTCGAAGGCAAGGCCCGGGAGACCGGCGCCGACCTGCGCGAAGTGGGGGAGCTCCTCGCCTTCCTGCGCCAGCCCGAACCGCCGGGCGGGCTTAAAGACGCGCTCGACATGCTGCCGCTCGCCAAGACCGTCATGGCCATGAAGCCGTCGTCGCGGGACTGGGGGGCGCCCTGTCAGGAGGTGGTGAAGACCGGGGACGAGATCGACCTCGACGAATTGCCGATCCAGACCTGCTGGCCGGGGGAGCCGGCGCCCTTGATCACCTGGCCGCTCATCGTGACGAAAGGGCCGGGCGGAAGGCGCGAGGACGATTTCAATCTCGGCATTTACCGCATGCAAAAGCTGGGGCGAGACAAGACGATCATGCGCTGGCTCAAACATCGCGGCGGCGCTCAGCATCATGCGCGGTGGGCCAAGGAAAAGCGCGAACCGCTCCCAGCCGCGGCGGTGATCGGCGCTGATCCCGGAACCATCCTCGCCGCGGTGACGCCGGTCCCCGACACGCTGTCGGAATATCATTTCGCCGGTCTCTTGCGCGGCAAGAAGGTTGAGCTCGTCGACTGCAAGACCGTGCCGCTGAAAGTTCCGGCGGAAGCGGAGATCGTGCTGGAAGGCTACGTCTCCCTTGACGATTACGCCGACGAAGGCCCTTACGGCGATCACACCGGCTATTACAATTCCGTTGAAAAGTTTCCGGTGTTTACGATCACCGCGATCACGCACCGGAAAGACCCGATTTATCTCTCGACCTTCACCGGCCGACCGCCGGACGAGCCGAGCGTTCTCGGCGAAGCGCTGAACGAGGTGTTCATTCCGCTCCTGCAACAGCAATTTCCGGAGATCGTCGATTTTTGGCTGCCGCCCGAAGGGTGTTCATACCGCATCGCGGTAATCAGCATACGGAAGGCTTATCCCGGCCACGCCAAGCGCGTGATGATGGGTGCATGGTCATATCTGCGCCAGTTCATGTATACGAAATGGATCATCGTCGTCGATGACGACATCGACGCCCGCGACTGGAAAGACGTGATGTGGGCGGTCTCCACCAAGATGGACCCGGCGCGCGACATCACCGTCATCGAAGACACGCCCATCGATTATCTGGACTTCGCGAGCCCCGAGCCGAGCCTCGGCTCCAAGATCGGCCTCGACGCGACCGACAAGCTCCCGCCCGAAACGCGGCGCGAATGGGGCGAGGAAATCCGCATGGATGAGGATGTGGTGCGGCGCGTGGATGAGATGTGGGAGAGGTTGGGCTTGCCCGGAAGCGGGAAAGGGATTTGGGGGTAGGCTGATTACCCCCCTCCGTCGCTTCGCGACACCTCCCCCGTAAACGGGGGAGGAGAAGTTCTTACTCAGAGGCACCCTCTTCCCCCGCGCGCGCATGCGCGCAAGCGGAAATGCGGGGGAAGTGCCGAACGAAGTGAGGCGATGGGGGTGTTTTAATTGCAGAAGGGGCGCAGGGGGCGGCGGCAAGTATAAGGCCATTCCGGAACCCGTGGATAACTTTTCACGGGTTTTCCAGGCGCCGTATACTGCCTGGCAGTCCGGATATTGAGAGGCGGTGAGGCCTGCCGTTCCCACTGGTCCGGATCGCAGTGTGCGGGCGGCGCTTCGCCTTCGCCAGCTTCAACCGGTGTTTTCGCCGGGGCGGAGGACGGACGGAGCGTTTAGTACCCGGCCGGCCGTTGCAGTCGAGCCTTCGGGGAAAAGGCGGCGCTTCAGTCCCGTTGGAGTTGAAGCTCCGTCGCCGGATGCGATCAATTGGCGGCGCTGTAAAAACTGCGCGCGGGGCGTGATGCGTCCATGTGCTACTACCAAGCGACGAGGATGTCTCACGTCCCGCGCACCTCTCTCATGCGTTCGGGCTC
>PAIP01000051.1 GCA_002704915.1 Parvularcula sp.
CCCCCTCAGTCCGCTTCGCGGACAGCTCCCCCGCGAGCGGGGGAGCAGAAGGCGGCTCGTATTGAAACCGCCATCGAAAAGGGCCTCAACTGGCTCATCGGGATGCAGTGCAAGAATGGCGGCTGGGGCGCCTTTGACAAGGACAACGACAAACAGATCCTCACCAAAATTCCGTTCTGCGATTTCGGCGAAGCGCTCGATCCGCCCTCGGTCGACGTGACGGCGCATATTATCGAGGCTTTCGGAAAACTCGGCATCGGCAAGAACCATCCGTCCATGGTCCGCGCGCTTGACTATATCAAGGCGGAGCAGGAGGCGGACGGCGCCTGGTTCGGGCGCTGGGGCGTCAATTACGTGTACGGCACGGGCGCGGTGTTGCCCGCGCTCGAAGCCATCGGCGAGGACATGACGCAACCCTATATTCGCAAGGCGTCGGACTGGCTGATCCTCCATCAAAACCCTGACGGCGGCTGGGGCGAATCTTGCGCCTCCTATATGGACCCGAAGCAGATGGGCCGCGGCAAATCGACGGCCTCGCAAACCGCCTGGGCGCTGATGGGCCTCGCCGCCGTGGGCCGTGCGGAGGACGAACGCGCGATTGCGGACGGCGTCCAGTTCCTGATCGAGCGCCAGAAAGACGGCACCTGGGAAGAGCCGGAATATACCGGCACGGGCTTTCCCGGTTACGGCGTCGGTGCGACGATCAAGCTCAACGACCCGTTGTTGCAGGAGCGCCTGAAACAGGGCCCCGAACTCTCCCGCGCCTTCATGATCAACTACAATCTTTATCGCCACTATTTCCCGCTCATGGCGATGGGGCGCGTAAGGAAGATGATGGCAGGCGCCTAGGGATCAAACGCAAGCCTATTCGCTTTCGATAAACTCTATTTCGTCTTCGAGAAATTGAAGAAGAAGTTGGTCAACTATTTTCTTTTCGTTTTCGTCGAGTTCTCCCTTTTCCATTGTTAGCGTGTAAGCGCCGTCTACCTTGCTCAATTTTGTTTTGAACTCGCGTCCTTTGTCCATGTTGGTAGTATAGAAATCGTACCCGGATAGAATGACCCTGTAGTCTAACGGGAATGGAACTGGCGTTGATCGCATGCAGGTTATGCTCACGATTTTAGCGTTCTTGGGTGGCTTGAGCTTGAGTAAACCTTCCTTCGTGTCGCGCATCACCTGGACGCCGCTAGTCGAATAACCAAAGCTACCTTTCTTTGGCCCGCTGATCATTTCAAATATGTAGGCGCAGGCGCTTTCTCTCACGAAAATGGGTTCGGCCCCCTCTTGGAGCGTTTCTGCGTTTGCCGATGTTAGCGCGACGGCCACGAATGCTATAGAAATACAGATCTTTTTACTAAACATGATGTTTTCCCGTAATGTTGAAAACAGGTTAGGGTTCAGTTCGCTTACGAACAAACACCTTCCATCGCCGCAATCCACTCGCGCACAAGCTTCACCCCTTCTTCATGCGTCACCGCGCGGCCGAGCTCCGGCATCATGGCGCCGGGGTCGGTGGTTTCCATACGGAAGACCGTGATGGAAAGGTCGGGCCGGCCGGGGACGATGTCATAGGGCCGCCCGCCCGTGCCGCGGCCCGCGGCGATGGGCGCTTTGCAGTGGCCCATGGCGGGGCCGGAGGCGCCCGGTTCGAGATCGAGGCCGGACGTGTCGGCGGGTCCGTTCGGGTTGTGGCAATGGCTGCAATTGGCGTCGAGATAGGCGCGCGCTCTTGCGGCGAGCGGCGCGGTTTCATCACTCCAGTCGGCATTGCGGGGGAATTGAAAATTCTCTTCATCCTGAGGAGCCCGCCCTTCGTCCTTCGAGACGGCGTCCCCGGGCCGGCTTTCAGCCGGACCCGCTGGCGCCTCCTCAGGATGAAGGGGGCGGGCGTCTCGAAGGAGAGGAGAATTTTCGGAAGAGAATGTCAGCAACCCCTTCGCCAGCCAATGATCGAGCTGGTTGAAGCCCTCCATGAAACTCGACGGCTTGTTGAGATGCCGCGCTTTCGGCCCGATGGGTTGGATGGCTTTGGTCGTTGCGTTTGTCGCGTGACAGCCGGCGCACTGATTGGCGTTGGGGACGAGATAGGCGAAAGGCTCCATCTCGCCATTGTCGCGGGTCAGCGTCATGGGGATCACCGCGCCTGTGCGCTTCAGGACGGCGTCACTCTGATCCTCGTTCCAGACATAAGGCAGCGCGTCCCAGCCAGCCTCGCGCCGCACCAGCACGCGGGTTTCGATGAGGCGCAGGTGATCGAGCGCCATTCGCCGGTCATGAATTCCGCGCTCTTGTCCCTGCTGCACGTCGCCGGTCCAGGCGTTTTCGGGCGTCGGATAATAAAACGTCTTGGTGATGACCGTGCCCACGGGAAAGTCGAACGCTTCGTCGGCGTTATAGATGGCGGGCTTGCCGTCTGGCGTCCACACGGTCCTGAGCTTCAGCGCGTAATCGGAAAAGAGCGGCGTTGCGAGATCATAGGGCGTCACGCCGTCGCTCAGTTTCAGCGCGCCGTCTGTCGCCGCGATCATGCCCCAGTCGCTTAAGCGTTCCGGGTTGTCGTCGGCGTGAAATGTCGGCGCTGTCTCCGGTTGTTGTGAACAGGCTGAAACAAGGAATGCAGCGGCGACGAGAACCGCTTGCCCGGCGCTTTTTCCCTGCGCCCGCCAGCTTTGCCCCGCATGTTTGCTCGCTTGCAGACGAGTCTGGCGCCATTTGGAGTTTTCTGCTCTTCGGTTTGCAACGCGCATCTTCACGCCTTCACTTGCCTCACATTCCGATGTCATCCCGGGCGCGCTGCAGCACGCAGTGTTGCTGCGCAGACCCGGGACCTCCCGTCAGGCTGACGGGGATCCCGGCTCTAACAAGCGCTAACGAATGCTTCGCATTCTGGCGCTTGTAACGGCCGGGATGACGACTGCGGTGAGTTTAACCGCGCCCCGGCGGTGGTGGATAACTTTGCACCAACACTGGGAAAAATGTAAGAATTCATCTCTTTTGAGGTGTTTTTCCCGTATCGCGTGCGCCGTTTTCGGTCCCTCACAGGCCCGCCAGCGGGCCGGTGAGTTCAACCGCCGGCAATTTCTCGAATGCGCAATCATGGACGCCGTCATCGGCGATGCGCGGGCTCTTATTGTCATTGGGGCTGTCCACATTGAGCACGCGCGCCTCGCCATTCTGCACGCAGAGCACATCGCCGGGGCCGCCAAGCGCCGGGTCCACATAGCCGTCCCAGAGGACGTCGGGGAGGCGGCCGAGCGGGCCCGCGACCGCGACTTTCAGCGCCTGCAGATCGAGCCCGTCGGGATTGTCCCCGCCGCCGTCGAACGCGTTGTCATAGACATAGATGCCTTCGGGATAAGGATCGAAATCGTCCTCCATCCCTTCCGTCGCGAGACCGGAGGAGAAAACGCTCGCCACAATGACATTCGACGTCTTGTTGTCGCGAATATCGTTGTTGAAGATTTCCACATTGTCGTTCGAGGTGACGACCACCCCGGAGCCGGCGGGAACGGAGGCGACGGCCGTGCCTTCGAGCCCGAAATTCTTCGTGTTGTTTTCGTAGATTTCGTTGTCGAAGACCCGGGTGCGCGCGCCCGGCTGTTTCAGGTTGGGCATGTTGAAGACGAGAATGCCGCCCGTGTTGTTGGTGGCGACATTGCCATAGACGTCGGCGTCGAAGGTGTTTTCGATCTCGATGCCGGCGACATTGTATTCCGCGCGGTTGTTGCGGATCACCACATTCTGCGACTGGCCGATATAAAGCCCGGCGTCGGAGGCGCCGATGGCGACGCTTTCCTCCATGAGCAGGTTTTTCACCTGCACCGGATAGATGCCATAGGCGCCATTTTCGGTCTTGGGCTCGCCCGTCCACTCCGTCCGCACACGGCGGATGATGATGTTCTCGCCTTCGGAGATTTTCAGCGCATCGCCTTTCGTATCTTCGATGGCGAGATCCTCGATGGTGAAATCGCTCGCGGTGACAAGCAGGCCCTCGGCGCCGGCGATCTGACCCGCGAAGGTCAGGACGCTCTTGTCCATGCCCGCGCCCTTGATGGTGACGCCGTCGACAGTGAGGCTTAAGGACCGGTCGAAGGCGAAGCGCCCTTCGGGAATTTCGATGACGTCGCCGGGCTCGGCGTCCAGCAACTGGCCCATCAGCGTTTCCTGGTAAGACGCGTCCGCCGGGGCCGCCGCCTCCTGTTTCTCGCCGCAGGCCGCGATCAGCATCAATGCTGCACACGCGAAAGCCGGTTTTCTCATATGGTTCAGGTTCATCTTGTCCGCCCCTATTCTGCGCTGTCTTCTTGATTTCAGGCGCGCGCCCTCTCAGCATCCGATGATGCCGGAATCGGGCGGGGAATAAAAGGAAGCTTTGCATGTCCTTAACGCGGCGACATTTGATGCGCTCGGGCGGCCTTGGGGCCATGCTGTTGACGGCGGCCGGCGCCTGTTCGCGGCCCGATCAGGCGGGGTCGGGCGAGCTTGCAGAACTCGACGCCGTGGAGACCGCCGCGCGCATCAAGGCCGGGGATTTATCCGCGGAGGAAGCCGTCGGCGCCGCCATCGAGCGCGCGAGGCGCATCGACGAAAAGGTCAACGCCATTGCGACGAAGACTTTTAGCGCGGCGCGGGAAAGCGCCGCCAGCGCGAGCGGCGTCATGGGCGGCGTGCCCACCTTCATCAAGGATCTCTACGATGTGACGGATGTGCCCACAGGGTTCGGCAGCCGCGCCTTTCCCTTTTACAAGGGCGACGAGCAACTGCCTTATGTTACGGCGTTCTTGAACACTGGCGTCGTCAGCCTCGGAAAATCCACGACGCCGGAATTCGGCCTCACCGCGACGACGGAACCGGTCGCCACGGGCGAGACGCGCAATCCCTGGGATCTCGATCATTCCTCCGGCGGATCGTCCGGGGGGGCCGCGGCGCTGGTGGCGAGCGGCGTCGTGCCGATTGCCCATGCGACCGATGGCGGCGGTTCGATCCGCATTCCCGCGTCGTGCTGCGGAACCGTGGGGCTTAAAGTCTCGCGCGGGCGCACGCCAAAGGGAGAGCCCGCGGACATGGCGCTGGCGCTGTCAACCCACGGCGTTGAAAGCCGCACCATGCGCGATACGGCCGCGGTCTCCGCCGCGATGGCGTTGCCTGCATCCGAAAGCGGGTTGGCGCCGCTTGGCCTTGTGACGCGGCCGGTGAAAGAGCGCCTGCGCATCGCGCTCATCATGGACGGGCCGGGCGGGGCCTATGTCGCCGACCCGGCCGTAAGAGAGGCGACGCAAAGCGTCGCCGCGCTGTGCGAAGAGCTTGGCCATGCCGTGGAGGAGGCGGCGTTCCCCGTCGACGAACAATTCTCCGCCGATTTCCGGCTCTATTGGGCGGCCATGGCCCATCGCGTGGTGAAGCTGTGGGAGGATACGTTCCACCTGCCGCGCAACGGACTTGCCTTCGAGCCCTTTACGCTCGGGCTGGCGAAGATGTTCGAAGAAAAGGAAGCGACATTCGGCGATGCGGTGGCGCGCCTGCAAAAGGTCGAAGGCGTTATGGCGGCGTTCCATGGCGATTATGACGTGATCCTGTCGCCGGTGCTGCGCACGCCGCCGCCCGAGACCGGCTATTTCGGCGCGTCGCTGGACTATGACACCATGATCGGACGGCTCACCGATTATGTTCAGTACACGCCGCTTTACAATGTCTCGGGCGCGCCGGCGATCTCCCTGCCGCTGTCCATGTCGCCGGACGGATTGCCCATAGGCGCTATGTTCGGCGCGGGCATGGGGCGCGAAGATTTGCTGATCGGTATCGGCTTCGAAATGGAGGAGGCGCGGCCCTGGGCCGGGCGAAAGCCGGCGGTTTTCGGCTAAATTATGGCGTAAACCGGCCTGCGCGGCGTTCACGATCGGCTTTTGTAATGTAGATTACAAAGACGCGGCATGGCCCTGCGTGTTAGAAAAACATGCAGAAAAAATGGTCTACGCATATTAAACTGATATCCAATTATACGCAGATATCTGAAATTCACATCTAACTGAAAGAAGAACATGGCCGAAGCAACAGCAAGAGCGGCCAATGGATTACTCAACGCATTGACGGAAGACAGTTGGCGCGCCATTGAGCCGTATCTCGAAAAACATGATCTGCAGCACCGGGATTATATTTCACGGGCGGATGAGCGGATTGAACATCTCTATTTCATCGAAAGCGGATGGCTTTCCATTCTCGCTCCCGGTCCGGCCGGGCTTGAATCGGAAATCGGTCTCTTGGGCCGGGAAGGCATGTCAGGCTTCCCCATTTTAATGGGTGTTGATGGCTGCCCCTTCGAGACTTTCGTTCAGCAAGAAGGCTCGGCCTATCGCATTGCGGCCGGCGATATGCGGGATATCCTGAAAAAGGACGAAGACGTCAGAACGACCCTCCTCAAATTCGCATATGTCATGCATGTGCAGAGCGCCTTTACGGCGATGGCCAATGCGCATGGAAAGCTTGAGGAACGCCTCGCGCGATGGCTGCTCATGTGTCACGACCGTGTCGGCGGCGACGAGATGCCGCTGGTTCATGAATTTCTCGCCCTGATGCTCGCCGTAAGGCGGCCCGGCGTGACGGACGCCCTGCACATCATCGAAGGAAAAGGACTGATCAAGGCGCGGCGCGGCCAGATCACCGTTCTCGACCGTGAGGGCCTGATCGAGCATGCCGCCGGGTTTTACGGCCAGCCGGAAAAAACCTATGCGGGTCTTTTCGGCGCCGCAGCCTAATCGATGGGCGCAGCGAAACGGAAGGCGGCGCCCCTCGCGCGGTCTTCGCATTCAAGCCAGCCGCCAAGCCGTTCCACCGTACTGGCAATCACCTCGAACCCGAGGCCCTGATGTTCTTCGAGGCTGAAATTGTGCGGCAGGCCTTTGCCGGAGTCGGATACTGTCAGCACGATTTCGTCATCGCAGCGCTCGCACCGGACGACGAATTCTCCCCCGTCCCGGTTGTCATAAGCATGTTTGTGCGAATTGATCGCCAATTCATTGATAATGATGATGAGGTTCAGCGCCTTGTCGACCGAGAGCGGAATGTCATCGCCCTCGACCCTGCATTCAAGGCCGACGCTGGTGCAGATATCGGCCATTAAATAGCGCGCCAGATCCTTGAAACTCACATTTTCGTCGCTGTCGTTTTCGGCGACATATCTATGGAAATGGCCAATGGCGTCGATGCGATCGGCCGCCTTTTCGAGGGCTTCAAGCGCCGTTTCCGGCGTGATGTGATTACGCTTCAAGCGAAGAAAGGCGACGACGATCTGCAGGCTGTTGGATATCCGGTGATGCAGCTCACGGCGTTCAAGTGTTGCTTTTTCTGTTGTGCCCGTTGCGGCTTCGATTAGTCCCTTCGTCATTGAAACAGGCCCCTTTTGCTAGGAGACTTGAGCATAGTCGCGGTCTTAAGGGTGGGAATCAATGTCCGCTAGAAGACGGAGCGACATGTTTTTGCGCGCTGTAGCGTTTTCAGGCAACTTTAAGAGTGATCGTTAAGCTGCTGTCGCGGGGATTTTTTTTCGGCATGAGCATGCGCACAATGAGCCGGTTGTAATATGATCTAATGATATATCATTCAACGCCGTGAGACGTGATGTTCTGTGCCCGGAAAGTTCTTGGACGAGGCCGGCGTCGATTGCTGAGCGCCGTGTCAGGAAACTGCTTCAACGAGCCCCTTGAAAAACGCGGCGCCGTCCATCCCGCCGAGGAGCGGCGAGATCATCCGTTCCGGATGGGGCATCATGCCGAGCACATTGCCGGCGTCGTTGATGAGCCCGGCGATGTCGCGCGCAGAGCCATTGGGGTTGTCCACATAACGGAAGGCGACGCGGCCTTCGCCCTCGATCCGGTCGAGGGTTTCCTCGTCGGCGAAATAATTGCCGTCATGATGGGCGACGGGAAAGGTCACGTAAGCGCCCTTGTCGAAGCCGCGGGTGAAGATCGACTGATTGTTTTCCACTTTCAGAGAAACGTCGCGGCAGACGAAATCGAGTCCGGCGTTGCGCATGAGCGCGCCAGGAAGGAGCCCCGTTTCGCACAGGACCTGAAACCCGTTGCACACGCCGATCACCGGCACGCCGGCTTTGGCTTTCTCGATGATCGACTGCATGATCGGCGATTTCGCCGCCATGGCCCCGGCGCGCAGATAGTCGCCATAGGAAAAACCGCCGGGCAGGGCGATCAGATCCGAGTCCGGGATGTCCGTATCGCCATGCCAGACCATGGCCGGTTTGGCGCCGGTTGCTTTTTCAAGGGCGACCGCAATGTCGCGGTCACAATTCGATGCGGGAAAAACGATGACGGCGGTCTTCATGTCAGCCTCAGCGATTGGTCCTGTGTTTGAAGGCGCCGATCAGATTGTCCGAATCGGTCACCCAGCCAAAGACATTTTCAAAATTCCAGAGCGTCGCCTCGCGCACGAAGTCGGGACCGGCATGATTCATGGCGTCCTCCACCATAATCGGCCAGTACTCCTGGAAATAGGCGTCGCGGGCGGTGCTTTCGACACAGACATTGGTAGCGATGCCGGTGAAGAAAAGATAGCGGATATTGAGGGCGCGCAGATCGTTGTCGAGGGTCGTTCCGGCAAACCCGCTATAGCGCGATTTCCGGATCACGAGATCGCCGGGTTGAGGTTTCAGCGCATCGACAATCTCCCAGTCCCAGGTTCCGTGAACGAGCAGCTTGCCGTCGAGCTCCGGGCGCGCGCGCATGGTGCGAAGGCCGAGTTCCTTGTGATAGTTCGGCGACAAGGGGCCGCCCGCATCGCTGAGATCCGGTTTGTAGCCCACCTGCAGATAGACGATTTTGACGCCGGCCTCGCGCGCTGCGTCGATGAGCTTTTTGTTGACTTTGACGACAGCCGCCGCCGCCGAGATGTCGTGCCCCGCAAGATCGAGCATGCCGCCTTTGGAGGCGAAGGCGTTCTGCATATCGACGACCACAAGCGCCGATTGATCGAGTCCGATCTCGACCGGATCGGGGCGG
>PAIP01000052.1 GCA_002704915.1 Parvularcula sp.
ATGGCCAAAGGTAAATTTGAGCGTACGAAGCCGCATGTGAACATCGGCACGATTGGTCACGTTGACCACGGCAAGACGTCATTGACGGCAGCGATCACGAAGTATTTCGGCGAGTTCCGCGCCTATGACCAGATTGATGGCGCTCCGGAAGAGAAGGCTCGCGGCATCACGATTTCGACGGCTCACGTTGAGTATGAGACGGAAGCCCGTCACTATGCTCACGTGGACTGCCCCGGCCACGCCGACTATGTGAAGAACATGATCACGGGTGCGGCCCAGATGGACGGCGCGATCCTGGTTGTTTCGGCAGCCGATGGCCCGATGCCTCAGACGCGCGAGCACATT
Organism: Parvularcula sp.; assembly: GCA_002704915.1. Lineage (GTDB taxonomy): Bacteria > Pseudomonadota > Alphaproteobacteria > Caulobacterales > Parvularculaceae > Hyphococcus. Next base: position 346 of record PAIP01000052.1, read on the forward strand.
CTTCTTGCCCGCCAGGTTGGCGTTCCGGCGATTGTGGTGTTCCTGAACAAGGTCGACCAGGTTGACGATGAGGAGCTTCTTGAGCTGGTGGAGCTCGAGGTTCGCGAGCTTCTTTCGTCCTACGACTTCCCGGGCGACGACATTCCGATCGTGAAGGGTTCGGCGCTTGCAGCTCTTGAAGACTCCAACAAGGAGATCGGCGAGGACGCGATCCGCAAGCTGATGGCCGAGGTTGACGCCTACATTCCGACGCCTGAGCGTCCGGTTGACCAGCCGTTCCTGATGCCGATCGAGGACGTGTTCTCGATTTCGGGTCGCGGCACGGTGGTGACGGGTCGCGTCGAGCGCGGCATCATCAAGGTTGGTGAGGAAATCGAGATTGTCGGCATCCGTCCGACGACGAAGACGACCTGCACGGGCGTTGAGATGTTCCGCAAGCTTCTGGATCAGGGCCAGGCTGGCGACAACATCGGTGCGCTTCTTCGCGGTGTCGAGCGTGAGGGCGTTGAGCGCGGTCAGGTTCTGGCCAAGCCGGGTTCGGTTACGCCGCACACGAAGTTCAAGGCAGAAGCCTACATCCTGACGAAGGAAGAGGGCGGCCGTCATACGCCGTTCTTCACGAACTACCGCCCGCAGTTCTACTTCCGTACGACGGACGTGACGGGCATCGTTCACCTTCCGGAAGGCACGGAGATGGTGATGCCGGGCGACAATGTGACGGTCGACGTCGAGCTGATCGTGCCGATCGCCATGGAAGAGAAGCTGCGCTTCGCTATCCGTGAAGGCGGCCGCACCGTCGGTGCCGGCATCGTCGCATCGATCACTGAGTGATCGAAGTGGCGTTGCCGAAAGCAACCGACGCAGCCAATACCAAAACGGGCGCGAGCGCGTTTTGGCCCGGTGCCGGCATCGTCGCATCGATCACGGAGTGATCAGGCAGAAGCCATTGTCACAAATGACGATGGCGACACCTAAGATTTTCAGGCGGGGCGCTGGATACAGCGCCCCGTTTTTTGTGCCTGAAGGGTGAGGGGACTGAAGGGTGAGGGACAATGGCGAGAGTGCTTCTTGGCCTGTTGATCGTTTTCGTGATTGCAGGGATGCCGCAGGCCTCGGCGGCGCGAAACTGTCCCGAACGTCCGCCGTGCAAAGGGTGCGGCTGCAAGGGCGGTCCCGGATATCGCGCGCCGGATGGCAAGTGCGTCAGTTTCAAAAACCTCCACCGCAAATGCGGGACACCGCCTGAAAAACGCTGTATCTTTGAAAACGCCCCAGGCACGGGAGCAAACAAAAGCTGCGCGTTGAAAAGTCCGCGAAAAAAGTGAGGTTTTCGGCGAATGAAGGCAAACTACTTCTTGAACTGAAAATGCGTTTGGGCAATAAGGGCGCCGATAGGGGTATAGCTCAGTTGGTAGAGCGGCGGTCTCCAAAACCGCAGGTCGGGGGTTCGAGCCCCTCTGCCCCTGCCAAGCATAGCATTGGAGATCCGGTTCAGATCGCCCTCGGGGCAACTCGTCGCCACAATCTTGCGTGGGGGCTTGCAAGAATCGGACTTCGGTTCTATGTAGATCAAACAGACACGCGGTGCGTGGAGCCGGGAAAGCGGCTTTACGCGCCTTTGTCGTATGGGTGGAGTATGAGAATCGATTCGGTTTTCATGTTTCTCCGTGGCTTGGGGCAGGCTTTGCCGGTCTCTTGCATCTCTCCCGATCGGATCGGGAACAATAAATAACCTGGCTTGCCAGGCTTCAGAACCAAGAGCGGCATATGGCGTCGAAAACCACGAATCCTTTCACGTTTCTTCAGCAGGTTCGGTCCGAAACCGCGAAAGTGACGTGGCCCTCGCGGCGTGAGACCTTGATCTCTACGGTGATGGTCATCGCATTCGCCACGCTGGCGGCCATCTTCTTCTTCGCTGCCGATCAGCTCATGGCCTATGGCATCGAGCTTATCCTTGGCATTGGCGCCTGACACTGGACGATTGACGGAGTGCGATTGAAATGACTGCGCGTTGGTACATCGTCCACGCCTATTCCAACTTTGAGAAGAAGGTTGCTGAATCCATCGAGGAGCAGGCCCGCCAGAAGGGATTGACCGGCAAGATCGAGCAGGTCGTTGTTCCGACCGAGAAGGTGGTGGAAGTGCGCCGTGGCCGCAAGGTCGACGCGGAGCGCAAGTTTTTTCCCGGTTACGTTCTCGTCAAGGCGCAGCTCACTGATGCCGTCTTTTCGATGATCAAGAACACGCCGAAAGTGACTGGCTTTCTTGGCGATTCCAAGCCGGTGCCGATCACCGAGGCGGAGGCTGAGCGCATTCTGACGCAGGTTCAGGAGGGCGTTGAGCGTCCCAAGCCCTCGGTCACCTTCGAGATCGGCGAGCAGGTGCGCGTCGCTGACGGGCCTTTTGCTTCCTTCAACGGTTCCGTTCAGGAAGTCGACGAGGAACGTTCGCGGCTCAAGGTTGAAGTTTCGATTTTTGGACGGGCGGTGCCCGTCGATCTGGAATTCGGTCAGGTCGAAAAGGGCTGACCGTGTTGCTCCTCACGGGGCTTCGTCGGTGGAAGGGAAGGGTGGCTTAGCCGGCTGCTGATTTCCGGACCACCAAACTGCAATGCCGGTCGATCCTTTGCGGGATGGTCGGCGTGAACGACAAGGCAGATGAGATATGGCTAAGAAAGTTGCAGGCCTGCTCAAGCTTCAGGTTCCCGCGGGTTCGGCGACGCCGTCGCCCCCGATTGGTCCTGCGCTTGGTCAGCGTGGCATCAACATCATGGAGTTCTGCAAAGCATTCAATGCGCAGACCCAGGAGATGGAGAAGGGTTCGCCGATTCCGGTCGTCGTGACCTACTACCAGGACAAGTCCTTCACCTTCACGATGAAGACGCCGCCGGTGAGCTACTTCCTCAAGAAGGCGATCAACCTGAAGTCGGGTTCCAAGGAGCCGGGCAAGTCGGTGGCTGGCAAGATTTCGCGTGCCAAGGTGCGTGAGATCGCTGAAGCCAAGATGAAAGACCTGAACGCGAACGACGTCGATGCGGCCATGCGCATGGTCGAGGGCTCTGCGCGTTCCATGGGCCTGGAAGTGGAGGGCTGACGATATGGCGACGAAACTTTCCAAGCGCGTGGCAAAGGCCCGTGAAGGTATTGATCGTGACAAGGAATACGCTCTCGATGAGGCCGTGGCGCTCCTGAAGGATCGCGCGACCGCCAAGTTCGATGAGACCATCGAGATCGCGATGAATCTCGGCGTTGATCCGCGCCATGCTGACCAGATGGTTCGCGGCGTTGTCAATCTGCCGAACGGCACGGGCCGCACGGTTCGCGTTGCTGTGTTCGCCAAGGGCGACAAGGCGGACGAGGCGAAGGCCGCCGGTGCAGACATCGTCGGTGCCGAGGATCTGGTGGAGACCGTCCAGAAGGGCGAGATCGACTTCGATCGCTGTATCGCGACACCGGACATGATGCCGCTGGTCGGTCGACTGGGTAAGGTGCTTGGCCCGCGCGGCCTCATGCCGAACCCGAAGGTCGGCACCGTGACGCCGGACGTTACGGCCGCTGTCAAGGCTTCCAAGGGCGGCGCCGTCGAGTTCCGCGTCGAGAAGGCCGGTATTGTGCATGCTGGCGTTGGCAAGGCGTCTTTCGATGCCAAGGCGATCGCTGAGAATGTACGTGCTTTTGCCGATGCGGTGATCAAGGCGAAGCCGGCTGGTGCGAAGGGCAACTACCTCAAGAAGGTTGCCATCACCTCGACCATGGGCCCTGGCCTGCGCATTGATGTGGCGAGCCTCACGGCTGCGTCCTGATGAGATTTCGGGGAGGGCGCTCCGGCGCCTTTCCCAAAGACTTTCCGCACCCTCGGGTGTGGAAGCCGGAAGGAAACTTCCGGAACATCCTGTCCGAGATTGCAGGCGGTTCGCCTTAATCCCTTTTTCGGGGTCTGCATGAGACGGGTGGGACCGGAGACCGGGGCTTGCCCCGTTTGAAGGTTCGAACCGTGTTGGCCTTTTGTCCGATGCCGGAGTTCCGGTTGGCGAAAGGGGACAGGATCCTCGAGCGTCGCTTGGGTGATCCGAGTTTGCGGATGCCCTGCGGCAAAAGGCAAACCGGCGGATGTGTCTTTCGGGACTTTCCGTCAAATGGAGAAGGCAGTGGACAGAGCGGAAAAACGCGAATTCGTCGCGGATCTGAATCAGGTGTTCAGCAACACCGGTTCGGTCGTCGTGGCCCACTATGCCGGTCTGACCGTCGCACAGATGAACGATCTTCGTTCGAAAATGCGCGGGGCAGGTGGCACAGTCAAGGTTGCGAAAAACCGTCTCGCCAAAATCGCCCTTCAGGGAACCCCGTCCGAGAGCATTCAGGCCCTTTTCGAAGGCCAGACCCTGATTGCCTATTCGGACGATCCGGTTGTCGCTCCTAGGGTCGCCAATGACTTCGCCAAGGGCAATGACAAGCTTGTCATTCTCGGCGGTGCCATGGGTGAGACCGCGCTCGACGCCGACGGTGTGAAGGCACTCGCCTCGCTGCCGTCGCTGGACGAGCTCAGGGCAAAGCTGGTCGGCATGATTTCGACGCCGGCTACCCGGATCGCACAGGTTGTCAACGCGCCCGCGGGTCAGCTCGCGCGCGTCTTCGGCGCCTATTCCAAGAAGGACGAGGCGGCGTGATGCCGGTCCTCAAGACCAACAACACAGTTCGAACACAAAAGGAAATGTACAATGGCTGATCTTGCTAAGATCGTTGAAGACCTGTCGAGCCTGACCGTCCTCGAGGCGGCTGAGCTTTCGAAGATGCTTGAAGAGAAGTGGGGCGTCTCCGCTGCTGCGCCGGTGGCTGTTGCTGCTGCTGCAGGCGGTGCTGCCGGTGGCGAAGCTGCTGAAGAGAAGACCGAGTTCGACGTCGTTCTCGCCGATGCAGGCGCTCAGAAGATCAACGTCATCAAGGAAGTTCGCGGCATCACCGGTCTCGGCCTTAAGGAAGCCAAGGACCTCGTTGAGTCCGCTCCGAAGGCGATCAAGGAAGGCGTGTCCAAGGACGAAGCCGAGAAGATCAAAGAGCAGCTCGAAGGCGCTGGCGCCAAAGTCGAGCTGAAGTAATTCGGCGTCCGGCCCGCAGGGATTTCCGATCCGTGCGGGCCGGAACACTGAAGACGGAATCCAAACCTCTTTCCTGTGGGCCGCTCGCGGCTTTCAGGAAACGGGTTTTTATCCGTTTGGATTGACCGCCGGAATGGCGGTTCACGTGGTGCATGCAAGCCAGGCAGGGCAAGGAGCGACGATGGCCGAGACCCAAACGTTTAATGGTCGCAGGCGGGTACGCAAATTCTTCGGAAAGATTCCGGAAGTTGCGGAGATGCCGAACCTTATCGAGGTTCAGAAGGCATCCTATGACCAGTTCCTGATGGTCGAGGAGCCCGAGGGCGGGCGTCCTGACGAGGGGCTGCAGGCGGTGTTCAAATCGGTGTTCCCGATTTCGGACTTCGCCGGGACGGCAATGCTTGAATTCGTGAAATACGAATTCGAGGATCCCAAATTCGATGTTGACGAATGCCGGCAGCGCGATCTCACCTTCGCTGCGCCGCTCAAGGTCACGTTGCGCCTGATCGTGTTTGACGTCGATGAGGACACCGGCGCGAAGTCCATCAAGGACATCAAGGAGCAGGACGTCTACATGGGCGATATGCCGCTCATGACGTCCAACGGTACCTTCATCGTCAATGGCACCGAGCGCGTTATCGTTTCGCAGATGCACCGCTCGCCGGGCGTGTTCTTCGATCACGACAAGGGCAAGTCCCATTCGTCCGGCAAACTTCTGTTTGCCGCACGTGTCATTCCCTATCGTGGCTCCTGGCTCGACATCGAGTTCGATGCCAAGGACATCGTCCATGCGCGTATCGACCGCCGCCGCAAACTGCCTGCGACGTCGCTTCTGATGGCGCTCGGCATGGACGCTGAAGAGATCCTGTCGACCTTCTATGATCAGCTTACCTATGTGCGCGATGGTGAAAACTGGCGCGTTCCCTATACGGTTGAGCGTTTCAAGGGCCTGAAAGCGACGACCGACCTGATCGACGCCGACAGCGGCGAGGTGGTCGTTGAGGCTGGCAAGAAGATCACCGCACGCCAGGCGAAGCAGCTTGCGGAGAAGGGCCTGAAGGCCATCCGTGCCACTGAAGACGATCTTTTGGGCAATTATCTGGCCGAGGACATCGTCAACCCGGAAACGGGCGAGATCTTCCTTGAGGCTGGTGACGAGATCGATGAGAAGACGCTGAAGGTTCTGCTCGAGACGGGCGCGACCGAAGTGCATTTCCTCGACATCGACCACGTCAATGTGGGTGGCTACATCCGCAACACGCTGGCTGCCGACAAGAACGAGTCGCGTCAGGATGCGCTGTTTGACATCTACCGCGTCATGCGCCCGGGCGAGCCGCCCACGCTTGAGACGGCGGAGGCGATGTTCCATTCGTTGTTCTTCGATGCCGAGCGCTACGATCTTTCGGCCGTTGGCCGCGTCAAGATGAACATGCGTCTCGAACTGGACGCGGAAGACACCGTGCGCGTTCTGCGCAAGGAAGATATCGTTGCCGTGGTCAAGACTCTGGTCGAGCTGCGCGACGGCAAGGGCGAGATTGACGACATCGACAATCTCGGCAACCGCCGTGTGCGTTCTGTCGGCGAGCTGATGGAAAATCAGTACCGCGTTGGTCTTCTGCGCATGGAGCGCGCGATCAAGGAACGCATGTCCTCGATCGAGATCGACACGGTCATGCCGCAGGACCTGATCAACGCGAAGCCGGCGGCTGCCGCCGTGCGCGAGTTCTTCGGTTCCTCGCAGCTCTCGCAGTTCATGGACCAGACCAACCCGCTCTCCGAGATCACCCACAAGCGCCGTCTTTCGGCACTTGGACCGGGCGGTCTGACGCGTGAGCGCGCGGGCTTCGAAGTGCGCGACGTGCACCCGACCCACTATGGCCGCATCTGCCCGATCGAGACGCCGGAAGGCCCGAATATCGGTCTGATCAACTCGCTGGCCACCTTTGCCCGCGTCAACAAGTACGGCTTCATCGAAAGCCCGTACCGCAAGATCGTGGATGGCAAGGTCACGCAGGACGTGGTCTATCTCTCCGCCATGGAAGAGGCCAAGCACTATGTTGCCCAGGCCAATGCCTCCATCGGCGAGGATGGCAGCTTCACAGACGAGTTCGTCATCTGTCGCCACGCGGGCGAAGTGATGATGGCGCCGCGTGAAAACGTCGACCTGATGGACGTGTCGCCGAAGCAGCTTGTTTCGGTTGCGGCAGCGCTCATCCCGTTCCTGGAAAACGATGACGCCAACCGCGCTCTGATGGGCTCGAACATGCAGCGTCAGGCCGTGCCTCTGGTGCGGGCTGAAGCGCCGTTTGTCGGCACCGGCATGGAGCCGATTGTGGCACGCGATTCCGGCGCAGCGATCGCTGCTCGCCGCACCGGTGTCGTTGATCAGGTGGATGCGACCCGTATCGTTATCCGTGCAACGGAAGACGTGGACGCATCGCGTTCGGGTGTCGACATCTACCGCCTGATGAAGTTCCAGCGTTCCAACCAGAACACCTGCGTCAACCAGCGTCCGCTGGTGCGCGTCGGCGACCGGGTCAACAAGGGCGATATTATCGCGGACGGTCCGTCGACCGATCTTGGTGATCTGGCGCTTGGCCGGAACGTGCTCGTCGCGTTCATGCCCTGGAACGGCTACAACTACGAGGACTCCATCCTTCTGTCCGAGCGCATCGTTCGCGATGACGTTTTCACCTCCATTCACATCGAGGAATTCGAGGTGATGGCGCGTGACACGAAGCTTGGACCGGAAGAGATCACGCGTGACATTCCGAACGTTTCGGAAGAAGCGCTGAAAAACCTCGACGAAGCCGGTATTACCTATATCGGGGCCGAAGTTCAGCCAGGCGACATCCTGGTCGGCAAGATCACACCGAAGGGTGAAAGCCCGATGACGCCGGAAGAGAAGCTTCTGCGCGCCATCTTCGGTGAGAAGGCTTCGGATGTTCGCGACACCTCCATGCGCATGCCGCCCGGCACGTATGGTACCGTCGTTGAAGTGCGCGTCTTCAACCGCCACGGCGTTGAAAAAGACGAGCGCGCGATGGCCATCGAGCGCGAGGAAATCGAACGTCTGGCCAAGGACCGTGATGACGAGCAGTCGATCCTCGACCGCAACGTCTATGCGCGCCTTGCTGAGATGCTCGAAGGCAAGCAGGCGATTGCGGGCCCCAAGGGCTTCAAGAAGGGAACGACCCTTTCTGCCGAGGTTCTGGACGAGTATCCGCGGTCGCAGTGGTGGCAGTTTGCCGTCGAGGACGAGAAGCTTCAGGAAGCACTTGAAGCCATGCGTGCCCAGTATGACGAGTCCAAGAAGGCGCTCGAGCAGCGTTTCATGGACAAGGTCGAGAAGGTGCAGCGCGGCGATGAGATGCCTCCGGGCGTCATGAAGATGGTCAAGGTCTTTGTTGCCGTGAAGCGCAAGATGCAGCCCGGCGACAAGATGGCCGGCCGTCACGGAAACAAGGGTGTCGTGTCGCGCATCGTTCCGGTGGAAGACATGCCGTTCCTGGAGGATGGCCAGCATGTGGACATCGTGCTCAACCCGCTGGGTGTGCCGAGCCGCATGAATGTCGGTCAGATTCTGGAGACGCATCTGGGCTGGGCCTGCGCCGGTATGGGCAAGCAGATCGGTGAGCTGATCGACAGCTACAAGGAGAGCGGAGACATCAAGCCGCTGCGCCAGACAATCGAGGCGATCATTCCGGACAACGATCGAAATGAGCCAGTGCGTCAATATGACGATGAGAGCATCATTCGTCTGGGCGAGCAGATGCGTCGGGGCGTGTCCATCGCCACGCCGGTCTTCGACGGTGCACACGAGGCGGACGTCAACGACATGCTGGCGCAGGCTGGCATGCAAACCAGTGGCCAGGTCACGCTTTACGATGGACGCACGGGTGAGCCGTTCGACCGTCAGGTGACCGTCGGCTACATCTACATGCTGAAGCTGCACCACCTTGTGGACGACAAGATCCACGCCCGTTCGATCGGGCCGTACTCGCTCGTTACCCAGCAGCCGCTGGGCGGTAAGGCGCAGTTCGGCGGTCAGCGCTTCGGCGAGATGGAGGTCTGGGCACTCGAGGCCTATGGCGCTGCCTACACGCTGCAGGAAATGCTGACTGTGAAGTCGGATGACGTGGCTGGCCGTACCAAGGTCTATGAAGCCATCGTGCGCGGCGATGACACGTTCGAGGCAGGCATTCCTGAGAGCTTCAACGTTCTCGTCAAGGAAATGCGCTCTCTTGGCCTCAATGTGGAGCTTGAAAACTCCCGCATTGACGCAACCGAGACCGAGCAGCTGCCGGACGCTGCGGAATAAGCGTTATCGCGTGTCGCGGGGGCACTCTCGCGACACGCAATCGTCGTTCGCAAGGCAGCTTAGCGGCCAAGCATTTGAACCGGTGGGACACGCGGCGGCAGTCTTCACCGAAGTTTAAAAGGGACAAGGCGTCCCGAAAAGGAGATCGGCATGAACCAAGAGGTCATGAATCTTTTCAACCCTCAGGCGCCGGCACAGACTTTCGACTCGATCAGGATTTCTCTGGCCAGCCCAGAGAAGATCCTGTCCTGGTCGTATGGCGAGATCAAAAAGCCCGAGACCATCAACTACCGTACGTTCAAGCCCGAGCGTGACGGTCTTTTCTGCGCGCGCATCTTCGGTCCCATTAAGGACTACGAGTGCCTCTGCGGCAAATACAAGCGCATGAAGTATAAGGGCGTCATCTGCGAAAAATGCGGCGTCGAAGTCACGCTGTCGCGGGTACGCCGTGAGCGTATGGGCCACATCGAGCTGGCCGCTCCCGTCGCTCACATCTGGTTCCTGAAGTCGCTGCCTTCGCGTATCGGCACGCTGCTCGACATGACCCTGAAGGATATCGAGCGGGTTCTCTATTTCGAGAACTACATCGTGACCGAGCCGGGCCTTACTGCGCTCAAGGAAAATCAGCTGCTCTCGGAAGAAGAGTATCTGATCGCGGTCGACGAGTATGGCGAGGACCAATTCACCGCCATGATCGGCGCCGAGGCGATCCATCACCTTCTGGAATCGATGGATCTCGACAAGATTGCCGGCGACCTGCGTTCGGAACTGGCGTCTACCACGTCTGAGCTGAAGCAGAAGAAGCTCTTGAAGCGGCTCAAGGTGGTCGAGAATTTCCTCGAGTCCGGTAATCGCCCTGAATGGATGATCATGAAGATCGTGCCGGTCATCCCGCCGGACCTGCGCCCGCTGGTTCCGCTGGATGGCGGTCGCTTCGCGACGTCCGATCTCAACGACCTTTACCGCCGTGTGATCAACCGCAACAATCGTCTGAAGCGCCTTATCGAGCTGCGTGCTCCGGGCATCATTATCCGCAACGAGAAGCGCATGCTTCAGGAGGCCGTCGACGCATTGTTCGACAATGGCCGTCGCGGACGTGTGATCACCGGTGCCAACAAGCGCCCGCTGAAGTCGCTTTCCGACATGCTGAAGGGCAAGCAGGGCCGCTTCCGCCAGAACCTGCTCGGCAAGCGCGTCGA
>PAIP01000053.1 GCA_002704915.1 Parvularcula sp.
CCATCGCGGCCGGCGTGGTCGAAGGCAAAGGTTTCGGCGAAAGCGCCCGGGCCGCGCTGATCGCCCGCGGCTTTGCGGAATTTCAACGGCTCGGCGTGGCGCTGGGCGCGAAAAGGGAGACCATGGCCGGGCTTTCCGGCCTGGGCGATCTCATTCTCACCGCCACCTCGCAGCAATCGCGCAACATGTCCCTTGGCGTCGAGCTCGGGAAAGGGCGCACGCTCGAAAACATTCTCGCCGAACGCAATACGGTGAGCGAAGGCGTCGCCACCGCCGGCGCCATTCACGCCCTCGCAGAAAAAGCCGGGGTCGAGGCCCCGATCTGCGAAGCGGTCGCCGCCCTCGTCTCCGGCGCCAAGTCCGTGGACGAGATTGTCGCCGCGCTGATGGCGCGGCCTTTAAAATCGGAAGCGTAACGATGCCCCAATTTGTTTTGCTATGCCGGGACAAGCCGGACTCTCTCGACTTGCGCATGGAGACCCGGCCCGCCCATCTCGAATATTTTCAATCTTTTGGAAACAAGCTGCTGCTCGGCGGGCCGATGCTCGACGGCAAGGGCGATCCCATCGGTTCCATGATGGTGATCGAAGCGGCGGACGAAGGAGAAGCCCGCGCCATCGCCGACGAAGACCCCTATAACAAAGCGGGCCTCTTCGCCGATGTGGGCGTGGTTCCGTTCAAAACCGTCATCGAGAATTTTTCGGAAAAATTGCCGCGATAGAGCTCACGCCAGAACCTGGCGAAAACCGCGATTTGCAGTCCGTTATGGCGTGACCTAGCGGCGGCGCTTGTAGGAGCGGCAGCTCGCTTCATAGGGCCGGCCCGACTGGCGCGCATTCCAGCCCGCTGTCCAGGCGTCCCCGGCGTCGACCCCGCCGCGGGCCCGGCATTGCTGAAAGCCCGTGCGATATTCCGGCGACAGCACATTCACCTTGCCGGAAAGAGAGAACGCGGCGTCATAGCATTCGCAGACGAGGTCTTGCCCGGAAGCCGCGCTGATCGCCGGCGGGGCGCCGCTATTGTCGTAAGTGGCGGTGGTCACGGTCGCCGCCGGCGCGGTCTCGCCGCTATCGGGACCGGATGCGAATTGCGTGTTCATGACGGCGAACAGGGCGACGCCCAGAACCGCGAGCGCCAATATTCCCCCGAATATGGCTTCAATATTACGCATCGTGAGCCCCCTGCTCTAAAAGACGAGTTTTCGCCGCCCCTCGCCCGTGAGGCCTTGCCCGCCGGGCGCTTGTTCGGATCGAACGAGAGCGATGCTAGCCCAAAAGGGCGGGTTAAAAAAGGGTTAAGCGACGCGCCGGGGCCGCCGCCCGTCTGGATCGCCTATCGCTTCTCCGCCTCAAGCCCCTGCATGATCAGGGCTTCGGCTTCCTCGCGGTCGCGCCAGCCGACGATCTTGACCCATTTATCCGGCTCAAGGTCCTTATAATGCTCGAAGAAATGGCTGATGCGCTCGATCATGATGTCGGGCAGGTCCTTGTAGGATTCGATCTTGGCGTAATAGCGCGTGAGGCGCGGGCTCGGCACGGCGAGGATCTTTTCGTCCATGCCCGCCTCGTCTTCCATGAGGAGGACGCCCACAGGCCGGCCGGCGACCACGGCGCCCGGCACCAGCGGCCGGTTGCCCATCACCATGACGTCCACCGGATCGCCGTCATCGGCGAGGGTCTGGGGGATGAAACCGTAATTGCAGGGGTAGCGCGTCGACGTATAGAGAAACCGGTCGACGAACATGGCGCCGGAGGCCTTGTCGATTTCATATTTGATCGGCTCGCCGCCAAGCGGCACCTCGATGACGACATTGATGTCCTTGGGCGGGTTCACGCCGGGCGTGATTTTCGAAAGATCCATTTTACCCTTTTGACTCTGCGTTCTTGTTGCGCCGCGCGAGGAGCTTAAGCCGCAACGCATTCAGTTTTATGAACCCTTCGGCGTCTTTCTGATCGTAGACCATGTCTTCCTCGAAGGTGACATGGGCGAGCGAATAGATGGTCCGTTCGGAGGCGCGGCCCACGACATTGGCCGAGCCCTTATAGAGTTTCACTTTTACTGTGCCGGAGACATGCTCCTGACTCTTGTCGATGGCGGCCTGCAGCATTTCCCGCTCGGGCGAGAACCAGAAGCCGTTATAGATCAGCTCCGCATAGCGCGGCATCAACTCGTCTTTCAGATGCATGGCGCCGCGGTCGAGGGTGATCTGTTCGATGCCGCGATGGGCCGCGAGAAGGATCGTGCCGCCCGGAGTTTCGTAAATGCCGCGCGACTTCATGCCGACAAAACGGTTTTCCACGAGATCAAGGCGGCCAACGCCGTGCTTGTATCCATATTCATTGAGCTTGGTTAGGAGCATCGCCGGCGAATAGGGCTTGCCGTCAATGGAGATGGCGTCGCCGCGATCGAAACCGATCTCGACGATTTCCGGCTCGTCCGGCGCGCTTTCGGGATCCACCGTACGCTGAAAAACGTAACTCGGGGCGGGCTCCGCCGGGTCTTCCAGCACCTTGCCCTCCGATGAGGTGTGCAGAAGGTTGGCGTCCACTGAAAACGGCGCCTCGCCGCGTTTGTCCTTCGGAATTTCGATCTGGTGCTTTTCCGCCCAGGCGATGAGCTTTTCGCGGCTGTTCAAATCCCATTCCCGCCACGGCGCAATGACCCGGATATCCGGGTTGAGGGCGTAGGCGTTCAGTTCGAACCGCACCTGATCGTTGCCCTTGCCGGTGGCGCCATGGGCAATCGCATCGGCGCCGGTTTTTTCGGCGATTTCCACGAGGCGCTTGGCGATCAGCGGGCGGGCGATGGACGTGCCGAGAAGATAGAGGCCCTCGTAAACGGCGTTCGCCCGGAACATGGGGAAGACGAATTCGCGGACGAATTCCTCGCGCAGATCCTCAATGTAAATTTCCTTGACGCCCGCGCGCTCGGCCTTGCGCCGGGCCGGCTCAAGCTCTTCGCCCTGGCCGAGATCAGCCGTAAATGTCACGACCTCGCAATCATATTCCACCTGCAGCCATTTCAGGATCACAGAGGTGTCGAGCCCGCCGGAATAGGCAAGCACCACTTTTTTCACGTCAGTCTTCGCGGCCATGGCTCATCCAAGTTTGCTGCGCCGCGCCTATAACGCGGACGCGAGAAAAGCGCCAGCCGCAATTTCGGAACACCCTCGCGGGTCTCGGTGTTGGCGATCCAGATAAAGCAAAGAAACGCGAGACCCGTTGGATGTTTTCCCGCCGGGACCGCGCGTAAAAGAGAGGCTCCGGTGACCCAGCAATTTGTACGCGGCGACAAGGTGAAATGGGATTGGGGCGACGGCGAGAGAAAAGGCGTCATCGCCGAAATTCACACCCATCCGATCAGCAAGATAATCGATGGCGAAACCGTGCGCCGTGAAGGCGACGCCGGCTCGCCCGCCTATATCATCGAAAAACCCGACGGCGGATACGCCCTTTGTTGCGGCTATGAACTGAGCCCCGCCTGAAAGAGGAACTGTTATGACCCGTCCCAAAACTCGTCAGGAATCCCTGGAAGAAAAAGAGTATCTCGGCGAGCCCGGCGCGCCATCGCAAGGCGATGTCGCCGGCGGCGACCTTCAGGAAAAGAAGGGCAAGCTCGACGAAAAGAAGCGCGCGCAAGAGCGCCCCGCCGGCGCCACGCGCGTGCGCAAAAGCGATGAGAAGGAAAAGGAATAATAAACATGGAAAAGAATCACGGCCCGACCATCAAGGACGACGAAACCTATCAATCCCTGCGCGAAGACGGCGAGAGCAAGGAAAAGGCCGCACGCATCGCGAACGCACAGGCCAACTCATCGCAACATCCGTCGGAAAAAGGCGGCGAGTCCAGCCCCTATGAAGAGTGGAAGAAAGACGATCTTTACGATCGCGCAAAAGAGATCGGCATTGAAGGTCGGTCGAACATGACCAAAAAAGAGTTGATCAGCGCCTTGCGCAATCACTGACACCCGCATCTTTCGAGCGTTTTCGCTTATGCTTGCCCCCTCTTCTCCCTTGCGCCAAAGTCTTTTGGCGACATGGCGAGGGAGGGGCGTTCATGGACATCAAGGCGAAGCACCGGAGCATGCCTGCGGCGGCGTTCGCCGTCATCTTCTCACTAAGCACATATGCGGCGGCGCAATCGAACGAATGCGCCAGTGAAGAGGCCGTCGCCGGCTGGGCGACGACGGCAAGTCTTGCGCCGGATGAGTCAGGCGACTTTCTTGTCGGCCGATGGGAAACGCGCCGGGACTACAGCACGCATTTCGGCCTGCGCGTGGCTTACGACTCAAGCGACGGCGCCGCGCCGGTTCTGAAAATCTGGCATAATTACAAACGCGGCAGTTTCACCATGCGCCTGCCTGACGGCCGGTCCTTCGCCGTTCCTGTCAGCGCCAATTACGCCGTCACCCAGGCCAACACGCCGCCCGAAGTCATCGCCTATCTTCGCGCGGCGCCGATGCGGATCGAATTCACCACCGCCGGCGGCAAATGGAAGAAATACCGGACCGACGGCCTGCCCCACGCCATCCTCGCCGCCGAAGACGCGCTTCAGCGCCTGAAAGATGAGCAGGGAGAGGAAAAATGCGGCGCTCGTGAAAGCTGGTGGCGGCGCTTTTCGGGCCAATAGCGCGGCGACGAAGAAACAAATATAAACGGCGCCCATGCGGGCGCCGTTTTTGTCTTTATACTGATCTTTATGGATCTAGCCGCGAATGTAGATTTTGCGGCCCTTCACATAGCGGTAAGGCATGCCGATCCGGCGGTCATAGGCCAGTGGCGGGCGCGCAGCGTATCGCCCCCTTCCATAGCTGTGGCCATGATGCGCCGCGCGACGCAGCTCGCGCCGATCCGGCTCATAGTAAAAAGCGCGGATCGGACAGACGGTGATCGCTTCGTCGCGGCGGTTTTCACGCCGGTCATGACGGTCTTCGCGGCGATCGCGGCGACCGTAATCGACCCGCCGGTCGCGACGGTCCTCAATACGGTCATAGCGGTCTTCGACAAGATCCGGACAGGCGCGGGGATTGAATTTCCATTCTCCCGCAAAAGCCTGTGCGCCGAACAGGATGAGCCCCGCGCCAACTGTGCTTGCGACAACTTTCTTCAACATGAGTTTCACCTCCACTCTGTGAGACAGGCGCCCCAAGCCCGCGATGTCTCATGGCGGTGAAACGCTGGCGGCGCCCTTTGCCGTCGGCATAGGCGAAGGTCTTTTCGCGGTCATTTCAGGGCCAATTCAAGGCGCGGTTTGCCCCGCGCCGCGCCAGGGGATAAGCTTGGCCTCGGACGGGCGGCTTTTAACCCAGCGAGGGGGGAAACAATGCGAATTTTGCTTTTGTCGGCCGCGGTTACAGCGCCGCTGATGGCTGCTGCGTCAGCCGAAACATCGACTCATGAGGGCGTCAAGGAAATCGCCGTCGAGAATTTCATCGGCACGGTGAACGTGGAAACGGTCAAAGGCGGACCCGTTCGCCTCGATATCACCGATGGAAACAAGACGGACTATCCCGTTCGCATCCGGGAAGAAAACGGCGTCCTTGCAATCTACAGCGACAAAGACCCCGATGAGACCAACTGGCATCGCGATCTTAAGTGGCGCAAGCATCACGACGACGCCTTCCGGATTTTCCTGGAAGACTATCCGACGCTCACCTTGCGCATTCCCGCCGGCGCGGCGCTCGATTTCGACAGCGCGGTAATGATGTTCACCGCTGACGATACGATGGGCGCCTTTTCCCTTCGCGAAGGCTATGTGGAAGGCGCCATCGGCGATATCGCCTCCGCCGACATCGCCATTCACGGCTCGGCCGATCTCGACGCCGGCAATGTGGCCGGCGAATTCAAGTCAGCCATCTATGGCTCGGGCGATCTCAGCGCAAAATCCGCCGGCTCGCTCGATGCGGAGATTCACGGCTCCGGCGATATTGTGTTGGGACGCGTCTCGGGCCCGGCGGTGATCGACATTCACGGATCGGGCGACATCCGGCTCGGGGATGTGGACGGCGCCGTGGCGCTCTCCATCAATGGCAGCGGCGACGTCGCGGCGGGGCGCGTGGAGGGCGGCGCAGGCGTTGACATCAACGGGTCGGGCGACGTGACGCTCGCCAGCGTCAACGGCAAGACGCTGGCGCATGTGCGCGGGTCGGGCGACATCGATATCGGCGGCGGCCGCGCAGAAGAACTGATGGTCGAAATCAACGGCTCCGGCGATTTCAGCTTTGACGGCGTGGCAACCAATCCCGCCGTTTACGCTGGCGGCAGCGGCTCCGTGCATATCGCCCGTCATGAGGGACAGATCCGGGCGAGCGGCGATGGCGACATCGAAATCAGCGGCGTCGATTACGGGGACGACGATTAAACCCGATCGAAAGCGGACGCCGCCCCCTGGCGGCGCCCCCTTTTCGCCACAAGCCTTGCCCTGTCCTTAAATCGACATGGAAATATGGCGCAGCCCTCTTCTCCGGCGTTAACAAGGTCTGCGCCATGAAATCCGCCCCCGCCCCTGCTCCCAGGCGATTTTCATCTGGCGACGGGCTGCAAACCGTTACCCTCTTACGGACAATTTTAGAAAAAGCGTTGGCGCCTTTTTAGACAAGACCGGCGAGACTTGGCGGAGCCATCAAGGCAGGGCAGCGAGAGGAATACCCCGATGTCGGACGTCAATATTCCCGCCGCTGGGCAAGCCCCGGATGAAGACGGCGCGCCCGCGCCCGTTATTCTCCCCGTTATTCTCATTGCTGAAGACAATGACGTGAATCTCAAAGTGCTTGAGCATTATCTCGCCAATTTCGACTGCAAGGCAATTGTCGCCAAAAACGGCAAGGACGCGGTCACGCTCTTTAACCGCAACGATGTCGATCTTGTGCTGATGGACATCATGATGCCGGTGATGGACGGGCTTGAGGCGACCCGAAAGATCCGCTCGCTGGAGCGCAAGCGCGGCGGCGAAAAGCGCACGCCCATCGTCGCCATCACCGCCCATGTCAAACCCGCCGACCAGCATGTCTGCATCAATGCCGGCATGAACGACTATCTGTCGAAGCCGCTCAAAAAAGGCGACCTGACGCGCCGCATGAAGATCTGGGCGCCGCATTTGCGCGAAACGCCGGCGTCGCCGCAGGGCGCCGCGTAACAATCCAGCCTTATTCCTTGTTGAAGAGCGCGATGGCCGCAGTCGTCATCGCCTCGACGCCCGTGGTGATCGCCGGCTCCGGCTCGATCTTGAAAAAGGGCGAATGATGCGACGGCGCATCCTCAACGTCTTCTTCCGGCGTGCCGCCCACATTCATGTAAACGCCTTTGACGCCGGTCTCGGGCGTGACGAAATAGGCGAAATCCTCCGCCCCCATGCCTTCGCGCGGCTGGTCATGGAGGACATCATCGCCCATGGCGTCGCTGAGCGCGGCGCGCACGAATTCCGCGCTTTTTCGGTCATTGATGGTCGGCGGCGTCGTTTCGGTTTTCGAACGGATGACTTCGGGCATAAGCTTCTTCGGCACGCCGAGGGAAATCGCGACGCCTTCCGCGACGCGGTCGATGGCGTCGAGCAGTTGCGTGCGCACTTCCGGATTGTTGGAGCGAACGGTGAGCTGCATCTCCACCTTGTCGCCGATGATGTTGTGCTTGGTCCCGCCATGAATGGCGCCCACCGTGATGACGCCCGCTTCCTGCGGGGCGATGCTGCGGGAAACCACGGACTGGAGCGACACGACAATCTGCGAGGCGACAAGCACCGGATCGATGCCCTTGTGAGGCGAGGCGCCATGGGCGCCGACGCCGTGAACGATAATATCGACGCTGTCGGAGGAAGACGCGCGAATGCCAAGCGGGACCTCGACCTTGCCCGTGGGCGTTCCCGCCGAGACATGCAGCGCCAGCGCGACATCGGGCTTCGGAAAGCGCTTATAGAGCCCGTCCTCCATCATCTCCCTCGCGCCGGAAATGCGCTCCTCCGCCGGCTGGCCGATCAGCACCAGCGTGCCCGACCACTGGTCCTTGCGCGCCGCCATCTGCCGCGCCGTACCCACTAACGAAGTGATATGCACATCATGGCCGCAGGCGTGCATCACAGGCTTCACGACGCCGTCGATGTCTTCCTGGGTCGCCGTCGACTTATAGGGAAGGTCGTTGTCTTCCTTCACCGGCAGGCCGTCCATGTCGGCGCGGATCATCACCGTGGGGCCTTCGCCGTTTTCCATCACGGCGACGACGCCGGTGCCGCCGACGCCCTCGGTCACGTCATAACCCAGCGCCTCGATTTCATCGGCGAGACGCTCCGCGGTTTTGAACTCGCGATGGGAAAGCTCCGGGTTTTGATGAAACCACTGGAACAGCGCTTCAAGATTGGCGTCGTAATCCGCAGCGACCGCGCTTTTGAGGTCTGCCTGCGCGGCGGCGGGCGTGGACAACGCGATGGCGAGCGCGAACGCGCTGGCGGCGAGTTGAAGTTTCATGAATGGCTCCCGTGAAAATGTCCCAGGCGCCAGTTAACACCAATCCGCAGCGTTTGTCAGATCGGAGGCCTTACGCCGCCGCGAAGCTCACCATCTTGCGGCGGTCGGGACACCACAGCGCGAGGCGAGCGCAGCGAATGGAATCGCGGATTGTCATGACGGGGAGCGACAGGAGATCCTCGCTCGCGCGATAACATTCCATGAGCCGGTAATTGGGAATGCGGCTGGCGAGATGGTGGATGTGGTGAAGGCCGATATTGCCCGTGAGCCAGCGCAGGGGCTGGGGCAGCTTGTAATGGGAAGACCCGAAAATCGCCGCCTCCGCCATATTCCATTCAGGCTTCTTCGCCCAATAGGTATCCTCATACTGGTGCTGAACGAAAAACAGCCATGCCCCGGTCCAGGCGGCCACGGTGACGACCGGCAGGAACACAAGAGCGACGGCGCCAAGGCCGAACAACAGGGAAAGCCCGCCATAGACGACAAGAAGCGCCAGATTGAGCGCGGCGACCGACTTCCAGACCTGGCGCAGCTTCATGCCGCTATAGACTTCTGCGAAGGGCATGGGGCCGGCGAGCGGCAGGCGTTGCAGAATGAAGAAATAGAGCGGCGCGCCGATGACGATCATGATCATGGGGTGGCGATAGACGCGATACATAATGCGTTTCGCCGGCGTCAGCGCGCGATATTCCGGCACAGTCAGCGTGTCGACGCCGCCGACGCCGCGCCGGTCGAGATCGCCGGAACTTGCATGGTGCCGGTTATGGGCGTCGCGCCAGAAGGCGTAGGGCGTGAAGGTCAGGATGCTGACGATAAAGCCGAGCAGGTGATTGGCGCGCTTGTTTTTGAAATAGCTGCCATGGCCGCAATCATGCTGGATCGTGAACAACTTGACGAGGAACAGGCCCGCCAGCGGCGACATGAGCAGCGCCAGCGGCCAGAAGCCGGTTTTGACGAGCGCGATCATCCCGCCGACAGCCGCGAAATAAAGCGCCAGCGACAACGCCGCCTGGCCGATGGAGCGGCCGAGATCGGCTTTCTGGAACTTGGCGCAATGCTGCACGATCCGGCGCAGCATGTCCGCGCGGGCCTGCGCCGCGGCGCGGACGTCATGGGCGGCGTGCGCCGCGCTTTGGGAGAAATTATGGGCCGCATGATCGGCGGCCTCCTGAAGCTTTGAGAAATTCCGGGAGACGGCGGCAGGCAAAGACTGAGACATGTAACTGAGAATACTCGTAGGTTGCGCCGGTTCCGTGAATCGGACCGGTGGATTTTCAAACAGACATTTAGGCCCTGCTTAACCAGTTTTGCGCGCGAAGGGAAATTTTCGCCCATCACGGTCCCGGCGCCAGCGTTTCAGATGCTGCGCGTATTTGTCGCCCTCGCGCTCTAATGCAGGCTGATCCAGCCGGTTCGCGCCAAATAGCAAAAATGGTTTCCCCCAGGGAAGGCCGCAGCGATAGGCTGTCGCCTGCAACGGGCGCAGCAAGGTCTCAAGCGGGAAGAGGTTGGCGCCGTTGCTGGAATAGGCTTTCCGGTGATTGCCCGCCGTTGCTGCGATCATCAGCGGCCTGCCTTCCAGCTTGCGCCCCTCATCCTCATATCGGACATAATACATCCGGGTCAAAACAGCGTCCTGCCAAGCCTTGAGAAGCGGCGGCGTCGCGTACCATTGAACGGGAAACTGCAGGACGATGCGATCCGCCTCCAACAACCGGGCGACCTCCCGCTCGTCGTCAATTCGCCCGTCCGGATAAAGACTGTCCATGTGAACCAGAGCGACATCGCATAAGCGTTGAGTCGCGCCCGCGAGGGCCGCGTTTGCTTTAGAATTAGAAAAGTTATTGTGAAACAGTAGGATAAGCGTTTTCACCTTGAAGACCTCCATATAAGAGGGTCAAGATGGCGCGCCGTTTATTATTCTTCCAACAGATTATGAGTATATCATATTATTTGTTTTATGAATTTACGTTCCGTCGATCTCAACCTGCTGGTCATACTGGACGCGCTTTTGGACGAAGCGCATGTCTCAAGGGCGGCGGCTCGCCTCGGGCTTTCCCAACCGGCGGCCTCAAGCGCGCTGGAACGCTGCCGCCATGTTTTCAATGATCCTCTGCTGAGGCGCGGCGCCGGCGGCATGACGCTCACGCCGCGCGCCGAGGCTTTGCGCGGCCCCCTAAAAGACGCGCTTGCCAGTATCGAACGGGCCATGGAGACGCCTGACATTCCGCTGAAAGACTTGCGCCAAGTCATCCGGATCGTGCTTGCGGATTACCCCGCCGCGATCATCGCCGCGCCGCTCTTGCAAAACCTGACGGCGACTGCGCCGGGCGTCGACATCGTGTTTCAACCCTGGCGCAGCGCGGAGACCGCCTTGCAGGCTCTGGAAACGGGCGAGGCAGATCTGGCGGTTTCGGTCTTTCCGGCAAGCGCCCCCTGGCTGCGGCGCGTCCTGTTGCTTGAAGAACGCTATGCGGTCGCGATGCGCAAGGGTCATCCGGCGGCGGCGGATTTCCACCTGCAAAGTTGGCTCGGCCATCCGCACCTCATCGTATCGGCCCGCGGCGAAAGGCACGGTCCCTTGGATGAGGAATTGACGCAGCGCGGTCTTGAGCGACGGATCGGCCTCGTTTCGCCAAGCTTCATGTTGGCGACGCAGGTGATTTTGGAAACCGATCTGATCGCGATGCTGCCGAGCCGCTGTGTTGACAATCGGAAAGATGAGTTTGCTCTTTTTGATCCCCCAATTCCGGTCCACGGCTTTCAACTGCACCTTGCCCGCCACAAGCGGAGCGATAACGATCCAGCGATCGCGCATATCAGCGCTTTGATCAGGACCCTGCTGGAATAGGTGCTTGACTATGATCGGTACTATGGTACCAAAATCCCATGACCGTTGACCGCAAGACCGTGACCCGCGTCCAGACCGGCGTGCGCATTGAAAAACGCATCCTGAAGACTCTGAAGATCATCGCCGCCCACAAGGAGATGGGGCTCGGCGACCTTCTCGAGGGGATCGTGCTCCACGCCTTTGAAGGCAAACAGCCCTTCAGCGAGGAGACGCTGAAGCTGATCGACCAGGCGAAAAAATCGGCGGGCCTCGACCTCGGCGCCGAGGACAGCCACCTGCTGGAGGAAACGCCATGATTGCCGTGGAAAAGCCTTATCGCGCGAAACATGCTGCGCGCTTCGAGCTCGCCGCTGCGCCCGACGCGGTGTTCGCGATGATGTGTCCGGTCCGCGAATATGAGTGGGAGCCGGACTGGACAACCAATCTCATCCTTTCGGACTCGGGACTGGCGGAGCAGGACTGCATCTTCACGACGCCCGCCGGAGCGTCCATCGCCAGCGACGAAAAAAGCGAGGAAGCGATCTGGGTGACGCCCTTTCACGATCCTGACGCCCGCCGCCTCACCATGATCAAGGTGACGCCGAAGGAATGCGTCACCCGTCTCGACATCGGTATCGATGAAACAGCGGACGGCGCCGCCGTCACGGCCAGTTACGAACATACGGCGCTATCAGACCGGGGCCGCGCGATCGTGGACGCCCACACGAAAGAGAGCTACGCCGCGCTGATGGCGGGCTGGCGCTCCGCGCTCGAAGCGCATTTGTCCGGTTAAGCGCCTTCCCGACAAAGTTTCGCATCCGAAAACGCCTTTCTTTTGCAGGCCATTCAACCCTGCAGCCGGACTTGCGCACGGCATGAAAGGGGACGCGACCGACCGCGCGCCGGCATGGACGCCGGAACGAAAAACGCCCAAGCTCCCGCCCGCAATTCACATGACGGGAGAGGCATATGGACTTTGGCGAGACAGGCTGGGGCCAGACCTATCACCTGATCAATGCACTGGTTCTCCCTGGCTGGGCGCTGCTGATCTTCCTGCCGCGCTCGACCGTCACCGCGGCGGTCGTTCATTCCATGTTTTATCCGGCGCTATTCGGGATGATCTATGTTGCAGGATTGTGCGCAGCAATTTTCTTCGGCCACTCGGCGTCGGGCGCGGGCATGTCCGATATCGGAGGCGTCATGGCGCTGTTCGATCATCCAAACGGGATTATTATCGGCTGGACCCATTACCTCGTTTTCGACCTCTTCGTCGGCGCCTGGATCGGCCGCGACGCCATCCGCCATGCGATCCCGCATTATCTGGTCATTCCCTGCCTCATGGGCGCCTTTATCTTCGGTCCCGTGGGACTTTTGCTCTATCTATTGCTGCGCCTGATGTTGCGCAAAAAACTCCTGCTTCAGGAATAAGAAAAGCGGTGCGGTGACGACAGCGCGGAGGAAACGGTGATGACGAAAACGCTTGGCGGCCTCATGGACGATTTTGGCGAGTTTCATGCCTGGCTTGTCCACGTGCAGACGAGCCTGTGGGTCCTTCATGCTGTCTCGCGGTCAGAAGTGCTCGGCCATTTGGGCGACGATCCCATGCCCATGGCGGTCCTTGCGGAAAAAGCGGGCATGAAGACCGACATGCTGCGCCGGGTGATGAATTTTCTCGCCTCGCAGGAGGTGATCGAGATTGGCGATGATGACTGCGTCCGCCACACCGCGCGCTCACGCGCCTTTCAGGACCGGCACGAGATCGTGCGCTGGCTCAATGTGAATTTCCCGCCCGGACTGAAGCTCCAGGACGCCATGAAAACCGGCGTCGCCTCCTTCGAAAGCCATTACGGCGAGCCCCTTTTCGATTATCTGAGCGAGCGTCCGGCGATCGCCGGGGAATTCGGCAAGCTTATGTCGAGTATTACAAGCGCCATTGAGGCCTTCATCTTCAGCCATCACGCGTTCAGGCCCTTCACACGCGCCGTTGACATCGGCGGCGGCCATGGCCGGCTCATGACGCGCCTTCTCACCGAATATCCGTCAGCCACAGGCGTCATCTTCGATCTGCCCGGCACGGCGGCGCAGGCGGAAAAAACCCTCGCGGCCTCGCCGCTGAAAGACCGGATTGAGATTGTCGGCGGCGACTTTTTCAAGGCCGCGCCCAAAGGCGGCGATCTTTATCTGATGAAACAAATTCTCCACGACTGGGGCGACGAGGAATGCGTGACGATCCTCAATAACATCCGCGTCGCCATCGCCGACAAGGGCCGCCTCGCCGTGATTGATTTTCTCCTGCCCGAGAAGCCGGCGCCGCATCCGGGCTATGCGCTCGACATCAACATGCTCTGTCTTTTGACTAGCGGGCGCGAGCGGCGGCTGTCGGAGTTCGAGGAGCTCTTTTCGGCGGCCGGGTTCTCACTCGACCGCGTGACGGAAAATCCGCACGGGCAGAGCGTTATCGAAGCGGTTCCGGCTTGATGCTTTTTTGAGGACCGGGAAAAACGCCCAGCCGCTGGTTTCCGTTCGTCGGGGGGAGAAAGGGAACAAGAGACCGGGCGGCTGAGCTGAAGCTGGCGACTGTCGGGAGAGACCCTCGCCCTCATGAAATATCAGGGCGCAAGGCCCATAAATCAATTAGATAATTTCAATTCAGAATATTGATTTTTCCGATGGCGTGCTGCGCCCTCAAAGACAGCCTTCCACAAGCTGGATCGCCGGACCGCCCGCATGGATGGTCTGAACCTTGCCGTCTTCGCCGACAACATAGCGCAGGCCGCGGGCCTCAGGGTCTTCCACATAGCTTATCCCCGACCGGTCCTCACGCCAGATCGTGATATATTCCGCAGGCGGATCAACATATTTGTGCGGCGTGACGATCGCCTTGCCGCCATAGGCGGCCTTCACGTCTTCGGCGGTCGCGCCGAGGCCGAGCGCCTTTTCCGTTTTCACCGCAGCTTCGCGAATGAGAGAGATGCGCGCCAGCTTGCCATCGACAAGCATCAGGAGCATGCCGTCCGGCGCGTTTTCGGGGCGATATTCCGCACAACTTTCCGGGTCCGGACCATCGACGGCGTCCGGCTGCGCATCGGGGCCGTAAAGCGCCGTGATCTTCTCACGCGTCATGCCGATGCGCAAATCTTTCCAGCCATCAGGCGTCAAGGCGTCGGAAGATTTTGTGTCGGCGGCCTGCTCTACGTTCGGCTCCCGCGCAGTGTCGCCGGTCGAGGGCGGCGACGGCGCAATTCGCTCAGCGTCCGTTACATAGTCGGCCTGATCCTCCGTATCCGCTGGAGCGCAGGCGGCAAGACCGGCTGCTAAACCCGCGCAGAAAGCTGATTTCAGCATCAACATGCTCCGGCAGAAACGTCGAGGAGGAAAATCAGGGCAAGATGGACGCCGTCAGTCGACTTCGTCTTCAAGCTCGTCTGTTTCGTCTTCCATCCGGTCTGCGGCGTCTTCATAAGCATCGACGCGCCGTTCCGTCATGCCGTCGGCGCCCATTGTGTCGAGACGGCCTTCAATATTGTCGAGACGACGCTCGATCACATCCATCCGCTCTTCCATGGCTTCGGCGGATGCTTCCGAATAAGCGGACGCTTGGAGTTCGTCGTCGTCATAGTCGCTGCAGGCGGCGAGACCGGTCAACCCGATGGCGGCGACGGCGGCGACAGGCCAGGTTTTTTCAATTCTGTTTTTCATGACAGATCCAAAGACCTCCGTGTTTTCCATAAAACGCCAACGCTTGCGCGCCCTTAATGTTCCTCAAACGGAAGAATAAGTTTCCGCTCCGGCGCGCCGAACGGCTTCCCGGCGAAGCGATGGCGGAACCCGCCTGCATCTGCGCCGTTTAAGAATAGATGTCCGATACAGCCCATGGAGAGTGGCTTGTCTGAGTCTGGCGACGCACAAAGTCGCGGCGCCCTTGATGCGGCCCTGCGCCGGCGCTGGGGTTGGCTTCCCTATCGCGTGATCGCGGGCTTTGCGCTGCTCGCCTGCGGGGTCGCCGTCTTGTGCGATATCGTCATGTGGTTTCTGGTCGAGGGCTATAACCCCCTCGCACAGACCATCAGCGAACTCGGGGCGGGCCCGCATCACGAGATTCAGGATACGGGCATTGTCGTTTTTGTTGTCGGCGTTCTGTCGCTGACGCTCGGCCTGGTCCTGAGGGGCGAGGGCGACGGCAAGTCCTGGGCGGTTCGCGGCGCTTTCCTGCTTCTCGGGGCCGATATCGCGCTGATCGCTCTTTGGAACGAATATGGCGACGGCGATGTGGGAGGACCTGTCATTCATCGCTATCTGTTGATGGCGCTATATCTTCTGGTTCCCGCCGTTCTATGGCTCGGCACGTCGGTCCCGCCGGCGCGCGGCGACAGGCTGGCGAAAATCGGCAAGGCCGCCGCCCTCGCCTGGCTCCCTTTCGCGCCGCTGTTCTATGTCGTGCCGGAGACTGTGAACGGGGCCTATGAGCGCCTGCTCGCGCTGGTCATGCTCGGAGCGGTCGCCGCCGCGGCTTGGCCGCTCTATCAAAAGCCGCAGGAAGGCGCGCAATAAAAGACGGTGTGTTTGTTGGAAGGCGGGGAAAGGTTACGAGCCGCCGCCATTGCGAAGATTCGTGTAAGGAAGAACCATGCGGCACTGCAAGCCCTCCGGCTTATAGCTTGTCTGCACATAACCGCCGATTTGAAGGGCCAGCGCCTGCTCCACGATTTTTGAGCCGAAGCCTTTTTGCGCCGGTTTCTTCACAGAGGGGCCGCCGCGCTCCTGCCAGACAAGATCGATTTTTTCCTCGCCCTCTTCCTCCGTCCGCCGCCAGCGCAGCGCGACGCTGCCGCCATCGACGCTGAAGGCGCCGTATTTCAGTGCATTGGTCGTTAATTCATGGGCGGCCAGGTGCAGCGCCAGCGCGGCGTCGTAATTCAGCGCCACCTCTTCGCCGTCAACGGTGAAGCGATCCTCGTATCCTTCGCCAAGAACCGCGCGCACTTCGACCTTAAAGAGATCGGCGAGCTTCGCGCCCTGCCATTCGGTTTCGGTCATCAGATCGAGCCCGCGCGCCGTTGCGCCGATCCGGCGTTCGAGACTTTCGATAAACTGTTCGGGATTTTTCGAATTTCTCCAGGTCTGGCGAGCAATGACCGAAATTTTCGTCAGGCTGTTCTTGGCCCTGTGCTGAACCTCGCGGCCCAGCAAGGCGAGCCGTTCACGACTATTGTCCAACTCTTGCACCTGATCGCGGATAAGATATTGGCGCCGGCGCCCGTCCATGGCGTTGCGGATGGCGTTGCGCACCACTTCCGGCGCCGAAGGGCGGGGCAGCAAGGTCACCTGAACGCCCTGCGGGTGACCGGGCGGCAAAAAACCGGCCAGCGGATAAGGCAATTCCCCGGCATTGCGGGTCAGGATCAGGACCGGAAAGGCGCTCCATCCCGGCTGCTGCGCCGCCCAGCTCAGAAGCGGCGCGATGACCGGGGAGACGAGCGCGTCCTCGGTCATCAGCAAACAGCCAGCGCCGGCGGCGATGAAATCTTCGAAGGATTGAACCCTGGCGGGACGCGCCGCTTCGCCTTCCGCTTCAACCATCTCGCGCAGGACGATTTCGTCGTCGGGAAGCGGCGCAAGGATCAGGACCGACTCGTCATACGTCTGTTCAGACGGATTATTCATAATACTGACTGTTGTGCTAGACAGGCGCCCGCGAACTCATCAAGTGAAGATCTTTCATAACCTTGAAGTCGTCGTCCGATATAGCCTGAACTTCCAGGCGCCCGGGCTCCATGATGAGCTCGCGCATCTCCGTGAGATGCGGCCCCGTGCGCATTTTCATGACGGCGATAGACCGCCGGATTGTGCTTCGCGCCTCATATTGGCGCAGAAGTATCAGACAGTCCGAGAGAATGCTGATGTCGAGCGTCTGGCCGATCTGCGCCAGCAGGCCCGGCTGTTCGACAACCAGCACTGTCACGACCTGGCGCGTGCGTAAGGTGGCGATCAGCGTGTTCAGTTGCGCCAACGCATGGTCCTTGAGGGCCGAGGCGGTCAGATAGCCATTGACGCTGTCGATGACGACCGTCTTCACCTGTTTGCGTTCGGCCGCGTCCAGCACCGTGTGGACGAACTCGCCGGGCAGGACTTCGCCAGCCCGAAGGTCGTAAGTGTGTAATTTCCCCGACGCGTCTGCAGATGACAGCTCCCGGCCAAGCGCGTCTGCACGGGTCAGAAAAGTCTTCGGGTGTTCCTCGAACAGAAAGGCGGCGGCCTCTTCGCCGCGCTCCAGTCCGCCTTTCAGCAAGGCCGCCGCCAGCGTCGACTTGCCGACCCCGGTTTGTCCGTAAATCATCACTGACGTGCCCTGCTGAATGCCGCCGCATGTCATTTCGTCCAGTCCGGACATGCCGGTCTTCACTGTTTCCAGGCTGGGCGGCGCTTGGTCGAGCTTGCTCGACAGGCGCGGGAAGACACGCACGCCGGCCGGCGTAATGGTGAAGTCGTGGAGCCCCTCGGCATGGGGAACCCCGCGCAGTTTGTTAATCTCAAGACGCCTTTGCGCCATGCCGTAACCGGGCAGCGCCCGCTGCAAGGTGACGACGCCGTGGACAAGACCGGATATCTGGCTATCGCCGCCGAATTCGGGCGTGCTGTCGAGAAAGACAGCCGTCGTTCTGTGCGAGACCAGCAAATCCATCAGCTCACGGATAAGTCGGCGATAGGCCAGCACGTCAGCAGAGCGCAGACGCAAATCGATCAGACTGTCCACGACGACGCGCGCCGGTTTCACCTGCTCCAGGCGGTCTTTCAAGTGATCGAGAACCTGCCTCAGCTCAAGTTCAGCAGTGTTGACGACCGTTTGCCGCGCAGCGTTAGGCTGGTTCAAAAGCTTGTCCGCATCCTGAACATCGATATTTGCAAGATCCATCCCGTAAGAGCTGGCGATGAGCCGCAGCTCATCGGCCGTTTGCGACAGAGTGCAACACAAGCCCCTTTCGCCGTCGCGCGCGCCTTCGGTCAGGAACTGAAGGGCCATTGTCGTCTTGCCGGTGCCGGGCTCGCCCCGGATGAGATACATATGCCCTTCCGGCAGCCCGCCGGCCATGAGCATGTCGAGGCCATGCACGCCCGTAGATATCTGCTTCATCACGCCCCTGTTTTTTTGTGAAAAACATCATGCGCAAATCAACAAGCCGCCATGAGTCCCCTCCCCCTACAGAAGCAGACCTCATGCGTCGGTACGCAACCGTACGCTAGGAAATTTTAATGCTTATCCGGGTTCCGGCAAGATGGACTCATAGGCTTTACGGACAAGATCGTAGCATTCGCAGCTTGCTTGCCTCAGCCCTTCATGATCGCTGATCGTGACCCGGCCCCGGGAATATTCAATGAGGCCCGCCTGTTGAAGGTCCGAGGCTGCGTTTGTGACGGTCGCGCGCCGGAGCCCGAGAATCTGGGCAAGAAACTCATGCGTCAGATGCATGGTTTCGCCGTCATTGCGGTCATTCATGGTGAGAAGCCAGCGCGCGAGGCGCTGTTTGGAATCATGCGCGCCATTGCAGCCGCCGGACACCATGATCTGGTAAAAGACCGCCTGCACATTCGAAAACAGGGCGCGCTCAAAGTCACGGTGAGCCTCTTTCAGAGTAGTAAAGCTCTCCGCCGGCATTTCGAGCGCCGCGCCCGCAACCTGAATTTCATTGGTGTTGAGCTGGTCTGCGTAACCCAGGGTCAGATTGACGCCGCTGCACGCCTCGCAGCCGATATTGCCCATCTCGATAATCGAGCCGTCGGAATAGGTCTGAAGGGTCGAAATCACACAGCTTTCGGGAAAATGCACGGTGTTGGTGCGTTCGCCGGCCCGGGCGAGAACCGTTCCGCCTTCAAGCTCGACGCGCTCGCACTTCTCGGCCACCGCCTCGCGGACATCATCGGGAAGAATTTTCAGGACACGGTTGTTCGTTTCAAAGGTCATCCCTCGCGGAACACAGCCTGAGCCCTTCGGTTCATCCTCGCAAAATCAATCCATGCGCCATGTTGCATTGCAGCATAACTTGTTTATGGAGAGCCCCTGACGCTTCTCCTCTCCTTCACGACAAGGCTCTCTCCCGTGACGAAAACAACCTTCGCCGCGTTCGCTGAACGCATGACGCTTGACGGCTGGGCCGCGCCCGATCTCAGCAAATACACGCCGGCGCGGGTGAAAACGGAAATTCTCTCCGGCCTCACCGTGGCTCTGGCGCTGGTGCCGGAGGCCGTTGCGTTCGCTTTCGTCGCCGGGGTGCATCCGCTGGTTGGCCTCTATGCAGCCTTCATCGTCGGCTTGATCACGGCGGTGTTTGGCGGACGGCCGGGCATGATCTCCGGCGCCACGGGCGCCCTCGCCGTGGTGATGGTGGCGCTGGTCGCCCAGCACGGCGTTGAATATCTCTTCGCGACCGTCGTCCTTATGGGCGTCATGCAGATTCTGGCCGGCCTGTTTCGGCTCGGAAAGTTTATCCGCCTGGTGCCGCACCCCGTAATGCTCGGCTTCGTCAACGGCCTCGCCATTGTCATCTTCCTCGCCCAGCTCAGCCAGTTTCAGCTTCCGGGCAGCGCGGCGCCGGGCGACGGGCACGCCATGGGCGTGACCGGCGAATGGATGAGCGGCGCGCGGCTTTATCTGATGCTGGCGCTGACGGCGCTGACCATGGCGGTGATCTGGGCGACGCCGAAACTCACTAAAGCGATCCCGGCGCCGCTGGCGGGCATCGCGCTCACCGCGCTCATTGTCATCGGCCTCGGCCTCGATGTGCCGCGGGTGGGCGATCTTGCCTCGATCAAGGGCGGCCTGCCCGCGTTCCACTTGCCGCTTGTGCCGATCACTCTGGAAACGCTCCGGATTATCTTTCCCTATGCGCTGATCCTCGCCGCCATCGGCCTCATCGAAAGCCTGCTGACGCTTAATCTCGTGGGCGAAATCACCAAGCAGCGCGGCGGCGCATCGCGCGAATGCGTCGCGCAAGGGACGGCCAATCTCGTCACCGGCTTTTTCGGCGGCATGGGCGGCTGCGCCATGATCGGCCAGTCCATGATCAATGTGAAATCTGGCGGCCGCACGCGCCTTTCCGGCATTGCGGCGGCTCTGTTCCTCCTCGCCTTCATCCTGTTCGCCTCGCCGATGATCGAACAGATCCCGTTGGCCGCGCTGGTGGGCGTCATGTTCATGGTGGTGATCGGCACCTTCGCCTGGCAGTCCTTCAAGATCATGCGGCGCATTCCCCTGACCGACGCCTTCGTCATCGTCCTCGTCACGGCGGTGACGGTGATGCACGATCTCGCGGTCGCCGTGGTTGTCGGCGTCATCGTCTCGGCGCTGGCCTATGCCTGGAACAACGCCAAGCGCATCCACGCGATCACCCGCGAGAGCCACACCGAAGCCGGCGCGAAAGTTTACGAGATCGAGGGGCCGCTTTTCTTCGGCTCCACCGACGGCTTTGCGGAGGTCTTCACGCCCGAAGAGGACCCGGATGTGGTGATCGTCGACTTCATGCGCTCGCGCGTCGTCGACCAGTCCGCGCTGCAAGCCATCGAGGACCTCGCCGGGAAATACGAGGCGCTGGACAAGACCATCCGCCTGCGCCATCTCACGCGCGACTGCCACCAGCTTTTAAACCGCGCGGGCCAGTTGATGGTGGATTCCAACGACGACCCGGAATACGCGCTCGCCGTGGATTATTCCGTGCGCACAGGGCGGTTCGGCGGCGCGCATTAAGGCCCTACTCCGCGCCCAGCAGATCCATCACCGTGAAGATGTCCTTGTCGCCGCGGCCGCACATATTCATGAGCAGCACCTGATCGCGGTCCATCTCCATGGCCTTGTCGACGGCGCGGGCGAGCGCATGGGCCGGTTCTAGCGCCGGGATGATGCCTTCGAGTTTCGCGCAGAGCTGAAAAGCGTCCAGGGCTTCCTGGTCGGTCGCGGAAATGTATTTCACCCGGCCGGTCTCGTGGAGCCAGGAATGCTCCGGCCCGATGCCGGGATAATCGAGCCCCGCCGAGATCGAATGGGCGTCGGTGATCTGGCCATCCTCGTCCTGCAACAGGTATGTCCGGTTGCCGTGGAGCACGCCCGGCCGTCCGCCGGTCAGACTGGCGGCGTGTTTATCCGTATCGACGCCGAGGCCCGCCGCCTCGACCCCGATGATCTCAACTTGCCTGTCGTCGAGGAACGGGTGGAAGAGACCGATGGCGTTCGAGCCGCCGCCAATACAGGCCATGATGACGTCGGGAAGGCGGCCTTCCATCTCCTTCATCTGCTCCTTCGCCTCGTGGCCGATCACTGACTGAAAATCGCGCACGAGCTCCGGATAGGGATGCGGACCAGCCGCGGTGCCGATGATGTAGAAAGTTGAGTCCACATTGGTGACCCAGTCGCGAAGCGCATCGTTCATGGCGTCTTTCAGGGTCGCGGTGCCGGAGGTCACCGGTATGACTTCGGCGCCGAGGAGCTTCATGCGGAAGACATTGGGCTTTTGACGCTCCACATCGGTGGCGCCCATATAGACGACGCAATGCAGGCCGAAGCGCGCGCACACCGTCGCCGTCGCCACGCCATGCTGGCCGGCGCCGGTCTCGGCGATGATCCGGGTCTTGCCCATGCGCCGCGCGAGCAGGATCTGGCCCATGCAGTTGTTGATCTTGTGCGCGCCGGTGTGGTTGAGCTCGTCGCGCTTGAAGTAAATTTTCGCGCCTTTTTTGCCCGCACTACCCGACTTTTCGTCAGCCATACCGCGGACATACCTGGTTAACCGCTCGGCGTAGTACATGGGCGAAGGCCGGCCCACATAATGCTTCAGGTAGTACTCCAGCTCCGACCGGAAGGAGGGGTCGTTCCTGGCGGCCTTGTATTCCTTCTCCAGCGCCAGAACGAGCGGCATCAGGGTCTCGGCGACGAAGCGCCCGCCATAAATGCCGAAGCGGCCTTCCTCATCGGGTCCGGTGCGGTAGGAATTGAGCTGAGTCACGTTGTTCACGTCCAATCTGCTTGCGGCGTTACTTATCATCCCTCATCCGAAATCACTAAAGCGAATTCGACATTGATGACCTCGCGTCATCCCGGACGTTACACGAGCCCAAAACCGAAAGGTTTTGGCTGTGAGTGTTAGATCCGGGATCTTTCGCCGAGATCCCGGATAGCTCAATTTTCACTCCAAATCAGAGATTTGGAGAAAATTGGCTTCCGGGATGACGGAGCAAGGGAAAGCCCTACTCCACGGCGGGCGTCACCTTGGGATAACGCACCAGCAAATCGACCCGCGCAATCGCCTGCCAGTCGCTGGGGTGGACGAGCCAGATGACGCCTGAAGGAACCTCTTCTTCCCGTCCCCGCGCTGTCGCGCCATAGAGCGGGGCGATGTTGGAATGGCTCGAGAGAATGATATTAGCGCCCGGATTAGCGGCCAGCTCAGCGGCGACCTTGGCCTTCATGGCGGCGACGTCGGCCGGTTTTTCGCTGATCTGCGATGGATGCGGCTCCACGGGCGCGCCGGCGGCGGCGAGCGCCGCCGTATCCCAGGAGCGGCACATGGGGCTGGTATAGGCCCGGGCGACCTTCACGCCGTTCTCTTTCAGGATCTCGCCGATGGCCCGCGCCTGAAAGAAGCCTTCCGCGTCAAGGCCGCGCCCCGGCGCCAGCCGGCAGCCTTCGGACAGCCCTACGGCGCCCGCCTGTCCGCCCGGAGAATTGGCGTGGCGCATGACGATGGCATAGCCGCCGCGCTTTAGAGCCTCGAAGGCGACGGAGGCCGCCGCCTCGTTCTCCCGGACCACCGGCCCAGTCGCGCAGGACGCCAAAAATGCTGCAGCAAATGCTGCGCACAAAAACCGCAACATGAATATGTTCTCCCCTTATGCTTTCGCCGCCGAGATAAAGGCTTTGATGAGGTCTTCATCCTTCTCGCCCGGCGCGCTTTCAACGCCCGAGGAAACGTCAACGCCGAGAAACGTCTCGCGGCCGGCCTGGCCCTTGACGGCGGCGGCGACATTCTCCGGCGTCAGCCCGCCGGCGACAATGTAAGGCGTCTCGCCCGCATAGGCCGACAAGAGCGTCCAGTCGAAGGAAACGCCGTTGCCCCCGGGCCGGCCCGCGCCGGGCGGCGGCTTGGCGTCGAAGAGGAGAATGTCGGCGGCTTCCTCGAACTCTTTCGCCTTGGCGATGTCGGCGGCGTCCGTCACCGGTATGGCCTTGATCACCTCCACACCGAATTCGAGCCCCAGCTCCTCGCAGCGCTCGGCGCTTTCATGGCCGTGAAACTGGAAATGGCTGAGCAGTGGCGCGGCCTCGGACAGCTCCTTCTCGCCCGCATCGACAAACAGCCCCACAAGGCGCGGCAGGTTAAAGCCCTCGTCGAAAGCCGCCTGTTTGAGATCGAGAATGATTTCTTCCGCCCCTTCGGGCGTGATGAAACGCGGGGACTTCCGGAAAAAGACGAAGCCGAGATAGTCGGCGCCGGCCCGGGCCGCAGCAATGGCGCTTTCCGCGTCCTTCAGGCCGCAGATCTTAACGTGGGGTCCGCTCATGGGGGTCAGGTCTTGGGGGTGACATCAGATATTGGTTGCTTCGAGTTTCGGGGGCTCGGCGGGGGGCTCGGCGGGGTCCTCCTCGGGAGCCGCCTTCTGCTGGCGCGCCTCAAGGGCCGCCAGTTCCTTTTTTACCGCGCGCAGCTCGCGCCGGTTGTCCCTCGCCTGGGCCCGCGTCTCGCGCCCGGAAAGCCATTGGCCCGCCGCGCCCAGCGCCACGCCGATGAACAGCATGCCCATGAGCCAGAACCAGAGCGGCAAAGCCGGCGTCGACATCGCCGGATTATCGGGACGAAAGGGATCGAGACTGATGGGCACCAGCGTGCGGTTCGCCACCAGAAACAGAACCGCCAGCAACAGGACCGGGATCCAGACTATGCGAAACAGCCATTTCTTCATTGCCGACCATTTTCTCACAGTCTCAAGGGTCTAGGCAATCGCTCAGGTTAAGTTTGACAGCCCTCGCCATTGCGGTTTTCTGAGGCTGCGCTATCTGAGCATCACTTGTCAGGGCGGCTGATAATCTTTCAGGGGCGGCGCGGAGGCCGCGGGAGGACGCTATTTTTATCGAGATAGAAAATCTTCTGACCCCGCAGGAGCTGGCGCGGCTCGACCAGATCTTCGCCACGGCGAAATTCATCGACGGCCGCAGCTCAAATCCGCACAATCAGACCAAGAACAACCTCCAGATCGACGTGACGAGCGATCTCCACCGCGAGGCCACCAATTTACTTGGGCAGGCGATGCTTCGAAACGAGGAAGTGCGCAATTTCGCCTTCATCCGCCGCCTCGCGCCGCCGCTCATGTGCCGCTACCGGCCGGACATGAAATACGGGAAGCATCCGGATGTGGCCTTCCTGCCCATGCAGGGGGAGCCTTTGCGGTCCGACATTTCCTGCACCATCTTCATCGCCGATCCTTCCACTTATGACGGCGGCGAACTGACCATTCATCTCGGATCGAAACCGATCAAGATCAAAGGCAAGCGCGGCTCGGCGGTGCTTTATCCCTCGACCACCATCCATGAGGTCCTGCCCGTGACCCGGGGCGAGCGCCTCGTCGCCATTACTTTCATGGAAAGCCAGATCTGCGACGAGAAAAAGCGCGACCTTCTTTATACGCTGAATGAAGTCGCCGCGCTGGAAGGGCTCAATATGGACTGGGACAACCGGGTGCGGCTCGAGCATGTGCGCCATTCCCTGCACCGCATGTGGTCGACGTCATAGCGTCCATTTGTCGAGGACGGCTTTCGCCGCCTCGTGCTGTGCGGCAAGACCTTGAAGCCAGTCCATGCCTTTCCTGATTTCCGCTGAATGATCGCGCTGCGCCTGGGCGATGATCTCGCTTCGAAGCCCCGCATCGTAATCGTGCTCCGGCGCTTTTGAGTATCGCTTCATGACCGGGCCCGAGACCGCCCCGGAAATTTTCTCCGCCGGCGCGGCGACGTCCAGCGCCGCTGCAATCCTGCCCAATGTTTCTGCCGGCGCAGCGAGCAGCGCGTCGAAATCGAACTCGGTGAGCCTGGCCCGCATAGCCGCCTCCGCTTCTGTGAGCCAGCCGAGCGCGGCCAGTTCGCCCACCGAATAGCTGAACAGCGGCGGCACCGGAAGTCGCGCATTGAGCCGGCGCCAGCGCATTTGCGCGAAGCCGCGCAGATCGTTCACCGCATTGGGGCCGGCGAGGGTGACGGCGAGATGGATGTCCGGGCGCTGCGCGACAAAAACCGCCTTGCGATCCGCCGGCAAAAGCTCGGCGGCGAGGCCCGTGCAGATGCTGGTCGCCTTGACCACGGCGGAGGATGCGCCGCGCGCCCAGAGCCGTTCAAAGAGCCCCAGTCTTTCCCGCGCACGGTCTCGCGGCAGGAGAGCGCCGCCGCCTTCGGCGAGATCGAAAGCGAAAGAACGCAGCGGCAATGGCTCTCTCAGCGCAAGGGCGTCGCCGGCCGCGCCCAACAGACGTGAAATCAACGTCGATCCGCAGTGGCCCGCATGAAAGATATAGCCGACGGGCGATTGCGGCAGCGCCGCCGACGCTGCCGCGGCGTCCTCGGCCCTCACCCATATCCCTTGGGTTTCGCGCGTCAGGATGCGCTCATCGAGAAAAGCAGCATCGCGCAAATTGGCGACAGGCGCGCGGACCAGCAATACTTGATCCGTCACGGGCGCATATTGATGGGGGAAGACGCTCGCATCCGTTGCAATCGCCGAGAGGAATTGAGCCGACAAAGCCTGATTCATGCCCGATCCGAACTCATGAAGCATGATCGGCGGCTTTGCATCCGCCGGCCCTCAAGGGTTGCCGGCGAAGACTATTCCGCCGGTTGCTGTTGCGCGGCGGTTGAAAAACGACCCTCGCCATTGAGACGGTCCCGCAGCTCCTTGCCCGCCTTGAAGAAAGGCGACCACTTCTCTTCGATATGAACCGCCTCGCCGGAGCGGGGGTTGCGGCCCACGCGCGCCGGACGATGCTTCACCGAAAACGCGCCGAAGCCGCGAAGCTCCACCCGGTCGCCGCGCGCCAGCGCGTCGGAAATTT
This sequence comes from Parvularcula sp., assembly GCA_002704915.1. Taxonomy (GTDB): domain Bacteria; phylum Pseudomonadota; class Alphaproteobacteria; order Caulobacterales; family Parvularculaceae; genus Hyphococcus. Next base: position 26,367 of record PAIP01000053.1, read on the forward strand.
CCTGAAACACGATGGAGACAATGCGCTCAACATCCCGGTGAAACAGGTTGGGATTTTCATCAGCGAGCTTTTGAACCAGTTCGGACTTGATCATGGCGGATCCCCTTGCCATTGCCGGCGGCGCCAAAAACACCGCGAATTTCAAGTGGTTACACTGTCAAAAGGCGGATGCGGCGTCAAGGCGCTTTTCGCAAGGGGTTCAAGGGATTAAGCCCTTTTCATGGATCAATCGCGCGACGAGGAAACATCTTTCGGCTTTCGCACCGTGAAAACGGGCGAGAAGGCGCGCCTGGTGCGCTCTGTCTTCGACAGCGTGGCGACCCGCTACGACCTCATGAACGATCTGATGTCCGGCGGCGTTCATCGCATCTGGAAATCGGTGTTTCTCGACCGCATCGCGCCGCGGCCGGGCGAACGCCTCATCGATGTGGCGGGCGGCACCGGCGACATCGCCGCCGGTTTTCTGAAACGCGCCGACAAGCGATCTTCATCTGCAGACAAATCGCCAGCAAAAGCCGTCATCTGCGACATCAATTACGAGATGCTGAAAGCCGGCGAAGCCCGTGCAGACATGGCTGCCTTTGGCGAGCGCCTGACCCGCGTCACGGGCGATGCGGAAAATCTTCCGTTCCCGGACAAGTCTTTCGACGCCTATACGATCGCCTTTGGCATCCGCAATGTCACGGACATGGACGCGGCCCTGAAAGAAGCCCATCGGGTGTTGAGACCGGGCGGCAGGTTTTTCTGCCTTGAATTTTCTCATCCAATCACGGAAGCCTTACAAAAGGCCTATGACGCCTATTCCTTCAACGTCATCCCCTGGCTTGGCGAGCAGGTCGCCGACGACCGCGACAGCTATCAATATCTCGTTGAGTCAATTCGCAAATTTCCTGCGCAGGAAGCCTTTGCGGCGCGCATCCGCAAGGCCGGTTTCGCCAATGTCAAATATGAAAACCTGACGGCAGGCGTGGCGGCGATCCATTCCGGCTGGCGGGTTTAGGCGGCCGCGATGTTTTCGGTTTTCGCTGACTACGCCCGCCTGTTCCGCGCCGGCTGGACCTTGTCCCGCCGGGACGCGCTTATCCCTCATGAATTCGCCCATCTCGCCCCTGCGCCGGTGCGCATGATCGGGGCGCTGTCGCGCATCGGCGCGAACCGGAAGGGACGGCCCGGCGAGCGTCTCGCCCATGCCTTTGAAAGACTCGGGCCCGCATACGTCAAGCTCGGCCAGTTCATGGCGACGCGCCCCGATATTATCGGCTTTGAAATGGCGGGCGATCTCGGTCGCCTGCAGGACAAGATGCCCCCCTTTTCCGAAGACGCTGCGCGCCGGGAAATCGAAGCCGCTTTCGGCAAGCCTGTAGACGTCCTGTTCGAAGAATTCTCCCCGCCCATCGCCGCCGCCTCCATCGCGCAGGCCCACAAGGCGAGGCTGAAAGACGGACGCAAGGTCGCCGTTAAAATCCTCCGCCCCCGGATCGAACAGAAAGCGGGCGACGAGTTTCGCGCCTTCTCCCGCGCCGCGCACAATCTTGAGGGACTTTCAAAAACCATCCGCCGCATGGAGCCGGTGAAGTTTGTCGAAACGCTGAAAGCCGCCGCCGCCATCGAGCTCGATTTGCGCATGGAGGCGGGCGCGGCGTCGGAACTCGCCGAAGACCTTGCGGACGAGCCGAAAACCCGCGTGCCCGAGGTGATCTGGCCGTTCACCGCCCGGCGCATTCTCACCGTCGAGTGGATAGACGGCACGCCCATGGGGGATCTCGCCGCGCTCAACGCCCGCGGCATAGACCGCAAGGCGCTCGCGAAACTGGTCATTCATGTGTTCCTGAAACAGGCGCTGCATACGGGCTTTTTCCATGCCGACATGCATCAGGGGAACCTCATCGTCGACAATGAAGGCCGCCTCGCGCTTGTGGATTTCGGGATCATGGGCCGGCTTGATGAGAACACCCGCAATGTCTTCGCGGAAATCATCTACGGATTTATCACGCGCGATTATGCGCGCACGGCGGAAGTTCATTTTACGGCGGGCTATGTGCCGCCCGGCCATTCTGTGGAAGCCTTCGCGCAGGCCCTGCGCGCGGTGGGCGAGCCCTTACAGGGGCGCAACGCCGCGCAGGTCGATATGTCCCGTGTCTTGCAGCAGCTCTTCGACGTCACCGCCCTTTTCGACATGCATCTGCGGCCCGAACTTGTCCTTCTTCAACGCACCATGGTCACGGTCGAGGGCGTGGCGCGGTCGCTCGACCCGGAGATCGACATGTGGGCGGCGGCGACGCCGGTGGTCAAAGACTATGTGAACAAGGCGATCGGCCCCATGGCGCAGGCCGAAAAGCTCAAAACCGCCACCGCAAAAGCCATCGAGATCGCGCCGAAAATTCCGCATTATGTGGAAACCATCGGCAAGGCGGCGGAGCTCTATGCTGCGCAAGGCCCCGCGCCCCGGATCGATCACAAGGACCGTCCAGCCCGCGCCGCACTCTGGGCCGTCGCCGGAGCGGCGCTGATCCTCGCCGCCGCCATTCTCCTGCAATAGCCGGTCGATAAAATTGTATCTTTCCGTCTAACCGTTTTTTCGCAGTCCTATCCGATAGGTAACCTTCGCGAACGGGAGGGCGACGCAATGTTCGGCTTGAAGTTCGGGGGAGCGAGAAAACAGGAAACGGCGCCGCAAGGCGCCGTTATTACCGCGAGGCTGAATGCGAAAGTGCAGCCCATCGATCGCGGCGATTATTACGAAGATCCTTTGACGGATACGCTGCAGGCGAAAGGCCTCGGCGAGGTCACGGGCGGCGGCACGCAGCTTTCGGAAGAGCCCTGCGGCATCGAGTTTTGCGATCTTGAAATCAGCGTTCACGCGGCGGACGAGGAAACGCTTGCCGCCATCATCCAGCGCCTCAACGAGCTTGGCGCGCCCAAGGGCTCGCGACTTATCGTTGAAGCCACGGGCAAGCAGATTCCTTTTGGCGTCAATGAGGGCCTCGCCGTCTATCTCAACGGGACCGATCTTGAAGACGCGGTCTACCGCGATTGCGACGTCAATCACGTGATCGACGAGTTCGACCGCCTGCTCGCGGGAAAGGGCGCTTTCCGCGGCTATTGGGAGGGCGAGCGGGAAACGGCGCTGTTCTGCTATGGCGCGTCCTATGCGCAGATGAAGGCGGCGCTGGAGCCGTTCCTCGCCGAATACCCCCTTTGCGAGGGCGCGCGCATCGAGCAGATCGCGTGACTTTAACTCGCCAAAGCCCTATTTAGGGTGCATGAACGACAGACGCATTCTCCTCATCATCGGCGGCGGCATCGCCGCCTATAAAAGCCTCGAGCTGATCCGCGAGCTGGCGCGCCGCGGGGTGAAAACCCGCGCTATCCTTACGCGCGCCGGCGCGGAGTTCATCACGCCGCTTTCCGTCGCCTCGCTCACCGGCGAGAAATGCTTCACCGATCTTTTCGACCTCACCGACGAGGCGGAGATGGGACACATCGAGCTGTCGCGCTCGGCGGACCTCGTGGTCGTTGCGCCGGCGACCGCGGACCTCATGGCGAAGACGGCGAACGGGATCGCCAACGATCTCGCCTCGACCGCGCTTCTCGCCACCGACAAGAAAGTGATGTTCGCGCCGGCGATGAATGTGCGCATGTGGGAGCACCCGGCGACGCAGCGCAATCTCGAAACCCTTCAAAATGACGGCGCGATGATCGTCGGCCCGGACAAGGGCGACATGGCCTGCGGCGAATATGGCATGGGCCGCATGGCGGAACCCGTGACCATCGCCGACGAGATCGAGGCGTATTTCCTGAAAGACAGCCAGGGCCCCCTTAAAAACCGCCGCATCCTCGTGACCGCAGGCCCCACAGTGGAGCCCATCGACCCGGTGCGCTTCATCGCCAACCGGTCTTCGGGAAAACAGGGCTACGCCATCGCCGCGGCGCTGAGAAATCTCGGCGCGGACGTGACCCTCGTCACCGGCCCGACCCATGAAAAACTGCCGGCGGGCGTTGAGGTGAAACGCGTGCAGAGCGCGCGGGAGATGATGGAGGCGTCGAATGCGGCCCTTCCCCTCGATTGCGCCGTCTGCTGCGCCGCTGTCGCCGATTACCGCCCGGAGATCGAAACCACACACAAGATCAAGAAGGAGCGCGGCGGCCTCACCAATATTCCGCTTACGGAAAATCCGGATATTCTGAAGACGCTGTCGCAGATGAAGGAAGGAAGGCCGCGTCTCGTCGTCGGCTTCGCGGCGGAAACCGACGACGTTCTCGGCCATGCGGAAGCCAAGCGCAACCGCAAGGGCTGCGACTGGATTGTCGCCAATGACGTCTCCCCCGGCGAACACTGCGCCATGGGCGGCGAGCGCAATACGATCATCCTCATCACCGACAAGGGCGATGAGGAATGGCCGGAAATGTCGAAAGCGGACGTCGCGCGACAGCTCGCGACCCGCATCGCCGACGCGCTGAAAGGCCCGACCCTCGTCAAAGCGGCGGAATAGTCTCCATGGAAGTCGCCATTCTCGTCCCGCTGATCGTGTTCGCGAGCATTGTGCTGATTATCGGCACGCCGTTTTACTTCCATCACCGCAACCGGCGGGTGATCTATGACGCGATCAAGACGAGCGTCGAAAAGACCGGCGAGGCGGACCCGAAGCTGATCGCCGCCATCACTCATGACGCCATCGGCCCTAATGCGGATTTGCGCCGCGGCATTCTGCTCGCGAGCTTTGGCGCGGCGCTTTTTATCATCGGGCTTTTGTCGGACGCCGACATCTTCGGCGCGCCGGTGTGGACCCTGGGGCTCGTGTTGCTGCTCCCCGGCGGCGCCTATATCGCCTTCCATTTCTTCATTCCGCGCGAACCGACGGTTTAATCCGTCATGAGCGGGGAGTTGTTCGCGTTTCTTCACGCCATGATCGGCGGGCGGCCGGTGGAGATCGCCGCCTTCTTTCTCGGGATCGCCAACATCACGCTTCTGGTGCGCCGGTCGGTGTGGAACTACCCTTTCGGCATCGTCATGGTCTCGCTTTACGCCTGGGTGTTTTACGGCGCGAAGCTTTATTCCGATGCGCTGCTCCAGATCTTTTTCTTCGTGGTGCAATGTTACGGCTGGGCCCATTGGCTGACCCGGCGCGATACGCAAGGGCTCGTCATTGTGGAGCGCATTTCGGCGCGCGCCGCCGTCGCCTCCGCCCTCGCCGCTGTCGCCGGAACCGCCGCGCTGGGCGGAGTCATGGCGACTTATACGGACGCCAGCTTTCCCTTCTGGGACGCCTCGGTCGCTGTGCTTTCCGTCATCGCGCAGATCATGCTGGCCCGGCGCCTCCTTGAAAACTGGCTGGTCTGGGTCGCGGTCGACATCACCGCCATCGGGCTTTATTGGACCAAGGGTCTTTATCCCACCGCCGTTCTCTATCTCATGTTTCTCATCATCGCCTCCATCGGCTATTTCAACTGGCGGCGCGCCTATCAGCGCGGCGAGGCCGCAGCGTGAGCGAGGCCGCGCAGAAACGCCTGACGCTTTTAGGTCCCGAAAGCGTCGGCAAGACGACGCTGGGCGAACATCTCGCCAAACGCTTCGACACGCGGCTGGTGCGCGAATACGGACGCACTTTCGATGAGAAGATCATGCAGCCGCGCTATAAACACGGCAAAGGCTGGCGCGAGGACGACCTCATCAACATCGCCGAAACCCACGCGGCCATGCGCGCGGCGCTTTCGCCCCTCGCTGGGCCCTTGCTGATCGAGGACACGGACGCCCTGATGACTGCGGTCTGGGCGGAATATCTGTTGGGCAAGCCCTCGCCCACGCTCGAATTGATGGCGCGCGCCAGCCTCGCCGATCATTATCTATTGCTGACCCCGGAAACGCCGTGGACGGATGATGGCGTCCGCTATGCCGGCAAACAGGAAGAACGCGAATGGTTTTTCAACGCCGCCAAAAAACGCCTCGACGCCTGCGGCGCGCCCTACACCGTCATCACCGGCGCCGATTGGGATGCTCGGGAGAGGCAGGCGGTGAAGGTGGCTGAGGGGATGTTGAACTAGGTTCTTAGCAGGCCTTTCTCTTCCCCCGTTTACGGGGGAAGTACCGGCCCGACCCCAGTCGGGCGGGGATGGGGGCCGTGCCAAACTAAGATTACCCCCTCCGTCTCCCCCGCAAGCGGGGGAGGAGAATTGCCAGCCCGAAACACCGCCCCCATAGCGGGAAAAACATGCCCATAGCGCGAATGCTTCATGCCATCCATGTAACGCGCGACGTTACATTTTTGGACATGCTGCAGCGTCAGCGATTTGCTGACCCCTTAGAATACAAGGCTTTCGAAGCGATTTCCCGTTGCCCCAACCCCGGCTCGCCGGTGAATAGTTATCCACCACCTCCGGACCTGCCGTAAACTGCAAGGCAGTCAAGGCGCGAGAGGCGTTGTCCGGAACCGTCGTTC
>PAIP01000054.1 GCA_002704915.1 Parvularcula sp.
CCTCGTCCCCTTCGGGGACACTCCCCCCGTAAACGGGGGGAGAAAGGGCTAAATCGCCGCCATTTTCCGCCCCTGAACGCCTTGCGCCCTGGGGAAAGAGGGCGTATAGCGCGCGCCATCTCACACGCGGCGTGATCCTTAAGTGTCTGGCGGCTTTCGAGCCATCCGGATTTTCAGCGCGCCGCGGCGGTAAAACTTAAAGGAGACTACCAATGGCGCTGCCAGAATATTCCATGCGCCAGCTGCTTGAAGCTGGCGTCCATTTCGGACACCAAACCCATCGTTGGAACCCGAAGATGAAGAACTACATCTTCGGCGAACGCAACGGCATCCACATCCTCGATCTGTCGCAGACCGTGCCCCTGCTTCACCAGGCGCTGGTCAAGGTGCGCGACGTCGTCTCCGGCGGCGGCCGCGTCCTCTTCGTCGGCACCAAGCGCCAGGCGCAGAGCCCAGTCGCGGAAGCGGCGAGCCGCTGTGCGCAATATTACATGAATGTGCGCTGGCTCGGCGGCACGCTGACCAACTGGGAGACGATTTCCAACTCCATCCGTCGTCTGAAGGACATGGAAGAGCGTCTCGCCGGCGGCGCGGCCTCAGGCCTTACGAAAAAAGAACAGATGATGCTCGGCCGCGATCGCGACCGTCTCGAGGCGTCTCTCGGCGGCATCCGCGAAATGGGCGGCCTGCCGGACCTGATGTTCGTCATCGATGTGAAGAAAGAAGCGATCGCGATCCAGGAAGCCAGAAAGCTCGGCATCCCGGTCGTCGCCATCGTCGACACCAATTGCGATCCGGACAACATTGATTACGTGATCCCGGGCAATGACGACGCATCCCGCGCGATCTCGCTTTACTGCAATCTCGTTGCGGATGCGGTGCTCGACGGCATCGGCGAAGGCCAGGCGGCCCTGGGCGTCGATCTTGGCGAGATGGAAGAAGCCCCGGCGGAGCCCGCGGTTTCTGAAGAAGAACCGAAATCCGACGCGCAACAGGCCGAAGCGGCCAGCGCCTGACGCATTCGCCGACCGAGGCGGGCATGCGCGGGCGCGGAAAATCTTCCGGGCCCGGCTGTCGCCTTATGGTCACAAAACCCGATTAAAGCGCCCGAAAAGGCGCGACGACTGAAACGTAAAGGAGAAGACAATGTCTGGCATTACCGCTGCGACCGTGAAGCAACTTCGCGAGATGACCGGCGCCGGCATGATGGATTGCAAAACCGCTTTGCAGGAAACCAATGGCGACATGGACGCCGCCGTTGACTGGCTGCGCAAGAAAGGCCTTTCGAAAGCTGCGAAAAAAGCCGGCCGCACGGCGAGCGAAGGTCTCGTCGCTGTCGCCGTCGAGCCCAATGCATCGGGCGCCACGGGCGTTGTCGTTGAGGTCAATTCGGAAACCGACTTCGTTGCGCGCAACGATGTGTTCCAGAAGATGGTGCGCGACATCGCCAACACGGCGATCGGCGTCGCCGGCGATCTCGAAAAGCTCCGTGCGGAAACCTATCCGGGCGCGGGCAAGTCAGTCGATGAGCATATTGCCGAGATGGTCGGCCAGATCGGCGAGAATATCGGCCTGCGCCGCGCCGACGGTCTCACTGTCGATGAGGGTGTGATCGCCTCTTACGTGCATGGTCCGGTGACGGACGGCGCCGGCAAGATCGGCGTCATCGTCGGTCTCAAATCGTCTGGCGACAAAGCCAAGCTCGAAGCGCTCGGCAAGCAGATCGCCATGCATGTGGCGGCGGCCCGTCCGCTCGCAGCGAAAGTCGACGAGCTCGACCAGGATGTCGTCAACAAGGAAAAGGAAGTCCTCGCCGACCAGGCGCGCTCTTCCGGCAAGCCGGAAAACATTATCGAGAAGATGGTCGAAGGCCGCCTCCGGAAATTCTACGAAGAATCGGTCCTGCTGGAGCAGATCTTCGTCATCGACGGCGAGACCAAGGTGGGCAAGATCATCGAAAACGCCGCCAAGGATGTTGGCGCGCCGGTCGAGCTGGCGGGTTTTGTCCGCCTCGAACTGGGCGAAGGCGTTGAGAAGAGCGACGACGAAGACTAACGCTCATGCGGGCCTGTTTGACGCCCGCGCGCAAAAGCTTCAAAAGCGCCGCGGGGGATAAGACCCTCCGCGGCGTTTTTACTGAGAATAAGCGGTCTTTTAGGGGCTGCCAATCGCCGCCAACCGGGCTTAGGGTGGCCGCGTCTTTTCCCGGCGGTCAGAGTAGAGGAACCAGCACCCATGTCTCAGCCTTCAGCCGAAGCGACGTCGGACAAACCGCTGCGCTACCGGCGCGTCCTCCTGAAGATCAGCGGCGAGGCGCTGATGGGCAAAGGTCTGTACGGCATCGACAACGAGACCGTGAAGCGCATCGCCTCGGAGGTGAAAGAGGCGAAAGAACTCGGCGTCGAAATGTGCCTTGTGATCGGCGGCGGCAACATTTTCCGGGGCGTGTCCAGCGCGGCGCAGGGCATGGAGCGTGCGAGCGCCGATTATATGGGCATGCTGGCGACGGTCATGAACGCGCTCGCCGTACAGAACGCGCTGGAAAGAATCGGCCAGTACACCCGCGTTTTGTCCGCCATTGAGATGACGGCGATCTGCGAGCCCTATATTCGCCGCCGCGCCTTGCGCCACATGGAAAAGGGGCGGATCGTTATTTTCGCCGCCGGCACCGGCAATCCGTTTTTTACGACCGACACGGCCGCTGCGCTGCGCGCGGCCGAAATGGGCTGCGACGCGCTTTTGAAAGGCACGCAGGTCGACGGCGTTTACTCCGCCGATCCCAAAAAGGACCCGGAGGCCGAACGATTCGAACATCTGAGCTATCACGAAGTCCTGATGCGCGATCTGAAGGTGATGGACCAGGCGGCGATCTCCCTGACCCGGGAGAGCGGGATTCCCATCGTCGTCTTCCCCATCGGCGAGCGCGGCGGGATCGTCGGAGCGCTGACAGGAGAGGGCGCCTCTACTGTGATCAGCGACGAGAAGCCTTGATCCGGACAAGACAGAAACAAGATTTCAACGTAAAATCAGTTGATAAGAATAACAGGAGCAGGACGACATGGCGGATATCAAAGAGCTGCGCAAACGTATGGAAGGCGCGCTCGCCTCGCTGAAATCGGAATTTTCCGGCCTCCGCACCGGCCGGGCCAACGCCCAGCTTGTGGAGCCTATCGACGTCGACGCCTATGGCTCGAAAATGCCCATGACCCAGGTTGGCACCATCTCCGTGCCGGAGCCGCGCATGATCACCATCAATGTCTGGGACAAGTCGCTTGTCGGCGCGGTTGAAAAAGCCATTCGCGAGGCGGGCATCGGCGTCAATCCGGTCGTTGACGGCCAGAATGTGCGCATTCCCATTCCTCCGCTGACGGAGGAACGCAGGAAGGAACTCGCCAAGGTGGCGGCGAAATATGCTGAGCAGGCCAAGGTCGCCATCCGCAATGTGCGCCGCGAAGGCATGGAAGCGGTGAAGAAAGCCGAAGGCGGCGAAGACGAGCAGAAGAAGCTTTCGGAAGAAGTGCAGAAGCTGACCGACGAAATGGTCAAAAAGGTCGACGAGGCTTACGAGACCAAAGAAGCGGAAATCATGCAGGTCTGAGGCGACGGCGCCGCAGTAACGGGAAAAGGACATTGGGTAAAGACCGTCATCATATAATATCGACGATCAGCGTGAACGGAGCATTTCTGTGAGCGCCGCGCCTGCGCCGTCCGCCGGGCCCGTCGAGGATGGCGGCGTTCCCGCGCCCAAACATGTGGCCATCATCATGGACGGCAATGGCCGCTGGGCGAAGGCGAGGGGGCTTGCTCGCACCGAAGGCCACAAGGCCGGCGTCGAAGCCGCCCGCCGCGCGGTTGAGGCCGCCCGCGATCTCGGCCTGCAATATCTGACGCTTTATTCTTTCTCGACGGAAAACTGGCGCCGGCCTGCCGGGGAAGTGCGCGATCTCATGGGGCTTTTACGCCAGTTCATCGTCGACGACCTGCCCAAACTGAAACGAGAAGGCTGTAAGGTCGTTATAATCGGCGATCGCGACAATCTTTCCATGGATCTGAAGGCGCTTGTCCATCGCGCCGAAAGCGAGACGCGAGACAACGCCAGTTTTGTGCTGCAAATTGCGTTTAACTATGGCGGGCGCGACGAGATCGTTCGCGCGGCGCGCGCCGCGGCGAAAACAGCCGCGTCCGGCGCCCTGAAGCCCGAAGACATAACGGAAAAAACCTTCGAAACTTTTCTTGACACCAAGGATTGTCCGGACCCGGATCTTGTCATCCGAACGAGCGGTGAAAAACGTATTTCCAACTACCTCCTGTGGCAGGCGGCCTATGCGGAATATGTATTTCTCGACGTGTTGTGGCCGGACTTCAGCAAAGAGGTTTTCGCCGGCGCGATTGAAGAATATTACCGCCGCGAACGCCGCTATGGCGGCGTCGGCGGCAATTGACAACCGGCCCCATGTCTCCCTCCGTCGACAAGCTTGACGCTGCAAGACCGCCTTCCGCGGGGGCGCTCACCAAGCGCGTCTTGTCGGCGGCGATCCTCATGCCGCTGGTGATCGCCATTGTATATCAGGGCGGCGCGGCCTTTGCGGCGATGATTGCTTTTGCGGCCGTTATTATGGCCTTCGAATGGTCGCGTATGGTGGAGCGGCGATCTTTCAGTCATGCGTTTTACGCGATGGTCGTCGCCTCGGCGGCGGCGATGTATTTCGCGGCCGCGGACCAATATGACGCGGCGCTGTTTTGCGCAGCGGCGGGCGGTCTTGTCAGCGCATGGTTCGCCAAGCGCCATAGCGGCATTGGCGTCTGGAGCGGCTTCGCCGCCTTTTACATCATCATTCCCTGCATTGCCCTCATCTGGCTGCGTCTCGATGCGCCATCGGGACGGGCGCTGTCATTTCTTCTCTATGGCGTTGTCTGGGCAGCGGATTCGGGCGCCTTTCTGTTCGGCAAGTTCATTGGCGGGCCGAAGGTCAGCTATGCGCTGTCGCCGTCGAAAACCTGGGCGGGGATCGGCGGCGGGGTTCTGGGCGGCTGCATCGTTGGCGCGGTCTTCGGGGCCTGGGCTTATGGGCCTGCTGCGGCGCTGATCTATGCCTCGATCGGCGGGGTTCTCGGCGCTGCTTCCGTGCTCGGCGACCTGTTTGAGTCCGGAATCAAGCGTCATTTCGGCCTGAAAGACATTTCGGGCTTCATTCCGGGCCATGGCGGGGCCCTGGACCGGCTCGACGGCATGATTTTCGCCACTTCAGCGATGACGGCAGGCGTTCTCCTCTATATGCTGGGGGAAAGGATTCAGGGGTGATCAAGGGGATGACGGAAACGCGAAGGGCCGGGGCCCGGCGGCGCATTACGATTCTGGGGTCGACCGGCTCCATCGGCGAGTCGACCTTAAGCGTGCTCGACCATGCGGGCGAGCTCGGCGAAACCGATTTTGAAATCGAAGCGCTCACCGCCAACCGCAATGTGGAAAAGCTTGCGGAGCAGGCGAAGAAGTTCAAACCGAAATTCGTCGCGGTCGCTGATGAGAGCATGGGCGACGAACTCGCTTCGGCGCTTGCGGGCACAGGCATCGAAACCGGCGCCGGCGAAGCCGCGGTTGAAGAAGCCGCCTCGCGCGACGCCGACTGGGTGATGGCGGCGATTGTCGGCGCCGCGGGATTGAGACCGACCTTGAAAGCCGCCTTGCGCGGCGCCGATATCGCGCTCGCCAACAAGGAATGTCTGGTCTGCGCGGGCGATGTTGTGACCAAGGCAATTCGGGAAGGCGGCGGCGCGCTGCTCCCCGTCGACTCCGAACATAATGCGATTTTTCAGGTCTTCGATTTCGACCAGCCCGAGCGCGTGTCACGATTGATCCTCACCGCATCGGGCGGGCCTTTCCGCACCTGGACGCGCGAGGCCATGAGCGAGGCGACGCCGGCGCAGGCGGTGGCGCATCCCAACTGGTCCATGGGCGCCAAGATTTCCGTCGATTCCGCAACCATGATGAACAAGGGCCTCGAACTCATCGAGGCTTCGCACATCTTCCCGGTCGACCATGAAAAAATTGAAATTCTCGTTCACCCGCAATCGGTGATTCATTCCATGGTGGAGTATTGCGACGGCTCGGTGCTGGCGCAGCTTGGCACGCCGGATATGAGAACGCCCATCGCCACCACGCTCGCCTGGCCGAAGCGCACCTCAAGCCCGAGCGCTCAGCTTGACTTCGCCAAAGTGGCCAGATTGACGTTCGAAGACCCTGATTTAATAAGGTTTCCGGCGCTTCATCTCGCGCGGGAGGCGATCTCGGCGGGCGGGATCATGCCGGCGGTCCTCAACGCCGCCAATGAGGTGGCCGTGGCGGCTTTTCTGGATGGCGGGATCAAATTTCTTGATATCGCCGCAATTTCCGAGCAGGTACTGGAACAATCCGGGCGCCTCAACACGCCAGCGCGACTGTCCACGCTGGAGGAAGCCATGGACGCGGACGCAAGGGCGCGCGCCATGGCGGAAGAATGCGTCGCCGCCCGTGCGGCGGCGTGACGAATGAAGTTATGAGACAAGGCGCCGCCTGACAGACCATGCTGGAAACATTTCTTATCCTGCCGATCTCGATCATCGCTTTTGCGGTATTGCTGATGATCATCGTTTTCTTTCATGAATACGGACATTTCTCCGTGGCGCGGCTTCTTGGCGTCAAGGTGGACGTGTTCTCCATCGGTTTCGGCAAACCGATTCTGAAATGGGTGGACCGCAAGGGCACGGAGTGGCGCATCTCCTCATTGCCGCTTGGCGGATATGTAAAGTTTTTCGGCGATCTGAACGCCGCATCTCAGGGACCGGCGGAAGCGGCGCAACGGCCGGCGACGACTCAATTTCCCGGGCCGCGCGAGGCGGATGAAATCGCCGGCGGCATGAGCGCGGAAGAACGCAAGGTCTGTTTCCACTTCAAGCCGGTCTGGGCGCGCGCCGCCGTAGTCGCGGCCGGACCTCTCGCCAATTTCGTTCTCGCGGTTGCAATTTTCACCGTGCTCTTCATGACGCTCGGCCGCGGCATGATCGAACCCGTTGTCGGCGGGGTCGCGGAAGAAAGTCCGGCCGCGATGGCGGGCTTTGAGGCGGGCGACCGAATCGTTTCCGCCAACGGGCAGCGTATTGAAAAATTCGGCGACCTTTATGATGCGGTTCTGGTGAGCGGCGGCGGCGAGATGCGTTTTGAGGTGGACCGCGGCGGCGAGACAGTGAGCATCGTCGCCAGTCCGCGGCGCATCGAGGATACGGACCGTTACGGCAACAAGATCGAGCGTTGGCAGCTTGGCATCGCGCCGCCTTCGCAGGAATATTACAGCTTTCGCAAATATGGTCCGGTTGAAGCCGTCGCTGCAGGATTCGGCGAGCTTGGCAGGATATTAGCGCTCACTGTTCGCTATATCGGCAAGATCGTGCTCGGCAAGGAAGATGCGAGTCAGCTCGGCGGGCCCATTAAAATGGCGCAATATGCCGGGCAGTCGGTGATGTCCGGTTTCGATGATTCGTCTTATCGCGAACCGCCGGGCTTTCTGTTCAAGCTTCGTTCGAGCCTTATCGACTTCATTTTTCTCTCTGCGGTTGTGTCGGTTTCCATCGGATTCCTGAATCTCTTGCCTGTGCCGGTTCTCGACGGCGGCCATCTGATGTATTACGCATATGAAGCCGTTGCCGGGCGTCCCTTGGGGGCTCGGGCGCAGGCGATCGGCTTTCGTTTGGGCATCGTCCTGCTGGCGTCGCTCATGATTTTTGTGACCTGGAACGATATCAATAATCTCCTTTCATCCATCAGCTAGGGCGGCGGCATGAGTTTGTACAAGTCGGGGGGCGACATTCGCGCTATTGTGGGGCGCGCATTTGCAGGACTGGGAGCGGCCGTTCTCGTCTGCATTGGCGCCGCGAGCGCGCAAGAGGCGGCGGCCCAGCCACAGCAGGGGCAGACAACGCCAGGCCTGACAGCGGAAGAATTGTTCCGGCCGACGCCGGCGCCGATCATTCAGGGCGTGGTGGTTACCGGCAATCAGCGCATCGAGGCGGAGACCGTTGGCTCTTATCTCCCCTTGCAGCCAGGCATGCCGGCGGATCAGGAGCTTCTCGATCTCTCGCTGAAGACGCTTTTCCGGACGGGTCTCTTCTCCGACGTCAAACTGGAAATGCGGCCGGACAACACGCTGCTTATCACCGTGGACGAAAATCCGATCGTCAACCAGGTGATCTATGAGGGCAACCGGCGCATCAAGGACGACAAGCTTGAACCGGAGCTGCAACTGGCGCCGCGCACAGTCTATACGCGCGCGAAAGTGCAGTCCGACGTTCAGAAGATAATCGAGCTTTATCGCGCCAAGGGTCGCTTTGCGACCATCGTGACGCCGAAGGTGAAGCCGCTCGAGCAGAACCGCATCGACGTCATTTATGAAATCGACGAAGGGCCGAAGACCGGCATCGCGAAGGTCAATTTCATCGGCAACGATATCTTCACGGATAACGAGCTTCGCGGCGTGATCCTGACCAAGGAAAGCCGCTGGTGGCGGTTTTTCACAAGCTACGACAATTACGATCCTGACCGTCTCGAATATGAGCGCCAGCTATTGCGCGAGCATTACGGTAAAAACGGTTATGCCGACTTCCAGGTTGTCTCCGCCGTCGCCGAATTGACGCCGGACCGCAAGGACTTCTTCATCACCTTCACCGTTGATGAGGGGCCGAAATACACCATCGGCGATGTTCGCGTAAAAACCACGCTGGCGAAACTCAACGCTGAAGCGCTTCGGAATTTTGTTCCTATCAGGGAAGGCGACACCTTCGACTCAGAACGGGTCGAAAAGGCGGTTGAATCGATCACCTTCGCCACCGGCACGGCGGGCTACGCTTTTGTGGACGTCAATCAGCGTCTCATTCGCCATGAGGACTCCAACACCATCGATCTTATTTTCGAGGTGAATGAAGGGCCGCGCGTCTATGTCGACCGCATCAACATCAAGGGAAACACCCGCACGCTCGACAAGATCATTCGCCGCGAGATCCGTCTGGCTGAAGGCGACGCCTTCAACCGTGTCCTCGTTGATCGCTCAAGGGCGCGCGTTCGGTCGCTCGGATATTTCAAGGAAGTCAGCATCGAGGAAAAGCCGGGTTCGGCGCCGGACCGTACCGAACTTGACGTCATGGTGGAGGAGCAATCCACCGGCTCGCTCAGCCTCGGCGTCGGTATTTCGTCGACGGAGAACTTCATTGTCGATGTCTCGGTGGAAGAGCGCAATCTTCTCGGCCGCGGGCAATATTTGCGGTTCCGCGTGCAGGCGTCTTCGCGCACGCGTCAAGTCGATCTTCGCTTCACCCAGCCTTATTTCCTCGACCGCAACCTTGCGGCCGGCGGCTCGATTTTCAATCAGCGTACGAACTTCAGGGAGTCGGGCTTTATCCGGAACCGGATCGGTTTCGGTCTCAATGCCGGCTTCCAGGTGTCCGAATATGGCCGGGGCGGGATCAATTATCTCCTGACCCGCGATAGTGTGAAGATCGACACGTTGAACACCCAGTTCGTGGCGGATCCCGCTGATCCGCTGTCCGTTCTCGCGCCCGGAGCCATGGCGGAGAATATCGTTCCGGGCTCATTCAATGGGGTGCCAGGAAACAATGTTACGGCGAATCTTTGTGATTTCGTTATCCAGTCTCTGACGCCGACTTGCGAATCGCGCGGCGACTTCGTGACTTCGCTTGTGGGCTTCAGTCTCAGCTTTGACACCCGCGACGATCCCATCACGCCGCGGCGCGGCTGGCGCGGCAGCGCGAGCGTCGGCGTGGCTGGCCTGGGCGGCGACGTGAATTATTACCAGACAGAGCTGAACGGCGCCTGGTATCACCCGATTATCGGAGATTTCATCGGATCCCTTAAAGGCCGCGTTGGATATATTGATGGCTGGAGCGGGGATAATGTTCGTTTGTCCGACCGCTTCTTTGAGGGGGCGTCCACCTTCCGCGGTTTCGAGGTGGCGGGCGTCGGGCCGCGATATTTGTCCGGCTCCCCGATCATCGATCCCACCACGGGCGATTTGCTCGGCGTTACGCCGCGGGTGGATAATGGCGGCAACATTGTCGGACAGGCGATCGGAGCGAAGGCCTACGCCATTGGCACGGCGGAAATTCTCCTGCCATTGCCATTGCCTGACCAGTATGGCATTCGGGCGTCGTTGTTCAGTGATTTTGGCACGGTCGGATTGGTGGATGAATCAACCAAGGCCCTGAACAACAATCCGGGTTATTTTGTCGATACTGACGGGGATGGTATTGGTGATCTGGCGCCGATTCAGGATGATCTGGCGCTCAGAGTGACGGCGGGCGTGTCGGTGAGCTGGGATTCGCCTTTTGGGCCGGTTCGCTTTGATTTCGCCAAAATCATCCGCAAAGAAGAATATGACCAGACGGAGGGGTTCCGTTTCAGCGCGGGGACCAACTTTTAGGTAGAGGTGTAAGATGAAGAATAAACTTTTTGCGGTCGCCGGTGCGATCATGCTCGCTGTAGCGGGTCTCGCGGGCGGTGCGCTCGTCAATGGCGCTGAAGCGCAGAATAACGGCAAAGCGCCGGTCATTCTGATCGTCGACCGCGCAAAAATCGTTTCTCAGACCAAGGCCGGCAAGACCATCCCGAGCCAGGCTGAGGACGTGAAGAAAAATGTCGAGAAAGAGCTCGAAGCGGAAGCGGACAAGCTCAAGAAAGATATCGAGAGCTTTCAGAAAAACGCCTCGCTCATGTCTGACGAGGTGCGCAAGCAGAAAGAACAGGAGCTGGCCGGCCGGTATCAATATGGCTTGCCGCAGCGCGTTCAGATCATGGAACAGGCTTTCTCCGCCGCCGTCCAGCAGGCGCAGGCGAAAATCCTGGTGGAAAGCCAGCCGATCCTGAAAGATATCGTCGAAAAACGCGGCGCCACCATTCTTCTTGACCGTTCGGCGGTCATGTACGCCGCGCCGGAAACTGACGTCACGCAGGAAGTCATTGCTGCGCTCGACAAGAAAATGTCGACGGTTGAGGTGGAGAAAGTTTCTCTCGCCGAGATCGAAAAACAGATTCAGGAAGCGCAGGCGAAGGCCGCCGCCAACAGGAAGTAAGTTGCGCTTCGATAATTTGAACGGAACGGCCGGCCTTATGCGTCGGCCGTTTCGTATTTCAGGAGTGACGCTTCATGCCGGACAGTCGCTTTTTTGAAACAACTGAGCCCCTTAGCGTGGCGGACGCCGTCGCCATCGCCGGCGCGCGGCTCATTCACGGCGATCCAAAGGCGTTCTTAAGCCACGTCGCAGCGCTTGGCGCGGCCGAACAGGGCGCAATAGTTTATTGCGAAAAGACGGGCGCCATGGCTGCGTTGGCCGACAAGGCGTTCGGGCTGTGTTTCATCCCCGAGGATGGCGAGGGCGCGGCGCCGCATCATGCGGGCGCAGTTGCTGTGGTTCGTCAACCGCGGCTCGCCTTTGCCTTGTTGGGCGCACGGCTTCATCGCTCGCAGACCTCTACGCAGGAAGCGACGGTGCGGCCTCCCGGCGTGCATGATGCCGCTCATATTGCGGCGACGGCCGAAATCGCAAATGACGCGGAAATAGGCCCCGGCGCTTATATCGGTCCCGGCGTCGTCATTCGCGCCGGCGCCATGATTGGCCATGACGTCACGATTACCCATGCGCTGATCGGCGCCAATGTGAGGGTCCTGCCCGGGGCGCGGATCGGCCAGTCCGGCTTCGGCTTTGTTCCGGGCCCTGAAGGGCTCGTCAAGGTTCCGCAACTCGGGCGCGTGGTGATCGGAAACGACGTGGAAATCGGCGCAAACACGACCATCGATCGCGGGGCGCTTGAAGACACCATTATCGGGGACGGCGCCAAGATCGACAATCTTGTGCAAATCGGCCACAACGTGCGCCTCGGGCGCAATTGCGTGATTGCCGCTCAATGTGGAATCTCAGGCAGTTGCGTCATCGGCGATGGCGTCATGATGGGCGGGCAAGTGGGGCTTGCAGACCATTTAACCATTGGTCCGGGCGCCATGCTGGCCGCCGGGTCAGGGCATATGCGCGACGTGCCGGCCGGGGAGACATGGGGCGGGCGGCCGGCCCGTCCGGTCAAGGAATGGTTGCGCGAAACTGCGGCGCTGGCGAAAATGGCGAAAAAAAGGAACGGATAGCCACATGTCCAAAGTCGAACCCGGAAAAACGGTCCTTGAAATTGACGACATCATGCGGATCCTGCCGCATCGATATCCGATCCTTCTCGTGGACCGGCTGGTGGACATTGTCCCGGGCGAAGGCGCTGTGGGTATCAAGAATGTCTCCTATGGCGACCAGATTTTTCAGGGACACTTTCCCGAAAAGCCGGTTTTGCCCGGCGTTTTCATGATCGAAGCCATGGCGCAGACCGCCGCGGCCTATACGTCGTATACGGAAAATCTCGACACCGAAGGAAAGATCGTTCTTTTCATGGGGGTCGACAAGGCGCGCTTCCGCCGTCCTGTCGTGCCAGGCGATCAATTGCGGATCGCCGTCAGGACGGTTCAGCGACGGCCGCCGGTCTGGCGGTTCGAGGGCGTCGCAACGGTTGACGACAAGAAAGTCGCCGAAGCTCAGTTCTCCGCCATGCTTTCCCAGCCGCTTTAAGTGTTGCGTTCATGAAGGTTCATCCGACAGCCATAATCGAGGACGGCGCCGAAATCGGCGACGCAGAGATCGGCCCTTATTGCCGCGTCGGGCCTGACGTGCGGATCCATGACGGTGTGGTTCTTAAAAGCCATGTGGTGATTGACGGCGAGACCGAGATCGGGGCGCGGACGCAAGTCTATTCTTTCTGCGTGCTTGGCGAGCCGCCGCAACATCTCGGCTGCAATGGCGACGGCGCCCGCCTCGTCATCGGCGCCGGCAATATTATTCGCGAGCATGTCACCATGCATCGCGGCACCATCGCGGGCGGCGCATTGACCCGCGTCGGCGATGGCGGGTTCTTCATGGTGGGCTCTCATATCGCCCATGACTGCCGCGTCGGAGACAAGGTCATCCTCGCCAACGGAGCCGCCGTCGGCGGACATGTTCACATCGGCGATCAGGCTTTTCTTGGCGGCATGTGCGCTATTCATCAGCATTGCCGCATTGGCGATCACGCCTTCGTCGGCGGCTGCGCCGCAGTGACAAGCGACATCATTCCGTTCGCATCGGCCGTGGGAAATCATGCGCGCCTTGTGGGGCTCAATGTGGTGGGGCTCAAGCGCCGCGGTTTTTCGCGTGCGGCGATTCACGATCTGCGCGCCGCCTATCGCATGCTTTTTTCCGGCGAAGGCGTTTTCAAGGATCGCCTTGAAGCGGTGCGGGAAAAATACAGCGCCAGTCCGGAAGTGGCCTGCGTGCTCGAATTTATCGATTCAGGCAAGGCCCGGTCGTTGATGACGGCGGCGCGCGAGGACTGATGGCACGCTGGAAAAAGCTCGGCGTGATTGCCGGCGGCGGCGCCTTGCCGGTTCGCATTGCTGCGGCCTGTGCGGCCCAGGGCGCCGACCATCATGTGATCCGGCTGCGAGGGGCGGCTGACCCTTCGCTGGCCGACGCGCCTGGCGACGATTGCGCCATCGGCGAGGCGGGCAAGATCATCCGCATCCTGAAACAGGAAAATTGCGACGCCGCCGTCTTTGCGGGGATTGTTCAGCGTCCGGATTTTTCGGCTCTGAAAGCGGATTGGCGCGGTGCGGCGCTCCTGCCGAAGATCGTCGCCGCTGCTGCGCGGGGCGACGGCGCGATCTTGTCGGTGCTCGTGGAAACGCTTGAATCCGAAGGCATGATCGTCATCGGCGTTGAGGAGGCTGTGCAGGAACTGACGGCGCGCGCCGGCGCGTTCGGCGCCTATACGCCCTCGGACGCCAATTTCGACGACATGCGCAAGGCGGCGGAACTGGTTCATGCGCTTGGTCCTTTTGACGTGGGGCAGGGCGCGGTCGTTGCCAACGGTCTCGTCCTCGCGATTGAGGCGGCCGAAGGCACGGATGCGATGCTTGACCGGTGCGCGAACCTCCAGAATGGGATCGCGCGCGGCGGCGTTCTTGTAAAGCGCCCCAAGCCCGGACAGGAATTGCGCATCGATCTGCCTGTCATCGGGACCGAAACCATTCGCCGCGCGGCGCAAGCGGGCCTCGCCGGCGTTGCGATCGAGTCGGGCGTAGCGCTTATCATCGATGTGGACGAGGTCGCGGCGCTTGCCGATGACAAGGGATTGTTCGTCTACGGATTTACGGCGCAGGAAATCGCGCCCCGCTAAGAGCCTGATCAAAAATCCTGCAAAGGAGCTAAAGTCAAAATGATCAGACGTCAGCCAGCCATAGCACGATGCGGCGCCAGGCTCTTGTTCTTTTATTTTAGAGCCCGAGACGCATCGTTTCCCGGCTGGCGAACGTCTGACAACCCGACTTTGCAGAGCTTTGGCAGGTGCTGGGTCGGGCTCTAGGGGAAAGCGCCATGAAAATTCTTCTTTGCGCCCTGGAGGCGTCGGCGGATGCGTTGGGTGCGGCGCTGATGAAGGCGCTGCGGGAGAAGCGGCCGGATGTGGAGTTTATCGGCTGCGGCGGCGCGCTTATGGAAAAGCAAGGGCTGAAAAGTCTTTTCGACATCGCGCCTTTTTCGGTTCTGGGACCTGTTGCTGCGCTAAGCCTTTTACCGCGCGCGTTAAAAGCGGCGGACGCGCTGGCCGAACTCGCTGCCGAAGAAAAGCCAACGGGCGCCATCTTTATCGATAGCTGGTCATTTGCGCGCATTGCTGCTGAAAAATTCGAACGCAAGGCGCCGGAGGTCAAACGCTTTAAATATGTGGCGCCGCAGGTCTGGGCCTCGCGGCCGAAGCGCGCGGAAAAGGCGGCGCGGCTGTTTGACGGCGTCATGTGTCTTTTCGATTTCGAGACGCCTTATTTCGAAAAAGCCGGGGCGAGAGCGCGCTTTGTGGGTCATCCCGGTTTTCAGGCGGCCCGCGATCGCAAAATTGACCGCGCGGCGTTTCGCCGTAAATTCGGATTGAGCGAGGGGCCCTTGCTTGCCGTCCTGCCCGGCAGTAGGGCGAGCGAACTCGCACACCTTGGCGCTCCTTTCCGGGAAACGGTGCAGCGCGCCGCGGAGGCGGTTCCTGATCTGCGTATCGTTGTTCCGGCCGCGCCGTCGGTGGCGAAAGATCTGCCGGACTATCTCGCGGGCTGGCCGGGTGCGCCGGTAATCGTGGAGGGCGAAGACCGTCTCGACGCCTTCGCGGCCGCGGACGCCGCGCTCGCCGCTTCGGGCACGGCCGCCGCAGAACTTGCGATCATGGGCACGCCCATGGTCATCGCCTACAAGCTCGATTTCCTGACCGAGATGTGGGTGCGGGCGATCTTCACCATCCGCTATGCGGCCCTCGCCAATATTGCGGCGGACCGCGAGGTGATCCCGGAATTCCTGCAGCGGCGCTGCCGGGCGGAGCTGATGGCCCCGGCCCTGATCGGGCTTTTAAAGGGCGGACCGGCGCGCGAGGCCCAGCTTTCCGCCCTGCCGGAGATCGTGCGCGGCTGGACCGGAGGAACGCGCCCGGCGGCGGAAATGGCCGCTGACGCCGTTCTTGACTGGCTCGACGGCTGAAAAAGCTCAAATGCCTATTGAAAGCGCTGCGCACCGGCCTTAATGCAAGGGGCTGGCCTAGGGGTGTAGCTCAGTTGGTAGAGCATCGGTCTCCAAAACCGAGGGCCGGGGGTTCGAGTCCCTCCGCCCCTGCCAGTTTTTCCTCCAGATGTTGTATCGTTAACGCCCGGTTCTTTGCCGCCGGGGCGCAATCCTTGCTAAGGATAACCGCATAAGAAACACGCCGGAGGGTCGCCCATGTTGCGCAGTCTGAGAGTATTCGCCGCCGCTTTGCTCGCCGTGGCCGTGAGTGCGTGCGGCGCGGGAGGCGACTCCACCGCTGCCGAGCCGAAGATCGCTAATGGCGCAGAGGCGGCCGATGGAGAGGCGCCGCTGGTCCGCACATCTGCGTCGTCCGCGCCCGCGGAAAAAGCCGAGCCCCAGCCGCCTTTGATGCAGGTGGGGCCATGGTTCCCTGCGACCTTCAATATTGAAGAGCCTTTCATCGATCTCATCCATGGCGGCGGCATTCCGTGGGATACGGGAAACATGGGGACGAAAGATCTGATGGCGGCGGGCGTCATCGATCCGGAGACCATGCTGCCCACCCATCTGCCTGACGGCGCCTGGCTGCGCGGCGGCATCTATTTTCCCGGCAACTCTTCCGAAATGCGGCTTCACTGGGACGGCGAATGGGTGCTGGAATGGGAAGGCGACGCCGATTTCATGATCGAGTTTCTGTCCCGCGAAATGCAATGGCCGGAAACGAAAAACAGCATCGTCTTCACGCGCGACTTCAAGCGCGGCAGAACGCCGGATCATTCGCGACTTCAGTTGCGCCGTCTGAACGGTCCGTTGAAGTCATTGCATCTTTACCGCGCCGAGAACGAAGAGGCGTTCAAGGCCGGAAAGATCTATAATCCGAAATTCATCGAGGCCGTTTCCAAATACGACATCGTGCGCACCATGGATCTTCAGTCGGCCAATGCGGCGGTGATCCGTTCCGTCGACGATCTGACGCCGATGTCCGCGCCCTATTGGGCGGCGACGGACTGGGGCAACGCCACCGGCGAGCCATGGGCCAAGTTTTCCAACCCGATGCAGGGCATGCCTATTGAGGCGGCGTTCCGGCTCGGCGTTGAGGCGGACAATCAGGTCTGGTTCCAGGCGCCCATGACGCTCGGCGCGCCGGAGCCTTTTTTCGATTTCCGGCCTGATGACGACCGCCGGGACATCTGGGCGCATCGCTTTGGCGAAGCGGCAGGCGATGTCGCGCCGCAGGTCATCGAAAGCAAGGCCTGGGACGATTATGGCGACGCCTTTGTGGCGGCGTTGATCGCCAGCGGCTATCCGGAGGACCGCCCGCTTTATGTTTCGATCGCCAATGAAGTCTGGAACTGGGCCGGGCATTATTTCCTGACCACGAAATACGCCGAGCGCATGGGCGAGGGGCTTAATGACTATCTCGGATTTGAGGTGGGCTCGCGCGGCGCCTATGGCGCGCTGATTGCGCGGTTGAAACTAGCCATCGACGCGGCGCTCGCCCGCGCGGGCCGCGAGCAGGACATCATCTATGTGATCGAGGGGCAGGCGGCTTATGTGCAGCTTACCGGCGCGGCGCTTAAAGGCGCCAAAGCCTATATGGAGAAAAAGGGCGAAGTCTGGGCGGATCATGCGCCGGAGTTCGGCGTCTCCGTGGCGTCCTATTGGGGGTATAATGAAGGCGTCGAGTCCAGTGGCGTCGATCCGAGCAATCTTGCGGCGCTGGAGGATCATTTTCTCAATGGCTCCGAACGCCATCTCGGCACGCGCGCCAATGTCCTGAAGCTGTTCAGGGGCGCACAGCGCGAGGGCGCGCAATATGGCGTGAAACTCATCGGCGCCTATGAAGGCGGCCCGCATTTCACCCGCCCCTGGACGCGCACCCCGGACGGCAAGCGCGACTATCACATGACCGAGGAGGAATATCGGGAGTTCATCTGGGGCGAGCGTGGCGGCCGGGTGAATTACGAGATCAACAAGGCCCTCGCCGAAGCGTTTCCGGGGATTATCCTGTCGAATTACGCCCTTGCGGGCACGCCGGGCGGCCAGCCCTGGTTCGAGGGCACGCTCGAGGCCGAAAACCCTTATGCCCGCTCATGGGAGGCCCTGATGGAGCTCGATGCGGAGGCCATGAGGGACTGATTTTGGGCCCTGATTGCGCCTGCCTCCTTGACGGGCCCGCGAAAAGGTTTACCTAGGGCGGCGTCTTCCGAAATCCTCTGGAGATTAAAAAGCGCGGGACCCGCGCACGAGAAGCTGTGTCCGGAGGAAAGGCGAGGCGAAACCCATCAAGCCTGTGAAATGAGGCGGCGAGATATGGCGAAAAAGAAGAAACCGGCCGGCGGCCCTGACGTCATCGAAGGCAAGGCGGCCGAGGTCAAAAAGAAAAAGCGCACCAGCCCGCTCGAATTCATTCAGCAAGTGCGCAACGAAGCCGCGAAGGTCACCTGGACCTCGCGCAACGAGACGCTGGTTTCGACGGTCATGGTGTTGATCATGGTCGCGATCATGGCGCTCTTTTTCTTCGGCGTGGATCAGGGGCTTCGCTTTGCTGTCTGCAATGTTCTGCCCATCGATTGCGTCGGCGCCAACAACTAACAAATCAACGGACGGAAAACCGCCATGGCGA
This sequence comes from Parvularcula sp., assembly GCA_002704915.1. Taxonomy (GTDB): domain Bacteria; phylum Pseudomonadota; class Alphaproteobacteria; order Caulobacterales; family Parvularculaceae; genus Hyphococcus. Next base: position 18,278 of record PAIP01000054.1, read on the forward strand.
GCAACTGGTACATCGTTCACGCATATTCGAATTTCGAAAAGAAAGTCGCGGAATCAATTCAGACGTCTGCAAAGGAAAAAGGCCTCGATCACTTCATCGAGGAAGTTTTCGTGCCGACCGAAGAAGTCACCGAAGTGCGCCGCGGCCGGAAGATCAATACGGAGCGCCGCTTCTTTCCGGGCTATGTGCTCGTCAAGATGACGCTCAATGACGAGACCTATCACCTTATCAAAGAGACGCCGAAAGTGACCGGCTTTCTCGGCTCCGGCAACAAGCCGATGCCGGTGCCGCAAAAGGAAGTGGACCGTATCCGCGGCGTCATCGAGGAAGGCGAAACCCGTCCGCGCTCGACCATCACCTTCGATATCGGCGAGACCGTGCGCGTTACGGACGGACCGTTCGCCTCCTTCTCCGGCGTTGTCGAGGAAGTCGATGAGATTTCCGAGCGCGTCAAAGTCGCGGTCTCCATCTTTGGCCGTGCGACGCCGGTGGAGCTCGAATTCACGCAGGTTGAAAAAGGCGCCTAAAGTGCGGCGGCCGGGAGCCGCCGCTTTTCGCGCAGGCGCTTGAGCGTCGCGGCGTCAAACCAGTAATTCACCGGATCGAGGCGCGGGCGCAGGGTCGCCAGCGCCTCTTTCGTATAGATGTCGTAGATCGTTTCCGGCATGACCCTGACGCCTTGCTCCTTGAGCAGGCGGTAAAGCACCTGTTTTTGAAAATGGCGTTCTGAATAGCGGCGCAGGCGGCGCCGATAGAGATGAAGGTCGCGCCAGTTCGCCTGTAGCGAGTCGAATTCGAAGGTTGCATCTTCCGCGATGACGATGCGATGGCGATGAGTGTCATCCGTCCCGCCCTCCATGTCCGTCAGCATCAGATAGGTGATGATTCCATCCTCGCCTTTAGCGCCAAAAGGCAGGCGCAAGGCCCGCTGGCGAAAGGCGGCGAGCGCCGCGCCGGACAAGGCGTAGAGATTGCCGCTCAAATAGTTGTTGGAGAGAAGCAGCGTCGCCCAACTGCGCCGGCTGCGTCCGGCCGCGGGAAGCGCCGCAGCGGCGTATGCCTCGGGCGAGGCGCGCAGCGCGGCTTCGAGCGCTATAATCGCGCCGCCGCTGGCGGTGATGTCGCCATCGATGAAGACATGCACCGGGACCGCCGGATCGGCGATCCGATGCACATACTCGTTCCAGGCGTTGGCCTTGTCGCCGATGGGCAGTTCGTGGATGGTGATGCGCGCATCCGCGGCGGCGAGAGATCGCGCGACCTTGGCGGTATCATCCGTACAACCATTAATCAGGATATGCGATTGATCCTCGGCGCCAAGTCCCGCCGCATCGAGTGCGCCGAGGCATTGCGGCAGGCGCTGTTCTTCATTGCGCGCAAAGATACAGACGGAAATACTCATCAGCGCATTTTATCACCGGCGCCTTTTGAGGTGCAGCGTAAAATCATCAATCTTCGCGCTTTAACCATCTTTTTTCGCCGGCGCCTGCGAATGCGCCGGCTGCGGCGCCGGGTGGTTGGCGGGATCGGTTTCCTCGAAGGTTTCGTGATAGCGTTTGGGCGAATGGCGCGCGGCCTTGCGCACCAGGAAATCGAACCAGCGCCAGCGCCGGCGCAGGGCGAGAATGAAGGGCCGCGCCGCAGGGTTCGCCGCCGCAATCATGATGAGACCGAGGATGACGAGCGGGGCGCCGAGAGGGAGCGGCGAAAAGGCGGCGATCAGCCCATAAATCATGAGCAAAATCCCCGTCAGCGTCGTCGCCAGCCTCGCAATCACGTCCTGCCTGCCTCCTGCCTGCGCCCCCGGCTTGAGGCCCATGGCTCATAGCATGTAAGCTTGCCCGCAAAGAAATCATAGCCGGAGGAAACCATCATGCCCGACCATGGAGATGTGAACGCGCCGCGCGCAAAGTTTAAGGCCATGACCGAAGGCACGCAGGAAGACTGGATGGTGATCGCCAGCCAGTTCGCGCCCTTCGCGGCGAATGGCGGCGCACGGGTGCTGGATCATTTGCGGCTCCTCAGAGGCGATTATGGCGGGTTCCCCGTGGACCGGCTGGAGCATTGCCTGCAGACCGCGACGCGCGCCCATCGCGACGGACGCGACGAGGAATATGTGGTCTGCGCGCTGTTGCATGATATTGGCGACACGCTCGGCGCCTATAATCACCCCGATATCGCCGCGGCGATTTTGAAGCCCTTTGTCTCCGAAAAGAACCACTGGATGGTGGAAAAGCACGGCATCTTTCAGGGCTATTATTTCTTCCATTACCTCGGCATGGATCGCGACATGCGCGATCAATACCGAGGGCACGAGCATTTTCAGCATACGGCGGAATTCTGCGAAAAGTACGACCAGACGGCGTTCGACCCGAATTATGACTCCATGCCGCTGGAAGCCTTCGAGCCCATGGTGATGAAGCTCTTCCAGGCGCCGAAGCAATCGGTCTACAAGGCGGCGATGGCGGAAGAGTAAGGCGGATCAGGCGACGAGGCGGCGGGCGCTGAAAAATTCGTAATCGACGGCGCAGGCGCGGGCGATCGCCTCCATGTCGGACGATAATTTGATCTTGCGTTCCTCATAAGGCTTGAAGCCGGTGGAGGCGTTGACCGCGTCATACCAGTGCGGTGCCCAGGCGCCGTCGCTGTCGCGCGGTCCTGACGGCCAGGCCAGCATCTTCTCCGAAAAGGGCATGCCGAGTGCGGCGCATAGCGCCCGCAACGTCTTTTCCGGCGCTTTCAGGATGTCGGCGGCGTCGACTACCGGCGCCGGGTTTTTTTCATAAAGCCGCCGCTGAATGCGGTAGGAATCGATAATGGGCGACACGTCCTCCAGCTTGTTTTTGTAAGACGCGACCATGGCGCGGGGATCGCGGATCAGGTGAAAAACCCGCGCGCTGTCGAGCCAGTCGAAATCGAGCGCAAAGGTGAAATGAAAACTGATATGTTTTTCGAAACTGAAGTCGGCGCCGCTGCGGGCGTTGAGTTCGCCGGCCACCTCGCGCCAGTCCGATGACTGGGACGCCAGTGTTTCTTCGCGAAAGGGATGGTGCGCGTCGCTTGCTCTCAGATAGCAGGCGTAAAAAGGCTCATCCGCAACGATGCAGTCATCGCGGTTTTCAAAGCTGCGCATCATCGTGGTGGAGATGTTGCGCGGGCCGGACAGCATGGCGATGCGGACGGGCGCCATAGGGGAGATAAAAGCTAGACTTTCTTCTTGGCGGTTAGGCGCGGGGCCTTCGTTGTCGATTTTGCGTCAGCCTTAGGTTTGATGGCGACGGCCGTTTCGTCAAGGCCCGCCTGGTCTTCAATCATGCGGATGATCTGCGCCGACGAAGCGATGTCCTGACGGCTGCCTTCGCTTTTCATCCTGGTGATGTTGACCTGATTTTCCATGGCCTGAATGGCCTCATAGGCATTCATCGCCGCCGACTGGAAGTTGTTGATCAGTTCATCGAGGTCCGGCACGTCGCCGGAGAGCTTTTCCTCAGCGAGCGACCTTAACCGCACGACTTCGCCGCGCACTTCTTCGGCCTGATCTCGATATTTGCGCCGCGCGACCAGCATCGCCCCGAGCCAGCCCAGCGCCAGTCCGGCGAGCGCAGCCCCCGCCCCTGTAAGAATAATTGTCTGCACCCCGATCGCCCCTTTAGTCTGAACCCACACCCATATTGGGGAAAGTCTCGCATCTTCTGCGGATTTGGCAAGGTCAGGAGGCGGAAAGCGCACCGTAATCGAAGGCTTTGACGCGTGTTTTCAGAATCTTTTCGCGCCATACGCGCATTCATGTCGCCCGACGCCCGACGCTCAACTGTCGCGCGGTCACTTTGCATCCGCCTTCGGGCCGCCGCAAATCCCGGCGAAAAGCAACTTCTCCCAGGCTTCCTCGGGACTTGAGGCGTAGTGAAAGAGATTGAGATCGCCTGGGCCGATCATCTCATGCTCGACAAGATGGTGGAAATTGATCGCCTTCGTCCAGTAATCCTCGTCGAACAAAATGACGGGAATGGTTTCGCTCTTGCCGGTCTGGATCAGCGTCAGGAGTTCGAACAGTTCGTCGAAGGTGCCGAAGCCGCCGGGAAAGATCACCAGGGCTTTCGCGCGCATGGCGAAATGCATCTTGCGCATGGCGAAATAGTGAAACTGGAAGGTAAGGTCCGGCGTCGAATAGGCGTTCGGCTCTTGCTCGAAGGGAAGACGGATGTTGAAACCGATAGAGGGCGCGCCGGCGTCATGGGCTCCGCGGTTCGCCGCCTCCATGATCCCGCCGCCGCCGCCCGTCGCGATGACGTTTTCGCGCGTGTTCTGGTCACTGGTGATCATCGCGCCGCCGCGTTCGGATGCGATTTTGGCGAATTTGCGCGCGGCTTCATACCAGCGCATGTGTTCGCCGTTGCCGTTTTCGTGGGTGCGCGCGGATCCGAAGACGACGATCGTCGACTTGACGCCCCAGGCGCGCAAATGTTCTTCCGCCTTTTCATATTCGAGCATGAACCGGACGCCGCGGCGCTGATCGCTTAGCAGGAATTCCTGATCGAGCGCCGCAAGCAAATAGGCGGGAGACGCCATCTGCGCGGAATTGTCGGGCTTTTTCTCGGTCATGTCGTCACGCGTCCTTTGGCGGCTTCTTCTTCGATGAGTTTTTTGTAAAGCGCCTGAAGTTTCTGAACCATCGGACCCGCGACGGCCGCCATGGTGCGCCCGTCGACTTCGGCGACGGGCGTGACGCCTGCGAAGGTGCCGGTGATGAAGGCTTCATCGGCGTTGTAAACGTCGTGCAGCGAGAAATTGCGTTCATGCACCTCAATGCCGTTTGCTCTCGCAAGGTCGATGATGGTGCGCCGCGTGATCCCCCCGAGACAAAAATCGCCCGTAGAGGTCCAGAGCTCGCCGTCGCGCGCAATGAAGAAATGAGTGGAGTTACAGGTCGCGACAAACCCGTGCGGGTCGAGCATCAACGCCTCGTCGGCGCCTGCCTTCGCCGCCTGGATACAGGCCATGATGCAGTTGAGCTTTGAATGGGAATTCAGCTTCTGGTCCTGCACATCCGGATAGCCGCGGCGCACATGGGCGGTGAACAGCCGCGCGCCTTTCTTTGCATTTTCGGGCAGCGGCGTCTTGAATTCGGGAATGATGACGATGGTCGGCGGCGTAATGGTTGCGCGCGGGTCCTGATAGGGCGTCGCCTTGATCCCGCGCGTCACCATCAGGCGAATATGCACGCCGTCATGGGCGTCATTGGCGTCGAGGCACCGATAGAGGCGCTCGGCAAGCTCCGCCTTCGTGAGCGGCATCTCGAAGTCGAGGGTTTTCGCGCCCTCATATAGTCGCCGGAGGTGCTTATCCAGAAAAACGATGACGCCCTTGCCGTCGGGGCCGGGATGAACGCGCAATCCCTCCCACACGCCGTCGCCCAGCACATAGCCCGAATCGAAGACGGAAACGGTCGCTTCCGCGCGGGGCTTTAGCTCGCCATTGATATCGATCTGGATCGTTTCATTGCGCTTGTCGGGCGAATAGGCGTGGGTGGAATGGGTCATGGCGTCCGTATTTGCGTTTCGGGCGCAAATTCTTATCCTTTTTCGCATCGATTTGCGATGTTTGAGGAGCTCATGCGCTTTTTGTCTGTTCTGATCAGCCTGTTGCTTTTGACGCCGTCCGCCTGGGCGCAGCGCGAGGCCGCCTTTATCGAGGCGCCGTCCCCGGATGATGCGCTCGCCATCGCCATGGCAGGGCCAGAGTTGCCAGAGGCGGCGACGGCGTTGTTGGGCGAGGCGGCGAGCGCCGATCTCGCCCGAGCGATCGCGGCGGCGAATTTCACCGGCGAGGCGGGAGTGACGGCGACCCTTTTTTCCGGCGCAACGGATTTTGGCGAGGTCTACGCCATCGGCATCGGGCCGGAGGATTTGCGCCTGCGCGACTGGGAGGATTTCGGCGCCCGCGCCGCAGGGCTGGCGAAGCTTTCCGGGGCTGAGCGGGTCAGCGTCATGGCGCCCGGCGCGAGCGCGGAAGAGCTCGCCGCCGCAGCGGGCGGCGCTATGATGGGGCAATATTCTTTCGACAAATATAAAAGCGACGCCGAGCCGGTGACGGGAACCATCGCTTTCGTCTCCGATAACGCAAGCGAAGCGCAGCGCAGTTACGATGCGCGCCGGCGTTACCTCGCCGAGGCGACGCTCTGGGCGCGCGACATGCAGTCCGAACCCGCCAATGTTCTTTATCCGGAGGAATTCGTTCGCCGCGCGCGGGCCCTGTTCAACGGCGTCTCCGGCGTATCCATATCCGTTCTCGATGAACGCGATATGAAGCGCCTTGGCATGGGCGCCATTCTCGGCGTCGGTCAGGGCAGCACGCGGCCGCCGCGAATCCTGATTGTCCGTTATAATGGCGGCGCGGCGGGCGATGCGCCCCTCGTTTTCGCCGGCAAGGGCATCACCTTCGATTCGGGGGGCATCTCCATCAAGGGCAATTCCGGCATGTGGATGATGAAAGCGGACATGACCGGCGCCGCTGTCGTGACGGCGGCGGTCTCTTCATTGGCGAAATCGAAAGCGCCGGTGAACGTTATCGGCGTCGCCGCGCTTGCGGAGAACATGCCCGATGGCAGCGCGCAGCGGCCCGGCGATGTGGTCCGGGCCATGTCCGGCACGACCATCGAAATCATGTCCACGGACGCGGAAGGCCGGCTCGTCCTCGCCGATGCGGTCTGGCACGCGCAGGAAGAATTCGACCCGGCGCTGCTCGTCGATGTGGCGACGCTGACCGGGTCTGTGGGCCGGGCGCTGGGCGATGAATATGCAGGGCTCTTCGCGCGCGAGGATGCGATCGCCGAGCGTCTGATCGCGGCGGGTGATGCCTCCGGCGAGGATCTCTGGCGCCTGCCTCTGCATCCGAATCATGATCAGCAGATCAAATCGATGATCGCGGATGTGAAAAACGCGGATACCGGCGCGCCGGGCGCCAGCACGGGCGCGGCCTTTATCGGGACCTTCGTCAAGCCGGATACGCCCTGGGCGCATCTCGACATCGCCGGCGTCGACTGGCGCCATGAGCCGCAGCCGACGCGACCTCTGGGCGCGTCAGGCTTTGGCGTGCGCCTTCTCGACCAGCTTGCCCGCGATTCCGTGGAGTAAGCGGGAGGCATTCACATCTCATCTTTTTTGCCCGCCATGTGACCCGTTTTCCGGCTGGATTGCGCTTATCCCTGTAGGGGCGCGTGCCCCGGTTACGCGGATGGAGACCGGCAAATGGGCAAACGCCTTGCGACAATCCTTTTGATCAGCGGGTTTCTGCCGCTGGCGGCCTGTTCCGGCGGCGAGGGCGACGCCTATGAGGACGGAGCGTATTACGCTGAGGAAGATTTCATCAGCGAGGAGGAACTCGCCGAGATCGAAGCCGCCGATCCTGAGATGGCGGCGGCGCTGCGCCGCGAGATGACGGCGATGCGCCAGAGCGCGCAAGGCAGTCCTTCATCGCCGGCCCCCACATCCCCGACAATGATGGCCCCGCAAGGCGCGGGCGAGGTTTATCCGGCGTCCATGAACAATAACGGCATCGAGGCCCGATCCGTGCGGCGCCCGCAAAATATCGCAGAACCGTCAAAGCCGTTGCCCGACGGCGCCTATCGCGTGAAGCGCGTGGAGATCATCGACCGCAGCGGGTTTGAAAGACCCATGACCGCCTACACCATGATGATCCCAGTCGGCTGGCAGGGGGAGGGCGGCGTTGTCTGGGGGCAGAATATGGGCTGCGGGAGCGGCGGCTATAATACGAATTTTTCCGCTTCGTCTCCGGACGGCGCCTCCGGCGTGCAGATTATTCCCTCCTTCACCTGGGTCTGGAACAATTTTTCAGGGCCCCCACAGGGTGGCGGCTGCCCCTTTGTCCAGATCGGCGGCGTGCAGCAATATCTGCAATATCTCGTCTCGCAGACGCGGCCGGGCGCGCAAATCATCGATTTCCGGCCGCGCGCCGATCTTGCCGAGCCTTACAAAGCGCTTGCCTCCAACATGCCGCTGGGTGGCGGCAGTGAAATGCGCAGTTGGGTCGAGGCGGGCGAAGTTCTGGTCAGCGGCAATGTGAATGGCGCGGAAATTCGCGAAACCATCGCCGCTGTTGTTTACATGAATTACAGCCTGATGCGCGACGGGACGGGGATGGGCGCCGACATGCAGATCCTGTCCGGCTCGGCGATGCCGGCCTACGCCATGCGCGCGCCGAGCGGCCAGCTCGATTTCGCCTTCGCCGAAATGATCCGCAAGACGATCCGCACCGCGCCGGAATGGGGCCAGCGCATTGCACGCTACAACGCAAAAATTTCGGCGACCAACCGTCAGGGCGCCAGGGCCCGGTCCGACATTATCGCCAAGACCGGAAACGAAATTCTCGACATGCAGATGGATACGTGGCGCAAGAACAGCCGCAGTTTCGATTATACGACGCGCGAATCCTCCGAAGCGATCCGCGGGGTCGAGACCTATAATGATCCTTATTACGGCGGCACCGTGGATCTCGACCATAGTTACGACAACGCCTGGCAGCTCAATGACGGCAGCTATGTGCTGACCAATGACGCGATGTTCGAGCCTTATCGCGATCTCGGCATCGACGGACAAAGGCTTGAAGCCGCGCAATAACAGGAAAGATGAATATGAAAAAGATCATGATCGCCGCCGCGCTGACGCTCGCAACGACAGCGGCTGCAGCGCAAGACGGCTTCGGCGGACAACAGCCCCAGCAGCAATATCCGCAACAGGGGCAATATCCCCAGCAAGGTCAGTACCCTCAGCAGCAGGGACAATACCCTCAGCAGGGACAATACCCTCAGCAGGGCCAGTATCCGCAACAACAGCAATATCCTCAGCAACAGCAGCCGCAACACCATCCGCAGCAACAACCGGGCTACCCGCAGCAACAGCCCCAGCAGCAACCATGGGGCGGCCAGCCGCAAGGCCCGTCTCCGCAGCAGGGGGGCGGCAATCTCGACCAGCTTGCGCAAATGGAACGCCAGGACTTCGGCGTTCAGCCCAAAAGTCAGTTGCATTCCGGCGCCATGCATGGGCCGACGCCCGCCAGCATTCCAGGCGGACAGGTGATCACCACCAAGGGCATTGTCGAATTGGTGCAGGGTCGGCAGACGCCCTTCATCATTATCGACGTGCTTGGCGGGCCAGAGCTGTTGCCCGGCGCCACATACGCCGTGCCAGCGCATCAGGCGGGCAGTTTCAACGATGCGACCCAGCGCGAATTCGGCCAGTTCCTGCAACAGATGACTGGCGGCAATAAAGAGATTCCGCTGATCCTCTATTGCCAGTCGACGCAATGCTGGATGTCGTACAACGCGTCCTTGCGCGCCATCAATCTCGGCTACAAGAATGTGCTCTGGTATCGCGGCGGCATTGAGGCGTGGAAAGCGGCGGGCCAGCAGACCATGACGCCGCAACAAATGCAGCAAATGCAACAACAGATGCAGCAACAGGCGCCGCAGCGTCAGTAGCTGAAAAGGTCAGTATAAGGAAAATCAGGCCTTGCGGCGCTTAGACTTTGCGGCGCAGAGCCGGGGGTGTTTCAGCCGGCGTGGCGCTCGCCACGTCGAGTCGCTTGGGCGCGCGCATAAGCTCCGCCGAAAGCTGATCCTGTTCGGCGTGCCTCAAGCGGCGAAACAGCGCGTCCGCCCTTGCGCTGCGCGATTGCGAAGTCGTGCCCAGCCGCAGGAACAATTCCTGCGTTGTAACGTCCATCCGGCTCATTCCAGCCCCCCGGCTTTTCGTTTTCCCCAAGGTGATTCGGCTTGGTTAACAAAAGGTTAAGAGGCGGCTTGCTCGCCAAACAAAGCCTCATGCCTGGCGCAGATGTTGGGCCATAGCGACGCCGTTTGAGGCAGGTCGAGTCCGAAACGTTCTTTCAACAGGCGCACATAGTCATCGGCCGTCTCGACGAGCTCCTGTTCTTTGCCGTCCGCCGTCAGCCGCTGAAACACCCGCCCGCGCAGG
>PAIP01000055.1 GCA_002704915.1 Parvularcula sp.
AGGTCCCAAGGGTTTGGCTGTTCGCCAATTAAAGCGGTACGTGAGCTGGGTTCAGAACGTCGTGAGACAGTTCGGTCCCTATCTGCCGTGGGTGTAGGAATATTGAGAGGAGCTGTCCTTAGTACGAGAGGACCGGGATGGACATACCTCTGGTGGACCAGTCGTCCTGCCAAGGGCGCAGCTGGGTAGCTATGTATTGAACGGATAACCGCTGAAGGCATCTAAGCGGGAAGCCGGCCTCGAAACAAATATTCCCTTGAGAGCCGTGGAAGACCACCACGTTGATAGGTCAGGTGTGGAAGCGCAGCAATGTGTGAAGCTTACTGATACTAATTGCTCGATTGGCTTGATTGTCCTCATGCAGTCATCTTCGGATGAAGGCGTGGGCGCCCATAACTCATGCGCGGCGAACGGTTCGTAGTCGGATTGTTCTCTGCAGGGTTGCACATTTTCTTCGAAAGAAGCTCTCGCATCGAAATCGTTTTCGCCGGCCTGGTGGTTATGGCGGGGAGCCTCCACCCGATCCCATCCCGAACTCGGTCGTTAAAGTCCCCAGCGCTGATGGTACTACGTCTCAAGGCGTGGGAGAGTAAGTCGCCGCCAGGCCTGCCAAAACGATTTAGACCCTTCCGAAACACGCATTAAAACGCCCGCGGCCTTTAGGCCCGGGCGTTTTTTGTTGTCCGGTTTTCTCTCAAAGTTTCGGGGCGGCGCCATGCTGATCCATGGGCGGCGCGCCACGTAACAAAAAGCCTGTGGCCATCATTGCTGGCAATGTTCGCTTGATCCCTGGCGTCAGCGGCAAATAACCGGAAATGTTGCTCGCCCTTCTTACCGCGCGGACGACGCATTCATGTTCGCCTCATCCTCTGAGGCGATTTGGTCGTCCGTTTTCGCCGGCGCGCCACGGCGCACAATATCTTCAATGAGGAAAATCGGCCGCCGCTTGGCCTCCATGAACATGCGGCCGAGATATTCGCCCATGATTCCCAGCACCAGAAGTTGAATGCCGCCAAGCACGAGAACGACCGTCATGACGCTGGCCCAGCCGGCGACGGTGTTCAGGAAGATCAGGCTGTAAAATGTGTAAAGCACGCCAAACAGGGCAAGAATTGAAAACAGAAATCCGAGATAGGAGGCGATTTTCAGCGGCTTTGTGGAAAATCCCGTAATCGCGTCGAATGCCAGCGCGAACATTTTCGGCAAGGGATATTTCGTCTCTCCGGCGAAGCGTTCCTCGCGCACATAGTCTTGCGCGACCTGCTCAAGCCCGATCCACGACACCATGCCGCGTATGAAACGATGTTGTTCCGGCATGCGCAGCAACATGTCGAGCGCCTTGCGGCTCATGAGCCGGAAATCTCCCGTATCGAGCGGAACGTCGATTTCAACCAGACGATCGAGGATCCTGTAAAAAACATTCGCGGTTAGGCGCTTGAAGCGGGTTTCCCCGCGCCGCTCTTTGCGCCGTCCATAGACGACATGCGCGCCCGCATCCATTTTAGTCATCATCTCGTCTAGAAGTTCAGGGGGGTCTTGCAAATCAGCATCGATAATAAGGATGCGGCTGCCGCGGCAGACTTTCAGCCCGGCGCTCAAGGCCAGCTGGTGCCCATGGTTGCGACTCAGTTTGACAGCGACGATATGCGAATCGCGTTCGGCAAGCGCTTGCATTTTCGGCCAGGTCAGGTCTTTCGAACCGTCATCCACAAGAACGATTTCATAATCGCCGCCGGCATTGGCCGCGCATGCCGCCGACAGCCTGCGATGCAGCTCTTCGAGCGACTCTTCTTCATTAAAACAGGGGACAACAGCCGAAAGGCGCGCCATGTCTTCGGTCAAAAGTGTCGACATGTATGGAACCTCGAAGTTCCCGGTGCGGATGACGGGCGCCGCGCCGCCGAAATCCGGCATCCCGCAGCTTTAGCAAAAAGAGGGGGTTGCAAGTATCATGTCAACTTGCCGGCCACCCTGTTAACCTTTTAGCGGCAGGCCGAGCGAAAATGTTGACCTTTTTGCTGGCGGCTCAATAGGTTAAGTTGACGTGAGGCATGTTCCGGCGGCTCCAGTCCGCTCGTCGTAATAATGGCAAAGAGGCTTATGAGGGGCGCAATTCTTGGATTTTCCGCGGCAACCATCCTGGCCGCGCTTGGCGCCTGTTCGCGGGAGCCGGCGCCGGATGAGACAGCCGCCACGGTGGCGGAAGAAGCGGATCAGGATCTAAACCTCGATGTCTGGCTGGAGCGCATGGAAGTGGGAAGCCGCGAGCTTTATTCCGCCCGCGAGGCCGTGATCTCCGCACTGGAGCTGGAGGAGGGCGATGTCGTCGCCGATATCGGCGCGGGCACCGGGCTTTACACGCTGTTATTCGCTGAACGCGTCGGCCCGAGGGGGCGGGTTTACGCTGAGGATATTGAACCGCTGTTTCTCGATCTGATCAATCAGCGTGCGGAGGATGCGGGCTTCGACAATATTACGCCCGTTCTGGGCCGCGAGAATGACGTAACTTTGCCTGAGAACGAGATGGACGCCGTGTTCATCGCGGATACCTATCATTATTTCAGCAATCGCGAATCGGTAATGAAATCCGTTTTAAGGTCGCTAAAGCCAGGCGGGTCGCTTTTCATTGTGGACTATGATCTGAAACCGGGCGGGCCCCGGCCTGAGGACAAGGCGCATGTGCGCTTCGGCCGGGCGGGCGTGATTTCCGAGATTGAATATGTGGGCTTCACCTTTGCGGAGGAAACCACTGTCGAAGGTCTTGAAGAAAATTATTTCCTGCGCTTTGTGAAAGCCGATGAATGACGCCCATGGCGAGCGCGGCCGGCGAGGGCTCAATCGCTTCCTGTTCTGGCTTTATGAGGGACATGGTGGGGCGCCCTTTGCCTTTCGCTGGGCGCTTTTAATTTTTGATCTTCTCACAATTTCATATTTTCTCTGGGCTCCCTTTGAAGAGCACGGCAAGACCCACAGCGCGATTGATTTTGTAATCGGCGCCGTCATCGCGGCTGACCTGCTGGCGCGATTTTACATCGCCCGGCATAAAGGCCGTTTTGTTTTGAACTGGCTGAATTGGGCCGACCTTGTGGTCGTCGTTACGATGTTTGCGCCGCTCTTGGTGTCGAACTTCGCCTTTCTGCGCATCTTGCGGGCCGTCAGGGCGGTGCGGGCCTTCACTTTTATCCGGCGGATGAAAGTCGTAACCCCCTTTTTCCAGAGGCATTCGCGCATCATCGACAAAGTCACAAATCTGGTGGTCTTTGTCTTTGTGATGGCGGCGCTGGTTTATGCAACCCAAGTGGGCGTTAACCCGGGCGTTCACTCCTATATCGATGCGCTTTACTTCACGATGACGACGCTGACTACGACAGGCTATGGCGACATTCTCATGCAAGGCAAAGCCGGCAAGATGTTCGCCATCATCATCATGGGGCTTGGGCTGACGCTTTTCCTGCAGTTACTACGCGCTATCGTTGAGCCGGACCAGAAAGTCGATCACGAATGCCCGGATTGCGGTCTTATACGTCACGATCGCGACGCCGTTCATTGCAAGCATTGCGGCCGTGTCCTTCATATCGAAACGGCCGGATTTATTTGAGGGCCGTGTCCTTTCGCCATTGACGCCGCCGGATTTTACGCAGCGACCGCTAACGCGGTGCGGCGCCTAGAGAGGAGCCCGTTCGCATCCCGTGTTTTGGATTGGGAATAAAAAACGGGCGGCTTGCGCCGCCCGCTCATCGTCTCCTGAGATACGGTGTCAGGCGCTGGCCGCCTCGGGCAGATAGGCGCAGAACCGTTCCACATCCTCGATCTTGCCCATGGAGACGCGAGTCCAGTCCGCATAGTCCATATACTGGCCGCGAACGAGTATGTTCTTGGCTTTCATCAATTCGTGAATATCATTGGCGGGCTTGCCGGATTTGAAATAGACGAAATTGGTCTGGGACGGCAGCGCCTCCATGCCCAGTTCCGCCGTCTTGTCGAGCACCATTTGCCGCGCTTCAAGAATCTTCGATTTCGAATAGTCTAGGAACTTGTGATCGTTATAGGCGCCGATCGCAGAGGCGAGTCCTGTGCCGGCGATCCATGACATGGCGGCGCCGCGGATTTTCTCGGCTGTTTCTTCCGAAGAAATCGTATAGCCGACGCGCAGGCCCGCCATGCCGTAGATTTTGGAGAAGGTCCGCGACACGATCACATCGTCGCCTTTCTTGACGAGATCGACGCAGGTGTTGGTGTCGGGATCGTCCGCCAGCTCCATATAGGCTTCGTCGACAAGCACGGTCGTTTTTTTCGCCATGCGTTTGACCGCCGCCTTGAATGTCTTTGAATCGGAAACAAGGCCGGTGGGATTGTTCGGATTGCAGAGCTGAACAAGACCCGTGTCTTCCGTGACCGCGGCTTCGATGCCGGCGAGGTCGACGCTCATGTCTTCTTTCAGCGGGACGCGGGTGATCTCCGCCATGCCAAGACGCGTGGCGTAAAGCGCCGTCGTATCCCAGAAGAGGCGCGGGGCGACGATCGGGCCTTTGGGGCCATAGAGCACGGCGATGGCGGACAGGGCTTCGCCCGAGCCGGTCGTGATGACGATCTGTTTGGGATCGACGCCGTGGCGCTCCGCGATCATTTCCGCGAGGGTAATATTGGCCTGGCCCGGATAATAAGCGCCTTTCTTGCCCGCATATTCCACCATGCGAAGCGCAGACTCCGACGGCCCATAAGGGTTTTCATTGCGGGCGAGGAGGGCGACGCCCTCATCCGGTCCGAGCAGCGCATGTTCATGGGCAAGAACTTCCGGCGGGAAAGCCTCTTCTTTCTTGACGGCGGCCGCCCGCGCCGTCCCGGCGAGCGTTGCCCCTGCGGCCCCGGTAAGAATGAGGCGCCTTGAAAGCTGTATGGTCATCGCGTGCATCTCCTTTGCTGAATGCGAATATCGGCCGGACCTGTTTCAAGTTCCGGCATTTTGGAAGCGTGATGGCGGAAAGCCGCTGATGCAGCGGCATGATGAATGTGGAAGTTGCATCGATGGCGTTGACCGGGTCTGCGCTCTGTAGCGCTGACGGAGTCGATCGCCGCGCCCGTGCGATATGTGTGCGCAGGCCTTCATCCAGCGCACGCTAACAAAACAAGAAAACAACAAGCAGACGCCACGGCCGCACCCCCGATCCCCTGAGGTTTGACGTTTCCTGACCCTGACGTTTTTTTAATTGGCGCCAAGACTATACGAGATTGCGGATGATGACCAGACACTCAGAATGGCGCCATCTTGCGTAAAAAGAGCAGTCTTTTGCTCAGTCTTAGCTCTTATATACCCAATAGCCGGGACCGAATCGCTCTTCGAGCTTGGCCAGTTGTTCACGCTGTATCTCGCGGACGCGCGCAGGCGTTATGGCCTCTTTCGGATCGATCTCCTCGATCTTGAGGCTTGTCTTGTCTTCATAGAGATGTTCGCCGGCGAGGCGCGCCTTGTCGTCGTAAGGCCAGAAGAAGGCCTGGCGGCTGGAGATGTGATAGATCCCGTCAGGATTATCGATGCCGTAATTCATCGCCATCAGGTCGGAGCCTTTGGCGAGCTGATGGAAAGTGAGTTCATCGAAAATGCCCCAATCGCTCACGGCGATAATGTCGTCGGAGTTCCACAACACGACTTCGCCGACACTTTTGTAGAAGTCTACAACCGCTTTCTTGCCTTCGACGACAACCGGATTGTCGCCCCAACTGACGCGATAGACAGGATGATCGACCATCATGTCGTCGGCGACAATCTTGTCATATTGGCCCGACCCCTCGAGATGAACATGGCGCCAGAAGTTCAACAGCATCGCCTTGTGCAGCGGGTTTGTCGTGCGCTCATAAAGTTCCGCCGTGGGCGTCATGCATTCGGCGACGGATTTTTTTTGTATTTGTTCATTCTTGTCCTCCCGGGCTCGGCGCGCTCGTCCTGGCGCGGTTCTAACCGATCAAGCCCATCCTAGGCGCGGCGGCCGCCTTGCGCTTGACCTATGGCGCAATCGGGGCCGGACAGACCTGCAAAGCCGGCGCTGGCGGCGTTTCCATGGAAGCCCAAACCCTCTAAGAGAAGGAAAACGGATCAAGGCTCCGTAAGGGGCCGGAAGGAACGCCATGAACAGCAATTCCGAAGCTTTCGAGCACTGGATTCGCACCGCTTTTGTGGAGATGAATACGGAACTCGAAGAGCTCTATTTCAAGCAGCCGCATCGTGAACAGGTGGAGGGCGTCGGCGACGCCATCAAGGCGCAAATCCGCGATGAAGGCCATGAATTCGTGGTGCGGCTTCTGGCCGAGGGCAACACGGATGAAGGTTTCGACAACGCTTTCGACCTCCTTGGTGATCTGGGCCTTTATCTCGGCGCGCTGCGCCGCCATGAACTCACCAATCCGGCGCGTGAAGAGAAGTCTCCCTTTCCCGAGGCCTCGGCGCTGGGCCTTCATATCGCCGCCTCGGTCGGCATGGCGCCGCGCTTTGCGACGGCGCATCTTGCGACCAGGAATGCCGCGGTCAATGGCCGGCAGAAGAGTTTCACGACGCTGAAAGATGAATTCCTTTTTCTCGATTACAATACGCGCGGCATCTTTGCGTTCATGCGCTGCGCCGATCTGCTCATGCGCGTGCTTCCGCTCGGCGTTTCCCATCCGGTGACGGAAACATTACTCAATGATGCGGCAAACGCCCTGCGCGATGTCATCAAATATAATGACGCCCTTTTCAGGGAACTCGATACGGACCGTTTCTTCTATTCTGTGCGGCCTTATTACAAACCCTATCGCGTGGGCCGGCATGAATATCGCGGCGCCAATGCGGGCGATTTTTCCGGCATCAATGAGATCGATATGTTGCTGGGGCTTTGCCAAGCGAACGATCCCTATTACGCGCAGCTACTCGTGGACAAGATGCTGTTCATGACGCCTGAAGATCAGGCGAGCTTGCGCGACTGCATGCGCCGGCGCAGCCTTCTGGCCCAGTTCCTTGACGTCGCGCCGACAGCGTCGAAAGAACCCTGGTTCAAGCGCAATGCGGCGGCGTTTCTGGAAGTCTGCGAGCTGCATGGAAAAACGGCCGCGCAACACCACAATCAGCTTGTGAAATCCTTCATTGAAAAGCCTTCATCGGCGCTTGAAGCCGACAAGCTGGCCCAGGTGACGGCGAGCGGACCGCCGCTTCAGGTGCTGATGCGCGCCTTGGAAATTTTGCGCGACATGCGTCTTGCTGCAGACCGGGACGATATCCGGACGAGCTATAAGGACATCGAAGCGTTGAAGGGTTACGTCGCGGCCTAGGCTTCATCCATGCCGTCGACGCGGATTTTCGAGGCGAGGGCGGTTTTGATTTTCTCGCGCTGCGCCTGGGTGCGCTCATAGGCTTCGTGGCGCTCGGCGTCGAGCAGTTCAGCTTTTCGCGTCAGCGCATCGAGATAGGCGTAGGCGTTCATGAGCGAGGCGGGGCTTGCCTGCTCGCCGCTGCTGATATCCTTGATCTGTTTTTTCAAGGCTTTGCGCTCCTGATCGAGACGGGCGATTTCCTCATTGATGGCCGTTAACTGGTGACGCTCTTTGTCAAAGCGGATCTGTGCGATCTTCTTCAGTTCTTTAAGCTGCTCAGTTGGCGTTGCCATAAGACCTCGCTTTCTTGCGCATGGCGTCGGCGAAGTGGATGGCCGCCGCAACCGCTGCGTAGTGATCGCGGTCGATTTCGTCGCCGATTTCCACCGTGGCGTGGATGGCGCGCGCTGTCGGCGGATCGGAATGGATAGGAACCCCCGACATGGTCGCCACTTCCCGGATCTTGAAGGCGACTTCATCGACACCCTTGGCGACGCAGACCGGGGCGCCGCCGCCGGCGCGCTCCCATTTCAGCGCAACGGCGTAGTGTGTCGGGTTGACGATGACGACATCGGCGTCCGGCACGTCCTTCATCATCCGGTTGCGGGCGATCGCCTGGCCGCGTTCGCGACGCGATTGTTTCATGGTCGGATCGCCTTCCTGCTCCTTCATCTCCTTTTTCAGCTCTTCCAGCGTCATTTTCAGCTTTTCATTATGGCGATGACGCGCCCAGGGCAGGTCGACCATGGCGAGGGCCGCGGAGAAGAGAACGATCAGCCCGGCGAAAATCACGCCTTCGCGCAGGATGGCGGCGGGCAGGCCTTGCGCCGGCATGCGCGAGTCCACCGGCAGGATGGCGAACCGTCCCGCGAAAACGGCGCCAAAGATGACGCAGATGGCGAGCAGCTTTACCGCGCTTTTTGCAAATTCGCTGAGACCATCGGGGCCGAATTTTTTCTTCGCATTTGCGATGATGGAAAGACGGTTGAGTTTAGGCTTGATCTTGGTCGGCGCGAAGGTGATCGCCTGTTGTGCAAACAGCGCCGCGAGAACGCCGAGCGCCGGCAAGGCGAAAAAAGGCGTGACCGCTTGCAAGCCAATGCCCGACAAAGCCTGGATAAAGGCGCCCGGATCGCTGGCGAAAGCCTGTTCTGCAAATTGCTGCGGGCGTTCAAAGAGGCGCGACAGGGCGAAACTGAGGGTCGCCGCCGCGCCCGTCGAGGCGACAGCGAGGGCCAGGTAAAAGCCCACATAGACGGCGGCGGCGTTCGCTTCTTTGGATTGTGCGACATCGCCTTCCCGCCGTGCCTTGTCGATACGCGACGGGGTCGGTTCGTGGCTCTTTTCCTGGCCGCTGTCTTCCTGCTTGTCGCTCATAGGGGCGCCGAGAAGAGGTCAAAAAGAATACGCTGGAACGACTCCAGCCAGTCGAACAGGATAATGGGCGAGGCCGCTGCGAACAGCGTCAGGCCCGCGAGCGTCACCGCCGGGGCGCCAACAAAGGCCGCCATCAATTGCGGCATGGCGCGGCTCGCGGCGGCGAGCGCCAGAGAATAGAGAAAGCCGAGAATGACAAAGGGCGAAGCGAGCGCCAGCGATTTGAAAAGCGCGGCGCCGACACGGTTTGTCGACCATTCGCCCGTTTCCGCCGCGCCCGGAAATTGCCCGAAGGGAAGGATCTGATAGACATCGGCCATGGCGCCCACGAGATGCACGTGAAGGCCTGCGGCGGCGGCCATGGCGACCCCACCCATCACGAGAAGCGCGGCGAAGGGCGATTCGGAATCAAAACCCACCGTCGGACCGAATAATTGCGAGAGCGAGACGCTTTGCGCGATGATGGCGCCGGCGATCTGCAGAATGAACACCATCAGCCGCAAGGCGAAGCCCACAATCACGCCGGAGGCGAATTCGGCAGCGAAGAGTGAGACGACGCCGGCGATATTTGGCGGCGCCGTCATGTCAGGCGACAAGACGATGGGCGTCAGCACGATGGCGATGGCGATCGCCGCAGCGAGACGCGCGCGCATGGGAATCGCCTTTTCGCCAAGGCCCGGCGCCAGGAAAGCGACCGCGGAGACGCGCGCGAAAACCGCGCCGATCAGGATAATGAACGGCGCGCCCGCATCGACAATCGGCGTCAGCGCGTCGAGATACTCCATCGCCTCACGCCGTCCCGAGCAACAACGGCTTGGCGCCGGTGTCGATCTCTTCATAGGAAAGCACGGGGTTGCGGATCTTCTTGGCGTGAAGCACCGCCCGGATAAAGCGCCGCCGCTTGGACGATGTCACTATCGCCGGATAGAGCTGGCGCGCGGATGCGTTATTGATCTGTTCGATGACAGCCTGGGCGAGGCGATTGAACTCCTCCGGCGGCAAAGCGACGTCAGTCTGGCCGTTCGGACTTTGGGTTTCATGCTCGGCGAAGGTCTGTTCCCAGTCGAGGCCGATCTGAATGAGGGGCAAGGCGCCGTCTTCATTCAGGAGCGGCGTCACAAAATTGCGCGAAATCCGCTGGCGCACATATTCGGTGACGTCCTCGGCGCCGTTATACATGTTGCGCCCTTCGGCGATGGTCTCCAGCATGACCGGTAGATTGCGGATCGGCACGCGTTCTTCCAGCAAGAGGCGGAAGACGGACTGCACGAATTCCAGCGGCGCCTTGTCTGGCACGAAATCGTCCAGAAGACGCTTGTTGGAGGCGGCGCGGTCCGGATCGGAGTTGTTCACGAATTCGTCGAAAATGCGCTTGACCGAGCGACGCGTCATCAGGCGCGAGAAATTCTGTTTAATAGTTTCGAGAAGGTGTGTCGAGACGACTTCCGCCGGTTCGACAACCGCATGCCCAAGAGCCATGGCGTCGTCGCGTGCAGCGCGGTCGACCCAGCGCGCCGGGGCGCCATAAACCGGTTCCTCGCAGTCCTCGCCGGGGATCGGCAGGTTCGCAAGGTCGT
Organism: Parvularcula sp.; assembly: GCA_002704915.1. Lineage (GTDB taxonomy): Bacteria > Pseudomonadota > Alphaproteobacteria > Caulobacterales > Parvularculaceae > Hyphococcus. The sequence continues at coordinate 10,296 of PAIP01000055.1, forward strand.
CGACAATGACAAGCACGCGCTCCTGATAAAGGATGCCCTTGGCCGCGGCGACGCCCTGAATTTTGATGACATATTCGTTGGACGCGAGATCGAGATTGTCCGTAAGGCGAATGGGCGGAATGATGAAACCGAACTCCGCCGCGATATAATGGCGGATCTTGACGATGCGCGGCTCGAGGCCGTTTACATTATCGAGCGCCAGCGGGATGAGATCGCCGGAAAATTCGACGTGGATTTCGTCCACATCCAGAATGTCGCCAAGCTGTTTCTTTGCTTCCTTCGGCTTTTCGGCGGGGATTTTCGCCTCCGCCGCCTTTTTCGCCTCCACATCCTTATGGATGAGATAGGCCGCCCCGGCGAAACCGGCGGCGCCCGCGAAAAAAGGAAGGAAGGGAAGGCCCGGCATCAGCGCAAAGACCAGCATGATTACCGAGACCGTGCCCATGGCGAGGGGGTTGGCGCCGAGCTGGGCGAGCATCGCCTTGTCCGCCGCGCCCGCAACGCCGCCCTTGGACAAGAGGAGGGCGGCGGCGATGGAAATGATCACTGCCGGGATTTGTGACACCAGGCCGTCGCCGACGGTCAGGATCGAATAGGTGGAGACGGCGTCGCCCGCCGACATGCCGTGAAAACCGATGCCCATGCCGAGCCCGACCACGAGGTTGAGCAGGGTGATGAGAAGACCGGCGATGGCGTCGCCTTTGACGAATTTCGAGGCGCCGTCGAGAGACCCGAAGAAAGTCGTTTCGTCCTGTTCGAGTTTGCGGCGGGCCTTGGCTTCTTCATGGGTGATGGCGCCGGCGGCGATATCGCTGTCGATTGCAAGCTGCTTGCCGGGCATTCCGTCCAGGGCGAAACGCGCGCCGACTTCGGCCATGCGGCCTGCGCCCTTGGTGATCACCATGAAGTTGACGATCAGGAGAACGCCGAAAACCACGAGGCCGAGAAAGATGTTCCCGCCCATGACGAACATGGCGAAGCCGTGAATGACCGAGCCCGCGGCGTCCGGTCCTGTATGACCTTCGCCGATGATCAACTTCGTGGACGAGACGTTGAGCGACAGGCGCAGCATCAGCGAGCCGAGGAGCACCGTCGGAAACGCCGAAAAATCGAGCGGACGCTCGATAAACAGCGTCATGGTGAAAATCAGGATCGCCAGCGCGAACGAAGCGGTCAGGCCGATATCGAGCACGACGGACGGCACGGGCAGGACCATCATCACGATGATCGCCATCAGGCCGACAGCAAGAAGCACCGTGCTCTGACCGGGCAGGTTCAGCTTCAGTGCGTTTTCCATGAAAAAACCTTGTGACTTAACGCGTTACGAGCCCGCAATGGCGGGCAGGATGACATTGTCGAACAGATTGGCGAGCAGCCGCGCCATATGGCCGGCGGTGAGCCAGAAAACGAGCAGCATGGCGAGCAGTTTCGGCGCAAAGGTGAGCGTCATTTCCTGAATGGAGGTGAGCGCCTGAAACAGACCCACGACGATGCCGACCACAAGCGCCGTTGCAATCATGGGCGCGCCCATCCAGGCGGCGGTCCACATGAACTGGCGGAAGATGTCGGCGATTTCGGTTTCCGTCACGTCAATCCTCCCTAGACCGGCATCCGGATCAGTTCCTGATAGGCCTCGACCACCTTGTCGCGCACGGTGACGGCGGTCTGGACCGCAAGTTCGGCCTGCGCCAGCGCTTCGACAACCGAGTGAGGGTCGGCGGAGCCCGTCATGTAATTCATGGCGGCGGTTTCGCCTTTCGCGACCGTGCCGGCGAGTTCATGCACCGCCTTGAAAGCGGGGTTTTCCTCAAGGCCTTTGACGTCCGGCTTTTGATCGGCGCCGGTTTTCGCCTGGGCATTGTCGGATTTCAGCGCCGTCTTGGCGAGGTTATAGCTCTGGGCGGCCTGGAAAGCTGGCATTTTCATGGGTCAGTCCCTCACGATTTCAGAATGTCGAGGAGTGAAGTGTACATGTCGCGCGCCTGGCGGAAGACTTCGAGCCCGGCGTCATAGGAGCGGGTCGCTTCGCGTGCGTCGGCGAATTCAGTCATCATGTTGACATTTGACATGACAACATAACCGGTTTCATCCGCTAACGGATGGCTTGGATCGAAAATCCGCTCGCCTTCTTTGGGATCGAGAAACTGGCGGCCGATTTCGACGCGTGAAACGTCTTTCGACCGGTCATAGACATTTTCGAATGTCACCTGTTTGCGCTTATAGCCATGCGTGTCGACATTGGCGATATTTTCGCTGACGACCTGAAGGCGCTGGGCCTGCGCGCGCATGCCGGATGTGGCGGCGGCTGTGATCTTCTCAAATGGATTCATGCGTCAGCTCCTTATCCGCGGTTGCCAAGCGTCGCGCGCATCATGGCGAGGGCTTTGGAATAGACCGTGAGCGCAGTTTCATGATCGCGCACGGAGGCGGTGGAGCGCGTCATCTGGTCTTCCAGGGAAACCGTGTTGCCGTCGGGCGAAGCGATGCCGCCGGTCTCGATTTTCTGCGCGTGAAACGCCTGTTGTGCAAAGCCTGACGCGCGTGCATCCATCTGCGCGCGTTCGCTTTTCGCAAAAGCCTCAGCAAAGGGTTCAAGATCCTTCGCCTTGTAACCGGGCGTATCTGCGTTTGCGATATTCTCGGCGACAAGAGAGTGGCGCTGCACGGAATGCCGCGCAAGCAATGATGCGGTGTGCAAAATCTTGAGATCGGTAAACATGTACACCTCGCCTTAACCAGCGGTAAGGGATAAATGCACCCATAAGCTGAATGAACTATTAACCACGTTTATCTCGTATGACCTTGCCGCTGGCGCCGTTAAAGATTGAGAAACTTCTGAAAACCGCAGGACCGCGCCACTATGGCGTCGTCACGGCGACGGATGGTTTGTCGCTGAAAATCGCTGGGCTTTCCGGTTACGCATCTCTGGGCGACACAGTCATGGTTGCAACGGCTTCGGGCCGCGATGTGCGCGCGAAGATCGTCGCCATGGACGGCGATATCGCCACGGGCTTTGCTTACGGGTCTTTAACCGGCGCCGCTGTGGGCAACACCGCGACGCTCGACCGCGCCGCCGGCGACGCAACGCCATGCGATGACTGGATCGGCCGCATTATCGATCCTTTCGGCGCGCCCATGGATGACGGGCCGCTGGCCGCAGGCGAAAACGCCATCGCGCTCGAACATCCCGCGCCCAATGCAGCGAAGCGGAAAAAACTCGGCGCGCGCCTTTCCACGGGTCTTTGCGTTCTGGATACGCTCCTTCCCATGTGCCGCGGTCAGCGGATCGGTCTTTTCGCCGGCTCCGGCGTCGGCAAGTCGAGCCTGCTCGGCGATATCGCCAATGGCGTCGATTGCGATGTCGCCGTCATCGCCATGATCGGCGAGCGGGGGCGGGAAGTGCGCGCCTTTATCGAAGACACGCTGGGGCCGGAAGGCCGGGCCAAGTCCGTGGTGATCGCCTCGACCGCCGACCAGTCGCCGCTCGCGAAAAAGCGCGGCGCACATCTCGCTATGGCGACGGCCGAATATTTTAGGGATCAGGGAAAACAGGTCCTGCTCCTCTTCGATTCCCTGACGCGCTATGCCGAAGCCCATCGCGAAATCGCGCTTTCCGCCGGCGAAGCCCCGTCGCTGCACGCCTTTCCGCCTTCGACTTTCCGCACCATCGCCCAGCTCGTTGAGCGGTCCGGGCCGGGCGAAGAGGGCATGGGCGATATAACGGCGGTTTTCTCCGTGCTTGTTGCGGGGTCTGATCACAACGAGCCGGTGGCGGATATGATCCGCGGCATTCTCGACGGGCATATCGTGCTTGAGCGCAAGATCGCCGAGCGCGGGCGCTTTCCCGCCATTGATGTTTCGCGCAGCGTGTCGCGGTCCCTTCCGGGCGCCGCCAGCGAAGAAGAAAATACATTATTGCGTGAAGCGCGGGCGATTATCCGCGCCTATGAGGATTCGGAAACCATCGTGCGGGCCGGGCTTTACGCCCATGGCGCCGACGCGCAGATCGACCGGGCGCTCGAGATATGGCCCAAGCTCGATCGGTTCATCTCGGACAAAACCGAAAACGGCGTTGAAGACAGCTTCACCCGTCTGAACGCGATTGTGCATCCGGGCGCCAAAAAGCCGGGCTCGTCGGCGACGGCAAGCGCGCTCGGTTAGCGCTTACAAGGTGTTTGAAATAAACAGATTGACGATGCTGTTGGGGGAAAGTGCGCCGCCGCCCTGACCGGTGAGCAGGGAGAGCGCTCCTGCGCCAGGCGTCGAGGCCGTCGGGCCGCCCTGGATTTCCGACTGCACAAAGAAACGGCGCAACGCGTCTTCGACCTTCAGCGGGTCTTTGAATACCGCCGGCGATTTTCCGCCGAAAATCTGTTCGGCCTTGCGGGCGAACAAATCTTTCTGCTTGTCGATATCGGCCGAGCCGATGGAGGACGGAAGGCCGAGAGCGCCTTCCATTACTGCGCGCAAGGGCTTTTGACCCATGATCTGGAACCAGCCGCTCTCTTCCACGGTCGCGCTGTTGGCGATGGCGGCGATCTCGCGGCGGAAATTCATGGCGAGGCGCATATTCGGGTCGACTTCGCCGACGCTCACCTCGAAAGAGCGTTCAAGATAATCATTGGCGACCTGTTCCCGGAACGAAGGGACGCCCACATTGGCGCCGGTGAAATTGCCATAGCCGAAGGCCTTGGCGAATTGCCGCCAGCGCGGATCGGAGAGGCGGTTGGCGAAGCTGCTGCTGTCATCGGTGCCTTCTTCGAGAATTTTCCGGATGAAGGCTTTCTTGTTGATTTCCTCCTCAAGCCCGAAGGCGCCAAGGGCGACGGTCAGGAGCTTTCGGTCATCGACAAGTTTTTCAGCCGTATCCGCTTCTGCAATATTTTCGCGAAAATGCTCCATATTGCGGATGATTTGCGGAGACTTCTGGAAGATTTCAAACTGCCTGTCGGCGCTGTTCTGGAAAACGCGCCAGCCCAAATAACCGCCGAGAGGGACCGCAGGCGTAAACATCAGGAGGCCAGCTCCTGCGCCATTCCTGGCGCGCGATCGAGAAGGGCGCGTTCAAAGTCAAAATGTTTTTTGACGGCGCGCATCACAACGAAGAATTTTTGTTCCCGCGCCGCTTCAAGCGCGCGCATGACGTCATCGCCGGCCTCGCCGGGAAAAACGCCTTTGAGGGCGCTGAGGCCTTGCAGCAATTCGCCTGTCGCCTGGTCCGGATCGGCTTCACCGGCAAGGGCAAGCTGCGCAATATAATAGACGCGTTTTAAAGGCGTGTCGGCCTGTTCCTTGGGAATAGCGTCGCGGGCGCGCAGGATGGACACGTCGCTGGAGCGCACGCGAAGTTTCGCCGCACGATCTCCGTTCTGTAAGAGAACGCCATTGACGAGCACCTTCTCGTTGGGCTTCAGCTTGATGACGAGGCCCGTCATGAGCGTTACGCGGCCTCCTCAGATCCCTGCAAGCCGCGAATGATATTCTGATTGATTTCGATCAGGGGCTCGGCGTCAAGCGCCTTGCCATCCTCCGACATCAGCTTGCGCGTATAGTGTTGGGTGAATTCGAACAGATAGAAAAGTTGCGATCGCAATTCGACCGGCAACTGGTTGTTTTCGCTCGCCACGTCCGTGGCGATGACAGTCCAGAATTCGAGATTTTTTCCAAGCGCGCGAACAAAGGCGGCCGGATCGTCCTTGCGATTTTTTTGCGCGACGACGATCGCGGTCGTCAGTTTCGAAAGAAGCTGGCGTTCGACGGCGCGCGGAGAAGCCGTTGTGCGTGTAGATTGATGATAGGCGTTTCGCGCTAAAGCCGAGACCGTCATACCCTGAATGCCCCTTACGTGGTTCGTGACCACGTTCTATTTTTACTTTCTTAAAAATCCCGTAAAGCTTCGGAGAAGCTTTAGGGGCGGACTGTCCCTTATTGGAACAGTCCGAGGATGGCGTTGGGTGACGAATTGGCGATGGACAGCGCCTGAATGCCGAGCTGCTGCTGGACCTGCAGGGATTGCAGGCGAGCCGACGCGGCTTCCAGGTCAGCGTCGGTCAGGGCGCCGATGCCGGTTTTAAGGGCGTCGGTCAGGTTGGAGACGAATTCGTTCTGAATTTCGATGCGTTTTTGAGCGGAGCCGAATTCAGCGGAAGCGTCGACCGCTTCCTGGATGAGGCCTTCGATAGAGACGAGGGCCGTGGCTGCGCTGGCGGCGGATGAGACATCGAGCGAGTTCAGGTTGCCGAGGCCGCCGCCGGTCCCGTCGGTGACGTTGACTTCGATGCCGACCGTGCCGCCGGAATTGTTGGTGATGTCGACTTGGGCGTCGACGCCGCCACCGCCGGCGGTGAAAGCGACGGTCACGCCGGCGATGCCGGCGGCGTCGATCAGGTTGGTAATGCCCTGACCGACATCGTCATGGTCGTCGCCGGTCTGCACCGTATAGGTGAATTTGCGGCCGTCGATGCGGACTTCGTAAACATCGCCCGCGGTGAAAACCGCCCCGGAATCGATGTCGAGCGCGAAAGTATTGGTGTCGGCGACAAGCTGGGCGGCGGAATCGCCGCCGCCATTAACGCCGGTCGTCGTGGCGTCGAGGCCCGCCACAGCCGCGCCAGCCGTCGTTTCCAGGCTGTAGGCGTCGACTGTGATGAAGCTCGCCGTCACAGTGCCGCCGGAGTCGCGGTCAAGCGACGCCAGGAAGTCCGTGGACGATGTCCCTTTTAGGAAGTTCAGGCCGTTGAACTGCGCCGCGTCGACGATGGAGTCGATCTGCTCGCGCAACTGGCCGATATCCGTCTGAATTTTCGTGCGATCGATATTGTCTTCCTGCGCCGCGACGATGAGGCCTTTCATGTCCACAAGAAGCTCGGTGATTTTTTCCGCCGCGCCGCGGGCGACGCCGGCGGATGAAGCGCCGAGATTGAGCGACTGCGAAATGGCCTCGAAGCCTTTCACGTCAGACTGCATAACCGTGGAGATCGCGAAGATCGCCGCATTGTCCTTGGCGTTGGCGACTTTTTTACCGGTCGAGATCTGTTCCTGAACCATGGAGAGGCCTTTATTGACCGTACGCAGGTTCTGCAGCGCGATCATCGCGGACGTGTTGGTAAGGAGGCTGTTAGTCATTTTCATCGACTCCGAGTTGGATCGCAAAAAACAAATTCAAGCTTTAAATATCCGGTTAGGGATAATAAGCTCTTAACAGCCCGGCTTTTTTGGCCCCGGTCTCATTTGCCGGCGCCCGCATCCGGCGCGATCGGTCCCGAAGTCGGTTTCAAACCTCCGTTTTCAGATAAAAAAATCCCGCGAAGACCGGAGGGTCTCCGCGGGAATAGTCAGTTCGATGAACGAACTGTTCCGATTAACGGAACAGGCCGAGGATCGAGTTCGGCGCGGCGTTCGCGATCGACAACGCCTGGATGCCGAGCTGCTGCTGGACCTGCAGGGACTGCAGGCGGGCCGAAGCGGCTTCCAGGTCGGCGTCGGTCAGGGCGCCGATACCGGTTTTCAGCGAGTCCGTCAGGCTGGTGACGAAATCGTTCTGAATTTCGATACGCTTCTGAGCGGAACCGAATTCAGCCGATGCGTCCACAGCTTCCTGAATGAGGCCTTCGATCTTGACCAGCGCGTCAGCGGCGCCGGATGCGGTCGAAACGTCAAGGCCGGCCAGGTTGCCGAGGCCGCCGCCCGTGCCGTCCGTGACAGTCACTTCGAATGCGACAGCGCCGCCAGTGGTGTTGGCGATATCGAGCTGACCGTCGGTCGTGCCGTCGCCGGCCGTCCAGGTCGCGGCAATGCCGGAGATGCCGGCGGCGTCGAGCATGTTTTTGAACGCCTGACCGATATCCGTTTCGTCATCGCCAGTTTCAACCGCATAGGTGAATTTGCGGCCGTCGATGCGAAGCTCCCAGACGTCGCCAGCAGTTTGCGTGTCTGTGCCTTCGAGATCGAGAGCGAAGGTGTTGCCAGTGGCGACAAGAGCCGCAGCGGAGTCGCGGTTCGTGTTGACGCCCGTGGTTGTGGTGGCAAGGCCCTGAACCGCAGCGCCAGCCGTCGTTTCGAGGCTGTAAGCGTCAACCGAGATCGAGCTCGCGGTGACGTTGCCGCCGGAGTCGCGGTCAAGCGACGCCAGGAAGTCGGTGGAGGTCGCGCCTTTGAGGAAGTTCAGGCCGTTGAACTGCGCCGCATCGACGATCGAGTCGATCTGGTCGCGCAGGTTGCCGATATCCGTCTGGATTTTCGTGCGGTCAACGTTGTCTTCCTGAGCCGCCACGATGAGACCTTTCATCTCGGTGAGCAGCTCGGACACTTTTTCAGCCGCGCCACGGGCAACGCCGACAGCGGCGGAACCGAGGTTGAGCGACTGATTGATGGATTCAAAGCCTTTAACGTCCGACTGCATAACCGTCGAAATCGCGAAGATCGCCGCGTTGTCCTTGGCGGTTGAGACTTTTTTACCGGTTGAGATCTGCTCCTGAACCATGTTCAGGCCTTTGTTGACCTGACGCAGGTTTTGAAGCGCGATCATTGCAGACGTGTTGGTGAGAAGGCTGTTAGTCATGATGAGACTCCTGTTGGATCGTTATTTTTAACGGTCCGACCTCGCAAAGGAGTTGTCGGGAGCCCCGCAAGTTGGATTTTTGCAGGATTTTAAGAGCCCTTTTGGCTCGCGGCAGGCCATTTAAGCATGTCCGCAGCAACCACGCGGTTGCATCGGATCACACTACAACCCGCAAGATAATAAGATTTTAAGAAGTGTGGTTATTGGAAAGTTAATTTCACGCTTTGGCGACGATGGTCGAGGCGCCGGGATTGCGCAACGCTGCGCCATCGCGCGCATAGGCGCCGGTATTGTGTTCGGCTTCGCGAATCTTTTTGAGACGCGCGCGCGCCTCTCTGACGCCTTGGGCCGTCGCTTTCAGGATAGATGCGTTTTCTTCCGCTTTCAGGCGCACGGCCTCAAGCTCCGCGATAATCTGTTCGCCGAGTTCCGAGGCCTCAAGCGCGCTTGCGGTTTCCTCGAATTCTGCGAGGAGGGATTCTTTTTGGGCCGTCAGGGCCGCCACCTGATCGAAGGCGCGCTTGCCGATAGCGATGCTTTCGGACTCGGTGACGGTCTTCAGCTTTGCGATGATCGCCTTAATCTTATCGAGCGGTTTCACGATAAATCGTCCTTAAGCTGGCGGTACATCTGGTCTGCGAGACCGAAGCCGCCTTTTTTGGCGAGCTCATCCGCATAGGTTTCAACAAGCATTGAGGAAAAGGCCTCTCCGCCATAGCCGCTGTCGCCGGCGATGGCCTTGTCTAACCCGGCATGAGTCAGCATTTCTTTAATGAAAACGGCTTCAAATTCCCGCGCGGTTTCGCGCAGCGCCTTTTCTTTTTCGCTTGCCGCCTCACCAGCGTCGCGCACTTGATCGGCGGTTTTCGCGTTGACAATGAGGCTCATGGCTGCGGCGTTCATGGCGCGCTCCGGAGTAGGAAAAATTTTAGTCAATCTAGGCGGCGTAACTAAAAAATAAGTTATCAAACGTAGAAAAGCTGTATGGAAAACACGCAGCTTTCTTTGTTAACAGCGCTCTTTGGCGGCAAGGCGCCGGGCGCCGGGCTCGCCGCCGCCCAAACCTTCGCCAAGGGCGGTGACGCGCAAAAAGATCCGCAAGGCTTCTTCGCTTTTCTGGAAGGACTGGTGAGCCAGTCCGGTAAAACAGATGAAGGCATTGTTAACGTATCGCCAGAGGCGGCGGGACCACGCTCTTTCCACGGACTGAATTCTGAAAAACTGCAGGAGCTTCTGGGCGATTCCGGCCCGCAAATCGACAACCCGGAAGTGATCGTCCAGCCGATTGATGCGGGGCCGTTTGATGCGCCCCTGTCCGCGCCCGAGGCGCTCGGCGTCGCCGCTCCGGAAAACAGCGTCATCGCCCTGCCGGAAAGCGCTGCTCCTGAAGCGGCGTCCGCGCTGTCGCAGCCGACTGCGGCCCAAAAAGGTCCTGGGATTGCCGCGCCTTTGGTCCCCGCCAAGGCCCCGGCGTCAACGACGGCGGGCGCTCAGCTTGGCGCAACCACGTCGAACATTACGAAACCGCTCGGCGTCGGCCCTGCCGCACCCGAGCAACCAACGACAAGGACTGCGCCCGCTTCGGCGGTAGATGCGCCAGGAATTATCCATCCGCTGGAGGAGGCGCCGGGCGAGCCGGCGCCCCTGGTTCGGACGGCCCAGCCGGCCAATGGCGGACAACAAGGCGGGGCCGCAACTGTGACCGCGACGGTGACGGCGGCCCAGCCCGCCGCCAGTCAGGCTGCTTCGCCTGCTGTCGCCGCAGAGACTCAAACCGCAGCCGATGGCGAAACCACGTCACTCGATAGTGTCGAACAGGATATGCTCCCGGAGACGGGCAGGCGGGATGGCGAGACGCTTTTGGACGATGCGCCATTAACGCGCGGGCCCCTCAAGATGACGGGACAGGCGAGCGCGCCGACCGCGAACGCCGTCGCAGCGATCGCCGAGCATGCAGCACCGGAAGCGTTGGCCCATTCGGCCTTGACCCGTGACGAAGCGGCGAGCGCCGCAGAGGTCGAACGCATTGCGACGACGCGCCATGAGGCGGCCGTTCAGGCGGGCGAACGCAACGCCCATCTCAATCCAATTCGCGATCAGATTGTCGCCGCCGTAGCCGCGCGACCCGGCGAGGCGCGCCTTGAAGTGCGTCTCGATCCGCCGGAACTCGGCCGGGTCATGATCGGTTTCGAAGGTGACGGCGCCGATCTTGTGCGCGCCGTGATCACCGCCGACTCGCCGGAAACGCTCGACCTCATGCGCCGCAACGCCGATGTCTTTCAACGTGCGCTCGAACAACAGGGCTTTTCCAATCTCGATCTTCAATTCGCCGATAGCGGCGCCCGCGATAATGCCGGCGAAGACGCCGGCGAAACACAGCGGTATTTCTCGTTGAACGAGGAAGACGCCGCAATGACAACTTCGCCCGAAGATACTGGCGGCCTCATCAATGGCCGTCTTGACCGCCGGCTTTAAGGAGACCTCTCATGCAGGCGCAATCCCCGACCGCTTCACCGACTCAGCCAACGACGACGCAAAGCCAATCGGCTGCATCGAGGCCCGCCGCCAGCGAGCAAGGTAATGACGCGCTTGAATCGGTCGACTTTCAGAACTTCCTGACTCTGCTGACGGCGCAATTACGCAATCAGGACCCGTTGAATCCGTCCGACTCGACAGAGTTTGTGGCGCAGCTCGCTCAGTTCACTTCTGTGGAGCAGCTCGTCAATGTCAACAACAAGATCGACAAGCTGGCCTCGGCGCTTGTCGCCGAAGGCATCGATAAATATTCAAGCTGGATTGGCAAGCAGGCGGAAGTCGGATCGTCGCCCGCTTATTTTGATGGCGCCTCGCCGGTTAGCTATCGAATCTCGGGCAATGGCGACGCCGTCGCGGCGCAAACGGTCATAACGAATTCGAACGGCGTGGAAGTCGCGCGTTTTCCTTCGCTTAACGGCCCCGTCATCCAGACATGGGACGGCATGGTGGACGGCGAGCCGGCCCCCCAGGGCGTCTATGCGGTGACGGCGGTTTACTATGGCAGCGACGGCAATGTCCTCGACAAGGAGATCGCCAACACCTTCGGAACCGTGCAGGCGGTGCGTCTCGATGGCGACGCCCCCTATCTTGTCCTGAATGGCGGGGTTGAACTGACCCCCGACCAGGTGACGGGGCTCGGCCAGTAACAGACTGACGACATTTGAAATTGTCATAAAAAACGCCGCTCATGGAGCGGCGTTTTTTTGCGCCCCGCTTTCCGGGGCTAAAGGTGCGGGCGTTTTCAGTAACTCTGAATGCCCAGATCGAGGATGAGGACATCCAGCGCCGCATCGCCCATGATCTCCCGGCTGGTTTCGAGGAGGGCTGCTTTCATATATTGCATCTTTTCGACATCTTCGAGCATTTGCGGCAGCATATCTTCCCCGGCCAGTCCAAGCAGGCGCGTTAGAATTGCGTCGCGCAGGCGCGGTTCAAGCGAATAGGCGCCTTCGTTCAGTGAATTGTCCACCATGATGTTAATGTCGAGAATGACCATGGATTTCGGTTTGCCGCGCTGGACGACAGGAATGACGAACTGGCGGCTGAATTTCATATAGGTGACGCCGCCGACATCCTCTTCGGCGCCATGACCGCCGCCTTTTTTCTTCTTGTCTTTGCCGTGTCCGTCTTCGGATTCCTCGTGAGATGCTTCCTTGTCGCCTCCTTTCGACATCATGGATTTGGCGAAAAAGCCGCCGCCGCCGCCGAGAGCGCCGGCGACAACAATGATGATGACAGGGAGCAGTTTCTGAAGCATCGAAGGCCTCCGTCTAGAAAGGCGAGATCATGTCGATGATCTGCTGGCCATAGCGCGCGCGCTGCATATCGGAAATCTGTCCGCGCCCGCCGTAAGAGATGCGCGCATCGGCGATCTTGTCATAGGTGATCGTGTTGTTGCGCGCGATGTCTTCGGGACGGATGATGCCGGCCACCAGCAATTCCCGCAATTCGTAATTCACGCGGATCTCCTGACTGCCAGTGATCGCAAGATGCCCGTTCGGCAGCTCGTTGATAACCGTGGCCGCGACGCGCAGGGTGATTTTTTCCTCGCGCTTGATCTGGCCGTCGCCGGTTGAGTTCGTCGTCGAGCTTGTTCCGATAGCGGGGTTGAGGCTCGCCCCTCTCGGCAGAATATCTTCCGCAAGCGAGTTCAGTCCGAAAAAGTTCGATACGGCCATATCGTCATCGGATGAGCGCGAGCGCGTTGTAGAATTCTTGATTTCCGCTTCCTCGTCGATTTCGATCACGACCGTGACAATATCGCCGGCGGACCGCGCGCGGCGGTCGCCGAAGAGCGAGGAGGGCCCCTGGCGCCACAGGGACGCTGTCGTCACTTTCGCCTCGGTCGGATGCACCGCCTTGGGCGGCACATCGTAACGGCGCGGGTCCGGCGCCGGCATGGGATTGCGCATGTCGCCCACCGGCGAAATCGATGGCGGGTTAAACATGTGGTCCGTGCGCGACGCGCAGGCGCCCAGTGTCAGAAGGGGGGCCAGCATAGGAACGGTGAGGAGGAGCAGTTTCTTGTTCATTGGGTAACCGCCTTGTTCGGCCCTGTGATCACGGCCGTGAGAATGATTTTGGAATTGAGGTTCATGACGCGCACGGTCTCGCCGACTGCGCCTGCATCGAGGGCGCGGCCTTCGGTTGTGATCATCAGGGGCCCGCGCACAAATTCGAGCTGGACGATTGCGTTGCGCGCAACCACCGTCGGCGCGCCCACATCGTTAAGCGACAAAATCTTGTCTTTGTAGACAGAGCGTTTCAGCTCCATGCCGACGAAAAGGTCGAGCGCCGACGCGTCGCCTTCCTCGACGAAGAGATCGGAAGAATGCAGCACTGTGCCGGCGCGCAAGTTTTGCGATGCTTTCACCACTGCGCGGTTTTTCTTCACCGGCATGACCGATGTGGTCGAAAGCTCCTCGCCCGCAGGCGCCGGCGCTTTCGGCGAAACCGCAGCCATCTTTTCCTGCGCTCCGGCCGGTCCGGCGATCAGGGCGAAGATGGCGAAAAGGGAGAGAAGACGTGTCATAAAACTTACCGGATCTGGGTTGTGGAGCCGAGCATCTGGTCGGCAGCGGAAATGACTTTCGAGTTCAGCTCATAGCCGCGTTGCGCCTCGATCAGGTCGGCGATCTGCGCCACCACATCGACGGAGCTTTCTTCAAGGAAGCCTTGGCGGATGGAGCCGCGACCGTCGAGACCAGGCTCGCCGGGGAGCGGGGCGCCGGAAGCTTGCGTTTCGCGATAGAGATTGCCGCCAATGGCTTCGAGGCCTTTTTCGTTGACGAAGGTGGTCAGCACGATCTCGCCGATCTGCTGGCCCTGGGTCTGGCCGTCGAAATAGGCGAACACTTCGCCGCTATTGTTGATGGTGATGGATCGCGCATCCTGAGGGATGGTGATGTCGCCGGCGAGCGGGAAGCCGTCATTGTTGACGATCAGTCCTTCGCCGGTTTTCTTGAAGGTGCCGTCGCGGGTGAACGCTGGGTCGCCCGAGGGCAGGGTCACTTCGAAATAGCCTTTGCCCTCGATGGCGATATCGAGATCGCCGCCGGTCTGGCGCAATGAGCCTTGCGCGTGATTGACCGAAATCGCCGCCGTCCGGACCCCGAGCCCGAGTTCAACGCCCGCCGGGGCCACAAGGCCGGTGGAGGATGAGATGGCGCCGGGCGCGCGCAATTGCTGATAGTGCAGATCGGCGAACTCGGCGCGCCGCGCGTCATAGGCGGTCGTGCTCATATTCGCGATATTGTTCGACACGACTTCAACGCGCGTCTGCTGCGCGTCCATGCCGGTGGCGGCGATTCTCAAAGCTTGCATGTTATAGCCTCCTTACGGTCTTCGCGCCTTTATAGTTTTCTCATGGCGTCGACGGTTTTCTTGACCCGCTCGTCTTCATCTTTCATGAGCTGCTGATTGAGCTCATAGGCGCGCTGCACCTCGATCAGACGCGAGACTTCGATCACCGCATTCACATTCGATTCTTCCAGGAAACCTTGACGGATCTTGGGGAATTCCACGGGCTGATATTCTTCATCCGTGCGGAAAAGATTGTCGCCTTCGCGCGCCAGCGCTGTCTGCGGCGCGGTCACAAGGCCGAGCTTGCCCACAGGCGCGCCGTCCGCGGCGATGGTGCCGTCCTGGGCGATCGTGATGTTCGAGGCGTCGATCGGGATCGCTACGGGCGAGCCACCGTCGCCAAGAACCCGAAACCCTTCATGCGTGACGAGCTGACCTTCCGCGTCCATGAGGAAGCTGCCCTGACGGGTCAGGCGCTCGCCGCGCGGGGTTTCCACGAGGAAAAATCCTTCGCCTTCGATGGCGACGTCAAAAGGGGCGCCGGTGCTGGTGAAAGAGCCCGGGGTTACATCGAAAAAGCGGCCGGCGACATTGGTCTGTGACAGGCTGTAATCATCCTGACCAAGGCGCTGCACATATTCGGAGAACAAATAGCCTTCGCGTCGATAGCCGGCCGTGGAGGCGTTCGCGATATTGTTTGCGACAGAGTTGAGCTCCTTCATGAGACCGGCCTGCTTTGAAAGCATGGCGTAGACACTGTTGGTCATCGTCCGTCTCCCGTCACGGCTTCGATGCCGCGCTCCATGAAGTCTTTTTCCTTTTTCACGCCAGCGGCATAGTCGGCGAGCGCATCGATGGCGCGGACGCTGACGGCCGGCGCGCTCTTGAACATGTGCGCGAGCGCCGCGAGCGTTTGCGGGTCGTCTGACAGCGTTTCACGCACCGAGGCGGGCAGGCCGTTTGCGCCGTTGTTGAGCGCGGCGAGGGCAGCGCGCGAGGCGGCGGCTTTTTCGCGCTCTTTTGGCGGCACGGCGTCGAAGGCGTCTGCGGTGAGCGCCCAGTCGCCCGCGCGCCAGGCGGCGGCGGCGAATTCATTATCGCCTTCGCCGCGGCGCAGGGAAGCTTTGATGAGCGCAATGGTCCCTGTGCGGTCATTGAGGCGTTCATGCGCCTTGGCTGCCACGACGCCCAGATCGGCGCTTGCCGCGCCCTGATCGGCGATTTCAAGCGCGCCATGGGGATCGCCGCTGTTAAGACGGGAAAGGGCGCGCACGGCGTCGGCGTCCGCGCGCCATTTTTCAGGCGCGCCTTCAAGCGCCGTGTCTACGAGCTCATTGGCGCCATAAGCGGCAAGCTCGCGCGCAACGGCCACATTCAAATCGCCATTGTCTTTCACATCCACGAAATCGCGATAATGGAAGAAGGAGGAAACAGCGGCGAGGCGGGTTTTCGCATCGGCCATCAACCCGTTCATGATGAAGGATTGGGCAAGGGCGCGGCTTGCATCTTCGGCCCCAGGCGCCGCGTCGGCGGCGGCTTCCAGGACGGCGATGCTTTCGCGCATGCGTCCGGCGGCGACAAGCGCCTTGGCGCCGGTAAAGGAGGCGCGCGCTTCGGCGAGAGACGAATTGCGCCGTCCGCTTTGCGCGGCGATATCGTCGAGAAATCCTTCATAGGCCTCGTCGGCGCGCTTTTCATAATCGTCGGCGAGAATAGCGAGGGCGCGGGCCTGCAAGGGACCAGGCGTCTGCGCGATCTCTTTCAGTTCCTGGGTGACGACCGGCGCGCGCTGGGTGCTCGCTTGCGCGGCGGCGGGCTTTTCAATCTCGCCATGTTCGTTCGCTGCGGTCGGTTCGCCGAAATGTTCGGCCAGCGCATTTTCCATGATGGCGAGCGCGGGGCTGCGCTGATCGCCGCGTGCGGCTTTCGCCATATCGTAGAATTCCCGGGTGATCGTCATCTGATTGCGTTCAATCGCGTTAAGGCCGAGCCATTCGGCGATAGGCGCGCGTAACTCCGGGGTGATCGCTTTCAGCGCCGTCAGGTGTTTTTCCTGCATCGTGACGACATCTTCCTCGTCGACCGGCGCCGCGGCGGCATAGGCAAGTTCGCCAAAGGGACCGCAGTTGCGATAGGGCGACAGTTCACGCGTGGCGCGCCGGCGCGCGCCGGCGGCGAGATCGGCGAGCCCGGCCGCCATGGACATGTTGTGATCATTGGCGCCGCGTGCAGACGCAATCGCGGCGGCTTCCTCGAAAAAGCCGATATGGATATAAGCGAGGGCGAGGGTGGCGGCGATGTCCTTGCGTTCCTGCTCGTTGACGCTTGCGTCGAATTGCTGGCGCAGGCGGGAGATCGCCGAAAAGTCCAACGCCCCGTCTTCCGGCTCGTGGAAGAGAGACGGATCGACGCAATTTTCCTTGATCGCCGGCGTGGCGGCGATCAGCGGTTCGGGCGGCCCGCTTGCAGAAGCCAGAGCATGGTCTTCATTGTCATGATGATCCGGGTCGTCATTCTGCGCTGCATGGTCGGGCAGCGGCCCGGCATGGGGCGCCGGCGCCGGGGGCGTTTCAGAGATTGGCGCGGGCGAATGTGCAGCCGGTGTTGCTTCGACAGCGCCGCGTTTCTCGTCGATCTTGAGCTGGACAACGCCCTGGTGGCGCGCTTCGGCGAGCAACGCAATCATGCGGTCGCGCGCGGCGCGCATGGATTCCGGCGTCGACGGTTCTGCGATGCGGGCGGCCTCGGACACCGGTTCCTGCGGCTCGGATTCATCCTCGGCCAGCGTTACTGGCGTATCGTTGAAAATATCGATGACGATGGCGTCGTTCGCGCTTTTCGATGTGCGCACGGGGCAGTCGCAAGTCAGGGACAGAACAAGCGCGCGGGTTTCTTCGTTGTCGATGATACGGGCGTTCAGAACGCGATGCGCCTTGCGTTTGTCGAGGATGTCGGAAAGTTCGAACGCGTAGTCCTTGCTCGGAAAGGTGATCTCGATTTTCCTGTCGGATGTGGCGATTTTCCAGTCCGCCGGCGCTTTCGGAATCACGAGACGGGAATAATCGCCATGCTCGCCTGCACGCACGGACAAAACGTCTTCCGCCGCAGCGGGCGCGGCGCAAGTGATGACTGCAAAAAGAAAAAGGGCTGCGCGGATCATGCGGCCTCCTTCTTCAATTGCTTCAGGGCTTCGTCCATGTCGGAGAAGCCCGGCCGATCGTGACCTGGAATATTGCGGCGCGCGACTTCAACGCACATTTGCGGCGTGTGCATTTGAAGATGCGCCACGATGCATTCGCGGATGAGACTGTAAAAACGCTGTTCCTGTTCGTTGACGGACAGGATGCGCGTCGCCAGCGGCCCCACCAGAGAGTAAGCGAGAAAGACGCCCAAAAACGTTCCCACAAGCGCGCCGCCGATCATCTGGCCCAGGACTTCCGGCGGCTTGTCGATCGACGCCATGGTTTTGATAACGCCGAGAACGGCGGCGACGATGCCGAGGGCGGGCAGGGCGTCGGCGATGTTCTGCATTGCGTGCCCGCCATGCATGCTCTCATGATGCATGGCTTCGAGTTGTTTCTCGAGAAGATCCTCCACCTGGTGAGGATTGTCGAAGTTCATCAGGATAGAGCGGATCGTGTCGCAGATGATGTCGCAGGCGTCGTGGTCTTTCGCGATTTTAGGATAGCGCTGAAAGATGGTCGACTCGGTCGGGTTCTCAATATGAGATTCCGCCTGAACCGGACTTTCCTTGGCGATGCGCAGCAATTCGTACATCAGGCATAACAGGTCCTGATAATCCTTTTTCTTCCACTTCGGACCGGACAACGCTTTCATGACATCGCCGCCCGCATGTTTGATGGTGGCGAAATCGTTGCTCACGATAAAGGCGCCGACGGCGGCGCCGCCGATGATCATCAACTCATAGGGCAGGGAATGGAGAATGATCTCCATCTTGCCGCCGGCGATGATGTAACCGCCGAAGACCATGCCGAGCGTAATGACAATGCCTAAAATGGGACCCATGGATACGCGCCTGAAACGTGAACAAATTTAGCCGTTCGCTTAACTTTTTATTCCACGAAGAAGTTAATCTTCGCTGAAACGCGGCGGGCTTGTTGGCGTTATTATCGATCCGTCTGGTTACGGTTCGCGAGGATGACGCTGACGAGATAGGCTTTCTGAGCGTCCATATTTGCAACAACCAGGGCGGCCTGTTCACTATTCATTGACGATATCAGGCCGGCGGCGAATTGCGGATCCATCTCATTGATGATCTCGCCGGCCTGGGCCGGCTTCATGCCTTCATAGATGGCCGCGAGTTTTTGAATATCGGCGCTGCGGGCGTCCTGAACGACCGTAATCTTCTCCTGAAGCTCTTCATTCGCCTCTTCCAGCTCGGCGAGACGCTTGTCGATCTGCGCTTCATAGGTTTTCAACTCCGCCTCGCGGTCGGTGATGGCCAGTTCGCGGCTGTCGAGCGAATACATGCGGTCTTTCACCGCAGCCGCGAGGTCGCCATCGACGCAGGAGGCGACGCCGGCGATGTCGTCCGCGCCGGGCAGGCCGGATTTCGCCGTCGCATCGGCGGCCATCACCGCAATGCGTCCTGCAAAGGAGCCGAAAAACATCAGCCCAAGGACTAAGAGCGCTCTCGTTTTCATGTCTTACCCGGCGAGCTTTTTCATTTTGCGCTGGTTGCGCGCTTTCATCAGCGCCGCCGTCACCTTGGTGGCGGGTTTCGCCTTGGCCTTGGCGGTTCTGGCGGCGGGTTCGTCATCCTCATCATCGTCGAGATAGGAGATGTTCTCGTCATCGATGTCGTCTTTGGGCGTCATGCGCGAGCCGGGGCCGTCTGGATCGGGATTGTCCACGAGGAAGAAGTCGATCTGCTCATCGAGACGCTCCTGCAGCGCTTTCGCCTTGGAAAGGCGTTCGTCCAGCTCGGCGCCGGCCTTGCCGGAAGCCTCATTGACATCGCGGATCGCGATTTCCGCAAGCTCTGAGATGACGTCGATCATTTCCGTCAGTTGCGGCAGAATGTCCTTTGTCTCCTCGATCAGGGGCGTCAGTTCGTTGATGCTTTCCGCGCTCGATTCCTTGGCCAGCGTCACTGTGGCGCGCGCCTGGTCCACCGTATGGGACATGGTGGCGATGGTGGCGCCGAGGCCCTTTTCCGTGCTCTTCAAGGCTTCGAGCTTACGGCTGAGGATGAAGCAGTAAAATGTCGCGGCGCCCGAAGCGGCGAGCAACATAAAGTCAATGATCATCTCCATTTGAGAGCCCCTTAGGTTAAGATAAATTCTGTGATGAGGACGTTCGTCACTGACGCGTCCGGAACGATGACGCGAATGCGCCGGAGGATTTGCGCGCGCAGGCGCGACATGGAAGACGGATCTTCAAGCACCGTATGGTCGACCGACCGCAGATAGGTGTTGAGGACATCCTGGACGTAAAAACCGTTATCCAGCAGCAATTGCGCGCCTTCATCGTCGGTTTCGAATACGAGAGATACGCGCAGATGCTTCGACCGGCCGATGGGCTGGATCGAAATCACCATGGGCTCGAGGACGAGAAAGGTCGCATGCTCCGAATGCTGAATGGCGCCGAGGGGTTTGACGTCGCTTTGCGCGTCTTCGCCGCCGCCATGTCCGCCGCCATGGCTCTTGTCGGCTTTTTTCTTTTTCTTATCGTCTTCGCTATGACCTTCTTCGGCGAGGCATTCTTCAAGCGTCACCGCATGTTCTTCGGCTGCGTCATGTTCATCAGCCGCCTCGCCATGGGCGGCTTCCGCGCCGCGGTCGCTTCCATGGTCGTCTGCGGCCGGACTATGCTCAGCGTCTCCATGGCGGTCTTCTTGCGCCGCCAATAGCTCGGCGCAGGCGGGATTGATGTCCTTGGCGCCGGGCGTCAAAACAAATGCGGCGCCGCCCGCAACGCCGGCGGCGGCCACGGCTGCAATGGCCATGGGCACGAGGCCCATTTTCTTGCCTTGCGGCTGGGCGTCGTCCGCCTCGTTCTCGGCTTCAAGTTCACCAAGATCGAGATCGAGCGCTATGGGCGTGACGTCTGACAAAAGAGGCGCACCTTCAGATTGCAGGGCGCACCATATACAACCAGACGTAAACGGTTATTTAATCAAAGCCCCGGAAATTAACCAAGAAATTTCAGGAATGCGTTTTAGGCGCATCTCCAAACACCGGTGGCCTTCGTATGTTCAAACTCGCCTCTGTCTGGAATGAAATGTCGCTGTCGCGCAAGGCGATCCTTGTGGGCGTTCTTGTGGCGACGCTGATTGTGTTCTCAGCCGTCATGAATATGGCGACGAAACCCAGAATGGCCTTTCTTTACGGGGGGCTTGACGCTTCCGCATCGGGCGATGTCCTCAGCGCCCTGGAGACTATGGATGTGGATCCGGAAGTCCGGGGCGACGCGATTTATGTTCCCGAGCATCGCCGCGACGCATTGCGCATGGCGCTCGCTCGTCAGGGCCTGCCGCAGCAGGGTCAGCCCGGGTTCGAATTGCTTGACGAATTAAACGGCTTTGCAACGACTTCGGAAATGTTTGACGCCGCTTACTGGCGCGCGAAAGAAGGCGAACTCGCCCGTACTTTGCTGGCGACGCCGGGGGTGAAATCGGCCCGCGTTCATATTGCGGTTCCGAAATCGTCTTCGTTCGCCCGCCGTCGGAGGCCCCCAACGGCCTCCGCGACCATCACCATGAGCCGCGGGCGTCTCGATATGCAACAGGCGATGGCCATGCGCTATCTCATTGCGCTCGCCGTGCCGGATATGGAAGCCGAACAGGTCGGCATTTTCGACAGCATCAACGGCGTCATCCTGAAACCGGGGGCCGGAGACCCGATCATCGACGCGGAAGGCGACAGCCTCGACCGCGAAACCCGGCTTGAAACGGACCTGATGGACCTTTTGGAAGCGCGCGTCGGCCCCGGAAACGCCCGCGTTACGGTGTCTCTCGACATCGACCGCGAGCGCGAAACGGTCTCCGAGCGTATTCTCGACCCGGAAAGCCGGGTTATGATGGGCCGGGATACGACGGACATGCAGCAATCGGAGACGGGTTCCGGATCGAACGCCGTCACCGTGGCCAGCAATCTGCCCGAGGGCGACGCCGGCGCGGCGACGCAATCGAGCTCCACGCGCTCCGAAACCAACGAAACGACCCGCTTCGATATTTCAGAGGTCAATCGTCAGCGCGAGAAACTGCCCGGCGCTGTCTCCCGCGTCCATGTGGCGGTGCTCGTCAACGACGTGCCCGGCGAGGACGGGGCGGAGCCAACCGCGCGCCCTGAGGCTGAGCTTGAATCGATCCGCGATCTCGTGACGGCTGCGGTCGGTTTCGACGAGGCGCGCGGCGACATCGTGACGGTTAAATCCATGCCTTTCCACGAATATGAGCCGGTGGAGACGCCGGAAGAATCCGGCGGCGCCATGCTCTGGATCCAGCAGAACATCATGTCGATCCTGCAGATCGTCATTCCGGCGCTGGTCGTCATCATTCTCGGCATGTTCGTTTTGAAGCCGGTGCTGACGCAGGATATCAATGGCGCAACCGCGGTCGCCGAAATCGGCATGCCGGAAGATGTTGGCGTCGAGGCCGGCATGGTCTCGCGCACGCCGCTCGAAGAGTTGCGCGATCTTTCCACGTCCGACAAGGAAAAAACGGCGACGCTCCTGAAAGAGTGGCTCGGCGAAACCGAGCGGGCGGCGTAAATGGCGGGCGGGGCGCCACAGCCGAACGGAAACGGCGCAGAGGCGAAGGCCGTGCGCATTCCGTCTCTGCCCGGACGCCAGCAGTTCGGCCGGGAGCCGCAGGTGGATACGGAGTGCGACGCCTATAAGGCGGGCTGCGCCGCGGCGTCTGCGGAGCTGCGCGGCGAAATGGCCCAGCAGGAGGCTCGCCATGAAGAATTCGTCAAAAGCGTCGGCGACATGCTCGCCGAAATGGACGCGCGCTACCGCCAGGAGGCCCTGAGCCTCATTGAACGGCTCTTCTCCGCCGTCGCGCCATCGCTGGCAGTGAAGTCATCGCGCGCCGACATCATGCAGATTGTGGAACAGCACGCCGTACACGGACATTCCGAACTCAGTCTCAGGGCGCACCCGTCGCTGATCGCGCATCTGAGCGAGGCGGAGCAGAAAAACCTGAAGGAAACGCCGCTTGTGACGCTCAAAGCCGATGAAAGCTGCGCGCCGGCGACTGTCGATGCGCAATGGAGCAAGGGCGGGCTTTATCACGATCCGGACGGGCTGATTGAAAATGTGTTGAAGGCGTTGCGGGAAGAAACCGGCGCGGCTGAAGAAGCCAGCGCCGCTGAAGGAGACGAGTGATGAGTGACGAAAACCAGCTTGCCGAAGCGGTTCCGAGCGATGATGAAATTGTCGCCGATGTTTTAAATGGCGGCGACGGCGGCGCGGGCAATCGCAATATTCTCGAACTGCCGGTGCGTATCGTCGTCTCCATCGGGTCGGCGAAAATCACCGTCCAGCAATTGCTGGAGATGACGAAGGACACCGTCGTCGACCTGGAACAATTGGTCGACGATCCGGTCGATATTTATGTCGGGGACAGGCTCATCGCCAAAGGCGAGCTTGTCGAGGCGACCAATAATGAAAACGGCATTGGCGTGAAGCTTCTCGAAATCGTCGGGATCGGGAACTAGGAAGAACGGGGCGGCTTGGCCGGCATGGGGCGTTTGAAAGTCATATTGGCGTTGCTGATTGCGCTGGCGGCGATCGCCGGCGGTCCGGTTTTCGCGCAGGAGGTTGCGCCGCCGGAGGCGCCCGATGCGATCGAGGCGGCGGCGGAAGCGGCTGTGGCCGATGGCGGACTGACGCGGCGCATCGTCCAGATGTTCCTGCTGGTGACGGTGCTCAGTCTTGCGCCGGGCATCGCCATGATGGTCACCTGCCTGCCCTTCATGCTGATTGTTCTGTCGATCCTGCGTCAGGGAGTCGGCCTGCAACAGGCGCCGCCGAACATGCTCATCGTCTCGGTCGCGATCTTTCTTACCTATTTTGTCATGGAGCCGGTTTTCACGGAGGCCTGGGCCGCCGGCGTCGCGCCGCTTCTCAACGGCGAAATCACCGAACAGGCGGCGTTTGTCGAAATGATGCAGCCCTTCCGGATTTTCATGGAGGCGCGGGTCGACCCTGGCGCGGTGGATATTCTCGAAGATGCGCGGGCCGTTGAAACGGCGGCGGCGGCTGACGGCATGACGCCGTTGTCGCTTCTCGTGCCGGCTTTCGTGTTGTCGGAAATTCAGCACGCTTTTCAGATCGGATTCATAGTTCTTTTGCCGTTTCTGGTGATTGATTTGCTGGTTGCGTCGATCCTCATGGCCATGGGCATGATGATGGTGCCGCCGGCGGTGGTCTCCCTGCCGTTCAAGGTGGCGTTTTTTGTTCTGACCAATGGCTGGGTGGCTGTCTCTGGCGCGCTGGTGAGAGGGTATTCGTAATGGCGGGCGCCTTGCAAAAAATGGATCTGCGCGCACCCAAGGCGGAAGGGCGCGCCCAAACCCAATTCGAGACATGGTTCACGAAGGCGCACAAGGCGGCGATCGTGCTTGCATCCTTGAGCGCGGAAGCGGCGGCTGAAATCGTTGATGAGATGTCCGACGATGAGCTGCGCAATTTCGCCAAGGCTTTTTCAGAACTTAAAACCGTGTCGCCGCAATTGCTGGAAGCAGTGGCCGAAGAGTTTCTTGCGGCGGCGAGCGATCCGGAACAGTCCGATCTTGCCGGCGGCTCGGCCGAGGCGCGGCGCGTCCTGACGCTGATGGCCAAGGAAGAGCGCGCCGAGCGCATACTGGCCGATATGGGCGGCGGCGGGGACTCCGCGGTCTGGTCGCGCGTCGAAAAGGTCGAAGATGAAGAACTGGCCGAATATGTCCAGGCGCAGCGCATGCCGATTGCGGCCGCGATCCTGTCAAAACTTTCCTATGAAAAGACGGCGGCGGTCCTAAACCTGACCGAGGGCGATTATTCACAGAAAGTTCTTCTGGAAGTGGCGCGCAAAAAACCTTCTTCGCCGGACGCCATGGAAGCCATCGCCAATGTTCTCGAAGAAGAGCTCCTGAAATCCGCGCCTGCGGGCGGCGATGAGGAAGAGGGCGACGAAGACGCCCCCGCCGCCGCGCCCAAGGGCAATGCCGGCGCCAAGGTCGGGGAAATCATCAACTATCTGCCGGGCGTCAAGCGCGACGCCTTGCTGGAGCATTTCAAGGAAATCGATCCGGAAGTCGGCGCCGAAGTGCGCCGCGCGGTACTCACCTTTGAAGAGCTCTATACGCGCATGCCTGCTTCCGGCGCCACGGCGCTGTTGCGCGATCTTGACCGCGATGTCTTGCTGAAAGCCATCAAATATGGCGAGACCAATGCGCAGGAAACGGTCGAATTCCTGTTTGGCAATATTTCCAAGCGCATGGTCGAGCAATACAAGGAAGAGCTGGCGGAAATGGATACGCCGTCCGAAGAAGACGGCGAAGGCGCGCAGCGCGAAGTGACGACCGTGGTGCGTCAGCTCGTCAATGACGGCGAGTTCAAACTCATTCCGCTGAAAGAGCCCGGCGAGGAAGAGGGCGCTTAAAACAGCGTGTTTCGCGCACCCTTATAGGGCGAAAAATACCTCAAATCTGTTGAATTCTTACATTTTTCCCAGTGTTGGTGAATAGTTATCCACCACCTCCAGGTTCGGGTTAGTCTCAACATAATCGTCATCGCGCCGTCGCAGGCGCCGGAATGCAAGCCATTCGGTTTTCATTCGTCAGAGCCGGGATCGCGTGAAGTTTGGCGGGAGATCCCGGGTCTGCGCCGCGACACGGATGAACCGTATTGCAGCGCGCCCGGGATGACGCCTGTGAGATAAGGCGCACGAAAACGGTAGAAATGCATGGCCGAACACAAACAGCAGAAAACTCTAAATGGCGCCAGACTTGGCTGCAGGCCAGGAAACATGCGGGAAAAAACGGCGCAAAAGAAAACGCGCCAGACAAAGTCCGGCGCGCCGGGAAAAAGAGCAAAACCGCAGCCGATCAGTTCAAGACGCCTGGCCAGTTTTCATCGGCCTTCGCGACGAAGCCGGGAATGTCTTCCTCCCAGCGCTTCTGAATTTCGTCATTGTAGTTGAGATAGAGTTTGCCATCGACCACCGTAAAGTTTTCCGGATTGCCGCGCGCTGTATAGTTCTGCGACACCGCCCAGGCGCAGTAGCCGCCATATTGCGGGGCGTATTTCTCCGGCGCGGCTTTGAAAGCGGCGAGATTGTCCGCCGAGGAAAAACGCCATTCGGCGCCGTTATAGTCGGTGGTGAAAGCTTTATCGCCTTTCACGGGCGCACTTTCGGTGAAATAGGCGACGGCGTCATAGCCGTCGACGGCGAGATTGGAAAACCGTCCCGTATAGACAGGGTCCTTGGCGAAAGCGGCGGCGGGCGCAAAGACGGCGATGGCGAGGATGATCGCGGCGAGCGATTTGCGGGTAAAAGAAAGAGGCATGGGCGAGGCTCCATCGAAAAGGCGTTCTCCCATAGCCTTTCGGCTGCGGCGCCGGCAAATCACATACGCTCACGGCGCCGGGAGCGGGGTGGCGCTTTCCTCGCCTTACTTCTCGCCGCCAGCCTCGGGAAAGCTTTCGACGTGAAGCGTGCGGGTCGGATAGGCGAAGTCTATGCCCTCATCCTCAAATGCTTTGTGAATATTGAGAAGAACCTCGTGATTGGCGTCCATGAAGACATTATAGGCCCGGTCCGTAACCCAGAAGACCGTTTCGAAGCTGATTGCGCTGTCGGCGTATTCTTTCAAATGCGACCTGTCGAAACGGGTGTTGCTCGCATCTTCGATAGCCTTCTTGATGAGATCGGGTATGCGCCGCAATTTTTCATGAGGCGTCTGGTAGAGAACGCCCACGGAGAACAGAGCGCGGCGTTCGTCCATGCGCCTGTAGTTGCGTATTTCCTTGTCGAGCAATTGCGAGTTGGCGATGATGATTTCCTCGCCGCCGAGAGAGCGGATGCGCGTCGTCTTCATGCCGATGCGCTCCACGTCGCCGAGATATTCGCCATCGTCGAAGGTGATGAAATCGCCGCGCAGGAAAGGCTGGTCGAAGACGATGGCGAGCGACGAGAAGAGATCCTTGAAGAGACTCTGCGCCGCGAGGCCGATGGCGATGCCGCCGACGCCGAGACCGGCGATCAGCGCCGTGATTTCGATATTGAGATTGGAAAGGATCATCAGCAGCGCGATCGTCCACACGCCGATGGCGACAAGAGTTTTGATGAGATTGACGGCGTTGGTCAGCACGCCCGAACGTTCCGCGCGCGAATGGGCGTAACCGACAATGCCGGCGGTCAGAAGCTCTTTGCCCCAGGCCGCCGCCTGGATGATGCCGATGATGATCGCGAGGGTGCGGGCGTAAGCGCCCCAGCCCTCCGGAATGATCGGAAAAAACGGCGCGACCAGCGCGGCCGAGACGACCAGAAGAAAGATGCTCGAGGTCTTGCTGATCAGCCGAGCCGCCACATTTCTGAAAGCATAGCGATCTTTTTTTTTGCTGCGCATAAAGCCGGCGACAATGGCGCGGGCGATGCGCAGGACCAGGAAAACAGCGATCCAGGCGCCGACCGCCATAGAGAAGTCGGAGGCGTTGGCCTGAATCCACGCCCATCCCTCCTCAAGGCGCGGGCGCAGCCCCTCAATGAAGCTATTGACTTCGCCGGCGGCGTCGCCGGCCGTATCCTTGGCGTTTTCTGCTGTTTCTCCGGCGCTTTCATCGGGAGAATTTTGTGCAAAAAGGCTTGGAAACGGCTTCATGAGAACGCGCCTCTCGGTGATTCGCTGATATGACGGGTAGCCCCATTATGGAACAGGCGAAAACGCCAATCGTTCCGCCGCCTTGCCGCCGGGGTTCGGCGCCGCGGCAAGGCGTGGTAAAGAGAATGCGAAAGCGTTGGCGCGGGGGCCCGCGTGGCTATAGGAGCGGGATATGGTGAAACAAATTTTGGCGGCGATCATCCTTGTGGGGAGCGTTCTTCTGGCGGCGCCGACCGCGGCCGCCCCGGCGGACGATCTTCACGCTCTGTTCGAGGAATATTGGGCCAATGAGATGGAGGAAAATCCGTTCGGCGCCACGAGCTCGGGCGTCGAAGGCTATGACGACAAGGTCCCCAGCGTAACCCCGGAAGATCACGAGCGCCGCAGGGAAGAGGCGCAAGCGTTTTATGAGCGTCTGGAGGCCATCGATCGCAACGAGCTCGACAAGGAAGACGCGTTAAGCGCGGACCTTCTTGAGTTTATCCTGAAGCACGATCTGGCGCTCGCCGAATTCAATGGCTGGCGTATTCCATTTCTCGCCGACACCGGCTTTCACACCAATTTCGGCTATGTGGTCGGCGCCACGAGTTTTCGCACCGAAGAAGATTATGAGAACTATATCGAGCGGCTGAAAGGGCTTCCCGGTTTCCTCGAACAGCATATGGAGAATATGCGTCAGGGGCTGGCCGACGGCTTCACGCAACCCAAAGAAATCTTGCCCTATATCATGCCGTCCTTCGAGGCGCAGGTGAAAGACAACGCCGCCGCGCACCCTTACTACAAACCCTTTGTCGACATGCCGGCCTCGATTTCCTCCCGCCGTCAGGCCGCGCTTCGCCAGGAAGCGCGCGCGGTTCTCGAAACGCAAGTGATTCCCGCCTTCGCGCGCCTCGTCGAATTCATGGAAGACGAATACATGCCAGGCGCCCGCGAAACGCTCGGCGCTTACGAATTGCCGAACGGGCGCGACTATTACACGGCGCTCGTCAAATATTACACGACGCTAGACACCGTTACGCCGGAGAGCATTCACGCGCTTGGGCTGAAAGAAGTGGCGCGCATCCGCAAGGAGATGGCCGGCGTCATGGCGAAGACCGGCTTTAAAGGGGACTTCAAGGACTTTATCGAATTTCTGCGCACGGACGAACAGTTCTACCCGAAAACGCCGGAAGAGCTTTTGGAACGGGCGGCCTGGATCGCCAAGGATATTGACGGGCGGTTGCCCGGCTATTTCGGCAAGCTGCCGCGCCAGCCTTATTCGGTCGAGCCTGTTCCCGCCGAGATCGCGCCAAATTACACCACGGGCCGTTATGTGGGCGCGCCGTTAAGCGCGACACGCGGCGGGCAATATTGGGTCAATACCTATGCCCTCGATAAAAGGCCCTATTACGAGATGACCGCGCTGACCTTGCACGAAGCCGTGCCCGGCCACCATCTGCAGAGCGCCTTGTCGCTCGAAATCGAAAACGCGCCCGAATTCCGCAAGGATTTTTATCCTCATGCGTTCGGCGAGGGGTGGGGACTCTATTCGGAAAAGCTGGGCGTTGAGATGGGCGTTTATGAAACGCCCTATGACGATTTCGGCCGGCTCTCTATGGAAATGTGGCGCGCCTGCCGCCTTGTGATCGACACCGGCATTCACGCCAAAGGCTGGACGCGCGAACAGGCGATGGATTACCTCGCCGAGAATACGGCGCTGTCACTGCACAATGTGCAGACCGAAGTGGACCGCTATATCGCCTGGCCGGGTCAGGCGCTCGCCTATAAGATGGGCGAGCTCACGCTGTGGGAGCTCAGGCGAAAGGCCGAGCGCGAGCTTGGCGACGATTTCGATATTCGCGAGTTCCACGATGCGGTGCTGACCGGCGGCGGCTTGCCGCTGAATATTCTCCGTGAGCGGATCGATGACTATATTGCCGATGTGAAAGTCCGAGCTGAGTGAGTTGTGGTGAACGAAAGCGCGGCGCCCGTTCTTGAAACCGAGCGGCTTTGGCTGAAGCCGCCGGAGCATAAGGACTTTCCTCCTTACGCCGCCATGTGGGCTTTGCCGGAAGTCACGAGAGAGATCAGCGGCAAACCCCTGAGCGAGGAGGAAGCGTGGACCCGCTTTCTGCGCAACGCCGGACTATGGCCGGTTCTGGGCTATGGTTATTGGCATGTCTTTGAGCGCGATGGCGGCGCGTTTGTCGGGCAGGTGGGCTTTGCCGATTTCCGCCGCGCGCTGACGCCGCCGCTGACCGGCATGCCCGAAATCGGCTGGGTGATTGCGCCCGACCATCACGGCAAAGGTTACGCGAGCGAGGCGGCGCGCGCCGCAGTTCAATGGGGCGATGAAAATTTTTCAGTCGAGGCGATGTCTTGCATTATCGGCGTCAACAATGCGCCTTCGATCAGAATTGCGGAAAAATGCGGCTTTTCCTTTGTCGTAAAGGCCGATTATCATGCAAGCGCGATCAACATCTATCGCCGCCCTGTCGCGATCTGATTGCGGCGTTTGCGTTCCTGTCAGTTCATGAATCCGGCAAGCCCTTCGACAGATGAAAGGTTTCAGGGTCAAGGCTGCGCATCGCCTCATACTGACTTAAAAAGACGTTTCCCGTCAGATGGTCCAGGAAATGCGTTTTTTTCAGGCGGTCCATCACCGGACCTTTCACCTCCGACAGATGAAACGTCACGCCTGCATCTTTAAGCCTTTCATTAATGGCTTCGAGACTTTCCAGCGCGCTGGTGTCGATCTCGTTCACCGCCGAACACATGAGCACAATATGTTTCACCGCTGGAGCGTCTGCGGCGAGGGCTAACAATCTGTCTTCGAGCACGCGCGCATTGGCGAAGAAAAGATTGCCGTCCATGCGCAGGGAAACGACAGACGGGCTCGTAATGACGTCATGACGGTTGATATTGCGAAAATGCTCCGTGTCCGGCACTTGTCCTACAATGGCGCTATGGGGACGCGACGCGCGATAAAGAAGCAAGAGGATTGACATGGCGACGCCGGCGACGACGCCGATTTCGACACCGAAGAAAAAGACCCCGCCGATGGTGATCGCCATGGCGGCGAAATCGCTCTTGGAATAGGCCCATGTCTCACGAATGATCCGTACATTCACAAGCGAGAGAACGGCGACGATAATGGTCGCGGCAAGCGTCGCCTGCGGCAAGTAATAAAGCAGCGGCGTTAGGAAGAGCGCGGCGAATGCAATGCCGATTGCGGTGAAGGCGCCGGCGGCGGGGGTTCTGGCGCCCGCATCGAAATTAACCACAGAGCGAGCGAAGCCGCCGGTCACGGGAAAACCGCCGCTGACGCCGGCGGCGAGATTCGACGTTCCAAGGCCGATCAGTTCCTGATCGAGATTGATGCGCTCGCGCCTTTTGGCGGCGAGAGTCTGCGCCACGGAGACCGATTCCACATAGCCGATGATGGCGATGAGAAAAGCTGCGCCGGCAAGGTCTATCCAAAGACCGGCATCGTATTGAGGGATGCCCACAGGAGGCAGGCCACGCGGGATGTCGCCAACTATGGCGACGCCTCTTGCCTCGAGGTTCAGCGCCGCGACAATCGCCGTGGCGCCGATGACGGCGAGCAGCGGGCCCGCTTTTGCGATAGAGGCGGCGAGGCGGTCTTTCAGACCAACCGCGCGCAGAAGTCTTTTCAAATAGGAGCGCGTCGCGAAAAGAAACAGGATCGATGCGGCGCCAATAGCGAATGTGGCGGGGTTTGTTTGCGTGATATGGTCGCGGAGGCTTTGCACGATCGCAAAGAGGTTGTCGCCATGGGCCTCGACGCCAAGGATATGTTTCATCTGGCTCGCTGCAATGAGTATGCCCGATGCGGTGATGAAGCCCGCAATGATCGGATGACTGAGGAAGTTGGCGAGAAAACCGAGACGCGCAAGACCGAGCGCGAGCAGGATAAGTCCGGTGATAACCGCGAGCATGGCGGCGGCCGCGACATAATCGGGTGTGCCGGTCTCGACGATGCGGCCGACGGCGGATGCGGTCATCAGCGACACGATCGCCACCGGCCCCACGGCGAGCGTGTTGCTCGTGCCGAAGATGGCGTAGGCGATCAGCGGCGCCATGGACGCGTAAAGACCTGCTTGCGGCGGCAACCCCGCAATCATCGCATAAGCGAGGGATTGCGGGATCAGCATGATAGTAACGATCACTGCGGCAAGGGCGTCCTCGGCGAAGAATGATCCGGAATAAGACCGCCCCCAGCGCAGGATCGGAAAATAGCGGCTCAGCATAGCCCCGCCGTCCCGATCAGAACTGGTTGAGGGGCAGTTTCAGATAGGAGACGCCGTTGTCCTCCTTGGGCGGCATGTCGCCGGCCCGCATATTCACCTGCACCGAGGGCAGGATCAGCCGCGGCATGGCGAGCGTCTTGTCGCGCGCCTCGCGCATCTCGACAAATTCGTCTTCGGTAATGCCGTCGCGAACGTGAATGTTTTTCTCGCGCTCTTCCGCGACCGTCGTTTCCCAGACGAACTGGTCGCGATCCGGCGCCTTGTAGTCATGGCACATGAAGAGGCGGGTCTCCGGCGGCAAGGCGAAAATATTCTGTATCGAACGATAGAGCGTGCGCGCATCTCCGCCCGGGAAGTCACATCGGGCGGTCCCGTAATCGGGCATGAAGAGCGTGTCGCCCACAAAGCCGGCGTCGCCAATCACGATCGTGGAACAGGCCGGCGTGTGACCCGGCGTATGGATAACATAGGCGTCAATCTCGCCGACCTTGAAAGTCTCGCCGTCGGCGAAGAGTTTATCGAATTGGCTGCCGTCGCGTTTGAACGCAGCCTCAGCGTTGAACACCTTGGCGAACGTAGCCTGGACAACGTCGATCTTGTCGCCGATGGCGGTCTTCCCGCCGAGCGTTTCCTTAAGATAAGGCGCGGCGGTCAGGTGGTCCGCATGGACATGAGTTTCGAGAATCCAGTCGACGGTCAGCCCTTCGTCGCGCACATAGGCGATGATTTCATCGGCGGATTTCGTCGTCGTGGTTCCGGACGCCGGATCGAAATCCAGAACCGAATCGATGACGGCCGCTTTCTTTGTCGCCGGATCGCTGACCACATGGCTGGCGGTGAAAGTGTCTTCGTCGAAGAAGGTTTTGACGTTGGGTTTCATGACCGGTCTCCTTTCCGGGATTGTTTTGTTTTCGGACCGAAGGCGATGCACAGCGCGTCAACAAGGCTGGATAATCGGTCATCCGCCAGCGAGTAGTAGACGTTTTTCGATTCGCGGCGGGCCTTGATAAGGCCGGCGTCGCGTAAACGGCCGAGATCGCGCGAGAGATGCGGTTGCGGCGCGTCGATCTCCGCCGCGATCTCGCTCACATTTTTCTCGCCTTCTTTGAGCGTGCAGGCGATCATCAGCCGATTGGCGTGCGAGAGATTCTTGAGCAGCGCTGAAACATCCTCAGCGTTCTCCTTCAATTCCTTTATTGATGTAGGCTTCGCCATCTATCACGTCCTATAGTTATCATATAACATAAGTGATATATATAATATTTCAAGAGGCTGGCGAGGCGGCGATCAAGGTCTGGCGCGCGAGGCCCGGGCGCGCTAAGAACGCTTTGCCAAAGCGCTTGGGCGTCAAAGGGTTACGGGGATGTTCGACGAAAAGGAAACGGCGGCGGAACGGCGCTCGAATTTCGACCGGCAGCTTACGGGCTCCATCGAAGCGGCGGCGGACTGGCTCGCTGCGAGGCAAAAACCCGAAGGCTACTGGGTGGGCCGGCTTGAATCCAACGCCTGTATGGAGGCGCAGTGGATACTCGCTCTCTGGTTTATGGGGCTGGAAAACCATCATCTGCGCCCGCGGCTTGCGCAAAGCCTGCGCGAGACCCAGCGCGAGGACGGCTCCTGGCAGATTTATCATGACGCGCCCGCTGGCGACATCAACACGACGGTTGAGGCCTATGCGGCGCTCCGCTCCATGGGCGAGCGCAAGGACGCGGCCCATATGGCGAAAGCGCGCGAATGGATTCTGTCCAAAGGCGGTCTTAAAAATATTCGCGTCTTCACACGCTATTGGCTGGCGCTGATCGGCGAGTGGCCGTGGGAGAAAACGCCGAACCTGCCGCCGGAAGTGATCTTCTTCCCGAACTGGTTCGTTTTTTCGATTTACAATTTCGCACAATGGGCGCGGGCGACGCTGATGCCCATCGCCGTATTGTCGGCGCGGCGCCCGTCGCGGCCCTTGCCGGCCTCGCGCCGTCTCGACGAACTCTTCCCCGGCGGCCGCGAGAAATACGACTATGCCTATCCTGAAAAACCAGGCGCCGGATTTCTCGAAAGATTTTTCCTGACGGCGGATAAGGTTCTCCACGGGATGCAGAGCGCCGGCGAGACGGCGAAGATCGGCCTCATGCGCGCTGGCGCCGTATCCCGCGCGCTGGAATGGATCATCAAGCATCAGGACGCCGACGGCGTCTGGGGCGGCATCCAGCCGCCATGGATTTACTCGCTGATGGCGCTTTATAATGAGGGATATACCCTCGACCACGCCGTCATTGAAAAAGGGCTCGCCGCGCTCGACGATCCGCGCTGGCGCGTTGATGTGGGCGAGGCGACCTGGATCCAGGCGTCCACCAGCCCGGTCTGGGACACGGTGCTCACGCTGGTGGCGTTCGAAGATTGCGATCTCAATGAGCGTCAGGAGACAGAAGTCGAAAAGGCGATCGACTGGCTGCTCGACCAACAGGTGCTGCGCCCCGGCGACTGGAGCGTCAAATGCCCGAAGCTCGAACCGGGCGGCTGGGCCTTTGAATACAAAAACTATTATTATCCCGATACGGACGATACGGCTGTGGCGCTGATCGCGCTGGCGCCCTTCCGCAACAAGAGAAATTCCTCCTCCCCCGTTTACGGGGGAGGTGTCGCCGAAGGCGACGGAGGGG
>PAIP01000056.1 GCA_002704915.1 Parvularcula sp.
CCCGGAGGTGGTGGATAACTATTCACCGATACTGGGTTTTATTGAAGAATTCGCATTATTGGGGTGTTTTTCCCGTTTTTGGGGTGCGATTCTTACTTGATCCAATAGCCCCTCTCCCTTGAGGGAGAGGGGTTGGGGTGAGGGTGTGGCTCCGAGCACAGACGGACTGAACTTCCGCAATGCTGCAACACTGTCCACCCTCACCCTAGCCCTCTCCCGCCGGCGGGAGAGGGAAAAGCGCGCAGCATGGTTATCATCATGTGGGTGCGATGCTGATGGACGCCACGGTTTCCGGATCGGGTCCGGGACGAGCAAGCCGTGGCGAGGCGCCGAGGATAGCTTCGGCGCTTGCGCGACGCATTTACCGCCGCGCGCGTTTCAGGGATTTCGGTTTGGCCGTTTTGGAAACCGTCTTCTTGGCTGCTTTCTTTTTTGCGGTCTTTTTCTTCGCAGGCTTCCTGGCGCGCGCGGAAGCGTCAAGCGCCAGCCCGGTCCAGTGTCTCAAGGCGTCATTGTCGTCGTAAATCTCTTCCGGCGCGTTGTAATAGGACATGGTCCCGGTCTTGCCGTTCATCTCGACTTCGAAGGGGTGGAGCCCGGCCGCCTCGAATTCGGCGCGGGTCACGTCATCCACTTTGAACCAGATATCGTCATCGGCGCTGATGGCGAAGATCGCGCCGTTGCAATAGATGCCCGCACCGCCGAACATCTTGCGGATGGTTATGTCGCCAAAAGGCGAGAAGAGGTCTTTGATGTATTCAAGAAACGACGCAGACGGCGCCATACCGGTCCTCCCCCTCCGCTCATCCCGGCGAAAGCCGGGATCCAGTTAAAAGAGCCTTTGATAAGAAGCCTTCTTTCTCCAGCCGCGAGTCGCCACGCTTTTTAGCACGGCGCCAGCAACGCAACTATTTTGCAGGATAGGCCCCGCGGTCAAGCTTGCCTCCGAGCGGGCTTGCGGCCCGACCCGGGGCCCGTGGGGGACTCGATAATGAAAAGATATAAACCAGTCTGGATCCGGCCCTCATCCTGAGGAGACAAAATTTCTTCGTCCTTCGAGGCGCGGGCTATCGCCCGCCCTCAGGATGAAGAAATTTTGGCGTCTCGAAGGATCGCCGGGATGATCGGGGCTTGTTTTAAGCATCTGCCTTTGCAGGCACAATCGTCACGCTCTCGCCGCAGCCGCAGGCGTCGGTCTGGTTCGGATTGTTGAACACAAAACGCTGCGACAGTTTTTCAGTGACGTAATCGATCTCGGTGCCGATAAGGAAGAGGATCGCCTTCGGGTCGATCAGGATCTTGATGCCGTTTTCCTCAACGCTTTCATCCATGGGCCCCGCTTCCGTCGCATAGTCCATGGTGTATTCCATGCCGGCGCAGCCCCCATTCTTCACGCCGATCTTGACGCCGATATAATTCTCGTCGGCGCCGGACATGATTTCCTGCATGCGCGCCGCGGCGGCGTCAGTGAGCGTTACGACTTTTGGTCTTGGTCGAGTCATCAAAATCTCCTAACGCAGGGCCAAGATCAGATTTACAATTATAACATATCCGCTCAGGACGCCACAATCTGATCAAACCCCACCACGTATATCCAACTCCAAGAATGTAGAAGAGATACTTGCATTCAAAACATTTGAACCGAGCCCCTATAAACAGCATAAAACCGAAAATCGCCGCCGACAAAAAGAGGCACAATAAAAGTATGGCAACGCCAACATTTGTATCTAGAAGCTCGTGAGGAACCAAAAACAAAAGTAAAACTGGTGCTATACTGGAATAGCCAATTGAGTTGACCGCATACACGAAATTGCGGCGTGCATTACGCCCTTCGAAAAACTCTTTGTCGAACTTTACAACCATCCCAACTCTAGCTTCGCTTCGTCGGACATTTTCTCCGGCGTCCAGGGCGGCTCGAACGTCATGTTGACTTTGACATCTTCAACGCCTTCGACCCCGCGCACCGCGCCTTCGACCCAGCCGGGCATTTCCTCCGCCACCGGACAGCCCGGCGCCGTAAGGGTCATATCCACCGTCAATAGCCGGTCGTCGTTAAGGTCCACCTTATAGATGAGACCCAACTCATAAATATCAACCGGGATTTCCGGGTCATAGACAGTCTTTAAGGATTTGATCACGTCGCCTGTGATCCGCTCCAGCTCCTCCGCCGGTATGGAGGAGGCCCCGGAAGTTTCGGCCTGCGGCGCCTGTTCGGCGGGCGGGTTCACATCGATAATGTCGCGCTGGTCTTCCATAATTCACTCTCAGCCAAGCATCTGGTGCGTTTTGTGAAGGCCCGCAATCAGGGCCTCCACGTCTTCATGGGTGTTATAGGCGGCGAAGCTCGCCCGCGCCGTCGCCGAAACGCCGAGACGCTTCATCAGCGGCTGGGCGCAGTGATGGCCTGCGCGCACGGCGACGCCGGTGCGGTCGAGGATCGCCGAGACATCGTGCGGATGGGCGCCCTCCACCGTGAAGGCGATAATCGGCGCCTTCGCTTCCGCGCGCCCGAAGACGCGCACGAAATTGAGTTTCGAAAGCTCTTCGAGAACGTGATCTTTAAGGCGCGCTTCATGGGCGGCGATGGCGGCGACGCCCTTCTCCGTCATCCAGGTCAGGGACGCGCCAAGCCCGATGGCGTCGAGGATCGGCGGCGTTCCCGCCTCGAAGCGGTGCGGCGGATCGTTATAGGTGACCGTTTCCTCAGTCACGATATCGATCATTTCGCCGCCGCCCTTGAACGGCGGCAAAGCTTTCAAAGCTTCCATCTTGCCGTAGAGGACGCCGACGCCCGACGGCCCGTAGAGCTTGTGGCCGGTCATCACATAGAAGTCGCAATCTATCTCCTGCACGTCAACGGCGCCATGCACGCCCGCCTGGCAGCCGTCAAAGAGGATTTTGACGCCGTTCTCATGGGCGATCGCCGCCAGCTCCTTCGCTGGCGCCGGCGCGCCAAGAACGTTCGACATATGCGACAGCGCCACGAGTTTCGTCTTCGGCGTGAACATCGCGCGATAGGCGTCGAGGTCGATCTCGCCGTCATCGGAAACATCGAGCCATTTGAGGACCGCGCCCTTGCGCTCGCGCAGCAAATGCCATGGCACAATATTGGAATGATGTTCCGCAACAGAGAGGATGATTTCATCGCCCTCCCCGATCTCGTTGACGCCCATGGCGTAAGAAACGAGATTGCAGGCGTCCGTGCCGCCGGAGGTGAAGACGATCTCGTCCGGCGACTTTGCATTGAGAAACGCAGCCACGGTCTTGCGCGCCTCCTCAAAGGCAGCCGTCGTTTCGTTGGACAAGAGGTGGAGCCCGCGATGCACATTCGCATAGGAGTGCTCCATCGCATGGCTCATCGCGTCGATCACCGCGCGCGGCTTCTGCGCCGACGCCGCGCTGTCGAGATAGACAAGCCGCTTGCCATAGGCGTCGCGCGACAGGATCGGGAACTCCTTGCGCAAGGCCTCAACATCAAGCGTCGTTATGGGCGCGCCATCACTCATTGCTGCTCCAGCCATTTATCCACAAGCGACGCGAAGATGTTCCGCAACGCTTCATCCTCAAACTTCTCCACCACCTCGCCCACAAAGGCTTCGATCAACAGCGCCCGCGCTTCATTCTCGTTAAGGCCGCGCTGGCGCAGATAGAAAAGCGCATCTTCGTCGAGCGCACCGACCGTCGATCCGTGTGCGCACTCGACGTCATCGGCGTAAATCTCGAGTTCGGGCTTGTGGTTCTCCTCGGCCCCGTCGGACAGGATCAGCGCATTCGCCGCCATTTTCGCGTCGGTCTTCTGCGCCTCACGGAAGACATGAAACTTGCCCTGAAAGACATTTCGGCCGCGATCCTTGGCGACGCCTTTATGAAGCTGGCTGACGGCGCATCCTTCAGCGCGGAACTGCGTATCCGTTGTAAAGTCGGAATGGCGCTCGCCAGCAACCAACGCAGCGCTGTTGATTGAGGCTGACGATCCCGGCGCCCAAAAATGCACATGACACTCATGTCGCGAAAGGCGCGAACCGGTGGAAAGCCCGGTGCTGTAAAATTTCGCCTGCTTGTCGAGCTTCGCCGCACAGATGCTGTTTACAATGCCGCCCTCGCCCATGTCCTGACAGACAGCGCGGCGGAAATCGGCGCCGTCGCGCACCACCATGTGGAACAGATGCGAATAAAAACCGGCGCCCTCGCCCTCATAAGTTTCGATGAGACGCAGCCGCGCGCCCGGCGAAATGCGCATCATCGTCTGGGCGAAGGAAAAGCCGCCGCCGGTGTTGATGTGCCGGATCAGGACCGGCCGGTCGAAGGCCACATCGTCGGACACTTCAAAGCCGAGCGCCTTGCGCGCCAGCGCGACGTTAAGCGATGCGATGGGGTGATCTTCAAGATCGGGGATGGTCGCCACCGGATTGACGACGCCATAACGCAAGCCTTCCGAGACAGGCTCGTCGGGCAGTTCAATGCGGCCATTAACGATCCGGAATTCAAGGGGATCGAGGGCCGAAAATGGCGACGGCTTGATGTCAGCCTCCGCTGCGTCGCCCGGCTCGGCGCTGCGCAGCGCTGCATTGAAGTCTGTCCACTTCCACCCTTCGACGCGGCGGTTCGGCAGGCGCAGTTTTGCAAAACGGTCAAACGCCGCCGCCTGCGCCTCGCTCGTTCCCGAACGCGCATTGAAGTCGGCTTCGAGCGCCGCTTCGAAAGGGGATGGGTTTGCTAGCGCTGACATTCCTTTTACGCCGCCTCGATAAACTGTTCGTAGCCGGACTTTTCAAGTTCGACGGCGAGCTCCGGCCCGCCGGATTTGACGATCCGTCCCCCGGCGAGCACATGCACCGCATCCGGTTTGATATAATCCAGAAGCCGCTGATAGTGGGTGATGACGAGGAAACCCCGATCGGGCCCGCGCAGCGCATTCACCACCTCGCCGACCATTTTCAAGGCGTCGATATCGAGCCCAGAATCCGTCTCGTCCATGATGGCGAAGCGCGGCTCGAACATCGCCATTTGCAGCATTTCCATGCGCTTCTTCTCGCCGCCGGAAAAACCCACATTGAACTGACGCTTCAGCTTCGCGTCGTCGAGCCCCACAAGCTTCGCCTTCTCGCGAATGAGGCGGATGAAATCCGCGGCCGAAACCTCTTCCTCTCCGCGCGCCTTGCGCTGGGCGTTCATGGCCGTGCGGATGAAATTCATGGTCTGGACGCCGGGGATCTCCATGGGGTGCTGGAACGACAGGAACAATCCCTTCGCCGCACGCTCATCGGGCGAGAGGTCGAGCACGCTTTCGTCATCGAGAGTCACGTCGCCCGATGTGGCGTCATACCCGTCGCGGCCGGCGACCGTATAGGACAAGGTCGATTTGCCGGAGCCGTTGGGTCCCATAATGGCATGGACTTCGCCTTTCGGGACTTCCAGCGAGAGGCCTTTCAATATTTCTGCGCCGCTTACGGCGACATGGAGATTATCGATCTTTAGCATACTATTTTCTTTCAAGTTCCATCGCGCTTAGCGGCAGACATATTGCGGCGCGCCGCCTTTGCCGCGCGGACCGACGCGCATCCGCTCCTCGCCTTCCGCACAGGTCTCCGCCCGTGCAGCCTCCTGGTAAGAGGCGCAACCATTTATCGCCAGCGCGGCCGTCAGGAGCCCTGCGCCGGAGAGAATGCGGGTGAGCGTCAACATTAAATCAGTCATAAACCTGCCAAGTTTTCCTTTCTTCTTTGCTTTGGATATCGTCACGCGCCTTCGGGTTCCGGCGGCGCAATGCGTGTGTTCTGGTCATGGACAAGACGCCATTCGCCGTCTTCGAGTTTGAAAATCAAAACCAGCCATGCGCTGCGCGGCTCGCCTTCGGGCGTGTCGCGATAATCATATTTCAGAAGCGCCGCGGACATGTCCTCGCCTTCCATGACTTTCATGACTTCCGGCTCCATTCGCCAGTTCGAATCTTCAAACCATTCCTGGTGAAAGGCGAACACTCCTTCCGTGGTTTCGATCGCCGATCCATCAGGGAAGATGAGATAAAGATCCTCGCCCGAGGTCACAGTCGGTTTGTAAGCGTCCAGGTCCTTGGCGCTGATCGCTGCGAGATGCGCGTCCAGCGCAGCTCGGAAATCGGGCCGAGACTTTTCAGCGGCGCTACAGGCCATAAGCAAAAGCGCGCCTATGAGAGCAAGCCCATATCTCATGACTTAACCGCCAGACATTCGATTTCAACCGCCGCGCCGAGCGCCAGTCCATCGACGCCCATGGTGGAGCGGGCAGGCTTGTCGCCCGGAAAGGCGGCGGCGTAAGCTTCGTTCATGGCGGCGTAATTCGCCATGTCTTCGAGAAACACCGTGCATTTGACGATGTCTTCGAGACCGGAGCCCAGCTTTTCGAGGGTCGCTTCATAATTCTCGAAAATCTGGCGCGTTTGCGGACCGGCGCCGCCCTCGACGACGCTGGTCGTTCCCGGCGCGCGGCCGATCTCGCCAGAGAGGTAAATCACATCGCCCACAACCACCGCCGATGAAAAGGGCAGGTCCGGCGACAACGCCGGATCGCGATAAACCTCGCGCGTTTTTTCCTCTGTGCCGCCGCAAGCCGCGACAGCAAACGCCAGCGCCAAAATAACGATCCGCTTCATTTCCAGATGCCTTTCACAAATGGTTTCAACACGGCGCCCTATTTCACTTTCTCATGCATGAAGCGGTGCAACGCCTCGCGCGCTTTCACGAACTCCTCATGCGCCTTTTCTTCGCTCACAAATCCGTTCTGATCGAATTTGTTGCGGTTATAATGGCGCGCGAGCTCGGAAAAGGAGCCGCCAAGATGAGAGAGCGCCGCCTCATAGGCCTGACGCTTTTCCTCGTAAGTCTTGTAGAGCTTGTCCCACTCTTCCCAGTCCTGCTTTTCCATGAACTCAGTTCCTCTCGATCTTATTGCGCCGTCGCGCTTTTGGGTTCGAAAATCAGATAGACCGTGGTCGTGTCGCCTATGTTCACAGCTTCGTGCCACTCAACGCCGTCCGACCACCAAGAGGCGTTGTCCGGCGTTTCCTGCTCGCGCGTTCCCCCCGCGTCGGTAATGCGCATGGTCCCGCCTTTCAGGATGTAGCCGTAATGAGGCGGATGCCAGTGACGCTCATGACCGACGCCCGGCGGAAAGGTGCAGCGCGCAACGCGCGTCTCGTCGTTCTCGAACAGAAGTTCGCAAACTTTCTCGCCCTTCCAGCCCGCATCAATCGCATGCGGCAGCTCGGAGACGTCATCCTCCGCCGCTGCGCGCGGCGCGGCGAGACGGAACATCATCACCACCACCGCCGCAATGAGCACGACCGCAATGATGCGCAACAGCCACGCCATGGGGCTGTTGTTCTTGATATCGAGCGGACCGCCTTCACGACGCCAGAACATTAACCAACGCTCCCTTCAAGGCTGACGGAAACAAGTTTTTGCGCTTCGACGGCGAATTCCATGGGGAGTTCCTGCAGCACTTCCTTGCAGAAGCCGTTGACGAGAAGCGCCACGGATTCCTCTTCCGACAACCCGCGCTGCTGGCAATAGAAAAGCTGGTCTTCGGACAGGCGCGAGGTCGTCGCTTCGTGTTCGAGGATCGCGCGCGGGTTTTTCGATTCCACATAAGGCACGGTGTGGGCGCCGCACTGATCGCCGATCAGCAGCGAGTCGCATTGCGTGAAATTGCGCGCGCCCTCCGCCTTGCGGTGAATGCTGACGAGCCCGCGATAGGTGGAGTTCGACTTGCCCGCCGAGATGCCTTTCGAAATGATCCGCGACTTCGTGTTCTTGCCGAGATGGATCATCTTGGTGCCGGTGTCGGCCTGCTGGTAATTGTTGGTGATGGCGATGGAGTAGAACTCGCCCTGGCTATTGTCGCCTTTCAACACGCAGGACGGATATTTCCATGTCACGGCGGAGCCGGTTTCAACCTGCGTCCACGAAACTTTCGAATTGACGCCGCGGCAGTCGGCGCGTTTGGTCACGAAATTATAAATGCCGCCCTTGCCATCCTTGTCGCCGGGATACCAGTTCTGCACCGTCGAATATTTGATCTCCGCGTCGTCTTCGGCGACGAGTTCGACCACGGCGGCGTGAAGCTGGTTTTCATCGCGCATGGGCGCGGTGCAGCCTTCGAGATAGGAAACGTAGGAGCCGGGCGCCGCGACGATGAGCGTGCGCTCGAACTGGCCAGTGTTCGCCTCGTTGATGCGGAAATAGGTCGACAGCTCCATAGGGCAGCGAACGCCCTCCGGCACATAAACAAAGGTGCCGTCGGAAAAAACCGCTGAGTTCAGCGTGGCGAAGAAATTGTCCGAGGTCGGCACCACCGTGCCGAGATATTTCCTGACAAGGTCCGGATGCTCGCGCACCGCCTCGGAAATCGACATGAAGATGACGCCGGCTTTCTGAAGCTCTTTTTTGAAGGTCGTGGCGACTGAGACGGAGTCGAAAACCGCATCCACCGCGACCTTGCTTCCATTGCCGCCATTGGGCGCGCCGTCAGGATGGGTGCGCGCCTCGCCGGGGCTCTGGCCCGCGCCTTCGACGCCGAGCAGCACTTCCGCCTCGCGCAAGGGAATGCCGAGCTTTTCGAAGTCCGCGAGAATTTCCGGCGGCACGTCGTCGATGGACTCGTATTTCGCGCCGGAGGTGGGCTCGGAATAATAATAATGATCCTGATAATCGATGGGCGGATAATGCACCATCGCCCATTCCGGCTCCTTCATGGTGAGCCAGCGTCGGAACGCCTCCAGCCGCCATTCAAGCAGCCATTCCGGCTCCTCTTTTTTGGCGGAGATGAAACGCACCGTGTCTTCATTGAGACCCTTCGGCGCCTTCACAGACTCGATGTCGGTCGTGAAGCCGTATTTATAGGTCTCCAGCGACTTCGCCGTTTCAACAGTGTCTTTGGATATGGATTCTTTGATTTCAGACATTATAAAATGAACTCACAATTTTCTTCATTTGGCGCTCGCCCCCTCCGTCCCTTCGGGACACCTCCCCCGCAAGCGGGGGAGGAAAAGCCTCGCGCACAAAACGAACCCCCTCTTCCCCCGCTTGCGGGGGAAGTACCGGCGAAGCCGGGGATGGGGGGTGTAGATCAAAAATTTCATCACGCCGCCCCCTTCTGTTCTGACCGCGCTTTGACATGGGCATAGGCCTTCGGCCATTCGCGGATGAAAGCTTCGGCGTCTTCCGCCGTCGAGTTCCAGCCGAGCGACACGCGGATGGCGGAGGTCGCCTCTTCCTCGTTGGCGCCCATGGCGGTCAGCACATGGCTGGGCTTGGTCTTGCCGGAGGAACAGGCGGTGCCGGCGGAAATCGCAATCCCCGCCAGATCCATGGTCATCAATTGTGTGGCGCCGGAAAATCCGTCTGCTGACAGACAAAGCGTCCCCGGAAGCCGCTCTTCGCTGGCGCCCCAGATTTTCGCGCCGGCTTCGACCGCCGCGTCTTCCATGCGGTTGCGCAGGAAAGAAATCTCGTTGGCGCGCGCGAGGCTTTCCTTGGCGCGTTCGCAGGCAAGCCCCAGCCCCGCAATCGCGGGAACATTGTGGGTGCCGGCGCGGCGGTTCTGTTCATGGCCGCCGCCGCGCATGACGGGATCGAGGGGCAGGTTGGGTCCGGCGACAAGCGCGCCGACGCCCACGGGCCCGCCGAATTTGTGGCCCGTAAAGCTCATCATATCTGCGCCCGACATGACGAAGTTAACAGGAACTTTGCCCACCGCCTGCGCCGCGTCGCAGAACAGCAAGCCGCCCGCGTCATGCGCAATCTCCGCCGCTTCCGCCACGGGCTGCAAAACGCCGGTCTCGTTATTGGCGAACATCAGGCAGACCATGAAGCCGCCATCGCGTTCGACGTCATATTCTTTCAGGCGATCTTTCAACCATTGAAGATTCACAAGGCCGGAACGC
This sequence comes from Parvularcula sp., assembly GCA_002704915.1. Lineage (GTDB taxonomy): Bacteria > Pseudomonadota > Alphaproteobacteria > Caulobacterales > Parvularculaceae > Hyphococcus. The sequence continues at coordinate 9,923 of PAIP01000056.1, forward strand.
AACGCCGGAATGATCTCAATCTCCGCGCCGGTGGTTTCCGCATTGGCGCGGACAGCGGCATGTTCGATCGCGCTGATGAAAAACCGTTTGATCTTGTGCGGCTTCATGACGCCATGCAGCGCGTAGTGAATCGACTCCGTGCCGCCGCTCGTAAAAATGACGCCGTTCACCGGCGCATTGACGAGCGCGCGCGCCTGTTCGCGCGCATCTTCCAGAATCTTGTGGGCGCGCCGCCCCTCTTCATGCACCGACAGCGAATTGCCGTCATGACGCATGGTGTCAGCGACGATGTCGATCACTTCGGGCCGTACTGGCGCGGTCGCGTTATGGTCGAGATAGGCCCTAGTCATTCCGCCGCCTCTGCAATTCTGTTTTCCCGCAAAGGGACATTCACCGACGCCATGCCGGCGACGCGGCGCTCGATAATGTCTTCGAGCGTCACGGCGTTGAGGAACACTTCGATCTGCCGCCCGAGTTCGTCCCAGAGATCATGGGTCAGGCACCGCGCGCTCGTTCCCTGGCAACCGATAGTCGAGCCGGGGGCGCAGGCTGTGGTGCGAATTTCCTCATCCACCGCCGCGACGATATCGGCGACGCGAATCTGCGACGCCGGCGCCGAAAGCGCATATCCGCCGGAAACCCCGCGCACGCTTTCGACGAGGCCTGCCCGACGGAGCTTGGCGAAGAGTTGTTCGAGATAGGAAAGGGAGATCCCCTGCCGCAGGGCCACATCGGAAAGCGCCACCGGCCCCCCGTCGCTATCCCTGGCGCTGCCCGTCGCCGCGATATCGGCGAGCGCGGAAACCGCATATCTTCCTTTGGTGGTGAGCTTCACGTGAGTGTCCTCCGGGCTGGTTCGGCTGGCGCCGCCGTAAAAACGTGCTATACGCGCCCGCTGTCCGATCCCTTGCGCAGCCGAGATAAGAAATCCGACCATTTCAGTCAACATTAGCGCCGCTTGAAAAACCGGCGAAAATGACGATTTGGACGCTTTCCGGGGTCGAAAGGTAAGTAAAAAGCTGGGAGTTCCCTCCCGGCCCCGTCAGGATAGAAAAGGTAGACAATGCCAGAAGTGATTTTCGCCGGTCCGGAAGGACGCCTCGAAGGCCGCTATCAGAAGGGAAAAGGCGAAAATCCGCCGGTGGCGCTGGTCCTGCACCCGCACCCCATGTTCGGCGGCACCATGAATAACCGCGCGACCTATGAACTCTATCAGATGTTCGTGCGCCGCGGCTTTTCGACCATGCGCTTCAATTTCCGCGGCGTCGGCCGCAGCCAGGGCGAATACGATCAGGGCCAGGGCGAACTCGCCGATGCGGCGACGGCCCTCGATTACATGCAACAGATGAACCCGAACGCGCCGTTTAGCTGGGTTGCGGGCTTCTCTTTCGGCTCGTGGATCGCCATGCAGCTCCTGATGCGCCGACCGGAGATCGTCGGCTTCATCGCCGGATCGACGCCCGCCAATCTCTACGATTTTTCCTTCCTGGCGCCCTGCCCGTCTTCGGGGGTCGTCATCCATGGCGAGTTCGACAAGATCTGCGCGCCCGACGAAACCCGCGCCATGGTGGAGCGGACCCGGACCCAGAAGGGCCGCAAGATCGACTTTCAGGTGGTCCCGGGCGCCGACCATTTCTTTGAGTCCCATATTGAACCGTTTATCGAGACGGCGGAGGCCTATCTCGATCACAGGCTCGCCCATGACGCGCCGGAAGGCGAATATCACGGCGAGAAATAGAGCCTTTTCAAACCCATAGCTCTGAGGCGCTTTTCCCCGGATTAACTTTTGCAGGCCATGCTGCTATTCTGTCGCAGCCGTCCGGGGGGACACCCATGATTGAGATGCTGACGAGAGCCTTGCCCGTCTCATGGCGGCCGCTGACCGCGAAGCTTTCAGGGGTTAACGGCTTTACGGGCCGCGGCGAAGCCATCTTTCAGATCGGCGGCGCCGGCGCCAAAAAATTCGTTATCGCCCTGCAGGGCGTCGCCGGCCTTGAAGCTGAAATCCTGGCGAATGAAAAACCGGCGGCAACCGTCAAAATTGTAAACGGGCGGGCGAGCGCCACCTTCACCTCAAGACGCGGCGATCGATTGCCAGACCTCGACGACGGCGCGCGCATCGATGTCCGCCAGAACGGCGACATCATCTTGAGCGGCGTCTTGTCCCGCGCCTGACGCGTTTCGCCGATAGCCCCTCGTGCAAATTCCGTATCGCGTGTTATCGTTCGCCGGTGTGAAGGAGTGCGTTGCGTGACCGCGGAAGACCCCAAAGAATTCGGCGATGATTTTCCGGAGGCGCCGCCGCCGGTTCACCGCAGAATGCCCGTGGCCACATTGGCCATAATCGCCGGCCTCGCCGCGCTGGTGCTTTTGCTCATTCTCGCTGAGTAGGCAATTACGCAAGCCCGTTGCGGCCGATCGCCAGAAACTTGTTGCGGCGCTGCTGCTTCAGCTCGTCGGGCGACAAATGCTCCAACTCGCGAATGGCGGATTCCACCGCATCGCCAAGCCGCTCGATGGTCAGGCCCGGATCGCGATGGGCGCCGCCCACAGGCTCGGCTACGACGCCATCGATCACGCCAAGCTCCAAGAGGTCCTGCGCGGAAACCCGCATGGCCTCGGCGGCGTCAGGCGCCTTGTTTTCGCCCTTGCCCGCAGCGTCTTTCCAGAGAATGGAGGCGCAGCCTTCCGGCGAAATCACCGAATATACGGAATGCTCAAGCATCAAGACCTTGTTCGCGGCGGCGAGCGCCACGGCCCCGCCGGACCCGCCCTCGCCGACAATCACCGAAATGATCGGCGCGCCGAGGCCGAGACATTTTTCCGTACACGATGCAATGGCTTCGGCCTGACCGCGCTCTTCCGCCCCGCGGCCCGGATAGGCGCCGGGCGTATCAACCAGCGTGACGACCGGCATATCGAAACGCTCGGCCATATCCATGAGGCGCATCGCCTTGCGATAGCCTTCGGGGCGCGCCATGCCGAAATTATGCTTGACGCGGCCCGCCGTATCCGCGCCCTTCTCATGCCCGATGAGCATGACCGAACGGCCGCGCAGACGCGCCGGGCCGCCAAGGATCGCCGAGTCTTCGCCGAAGGCGCGATCGCCCGCCAGGGGCGTGAAGTCGTCAACAAGCTGCGAGACATAATCTGCAAAATGCGGACGCCCCGCATGACGGGCAACTTGCGTTTTCTGCCAGCGCGACAATTTCGAATAAGCGTCGGCGAGAAGGCTGTCGGCCTTGCCCTGAAGCTTTTCAATTTCCTCGTCGACATTGACGCCGTCTTCGCCATCCATCTGGCGTAGATCGGAGATCTTGCCTTCCAGTTCGGCAATGGGTTTTTCAAAATCGAGATAAGTGCGCATAGGTGCTGACATAAGAAAACGGGTTGGGAATCGGATAGCCGGGTCGCTGCAATACCTAGTATTTCGACATATAGGCGGCAACCCTTGGCAAATCCTTATTTTTCTTCCTTTTTTCGCGCCAGAGGATGTTTGGTCATAACGAGGTCGCGCAGCCGGTCCTGCGCCACATGGGTGTAAATCTGGGTTGTGGTGATGTCGGCGTGGCCAAGCATCTGTTGTACGCTGCGAAGATCGGCCCCTCCATCAAGAAGATGCGTTGCAAAGGCATGCCGCAAGACGTGAGGCGAGACCTTGGAGGGCGTAACCCCGGCCTTGACGGCGAGATCTTTCAGCATCTGCGCAAACCGCGCCGTCGTGATATGGCCCTCCTTGCCGCGCGAGGGAAAAAGAAATGGCGATGCAGCGCTTTTCATAAAATCGCCGCGCCTGTCGAGATAGGCTTCGACGGCGGCGACGGCGCGCTCTGTCAACGGCGCGAGCCGCTCCTTGCTGCCCTTGCCACGAATGATCAAAAGGCGCTCGCCCTTGCGCATGGCTGAGAGCGGAAGTCCGACAAGCTCCGAAACCCTGAGACCGCCGGCATAGAGAATTTCCAGCATCGCGGTCAGCCGAAGCCCTTTTGGACTCTCGTCTGCTTCTGCGGCCTCAAAAAGCGCGGTCACTTCCTCTCGCGTGAGAATTTTGGGGAGCGGACGGCGCGTCTTCGGACGCTCGATCGACGCCGTGGGATTGTCGGCCCGATAGCCCTCCGTATACAGAAATTGATAGAATTGCTTCAGCGCCGTGGTTTTGAGCGCGGCTGTAGACGCGGCGAGCCCCTGACGCTCAAGCGCTTCTAGCCAGGCGGCGACATCATTCGCCCCTGCCGTCTCCAGCGTTTCATTGCGTTTTTTGATAAAGCTGCAAAACCGCTCGAGATCGCGGCCGTAATTTTTCAGCGTGTTGGCGGCGGCGGCGCGTTCAACCGCCATCATTTCCAGAAACGCCTCAATGAGCCGCCCATCGGGTTGCAGCGCGTCGGCGGGCTTTGCGCTCATCGCATCCCCGGCGAGAGCGTCACTGGTCTTTCGCCGGCTTAAGGCGCGGGGTGAAGCCGTCTTCCTCACCTCGCGTCGCCGCCTGAGCTGCCGGCGCCGAGGAGAAACTGACTTCCAGCGCGCGCTCAAAACGATGACGGCGGGCAAGTTCCGGCATGCCGGCCGCGTCCAGCCCTTCTTCGATGACAACCGCCTCGACCTCGCCGCCGAACTCCGTCGATCCGGAAGACGCGGCAAGCGCCGCCAGGCCCGCCTGACCGAGTTTTTCACCCGCCACCGCATCGAACGCCGCTTCGAGGATGCGCGCGCGAATGGCCGGATCTTCATGGCCGCGCGCCGCCGGCGGCACAGCCGTGTCGCTGGCCAAAAGGGAGACGCCGGCGCCCCGGGCGATGCGGGCCGCGGTTTGCGGATCGAGCATGGACAACAGATTGACCCGGTCGATGAATTCGATCCCGAGCGCTTCCGGCAGAGCGGCGACGCTTTCATTGGCGCCGATCATGGCGGCAAGCCAGCGCCCGGCGCCGACGCTGTCGCCCGTCGCCATGGCGGCAAGCGCAAAGCTCGATGCTTCCTGCGGAGAGACGATGACGCCCTCCAGCGCGGCGATTTCGTCCGCATAGAGATGAGCGAGCGCATAGGCGCGGTGAAAACTGTCGGCGCGCGCAAGCGCGATGGAAATGCGCTGCGCCTTGTCGCGGATGAATTCCGGCGCGGTCATCGCAGCCACAGACTGATAAAGAAGCGCATCCACGACCGGATCATCAGGACGGGCCGCCGCAATATCGAGCGCGCCGCCAAGATCGGCCACTTCGAACCGGAAACCGTTGATCAGGCTTTCGAGCCTCGCCGGCTCCAAGACGCCCATCGAAACGGCGCGCATGGTCGCATCCAATCGCAATGCATTGGAGGCGTCGCCATCACGCGCCACGGCGGCGATAACGCCGCCCTGCGCCCCGGCAAGATCATTGAGGCTCATTTCAAGTCCGGAAACCTTCAGCGCCGCATATTGAAGCGCCGTTTCGATTGGCGGCGCATCCTTCGGCGGCTTGCCCGCCGCCGCGGCGAAGAACAAAGCTTCATCGGTCGAAGACAGCGCCCCGCGCTCGCGCAACAGATTCATGGTGAGATCGAAGGCGTCGAGTTCCCCCGCCCGGGCATAGCAAAAAGCCCGCAGCCGGACCCAGAAAATTGCGTCCCGCCCCCCCGATAACCCGGCGCCGCGACGGCAGGCGCTTTCCGCATCGCCGGTGAGGAGGCTGAGGGTCGCATCGGCCTCCGCCACGACAAGGTCGTTTCGGCCAGACGTCGCCAGGCTCGCGATCGTGCGGGCTTCATCGATAAAGCCGGCCTGGGCCAGCGCCAGCAGTTTTTTGCCGCCGAGCGACGCGTCCGCGCCGACCGGTTTTTCGCCCGCCGACAAAAGCGTGCGGCGCATGGCTTTGCCGAGGCTCGGGGTCGCCGGTCGCGCCGGGACATGGGAGAGAAGGAAATCCAGCGTGCGGGGATCGGCGTTCGACCAAAGCGAGGCGGGCAGTCCGCGCTCCCCTTCTTCGAGACCGCCAATCGCAAAGGCGTCCGTGGGCAGCGGGGCCGTTTCGACTGTTTCGGGGGCGGCGATCTGGGCGACGGCGAAAGGCACGCTCGCGCCGGCGACGAAAGCGAAAGAGGCGGCGGCGAGCAGCTTATTGCGCGTCATAGGTCGCTTCCATCTCGATTTCGCGCGTTTCCGGCTCCATCATCTGACCATAGACAAAAAGCCCCACAAGGCCAGCCAGGGCCAAAAGCACCAATATTGCTACAAACCGCACGAAACCGCTCCCTCCGGGCCCTTGCATCCATTCGGCGGCGCCGCCGGCCCCACCGGCGGTCACGCCGTTCTTCCGGCGCTCGGGCCCGCCTTCCCACACAATAAGCGCTGCGACCGGCCTGCCAGCTAGCATCGCGAAGCGCCCTCCCCTACATCTAGCCTTCATGGGGCAAGCTCGTAAACACCCCGACCTCGTCAGCGAACGGCCGGTGGTGCTGGTCGGCATGATGGGCGTCGGCAAAACCACCGTCGGACGCCGTCTCGCGCCGCGGCTCGACCTGCCTTTTTTCGACGCCGATCAGGAAATCGAGAAAGCCGCCGGAATGAGCGTTTCCGATCTGTTCGCCGCCCATGGCGAGCAGAGTTTCAGGGAGGGAGAAGCGCGGGTCATCAAGCGTCTGCTCGAAGGCCCGCCCCATGTTCTCGCCACAGGCGGCGGGGCCGTGACCAATCCGGAAACCCGGGCGCTGATCGACGATCTCGCCGTTTCGATCTGGATCAAGGCGGATGTGGAGACCATCTTGAAGCGGGCGACGCGGCGAAATACACGTCCCCTCCTCCAGAATGACGATCCCAGAGAAACCCTGATCCGGCTCATGCGCGAACGCGAACCATTTTATGCAGCCGCCGACATCCATATCGACAGCCAGCCCGGTCCCCATGCAAACACGGTCGACATGATTATCGAAGCGTTGAGCCAGCGGCCCGATCTGCTTGCGGCGAAAAAGGAGTCGGCGCGATGAGCCGCGAAACCGTGCGCGTGCCTTTGGGCGGACGCTCCTATGACATTCATATTGGCGGCGGACTGCTCGAAGAATCGGGAGCACTCTTAAAACCCCTCCTGAAACGCCCCCGCATGGCCGTCGTCACCGATGAGAATGTATTCGTCACTCAGGGCGAGCGGCTGCGCGACGGGTTGGGCGCTGCCGGCATTGAAGCCGACTTCATCACGCTGGCGCCGGGGGAAGCGACAAAATCATTCGCGGTTTTGGAAAAACTGACAGGCCGCCTGCTCGATCTGGGCGTTGAGCGGGACGACATGGTGATTGCCTTTGGCGGCGGCGTGATTGGAGACATAACGGGCTTCGCTGCGTCGGTGCTGCGTCGCGGCTGCCGTTTCGCGCAAATTCCAACGACGCTGCTGGCTCAGGTGGACAGCGCCGTTGGCGGCAAGACGGCGATCAATGTTGCGCAAGGAAAAAATCTCATCGGCGCGTTTCATCAGCCGGAGATCGTGATCGCCGATATCGACACGCTGGGCAGCTTGCCGCCGCGCGAATTGAAAGCCGGCTACGCCGAAGTGGTGAAATACGGTCTTATCTCAGACGCAGACTTCTTTCATTGGCTCGAAGATAACGGTCCGGCGCTGTTGAGCGGCGACCAGGACGGGCGCGCTTACGCCATCAAAAAATCCTGCGAGGCCAAGGCCGCGATTGTCGGCGCTGATGAGCGCGAAAAAGGCAAGCGCGCGCTGCTCAATCTCGGACACACCTTCGGTCACGCCTTCGAGGCGCATTTCGGCTATTCCGGCAAACTGCTCCATGGCGAGGCCGTGGCGCTCGGCATGGCGCTCGCTTTCGATTATTCGGCGCAAGAAGGCTTGTGTCCGGCGGATGACGCCACGCGAGTCAAAACGCATTTGAAAGCCGCCGGGCTGCCGGCTCAGATCGGCGATCTCAAAACGAGCATTACTGCGGATGCGATTGCAAAACACATGATGCAGGACAAAAAGGTCGAACAGGGTAAGCTGACGCTGATCCTCGCGAATAAAATTGGCGACGCCTTTATCGCCAAGGACGCCGACCTTTCCCGCGTCACCGCCTTTTTGAAGGAGAGAACCGGCGAGTAGCCGGCGCGTTTAAACCCATGGCTGACTTCGACCCGTCTTTATTCCTGCCCATTGGCGTGATCATTTTCCTGCTGTTCCTGTCCGCCTTTTTTTCCGGATCGGAAACCGCGCTGACGGCGACCTCCAAGGCGCGCATTCACAAACTCGACAGCGACGGAAATCTCAACGCGCGCCGCGTCAACTTGCTCATCAAGGACCGGGAGCGGCTGATCGGCGCCATACTCCTCGGTAACAACCTTGTGAATATCCTCGCCTCGGTAATTGCGGCGAGCGTCTTTAACCAGCTCTTTGGCGCGTCTCTAATCGCCACCGGTCTTGCGACCGCAACCATGACGGTGCTCGTGCTCGTATTCGCTGAAGTCACGCCCAAAACAGCCGCGATCACGCGGCCCGATTCGGTCGCCATGCTGGTCGCGCCGCTGATGCGCTGGGTCGTCTTTATCCTCGCGCCAATCACCTGGCTGGTGCAGATGTTCGTGCGCGGCGTTTTTCACGTGTTCGGTCTAGACATCTCGAAAGACAGCGCTGTCTTCTCGGCCGAAGAAGAAATTCGCGGCACGATCGACCTTCACCACTCCGAAGGCCGCGTCGACAAGGAAGCGCGAGACCTCATCCGCGGCGCCCTCGACCTCAACGAGATCCGGACCGAAGAAATCATGATCCACCGCAAGTCCATTGAGATGCTCGACATGGACATGCCGAAAGACGCGCTTATCCGCCAGGCGCTGAAAAGCGCGCATACGCGCCTGCCGCTCTATCGGGAAAATCCCGACAACATCATCGGCATCCTGCACGCCAAGGATCTGTTGCGCGCGCTGTGGGACGCCGAAGGAAACGCCGACGCCATCGATTTCGAAGCGCTTGCCCGCGAGCCCTATTTCGCGCCGGAAACAACGACGCTTCAGGAACAGCTCGACGCCTTCAAATTGAAGCAGGAACATTTCGCCCTGATCGTCGACGAATATGGCGCGCTGATGGGCCTTGTCACGCTGGAAGACATTCTCGAAGAGATCGTCGGCGAAATCGAGGACGAATATGACAGCCCTGTTCAGGGCGTGCGCCCGCAAGGGGACGGATCGCTGACCGTCGACGGCGACGTCACCCTGCGCGACCTCAACCGCGCCATGGACTGGAATCTCCCCGACGAGGAGGCGGTGACCGTCGCCGGCCTCGTCATTCATGAAGCCCAGAGCATTCCGGAAGTCGGCCAGACCTTTTCCTTTTACGGCTTCCGGTTCAAAATCCTTCGCCGCCGGCGCAACCAGATCACGGCGCTCAAGATCACGCCCATCAGCTAACTCAGAAACGAAAGAATGCCGGCCATGGCGAAAACAGCAGGCAAGAGCGCCTTCGTTTTCATTTTCATCACCATCCTTCTCAACATGATCGGTTTCGGCGTGATCATGCCCGTCATGCCGCAATTGATCATGGACGTGACCGGCGAGGACGTCTCCCATGCTGCGAAATGGGGCGGCTATCTCTCCGTCGTTTACGCCATCATGCAGTTTTTCATGATGCCGGTTATCGGCGGCCTGTCCGACAGGTTCGGCCGAAGGCCGGTCATGCTGTCCTCTCTAGCCGCCTATTCCTTCGACTTCTTCATCATGGCGATCGCGCCCACGATCGGCGTTATTCTGGTGGCGCGCATCCTCGCCGGCGCCTTCGCAGCGACATTTTCCACGGCAAACGCGTTTATCGCCGATATTTCACCGCCGGAAAAACGCGCCTCAAATTTCGGGCTGATCGGCGCCGCTTTCGGCGTCGGCTTCATCATCGGGCCCGGCATTGGCGGCTTTCTCGGCGAGCATTTCGGCCCGCGCGCGCCGTTTTACTTCGTCGCAGCGACCGGGGCGGTCAATTTCCTGTTTGGCTTCTTCGCCATGCCGGAAACGCTGAACCCCGAGAACAGGCGGCCTTTCGAATGGCGACGCGCTAACGCCCTCGGCAATTTCAAGCAGTTCGCGCAATACCCGATCATGCTGCCCATCGCGGCGGTGCTGTTTTTCGGACAGCTCGCCCATTGGACCTATCCGTCGATCTGGTCCTATTACGCGATCGAAAAATTCTCCTGGAGCGAGGCCATGATCGGCGCATCGCTCATGTATATGGGCCTCATGTCCGGTCTCGTTCAGGGCGGCCTCACCCGCGTCGCGATCCCGAAACTCGGAGAGCGTCGGGCCGCGCTGATCGGCCTCTCCATCACCGCCATCGGTTATCTTTGCTTCGCGCTCGCCGGCAAGGGCTGGATGATTTTCGTCATCCTGACATTCACGGCGCTTGGCGGGCTCGCCCAGCCTTCGCTGCAGGGAATCATGTCACGCACTATTCCCCCCAATGCGCAGGGCGAATTGCAGGGCGCCATCGCCGCGCTCAACAGTCTCACCATGGTGTTCAGCCCCTGGATCATGACGCAACTTTTTGCTGCTTTCTCTTCACCGGGCGAGCCCTTTACGCTTTTCGGCGCAACGATCCTTCCCGATGGGGCGCCGTTCTATTTCCCCGGCGCGCCATTGATCTTCGCTTTTGTGCTTGAGCTGTTCGCCCTGGCGCTGTTGTTCCTCGCCTTCAGGCAGATTCAACGCCCGCGCGAGGAAGCGGCCGCCGCCGCGGAAGAAGCCGCTGAACAGCCATCGCCGACGAACATCTAAACAGGGGCGCGGTGATAGACGCCGCCGCGCATGGGCGACGGAACGCGCGTCGTTTTGGGATAGCTGATGGGCAGCTTTTTGAGCGTGCGAACCGCGAGATAAGCGAAGCATTCGGCTTCGAGATCGTCGCCGCGCCAGCCCGCATCTTCCGCCGTCACCACATCGGCTTCTAGGCGCTCCCGCAAAGCCTGCATCATCGCCGGATTGCGCCGGCCGCCGCCGCACACGATGTAACCGCCCGGCAGATCGGGCAGGAATTTCTCCGATTGCGCGATACAGGCCGCGGTGAAGGCGGTGAGCGTCGCCGCGCCGTCCTCCAGCGATAAATTTTTCACCTGATCGAGTTTGAAATCATAGCGGTCGAGGGATTTCGGCGGCTGGCGGCGCAGATAAGGATTGAGCAGCATCATCCTCAGCGCTTCTTCATCGACCTTGCCCGCAAGCGCGAGCGCGCCATCCATGTCCATATGCTCGCCGGTCTTCATCTCGACCCATTCGTCCACAAGGCCGTTTCCAGGCCCGCAATCGAAGGCGACAAGATCGAGGGCGCGGCCCCCTTCCGGCACATAGGTGACGTTGGATACGCCGCCGAGATTGATGACGCCCACCGGGCATTCCGGCCGGTCCTCCATCGCGGCGACCAGCGCCCGGTGATAAATCGGGGCGAAGGGCGCGCCCTCGCCGCCCGCGGCGACATCGTTCGCGCGGAAATCATTGACCACGTCGATGCGGGTTTCGTCCGACAGCGTGCGGCCATTGCCGAGCTGCCAGGTGCGCCCGGCGACGCCCGCCTCTTTCGATGGACGGTGCAGAATGGTCTGGCCGTGAAAGCCGATGACGTCGACATCTTTCCGCCTTAGGCCGGCTTTTTCCAGCAGCGCCTCGACAGCCTCCACATGGGCGAAAGTGACCTCGCCCGCCGCCTTGCCGATTTCCTCCGCGCCGTCGCGGCCTTCAAGCGCGGCCTTGATCGCGCGGCGCACCCAGATTTTCAGATCCCGGCTGTAAGGAATATGGACCGCCGGGCCCGGTTCAACGCGATCCTCGCCATCGGTCACCAGCACCGCCGCGTCGATCCCGTCGAGAGACGTGCCGCTCATCAGGCCGATGGCTGTCATCATGTCGGACATGGGATGTTCCCGTCGAAGTAGCGCCAAGCCTTTGCAGACTCGCGGCGAAAACTGAAATCTCTCTTAACCATCCCGGCCAAACCCCGCCAATAGATTGGAATTGAAGACGCAAAGTGCTAGGGGCGAGCCTTCCGGCAGACTGAAGAGACCCATGAGCGGCACACCGACTTACAAATCCGAATTTCTGAACGTGCTCAACGAACGCGGTTTCATCGCGCAAGGCACCAATCTTGAAGGCCTTGACGAAAAGGCTGCGTCGGGCGTCGTCACCGGCTATATCGGTTATGACGCGACGGCGCCCTCGCTTCACGCCGGACACCTGATCCAGATCGTCATGCTCTATTGGCTGCAGCAGACCGGTCATCGGCCGATCGCACTGATGGGCGGCGGCACGACCAAGGTGGGCGATCCGACAGGCAAAGACGAGCAGCGCAAGCTGCTGACGGATGACGAGATCAACGCCAATATCGCATCCATCAAGGGCGCGTTCGACCAGTATCTAAAATTTGGCGACGGCCCGACCGACGCAATCATGGTCAATAATGACGAGTGGCTGTCGAAACTCGGCTATGTGGAATTCCTGCGCGACTATGGGGTTCATTTCACGATCAACCGCATGCTGACCTTCGACTCGGTCAAATTGCGGCTCGAGCGCGAAAGCCCGATGACCTTCCTCGAGTTCAACTACATGCTCATGCAAGCTTACGACTTCCATGAGCTTTACAACCGTTATGGCTGCATCCTGCAGCTCGGCGGTTCGGACCAATGGGGCAATATCGTCAATGGCGTCGAGCTTTGCCGCCGCAAGGACGGCGCCGAGGTCTTCGGCCTGACGACGCCGCTTTTGACCACCGCGTCGGGTAAGAAAATGGGCAAGACCGAAGGCGGCGCCATCTGGCTCAATCCCGACATGACGTCGCCTTATGATTACTGGCAATATTGGCGCAACACAGAGGATGCCGATGTCGCAACCATGCTGGCGCGTTTCACGACGCTTCCCATGGATGAGGTAAACCGGCTTGCGGCGCTTCAGGGCGCGGAAATCAACGACGCCAAGAAAATCCTGGCGACGGAGGCGACGGCCCTTCTCCATGGCCGCGACGCCGCCGAAAGCGCCGCCGCCACGGCGCAGAAGACGTTCGAACAGGGCGGGCTTGGCGGCGACCTGCCGACCATCGACATTGCAGAGAAAGACCTGAGCGAGGCTGCGCTGATCGATCAGTTCATCGCAACGGGCCTTTGCGCATCAAAAGGCGAAGCGCGCCGTCACATCAAGGCCGGCGCCCTGAAAGTAAACGATCAGGCCGTCACCGAAGAACGCAACCTGTCCGCAAACGATATTCGCGACGGCGCCGTCAAGATTTCAGTCGGCAAAAAGAAACACGCGATCATTCGCGTTCAGTGATCATTGCTGCGCCGGCTCTTCAACAGGCTCTGATTCCGGAGCAGGCGCCTCATCGGCGGGCGCAGCCTCCGGCGTCGTAGTTCGCGAGGGCTGCATCAACTGACGGAAAATCCCCGGCGTCAGAACCGAAAGCGGATTGACGAACACGCTCGGATCGCTCGTCTCGCCGCTGACGCTGTAATTAAAAGCGACGATGCCCTCGCCTTCCTTGCCGACCAGTATGTCGCCGATAATCGGGGCATTGCCGAGAAACGAGTTGAGCGCATAGACCGGTGCGACGGCGCCGTTCAGTTGCGTGACGCCGCCAGGCCCGACGCCCACCCGTCCGTCTGCGGTGATCCCCACAGACGAGCCGGTGGCGCGCATGTCGTCGACGGAAACGACGCCCTCCTCATAATCGAACCGCCCATAGGCATAGTCAAAATCGATCCCTTCCCCGCTCATCAGATTGGCGAGACCGTCAAGCGAACCGGCTGAGAAGATGCGGGCCAGCAACGGCGCCTCAACGATCTGCAGATTGCGGGCTTCGAGTTCGCCGGCGAAGCCGGGCACGCCAGGCTGGTGGAGGGCGATCAGCATCAAGCCTTCGCCGCCTTCAATCGAATCGATGCCGAAAACGCCGCGCATGAGTTCACCGATTGCGCTGGTGCGCGCTTCCAGCGCGCGTTCCGGGCCTTCCGAGGCGCCGGTAAGCGCCATGGTCACGCGCAAGGGGTCGCCGTCGCCGCCAAAAGCGGAGAAATCGAGCGCCTGCAATCGCGCCGCATTGCGGTTGAAATCCAGCGCCCCATCCCGATAGACAACGCCGTTGCGCAAGGCGATCTCGTCAATCCGCGCCTGCAGGCTCACGCCCGGCCCCCAATTGAGCGACCCCTCTTCTTCATCTTCGCCGGCGCCTTCGAGGATTTGCGTCACCATAGGGCCGGCATTCAAGAAGGGTCCCACCGCCGTCAGATCGAGCGCGCCATTTGCGTCGCGGGAGGCCGTCATCGCAAAATCGGCGCTGTCGGAAATATAAACCCGCGAAAGATCGGCGTCTTGCAGGGCGCCGTCCCTGTTGAAGGAAAGGGCGCCTGAAATTTCGACGCCATCCCCTGAAACCGACAGCGCATCAATCATGACGCCGTCTTCTTTGAAAACCATGGAAAGATCGCCCGTGGCGGCCATGCCTTTGGGTTTGCGCCAGCCAAGCGGGCCCACCGTCACAACCGCTTCGGCAAAATCGGCCTTGAGATCGAGGCTTTGAAAATCGCCGAGATCGCCCACAGCTTTTGCGTCGAACCGGACCGGTCCGCGCAGGAACTGCCGGGATGAAATGCCGAACACATCGCCCGCCGAAGAATTGAAAACGCCGGAAATGGCGATGTCCGAAGGACCATCTTCCTTGAAAAAATTCTGGCGCCAGACCATTTCGATGGGCGCATCTTCGGCAAGCGACGCATCGGCTCGAACGGTCAGGGATCGCGGGCGCAAATCCACCTCCCCCTCGGCATTTCTGATCTGGATGCCGCCGATCAGATCATTCAGCGTCATGTTTTCGAAGGTGGCCGTACCCGTATAGGCGTATTCGTCAGGCGGCACATCGCGCTTGTTGGGCCGCATGACCTCCACGACGGCCCGTGCGTCCCCCGCAAACTGATCCGGCGAAAGATTGACTTTTGATAGAAGCAAAAGAGGCTTCTGGTCGAGCACGCCAAGAATGGACTCAGCGCGTCCCGTCGCCGTGAAGCGGTAATAAGTCGGCTGCCATTTCGGAATGAAGACAGGGAACGAAACTTCTCCCCTGGAAATCGCGACATCGCCGACGCGCGCGCTTTCGACATTGAGCGTGAACGAATTGCCGCGCACAACGCCGCCGCCCCTGCCGCCGCGAAGGGGCGTCATCTCCTTGACATAATAGGCCGTGACATCGCGCGCATCGAAGGTGAGCTCCAGCGCATCATCGGGAAAGCCGCCATCCTCGCCCACGGCGCCGGGAAGCAGGTTCATGGTGAAATCGAGATTGTCGATATGCGCCGAGGCAAGCCGGTCTTCGACCCAGTCGCGCGCGCCAGTCGCAATTTGCTTCGGCCAGATGGATAAAAGCCGTTCCGGATCGAGCGAGCCCTCAATATCGAGATCGGCGATCGCGCCAGGAGATGGCGACGGCGCGCCGTCAAGGCCTCTCGGGCGCAGGAGGGTGACATTTCCCGAAACGGCGAGCTCGGCGAAAGAAGCATTCATCCGCCGCACCGCGAGGCGGCGTTCGGGAACGAAATACTGGCCATTCAGAAGAATGTCCTGAACCGGGACCGGCGCCGGAAATTGCTCAGGCGCGGAAACCACTATTTCTTCGGAGGACAAGTCGAAGGAAATGCTTTCAGGCTGTCGGATGTCGTCGCCAAAGGAAATCGAGACTTCCCCGGATACAGAGCCTTTCGCGCCTTCCAGATCGAAGTCGAACCGCTCAATAAAAAAACGGTTGGCGTTGGGATCGAATACGGCCGCCCATTCGATTAAGGAAATTCGCTGCGACACGCCTCCAATGTGCAGCAGACCTTCTCCCAGATGCGCATTGATCTTCGAGGAAAGAACATCGCCTTCAGGCGTAAACGCAATGTTGGCGTCACCGCTTACCGGCGCGTCGACAATGGCGGCCCGGTCGCCGTAAAAGGTGCTCAAAAGGTCGCCCACCGGAAAATTATCGCCATCGGCGGCGACATTGATGACGCCGTCATCCTCAACATAATCGGCCGTCACATTGATCGCGGCGCTCTCATCCCCCATCGTGATTTCGCCGTCGAGAAGCGCCTGCAAGCCGACTTCATTGCGCCGTACAAAGACTTTCATCGCGGGCGCGGTCCAGGAGCGCCCTGAAACCTCGTCGTAAAACGTGACTTCAGCGTTCGAGAGTTCTGCGGCTTCAAACGCGTTTCTTAACAAACGGCCTTCGAGCAGGGCGGAAAGGTTGAGGCCGCGATCCTTCGGCCTTTTGAGCTGGACAATGGGAATATCCACATTGAGACTTTCCCGGCGGACGATCCGCAAATGGGCCGCTTCGGCCGCGATGGTTTTGGGGCCAACCCTGCCCGCCAGAAAGTCGCCGAGCGCAAAGGTCATCAAGACTTGCGGCGCGCTGGCGGCTTCTCGTCCCTCAAGACTGAAAATGGAAAGGTCGTTCACCGCGAGCCGGTATTCGCCGCGCGTCTCCGTGCGCCGCAAGTCGATATCGCCGATCCGCGCGTCATATCCCTTGGGCAGGCGGCGCTCGATGGCGAACTCAACGCTCGGCTTGAAGAGATCGAGAGAAACGGGCCCCTGACCCAGACGCCAGGACAAAAAGATGAAAGCAGCGGCGGCGCCGGCGAGCGCAATGGCGATGACTTCAAGCGTGATGATCGCCGTTTTCAACGCCCTCTTTTTCATGCAAGCCGCAACCTCGCGACACTCAAAAACCTGCTGGCGGGCCTGCCCCGTGCATTGCCTGGCGCCGCAAACCGTTACCGGTACCGGCCAACGCCCGCAACGGCAAGGGAACAGACTGAAAACCCGCACCACTGGCCAAATTCTGACAAGCGGATATGGTGCGCACGCTCACGACCAGACTGTTTAGGAACGCATCATGACGAAAGCGCTCGCCGAGGGCTCGAAGGCCCCGGCTTTCACCCTCCCGCTGGACGATGGAACGACGGTGAAACTCAAGGATCTCGCCGGCCAGAAAGTGGTTCTCTATTTCTATCCGAAGGACGACACATCAGGCTGCACCAAGGAAGCCATCGCCTTTTCCGAGGACATCGCCAAGTTCAAACGTGCGAAGGCGAAAGTGATCGGCGTTTCCCGCGACACCATCGCCAAGCACCAGAAGTTCAAAGAAAAACATGGGCTTAAGGTTGACCTTGGGGCCGATGAGACTGGCGCAGTGACGGAAAAATACGGCGTCTGGGTCGAAAAGAGCATGTATGGCCGCAAATTCATGGGGATCGAGCGGGCGACCTTCCTCATCGACGAAAAAGGCGTGATCCGGAAAATCTGGCGCAAGGTGAAGGTGGCGGGCCATGCCGAAGAGGTGCTGGCCGCGGTGAAAGCGCTTTGAGCGAAGCCAAAACCTTGCTGGCGGCGGCGGCCGCGGTCCTTGAGACAGCCGATCCTGCGGATAAAACTGCGGCAGCTGAGAAAGCCGACGCCCTGCGCTTGGCCTCGGCCCCGCTCGGCGCGCCGGTCAAAGCGCCGGATCGGCCCGCGAGGCCTGAAAAGCCCGATCTGGTTCCGCCGGGCGCGGTTCCGCGGCGCCGGCTCGGCAGCCCCGAAGGCAGGGCCGCCCTCCTCCACGCCATCGCTCATATCGAATTCAACGCCATCGATCTCGCTTTCGACATGGCCCTTCGCTTTACCGCCGCCATTGAGGCGGCTGGCCTTAACGGCAAGGCCTTCGCCCAGGACTGGATCCGGGTCGGCGGCGAGGAGGCGCGCCATTTCCGCATGATCGAGGTGCGTCTTGGAGACCTTAACTGCCGCTATGGCGACTATCCCGCCCATGACGGGCTCTGGGAGGCGGCTGAGACCACCGCCCATGACGCCCTCGCCCGCCTAGCCGTTGCGCCGCTCATTTTGGAAGCGAGAGGACTTGACGTGACGCCGGACATGATCGAAAGGCTGAAGGCGGCGGGAGATTCGGCGAGCGCAGCGCCGCTGGAGGTGATATATCGCGAGGAAGTAGGCCACGTCGCCTGTGGAAAACGCTGGTTCGATGCCTTGTGCGCGGCTCGCAGCCTTGATCCTGCACCGGCCTTCAGACGGCTCCGGGACGAATGTTTCCGGGGTCAGTTGAAACCGCCTTTTAACCATGAAGCGCGGGCAAAAGCCGGGCTGTCACAAGGGTTTTATGAACCTATTGGAAACTAAAGACGCGTTTAATCATAACTCATGATAAAGACGGCGAAAAATAGCGTTACACCATCACATAACTATTGCGTAATGCGCAATTTTGCGCTTCCCTATGAGCAGGGGTGGCTACGTTGCGTGTGTAAGCGCGTACAAGGGGCGTTAGTTCAATGAGCCGTCGTTCCGGCAAAATGAGGCGCGTACTCAGCCGTATCTTTAAGGAACGGCAGATTTATCACCGAAGCGATGGCGTCGTTCACTTTATTTCGATGTCGTCGAAGACCCAGATTGCGCTGGCGGTCATCGTTGGCGCAGCGTTGCTCTGGGTGGCCTACGCTTCCGTGAACGTCGTCTTCAAAGAGCAGATCATCGTCGCAAAGGATCGCGACAGCCGTATCATGGAGACGACCTACTCCAAACGGCTGCACGACGCCCAGCGCGCCTATGACGATGTCAGCGAACTCAATCAGATTATCAAACAGAATTTCGACGAGACCCTCACCGACATTTCCGCCCGCCACCAGATGTTGACCAATATGGTGGAGCGCAAGGCGTCGATCGATGCAGGGCTCGACGCGCTCGCCAAAGGTCTCTCGGAAGCAGGCGGCCCCAACGGTCAACGGCCGACAAACGGCAATCGCGTCATGATCGATGTGGCGCCGGGCGAGCCGACGCCGCGCCAGTCCCGCATGTCCGCGGCCCGCAAGCTGGGCGCAAAGCAGGTTCGCGAGAGCGAAGCGAAAGGCGGCGCATCCGAAGCCATCAAGGCGATGAACAAAGCGGCCGCCGATCTTTATACAGAGCAGATGCTGCTCCTCGCTTCCCTTGAAGAAAAAGCAACAACGCAGCGCGAGCAGCTCACGCTTCTTCTTGAAAGCGCCGGCGTTCCCACCGAAACGCTGGTGACGCCGGCGAAGATATCCAACACCATGCTGGCGCAGGGCGGCCCCTTTATCGACATCGCCGCCGGCGGCGAAGCCGCAGCGGAGTTCTATGCACACGCGAACCGCGCGGCGGCGGCCGTCGACGAGCTCGCCGCCATTCACAAGGCGCTTCAAAATGTGCCGCTCTCCTCGCCGCTGACTGTCGGGCGCCGCTTCACCAGCGGCTTCGGCATTCGCCGCGATCCGATCAACGGCAAGTATTCACGTCACAATGGCATCGATTTCGCTGCGCCCTGGGCGTCGCCTGTAACGGCGACGGCGGACGGCGTGGTCCATTTCGCTGGCACACGCAGCGGTTTTGGGCGCGTGGTTGAAATCAATCACGGGAACGGCTTCATTACGCGCTATGCGCATATGAACCGCATATCAGTGAAGAAAGGCCAGAAAGTCTCTCTTCACGACAAAGTTGGGGAATTGGGGTCCAGCGGCCGCTCCACAGGACCGCACGTTCATTATGAAGTGCTGTACAAGGGCAAACCGCTTAATCCTCGCCGATTCATAGAGGCAGGTAGATATGTTTTCGAAAGCTAAGCCGGGAAAGCAGCAGGGCGACCTGAAGTCCATGAACAACGCGCCGCAAGAGGCGCCGGTTCAGCAAGCCAGCGCACAGTCAGCACCAAGAAAGGGATCGGGCGTCATGAAAACCGCCGGAGTGCCGTCCATCATTTCGTCAGATGTCGTCATGCGCGGCAATGTCAATTCCGCCGGAGAAATCCAGTTCGACGGATCGCTTGAAGGCGACATCAAGGCCGGGTCCCTGATCATCGGCGAAAAAGCTTCTGTCAAAGGGGAAGTCATCTGCGAAACGGTGACCGTGCGCGGCCGCGTCGAAGGCGGCATTCGGGCCAAGTCGGTGTCCCTCGCCTCCACGGCGCACATTCAGGGCGACATCCTGCACAGCTCGCTGTCGGTGGAAACGGGCGCGCATTTTGAAGGCAACTGCCGTCATTCGGACGATCCGCTTTCGGACACCTCGGCCAAAGATTTCCGCCGCACGCGTCCTTCAAGCCCGGCGCCCGCGCCGCGCCCGGTTGCGAATGCGAGCGACGAAGCCGAGGGCGATGACCGCGCACCGGCCAATGAGACGCCGTCTTTCCTGAGCGTCGGACGTTCGCCCCTGCGCTAAGCGGTTAGCCAAGCTTATCAAAAAAGGCCGCCTCGAAGGCGGCCTTTTTTGTTGCGTCCCTCATGTGTGGTCTATCGCCCTCGTAAACCGGAAAGGCCGGTGATGGTGGTCAACAGGGCAAGCCCCGCCGCCAGATAGGCGCCCCATTGAACGCCGCCAAGGCCGGCTTCCGACCCGATCATGCCCATAATGAAAAGCCCCAGCGCCCCGAGCGAGGCGAGCCCCGCCCCAATGGTGACGATGCTGGTGATGCGGCCAATAACCGGCAATAAGCCGGGAATGCCGAGAATTGCGGCGATGGCGCATAAGACACAAGCCCAGGTCAACGCGCTGCCCACTATGGTGGAATCGTTCATGCGGCCTTCGGTTGCGCATTCTTCGCCCAGGGGAAGCCGCAGATCCCTTACGCAATCGAGCGCATTGCCAATGAAATAGTCGCCGGTCACCACTGAATAGCTTTCGCCGCGCACCGGATCGGTCGTCTCGACCGCAAACATCGGTCCGAAGAAGATCGCGGCGACAATCGCCAGCGGAAGTAAAATCCGGATCATTTTGTGTATCCCCACTTTGCCCTACCCTCGCGGACGGGAGTTTAACCATTCCGGACGTTTAAGCCAAGCAGGGGCTGAACGGGCGGGCGCGCTCGTCAATGCTGCAATGCAATCAGAAAAGCCGCTTGCAGAAAAACGGCACAGCCAAAAGCCCCGTCAGGCGGCGTCTTTTTTGGTCAGACCGGCGCGGGCGTCGCGGAGTTTTTTTGCAAACCCGCCAAGCTCTTCCAGCAGGTTATGCGCCGGCGCGGCTTCTACGCCATCTTCTTCATGTGCGATTGAAGGTTCAAGCCCGGTTGCGACAACCGTTTCTCCTGACGCGCCGAGCACCAGCAAATATTCCTGATCGTCGCAGCGCACGATGGCGAGGCGCCGGCGCGCATCAAGCGGCAGCATTTCCGAGATGGAAAGCCGGCGCTTTTTCCCCGCCGCCGTGGCGAGATTGGAAAAGCCGGTTTTACGCGCAAGATAGGCGCAGACGCCGATCATGCCGAGCACGGCGACAAGACCGAAGATCACTCGAAAGATATCTGACGCCAGCATGTGGCCCTCGCCGCCTTCGTAACGGCGATGAAAATACCGGGCTTATGCTTAACGGGGTGTTAAGCGCCTTCCGCCGCCTCATAGAGACCGACGAGACGGTCAAGGGACATGATCTCGCCGCCCATCGCGCGTGTAAACCAGGACAGATAGGCGGCGCTTGTCTGCAATAGCCGGTCGACGCTTTCGGCGTCAGGAACGTAAGGATTGGCGCCCGCCGACAGGGACGTTGAATGAAGCGTAAAAGAAAGCACCGGCGTCTTGTCTTTTATGAGACGCCGGGTGAGCGCCTGAAGCTCAGCAAGGCTTGCTCCTTCGGGCGACAGGCGCATGGCCCGGGCCATATCGGATGACGCCGACTTTTGAACGCCGGCAAACCCGGGCGCGTTTTTTTCCTGGGACAGAAAACTTCTCGTGCGCGTGATGGCGCGGGCGCCGCAAACCGGCGTCACATAAACCCGCCAGTCACGGTCATAGGCGATAAACGGACGGTTGGACATGGCGGAAAAATCCGGGCCGCCATGCCGTGAAAAATCAAAGGCGGCGCTCGGACTGAAATCCTGCTCGACGCCGATTTCCGCCAGCAATTCGTAGCAAGCTTTGCTGACGCCGTACCGTCCTGCGCGATGCGCGACCGCCTTTTCCCCGAAAAGGGCCTCATAAGCCTGCGCCAGAGTTTTCAGTTTCTTACGCTGCGCTTCGTGCGGAATATTTTTCTGGTAGGAATTGAACTCGCCCCAATAATCTCCCGGCGGCGTCGCCCATTGATGCAGATGCAAACCGAAAGAAGCGCGTTTCTCCGTGTGCAGTCTTTTGAGAAAAGATGATGTGCTCTCATCCTTCATCAAGGGCAATGTGAGGAAATAAAGCGGCGAGGCCTGCGCTTCTTCGCATACGGACTGAAAGCGTTCGATGCCGTCGGGATTGCAAATGCGCCAGTCAGCGTCCTCATCAAAGCGGGACCAGTCGAAGGCTTCTTCGGTGTCGACCGTCACGATCAGTCTGGGGCGATAATCATTGAGCGTGACGGGCGCTGTTTTCAGCGACCGCGCCGCCGCGCCTTTTCGAGCGAGATCGGAAAAAATCTCATGCATTCCGTCCGTGGTTTCATCCCAGGAATGCCGTTCCGCATAGCTCCGCGTCTGCTTTCGTCCCGGAGGATGCGCAAGCAATGACTTGACCTCTTTCGCGATCGCTTCGGGGGTTCGCTCGGCGACAAGACGTCCCGCCGCGGGCTCTACAATAACTTCGCCGCTGCCGCCGGCATTCGTGGCGACACAGGGCGTTCCGCACGCCATGGCTTCGAGCAAGACATTGGGCCAGCCCTCGCGCGAAGACGCCAGCACGAGAATGTCCGCGGCGGAGTAAATGCTGCGCAACTCCCTGTGGCTCGCCTCGCCCAGAAACCGGACCTTCTCCGTCAGGCCTGCGGCTTCGGCTTGCCGTTCAAGCGCCGTTCTTTGGGGTCCCGCCCCAACCACCAGCAACGTGGCGCCCGGCAGGTTTTTCATCGCCTCAATGACAAGGTCATGGCCTTTGCGTTCAATGAGATGCCCCACGCTCGCCAGCACAAGCCCGTCCACGCCAAGCACCCGTCTTTCGGTCTCCCTGTCCGCCGGGCGGAAGACTTCAAGATCGACGCCGTTCCGCAAGACCGTTATTTTTTCTTCCGGCGCGCCGAGGCCGACGAGTTCAGTCTTCAGTGCTTGTGCAACCGTAATGACTGCATCCGCGCGCTGCACCGTATCCTGAATAATCCGGCGAGGTCCGGAATAGCTCGGCAATAAGGTGACGTCGGTGCCGCGGGCCGTCACCACGAAGGGTTTTTGAAGTTCGCCAGCGACTTGCGCCGCGGCGGCGCCGTCAGGATAAAGATAATGAGCGTCGATAAAGTCAAAGTCCCAACCGCTCTCGATCAATCTGCGCGCCGCTTTTCTAAGGCAGCGCGTCAGTGACGCCGGCGCAACATGCATCGCGATTTTCGGAGGAATCACATAACGCGGGTGGAGAATTTCAACGCCATTGCGTGTTTCCGTTAACGGCGCACGGGCGTAGTCCCCATAGGCGCCGAAAAGATCCTGTTTGAACGGAAACCATGGAACCGGCGCGATCACTTTCACGTTCGCATCATACTTTTGGCAGTACGCGGCGAGGCGGTTCTCCACGAAAACTCCATGCGCCGGGCGGGCTGCATTTGGGAACAAGGTGGAGAAAACGAGAATCCGCATGACTACGCGCCGTCAGCCTCTCGGACCGAAAAGCAGAATCGCCCGCCCGCTGGCCCAAGAAACGGCGGCGTTATGGCGCGAGATTAACATTTCTTTGTTTTCAGGCGGGTTAAGCTCGCCGCCAAGCTGACCCGAACTGATACACATGCCCCTCGCAGCGCGCCCCAATCTGTTACGAATGTCTTCCTCGCGGAAAGAAAGACTTCCTGTATTGGCTTGCATAGCAGTTTGGTTTGCAACCTCCGGCGGAATCTGGGCGGCGATCATCGGTTTCCTGAGCTTCTAACGCATCGGGTTTTGCCCTTGCTTCGTGCAAGGAGCTTGCGCCTCCTTCTGTCACAATAATTTTCTTAACTTTTCGTTAGGCATGCATTATGCGGAAAGTCCGGCATCTGTCGAAATGTGGGACGTCGACGCCGGTGGAACCTAGGTTCCAAGAAAGTGGGATGGGGGATGTTCGTTCACTACGCCTTTGCGCTCGCCGCGGCGGCAGCCGGCGCCGTTGCTGCGACTTATGCGTTCGGTTCGAACGGTCGGCGCAACGCAAATGAACTTTACCGCGACGCTGACGCGCTCCCCCGCAGACGCGCATCTCAGGGCTTGCCGCCAGGCGGTCTCAATGTGGACGCCGAAGAATGGGAAGAGATCGTCCGCGCCGCCGAACGCCACAATTCGCCTTACATGACCCGCATCAAGCGATTGCTTGATATTGCTTTAAGCCTTGCTTTGCTGGCGTTTCTCGCCCCCTTGCTCATTGTGACGGCGGTCGCGATCAAATGGGACAGCCCGGGCCCCGTGCTCTATCGCCAGCGCCGCGTGGGCCTGGGCGGCCAGGAATTCGAGGTCTTCAAATTCCGATCCATGATCGTCGACGCTGAGGCGGACGGGCCGCAATATGCGGCCATCAAGGACAAACGCATCACTCGCATCGGCGCAATCATCAGAAAGTTCCGAATCGACGAAATTCCCCAAACGATCAATGTCCTTCGCGGCGAAATGAGCTTTGTGGGCCCGCGCCCCGAACGCCCGGAATTCGTCCGTGAGCTTGAACAGGAAATCCCGCTCTATCACTGCCGGCATCTGATCAAACCCGGCATCACCGGCTGGGCGCAGGTCAAATATGAATATGCCGCCTCGGTGGAAGGCGCGCGAACCAAGCTGCGCTACGATCTTTACTATATCCGCCATTTTTCGCCGTTCATGGACGTCCTGATTGTCCTGATGACCATTCGGGTCGCAGTTTTCGGCCTGGGCAGCCGTTAAGGTTTTCCAAGGCTGCAGCCGCCGCGGAATCAGGGGATGAAGGCCCGGCTGCGGAACCGCCCGGACATAAGGGAATCCAAGGTTTTGCAGGGCGCAGCGCCAGGGCGAGGCATGGCAAAGATTTTGCGTTGCCTTTAGACTGGCGTGAGATTTCTTAAGGGCTTTCGCGCCGGCCTGACGCGCATAGGCGCCATAGAGGTGATGAACATGATGAATATTCTCGACAAATTCCGCATTCTGGGGGTGCTGGGCGCCGCTTTGATCCTTTCGGCCTGCAGCGCCATCGGCGGAGAAAAGCTCGCAGCCGCGCCGGCCGACGCTTCTGAGGCGGCCGCTGCGGCCCCGGATTATCTTATCGGCCCGCTCGACCAGCTTGAGATTTTTGTCTGGCGGGCGCCGGAACTCTCCACCAATGTCACGGTGCGCCCGGACGGCCGGATTTCGACGCCGCTGGTCGAGGACATGGTGGCCGCCGGCAAGACGCCCTCGAAACTCGCCAACGATCTCGAAGGGGTCTTGCGCGAATATGTGCGCACGCCGGAAGTGACGGTCATCGTCAGCAACTTCTCGTCGACCTACGACCAGCAGGTCCGCGTTCTCGGTGAAGCCGCGCAGCCGGTCGCCCTCTCCTATCAGGCGGGGATGACAGTGCTCGACGTCATGGTCGCCGTCGGCGGGCTTACAGAATTCGCCGCAGGCAACAAGGCGGTCCTCATTCGCGGACAAGGAGAAGATCGCCAGTCCTATCGCCTGCGTCTCGATGATCTCCTGCGCAAGGGCAATATCTCGGCGAATGTGCCGGTCCTGCCGGGCGATGTCATTTTGATCCCTGAAAGCGTTCTTTAAAGAACGCTTTTGAGGGGTTTGGGGAAAGCTGTACCGTGTTCAAGTTCTCCGATTTGCCGCCGCCGGTCCTGCGCAGCCTTAACGGGCTATGGCGCAGGCGCTGGCTTGTGATCGCCGTGGCCTGGGCCGCGGCGCTTATCGGCTGGTTCGCGGTCTGGCTCATCCCCGACAAATATGAGTCGCGCGCGCAGGTTTTCGTGCAGACAGAAACCATCCTTGAACCTGTGCTCAATGGCTTCACGGCGCGTCCGGATTATTCCCGTCGCGTCGAAGTCATGCGCCTTCAGCTTTTGACGCGGCCCAATGTGGAGGAAATCATTCTCCGATCGGGCCTCGACAAAACCATAGAAGCGAAAACGCCGCTCGAACGGCGCGCCAAGATGCAGAGCATGGTCGATTGGGTGGCGAGCCAGATCAAAATCGAAAGCCCGCGGGAGATGTATTTCATCATCTCCTATAAACACAACGATCCGAAAATCTCCCGGGCCGTGGTCGACGCCGTCCTCAACATGCTGATCGAGCAGGATCTCGGCGCCAGCCTTACCGAGAGCGAAGCGGCGCGCCGCCGTCTCGATCTGCAAATCGAGGAATATGAAGAAAAACTCGTCGCCAATGAGCGCGCCGTCGCCGCGTTCCGCGCCCAGCACTCGGCCGAGCTGACCTCGCTTCAGGGCGAAACCCGTCAGCGCGAAATGAAAGAAAACGAACTGGTGCGCGTGAGCGACGAACTTGAGCGCACAAAGGGCCGCGTTCTGACATTGCAAAATCTCATTTCCGCAACACCGCGCCGCGCCTCCGGCGGCGAGTTGGACCGGCTCAGGGTCGAACTGGCGGGGTTGCGCAGCCAGTATGAAGAAAACCATCCGGATATCCGCGGCGTCCTCGCCCGCATCGAAGAACTCGAAAAGGAAAACGCTTCGCTGTCGGCCAATCCGGAATTCGTCCGCCTGCAATCGGAGCTGCGCGTGGCGCAGGATTCCGTGGTCGCGCTCGAAGCGCGTGAAGAACGCCTCAAGACGGAACTGGACGCACTCGATTTTGCGGCCGGCCAGGCGCCCGCGGTTGAAGCGGAGCTTCGCCAGATCGTTCGCGAATATGAACAGACCCAGAAGACATACGAAGAATTGCTGGCGCGGCGCGACCGTCTGGCGCTGACCCGCAGCCTCGGCGCGGCGGGCCGCGGCGTCGAATACCAGGTTTTCGAATGGCCGGCCCAGGCGCTGGCGCCCAGCGATCCGCCGCGGCTTCTGCTTATTCTCGGCGTTTGCATCGCCGCCCTCGGCGCCGGCGCGGCGGCGGCCATCGGTCTTTCCCTTCTGGATAAGAGCTATACCCAGGCGAGCGAACTTCAAACCGCGTTCGGCCTTCCGGTGCTGGGCGCGATCAGCGAAACGCCTTCGCAGGAGATCTTCGCAGCCCGCAAACGCGATCATCTGCGCATCGCGCTTGCTTCAGCCGGATTTCTGGCGCTCGCCGGTCTTTACGCATATCTGACCGTGTTCCGCCTGCCGTCGGGGGAACCGGCGCCGGACAAGGCCGCCTACGCCCTTCCCTTGCCGAAGGAGGCGCTGTCATGAGCGTAGTGGAAAAAGCCGGCGCCAATGTCCTCAAAACGACCTTCGCCAAAAAGGACAAAAAGAAAAAGAAGGACAAAAACAGATCCGCCGAGATCGTGGAGACACGGCCGAGCGAGCCGGAAACTATCGATCTCGATTTCGCCGAGCTCGCGCGTCACGGCTTTTATAATCCCAATGACCGGTCGAGCCAGCTCGCCCTTGAGATGCGCGCCGTGAAGCGCCGCCTCCTGCGCCGCATCGGCTATCTGCGTTCCAGCGGCGAGCGGCAGGCGTTCCGCACGCCGGGCAAACAGCGCAACACGATCCTCGTCACCTCAACACGCGCCGGCGAAGGGAAAACCTTTACTGCAATCAATCTGGCGCTGAGCCTTGCCCTCGAAGATCAGATCGAAACCCTTTTGATCGATGCGGATCTGGCGCGTCCAAAAATCCGCACGCGCTTGAGTTTGCCCGAAGCGCCGGGCCTTTGCGATCTGCTGACGCATCGGGACCTTGACGCGGCAAGCCTTGGCTGGCGGCTGAACTCCGGGCCGCTCGCCATCATGCCGGAAGGCGCCTGCGCCGAACGCCCGACCGATCTCTTCGCGACGGAAATCGCACAGGAGAAATGGACTGAGCTGTCCACAGCCAATCCGCAGCGTCTTGTGATTATCGATGCGCCGCCGGTGCTGGCGGCGACGGATGCGGTGATGCTTGCGAAATACGCCGATGAAATCGTCTTTGTCGTCGAAGCCAATTCAACGCCGGAAGCGGCGGTCGCGGCCGCCGTCGACGAACTCATCGATATCAATCCCAATGTCAGCCTGATGCTGAACCGCTGCCAGATTGGCGCAGGCGGCGCCCATTACGGCTCCTATGAATATTACGGCCGCAGCGAGGCGGCAGAGACGCCCGCAGGCAAAGACAAACCCTCAAGCGAAGGATAATCCCATGGGGAAGAAAAAGAACCGTTTGGCCGCAACGCCGCACATCAAGAAAGCGCTTCTCGCCGGCGCCTCGCTTGGTGTTTTTGCAACGGCTTCGCTCGCGCAGGTCTCCGCGCCGGATGCGCCCCTTAAGATGCAGACCGATTACTTCGGTTACGCCGCAAGCGCCTCAGCGCGCGTCGGCTATTCAGACAATATCAACCTTCAGCGCTCCGGACTGGCGGAAGACGAATTCATCATGTCAACGCTGTTTACGGGCGGCGCCATCGCCTCAACGCCGCGCGTGACCGCGATTATTCTTGGCGATCTCGATTTCTCTTATCTCATCAATGACAGCGATTTCGCCGTCAACCAGAACATCGCCGCCACCAGCACCTTCACCGGCGTCGAAAACTGGCTTTATCTGGACCTTTCGGGCTCGACCTCCCGTCAGCTTCTCGGCGATCAGGCCCGCTTTTCCGGCAATATCAACGCCGGGCGCAATCAACGCGCCGATGTGCATTCCTATTCAGCGAGCCCTTATGTCTTTCATGAGTTCTCGGATGGGTCGACGACGGAATTGCGCTACCGGTTCTCGCAGGTCTTTGTCGACGAGGAAGGATCGCTTTCGTCTTTCTTCACCGGCAATTCGGTCAGCGACTCGATCACCCATGAAGTGCTCGCCCAATATGACACCGGCCGCAAGCTGGACGGCATGCGCGTTCGCCTGACCGGCTATGGCAGCGACACGACTGAAGACGGCGTCAGCATCTTCCCCGATATCGAATACAAACAGGCCTTTGCTTCGGCGGACCTGCAATTTGCGTTGACGAACCGTTACGCCCTCTCCGGCGGGATTGGCTATGACGAAGTAGAGACTGAGGGCGCGGCGGCGCAATTCTTCAGTGACGATAATCTTTCGGGATTCTTCTGGCGCGCAGGCATTACGGGCCGGCCCGGGCCGCGTTCCTCCTTCCGGATTGAATATGGCGAGCGATATGGCGACGATTTCATCGACGCCAGCGCGCGCTATCAAATCTCCCAGCGCTTTGTGTTCACCGCAGGCGCAAACCGCACCTTCCGCACCCGCGCCCAGTCGGTGTCTTCGCAATTCCAGACAACACAGCGCGAAACGCTTGAGTTCGCCGATCGTCTGCGCGAAGGACAGGAGCTTTCGGCGCGCAGCATTATCGAAGCGGCAAACTGGTATTCCTCCGGCCGCAGCTTTGGCAACGCCCAGACAAACGGCGTTGCGGTCACCAATTCAGCCAATGCGTCCTTGATCGGCGATTTCGACCTCACCGAAATTTCCCTCAACGGCTTTTATTCGGATGATGATTTCGGTTACCGCCAGATCGAAACCTATGGCGCCACGCTTAATCTCCGGCGGCGCATGACGCGCCGCGTGACAGGTTACGGCTCCGTCCAATATCGCCGCGCGGACTCTGCCTTCGACACGGCGACCTGCGAGGCCAATCCGTTGATCTTCGGCCTCGATACGATGGACCCGCTCTTCGACCCGGTAACGAGCTGCGCATCGCTGGCGGCTCAAAACGGCGTCACCAACACCGTCATCGGACAAATCGGCGCCTCATACCGGATTTACAAAAACGCATCCGTGTTTGCAGAGTTCTCGCATACGAAGCGTTTCTCTCCGAATGACCTGCTGGAATATGACGAGAACAACATTCTCGCAGGGATCACTGTGGACTTTTAAGAAATGTATGAAGAGTATTTTGGTCTTTCAGATGCGCCCTTCCGGCTGAATCCGGATCCGCGTTTCTTTTATGGCAGCCGCAGCCATAACAAGGCCATGGCCTATCTCCATTACGGCCTGAAACAGGCCGAGGGCTTTATCGTGATCACGGGTCCCGTGGGCGCGGGCAAGTCCATGGTGATCAGCCATCTCCTCGACCAGCTCAATTCTTCAAACATCGTCGCCGCCAATCTCCTCACGTCAAATGTGGAACCGGAAGATCTGCTCAGCCAGATTCTCTCGGCCTTTCGGATCGAACCCGAAGGCGAAGGCCGCACAGGCGAGATCGAGGCCTTTGAGGATTATCTCTTCGATCAACTCAATCGCGGACGCCGCGTTCTCCTCATCATCGACGAAGCGCAAAACCTGCCCTTCAAGACATTGGAAGAGCTCAGAATGCTCTCCAATATCGATTATGAAGGAACGCCGTTATTCCAGGTTTTCCTCGTGGGCCAGCCGGAATTCCGCACAATTATGGAGCAGCCGGATATGGAGCAACTGCGCCAGCGCGTGATTGCTTCCTATCATCTGGAGAACTTATCCGAGGAAGAAACCCGCGATTATATTCTTCACCGCCTGTCCGTCGCCGGCTGGCGCGAAGACCCGACATTCACCGACGGCGCCTTCACCGCCATTCAGGAAGAGACCAACGGCCTGCCCCGTCGCATCAATACGCTGTGCAACCGGGTGATGCTTTACTGCTCGCTGGAAGAACAGCACGAAGTGACGGCCCATGTGGTTGAGACCGTTTGCGCAGAACTCAAGGAAGAAAAGCTCGAGGCGCGCAAACCGGCCGGCGCCATGCCGCCGGTGTCAAAGGTGGACGAAACGCCAACGAAACACGACGCCTCTTCCGCAGCGGAAGAGGAAGAAGATGCCGAAACCGCGCCCGAGCCGGTTGAGGCGGAGGATGTGGAGGCGTCAGCCGAAGATGACGCGCCCGAGGAAAAACCCGAAGACAATATCGTTTCGCTTGAAAACGAACGTCAGCGCCTGAGTCCGGCGGTCGACGAATCAGACATGGAGGCAGAGGTGGACGAGAAAGAACAGGAAAGCGCAGCGCCGTCCTCCGCCAGCGTTTTCGATCGTCTTCGTTCAAAAAAAGACAGCGGCGCGCGCCAGGAGGCGACCCTCACGGAT
Organism: Parvularcula sp.; assembly: GCA_002704915.1. Lineage (GTDB taxonomy): Bacteria > Pseudomonadota > Alphaproteobacteria > Caulobacterales > Parvularculaceae > Hyphococcus. The sequence continues at coordinate 40,905 of PAIP01000056.1, forward strand.
GTCGCGAGCGCCATCAAGGCGGCGAGCGAAGGCGCGGCGCCGGAGAGTGAGGACAGCGTCCCCGCAGCAGACGAGGATTTGATGAAGGCCGCCGGCGATGCAAGCAAACCAGGCTGGCGCAAGGCCCTCATCCGCTCCATCGACGAGACGCGCGAAGAGCTGAAACGCGCCAACTCCAATGTCGTCAGCCTGTCTCGCGCCGTTGCCAGCGCAGAAGAGCGCCGCAAGGAGCGCCGGCGGAAAATCGCCGACAGTCTTGGGCGCGCGGAAACGCTGATCGGCGATCTCCGCAAGGCTGAAGGCTGAAACACAGACGGCGAAGGGAATCATGAGCGCCGCCGCAGGCATATCCCGGCCCAGCTTCGCCCTTTCCGTCGATGTGGAAGACTATTTTCAGGTCTGGGCCTTCTCGAGCGTGGTCTCACGCAGCTCGTGGGATGGCTTTTCCTTGCGCGTCGGCGACAATACGCGACGTTGTCTCGATCTTTTCGACAATCATAACGCAAAGGCGACGTTCTTCACCCTTGGCTGGGTGGCGGAACGCGATCCCGATCTCATTCGGGACATCGTGGCGCGCGGACATGAACTCGCCAGCCACGGGTTCGATCACACAAAGGTCAATGAACAGACCCGCGATGAATTTCTGGCCGATGTAACGAAGACAAAAGCAATTCTTGAAGACATTTCGGGCGCCGAGGTGAAGGGATATCGCGCCGCCGGCTTTTCCATCGGCAAGGCGACGCCCTGGGCCCATGACGTTCTCGCCGAGGCGGGGCATTGCTATTCCTCAAGCACCCACCCTATTGCGCATGATCATTACGGCGACGCCAAGGCGCCGCAATCTCCTTACGAGATTGCGGGCATGCTTGAAGCGCCCGTGGCGACGGTGAATTTATTCGGAAAACGCGTCAGCGCGGCCGGTGGCGGCTGGTTCCGCGCCGCGCCGCTCGCCTTGTCAAAGGCGCTCCTTACAAAAGCGGCGTCGGCTCTCGACGGCCCTGCGATTTTTTATTTTCACCCCTGGGAAATCGATCCGGATCAGCCGCGCCTCAATCGCGCGCCGTTGAAATCGAAAATCCGGCATTATCTCAATCTCAATCGCATGGAAGCCAAGCTCGCCAAGACGCTTGACGCCTTTTCCTGGGGCCGCATCGATGAGGCGCTGGGGCTAAGGCAATGACGGCGCACCCCGCCATAACGCCGGGCGCGAACCTGTCGATAAGCAGCTCAACTGAGTGCGACGGGGCCGAGTGGGACGCCTTCGTGCGCGGACACGAGGCGGGAACATTTTTTAACCTCTCGGGATGGGGCAAAACGGCAAAGACCGCCTATGGCTACGACACATATTACATCGCAGGGCGCAGACATGGCGCGCTCGTTGGCGTATTGCCGGTCACGCATGCAAAAACGCCGCTGCTCGGCGCATCGATGATCTCAACCGCTTTCTCCGTCGGCGGCGGGCCGCTCGCCACCGACGTTGAAACACTACAAGCCTTGCTCGACGAGGCCATGCGCATCGGCGAAGAAAAGAAAGTCCGCTACATCGAATGCCGTTCGGATTTCGAGGCGGATGGCTGGCTCGGCAAAAGCGGGGCGCACGCAGCGTTTGAGACGCCCCTTCTTCAAAAAGAAGAAGACGCCCTTGCCGCGATCCCGCGCAAACGCCGCGCTGAAATCCGAAAGGCGATGGACGCCGCGAATCAGGGCGAATTGAAAATCCGCCATGACGGCGAACCGGATTTATTTTATCGGCTCTATGCGAAATCGCTGCACCGCCTCGGAACGCCTGTTTTCCCGAAGCAGTTTCTCCATTCTTTGTGCGATGTCTTTGCAGCGAATATGGAAATCTCCATTGTCGAACATCGTGACGAGCCAGTGGCGGCGCTGCTCAGTTTTTATTTCAAGGACAGGGTGCTGCCCTATTACATCGGCGCCACAGCGAAAGCCCGCGAAGCGCGCGCTTTCGACTATATCTACTGGGCTGTGATGCGCCGCGCGGTGGAAAAAGGATGTGCGCATTTTGACTTCGGCCGCAGCAAGATCGGCAGCGGCGCTTACGCCTATAAAAAACTCTGGGGGATCGAACCGCGCCCGCTCTCTTACCGGGTAAAGCTGATCGGCGCAGACGCGATGCCCGATGTGAATGCGAAGAACCCGAAATTCGCGCTTTTCGCAAAACTCTGGCCGCATCTGCCGCTTCCTGCCGCCAATCGTATCGGCCCCCTTCTCGCGCCGAACTTCCCATGAAGCCTGAAGTCCTTTTTCTGGCGCATCGCATCCCTTACCCGCCGGACAAGGGGGACAAGATCCGGTCATGGCGGCTTTTGGCGTTTCTGGCGGAACGGTATCGCGTGCATCTTGCCTGTTTCGCCGATGATCCGCGCGACCTCAGTCATCAGGCGTTTCTCGAAACGCTTTGTGAAAGCGCGACCATCATTCCGCTCAATCCGCGAACGACGCGTATCCAGAGCATTGCAGGACTATTTTCCGGCGCCCCTTTGAGTTTTCGGTATTTTCACCATGCGAAGATGGCGGCGGCTGTGCGGGAGTTGCGCAAAAAACCGCTTGCCGCTGAGATCGTCTTTTCCTCTTCCATGGCGCCCTATATCGAAAATCCGGTCGTGGGCCGCAAACGCCTCGTCGATTTCTGCGATGCAGATGCGGAAAAATGGCGCGGTTATGCGCAAGATGCGAAGGGGCCCATTAAGAATCTATATGCCCGCGAGGCGAGGACGCTGGCGCATATGGAAACGCAAATCGTCAACTGGGCCGATGCGAGCTTCGCCATCAGTGAAGAAGAAGCCGCAATTTTCAATGCCCGCGAAAACACAGCCAAAAAGGTGGCGTGGTTTTCAAACGGCGTCGACACCGTCTTTTTCGATCCTTACGCGAGCGGCATCGCAGACGCGCCGGCCCATGATTGCGTTTTTACAGGCGCCATGGACTACCGCGCCAATGTCGATGGCGTGCTGGATTTTATGAAGTCTGTCTGGCCCGCTTTGCGTAAAGGAAAGCCGGACGCCAGCTTTGCAATTGTCGGCGCCAACCCGTCCCCGTCAATCAAAGCGCTGGACGGCAAGGATGGCGTTACGGTTACGGGCCGCGTCGATGACATACGCCCGTGGCTTGCCGGCGCAAAAATCGCCGTTGCGCCTTTGCGCGTGGCGCGAGGTCTCCAAAACAAGGTGCTGGAGGCCATGGCCATGGCGAAGCCCGTGATCGCAAGCCCCGAGGCGATGACCGGCATCGCGGCGCCAAGGGATGCAGCCGTCATTGCGTCGTCAGACGAAGCTGCGGCGTCGTCAATTCTCGCCTTATTGAACGATATCGAAGCGCGCGAACATATGGGCCGCTCCGCACGACATTTCGTTTTGAGCCGCCACCAATGGGATGAGGCGCTGAAACCTTTGGAAGAGAAGCTCAAAGCACTGGGGCTTTGACTTAACGCTTGCGCTCTTCGGCAAGCACCTTTTTCACATAAGCGTCGATGTCGACATCGCCGGAAACGCGGCCCTTGATCCGTTCGCGCACTTTTGACGGCAATTGCGCGGGATCAGTCGATCCCGCGCTTTTGATTGTGGCGCGAATGAGCTCTTTCAGGCTCTCTTCATCCTCAGGCTTCCAGTTCTTATCGTTCATCGCCAGCCCTTTAATTCAGGAGCGCGCCCGGCGCCGGTGCGTCGTGTCCCGCCTCGCCAAGAGAGAAAGCATCCCGGCCAGCCACGGAGGTTCCGTTGATCGTCAAGCCGGCGTCGTCAGCGGAAATTTTCAGCGTTTCGCCGTCGCCGACCTCGCCGGAAAGAATGCGCTCCGCCAGCGGGTCCTGCAATTTTTTCTGAATGACCCGTTTCAACGGCCGCGCGCCATAGACCGGGTCATAACCGTTATCGCCGAGCCAGTGCCGCGCCTTGTCATCGAGATCCAGCGTGATCTTACGATCCGCCAAGAGCTTTTGCAGCCGCGCGATCTGGATATCGACGATGGCGTCCATGTTCCCGCGCGACAGGCGATGGAACAAAATGATCTCATCGAGCCGGTTCAGAAATTCAGGGCGGAAATGCGCGCGCACGGCCTCCATGACCTGCGGGCGCACCGCATCGGAGTCCTGGCCTTCCGGCTGGCTCGCCAGATATTCCGCGCCCAGATTCGAGGTCATGATGATCAGCGTGTTCTTGAAGTCCACTGTGTGTCCCTGCCCGTCCGTCAGACGGCCGTCGTCAAGAACCTGCAGCAAGACGTTGAACACATCGGGGTGCGCCTTTTCGATTTCATCGAAGAGAACCACCTGATAGGGCCGCCGGCGCACGCGCTCGGTCAAAACGCCGCCTTCCTCATAACCGACATAGCCCGGCGGGGCGCCGATCAGGCGGGCGACCGAATGTTTCTCCATGAATTCCGACATGTCGATGCGCGCAATTGCGGTTTCATCGTCAAACAGGAATTCGGCGAGCGCTTTGGTGAGCTCCGTCTTGCCGACGCCGGTGGGGCCGAGGAATAAGAATGAGCCCATGGGCCGGTTCGGATCTTTGAGGCCCGCCCGCGCGCGACGCACGGCGGAGGAAACAGCCTCGACCGCTTCGTGCTGACCGACAACGCGTTTGCCGAGCGCTTCATCCATGGCGAGCAGTTTTTCCCGTTCGCCTTCGAGCATCTTGTCGACTGGAACGCCGGTCCAGCGCGATACGACGGCGGCGATGTTTTCCGGATCGACCACCTCATGCACGAGCGCCTTGGACTGGTCGATCTCTTCCTCTTTTTCTTCGCTCGCCTGAAGCTGTTTTTCCAGCGCGGGAATTTCACCGTATTTTAGTTCCGAAGCGCGCGCGAGGTCGCCTTTGCGCTCCGCATCCGCCAGGTGCTGGCGGGCCTGATCGAGCGCTTCCTTGACCTTGGTCGCAGAGGCAAGACTGTCCTTTTCCGCTTTCCAGCGCGCCGTGAGGTCGGCGGATTTCTGTTCGAGCTCGGACAATTCCTTGTCGAGTTTTTCGAGACGGTCTTTCGACGCCGTGTCGCTTTCCTTCTTCAGCGCTTCGCGCTCGATCTTCATCTGGATGATGCGGCGGTCGAGTTCATCGAGCTCTTCGGGCTTGGAATCGACTTCCATCCTGAGACGCGAAGCCGCCTCATCCACGAGGTCGATAGCCTTGTCCGGCAGGAAACGATCGGTGATATAGCGGTTCGACAGGGTCGCGGCGGCGACGATGGCGCTGTCAGAAATCTTCACCCCGTGGTGGAGTTCGTATTTCTCTTTGAGGCCGCGCAGGATCGAGATCGTGTCCTCGACCGTCGGTTCGTCCACGAACACCGCCTGGAAACGGCGCGCAAGCGCGGCGTCTTTCTCCACATATTTGCGATATTCATCGAGCGTCGTGGCGCCGACGCAATGCAACTCGCCGCGGGCCAGCGCCGGCTTCAACAAATTCGAAGCATCCATGGCGCCGTCGCTTTTGCCGGCGCCCACCAGCGTATGCATCTCGTCGATAAAAAGAATGATCTTGCCGGCGGCGCCGGTGACTTCCTGCAACACGGCTTTCAGGCGCTCCTCGAATTCGCCGCGATATTTCGCACCGGCGATGAGCGAGCCCATGTCGAGCGCGAGCAGAGATTTGTCTTTAAGGCTTTCCGGCACGTCGCCATTGACGATGCGGAGCGCCAAACCTTCGGCGATGGCGGTCTTGCCGACGCCCGGCTCGCCGATCAGCACCGGATTGTTTTTTGTGCGGCGGGACAGCACCTGCATGGTGCGGCGGATTTCCTCGTCGCGCCCGATGACCGGGTCGAGTTTTCCTTCCCGCGCGGCCTCCGTGAGATCGCGTGCATACCGCTTCAGCGCATCATAGGCCTGTTCGGCGGAGGCCGTGTCGGCGGTGCGTCCCTTGCGGATATCGTTGATGGCTTCGTTGAGTTTCGTGGCCGTGACGCCTGAATCTTTCAGGATTTTCGCCGTGCCGGCGCTCGCCTCCACCGCCAGGGCAGTGAGCAGCCGTTCGGCGGTGACGAATTTATCGCCTGCCTTTTTGCCGATCTCCTCGGCGGCGGCGAATACCTTGGCCGTCGGCGGGGCCATATAGATCTGGCCGTTGCCGCCCTCGACCTTGGGCAGTTTGCCCAGAGCTTCGTCCGTCAGTTGAAGGGCTTTTTCCGGCTGTCCGCCGGCCGCACGAATGAGATTCGCAGCAAGACCTTCTTGATCGTCCAGAAGGGCTTTCAGCACATGTTCGGGGGTAAACTGTTGGTGCCCGTCTCTCAGCGCTATGGTCTGGGCGGCCTGAATGAGACCGCGGGCGCGGTCCGTATAATTTTCAAATTGCATCTCGACCTCGGTTTGAGCGTCAAAAGGTTATAGCGCCCCGTTTGCGGCGACGCCGTGTTCTATCTCAAAATGGGGTCGGAACGGGCCGGATCAAGCCGCCTGGGACGAAATTTTTGGGCTGAAAAGCCTAAGCTGCGAGCCATTTTTCCCTGTTGAGACCGCGAATCAATAGCCACAGCATCAACGCCCCCTCGCCCAGAAGCGCCGGCAGGATGACGACATAAAGGCCGGCATTTGGGATGCCGCCATAACCGAGGCCAAGAATTTCATCGAACCCGTCGATGATGTAGCCGGTGCCGGCGACCATCACCAGAATTCCAATCAGCGAGGGGAGGAAGGACGAGCGGACAATTAAATGCCCCAGCAGCAAAAGATGCAGGCCAAAAAAGATCAGTGTGAGCGTAAAGCCGGTATTGTGCGCCGTCAGGAAATAATAGGGCCAGGCCGCCTGACTGATCGCCGCCAGCGCGCCCGGCGTCTCCGCGACGCCGACAAATTCAAGCGCGTTCACGAGGTTCAACAAAACGCCAATCTGCGCCACGGTATAAGTGAGCCGGAACAGCGCCGCGAGCAGAGACAGATTCGGATCGGTTTTTTTGAGGATCAGGTATAGCGACCAGGCGATGAACACGTCGCAAACAAGGACGATGAAAAAAGCGGCGATGGCCAGACGGTACTGGCTTTCATTCGCCGCGATATTCGCGGCGGTCGCCGCCGCGTCGCCGCTGACCATCAGCTTCGACAGCACGAAGAAGTTGGCGAAAATCGCGAGGATGAAAATGAGGAGATAATTGAAGCCTGCAAAATGCGCATAGGCTTTCGGGCTTTTGACGCCCATGATTGTTTCAGACATCAGATGCCCCCTTCTTACCGACCGAGAAAAATTTAAGACCCTAAAGCCGTCCTATTCAAGCACGCCCCTGCAGAAAGACGCAGCAACGGCAAAATCGACAAACCGAGTGCTAATGCCGATGGACCGAGGTTTCCACCTTACAAAAAGTGACTGGGTTCACTCTAATATGGGCGCCCGTCAGAATGAAAACTAAGCCCGGCGCATGACCCTAAAAGCTATCCTCCTCATATTTATCTTTTTGTTTCCCATGCTCGCAAAAGCGGAAAACGGTTTCCCGGGCTATGAGTGGCGCGCCCTCGGCGACGGCGTTTTTGTCCATATGCGCCAAGATCCATTCGCAGGTCCGGTTGACGGCAACTCCACCGTTATCATCAATGACGAAGACGTTTTCGTCGTCGACACACATATCAACCCCGCGGCGGCCCGAGCCGTCATTGAACAGATCAAATCGCTGACCCAAAAGCCGGTCACCCATGTCATCAACACCCACTGGCACGATGACCATGTCAACGGCAACCAAGCGTTCATCGACGCGTTCCCGGACGTCAAAATTCTCTCTCACCCGGGTACGCTGAGCCAGCTTCAGGAAGAATGGCCGGATTTCATTGAAACCCGCCAGAAAGCATTTGGAGAAGCGTCGCCAGAACGGATTCGGGCGGCGGCGAAAGCAGCGGAAGCGGAAGATCCGGACAAGGCCATCACCTATCGAGTTTATGCGGGATATGTCGAAGCTTTAAAGCCAGAGTTGCATAATCTCGTCGCCGCTTATCCGGATGAAACGATTGCGGAGCGCAAAATTTTCACTCGGGGAAAACGAAAGATCATTGTTGAGTGGGTCGGTCTCGGCAACACGCCCGGCGATCTTGTCGTTTGGTTGCCCGAAGAAAAAATTCTGATCACCGGCGACATACTTGTGGGACCGATACCTTACGCCTTTGATGCGCCGATGCTGGAATGGCCGGAGACGCTGCAAAAATTGGCCGAATTTGACGCCGAACACATCGTTCCGGGACACGGACAGCCGCAGAGGGACACGGATTACCTGTTTGATGTCGTCTCGCTCATCAGGGAAACAGTCTCAAAAGTGGATACATCCGCGAAAAGCGGCATTGCGTACGAAGATCTTCAAGAGGTCGTGGACCTGGAAGCGCAGAAAGACATGTTCACCAAAGGCGACCCTTGGGCGATTAACGCATGGACCAATTATTATTTTGGGCCGGCGCTCAAAAGCGCGTGGTCAGCGCTTGGTTATTCTGTTCCAGAGGATGAAATGCCCTGAGCTTTCGCCGTTCCTCCATTTAAATCAGCCCCGCCAGCGGGCTCGACGGATCGGCGTAGCGTTTTTTCGGCATGCGGCCTGCGAGATAGGCTTCGCGGCCGGCGATGACAGCATGTTTCATCGCTGACGCCATCAGGATCGGGTCTTTGGCTTCGGCGATCGCCGTGTTCATCAAAACGCCGTCGCAGCCAAGCTCCATGGCGACCGCCGCATCCGACGCCGTGCCGACCCCGGCGTCCACAATGACGGGCACGGAGGATTGCTCCACGATAAGGCGGATGTTCACCGGGTTCATGATCCCGAGCCCGGAGCCGATGAGCGAGCCCAACGGCATGATCGCGCAGCAACCCGCATCCTCGAGCTTGCGCGCATAGACCGGATCGTCGGAGCAATAGACCATGACGTCGAAGCCTTCCTTGATGAGGAGCTTCGCAGCGCGCAGGGTTTCCTCCATATCCGGATAGAGCGTCTTCTGGTCGGAGAGGACTTCGAGCTTCACAAGCTCCCAGCCTCCTGCCTCCCGCGCCAGCCGCAAGGTGCGGATCGCATCCTCGGCGGTGAAACATCCGGCGGTGTTCGGCAGATAGATGTATTTCTCCGGGTCGAGATAATCGACCAGCATGGGCTTGTCTTTGTCGGTGAGATTCACCCGGCGCACCGCGACCGTCACCATCTCCGCGCCGGCGGCCTCGGCCGCCTTGGCGTTCTCTTCGTAAGTCTTGTATTTGCCGGTGCCGATAATGAGGCGGGAGTTCAGTTTCCGCCCCGCCACTTCCAGAATATCCGTCATGTTCAAACCCTAACCACCGCCCACAAACTGGACGATTTCGATCTTGTCGCCGTCGCTGAGGGCCGTCTCGCCAAAAAGCGACCTGGGGACGATTTCGAGATTACGCTCCACGGCGATTTTGCGCGGCTGAAGCTCAAGCGCCGCGAGGAGGCCGGCCACGGTGATCGGCCCCTCGAAGCGCTTTTTCTCGCCATTCACGGTGATATCCATGAAAATTCAATCTCTTCAGTCTATTGCGCGAGATTAAGGCCCGTTTTACTAGGGCGTTCGCGCCGCTATCGGGCGCAAGATGTATTCAGGCGCGGCGGGCCCTGCAAGGAACAACCGGGGAAACGGGCGGAAAACATGGCTTCGAAGACGATCTATGTGCTGAACGGCCCCAATCTGAACCTGTTGGGAACCCGGGAGCCCGAAATCTACGGCACGACCACCCTCGCCGATATCGAGACGGCGGTGAAGGCGAAGGCCAAGGAATTCGGCTTTTCCGTCGAATTCCGCCAGTCCAATACCGAAGGAACACTGGTGGACTGGGTGCAGGAGGCCGCCGCCAAGGGGGCCGGCCTCATCATCAATCCCGGCGCCTACACCCACACATCGATCGCGCTGCTCGACGCCTTGTCGGCGGCCGAAATCCCCAAAATCGAGCTCCACCTGTCCAATATCCATGCCCGGGAAGCCTTCCGGCGTCAGTCGGTCACGGCAGCGGCGGTGGACGGAGCGATAATGGGCTTCGGCGCGCCGGGGTATCGTTTGGCGCTCGAAGCCCTTAAAAGCCTTATCGAAAGTCGCGCGGCCTCCTGACGGCCGCCATAAGCGGCGCGTTGCATTCAAAGAAGCGGGAATCGCATGTCCGACAAAAAAGACCATAAAGACCACGGATTGGAAGCTGCGTGGATTCGCGAGCTTGCCGGAATCCTCGAAGAAACCGGTCTCACCGAAATCGAGATCGAAAAAGACAACACACGCCTGCGCGTGTCGCGCCAGGGCGGGCTCGCGGCTTACGCCGCGCCTGCGCCCGCTGCGGCGCCGGCCGCCACGCCGGCGGCGTCTTCACAGCCCGCCGCCGCTTCCGCCCCTGCGGAAAGCCATCCGGGCGCGGTCAAATCGCCGATGGTCGGGACCGCCTATCTCTCCCCCTCGCCGGGCGCCGATCCTTTCGTGCGCGAAGGCGCGCAGGTGAGCGAAGGCCAGACCCTGATGATCGTCGAGGCCATGAAAACCATGAATCCCATTGCCGCGCCGCGCGCCGGCAAGGTGACGAAAATCATCGTCTCCGACGCGCAGCCGGTCGAATTCGACGAGCCGCTTCTCATCATCGAATAAGCGCCCCAAGCCGGCGGCGCCGGCGTGATTGACGGATAAGCAATGTTCAACAAAGTCCTGATCGCCAATCGCGGGGAAATCGCCCTTCGCATTCACCGGGCGTGCAAGGAGCTCGGAATCTCGACAGTTGCGGTGCATTCGACCGCCGACGCCGACGCAATGCATGTGCGCCTTGCCGATGAAAGCGTGTGCATCGGCCCCCCCGCGCCGAAAGACAGCTATCTCAACATCCCGGCGATCATTTCCGCCGCCGAAATTACCGATGCGGACGCCATCCATCCCGGCTATGGATTCCTGTCGGAGAATGCGCGCTTTGCCGAAATCGTCGCCGCGCACAACATCACCTTTATCGGTCCGGATGCGGAACATATCCGCGTCATGGGCGACAAGATCGCGGCCAAGGAGGCGGTCGCCAAGGCGGGCATTCCGCTGGTGCCGGGCTCTGCGGGCGCTATCCTTTCCTATGAAGAGGCCAAGGAGGAAGCCGCGAAAATCGGCTATCCCGTGCTGGTGAAAGCGGCCGCCGGCGGCGGCGGACGCGGCATGAAAGTCGCCAAGACCGAAAGCGACCTCGCCGAAGCCATGTCGACGGCGAAAGCCGAAGCCAAAGCCGCCTTTGGCGATGACGCCGTCTATCTGGAAAAATATCTCGAATTGCCGCGCCATATCGAGCTTCAGATTATCGCCGACAGCCATGGCAATGTGGTTCAGCTTGGCGAGCGCGACTGCTCCCTGCAGCGCCGCCACCAGAAAGTGCTCGAGGAAGCGCTGTCTCCCGCCTTGACGGACAAGGAGCGCGCACGGATCGGCGACACAGTCAGAAAAGCCATCGAAAAGATCGGCTATCTCGGCGCAGGGACGATCGAGTTTCTTTATGAGAATGGCGAGTTCTATTTCATCGAAATGAACACGCGCCTGCAGGTCGAACATCCGATTACGGAACAGGTGACCCGCAGGGACCTCGTGCGCGAGCAGATCCTCGTCGCCGCCGGCGCCGAGCTCAGCATGAAACAGGAAGACGTTGTCTTCAAAGGCCACGCCATCGAATGCCGCGTCAATGCGGAAAACCCTCGGACCTTCCGCCCCTCGCCCGGCAAGATCACCCAGTTCCACCCTGCGGGCGGGCCCGGCGTGCGTTTCGATTCGGCCGTTTATACGGGCTACAAGATTCCGCCCTATTACGACTCGATGATCGGCAAGCTGATTGTCTATGGCGACGACCGGGCGCACTGCATCGCCCGGTTAAAACGCGCGCTTTCGGAAATGGTGTTTGTCGGGGTTGAAACCACTGTGCCGCTCTTCATGGATTTGGTCGATGATCCCGCCTTCCAGAAAGGCGATTATCATATCCACTGGCTCGAAGACTGGCTGGCGAAGCAGGATTAGTCGAGCGTCCGCTGGAAACGTAATAGCGCAATTCCGGCCAGCACGAGTAGAATCAGAACAAGCGGGACCAGATCGCCTTTGATGTCAGCGAGTCCCGCTCCTTTCAACATGATCTCCCGGATCATGCGCAGGAAATGCGTATTCGGAATCGCTTCGCCTATTGTCCGAGCCCAGGCAGGCATCGCCTGGAACGGAAACATGAAGCCCGACAGCAGGATTGACGGCAGAAAGACGAAAAAGGTCATCTGCATCGCCTGCATCTGCGTCCTGGCGACCGTCGAGATGAGATAGCCGAGCATCAGATTGGTCAGAATAAAAATCGAAATCACCAACAAAAAGGCGCCCACGCCGCCCATGAAAGGGATATGAAAAACAAAGCGCGACGCGAGAAGGATAATCGCCGCCTGTATGGCGCCCACAATGATATAGGGCGTTGTCTTGCCGACCATGATTTCAAGCGGGCGCACGGGCGTCGACAACAGCGCTTCATAGGTGCCGCGCTCGCGCTCACGGGTAAGCGCGATCGACGTGATCATCGTCATAGTCATGGTCAGAATGACGCCGAGAAGACCCGGCACGATATTATAGGCCGTGACGCCCTCGGGGTTATATTGCCGGTGGATAACGACATTATAGGGCGGCGCGCCGCCGCGCAGCCTTGCCGGCAGACGCTCAAGCTCGGGCGCAAAGGCTGTGCGGGCGATTTCGTTGAGCGCCCCGATGACGCCTGACGCCGCCACAGGATCCGATGCGTCGGCGGCGATCAGAATTTCCGGCTGGGCCCCTCGCACAAAATCCGTTTCAAAATTTTCAGGAATGACGATCAGGAAATTAACGTCGCCGGAGCGCAAAAGCTCCTCTCCTTCCGCATCGCTGTAAACGATCCGGGTGATTTCCACATAGGTCGATTGTTTGAGCGATGCGAGGAGACTGCGCGTCAATGGCCCGTCGTCGCGCAGCTCCACCGCCGCCGGCAAGTGGCGCGGATCGGTGTTGATGGCGAAACCGAACAACGCAAGCTGCATCACCGGAACCATGATCATGATGGCAAAGGTCGGCCGGTCCCGGCGCATCTGCACCATTTCCTTGATAAAGACCGCAGCAATGCGCGAGAACGAAATCATGCGGCGTCCCCGACGCTGAAATTATCATCGCTATTCGCCATCAAATAGATAAAGGCTTCTTCCAGACCCGCCTCGATCTCCGTAACCCTGACGCCGGGCTCGCCGCGAATACGGTCCACGGTTGCAGCAAGCTTTTCACGGTCCTTGCCGCAAACGTGAATGGAGGCGCCGAAGCGCGCGAGAATTTCAACCCCGTCAGCGCCCCTTAATTCGGCGGTAAGTTTTTCAAGATCGCCATTGTCGAGCTTGAAGGCGTGCAAGCCCAGACGTCCCGGAATTTCCGCCGTCGGCGCATCGAGAAGTTTCTTGCCATAGGCGATATAGGCGATGCGGTCGCATTGCACGGCCTCATCCATGTAATGGGTTGAAACGAGCGTCGTTACGCCTTGCCGCGAATATTCCCGGATCGTATCCCAGAAATCACGTCGCGCCTTGGGGTCGACGCCGGCGGTCGGCTCATCGAGAAGCAATAGCTGCGGATTGTGCATCATGCTCACGGCAAGGGCGAGACGCTGTTTCCAGCCGCCCGAGAGGCTGCCCGAAAGTTGTTTCGACCGGCCTTCGAGCCCTAGCGAAGCGATCGCGTCGTCAACGCGCTGACGAACATGCCCGAGCCCGTAGAGCCGGGCGAAGAATTCAAGATTCTCGCGGATGCTCAAATCCTCATAGAGCGAAAACCGCTGGGTCATGTAGCCGACCTTGTTCTTGATCTTCATGCTTTCGTTAAGCACGTCATAGCCAAGGCAGGTTCCCTCGCCTTCATCCGGCTTCAGGAGGCCGCAGACCATGCGGATGGTGGTCGTCTTGCCGGACCCGTTGGGCCCGAGAAATCCGTAAATAGAACCGCGCGGGACCTTCAGATCGAAATGATCGACAACCGTTTTATCGCCGAACCGCTTGGTCAGGCCGCGCACATCGATGACCGGTTCGCCATTCATGGCAATGCAATGTCGACCGGCAGGCCGGGGCGCAGTCCGTCCGTCTCACTCGGCCGCGCCTCGATCAGAAAAACAAGCTTTTCACGCTCATCGAGATTGTAAATAACCGGCGGCGTGAATTGCGGCTCCGACGCCACATAGGTGACGCGGGCTTTGCGGCTGGCGGCGCAACCGTCGCAGTCGAAGCTGATTTCGGTTCCGGGCGCAAAAGACGACAGCATTTTTCCCGGCGCATAAAAACGCAGCTTGAGATTATCCGGCGGCAACAGTGCGACGACAGGATCGCCAGCCGCAGCCACCTCCCCGGCGCGGCGGTAAATGCGCTCGACGCTGCCCGCCTCGGGCGCCGTTACGGCGAGATCATCAAGGCGCTGTTTCGCGAAACCCGCCTGCGCTTCGAATGACTGGTAATCCTCTTCCGCCGCCTGTCTCTCCGCCCGCGCCTGCTCGAGCCGCGCTTCCGCCGCCGCAAGCGCCGTGCGCTCTGTATCGAGTCGCGCCCTGGTGGCGTATCCCTGATCGAACAGCTTTTGGGTCCGGCCGAAATCGGCGGCGGCGCGGTCGCGCTCGGCCTCAGCCTCCACCACCGCCTTGGCGAGGGAGCCGCTGTCATCCGTGCGTTTTTCAGCGGCGGAGGCCGCTGCTTCGGCCTGCTCCGCCTGATAAAGCACTCTTTCGGCCTTCATGCGGAACAAAACGTCCCCGGCCTTCACCCGGTCGCCTTCGATAACAAGAATATTGCCGACGACGCCGCTTTCCTGCGGCGCCATGTAAAGCGTTTCCGCCTCCACATAGCCGGTGAGACGGTCGGCCGACTGGTCAGAACAACCAGTCAGATACAAAGCCGCACAAAGGAACAGAATTTTTCTCATCGCGACGCCAGCAATCCCTTCAGCAAAATATCCGTATGCGCCTTAACCCGCTCGGCAGGACTGAGCGGACCCGGATCACCATGAAGAAAGTGCGTGTACAACCCATGTACGAAAATCGGTCCAAAGAGCATGCGTGCGGCGATGCCCGGATCGCACGGGCGGAAAACGCCCTTGGCGACGCCCGCCTCGATAAGCGCGACAATTGCGCTAAGGCCCTGCTCCAGCACATTCTCGCGGTAGTACTGGGCGATGTCGGGATAGCGCGCGGCGACGGAGAGCACGATGCGCGGCACGGCCAGTTTCCGTTTGTCGTTTACAAGCGCGGTAAATGCGGCCGCAACCCTTTGCAGCGCGCCGGCCGGATCGTCCATGCCTGCTTCGGCAACCGCCCGGAGATTGCGCGCCACCGGCGCCACTTCACGCTCGATAAGACCGCGCAGGATCGCGTCCTTGCTGTCGAAATAGAGATAGACGCCAGCCTTTGAGAGCTTCGCTTTCTTCGCGACATCCTCGACCCGGGCGGCGTCAAAGCCGTCCTTCTCGAAAGTGACGAGCGCCGCATCCAGGATCTCATCGGGCCGGCTTTCCGCGCGACGGCGCCATTTCGGCTCTTCTCTGGCAGACTGACCCATGAGAACAACTTTAACTAACTGACCAATGAGTCATATACTATGAGCGCTTAAAAAATCAATAAGCCGGGCCATTCCCTGTCGTGACGGCGCCCTGCGGCTCAGCGTAGACTGAGACGCATGCCCCGCGATTCAGCGAATGCGATTGCGACCGAGGACCTTCTGAAGGCCTATCGGCTTGGCTATTTTCCCATGGCCCGCTCTCGCGAGGATGCAAGCGTTGTCTGGGTCCTGCCTGACGAGCGCGGGGTTATCCCTCTCGACGCGGCGCATGTTCCGAAAAAGCTGGCGCGGTTTTTAAAAACCGAGCCTTTCGAGATTCGCATCAATTCGGCCTTCACCGATGTAATGATGGCCTGCGCCGAGGCGACGAAGGCGCGGCCCGACACCTGGATTAATGACGCCATTATCGAAGCCTATTGCGAACTCCATTTTCAGGGGCGCGCGCACTCCGTCGAATGCTGGCGCGACGGCAAACTTGTGGGCGGGCTTTACGGCGTCGTCATGGGCGCGGCCTTTTGCGGCGAAAGCATGTTCTCGCGAGAGACCAACGCATCGAAAGTCGCCATGCTGCACCTGATGGCGCGGCTCAGGATCGGCGGATTTCATTTTATCGACGCGCAATTTTCCAATGAGCATCTGGTGCAGTTCGGCCTCATCGCCATGGACGACGCCGACTATCAGCTCATACTGGAAAAGGCGCTGACGGCGGAGGCGGACTTCTTCGCCGCCGCGCCAGATCAATTATCGGCGACGCGGGTTTTGCAGTCGATCACCCAGACGTCATAGACGGGATGTTCAAGCGCATTGAGCGCCGGCGTTGAAGCGAACATCCATCCCCGGAATATATTGACGCCCTCGGCCTGCGGCCCTTCCAGAACAACCGGCGCCGGGGCTTGCGCCTCTTGCGGTTCGAAAGAAGGTGTCTCGCCCACCGCCTCGCCGGGCAGAACGGCGAGCTCGGTCGTCTTGATTTCGTCTTCAAGGATTTCCGGATCCTGAACTTTCAGATCGCTCTGACGGTTATCGAACTCCGTATCGAATATTTCAAGAAACGCCGTCGTTTCCGGAAACTCTTCCGGCGGGCGCTTGTCGCAAGTGCGCGGCTGAATCTCCAAAGAGCCGAAATGCGCAATCTCGTTCATCTGGATTTCAAGATCGGTGTAGCGCGCGGTGATTTTGTTCAGCGCGCGCAAGGTGACCGACACCGGCTCGCGTTCTTCCGTTTCCACAACCGTTGCAAAAGGGTCGTCCTGCGCCTGGGAGAGGATGTCCAGTTCGCTCAACTCGTCCTCAACCGCAGGCTCATCCTGCGCAACAGCAGGGGCGGACAACAGCAACAACGCCGCAAGGCCTGAAACGCAACGCATTACATATCTCCCAATGGGTCGGCCTCGGCATCGTCGCCGCCATTGCCGTTGCCTGTTGTGAAGGCCTGAACGGCAAGGCTCAACAGATCCACAGACCCTTGCGTGATGGTGATGCGATCGCCTTCAACGAGCATTTCTTCCGCCGCGCCCGGCTCGATCGCGATATGCGCGCCGCCGAGAAGACCGTCCGAGGCAACCTTGGCGACAGAATCCTGCGGGATGGCGACGCCGCGGTCGATCGCGAGCTGAACATTCGCTTCATAGGTTTGAGGATCGAGGCTGTTGCCGGCGACGGTGCCGACCTTCACCCCGGCGATCCTCACTTCCGCGCCGACCTTGACGCCATCGACGCGACCGAAAACAGCGCCGACGCGATAATGGTCGCGCCCCACGCCCTTGCCGCTAACCCCATAGGCATAAGCGAGAAAACCCGCCGCCACGGCGATGACAATGGCTCCGACAATGGTTTCGAAAACTCCGGCGCGGCTCATGGGTCAGCCTCCCCTTTATCTGTCAGGCCTTAAGCGCTTTCGGGCGTCCAGGCCTCGTAATCGTCATTCACATCGGCCGGCCCGCCCGGGCGCGACAGGCTGCCCTTCGGGTGATAGGCGAGCGGCGTGCCCGTCATGTTCGGCAAATGATCCTTCTCGAAGGCGCGGCGCGTCAAGGGCGCGACCGTGGGCGCTTCCTCAAAAGTGTGATGCAGCCAGCCATGCCAGTCCGGAGGCACGCGCGAAGCCTCGGCGACGCCATGATAGACGACCCAGCGCCGGCGGCGCTTGCCGTCGCTGCCAGGCAGGCTCGGCTCTTTTTCCTCGAAATAGCGGTTTCCCTGCTCATCCGTCCCCACCAGGCGCGCGCCCTTGCTCCACAGGGTGAAGGAGGTGCCGAAGGTGGTCGAATTCCACCAGGTAAAAAGCTGCGAAAACATGCAAGGATTCCCGAATCTCCGGGGCTCATACTAGCCCCCTGTCGCGGCGCGAATATGGCGCCCGTCGCCGGGCCCCGCAAGAGACTGCGCCCTCCGCCTCCCACAGGCGCTTTTCCCTTGAAATCAGGGGAAAATTAGCCGACCCCCCAAAAGGAGACGGAGCCTCGCGCAGGGAAGCGGGCCGGCCCAGTGGAGCCGGGCCGCTTGAATGTCTATATTACGCCCTGGGCGCGGCGGCGGCGCCTGAGGCTCCGAAGGACGAGAAAAGATGCGCATTGAGCGGCGATTTACGGAAAATTCAGGCGCGCCTTATGGCGGCGCCGTTTTCCGGCGCGCCGATTCGGAAATCCGCACGCTCGTCGGCGAGATCATATTCGAAATGCGCGATCTGGAGGTTCCAAAAAGCTGGAGCCAGACCGCGGTCGATATCCTCGCCCAGAAATATCTGAGAAAGGCCGGCGTTCCCGCCTTCACAAAGCGGGTCAAGGAAAAGGGCGTGCCTCAATCCCTGCAAAGGTCCATGCCCGATATCGCCGCCCTTGCAAAACTTCCCGCCGAGGAACGCTACGGGCCGGAGACCTCCGCCAAGCAGGTTTTCGACCGGATGGCTGGGGCCTGGGCCTATTGGGGCTGGAAAGGCGGCTATTTCGACGACGAGGACGCCGCCCTCGCCTTCATGGACGAAATGCGCGCCATGCTGGCGCGCCAGATCGGCGCCCCGAACTCCCCGCAATGGTTCAACACCGGTTTGCATTGGGCCTATGGAATCGACGCCGCGGGACAGGGCCACTTTTATGTGGACCACGAGACAGGCGCGCTCATGGAGTCCGACAGCGCTTATGAACGCCCGCAACCCCATGCCTGTTTCATCCAGTCCGTCGATGACAGCCTCACCGGCGATGGCGGCGTCATGGATTTGTGGAAGCGCGAGGCGCTCCTCTTCAAATACGGCTCCGGGTCCGGCACCAATTTTTCGACAATCCGCGGCGCGGACGAACCGCTGTCGAGCGGCGGCAAAAGCTCAGGCCTTTTGAGTTTCCTGAAGGTCGGCGACGCTGCGGCGGGCGCTGTTAAATCCGGCGGCACCACCCGCCGCGCCGCAAAGATGGTCGTCGTCGACGCCGATCACCCGGATATTGAAGATTTCGTCTCCTGGAAGACGCGCGAAGAAGAAAAAGTCGCCGCCCTCGTCACCGGCTCGCGCATTCACGCCCTACACCTGCCCCGCATTCTTGAAGCCTGCTGGCGCGGAAAGGACAAGGGCAGCGATGACGCGCAGACGCGGTTCGACCCGAAAGAGAACCCGGCGCTAAAAGCCGCCATCAAGGATGCAAAGAAAGCCTTCGTCCCCGACGCATCGATCCGGCGAGTGATCGATTTTGCGCGCCAGGGCTATCGTCGCATCGATGTGGAGACGTTTGATCTCGACTGGGATTCCGAAGGCTATCGCAGCGTATCGGGTCAAAACGCCAATAATTCCGTCAGGGTCACCGACGGGTTTTTAAAAGCCGTCAATGACGACGCCTCATGGTCCCTGACCCGCCGCACCGACGGCGAGGCGATGAAGACCATCCGCGCCCGCGCGCTGTGGAGCAATATTTGTTCGGCGGCCTGGACCTGCGCCGATCCGGGCTTGCAATTCCACGACACGATCAATGCGTGGCACACCTGCCCCGCGGGCGGGGAAATCCGCGCCTCCAATCCGTGCTCGGAATATATGTTCCTCGACGACACGGCCTGCAATCTCGCCTCCCTGAACCTTCTGAAGTTCAAGACCGAGACGGGCTTTGACGCAGACCTCTTCGAACATGCCTGCCGGTTATGGACGCTGACCCTCGAAATCTCCGTCCTGATGGCGCAATATCCGGCGGCGGAAATCGCCCGCCGGTCTTACGAGTACAGAACCCTCGGCCTCGGCTTCGCCAATCTCGGCGGGCTGTTGATGTCCTCGGGACTTGCCTATGACAGCGAGGAAGGGCGCGCCGTCGCCGCCGGCGTCTCCGCGCTGATGACCGGCGCCGCCTATCGCGCCTCGGCCGAAATGGCCTCCGTCGCAGGGCCCTTCCCGAAATTCGCCGACAATCGCGAGGCCATGCTGCGCGTCCTGCGCAATCATCGCCGCGCCTCATGCGGCACGGCCATCGGCGGCGCCTTTGAAGGGCTCTCTGTCGAGCCCGCACAATTCGACGCCAGCGCCTGTCCCTGGAATGAAGTGACGGAAGCGGCCCGGCGCGTCTGGAACGAGGCCTATGAACTCGGCGCCATCAACGGCTTCCGCAATGCGCAGGTCACCGTCGTCGCCCCGACGGGCACCATCGGGCTTGTGATGGATTGCGACACCACCGGCATCGAACCCGACTTTGCGCTCGTCAAATTCAAAAAGCTCGCCGGCGGCGGATTGTGGAAGATCGTCAACCGCTCCGTTCCCGCCGCGCTGAAGGCGCTCGGCTATACGGACTCTGAAATCGAAGACATCGGTCACTACGCCGCCGGGCGCGGCACGCTCGAAGACGCGCCGGGCGTTTGTCTTGACGATCTGCGCCGCGAAGGCTTCGAAGACCGCCACATCAAGGCGCTGGAAGAACGCCTGAAAACCACCTTCGATCTCACTTACGCGTTCACGCCGCAGGCGCTGGGCGAGGATTTCTGTATCCATGTGCTCGGCATGCATGAAAGCGACCTCGCGCTCACCGGCTATGAGGTCCTGCAATATCTCGGCTTTTCCGATGAAGAGATACATCAGGCCAATCTCTTCTGCTGCGGGGCGATGACCGTGGAAGGCGCGCCGCATCTGAAAGAAGAACATTACCCCGTCTTCGATTGCGCCAATCCGTGCGGACGAATCGGGACGCGCGCGCTTTCGGTTGAGGCGCATCTGAAAATGATGGCGGCGGCGCAACCTTTCATTTCCGGCGCGATTTCAAAGACCGTCAACCTGCCCAATTACGCCAGCATCGGCGACTGCGCGAAGGCTTATATGCTCGCCTGGCGCATGGGACTGAAATCCATCGCGCTTTACCGCGACGGCTCGAAACTGTCGCAGCCCTTGGCCGCCGCACTCCTCGCCGCCGATACGGACGAAGAGGAAGACGATTTACAGGAAGAAATCGCCGCGGCGCCGGCGGCGGAAAAATCCAAGATCGTCGCCGAGCGCATTGTCGAGCGTATCATTGAGCGAACGCCGGGCCGCCGGCGCCTTCCTGACCGGCGCAAGGGCTATATCCAGAAGGCTATTGTCGGCGGACACAAGGTCTATCTACACACTGGCGAATTCGACGACGGTGAACTCGGCGAAGTCTTTATCGACATGCACAAGGAAGGCGCCGCCTTCCGCTCGCTCATGAACAATTTCGCCATCGCCGTCTCGCTCGGTCTGCAATATGGCGTGCCGCTGGAAGAATTCGTCGACGCCTATGTCTTCACCCGCTTCGAGCCGGCGGGCCCCGTTCAGGGCAACGATCAGATCAAGAATGCGACGTCGATCCTCGATTACATCTTCCGCGAACTGGCGATCTCTTATCTCGGCCGCGCCGACCTTGCTCACGTGCATCCCGATGAGAGCGCGGTCGACGCCATTGGCCGCGGCGTCAGCGAGGAAAAAACACAGGCCGATGCGACCAAGCTGATCTCCAAAGGCTTCTCCCGCTCCACCGTCACCGACAATCTCGTCATCCTTCGCGGTGGCGACTTCGACCGGCTTCGGCATTCGGCGGAGGAAGCCCATGGCGCCGATGAGGCCGAAGAGGAAGACGATATCGACGTCGATATCGAGGACATCGAGGAAGCAGTACGCGCGGAAAGCCCGGCCGAAATCGAAGACCAGATCGCAAAGCTTGCCGACGCGGTAAACCAGAAAGCGCCGCGCGGGGTTCTGGCGACGCCCGGCAACGCCCGGCAGGAAGCGCGGATCAAGGGTTATGAAGGCGACGCCTGTGCGGAATGTGGCCAGTTCACCCTGGTGCGCAACGGCGCCTGCCTCAAATGCGAAAGCTGCGGTGCGTCTTCCGGCTGTTCTTAACGCGCGGTTAAGATCCGCCTCCCCCCAGAGCCTGAACGAACATACTGCAATGGAACAATATTCGAGATAATCAGGCGCCAGTCAGCTCCGGCGCGATACGGCGTCAGGCTCTTATTTCTTTATTTTAGAGCCCAAGACGCATGGTGTTCGGGGCGGACGCACGTCTGACAAACTTCCTTTGCTGCTCTTTGATGAATAGCCGTTTGGGCTCTGACAATTCGAATTTTATCCTTAATCGGACGTTGACGGGCGCCGGCATAGTCTGCAGGGGACGAAGTTCGGAGAGTCTCGCGATGAAGTTAGTCGCGCTCATACTTGTTTTACTGATCGCCGTGATGTCGTTGATTACGACCATCACGCCTGGCTCGCGCCGGTACAACCAACCCAACCCCGTCGCCGAGATCGGCAAGGAAATCGCCAAGCCGCTGGCGCAGGTCGACCAGATCGGGCCTGAGCTTGAAAAAGTGCTCGACGGCGCCGGCGTCAAATTGCCCGCCCTTTCCGGTTCCAAGGCCGCAAAAGAAGATCTCAAACATGTGGCGCAGGACTTCACGGGTCAGGCGTTTTCAAATCAGGATTTGCCTAAGTCGAATTTCGCAAGCTCTTATCTTTCTGAGGCCCAGTTCAACGAGGCTCTGCTTGACGGCGCCAGCCTTGAAGGCGCCACGGGCAAGGGCGTCAACTTCAAGGGCGCGCGCATGGCGAAATCCAATCTCAACGCCGTTATGTTTGTCGACAGCGATTTCTCGGGCGCCGAATTGCGCGAGACGAAAGCGCGCGCCGGCAATTTCTCCGGCGGCAAGTTTGTCGATGCTGATCTTTCTTTCTCAAGCCTCGCTGGCGCCAATCTGTCGAACGCCGATTTTCGCGCCGCCTATGCGACCGGCGCTTCATTCCACAGCGCCAATGCAGCCGACGCTCAATTCATCGGCGCCGATCTCACGGGCGTTCGCTTTATCAATGCGTCGCTCGCCAAGGCGAATTTCGCCGGCGCCAATGTCAAAGCCGCCGACTTCACCGGAGCGAAAATTCACGGCGCGGATCTCTCCGCCGCTGTCAATCTGACCAGCGAACAGCTCGCCGGCGCCTGCGCATCGGGAGACACGAAGCTGCCGGAAGGCGTCACCGCCCCGCGCTGTTAAAACTCTGCTGCAAATTATCCACGTTGCTGATCGTCGCGGTCTTCGCGGATTGTCGTGGCGTCGAGCGCATCGAGCACAGCCAGCGCAACGGCGCTGTATCCGCCGGAAGAGTGGGCCGACATGGACGGCTTGGAGGTGAAGGCCTCTACGATTTTATGCGCATAGCTGCGCACGGGCGAAAAATCCCGCGCCGACTGAGCCTGCGCCAGAGCCGGCGCCTCGCTCGCGTTCAGAGCCGCCCCGCCCATGGAGCTGGCGATGGAAGCAACGACTTCGCCGACCGTTTTCGGTCTTGAGCCGTCATAGAAGACATTGCGGTTCGCCGCCGCGGCTTGCGGCAAGAGATCGGCCGCCTTCATCCCGGCGCCGGCGGAGAGAAGTTTCACCGCGCCTGCAGGACCGAGAAAATGCGCGGTGTAAAGGTCAGCGCTCGACGCCGCCCGGCCGAGCCGGCTTTCCAGCATCGACTTGTTCTCATTAGCAAGCTCGCCCGCCATGGCGCTCGCCGCCTCGGCGTTGAAGCGCATATTCAAGATCTTTTCGCGCGACGCCGGATCTTTGACTTCATACCGGCCTTGCGCGTTCTGCGTGATGGCGTTCGCCGCGGCGCCGAGCCCGTGCTCGCCGCCATATTTCTTGACGGTGGAAAACCAGGTCTGTTCGATAAACTGAAAAAGTCCCGCGGCGCTCGACGTCTTCGCCTGCGCATTCGGATCGAAGCCGCTTTCGCGCGCGGCCATTTTCATTAGAAAGTCAAAACCGGCGCCTGTGGAAATGCTGGCGCGCTTGACCGCGCCCTTGACGGACGCAGCGCCGGTGGTCGCAACAGCGGCGATTTCGGCAGTCATGATGATCCCTCTGGCGGCGCAGTCGATAGAGCCCGCTCAATTTGGCGGCCAATCGTCAACAAAGCGCTAACCACCCTGTCCCGGACTGAAACGGCCCGGCCCAAAACGACTGGGATTGAAGGGCGCGAGGTCGAAAGGCGGCGTCTCCCCGAGGATCAGCGCCGCCATGGCCTCCGCCGCCGCGGGAGCGTGCAGGATCCCGTTGCGGTAATGGCCGAGGGCGAGAAACCGCCCTTCTTTGTCCCGGCCCATGATCGGCGCGCCGTCGGGCGTGCCGGGCCGAAGCCCCGCCCAGCGCTCCAGCTCCTGCGCCGAGGACAGCCCGGGCGCAGCGCGCGCCGCATTCGCGCGCAGGCCGGCGATGGCCGCATCCGAAACGGAGTGATGGTCGAGCAGCGGGCCAAGCTCCTCTGTCGCGCCGATCACCACCCGCCCCCCGGCCTTCGGACAGATATAGGCGCCCGGCGCGCGCACCACGCGCGTGACCACCCCTTCCGCCGCGATGGCCGTCGCCTCGCCCTTCACGGGATAGACGAGCCCCATGGGCGTCAGGCCGCTGACCGCGCCGGCGGCGAGCACGATCGTCTGCGCTTCGAAGACATCGCCTTCGGCGCAGGCGAACTGACCCGCGGCCGCGCCCTCGCCAAGCGACAAGACCCGCGCATGAACGATTTCGATGTCGCGGTTTTTCAGCGAGATGCGAAGCGCCGACATCACATGACGCGGATCGACCTGCGCGTCTTCGGGCGCGTGCAGCGCCGCGACGACTTCGTTGGACAAGGCCGGCTCCAGCGCGCGCGCCTCGTCCCCCGATATCATCTCGGCGGCGCCCCCCAGATTTTTTACAAGGGCCGCCTGCTTGGCGAGGTCTTCCGCCTGAGCGTCGCGATAAGCGAGACCGAGAGTCCCGTCGCGGCGATAATCGAGGATAACGCCCGTTTCGTCCTCAAGCGCCGGCGCATAATCCCGCCACATCGCGAGGCTGCGCGCGCCGAGACGATAAAGCGGCTCCGCCAGACCGCCGAACGCAGCGCAGGTTTCGAAAGACGGTGCCAGCATCCCCGCGGCCGCAACGGTCGCCTGCGGCACGGCGGCGCCGGCGTCGATGACGGCGACTTTCGCGCCGCGACCGCCAAGCTCGCGGGCGAGCGTAAGGCCGATTACGCCGCCGCCGATAATCGCGATGTCAAAAACCCTACTTGGCATGTCCATCCTTTTGGCCGGTGAAAGACGCGTTGTCATCCATTCTTCTTGCTAATTCTTGTCCCCATCTCCAGAACTCGCCCCCTTGTGTTCCGGAACGGGAAAGGCGATCAGCCGCGTCTTTTCGCGCGAGCCGGCCGAGGAGCCGAAAAAATAATTGACCACCGCCGCCGTCATCGTGGCGAGCGCGCCGAGCATGATCGAGAATTCAGTTTCCGCCCCGGCCGGCAGTTTTTTCGCCACCATGAAACCGAGCACGGCGAAAAAGCCGAGAATAACGAAGGCGCCTAGAACAGAGGGCGTCCAGTCGTTCATCTTGATCTGCCGCTCCCTGGCGCTGGCGCGATCCGCGGCGTCAATGCGCAACTCCTCGATCCCCGCCCGCCGCAATGCAAGCTGGAAATCCTGTTCCGCTTTCTTGATCGCCAGGAGCTGTTCCGGCGTCGCAGCGGCAAGGGCGTCCGCAAGCGCTTCTTCATCGACTGCGGCGTCGCCGAAAATCGCGCGCGATAATTGTTCCACGGCGGCGCCGGCGAGCGGTCCGCCAAGGGCGCGGGCAAGACTTGGCGCCGTGCGCGCAATGGCCCGTTTAATCCGGCCTCTGGTTTTTCCGTTTTTGTTATCGTGTGCTGACGCGTTCATAATCGCCTCTTTGGAAAAGCAAACTGAGGCTCAGTTTACGGCCATAAAAAAACCCGTGAAAAATTATCCACCCCTCACGGTTTCGTGGTATATTGGAGCAGCCCCGGCTACCCCCCTGTTGCGCATTCACAAATCAACTCCCGCTTAAGGCGAAGAACGCGCCGTATGCGGTCTATTCTTTCCAAAAATTCAATTTGCAATTGCGCGCGGATCAATTCAGATTCGCGGGAAATGATTCGACGCAGGTGGGAAGCCCCATAGCGATGTCGAATTGCAACGGCGGTCAAAAAACTCCCTATGGCTTACGCTATCGCGGCGGCTCTCCTCGCCGCCCTGTTTTTGATTCTCGGACGATCGAAAGGCGCAGCGCTCCGCGTGGTGGATGCCGGCGCACGCTCGCCGGCGCTCCTGCTGGCGGCGGGCGCGGTCGGCTCTCTCGTCTGGCGCATGTCCGGCGGGCCTTTCGCGCCCTCGGAATGGACGGCGGCGGGCGCGGACGCCCTCCTCGCGGCGCTCGCCTTTGCGGCGGCCGCGCAGTTTCGCATCACCCGCCTCGCCAGCGTCTGCCCCGCCTCTTTCCGGCTGACCATCGGCGGCGCGCCCCTGTTCCTGATCGTCTGCGGGCTCGCCGCCTTCATTCTCGCGCCGCAGCTTTCCTTCAGCGCCGCTTTCCTGCTGGCCGGGGCGCTCACGCTCAATGGCGCGGCTTTCGACCGCCGGGCGGTCACCGGGGCGCCGGCGCCCCAGACCATCAAAGCCGCCGTCCGGCTTGAAAGCGCGGCGATCCTCGCGCTCGGCCTCCCGCTCGCGGTGCTTCTGGAGGCGGTCGCCACCGCAGCGCCGCAGGGCATGCCGCTCGCCACCCCGCTGTTTGAAGCCTCTCGCGGTTTTCTAATTGCTTTTGCGCTCGGCGGCGCCTCAGGTCTTTCTGCAGCATGTTACGGCAACAGACTGAAAGTAAAAAAGAAAGCGGCTGAGCTTGCGATCCTTTCGGGGATCTTTTCTTTCCTCGTCGCCCCGCTGATCGGCGCCCATCCGGTGCTCGCCGCTGCAGCGGCGGGCCTCCTCTGGGGCGAACAGACAACGGCTCTGACTGTAACGCGCGTGCGCATCCGGCGGATGGCGGAGCGGGCGGTCGCCCCAGTCGCCTATCTGGCGTTCGGCATCGCGCTGGCCCCGCGCGTCTTTCAGGCGGACCTCCTCACCCTCCTCTTCGCCGCCGCAGTCGTGACCGTGATGCGCGCCGGCCCGCGGCTGGCGGCCCTCAAAAAAACCAGCCTGCCGCGCGAGAGCCAGATGTTCCTCGCCTGGTTCGGCGGCGCGCCGGGCGCGGCCTCGGCCCTGTTCCTGATCTCACTCTTCGACGCGCCCTCCATCGTGGCGCAGGACGCAGTCCTGACCGTGGGCGCCGTGGCGGTGGTCTTCGGCGTCTTCGCGGCGCGGCTCACCTCAAGGCCCCTCGTCAAGCTGTTCCTGAAACAGTCGGCGCTGGCGAAGAAGCGGGCGCGGTTCGCCAATTAACTTCCACACTTTATGCGGCTTCTTATGTACGCAAAACATCTTGCGTACGCCAAATGACGTTCGCTGAAATTTTGGAACAGCCCTTCCCTCTATTTGTTACTCAAAGACATGACGCGCAAAAATGGCGCGACTTCTCGATAGAGAAAGAAGGGAGACATCAATGAACATTCGAAAAATGATGCATGCCGCACTTATGTCCAGCGCAGCGCTGGCGCTCGCGCCTGTTGGGGCCTTGGCGCAGCAAAACATGGATAGCGACAAAAATAAGCAAAGCACGCAACGTCAGACCATGCAGATGCATAACATGAGTGATGACGCCAAGGCGCATAAATGGCGGGAGATGCGTCAGAACGCCGTCAAGGCCAGCGAAATTCTGCGCGGCAATGTCAGCACCGGCCTTAATCCGGTCGCCAATGTGACAAATCTCATCCTCAGCAAGGATGGCGGCGAGATTGAGTATATCGTTTATAAGACGCAGTCACCGATAATGGATTTTTATGTTGGCGACGGCTACACGTCCTTTAACACGGTCGACCTGCAGACGAGCCCCGTTCCGGGTGGTGTGAACGTGTATGTCGATTCCTCGGCGCCGGTAAAAGGACCGGAAGAAATCAAAATCACCTCCAATGAAGCCGACAAGCGCCTCGTTTCACGCGTGCTTGATGAGCAAGTGGAGCTCAGTTCCGGGATTTATGAAATCGAGGATCTGCTGATTAATCCGAAAAACGGCAAGATCACGCATTACGTCATCGGTTCTGACCCGGACACGCTGTTCTCTGAGGGAAGACGAACCATTCGCGCTACTGAAGTCGCCTATCGCAATGGCGCCTATCGCTCGAACCTGACCATGCAGGATATCGATCAAGACCAGCCTTATGAGGAAGATTGGCTATAACGAAGCCAGCTATACAGAAAAAGGCGGCGCTTTAGGCGCCGCTTTTTTCTTTACCACTCGAACGTCTCAAGATGCGCCCGAAGGTGAAACACCGTCGGAAATTTCTTCAGGATCAGGTCCGAACGATTGCCCATGCAGATATCGCGGATCGCCTGCGGCTGTTTCTGGTAATGGGCGCGCCCACCCACAAGATCGTAGAGCAGCCGCGCGACGCACAGGATATCCGACCGGCGCTCCGTTGCGGGCGTGCGGCCCCAGTCGTGAAAATCGATGGTGCGCAGTTTGAAGAAAACGCCCATGCGCTCCACGAAGATGTTGCCCTTGTGAAGGTCGCCGTGAAACTCCTTGCGGGCGTGGATTTCTTCAATGCCGATGGTGAGGGTGTAAATGAGACTCAGCGCCTCGAAGGCCGGCATGCGGCGGCCGCGATAGGTCTTGAGCAAATCCTCTAACAGCGCGCCCTCGAAATATTCCGAGATCATGCAGTAGATGAAGCGGTCATTGATCCACACCTCTTCGGCGTGAAGATATTTGACGACGATGTCGCAATCGCGCAGCGCATCGAGCTTGCGCGCATGGCGGATAAAGACCGGCGCCGTTTTCTCCTTGGTTTCGAAATAAAGCTTCGCCGCACGGGTGAGGCCCGTCGCCTTTTCGCGGATCTTATAGACCTCGCCTTCGGTGCCGGCGCCGATGCGCTCGAGCACTTCATAGCGCCAGGTCAGGCGATCCCCCTTGGCGAGGCCGAAAGTGTTCTTGCTTGTCATGAACGGGAAAGTCGCATTTTTTGCGCCTGCCGAAAAGCGGGCGCCTCACGTCAGAAGCTTTTCCGCACAGCGACTTCCCATGTCCGGGGCGGCCCGACAAAGACATTGTAGCCGATAAAGCCGAAGCCCGAGACGGCGTAGTCCTTGTCGAGGAGATTGCGCCCGCGGAGCAGGAGTTCAAAGCCATTGTCGAAACGCAGACCCGCCTCGGCGTCGGCGATGGCATACCCTTCCTGGCGGCGCTCGGAGAGTCCCTCGGCGTCGAGGTAAAAGGCGCTCTGATATTTGGCGTTGGCGCCGAGAACGAGGCGGAGGCCCCGCCCCAGATCGTGATTATAACGGGCGAAGCCTGTCGCTGAAACGTCCGAGGCGAAGGGCAAGGGATTGCCGTCAAAGAGCGCAGCGTTGCCGCCGATATCCGTCCTCTGGCTGATCTCGGTTTCGAGCAGGGTGATCGAGCCGCCCAGCGTGAAAGCGGGTGACGGCGCCCAGTCGAAGCCGCCTTCGACACCGTAAGCCTTCGCCTTGTCGAGATTGGAGAGGGAATTGGAAATGATCGATCCGCCGCCCGGCAGCGGGAAATTGACGAAGATGCGCGCCTGCGGCGCATCGTAATCCTGATAGAAGGCGGCGGCGCGCATGGCGAGGCCCGGCGCCGGTTCTCCCTTATAGCCGACTTCATAAGCGTTGACGGTTTCGGCCCGGAAGAGCCCTTCATTCTCAAAATGCGTCGCGTTGTTCTGAACCTCGCCGTTGAAGCCGCCGCTTTTATAGCCATTGGCGAAGGAGGCGTAGATCATCGCCGTATCGGAGAAACGATATGACAGCGCAGCGTTCCCGCTGAGCCGGTTTTCCTTGATGCGGTTTTCGCCGATGGCGGGACCGAGCCCGTCGCGATTGTTGAAGGCGATGACGCCGTCGTCGAAAATATGAACGCCCTGCCCCGACCCTTTGATGTTTTCATAGGTATAGCGCGCTCCCAAAGTCAGGGTCAGCGCATCGGTAAGATTGATGTCGTTATAGGTGAAGATCGCTGCGGTCCGCCGCGTCTGCTCGATGTCAGTGACGAGGGTCGTCGCAACGCCCGGCGACGCCGGCGTTGGCCCGACGCGTCCCGGCGCGCCCACATAACGGCAAGTTCCAAGCAAAGTTTCAGGGTTCAGCTCGCCGCACCAGATGAGATATTCCTGTTCGAAATCCTCGCCCGCCGCCGCAACGCCGATGAGACTGTGGCCAAGGCGCCAGTCGCCCTGCAGCCGGATCTCCTCGCTCCATTGCAGGAACTCGCGATCATATCGGAGATTGGCGTTCAGGGTCGGATCGCCGAAAGGCGCGGGCGCGCCATCGAAATCGAAACCGTAATTCTGCCCATAGCCTTCGAGCGCTGTGACGGAATAAAGCTCCCAGCTTCCCACCGGCGCCACGGCTTCGAGCGACACGCCGTAGAATTCATTGTCGGTTTCCTGCACCCCGTCCGGGCCCACGGAAATCTCGTGCTTGCCAAGATCGAGGTTCAAATTGCGCGGCGCCGGATTGACGCCGTTGTCCTCCTCATAATGGGCGCGAAGGAGCAGCGTCGCCGCCTCCCCTTCCCATTGCAAGGAACCACGCAAACCGAATTCATCGCGCACGCCGCCGGCGCGCGCCGGGGCCGCAATGTTCGGATCGGTCTGCACATTGTCGAGCGCCGCATCCTGTTTCAGATAGCGCCCGGCGATGCGTCCGCTGAAACCACCCCTCAAGTTTCCGCCGATGGCGCCTGTCGCATCGAGCCGGTCAAACCGACCGTAAGACCAGCCGAGATAACCGGCGGTTTCTTCCGTCGGTCTCGCCGAGATGAAATTGACGGCGCCGGATGACGCATTGCGTCCGTAAAGGGAGCCCTGCGGGCCTTTCAAGACTTCGATGCGTTCGAGATCGTAGAGCAGCGGCCCGGTCTGCACATTGGTGGCGAGAAAAACGCCATCCATGTAAACCGCCGCCGCCGTCGGCGTCAGCGCCTGATGATCGACGGCGCCGATGCCGCGTATCTGAAACGCAATCTGATTGCCATTGGCGACC
Source organism: Parvularcula sp. (assembly GCA_002704915.1). Taxonomy (GTDB): domain Bacteria; phylum Pseudomonadota; class Alphaproteobacteria; order Caulobacterales; family Parvularculaceae; genus Hyphococcus. Next base: position 71,810 of record PAIP01000056.1, read on the forward strand.
GCCGCCTGAACGCCCGAAAGAAGTTGCGTAATCTCTTCGGCGCTGTTGAAACCGTTCGCCTTGTCAATCTCAGCGCCGGCGATGACGTCAACGCTCGCGGCGACATCGTCGAGGCTTTGCGCGCGCTTCGTCGCGGTGACGGTTATCACATCCGTCTGCGCTGATGCAGCCGAGACAAAACTCGGCGCCAGGACGACGAAAATGAGCGGCAGGCTGAGGATTTCTGGACGCAACTTCACACCCGGTCTTTATTGTTTTCGCAAGGCCTATCCCCGTCCTCTTGCGTTGTCCATTAAAGATATATTGATCGGAGAGACCAGCGCCGCTGCACTGCGACAAAGTCCGGCAAATGCGATCACATCTTTCAGCCGCGCTTGGCCAACGCCTCTTTCAGCTCGGCAATCTCTTGTAAGATCATGCGCTGGTTTTCGATCACCTCATCAACCACGGGTTCGGAATCTTCCTCCACGACCCGCACCACGATGGCGACGAATAGATTGAGCATGGTGAAAGTCGCGATCAGCACGAAGGTCAGGAAAAATATCCAGGAGCGTTTGTGGGTCTGCGCCACCTGCGAGGCGATGTCCGGCCAGCCTTCCAGGGTCATCACCTGAAACAGCGTGTACATGGCCTCGAACACGTCCCCGAAGAGTTCGGGATGGGCGGGGCCATAGAGATTGGCGGCGATCACCGCGAAGACATAGACGATGAGCGCCAGCACGATCCCCACCGAGGCGATGCCGGGAATGGAATCGAGCAGCGCGGAGACGACGACCCGCATGCGCGGGATCACCGTGATCACGCGCAGGACCCGCAAGACGCGAAACGCCCGCAGCGCCGCAAGGCCCGATGTCGCCGCGGCGATGGAGACCGCCACGATCAGAAAATCGAAGATATTCCACCCATTGCGGAAATATTCTCCGCGCCAGGCGATGATGCGGAGGCCGATTTCCGCCATGAAGGCGTAAATGATGATGCGGTCGAGGATGCGCAGCGCCGGAGCGCCTTTGAAGACAGCGAAAGTTTCCGCCCCTAGCACCACGGCGTTGATGATGATCAGGGACAGGACCACCGCCTGAAACGCCGATCCATCCACCAATCGCTGCAACGCTGTTCGTTTCGGTTCCGTCATCCGCCCGCCCGCTCGGCTCTTGGCGGGCCTGTTGGGGAAAACCCGCCGGCCGCCTTGCCCTGCGCCCCTGCTAGGCGGATTCTCGCCGCCGGGAAAAGCAGGGCTCTTCCCGGTCGCGGGCGGTCCTGGGATGATGCCCGCACTCTTGTTATGACGCGCAGGGCGCGCAATCATTGCCAAAAGGAAAGCCGCCGCAACACCGGCAATCGGCTGCAAACGATTGGCTGGCCACACAAATTCCGCTATGCGGGGCGTTTGCGGCGCAGATGGGGCTGATACGCCCGGCAGGTGAGCGACAACGTGAGCGATCTCGACGACGAACAGGAAAACGCAAAGCCGGACGCCGATGGCGATAACGACGCCCCGCGCATGCGTTTCAAAGGCATTGTCGAGGCGCAGGCCCGCGACGCGGCGGCGCGCGAAGACAGCGGGCTGATTTACATTTCTCCCAATGAACGGCGCTGGAATGCGCGCAGCCGCCAGATCTGGCAGGCCGCGCGAATGACAGCAGTGTTCGTTTTCTTCTCGACGCTTGTGGGCCTGCCGCTCGGCAACTGGTTCGCGCATCGTCAGATAACGGCGATGTCCGGCGTCGACCGGCCCTGGAATCCGTTCTCGGCCTTTGAAATCGAAACGGTTCTCTTCGCCTTCGTCATTCCGGCGCTGGTTCTTTTCATTGGGTATGCAGTCTCGCGCCTGATCGAAATGATCCGCGCGGCCGAAGCCATCGCGGCGGCGGCCCAGCGCTTCGTCACGCCCGATGTTGCAGCGGCGCAGAATGTGGAGACCGTGGGCGCGGTTGTTCAGAGCCAGGTGAACGCGCTCAATCAGGGACTCGATTCCGCCCTCGGGCGCCTTGCCTCCGTGGAAGCCATGATCCGCCAGCATGTGGAGGCGATTGAAATCGCCGGCGAGGCGATCGAAACGAGAGCGGTTGGCGCCGCCGGGCGCGTCGCCGATGAACGCTCGCGGCTGATGGAGCTTACTGAAAGCCTCAACGCCCATGCGGACAGCTTTGCGGCGGCGATTGCTGAAAAAGCGAAAGCCGCCATCTCCTCGCTTGAGTCCGCCGAGTCCACCTCGCTTCAGGCGGAGAAAGATTTCGACGAGCGCCTGCATCGCCTTGAAAGCGCGGCGGAGCGCGCCTTCAACTCTTTTGAGTCTCTGCGGGAGGCGTTGCGCGATGTAGACGAATCCATGCGCGCCTCGGCCCAGGCCATCGACCAGTCCAGCGAAGAAACGCGCAACGCTACGGCGCGCGCCAAGGCCGCCGCGGAAGAAGCCGCAGAGGAAGCCGCGCGCAACGCAGAGACGATCAGCGCCGCGGCCCGCAACGCAGCCGAGGAAGCGCGCAAGGCCGCCGATGACGCAGTCGACGCCGCCCGTCAGGAAGCAGAGCGCGCCGGCAAGGATGTGGTCGAGGCCACCACCAAAGAAGCCATGCGCATGCAGGACGCCACGGCGATGGCTTTGAAAGAAATCTCGACCTCTACGGCTGACGCCCTCGCCGCCGCGACGGACGGCGCATCGCGGGCGACAAAAGCCGCCGAAGACGTCACCGACGCCGCGCGCCGCACAAGCGAAGCGGCGCAGAAGGCTTCCGAAGATGTGGAGGCCGCCAGCGAACGGGCACGCAAATCCTCGGAAGACGCCATGAAGTTTTCAGAATCCGAAGCCGCGCGCATTGAAGAACGCAACCAGGCGCTCGCGGACGCCCGCGCCGCGCTTGAGCAGGAAAATGCGCGCCTTGAAACGCTGATCGACGAACAGAGAAATCGCGCCGACCGGCTGGCCGAGGCCATCGCCTCGCAGACCGACCGCCTCTCGCGCCTCGCCGAAGCGCAATTGCGCGAACAGGAGGCGGCCGCCCGCCTCGCCGAAGCGCAAAACGAAATGCAGGCGCGCGCCGACCGCCAGGCGGCGGAGAAGAAAAAGGCAGAGGAATCCGAACGTCATGGCTCAGGAGAAGACGCCGGAAAAAAAGTCGAGCAAGAGGCGCAGGCGACGCTCGATCTGACGGCAGCGTCGCGCCGCAAGGAGCCGCCACTCACCGCCGCGCCCGTAGAGCTCGCGCCGGCGAAACCGGCGAAGAAAACGAACGGCGCCGCGCGGCTCGACGAACTCGCGCGCGACATCGCCGAGCGCCGGCCGAGCAAAGGGGCGAAACCCAAGGATCAGCCGCTTGCGCTCGGCAAGGAGGCGAAGGCCGATCCGGCCAAGCGCTCAAAAGGCAATGTGTCCTGGAAAGAGATTCTCGACGCCGCCGACGAAAGCGCACCGCTCGACCTTGGCAAGGCGTCGAAGAAGGACGAGGCGGCGGACGCGGCCCGACGCGCCGCCGATAACGCCATCCGTATCATCGCGCAGCTTCAGGACTTTACGCAGGAGCTTGAAACCCGCCTCTATGGCGATCCGCCGCCGGCGCTCCAGGAACGGTTCGACAAGGGCGACCGCAATGTCTTCGCCAACCGTCTCTTGCGCCTCAACGAAGCGGATGTGAAGCGCCGCATCCGTTCCGAATCCGGACGCGACCGCGCCTTTGAAACAGGCGTTCACAACTTCCTGCAAGGCTTCGAGCAACTCCTGGAAGACGCCACGACCTCGGAAACCGCCGATGAGGAGCTGGAGGAATATCTCTCCTCCCCCCTTGGCCGGGTCTATCTGTTAATCGGCGCGACCGTAGGGTATTTCGCCTGATTTTTGCTGCTCTTCCGGCCCTCAGGTAAACGCTTGTTTAATAAGCTTTGACAAATATGGCCCCGGTCTTCGGGGAGGAAGATTTGTCGTTTAGCTGGAAAAAAATCACGCTCATCGTGAGCCTGCTGGCTTTGCTGGCGGCGGCCGCCGCCATGTGGCAAATCCGCCGCATCAATGAATTCGAAACCGTCATCATTCTTGCAACGAATGACGCGCTGCGCCTTGAGGCCGAAATCGGCTATGGCGGTCTCATTCATAATTTCAAGAATTACCTCATTCGTCCTCATGAGGATGTTCACCGCATCAAGGCTGAAAAAAACGCCGTGCGCGCAAAAGAGTTGATTTCTCGACTGGAGGCCACAGCGCAGTCTCTCAAAATCGATATTGCGCTGGCCGAGACGGATGAGATGGTGGATGCCTATCATCATAGGCTGCATACCGTGCAGGCGTTATCGGCTGAACAGTTGAGTATCAGCGAAATCGATGCCGCTGTACGCTACAACGACGATGGCGCAGTAAATGAAATCGATGCAGCGTTGGACAAAATTACAGAGACCGCCAATGCAAAAATATCTTATGCGGCGATGGTCAGCAATATTCAGTTGGCGTTTATGGGAATCATGACTACGGGCGGTTTATTCTCTGCGGTGCTGGCGAGAAAAGCCCGGCGCCATGCTAGGGAAATAGGATCCAAAAACACGCGTCTGGAACAAAGCAACGAAAAACTCGCCGACGCCAATCTCGCGCTCCAACAATTCGCCGGCATCGCGTCTCATGATTTACGCTCGCCGATCGGTCATATCAGGTTTTTCGCCGACATGATCGATAGAAAGAGCGAGACCGAGGCTGTCAGAATATATACGGACCGTCTGCGCGAAACCTCAAACGCCATGAACATTATGGTATCCAGCCTTCTGGATTTCGCGCGCTCGGGCTTTAAAGAGCCCAACCTTGAGCCCGTCGACATGGAGCTCCTTGTCGCCGATGTGATCCGGGAAAGGGAAGCTGAAATCGAACAGCGCAAGGCCAGCATACGGGTCGCCGCCGGGATGCCGGTCATCCATGCCGAACCGGAATTGCTGCGCCGCGTGTTTCACAATCTGATCGGAAACAGCCTGAAATATATTCATGAGGAGAAAACGCCTGATATTGAAATCGCTTATGAAGCGACAAAAGACAATGTGATATTGTCTGTATCGGACAACGGCATCGGCATCGAGGAAGCTCATGCGCAAAGGATATTCGAGCCCATGCAGCGCCTTCACAAGGACGGCGGCAAATATTCAGGCGTCGGCATTGGTCTGGCTCTCGTAAAGTCGATTATCGAAAGCCATGGCGGCGCCATCTGGCTCGACACAGCCTATAAGAATGGATCGCGGTTCGTTTTTTCTCTCCCCAAGACGGAAGAAGTTGAGCCAATCAAAGAGCCCGCTGACAACTCCCCTCCTCCCGTCGCCACACGGCGCACCGCCTAGCGACAGTATTTTGCAAAGCCGCCCTCAAGCAGTATTATCGCAAAGGGCGAAGAAAACGCGCCTTGTTGCGACCGGAATTCAGCGCCGGAGACGGGGAGCATGGCAAACAAAAAAACGCCCGACGCCTATTTCAAAAACGCCGACACATGGCGCGAGGAATTGCTCGCGCTCCGCAAAATCCTTGTCTCGACGGGCCTTAAGGAAGAGCTCAAATGGGGCTCGCCGTTTTATACGCTCGACGGCAAGCACATTGTCGGCCTGACGGCGTTCAAAAACTTCTTCTGCCTCTGGTTTCCGCAGGGCGCGCTTTTGAAAGATGAAAAGAAGCTGCTGATCAACGCCCAGGAAGGCGTCACCAGGGCCCAGCGCCAGTGGCGCATGACGGGCGCGAAAGACATCAAGCCGGCGGTCATCAAGGCTTATGTGAAAGAAGCCGCCGCGCTCGCCAGAGAAGGCAAAGAGATCAAACCGAAACGCAAGGGCGCGCTTGCGGTCCCGGCGGAACTTAAAACCGCGCTCGCCTCGAACAAGCGGGCGAGCGCCGCTTTTGAAAAACTCACGCCCGGCAAACGGCGAGAATATGCCGACTATATCGCCGAGGCGAAACAGGCGGCGACGAAAGAACGGCGGCTTAAAAAGATCCTGCCGATGATCGCCGCAGGCGCCGGTCTTAATGACAAATACAAAAACTGCTGACGTTATCGCGCCACGGTGACGTCCGTGATTTCGGCGAGCGGCGCGCCGCCGCACATGACGATGACGCCGCCATAATTTTCGACAAGCGCCGGCCCTTCATATTTGACCGTTTCTGTCGTGATGACCTGTGCGACCATGCCGTCCGGCGGCGTGAGATTCAGAATCAGCCGCTGCACCGGCGTCATGCTCCGGTCGGCCATGCCGGCTTGCCAGGAAATGTCGTATCCGGGCGTCGGCAGATCGATTTCGCCGGCGACATGCAAGGTGAGTTTCGCATCGGGTCCCGGCATGGCGTTCACCCAGGCGGCCCAGTCGCGGCTATCGATCACGGGACAGGCCATCGCGTCGTCTCCATCGGGCGCGCCAGTTTCCGGCGGTATGGGATCGCCGCCGCCGACATCGGCCGGGGCGCATGCGGCGATTGACAACAACGCGGCGCCAAAAACAGGTTGCAAGACTTTCATGGCGTCAGCTCCTTTTTAGCTGGCGCCAGCCTATCTCTTGGGATGAGCAGAGTCTAATCGGCGACAATGGAGCGGCTGCCGGCGCCGGACCTTACGAATTCGCGCGCGCTCTGCCCGGCGTCGAAGGTCCATTTCACGATACCGGAAAGGATTTCGTCAAAAGCGCTGTTAAATGCGTCGTAAACATCGTCCGGCTTGGTCGACGCTGCGGATACGCGAGCGTCGAATTTCCTTGCGGCGTAAACCGTTCCCTTGCCGTCCGAAAGGCGTGCATAAACGGAGACGACGGCGGCGTCGCCGTTTTCGACATCGACTTCCATATGGCGAATATCCGTCTGCAGAACAATATCCGCGACGGGCACCGACGAGCGGTCGCCCACGGCGAGGATGCGGCCGGAATCTTCAAAGGTCTGGATCAACGCCGTCTGAAACAGCCGCGGCGCGCGGTCGGCCCACTCCGCGCCGCTAAGATAGGCGATGCGGCCCGGCGCCGTCGAAACGGCGATGCGCACGCTGTCGTAAACGCGTGTCGCGCGCGGATCGTCCACGACAACCGAAAAATTCAACCGGTCGCCGGACATGTCGACGTCGCCGGCAGGAGCGATGTGGAGACGCGGTTTCGGCGGCGCTGCTTCCGGCAAAACGGAAACGCAGCCCGAAATCATAACCATCAATCCGGCGGCCAAGCCCTGAAAAAGCCTCGTCATCATTACTCGTCTCCGGAATATTCTGGCGCGCGCTCGCCAAAGAAATAGGCGTTCGGGTCACGGTCGATCTCGCGCAGCACGGCGTCGAGCGTGCGCATCAGTCGGCGCGCCTCTGCCAGCGCCGGCGCCACCTGCCCCAGTCCCTGATCGGCGAACACCCGGATTGAGGCGCGGTTCTCATTCGTGATGGTGCGCAGATCCGTCACCAGCGCGCGCGATTCCGACAAGAGCGCCTCGATATCCTCCACCGCCTGCGGCGCATCCTCTTCCATGAAGTTCTGAAGGCTGGTCGCCGCGGCGTCGAGTTTCGACGTGACTTCCGCAAGATCGGTCGTGATGGCGTTCAGATTATCGAGCGTGGCGACAATGTCGTCTTCGTTTTCCGCGAAGGCGCCCGTCATGGTTTCGATGTTGGCGATGATGCCTGAGATGCCGTTGATGTTGTCATCGGACAGAAGACGGTTCGCCTGCGCCAGCACATCGCCTCCGCCTTCGAGAAAGGCGCCGAAGCCTGACATGTCGGCCGCGATCTGCGGCACCCTCTCATCGCTCACTTCTTTCAGCAGAGGCGCCTCGCGGCTGCCCCCCACAAACTGAATGATGGCGAGGCCTGTAAAGCCGACAAATTCGAGTTCGGCTTTGGTGTCGGTTTTCACCGGCGTATCCTTGTCGACGCGCACGCGTGCAATCACAATGGACGGATCGTCGGGATCGATGGACAGCGTTTCCACCTCGCCCTTCTGAATGCCGTTGAAGCGCACCGCGGCGCCCACCGAGAGGCCGGACACCCGTTCGGTGAAGATCACATCATATTCGTCGAATTCGCGCTGAGTTTTGGTGACGCTGATGATGTATAAAAACACGCCAGCGACCGCCGCCAGGACGACCGACCCGATGACTACATAACTGGCGCGCGTTTCCATCGAACTCTACTCATCACTAGCTCGCCTTTGCGGCGAGCGCGGCCCGCCCCCGGGGCCCTGCAAAATATTCCTGTATCCATGGGTGATCGGCGCGCCGCACCTCGTCGAGGGGGCCGCAGGCGATGACCCGCTTTTCGGCAAGCACCGCCACCCGGTCACAGGTTGCATGCAGCGTATCAAGATCATGGGTGACCATAAACACTGTTAACCCTAAGGATTCCTTGAGATTGACGATGAGTTCGTCAAATCTCGCAGCGCCAATGGGATCGAGGCCCGCGGTCGGCTCATCGAGAAAGACGATTTCCGGATCGAGCGCGAGCGCGCGGGCGAGACCGGCGCGTTTCTTCATCCCCCCAGACAGTTCGGCGGGGTATTTTGCTCCCGCTTCTTCCGGCAAACCGGACATGGAAATTTTCAGCGCCGCGATGTCCTTAGCCAAATCTTCAGGAAGGTTAAGATGTTCTCTCACTGGCGCCATGACGTTTTGGGCGACCGTCAACGAGGAGAACAGCGCGCCGCCCTGAAACAAAACGCCCCAGCGTTGCTCGATGGCGTCACGCTCCTTGTCGGTAGCCTGATAATAATCGTCGCCGAAAATGCGCACGGTTCCTGCGCTTGGGCGCTTCAGACCGATGATCGCGCGCATGAGAACAGACTTGCCCGTGCCGGAACCGCCTACAACGCCCATGATTTCGCCCTTGCGCACGTCGATATCGAGATCTTCATGCACGACAAAATCGCCGAATTGGGTTTTCAGCCCATCGACTTCAATAACATGTTCAACTGACTTGTCCGGTTCCGTCAAAAATCGATCTCCAGATAGAACATGGCGAAGAACGCATCGATGAGGATCACGAGAAACAGCGACTGAACAACCGAAAGCGTCGTACGCTGACCAAGAGATTCAGCGCTGCCTTCGACCTCCATGCCCTGAAAGCATCCAACGACAGCGATGACGAAGGCGAAAAACGGCGCCTTGATCAGGCCCGCCCAGAAATGATTGAGCACCATGGTTTCCTGAAAGCGCGAAATGAAAAGCGCTGGTGAAATATCCATCGCCAGCCAGGCGACAAGGCCCCCGCCGAGAATGCCCAGCATGGCCGCGAAAAAGGCGAGCACAGGCAGCATAACGACAAGCGCCGCCACGCGCGGCAAAACCAGCACTTCCATGGGGTCGAGACCGAGCACCCGCATGGCGTCGATCTCCTCGCGAATTTTCATGGAGCCGATTTGCGCCGTGAAAGCGCTGCCCGACCGGCCGGCGATCAAAATCGCCGTCAGCAAAACGCCGAATTCGCGCAACACGGAAATGCCCACCAGTTCGACGGTGAAAATATCAGCGTTGAACATGCGCAGGATCTTGGCGCCCATAAAGGCGACCACGGCGCCGATGAGGAACGACATCAGGCCGACAATGGGGATCGCGTTCATCCCCGCCTCTTCCATGTGATAGACCGTCGACGTCCAACGCATCTTCATGGGATTGGCGATGACGCGCATGGCGGTCGCCAGCGTCAGGCCGATGAAACTCATGACTTCGAGCGCGGCGTAGTAAGCGTCGACGACGCCCTTGCCGAGACGCTCAATCACGGCGAGGAACGGATTGCCATGCTCCGGCTCCACATGGCAGGGGTTGAGATGGTCCTCGACCTGAGCGAGCAGGGCGGCATGCGCCTCGCTGGCGCCGGTAAACTCCGACCCTTCCCCGCGGCCCGAACAGGTGCGCATGGTCCGCTGCAGCATCATCGCGCCGACCGTGTCGAGCCTGTCCACATGGGACATGTCGACCACCAAGTCGCGGCCCACCGAATCATCGGCGAAATTGCGCAGATCGTCGTCCAGCGCACCCAGAAAGCGCGCGCGCCAATCCCCCTGGGGAACCAATTTCAGGGTTCCCTGTGTCATATCAATATCGAAATGCGCCGACGAATCCGCCATGGTTAACGCTTCCTTAAGGGACTTCAGGCCCGGCCCAGCCCTTGCAGTGTTATGGTTTAAAGCAGGATAATAAATTCATCCTGAATAAGGACTTGCAAGGCGCGAGCGAAGGCCTAAGCCCTTATTCCGGTGGAGTGGAAGGGGTCTTTCTTGACCAGACGCATGTTTTCCAAGCCGTTTCAGTGGCTGACGGCGCTCCCGCTTCTTCTGGTGACGGGCGCTCTCGCCGTGATCGCGCTCGGCGCGCTGGCCGGCGCGCAGTCGCCGGACGCCCGCTGGCGGGAGCGGCTTTTCGATTATTTTCAACGGCTTGACCCCGCAGACGGTGAAGCTGTGGAAAATTTTCACCTGGTGCTGATCGACCGGGAAAGCGTCGACGCGGTCGGCCCCTGGCCATGGCCGCGCACGGTGCTGGCGGAGATTGTCGAGGCGGCGGGCGCCGCCGGCGCCAAGGGCGTTATTCTCACCGAGGCCGTGGATGCGCCCGACCCCCTCTCGCCGGAGACCATCGGCGAATTCTGGCTTTCGGGGGCCCGTGACGAGGTTTTCGCCCAGCAACTCGCCCTCCTGCCCCGCACCGATGAGCGCCTAGCAGAATCATTCGGCGGTGTGGACGGCGCAGTCGCGGTCTCCCTCACCGCGCCGTCGGACCCGAACCGCACCGCCTCCTTCCTGCGCACGGACACGCAGCAGGCAAATTGGCTGAACACAGGGGGGGCCGATTATCTCGCCCTTCCCGCCGCACGCTATTTCTACGCCATCAATCCAGACCTCGCGCGCGCGGCTCAGCCATCCGTGTCCTCATTGACGAGCGACAGCGACGGCGTCCTGCGCCGCACGCCGCTGCTTTGGTCGCTGGCCGGCGCGCCTGCGCCGGCGCTTTCGCTTGAAGCGGCGCGTCTTGCTGCGGACGATGCGACAGTGACAGCGGCGGTCAGCGCCTCAGGCGCAAGCGCGCAAGGGCGCACGGTCGACAGCCTTTCCCTCGGCGGAAAAACACTGCCCGTATCGGACACCACGTCGCTGCGGCTTTACCTGCCGAAAAACATCTCCGTGCCGACAACCTCTGCATCGCGGCTCTTGTCCGGCTTCAACGGCGCGCCTGCGACCATCGCCGGATCGAACGCGCAGTTGAAAGATGCTGTCGTCCTGATCGGTCTCGATACCGAACTCGGAACGCCGGTGCGCACGGCGCGCGGAACCATGGCGCCGGCCGCGGCTCATGCGCTGGCGGCGGCGCAGATTCTTTCCGGCGAGGCGCCGAAACGGCCCGGCTGGGCCGGTTATATCGAGGCCCTTGCCGTCATGCTGTTCGGGGCCGCGGCGATCATGATCGCGCAACGCCTCGCCTTCTGGAAAGCCGCCGGCTTCGCCGCGCTGGCGTCAGTCATCCTGTTGCTCGGCGCATATATGGCCTTCGCTTTTGGCGACCTTCTGTTGAATCCAATCCCGCCGGCGGTTGCACTTTTCCTCGGCGCCTTTTCTGTCGCGGGCGGCAAGTCCATTGGCGGCGTGTTGCGCGACGACAATCTGCGCGGCTCTTTCCACGACACCCTGCCGGAACCGGCGATGAAGCGCCTGCGGGAGGAAGCCGGCAGCGACCTTTTGAAAGGCGTGCGCCGGGAGATCACTGTCCTCGCCTGCGAATTGCGGATCGCCGATGAAGATCTGCGCACCATGGAGAATTTGCCGGACGACATCACCAAACTGCTCGCAGCAGCGTCCCTCGATCTGCGGCAAACCATTATCGACGCCGGGGGCGCCGCGGACCAGGCGGAAGGCGGACGGCTCTTCGCCTATTTCAATGCGCCGTTAGAAACCGCCGACCATGTGCAGGCAGGATGCGCCGCAGCCCTGCGGCTCATCGAAAGCATGGATAAGGTCAACGCCGATCTCGATGCGTCGAGCCGCACGCGGGGCATGCAAATCCATCTCGCCATCGGCATCGCCACAGGCTCCTGTTTCGTGGGCCCCATGGGCCATGGCCGCAATAACCGCTATTCCGCCGTAGGCCCGGCCGTCGACCGCGCCGCTTTCTTGAGAAGCCAGTCGGAATTTTACGGCCCCGCCATGATCTGCGACGAGCAGGTCTATAAGGAAACGCATCACCACTTCGCGTTTCTTGAGCTCGACAAGCTGCGCCTGCGCGGCGAGAAACGGCCGGTTTCCATCTATGCGCTGATCGGCAATCCCTTCATCAAATCGTCGAAGGCGTTCCGCGCGCTCGACGACGCACACCGCCAGCTCCTCGCCGCCTATCGTTCAGGCGACATGACTGCGGCGCGCGCCAATCTGGAAAAAGCGAAGTCATCGCCCGGCGCCAAGATCGCCCTCTTCGACATTTATGAAGAACGCATCAAGCGCTACGCCGAAAAAGGTCTGCCTGAAAACTGGGACGGCGCGCATACAGCCGGTGTTTGAAACGCGGAACTTTATTCGAACAGCTTTCCGCCATCCCATACCCGCCGCAATATCAGCGCCAGAAAAAACGCCCCCGCGCCCATGGCGGCCATCATGAAGTAAGCCGGCGCCGGCCCGGCGCCGTTCCAGACATAGCCGGCGATGACGGTGGCGACGCCCGTGACCGCGCCGACCCCGGTGGTCGACATGATCGTCATGCCGGTATTGACGAGGCGCAAGGGAACCGCCCTGTCAAGAAACTCAATCGCGCCGAGATAGGCGCTGGCGAAGGTCAGCGCATGCATGAGTTGCACCGCAAACAGCACCGGCAGCGGCGGCTCCAGCCCGATTGCAATCCATCGCACCGCTGCGGCGACGCCGCCAAGGGCGAGCATGGTCGCCGGCCCGAAGCGCCTGGCGAGGCCACGCGCGCGCGTCAGCAAAAAAATTTCGGCGATGACGCCCGTCGCCCAGAGGCACCCGATGACCAAGGTGGAATAGCCGAGCTGTTCCCAGCGCAAAAAAGAAAAGGCGTAGTAAACCGCGTGCGCGCCCTGAATGAGTCCCGCCGAGGCGAGCGCGATCAAAAACACCGGACTGGAAACGAGCTTCGGCGCCTCGCGCCAGGAGACCGGCTTCGCCCCGCCGCGATGACCTGCGCCCGCCGGCAGGAGGAACGTCATCACGAACGCAAATGACGCTGCGATCGCCATGGCCGGCGCCGCTGCAATAACGCCCGCCTGCGCCAGGAACGCGCCGCCGAGAATATTCGTCGCCAGAAAGAATACCGATCCCGCCGCGCGCGTCTGACCGTAATGTAAAAGGCCATTGCGGTCGGCGCGCAGGACCGCTGTATCGGTGAGTGGAACCAAAAGCCCGAAACACCACATCATCAGCGCGGCGGAGGCGCCGATGAGAACCTTGCCCGGCGCAATCAGCAAGCCGGCGGCGCCCAGCGCGAAGAAAAAGGTGACAATGCGCAAAGACCGGCGCTCATCCGCCTGATGATCGGCCCAATAGGCGACGAACGGGCCGAACAGCAGCCGCGCAATCAGCGAGGCGCCGGTGATCCAGCCGATTTCCGAAGCGTCAAAGCCCTGCAGCGCCAGCCAGCCCGCAAAGAACGGCAACTGAATGCCGAGTAGAACGAACTGCCCGCCATAATAGAACGCGTAAAGCGGCCCGGCATGGTGTTGCGGCGAAAGCTTCAACTGGCCTCGCGCCCGCGATAACCGGCCCAGCCCCGGGCGCGGAGCTCGCACGCCGGGCATTCGCCGCAGCCATAGCCCCAATCATGGCGCGCCGCACGCACGCCGCGATAACAGGTGTGGCTGTGCTCATTAATCAGCGCAACGAGTTTTTCTCCGCCGGTCCTTTCCGCAAGACGCCAGCTTTCCGCCTTGTCGATATGCATGAGCGGCGTTTCCAGCATGAAATTCGCATCCATGCCGAGGCGCAAAGCCTCGGTCTGCGCCGCAAGCGCGGTTTCGCGGCAGTCCGGGTAACCGGAATAGTCCGCTTCGCACATGCCGGCGACCAGAACCCCGAGATTGCGGCGATAGGCGAGCCCCCCCGAAAGCGACAGGAACACAAGATTTCGTCCGGGCACGAATGTTGTGGGCAGACCGTCATTGCCCAGAACGATGGCCGTTTCATGGGTCATGGCGGTCTCGCCGAGATCCTTGAGGCCCCTCGCATCCACCAGCGTATCCTCGCCCAGCTTGCCGGCCCAGCGCGGGAACGCATCGGTCATGGCCTTTCGCACGCTGAGCCTGGCGCCGAGCTCCACCGAATGGCGCTGTCCGTAGATAAAGCCCACCGTCTCCACATGGGCGTAACGGTCCAGCGCCCAGGCGAGGGAAATCGAGGAATCCTGCCCGCCGGAAAAGAGCACCAGCGCGCGTTTATGATCGAGCTTGCGCATCGTCCTGAAGCGCGAGAGACTCGCGCCTATCCATATTGCCTGATGCTGTTTAGGCCTGAGCCGCCCCCCTTCGCAATGGGGTCCTCGACCGGGGCCCTTCGAGACGCGGACGGACGGGAGACGCCCCGGGAGTGACCGATGTCGGAAATCGTATTTCTCTATGTGACCGCCCCAAACGCCGAGACGGCGGCGCGCATCGCCCGCGCGCTTATCGAGGAGAACCTCGCCGCCTGCGTCAATATTCATGCGGAAATGCGCTCCGTCTATGAATGGGAGGGCAAGGTGGAGATCGGCCTTGAAACGCCGCTGATTGTCAAAACGACGGCGGCCGCGGCCAACGCCGCCCGGGACCGGATCATCGCCCTCCATCCTTATGACGAGCCCTGCGTCGCCGCCCTGCCCGTCGCCGAGGAAGGTTCCAGCGCCAACTTCCTCGACTGGATTAGAAGAACCACAAAGACGTGAAGAGGACTTGCGACAACAGCGCTTCAGCCCTTTATGATGTCGTCAACAAGACAGGAGACTGACATGACCGAGACCGCTGTATTCGCCGCCGGCTGCTTCTGGGGCGTGGAACAGGTCTTTCGCGAGACGGACGGCGTCGTCGCCACGGAGGTCGGCTATACGGGCGGCCACGTGGAAAATCCCACTTACGAGCAGGTCTGTCGCAAAGGCACCGGTCACGCCGAAGCGGTGAAAGTCGAGTTCGATCCCGCTGTCGTCTCCTACGAAAAGCTGCTCGAAATTTTCTGGGCGAGCCACGATCCCACACAGGTGAACCGCCAGGGACCCGATGTGGGCGATCAGTATCGCACCGCGATCTTCACGGTGAATGACGCACAACGCGAAGCGGCTGAAAAATCCCGGGCCGCCGAAGACGCCTCTGGCCGTCACGCGCGCCCTATCGCCACAAAGATCGAGCCTCTGGGACCATGGTGGCGCGCCGAGGAATATCATCAGCAATATTTCGAGAAAAAAGGCGGCGGCGCCTGCGCCATACATCGCTGAACGAGATCGCTTTGCACATGTGAGCCGCCTCCACTTACGTGCGGTGGCTTACATTGGCGCGCTTCTATGCGCGGGGACAGACACAAGCTCGAAAAAATCCAGACATCGTCGGAACGACATGCGCTAATTTTCATTGGTTAAAGTGACGAAGCTTTAACGCGGCGATGCATTGTCCGCTTTGTCAGATGAATAAGTTTCGCGGATGCGCGCCTCTCGCGCTGCGCCCCGCTTAGCATCGCCGCATCAGATAATGATGAGGTATGGAAATTATGTCCGCTCTAAAAACTTTGGCGGCCTCCGCTATTGCAATTGCAGCCGCAACGCCCGCCGCCGCACAAATCTCCTACGCCGATGAAGGCGACTGGACGACGGTCAGCGGCGTGGTCACGTCCGTTGAAGACGACAGCTTCATGATGGATTATGGTAATGGCGTCATTGAAGTCGAGCATGACGAGCTGTTTTCCGACCCGAATTACGAAGCGCGTTTTTCGCCCGGTGAAAACGTCACCGTCTATGGCGAAGTGGACCGGGATTTTTGGGAAGGCGAAGTGCTGGATGCGGGCCATATCTATTCGCGCAGCCAATCGACGCTATATAGCGGCGACAACAATCCAACGACGTTCTTCTTCTATGACACCTATAACCCGGACGCGGTGGAAGAAACCTGGATCACCATGCAGGGCGAAGTGACGGACATCAGAGGCCGCGAACTGACCCTCACCTCGAATGGCGCAGAAGTGTCCGTCGACACGCTGGATCTCAGCTACAACCCGCTCGACAATTACGGCTGGCAGCAGATCAAGGAAGGCGACCGCATCACCGTCGCCGGAACGCTGGATTCGAGCCTGTTCGACGAAACCGAATTGTCGGCTGAGGCGATTTATGTGCTGGAGAATGGCGAGAATCAGAACAGCAAACAGCAGGCGTCAGCATCGCAAAACAAAAGCAACAGCCGTGAGGCCACGCGGCAAAGCCGCGATATGCAAGATGGACAAGACGACAATAATGGCCAGCGGACAGCGTCCGCCCGCAGCGCCGAAGAGGCGAGCCAATATGTCTCTGACGATAGCGAATTCGCCATGATCGACACGGACAACAATGGATGGATCGCGGAACGCGAATATGTGAACTTCGTGTCTCAGGCGAACAACATTACCAAACAGGAAGCGCGCAAGCTCTTCGATGCGGCCGCTCGGAATGACGACCGCCTGACCCGCAAGGAGTTCGTCTCCCCCAGCGGCAAGGTGGAAAGCACCTTCGAACAGATCCTGGCGCAAAACTAAGCTTGAGAGCGTCAAGCTGCACAGTCAGCCATCTTCGCCGGGGATGCGGAAAGCGCGTCCCCGGCGATTTTTTTTGCGTTGTCAGCGAAGAACGAAGGGCTTTCCCGATCAAGTGCAGAGCCTCTGGCCCGGCAAGAGTTCATTAAACATGCTCGCCTATAACTCGCCATGTTGCGACGAGGAAACACGCTCTTCTATGCGCCGGGCCAGCTCCCCTCACATGCCAGTCCGGAGTTGAACCGTTGCAACGGGTCTAGCGCGCCGAGTCTCTAGTTTCGCGCTGCCATATTGGAACGCCGCGATGACGCTAAAAGCGTCCGCGGCGTTTCTGCTTGTCACACAAAAAATGCTAAACGGCGGGCGTCAGCCTGCGACGCGGCGCTGCTGATGGGCGGGCGGCCGTAGAAGAGCCCCGCCGTTCTGCAATAACGTCACGGCGCCCAGCCCTTAAAAGATTAGCGCCGAACAGGAGCCCGGCAATCAAAATCAGGAGCCCCAATGCGTCGCCCAGGCGCTCAAGCGTGTTTTTGAAAGGCATCGCGCGCCTCCCCTTGATTCGTCCCCGCCAGTATGGCGCCTGCATATGACATTCGCGTGAAAAGCCGCGCCAAGCTTTGGTTGCGCACTAAATGCGTTCTTTTTTACCGAGCCGAATCATCGCCCGGCGCAAAGATATATTTTTCTTCACATTATTCCGTATCAAGACTTGTCGAAAGCAACGCCATATTCAGCGGTTCCGCATCAATTGCGCTTTTGTCACAAAAACTTTCCTTGATGGAAAAGCAATCCCGGCGTCACAAAGCCGGAGGGGTTGGCGTAACGGCAGGCGGGGCGAAATTTCGTGTCAGGACATCAGGCGGCCCTCACGCTCTGTGATCTTACACAATCATATGCCGCCCAGGGCGGCGGGGTGAAAACCTATCTTCTGGAAAAACGCCGATTCATTCTCGATCGCACGAGCGCCAATCATTGTCTGATCGTGCCGGGCGAACGCGACCGGATTATCCGTGACGGGCGCGCAACCACCATCGAGATTGCGTCGCCGCAGGTGCCTGGCAGCCCAAATTACAGGTTGCTTCTTCGGAGCAAGGCGGTCCTTGAGGCGTTTCGCCAGACCCGGCCCCACGTGATCGAATGTCAGGACGCCTACAACCTGCCCTGGACGGCGCTTTATTATCGCCGCCGCCACCCGGCGACAGCGCTTGTGGCCGGGTATCATACCGATTTTCCAAGCGTTTATGTAGAACGCTATCTGGCGCCCCGCGCCGGCGCGTTTGCCGCTCGGCAAGTCCGGCGTCTCGCCTATCGCTATGCGGCGAATCTTTATGGCCGGTTTGACGCGTTCTATACGCTGACGCAAATGGCCGCCGAACATTTCGGCGCGCTTGGACTGGAACAACCACAGATTTTGACGCTCGGCGCGGACACGAGCCTTTTCAACAAGGCGCGCCGCAGCGAGGCGTTGCGCGCAAAGCTCGGTGTGGCGCCGACCGCACCGCTGCTGGTTTACGCCGGCCGCGTCGACTACGAGAAAAAAGCCCGCCTCGTCGTGGAGGCTTTTCGCAAATTGCCGCCTAGCTGGAACGCTGCCCTTCTGATGCTCGGCGACGGCAAGGATCGTATCGCTCTGATGCAGGAATGCGCTGGCGAGAACGTACATTTTCCAGGTTTTGTAGACGACCGCGAAACGCTTGCCGCTTATTTCGCCTCTTCCGACATTTATGTCTCGGGCATGGAGAATGAAACCTTCGGCATTTCGGTGATTGAAGCGCAGGCGGCGGGCCTTCCCGTGGTCGGCGTCAAAGCCGGCGCGATGATCGACCGCGTGCCGCCGGCGCTTGGACGCCTGGGCCCTTGCGGCGACGCCGACGCCATGAGCGCCAATATCGCTGCTGTCTGGATGGACCGTTTGTCCGGCATGGGTAAACGTGCGCGAACTCATGCGCGCGAGAATTTCTCCTGGCCCAAAACCTTTGAGAAACTACTTTTCGAGATTTACCCGCAAGCGCTCAAAAAACGCGCCGGCGAAGAACTGTCAGGGCTTCTCGAACAACCGCAAAACCCGCGCGCGCAGGCGAGCTGATAAACCGTCACCGCAACGGCGCCGCGCCCTCACCGACATTTTCCCAGGGGCGCTCACGCAGGCGCACTTCATCATGAGCGCGGGCGGCCATGCGTGGTCCCAGAAAACGATAGAAATACCAGTCTTTTAAAAAGAACGGCGTCGCATGATAAAGAACGCGTTCAAACAACTTCCAGCGCTGTTGCAGAACAGTGCTGCGGCGGTCGCTCGCACGGCACCAGAGATTTGGCGCGTGAATAATGCGCCCCTCCTTCCAGATGCGATGGATCAGTTCGTGATCCTTGCGCAGATGCGGCCAGACTTTTCGCGAATAACCGCCCGCATGTTTCAGCGCCTCCGTGCGAAAAGTATGCGCATAGCCGCCCGTATGACACTGGCCGCGCAAGATATGCGGCACAATCCGCATTTTCAGACTTCGCAGTTTGCTGTCCAAGCAATCCGGCGCATCGTAAAGCGGCGTCGCCAGGATCGCGGCGACATCAAGGCCTTGTGAATCATAAAGCGCCTCAGCGCGCTCAAGATAGTCCGGCGGATAAAGCGTGTCGGCGTCACAGATCGCCGTGAACTCCGTAGACGTTTGCGCTATCCCCCGTTCCAACGCCGCCGCCTGCCCCGGCGTCGGCTCGTGC
Source organism: Parvularcula sp. (assembly GCA_002704915.1). Classification (GTDB taxonomy): domain Bacteria; phylum Pseudomonadota; class Alphaproteobacteria; order Caulobacterales; family Parvularculaceae; genus Hyphococcus. The sequence continues at coordinate 91,169 of PAIP01000056.1, forward strand.
AGAAAAACAGCGTCGACGCCATCGGCGTCGGCAAGCATGGCGCGGGCGATATCGGGCGACCCATCGGTGGACGCGTTGTCCACCAAAATAAGATCCAAAGGCCGCACGGTTTGCGCTTTCAGCGAGGCCAGCATCGCAGGCAGATAATTCCGCTCATTATAATAGGGAACAACAACCGACCAACGCGCGGTTTCTTGCCGGGGCATCACTCTCTCCGTTCGTTGAGAGATGTCTTTAGTCGCCCATTGCCGAATTTTGATGACAGTCAGTCTTGGTTCTGCGCCGCCTCGATTCGCTCACCGATCCAATCCGCGACGTCGCGCCAGACCGTTTCCGCCTGCAGATCGCGGAACAGCATGTGCCAGCCTTCAGGATAGCGGCGGAAGGTGACGTCGCCGGAAAGCCGCATGGCCGTTTTTTCCATGGCCTTTAACGGAATAATCTCGTCTTTTTCACCTATGAGAAAGAGAATGGCGCCGCGCACCTCATCCGCGCCGCCATAGGCCGATCCCATGACCCGCGTGACGCCGAGTATGGCGTCGAGGCGTGTTTCCTTGATCACGAGAGGATCGCGCCCCATTTCGCGCAAGGCGTCAATATTGTCCGTCGCCTGACGCTCTGCCCGCTCGCCGGTCAGCGTTTTGCCGGGCGCAAAAGTTGCGGCGATATTGGCCGACAGCCGATAGGGAACTGGCAGCGCCGCCCCGCCCCACACGCCAGGCGCCGCGAGAACGATCCCGTCGGCTCCGAGCGGGGCCTGCGCCTCGGCCGCCAGAATAACCCCGGCCCCCATGGAATGGCCGATAACGAAAACGGGAAGACCGGGATGCATGCGCCGCGCAGCCGCGACGGCGGCGCGCACATCCGCAATCATCGTCTCCTCTCCGACCCAATGCCCGAATTCCGGGGAGCGCCCGAAGCCACGCTGATCGATGGCGTAGGTGGTGACGCCCTTCTCCGCCCAGAACTGAGCCGGGTCGTCATACATGTGCGAATAATCGTTCATCCCGTGCAGGGCGACGACGATGGCGCGCGGATTGTCAGCCCGCCAGCTTTGAAGCCCGAGAACGGCGCCGTCGATGGAATGAAAGCCATCTTCTTCAAAGCGCGGTGCAAACTCCGCCGGCGGCGCGCCGGGAAAAGAGACGCATGCGGAGAGCGTAATGAGAAAAAACGCAGAGACGACAGTCTTCAGACGCGCCAATCCCATTACGCTGTCGCCATAGCTGCTGCGAAATCTCGAAGGCTAGACATGAAACGCCCCGTCTCTTGCAAAAATGCGAAATGGGGCGACTGATCGAAAGCCCATTCTGCGATAAAGATTTTCCGCCATCGGCGATGAATGAAGCACAAGCAGGTCGTCATTGCTCATCACCGACTCTTGCAAAGCCCGCAGACAGAGCGCCGCCGCCACGCCTTTTCCGCGCGCCTCCGGTTTGGTGGCGACGCCGTAAAGCCCGATAACGCCGTTGTTTCGATGGGTAAACGCCTTGCCGACGGGGTGACCGTCAAGCAAAGCAAGCCAGCCGCGCATGGTTCTTCCGCCCGTAGGGCTGCAAATCATCTGATAAAAGGCGTGCAAATGCATGACAGCCTCGCTTGGCACCTGCCAGCGAGACGCCACCATTTCCATAACCACATCTTTGTGCTCGGCGCCCACTTCATGGATGACAAGGCCATCCGGCAAAGCATCCGATCCTTTGAGTTCTTCCGGACCGGCGATCATGCCCGTGCAGTTTTCCGCTTCGCGAAAGCCGCGGCGGTTCAGCCTCTCGTCAAGATCCGTTGGCGACGCCGTCGGGTGAATAACCCAGAGATGGTCAACGCCGCGCTTTTCATAATGATGCATGAGCGCATCGATTTCGGCGTCGGCTTCGGTCTCCTCAACGCTGAATTTGAAAACGCCATTATAGGGAAGCGACGCGATCGGCGTGTCGAGCCTGCAGACTTTTTCTGTTCTGGTGAAGGCACAGCCCTCGGGACCGCCGAACTGAGACCAGTTCGACCACAGATTCTCTTCCAGGGCTGCAATCTCCCGCGCCGACATGGCTCTCTCATCTGCGACCAGGCAAAGGCGCGAATTACTCGGCGCCGCCGCTTTTGTCATCCAGATGAGCGCGGGCTTCAAGCTTTTCGAGCGCCAGACGAAAAGCTGCGGCCTCGTCCGGCTCGAGCGTCGAGAGCAGATCGTCTTCGTAAGCAAGCGCCAGCGCCGAAACGCGGTCGAACACCTTGCGCCCTTCCGGCGAGAGGGACAGCATGGAAACGCGCCGGTCACTCTCGTCCGGCGCGCGGCTCACAAAGCTTTTCTGTTCAAGGCTCGTCACTGCGCGCGAGACCGTCATCTTGTCCATGGGCGTACGCCTTACGACGTCGCGGGCGGCGACGCGATCCGCCTCGCCAATCACGGCGAGCACGCGCCATTCGGGAATGGTGATGTTCTCGTCGCGATAGGCGCGCGCCAGCCTGCCTGACACCGCATGGCCAAGCGCAACGATGCGGTAAGGCGCAAACTCGTCAAGGACGAGCTTGCGCCTGGTTCCGGGCTTGGCTTTTCGCGATACGCAGGCGACTGTCATAAGCGGACTTTACGCAGATTCTTTCAGGACGCCGCGGCGAATCTGATCCTCTTCGATGGATTCGAACAGCGCCTTGAAGTTGCCTTCACCGAAGCCTTCATTGCCTTTGCGCTGGATGATCTCATAGAAAATCGGACCGATGGCGTCCTGAGTGAAGATCTGCAGGAGAAGTCCCTGCCCTTGCGTCGGGGCGCCGTCGATGAGGATGCGGTTTTTCTTCAGCCGCTCAAGGTCTTCGCCGTGATCGCCGACGCGTTCATCGACCTTTTCGTAATAGGTGTCCGGCGTGTCCTGAAACGGAATGTCGCGCTTCCTCAGCTCTTCAACCGTTTCGTAGATATCACCGGTCCCCAGCGCGATATGCTGGATGCCTTCGCCGTTATAGCGCTGAAGGAACTCCTCGATCTGGGATTTGTCATCCCGGCTTTCATTCAGCGGAATACGGATTTTACCGCACGGGCTGGTCATCGCTTTCGAGACCAGGCCCGTCATTTTGCCTTCAATGTCGAAATAGCGGATTTCGCGGAAATTGAAGATGTTTTCGTAATATGCCGCCCACTTGTCCATATTGCCGCGGTGCAGATTGTGCGTCAGGTGGTCGATATAGGTGAGGCCTGCATCGTTTTTCGACGGGTCGGCGCCTTCGATCGGTTCGAAGTCGACATCGTAAATCGAACGTGCGCCGTAACGGTCGACGAGATAAACATTGAGACCGCCAATGCCTTCGATCCCCGGGATGTTCAACTCCATGGGACCGGCTTTCGCCTCAATCGGCTTGGCGCCGCGTTTCACCGCTTCCTCGAAAGCATGCTGGGCGTTCTTCACGCGAAACGCCATGGCGTTGGCGCCGGCGCCATGGGCGCCGCAGAAAATCTTCGGCTGGCCGGTCTGTTCGCGGTTCAACAGGAAGTTGATGTCGCCCTGACGGTAATGAATGACGTCTTTCGAACGGTGCTTGCCCACGGCTGTAAAGCCGAGGCGTTCGAACAGGGCGGCAAGCTCGTCTGGATTGCCGCTCGTATATTCGACGAACTCAAAGCCGTCGGTTCCGATCGGGTTTTCGAAAAGGTCGGCCATGGCTATTCCTTTCGGGGCTGGATTATGATCTGGCCTATTTAGTAACATATGTTACTAATTTCAGGCAAGGACAGTTTCCAAACAGCGGCCAGGGACCGATAATTCCATGAAACTCTTTGGTTATTGGCGTTCCAGCGCGACCTATCGGGTGCGCATCGCGCTGGCGCTCAAAAATCTCGACTATGACTATGAGCCGGTGAATCTCCTGAAAGGCGAGCAAAGGAGCGACGCCTATCTGGAGAAAAATCCGCTTGGATTAGTGCCTACACTCCAGACCGATGACGGCGCCCTCCTCACACAGTCCGTTGCGATCATCGAATATCTTGAAGAGACCCGGGGCGGGCCATCGCTTCTTCCGGGCAATCCCGTCCCCCGCGCCCATGCGCGCGCCATCGCCGCGGCGATCGCCAGCGAAGCCCAGCCCTTCGGCAATTTGCGCATTCAGAAATATCTGAAGGAAGAATGCGGTTTCGATGCACCTTCTATGGCCGAGTGGATGAACCGCTGGCCCGGCGGCGCCATGGCGGCGGTCGAAAAAATGCTCGCGCGCACGGCCGGCGATTATTGCGTCGGCGATGTTCCGGGTCTCGCCGACTGCGTGCTTATTCCGCAAGTTTTCGCCGCAAAACGTTTTAATGTGGAAATCGGGGGCTTTAAGAAAATGAACGAGATTTACGAACGCTGCCAGGAACACCCCGCCTTTATCAAAGCGCATCCTGACAACCAGCCCGATGCGGTGAAGGCGTAAGTCTCACATCGATGGTATCAAGGCAGAGCCTTTGAATGGCCTCAAAAATTACCGAGGGCCTTAAAACGAACCATGCTAAGCAAAGCGCCCGCAAGCGGGGACGGACGGGGGCATGAACACTAAAGCAGTTTCAAACAGACAGGAGGCGAAGTATTTCGCAGCGCTGGCGCTTGCGCCGCTTGCCTATGGCGTTGCCGGGTTTGGACCGGGGTTTTTCTCATCGCTCGGACACGGTTATTTGGAAATCCCGCTCTATGTTCACGCACACGCTGTGCTGATGATGGGCTGGCTTTCCATCTTCTTGACTCAGGCGCTTTTAATTGCGTCCGGAAAACAGCACTGGCACCGGGTTCTCGGACGGATTGGAATCGTCTGGCTGACCATCGCTCTGGCGACAATGGCGATGCTGTCATTGAACAATCTCGTCAAACCGGTTCCGCCGCCAGTCGATGTCTTTCTTGGGAAGCTTTTCTCGCTTCAAGTTTCCGCCCTCGTTCTTGGGCCGGTTTTTTTGTTTCTGGCGTTACGGAGTCTTCCTGACAAAAGCGATCATCACAGGCGTTACATGTCGCTGTTGACGCTTTTTCTTGTCGAGGCCGCTACGGTTCGCATGGGCTGGCTTCCGGGCGTCAACGGCCTCGATACGTCAGTCTTTGCGGCCTTGTTATATCCATCATTCATGCTGCTGCTTTTGATCGCACTCGATGTAAAAGTGCTGGGACGTCTACATTCCGCTACAGTCACAGGGCTTGTTCTCATTTTTCTGAGCAAACTCTTTTGTTTCTGGGCGTGGCAAAGCCCTTTTTGGCAAGCGGCGACATCTTCGCTTGAAACCTTTCTTCGTCCAAACTGGCCACTTTCCTGACGCGCCGGCATTGGCGGCAAGTCATGTGTGGGGCATGAACGTTACCTTGCCTTTTCCTTTGCGTAAGATCTCGACTGTCGCTTGACAGTGCGCGCTGTTACGCTCCATTGCGCCCTGGGCACCGGCGTGACAGGGTTGCGGCGAAACGAAAGAGAAACCGCAAAGCCCATGAAACCGCTTATTTTCGCCATCGGCGATAAACACCCGCAAATCCATGAAACCGCCTTTATCGCCCCAGGGGCCGTTATCGCCGGCGATGTGGAGGTGCATGAAAACGCCTCGGTCTGGTATGGGTGCGTCTTGCGCGGCGACGTCAACAAGATCGTTGTCGGCAAGGGCTCGAACGTGCAGGACGGCACGATCATTCATGTGGACGACCCGGCCTGGGGCGGCTTGCCAACGATCATCGGCGAGAACGCGCTGATCGGCCATAAATGCATGTTGCACGGGGCGACGGTGAAAGACGAAGGCTTTGTGGGCATGTGCGCGACCATGCTCGACGGATCGGTGGTTGAAACCGGCGCCATGCTCGCCGCCGGAGCGTTCTTGTCGCCCAAAAAGATCGTTCCCGCCGGTGAAATGTGGGCCGGCATGCCCGCGAAGAAATTCCGCGACCTCAAGGAAGGCGAGGACAAATACGCCGTGATTGGCGCCGGCCATTATGTTGAAGAAGCGAAAGCGCACGCCGCGGCGTTGAAAGACCTCTAAAGCCCCAGCCGCTTCCTGATTTCTCCGGCGATTTCTGGCGTCGCGTCGATGGGCCTCCGGGCAAAAAACGGGGCTTCATTCTCAAACAGGCGCGCATCCCCCTGCCCTACAATCTGGGCGACAAACCAGTCGATCTTCGGAGCGATGTCTTCCGGCCGCCAGATATAAACAGGCGCGGACGACGCGAGCGCCTCACTCGCCATATTGTGCGAATCGCCGGCGACGACGATAGCGCCCGCATGGGCAAGAATGTCACGGTACGGATTATCGCTCTGCCGGTCCCAGACAAAGACACTGTCGTGAACGAGGTGACGCCTGATGGCCGCAAGAAAATCCTGAGGCGTGCGGCGCGACGGCGTGACCGCGATCGCCGCATAGTCCTTGCCGGCATTCGAAAGCCGTCCTGCGAGATCGCGCGCTGCCGCAACGGAATAGTCGGCGCCGCCCGAGGGACCGCCAAGCACAACGCCCAGAAACGGCCTTGGAAGCTCTGCAATCGCCGCGCAGGGGACGCCGGGCTTCGCCAAAGCCCCCCCAAGACCGTGCGGCGTCGTCAGCGTCGAAAAAACATTCCTTCCCTCAAGCTGATCATGCGTCGGCGCCCAAATGACGTCCGGCGCCTCGCGCGCGAAACGGGGGTCTTTCAGCATGACGAGCCTGACCGCGCCCGCGCTCGCCTTTTGCAGCGCTCGTCCATGGGGGACTGCCCGGCGGCCGGAAATGATCGCAATGTCAGGGAACGCCCCCTGGAGCGGCCCGCCTTCCCGTCCCGGCGCCTCATGCGGGTCCACGGGCCCCCATGGCGCCATCCACTCCCAGGGCGGGCGCGGCGCAACCGTTCTTTCTTCAAACGGAAAGCCCAGCGCCGCCGCCACGGCCGCGCACTGCACAGCATCCCCGGCCTTGCCGTCGGTCAGGACCCAAACCCGCATTCAGTGCGCCCCAACCTCGGAGCTGAAAAGTTTTCCCGCAGTCATACCTTCCGCCCTTGCGAAGCGCCTCGCCCTAAAACACCCTGTGGGATTAGATAAAAATCTCTGTGTATTGGAATTTTCGTCTGATTTCGGATTTAGAGGAAACATTTTGCGATTTCAGGCCCTTTTTCGATGTTGCGCCGCAATAATTTCTTGCGCAGGCTCCGAATCTTAACGCAGACTAAGGCGACACGACCGGCGTGAGCACCTTACGCCGATTACAAGCTGTCGCGGAAAAAACAAAACAGGGGCTTATTTATCATGAGCGCAGAAGCCGTCCTCAAACGCATCAAGGACGAAAAAATCAAATTCGTTGACCTTCGTTTCACCGATCCCAAAGGCAAATGGCAGCATGTGACCTTCGACCAGGCCATGGTCGATTCCGACTTCCTCACCGAAGGGTCCATGTTCGACGGCTCATCCATCGCCGGCTGGAAGGCGATCAACGAATCCGACATGATCCTCATGCCGGATACGAATAGCGCGGTCGTCGATCCGTTCTTCGCGCAGCCAACGCTGTCGATTTTCTGCGACATTCTCGAACCGTCCACGGGCCAGCCTTACGGCCGCGACCCGCGCACGACGGCGAAAGCCGCCGAGGCGTATCTCAAATCTTCAGGGATCGGCGATTCCGCCTTTTTCGGTCCCGAGGCTGAATTCTTCGTCTTCGACGACGTGCGCTGGTCCACGGAACAGAACAATATGGGTTACGCCGTCGACTCGGTCGAAGGCCCCTATAATTCCTCCACAGATTTCGAGGGCGGCAACCTCGCCCACCGTCCGGGCCCGAAAGGCGGCTATTTCCCGGTGCCCCCGGTGGATAGCTGTCAGGACATGCGGTCTGAAATGCTGGCGCTGATGGGCGAGATGGGCCTTGAGCCTGAAAAGCACCACCACGAAGTGGCGCCGTCCCAGCATGAGCTCGGCATGAAATTTTCGACGCTGACGAAAATGGCTGACAGCATGCAGATCTACAAATATGTGATCCATCAGGTCGCCGCCGGCTACGGCAAGACGGCGACCTTCATGCCGAAGCCGATCTACGCCGATAACGGCTCGGGCATGCACGTTCACCAGTCGATCTGGAAAGGCGGCCAGCCGTTGTTCGCAGGCAACCGCTACGCCGATCTTTCCGATACCTGCCTCCATTATATCGGCGGCATCATCAAACATGCGCGGGCCATCAACGCCTTCACCAACCCGCTGACGAACTCCTACAAGCGTCTGGTGCCGGGCTTCGAGGCGCCGGTGCTGCTCGCTTACTCGGCTCGCAACCGGTCGGCGTCCGTTCGTATTCCGTGGGTCTCCTCGCCGAAAGGCAAGCGCCTCGAAACGCGCTTCCCGGATCCAGGCGCGAACCCGTATCTCGCCTTCTCCGCGCTGCTCATGGCAGGGCTCGACGGCATCGAGAACAAGATCAATCCGGGCGATCCTATGGACAAGGACCTCTACGATCTGCCGCCGGAAGAATTGAAAGACATTCCGACAGTCTGCCGCTCCTTGCGCGAAGCGCTGGAAGCCCTCGATGCGGACCGCGCCTTCCTCAAGAAAGGCAATGTCTTCAACGACGACCAGATCGATGCTTATATCGATCTTAAAATGGCCGATGTGCTTCGCTTTGAAACGACGCCGCACCCGGTCGAGTTTGCGATGTATTATTCCGTCTGATCAGTTCAGCACGAATGCGAAAGAGCGGGGTCCCTTCGGACCCCGCTTTTTTATGCGATGACTTTCGCCGCTTCGCGGCCGAGCGCTGCGACCGCGGCCCCATCGAGCGGCTTTCGGACCGCGGCCGCAAACTTCTCGTGATAGAGCGGATGCTCCGTGCCTATGAGCCGGTCCCACCAGGTAAAATAAAGGCCGTAATTCCATCCGGCCTGCGCATGATGAAGATCATGATGAGTGACCGTCGTCATCCAGTCGAATAACGGTCTTCCGTCGCGGCGGCTCGGAAACAGCTCATACCCGCAATGGCCCATGGCGTTGCGGATAATCATATGCAGGAGAAAAAGTATGATCGCCTGCACCGAGGTCGGCATGAGAAAAAGAATGAGCGGCAGATAGGCTGCATTGATGACGGCCTCGCCGACATCGAAGGAATAGGCCGTCCATGGCGACGGGTTGTGCGATTTGTGGTGGGTCCGGTGAATGCGGCGGAAAAGCCGCGGATGATGGATCAGCCGGTGCGTCCAGTAGAACCACGCATCATGAGCGACAATGAGCGTAATCAGCGTGAACGCGAAATAAGCCCACCCTCGCTCGCCGGCCGAGTAATATGTGTCCATCAGCCCGAATTTAGCCGCCATCACCGATGCGGCGCCCGACAGCGCAAAGATCAGCGTCGTTCGCATGGAGATGGCGAACTCCCGGCGCATCTGTTCCGCCTTTGGGGCTGGGCTTCGGATCTTCCGGCCCGCCAGCCGTCCGGCGAAAAGGACGTTCACCAGAAGAAACACCCCGCCCGCCCCTATGAGATAACGCATGAAATCGTGGGGTAGAATATGCAGGAATATTCTTATAGCGGCGGTGACGGGATCGGCGGCTTCGATCAGGCTGGCGTAATGCTCCACATTCTTCTCCTCGTTTGCGGTGAGGAGAAGCTGGCGACTAACGCGGCTTTTATCTCCGCAAATCCAGAAAACATGCGGCTTTTTCGAAAATGATCAGTGATTTTCAGATGTGATCAGGTCGCTTCAGAGCCATTGCCGAGAGCAGCCTTGCGGTATTCGGTCGGCGTCTGGCCTGTCGCCTGCTTGAAGGCTCGGTTGAAAGGCGCGATGGACCCATAGCCAAGATCGAGGGCGATCTGGAGAATCTGCTTGCGGGCGTTCGCGCGGTCGGCAAGCGCGCTCTTTGCGTCATCAATCCGCCGGGCGTTGAGGAAGGATGAAAAATTGCGAAAGCCCAGCGCGCCGTTAATGAGCTTTCTGAGTTGATGTTCGGGAACGCCGACTTTTTCAGCCAGACTGGCGACGGTCAGTCCGTCCTGCCGATAGACGCCGTCATTCATTAGGTCCATCAGCCGTTCATAGGCCGGCCGATCGGCCGCAGACACATTCTGCGCCTGGGCGTCCCAGCTCGTCTCGGGGTCGGGCGTCGGTTGCGCAAAAAACACCATGCGCGGTCGCAATAGCCATGCGCCAAAGACCACGGTAAGGATGAAAACCGCTGCTGCGTGCATCATTCGAAGCGTATCAGGTAGGAGATAATTCCGCTCAATCGTTTCAGCGCTGGCGATAATGAGCCCGAAGACGCCAACCGTGACAGCAATGGCGAAGCGGAAACGCCGGCGGGGATTGATCAGGTCATCAGACGCATTAACGAGCGCGAGCCGCAAAACGTCGAGAAACAAAATACTGTTCAGACCGATATGTCCGTACCAGAAAAATTTCTCGAGCGAACCCGGCGGCGCCCAGATGTGACCAATATGCATGATGGGAATCACGACAGCCGGCGCGAAATGCTGCCAGCGCCAGCGGAACGCATCATTGAAAAGCGCCGCGGCGAACCACCAGAAAAACACGGTGCCATAGATGGCGACAACCGAGACCGGAATAATTGCAGGGCCGAACAAGGCGCGGGACGCTTCCCCCGCGAGCAAGACATAAGCCCCCGTTGATACCGTAAAGACGGCTCCGAGCCGGCGAACCCGCGCTCCTTCGCCCCCACGGCTTGCCAAGGCGATCGCGAGCAAAACCGATATCCCCGCCGCCCCGCCGCGCAATGCGGTCTCCAATATGTCGCCAAGATTGTACATCGCGGGCGGGACGCTGGCCGCAGCCCCTTATTCTGTCAACGTAAAATGAGCCCGAGCGAAGGCGCCGAGCGTCGTCTTGACGGCGCGCATATTTTATGTAACTTACAGGTTACCTATGTTGAATGACAAAGATATGGACGCCGTGTTTCAGGCGCTCGCCCATGAAAGCCGCAGACGCATGCTCGATATCGTAAAGGAAGAACCGGGCATCGGCGTTGGCGCGCTCGCCGGCGAATTCGATGTCAGCCGCATCGCCGTCATGAAGCATCTCGCAGTGCTGGAAGAGGCGAACCTCATCATCTCCGAAAAAGACGGCCGCACGCGCAAGCTCTATTTCAACGCCGCGCCGATCCAGATGATTCACGAGCGCTGGACCACGGAATACAGCGCCTATTGGGCCGGACAAATGACGCGCCTCAAATATCTCGCTGAAGCGCGTCACGAGGATGAAACCAAACACAAGAAGGGGAAGAGCTAGATGAACGACGACAAGAAATATGTCGACAAACAGGTCTATCGCGTGGTCATCAACGCGCCGATCGAAACCGTCTGGTCGGAGCTTGTGAATACGGCCTCGCCGCGGCCGTTTTTCTGGAATGCGCGCTGGGATACAAAAGCCGGCATGACGGCGGGCGCCAAATATCGCATGGCGTCAAATGGCGACAAGGTCGTTGCCGTGATTGGCGACATCATCGAGATGGACCCGCCAAACAAACTCGTCACCAGTTTTCAGTTGACCTCTCTCCCCGATCCGGCGTCGACCGTCACCTATCTTTTGCAGGAAGTCGATGGCGGCACGGAGTTTTCGCTGGTCACGGAACATATCGTCGCCGGCTCGAAGAGCGAAAAGTCCATGGCGGCCGGATCAAAATTCATCGTCGAAAACTTCAAGGCCTATGTGGAGACCGGCAAGGTTACTTTCGGCGCGCGAATGATGAACGCGCTTTACGGGCTGATGACGCCGATGACGCCGAAGGCCCTGCGCGCCGAAAACTGGCCGCTGGATTGAGGTAGAGACGTCATGGCGAAAAGTCCTGAAGAACAGGCGGCGACGATGATCGCCAATCTGAAAGCAAACACGGGCAAGACGCTGGAGCAATGGGTCGCCATCGCCAAAAAGTCAGGCGAAGAAAAACATGGGGGCGTCGTCAAGCACCTGAAAGCCGAACACGGCCTCACTCACGGCTTCGCCAATCTCGTCGCGCATAAATATCTGAAGAGCGATGCCGGCAGCGCCGAGGGCGGTGACGACGCGCTGGTGGCCGCGCAATATGCGGGCGCAAAAGCCGACCTGAAACCGGTCTATGATGCGCTTATCAAAGCGGCGACAGCGTTTGGCAAGGATGTGGAGATCGCGCCGAAGAAAACCTATGTGAGCCTGCGCCGCAATAAACAGTTCGCGCTGGTCCAGCCGTCGACGAAAACCCGCGTCGATCTCGGCGTCAATCTGAAGGACGAACCGGCGAAAGGCCGCCTTGAAAAATCAGGCAGCTTCAACGCCATGGTGTCTCACCGGGTGAAGCTCGAAAAGCCCACCGATGTCGACAAGGACGTCAAGGCCTGGCTCAAAAAAGCGTATTCGCAGGCGTAAGCAAATCAGCAAACGGGAGGGAGCCCTATGTCTGTTTCAAAACCATCCATGCCTTTATGGTTCAAGGTCGCGGTCGGCGCCGCCATCTTATGGACGCTTGCCGGCGTCTTCGCCTATTACAGCGACGTCACCATGAGCGAGGAAACGCTCGCGGCAATGCCGGACGCCCAGCGCGCAATGTACGAAACCCGGCCCGGTTGGGTGGTCGGCGCATACGCCATCGCGGTTTTTGCTGCGCTCGCCGGCGCGGTTCTTCTCGCCTTCAGAAACAAGCTCGCGACGCCGCTTTTCGCCGTATCTCTCGTCGCCGTCATGGTGCAAATGGGTTTCGTGTTGTTCGGCATGGGCGCGATCACAACGCTTGGCGTCTCCGCCGCAATTTTCCCGGCGATCATCGTCATTCTCGGCGCGGCGATGCTGTGGCTTTCCCTGACCGGTCAAAAACGCGGCTGGGTCGGCTGACCATAGCTGCGTTTTGTTCTTGCGCCCGCGGCTGCCCCGTCCGACCATGGGCGCCATGAGCGAAGAACCTTCCGTTCTCACCACAAAAGACGGGCCGGTGCTGATCATCACCATCAACCGGCCCGACCGGCGCAACGCCGTCGACAGCGAAACGGCGAAGACGCTGTTTCAAATCTTCAAAAACTTTGACGCAAACGACGATCTCGCCGTCGCTGTCCTCACCGGCGCGGGCGGGAATTTCTGCGCCGGAGCGGATCTGAAAGCGCTCGCCGCCGGCGATCAGCGCGACCTCTCCGTCGAAAGCGCGGCGATGAACACGCTGGCGCCCATGGGGCCCACAAGAATGCGGCTGACCAAGCCTGTGATCGCCGCGGTCGAAGGGTTCGCCGTCGCCGGCGGGATCGAGCTGGCGCTCTGGTGCGATATGCGCGTCGCCGCTGAAGGCGCCGCTTTCGGTGTTTTCTGCCGCCGCTTCGGCGTGCCGCTCATCGATCTCGGCACGGTGCGCCTGCCCCGCCTCATCGGCCATTCCCGGGCCATGGACCTCATTCTCACCGGCCGGCCGGTCGCCGCGAAAGAAGCCGTAGAGATCGGCCTTGCAAATCGCCTGACGCCCAAAGACGGCGCGCTCGGCGCTGCGCTGGAGCTCGCCAAAGACCTCGCCGCCCTGCCCCAGACCTGCATGCGCCATGACCGGCTTTCGGCGCTGGAACAGTGGGATCTTTCCGAAGACGCGGCCCTCAGCAATGAAATGCGCCTCGGCGTTGCGACCATCTCTTCGGGCGAGACGGCGTCGGGCGCGGCGGCCTTCACCCAGGGCGCAGGCCGTGGCGGCCAAAAAAGATAAACGGAACGCGGCTGACTTTTCCCCAAGTCTTTGCGCGCGGTCCAGAACCGGGCTAGATCGTGGGCTCCCTCTCACCCGTCCCACATGTAGCGAGTTCCGATGGCAAAACGCGCCGCCCAGAAAAAAGATTCCGATCTCTTCGACGACTATTCCGCCAAGGACATCGAGGTCCTTGAGGGGCTCGAACCGGTCAGGAAACGCCCGGGCATGTATATCGGCGGCACCGACGAAAAGGCGCTGCATCATCTCTTCGCGGAAGTCCTCGACAATTCCATGGACGAGGCGGTCGCGGGGCACGCCACGCGCATTGAAGTTGAGTTGCACGACGACGGCTATCTGGCGGTCAGCGACAATGGCCGCGGCATCCCTGTAGACCCGCATCCGAAATTCAAAAACAAATCGGCGCTCGAAGTCATCATGACCACGCTGCATTCGGGCGGCAAGTTCGAGGGCAAGGCTTACGTTACGTCGGGCGGCCTGCACGGCGTCGGCGTTTCGGTCGTCAACGCGCTTTCTGACGATCTCATCGTCGAAGTCTGCCGCGCGCGCACCATGTATCGCCAGACCTATGCCGAGGGGCAACCGCGCTCCAAGCTCGAAAAAGTCGGCCCCGCCCCGAACAAGCGCGGCACCATGGTGATGTTCCATCCGGACCCGAAAATCTTCGGCGCCAGCGCCAGGTTCAAACCGGCGCGCCTTTTCAAGATGGCGCGCTCCAAAGCCTATCTTTTCGGTGGGGTCGAGATCCGCTGGAAATGCGCCCAGTCCCTCATCAAGGACGACACGCCCGCCGAAGCCGTCTTTCATTTCGAAAGGGGGCTTACGGATTATCTGAAAACCCTCGCGGGATCGAAGCCCACCGTCACCGAAGACATTTTCTCCGGCAAGGTGGAAAAGAAAGAAGACGGCGGCCACGGCAATGTGGAATGGGCCGTCATCTGGGGCGCGGCGGGTTTCGGCTCGGCAGGAAACGACTCCGACGGCTTTGTCCATTCCTACTGCAACACCGTGCCGACGCCCGAAGGCGGCACCCATGAGGCGGGGCTGCGCGCCGCGCTGACCAAGGGCCTCAAAGGCTACGCCGAACTTGCAGGCGTCAAACGCGCGGCCAACATCACCGCCGAAGACGTTCTCGGCACGGCGGGCGCCCTCCTCTCCGTCTTTGTCCGCAATCCGGAATTTCAGGGCCAGACCAAGGACAAGCTCGCAACCGCCGAGGCGCAGCGCATTGTCGAAAACACCGTGCGCCCCGCTTTCGATCACTGGCTCGCCTCCAACCCGAAACAGGCGGGCGCGCTGGTGGACTGGGTCGCCGACCGCGCCGAAGAGCGCCAGCGCCGGCGCAAGGAAAAGGAAGTCTCGCGCCAGCAGGCGACGCGCAAGCTTCGCCTCCCCGGCAAGCTCGCCGACTGCTCTCAGAAAGATAGGTCGGGTACGGAGATTTTTCTGGTCGAGGGCGACTCGGCCGGCGGCTCCGCGAAACAGGCGCGGAACCGCGCGACGCAGGCAATCCTTCCCTTGCGCGGCAAGATCTTGAATGTGGCGAGCGCCAGCCGCGACAAGATCATGGCGAACCAGGAAATCGCCGACATTGTGCAGGCGCTGGGCGCCGGGACGGGTCCGAAATTCGACCTTGAAAATCTGCGCTATGAAAAAATCATCATCATGACCGACGCCGATGTGGACGGCGCCCATATCGCGGCGCTCCTCATCACCTTTTTTCACGAGGAAATGCCGGAACTCATTCGCGCCGGCCGGCTTTACATGGCGCAGCCGCCGCTGTTTCGCCTCACCGCCGGCGGAAAGTCCGTCTACGCCATGACGGAAGCCGAGCGCGACAAGCTGATGAAATCCGAATTCAAGGCGAACCAGAAGGTCGAGGTCGGCCGCTTCAAGGGCCTTGGCGAAATGATGCCGGCGCAACTCAAAGAAACCACCATGAACCCGGAAACGAGGCTCCTCGCCCGCGTCGTCATCGCCGAGGACAAGGAAAAAGACTGCGACACGCTGGTCGACCGCCTCATGGGCAAGAAAGCCGAAGCCCGCTTCCAGTTCATTCAGGAAAACGCGGCGTTTGTCAGGGACGAGTTGGATATTTAGCTCCTTTCACCTCCCCCGCCCCGCGCCA
>PAIP01000057.1 GCA_002704915.1 Parvularcula sp.
CGCTGCGCGAGGTGGTCTCCCACTGTATTTACGGCGTCGACCGGAATCCCATGGCGGTCGAACTGTGCAAGGTGGCACTGTGGATCGAGGCGCTGGAGCCCGGGCGGCCGCTCACCTTCCTCGACAACCACATCCGTTGCGGCGACAGCCTGATCGGCGTCTTCGACTACAAGATGCTGCGCACCGGATTGCCCGACGAAGCCTTCGAGCCGCTGACCGGCGACGACAAGGCAGTGGCCAAAGCCTACGCCGCCATCAACAAGGAGCAACGGGACGGCAAGACGGCCTCCGGCTTCCTTAATGAGTTGCGCATGCCCGCCGAAATCACGAGCGGCGCGGAAAAGCTTCTCGCCATGCCGGAGGATACGCTGGACGAGGTGGAGGCCAAGCGCAAGGCGTTCAAGCGCTTGCTCTCCGGCCAGACCTGGTGGCGGCTGAAGAGCGCCTGCGACATGTATGTGGCGGCCTTTCTTAACCCCAAGCGCGGTGAGATGCCCGATCCGCGCAAGGCCGCCAGTTTGCCCATGCCAACGACGGAAGCGATATGGCGCACGGTCCAGGGCGGCGACATTCGTGGAGACGTGCAGGCTGCGGCGATCGACCTTGCAGAGCGCAACCGCGCCTTTCACTGGCCTCTCGAATTTCCGGCCGTCATGGCGAAGGGCGGGTTCGATGCGGTGGTCGGCAACCCGCCGTGGGAACGGATCAAGCTTCAGGAGCAGGAATTTTTCGCCGCGCGCGATGCCGAGATCGCGACGGCCCCGAACAAGGCCGAACGTGACAAGCTGATCAAGGAGTTGAAGAAGGCCGAACCAGGAACGGCGAAGGCGAGGCTGTCGGCGGAGTTCGAACTGGCCAAACGCGCCGCCGAGGCGGCGAGCGTGTTCGTGCGCAAGACTGGGCGCTTCCCGCTGACAGGCACGGGCGACGTCAATACCTATGCGCTGTTTGCTGAACACTTCGCCCGTCTCGCCCGCAAAGGAACCGAGGTTTCGCCGCCGGGACGTGCGGGTGTGATCGTGCCCACTGGTATCGCGACGGATTCCTCCACCAGCGCCTTCTTCGGTGACTTGGTGGCGCGGAATAGGCTCACGGCACTCTATGATTTCGAAAACCGGGAGAAGCTGTTCCCTGCCGTGGATAGCCGCGTCAAATTCTCCATCCTTGGCGTCGGGCCGGCAAACCGCGCGCGCTTCGCCGCGTTCCTGCTGGGCACAGCCGACCTGGAAGAGAAAGAGCGCCAAATCGAACTGGCGCCCGATGACTTCCGCCTGTTCAACCCCAACACGCTGACCGCGCCGCTGTTCCGCGCCCGCTATGACAAAGAGCTCACACGCAAGCTCTACCAAGTGGCACAGGTGCTGATCCGCGAGCGGCCGGATCACCCCGACGGCGACGACAATCCGTGGGGCATCACTTTCCAGACGCTTTTCCACATGTCGAATGACAGCGGGCATTTCCGCACCGCCGAACAGCTCTCCGCCCAAGGTTTCCACCGCGATGGGCCAAACTGGCTGCATGCCGACGGGCGGCGCTACGCACCGCTGTTCGAGGCCAAGATGATCCATCATTTCGATCATCGCTTCGGCTCCTATGCGGGGCTCGACGCGCGGCCCGGCGACGGCTCGCTTCCCGAAACGCCCGAGAGCCTGAAAGCCGATCCGAACTATGAGGCCGAGCCCTGGTATTGGGTGCCGGAGGAGGAAACCGCGTTGCGCGTCGCCCGCGTGCCGACGCGGCTGAAGCAATATTATCGCAAGGAGGATCCCACCGGTTGCCTGAAGGTGCTGGCCGAATGGCTGCTTGGCACGCTCGATTCCGACGATCTCGCGAAACCAGCCCATGCGGCCACGCGCGCGCAGGCGCTTCTCAAGGACATCCTTGGGCCGCGCGCGCTGGAGCGGGACGTCACCGGCGCCAGGATCGCAACCTGGCTGCACAAGGTCGCAGACAGCGCACGCAAGATGCAGCGCGAGACGCCGCTCTCGGAAGATGACCTCGCCTTCATCCGTCAAGGCCCCTCCGACCCGCTGGAGCTCACCAGCGCGCTCGTCGACCTCAAGCAGCCGCGCTGGCTGATGGGTTGGCGGGACATCACCAACGCCACCAACGAGCGGACGGTGATTGCGGCGGTGTTTCCGAAGGTTGGGGTAAACCATAAAATGCCTTTGCTATTCTCGGGGGAAGGGATCGATATCTTTTGTGCGCTATTGGCTAATCTCTCGGCGATTAGTCTTGACTACTCCGCCCGCCAGAAGGTTGGCGGAACGTCGATGACCTACTTTTATTTCAAGCAGTTTCCAGTTCTTTCCCCGCAGCAATACACTCGTGAAGACCTCGCCTTCATCACGCCGCGCGTGCTGGAACTGACCTACACGTCCCATTCCATGGCGAAATGGGCAGAGGACCTTGGGCACACCAGCGCACCCTTAGGCTTCGACCCGGAACGGCGTGCGGCGCTCCGCGCCGAACTCGACGCCTTTTTTGCGCGCAAGTACGGCCTCTCCCGCGACGAGTTGCGCTACGTCCTCGACCCCGCCAAAGTGAAGGGCGAAGCCTATCCGTCGGAAACCTTCCGCGGCCTCAAGCGCAACGAGATCGACCGCTACGGCGAATACCGCACGCAAAGGCTCGTGCTGGAAGCCTTCGACCGGCTGGCGGGCATGCAGTTCGGCGAGGCGCCGATCCGGATTGAAGCACCGGCGGCGGCCAGAGCGCCTCTTCCCGATCTCGCCTGGGAGCGGCCGGCGCAGCCGCAGCCGGGCGACACCGGCGCTGTACTGGCGGCCATTCTGAAAGCGATGGGGGGGCCGAAACCGATCCGGGACATTCGCCTCGCGGCCGCCCTCGTGCTGGAGCCCCGGTTGCTCGTTCCACTGCTCTCCGACGAAAAGGCGGCCGAGTGGCGCCGACTAGTCGGGCCAGAGGCCGATCCGCTGGCGGGGAATGTCGCGGCCTTCGCCACGCGCATTAACACCGCCTGGGGCGGGGCAGTCCGCAATCATCGCGGCAATGGGCGATTGGTCGAGGATACCGCCAACGGGACATGGGCGCCCGGAACCGGCCTCGATGCGATCGATACGACGGGCTGGCCCGACGGGCGCGCCGGCTTCGTGCTCGACACGCTCAAGAACATCAATCTCGGCCTCGCGACCACGTCGCTGCCGGATGACATTCAGGAATGGATTGCCGATGTCGCAGCAGCCTGACCTGATAGGGCCGCAGCCCCTTGTCATCACGCCCGCCACGGGAATGACCTGGCTACGGCTCTGGGTCAGGCGTCTCGTCATCTGGAAGGAGCCCGGCGGTGAAAAGATTCGCGACATTCCACTTCGCCCCGGCCTCAACATCATCTGGTCGCCGGACGGCGCCGACGATGTTGCGGGTGGGCAGAATGAAGCCATAGGCCATGGCAGCGGCAAGACGCTGTTCTGCCGTTTGATCCGCTACTGCCTTGGCGAGGACCGCTTCGCCACCGAGGCGCAGCGCGAACGCATCGGCGTTGCGTTCCCGAACGGGATTGTGGGTGCTGAAGTCCTCCTGGATGGCGTGTGCTGGGCAATCGTCCGCCCCTTGGGAATCCGTCGCCGGCACATGGCAGTCCCGAACGGCAATCTCGATGAGATTGCCGCCGGCGAAGGCGCTTCGACGGGGCTCGAACCGTTCATCGATGCCGTGGATCAGACGATCCTCACGCCGGCGCTTGCGGATTTGGTCCGCCCGCGAACCGATGGACCGACATGGCCGGTCGCCCTGGCTTGGCTCGCGAGAGATCAGGAATGCCGGTTCGATGACGTTCTGGATTGGCGTTCGCCGGCGTCGGACTCGGATTCACCCATGCCCGCGAGCGGCCGGGAAAAGGGGCCGCGGCTCGAGGCGCTCCGCGCTTTCCTGATGGCGATCACACCGGAAGAACAGCAACTGCGAACGGAAGTCGCCAGGCTCGATGAACAGCGCCGAGCGCTTGAGCAGGAAGCCGGACACAGACATTGGACGATAGAACGCAACCAGACACGCCTGGCTTCCGCTCTGAGCCTGTCTGATCAGACCCTGCCGGAAATGCCGTTGCTGCTCGACCTCATGCGGAAAGCCGCGGCCGAGCGCGTAACAGCCGCAACGCAACTTCCCGCCGGAAGCAAGACCGAGTTGGCTACGGCACGTAAAGACTTTGAAGCCGCCCAAATGGAATGGATGCGTCTTGACGGCGAACGCATTCGGATCGAAGCCTCGCTTCCGATCGAAGAACGTGTCCTCAGCCAGATCAAAGGCGACCTGCCGGGTCTTTCCTTCTCAACTGTTGAGGCGGAAAGCCAAGTTTGCCCGATATGCGAAGTTCCCATCGATCGGGCAATAGCCGAGAAATGCGGTCTGTCTGATAAGCTCCATGACCCTGACGCCTGCCGTGCGCGATGGGAAAAGCGCCAACAGGATTTTCAGGAACAAGAGCAGAAACTTACAACCTTACGTCAGGACAAAACGAACGTTCTTCAGCAGCTTGCGCTTGCCAAGCAGGCTTTGGACCAACGCGCCGCGCGTGTCGCCTCCATCGAGAAAGCGCGGGATGCAAGGGAAGCCGCCTGGTACTCGGCTCGCCGGCTGCAAGACGATGTGGACCGGTTGGCCGATCTGGTCAGTACACAAGAATCGGCGACGAAAGACCTGCGAGAACTGACCACAAAGCTTGAAACAGAGCGAAACCGGCTCGGAGCGTTTCGGGATAAGCAGGCCCGCACGTTCGGGCGGATGAGCGAAAAATTCGATCCGATCATCCGGCGCGTGGTCGGTCACGACGCGAAATCCCGCATCACGCTCTCCCATAACAGCATTGATCTTTCGGTCGATATGGGAGGGGATCGAACAACGGCTGCAATCGAGTCGCTCAAAGTCTTGGCCTTCGATTTCGCGGCACTTTGTCTCAGCATAGAAGGCGCGACGCGCATACCAGCGTTCTTTCTGCATGACAGCCCGAGGGAGGCTGATCTTGGCCTGAGCATCTATCACGAGCTGTTCCGGCTGGTGCGGGAAATCGAGGAGCAGACGGATCAGCCGCTTTTCCAATACATCGTCACCACCACGACGCGGCCGCCTCAGGATCTGGCGAGCGAGCCCTGGTTGCGCCTTACGCTCCGCGGCTCTCCGGGCAAGGAGCGTTTGCTCCGCTGTGATTTGTGAGGATCGCCATGACGCTCAGCTTCGCCGCCCGCACCATTCTCGAAAAGGCCGCCGTGGACAACGGATTCAGTCTTGATCAGGGCGTATCGGGCGACTGGTTGATCTTCAAGGCTCATGCCGCCCCCGCCAGCCTGTGCCTGAGCGTGACCGAAGACGGCTACGGCATCGGCACCGACCATGAGGGCGTTGCGCGTGAACTGGATGCGGGACTCGCTTCCCTCCCGAACGCGCCGCAGGGCTTCCACGCATGGGCAGCGCGCGAAAGCCGGATGCTGGACCATATTGCTGGGACAGTGTGGCGGTTGGCACGCAGCCTTCCCGACGAGCCACTGCGGCAATTCAAGCGCCGCTTGGCCGAGGTTCCCACAGCAACCGAGGTGGAGCGCCTGCGCAAGGAGCGGATCGGGCAGGACGTTTTCCGTGAGGCGCTAATGCTGTTCTGGGACGGCGCCTGCGCCGTAACCGGCGTCAGTCACCCGCGCCTTCTGCGCGCCAGCCACATCATTCCCTGGTCGGAATGCGACAGCGACGCTGAACGCCTAAACGTCCACAACGGCCTGCTCCTGGTCGCCCATCTCGACGCCGCGTTCGACGCACATCTGATCTCATTCAATGGGGATGGGCAGATTTTGCTTTCCTCGCAGCTATCCGAATCCGACGCCGTCGCATTGGGCGTTGGCCGTGAAATGCGCCTGCGTCAGGTCGACCCAGAGACGGAGAAGCGGCTGGTGATCCATCGGATGAAAACTCTGCAGGAGCATGACCGATGAATGACCTAGTTCGCGTCGCAACTGCAGAACTTGTGCGTTTCCTCTCGGCACATCTTCCAGCCATCTCTGATGAATGGTGGGAGAAGCACGTTGTGGACCGGCTCAGCTTCCAACAGCAACGGATGGTTCAGGAGCGGAACTACGGGAGACTTGAGCAACTAGATCTCGCAGCTCTTCTCAGGGTTCTCGATCAAAATTGGTTTGAATTGTCGGGCAGCCTCCGATTGCCGCGAGAAGGAAGACACTGGGTCAAAGAGCTTCAGACGGTGCGAAACAAATGGGCGCATGCGTCCATTTCGGAGACACCGGCGAGCGAGAATTTCCGTGATGCCGATACCCTCGGCCGCCTCCTGAGCATGCTGGACGCAGAAGAAGCATCGCTGGCAACCGTCGAAAATGCCAAGTCGGCAGCTCTTGCGGCAATGACCCCGAACGCCATGGTTCATGAAACGACGGGTACGGGAGAGCGAACTTCACCCAAACCGGCAGCCAATGAAGGACTCGGCTCCCCCGCACCCGGCGGGTCCTTATTCAACGTTGGCGAGCTGGTCGCTCTGCGCTCCGACCCCAGCGCGGTGTTTCCCGTGATAGGGGTGATCGAGGGTGAACCGGAGCACCGCTACACTGTCTTTCAGAACAATGCGAAGCGGACCTATTACGAGAGCCAGCTTCAGGCCGCGTCGGTGTCGGACAGCGCGCGCGACGTGCTCGATATCGGGAAGCTTCACTCCCATTTGACCAGCCTGCACCTGCTGTCCCCCTCGACGGCGATCCTGTTTTCGTTGCGTTCGGGACGAGTGGAATTCGTGCCGTATCAGTACAGGCCAGTCCTCAAGCTAATCCGCGCGGATCGCCCCAGGCTCCTGATCGCCGACGAAGTGGGCGTCGGGAAGACCATAGAGGCGGGCCTGATCCTTAAAGAGCTGCGCGCGCGAATGGACATAGAGTCCGTCCTGGTCATCTGCCCGAAGGCGCTGGTTGCGGAACGCAAGTGGCACTCAGAGATGAAACGATTCGACGAAAGCTTCACATCGCTGGACGGTCCGCTGCTCCGACATTGCCTCCAGGAAACGCACCTTGAAGGTGAATGGCCTGAACAATATGCGAAGGCGATCCTGCCCTTCTCTCTGTTCGACTCCGACCTTGTGTTCGGCGGAGAGGGCCGCGGCCGGAAAAAGAAACAGGGGCTGCTCGCCCTCGATCCGCCGCCGAAATTTGATCTCGTCATCGTTGATGAGGCGCATCACATCCGAAATCCGGAAACGTTCCTCCATCAGGGCATCCGGTACTTTTGCGACAATGCGCAGGCGGTCATTCTGCTGACGGCGACGCCTGTCCAACTCGGCAGCGACGACCTTTTCATCTTGCTCAACGCTCTTCGTCCCGATCTTGTGATCGACCGGAGCAGCTTTGCACAAATGTCCGAACCCAACGGACACATCAACGCTGCTATCCGTCATTGCCGCAAGGCTGATCCCGACTGGAACGCCCAGGCGCATGCATGTCTCGATGAGGTCGCGAAAACCGAATGGGGCCGCCTGTTCCTTCGCGAAGCGCCCGTGTTCCAGAACGTCTATGACCAACTTCAGGAAGACGGGCTCGACGACCGAGGCAGGGTGGAAATCATTCACAAGCTGGAGGGGCTTTACACCTTCAGCGGCTTGATCAACCGGACGCGCCGACGCGACATCGGCGAATTCACGACGCGCAAGCCGGACACTGTGACAATCGACTTCACGCCCGACCAAGAACGGCTGTACGACGACCTGCTTAACGTCGTCGCGCGCATACTGGCGCGTAGCCACGGACAGCAGAACGTAAGATTCATGATGACGACCATTCGAAGGCAGACCGCGAGCTGCCTGTATGGTCTCGCGCCACTTCTCGAAGACATGCTGAACGGGAAGCTGAGCCAACTCGAAGTGATGGAAGTCAGCGATTCCGGCGACGAGATCGATCTGAGCTTCGTCGAACAGGTTCGCAGCGAGATAGAAGGTATCCTCGATCACGCCCGCAACCTCGATCCGTACGACCCCAAGGTCGAGGCTTTCGTGAAAGTGCTTCGAGACAAGAACGTGCTTACCAATAACAAGGCGCTCGTTTTCAGCACATTCAGACACACGCTCGCGTATTTAGCGCGACACGTCGAAATGGCGGGGATGAGGTACGGCCTCGTGCACGGCGATATCAAAGATGAAGACCGTGCCGAAATTCGCAGGCGTTTCGCATTGCCGAAGGACGACCCGGATGCGCTCGATGTCTTGCTGTCGTCGGAGGTGGGCTGCGAAGGTCTCGATTTCCAGTTCTGCGATTTCCTGATCAATTACGACCTGCCTTGGAATCCTATGAAGATCGAGCAGCGTATCGGCCGCATCGATCGGTACGGCCAGCAAAGCGAAGCTGTTGCGATCATAAATTTCGTCACGCCCGGCACGGTCGATGCCGATATCTATGAGCGTTGTCTGGTGCGGATCGGTGTTTTCGAGCACGCGGTCGGCGGTAGCGAAGAAATCCTCGGCACTGTCACGAAGGAAATCCGGAACATTGCCGAAAGCTTCAGCCTGACCTCGGAGGAGCGCGCCAGGCAGCTCCAGCAACTGGCAGACAATCAAATTCGGCGAATTAACGAAGAGCAGGAACTTGAGGAAAAGCAGGCCCAGCTCTTTGGTCTCAACATTCCCAACAGGTCATGGGAAGACGAGATCGCAGAGGCTGAAAGCTTTTGGCTTTCTCCCACCGCAATACAGAGTACCGTTACCACCTATCTCGCCGACAGGCTGGGAACCGACACGGAGCATATTCTCGGGGACCGCCCGTTGAAGACCTTGCGCCTAGGCCAAGAAGCGCGAAACCGGCTGCTCGAAGATTATCGACGGCTCCCCCGATCGATCGAGCCAATCGCTCGCGAATGGGAGAAATGGCTCAAGGGTGGACAGCCCACACTGGCGGTGACATTCGATCAGGACGCGGCGACAGAAAACCCGAAAGCCGTTCATCTGTCCGTCGTGCACCCCTTGGTACGACAGGCGGCGCGGCATCTCGATCTCGATGAGCCAGGTGTCTGTGCCGTGGCCGTGAAGAGCGAAGATGTCGCGCCGGGAGAGTACCCGTTTGCCATTTATCGCTGGTCAATGCGTGGGATCAAACCGGATCAAAGCCTTGTGGCGGTGAGCGACGATGCAGCCATCGAAGCATCGCTCTTCTCGCTGTTGCAGAAGGCAACCAACGCCGACGCGGCACTGTTGCCTGACCGCTCGGAGTTCAATGCACTTGATGCGCGGCATCACGGCAAATGGGCCGCGGCGAAGGCCGATCACGTACACGAAAGCCGCCTCCTCGTCGAACACCGGATCCAAAGCCTCACGGTCAGTCACCGTGCCCGCTGCCTGACCATTGAGGAGCAAATCTCGCGGACAACGAACGACAAGATCAGGTTGATGCGAGAAAGCGAGCTGGCGCGCGCAAATTCGGATTTCGATCGCAAGGTGGTTGAGCTTCAACAGGCGGCAAATGCCGCCGACATCATGGTGTCGCCGGTTGTTTTTGGGGTCTTGTCGGTCATTCGTGGAGAGGGCCAATGAGCTTCTTGCGAGAAGTCCATGAGAAGCGGAAGAAGCTGGCCGACGTGCTGCTCGACGAAGAGTATTCCGGCATCCGCGAGATCGTGGAGGAGCTGTACCCGGATCGCGCCCACTTCATTTACGAGCTGCTCCAGAACGCGGAGGACGCACACGCCACCGAAGCCAGCTTCGAGTTGCATGCCGACCGGCTCGTCTTTCGGCACAACGGGCGCGCTTTCTCCAAGGACGATGTCTGGGGCATCACCAACATCGGTAAGGGGTCCAAGCGCGACGAGGACGACAAGATCGGACGCTTTGGCGTCGGGTTCAAGTCGGTGTTTGCCTACAGCGAAACGCCCCTCATATGGTCTCCCACCTACTCGTTCCGGATCAGCGGCCTCGTGCTACCGGAGGAGATCACCCCAGTTCCGCAACTGAGCGGCCAGACACAGTTTGAGTTCCCGTTCAACAATCCCAAGAAGGAGCCGGGCTCTGCCTATGACGAAATCAGGACCGGGCTGGACGAGCTCGCTGAAACCACGCTTCTCTTCCTGACTACTCTTGAGTCAATAAGCTGGCGGATCGGAGATGCCGAAAGCGGCGTCGTGCTCAGGATTCAGCACTCGGACCATCACATCGAAGTCCTTAAACAGATCGGCAGCAAGACCACGGAATCTTGTCATTTCTTGAAATTCTCCGCACCCGTTCATGGGCTGGAGAAGCAGAACGTCGCCGTGGCGTTCGAACTGGATTTCCTACCAGATATCAAGCAATTCGATTCCAGCCTGCCGATCGCGAAGCAATTACGGATAACATCGGCGTCGTCGGGAAGTGTCGCCGTGTTTTTCCCCGCCGAGAAGGAGACGTCGGGTCTTCGCTTTCACCTTCACGCACCGTTTGTACCTGAACTTAGCCGAGCGAGCATCAAGGAAACACCCGCCAACAAGCCGCTGTTCGATCAACTCGCCGAACTTGCAGCCTCGTCCCTGCACAAGGTTCGTGATCACGGCCTGCTGACAGCAGAGTTTCTCGCAGTGCTGCCAAACCGGCAGGAGCAGATACCGCCACGCTACGAAGGGATACGGGAGAGCGTCATCCTGGCGATGAACACGGAACCGCTGACGCCGACGCATGACAGATCGCATGCGCCAGCGCGGTTTCTGCTTCAGGCAAAAGCCTCGCTCAAGGGCCTACTCTCCGAAGCCGACCTTGAGTATCTCGTCGACTATGACGATGAGGCCCCGCGCTGGGCAGTCGGAGCGACGCAGAAGAACACGAACACCGACCGCTTCCTTGCGTCGCTCGACATCAAGGATTGGGGGATTGAGGAATTCGTTGAGCTGTTGGCTGATCGGGCATCGGAGGGCCGACGCTATATCCCTCGCGAGCCGTACTTCGTAGATGGTCCCGATCCGGAGTTTTTGGAATGGCTCACGTCCAAGCCAACGGAATGGCACCAGCAGCTCTATGCGCTTCTCTATAGCGAGCTCGCGCCCGAAGGCGACCTATACCGTCTCAAGAACGCCCGGATCGTACAACTCTCCGATGGCACCTATGGCACCGGCGGCACGTGCTTCTTTCCCGACGAAGGCGGCCAGGACGATAAGGTCCTCCCACGCGTTACCGAAACCGTCTACAGCTCTGGAAAGAGTAGGACGCAGCAGCACAACGCCAGGAAATTTCTTGAAGAGATCGGCGTGCGCGTCGTTGGCGAAGCGGAGCAGGTCGAGGTCATCCTCAATCAGCGATACACCCGCGAGGCCGAGATTCCGGACGAGAAGACTTATGTTAAGGATCTGAAGCGCTTCATCGCCCTCGTAGAAAAGGAGCCGGATTGCGCAAAGCTGTTCAAGGACTATTACATCTTCGAATGTGAGGGTGATCAATGGTGTCAACCCTCGGAAGTCTATCTTGATGAACCGTTTCTCGAAACTGGGCTTCGTGCTTACTATAAGGCACAGGGGGATGACGCCGATTCGTTCGCTCTGGACGGACGGTACCAGAGCTGTGGCATCTCAGCGAAGAAGATCGCAACCTTCGCGAGCGCCGTCGGCGTTCAAACCAAGTTAGAGATTAAGGCCACGACCTGCTACGGGAATCCTCAGTGGAGCCATCTGGGCGCAGCGCCGGGAGAACGATACACGTCATCGTCGATTAACCGTGATTACGCTATCGACGGTCTCGAAATTGTTCTGCAAAATCCAATTCTCGAACTGTCCAAGTTGATTTGGCGAACGATGGCAGACTTGCCTGGAGACGGACGCCACCTAACAGCGCTGTACCGAAAGAATGCTAGCTCAGGGGCGCGACGAGCAGATTCGAAGCTTGTCCATATCCTCAGAAAGGCAAAATGGATTCCGCAGAACACCGGGTCGTTCGTACGGCCAGCAGAAGCGAGCCGACACTTGCTTCCAGGCGGCTTCCCGTTCGATCCGGAATGGCAGTGGCTCAAGGCCGTAAACTTCGGGGCCGAGGTCGCTAAGCGCTCAGAGGCGCAGCGGCAAAAGAGGGCCATCGCGACGCAACTCGGGTTCGAAGACGACGATACCCTCGAACGTGCCAGGCAGTTCGCACGCATGCCGCCGGAGGAACAAGAGCGCGTTCTTGCGGATTTCGAGGAACGGCAGAGACTTGAGTTGCCCGAGCATGAGCCTTCGAACCCCGACCGCCGGGCGCAGCGCGTCGGCGCCATGGCTGCCGAGGCTCCCGGCAGACGAACAGAGGTACGCAATCGATCCGTGTCGGTCGGTCTCGATGCCGTAAAGGAAGAAGCCGGGCAATATCTGAGCCAGCAGTATACCAATCCAGACGGCGAGATGATCTGTCAGGCATGCAGAAAGCGCCTTCCGTTTAAGCTCGACGACGGGACGAGTTACTTTGAGCGGGTTCAGCTTATGGGCGAACTCAAGAAACATCATTATCAAAACTATCTGGCGCTCTGCCCGAACCACGCCGCGATGTTTCAGTATACGAACGGATCGCGCGACCAGCTTAAAAGCATGATCATTCAAGCCAGTGCAAACGAACTGGAAATGATCCTCGCGCAGCAGCCTACGCAAATCTATTTCACCAAGACACATCTATCCGACTTGCGGGTGCTCATCGCGACCGAGGACGAACATGACGACAGCGAGGGCGGAAACGAATGATGCGCCCTCTTCGCCACATCTCAATCCGAGTTCCTTGGCATGATACCGGCTGGGACGGTCGCGTGTGTGCAGCGCCCCGGCTGAACGGTGCTTGCCTCAATCTGAGGCGCATTGCCGAAAGCCGGAACGACGACGCTGAAGAAAAGATCGCAGGGAAGACTCTGGAGGAGGTTCCTCACCATCAGTGGCCGCCGTGCGTTGCCGAACGCATGGGCTTCATGGCTCCCTTCGAGTACACGCGATTTCCAAATCATCCCTACAATCGCGGACCTGAAACAAGCCACGGACATTTCAAAGACACGCCGCTTCGGCATCCGCCGTATTCGGCGCCTGCCGTTCCATTCTTCTGGATGCTGCGGGAGAACCTGACGGAACTGGCGGAAGCGCACAGCATTGACGCCATTGACGAGCGTGAACCCGACCTCGGGTTCGAGGCGGCCAAGACGTGGGTACAGGATCAGGAAAACCAGAAGGCGCTGCTCGAGTGTTTCCGCAGTTACATCAAGCCGGAAAAGTCGCTCTGTTTCTTCTATGCCAAGCAAGTCCCGTTCGTGGAAGATGCCGGGGCGCGCCGTATATTGATCGGCGTCGGCAGAGTCCTGCATGTCACACCGCCGCAGGAATACGATTACGTCACCAAGGACCTGACCGGAAGATTGCGCTCCATGTTGTGGGAGCTGATGGTCCAACATTCCATCCGTCCGGACTTCAAGGACGGCTTCCTGCTTCCCTATCACGCGGCCGTCCGCAAGTCCGACGACGAGCCGGACTTCGATCCGGCGGATGTCGTGGCTTTCACCCCCGCTGACCGTCTTTCAGAGTTTTCACATGCCTCGCAACTCGTGACGCACGATGGCGCCATAGCGTCCTTGCTTTCATGCGGTGTTGCGCTGCGCCGCGTCCGGCAGGTTCTGCCGGGTAAATGGGATCACTGTCTCGACTGGATCGACGTGCGTCTCAGCGAGCTGTGGAAGGCGCGCGGCCCGTACCCAGGGCTAGGTTCCGCATTGTCGGCATTCGGTTTGGAACAGGGCACTTTCGTCGCATACGCGCTCATGGAAAAAGCGGGTGAAAACGCCGATCCGTGGCCGCTGGTCGAGGC
>PAIP01000058.1 GCA_002704915.1 Parvularcula sp.
CCACGGCAATGGTCCAAGCGTGGAGGTATCTTTCCTACAATGTGGAACTCTTCCAATCCTCCACCGGAGGTGGAGGTTTTTGATCCAATAAAAAACGGCGCCTCAAGGAGGCGCCGTTTCCGTTTAAAGCGAATATCGCTTTAGACTTTTTGCAGATTGCCAGCCGCAGTTTTGCCGCGGTCGTTCACGACCTCAAAACCGATTTTCTGGCCTTCGACCAGCGGCGGCAGGCCAGCCTGCTCAACAGCGGTCGCATGAACGAAAACGTCCTTGCCGCCATCATCAGGTTGAATAAAGCCATAGCCTTTTTGGCCGTTGAACCATTTTACAGTGCCAGTCGCCATCTTTCGTCTCCTTTGACATAAGGCGCGCTTGCGAAACAAAAACGTCCCGCAAGCTGGTGACCGCCCCGCAAAGGACGGCCGGTTAGTGCAAACTCATGTCTTGGAAAAGTCGAAGTCTAGCAGACAGTGGCACCCTGGCAGGGATGCTTTCGGCGCCGAGGTCGGCCGCGGTTCGGCTGCGGCCCAAAACAGAAATTGCGAGATGAAATATAGGGGACCGCGCGCTCCGCCGCAAGCGCTGCCGGGCGAACTTTATGAGCGGCTTTTACATCAATTTGTAATAATAAAAGGACGGGATCGCCGCGGAAAAACCCGCTTTTTCATAGGCGCGCCGCGCCGGCGCATGCGCCTCGTCGCCGCCTGTCCCGACGGTCGCGACTTTCATGCCAGCTTCCTTCATGCGCCGAAGCGCAAAGGCATAAAGCGCTTCGCCGATGCCCGCGCCCTGAAGATCGGGCCGCACTGCGTTGAGGTCGATTTCGCCGATGCCTGTTTTCCCGTCGAGCGCGACCGCGCAGAACCCGGCAATCTCGCCGCCGCGTTCGGCGACATAAACCTCACGACCGGAATTGGGCGCGCAATATTTATCGAGGAGCGCAGCCTGCTCCTCCTCAGCCGCCGCGAAGGCCACTTGGGCGATCTCTTCGCCTACAAGCTTTCTAAAGGATGCAAAGACCGGCGCGAAGGCCGCCTCCCGGATCTTCTGAAGTGTGGGAAGGTCCGCTTGCTGGAAAGGCCGGATATGGCAACAGTCATTCACACTCCGGCCTGGTCTTTAGTCATCGCGGTAGACTTTTTCCTCGCGTTCATGACGCTCCTGCGCCTCGAGGGAAAGCGTCGCAATCGGGCGCGCATCAAGCCGGCGCACGCCGATGGGCTCGCCCGTCTCTTCGCAATAGCCGTATTCGCCGGTCTCGATCCGGCGCAGCGCGGCGTCGATTTTCGAAATCAGCTTGCGTTGACGGTCACGGGTCCTGAGCTCCAACGCCTTTTCGGTTTCGCTTGAAGCGCGGTCGGCGATGTCAGGCAGGTGATTGTCGTCTTCCTGAAGATTGTTCAGCGTGCCCTTGCTCTCTTTCAGGATATCCTGCTTCCAGGAAAGAAGCTTTCTTTTGAAATACTCCTTCTGGCGGTCATTCATGAAAGGTTCGTCTTCCGACGGGCGATACTCATCGATCTCGGACGCCGACATGGCTTTCTCCCAACTAACACGTCCCCAGGTCGGGGCCCCTTAAGCCCCCGAGTCGCGGCTCTCTATAACGGCGCGGCCCCGGCGGCTCAAGCAGACATTTACCCCTGCCGCGGTCGGCAGGGGTATGTCATATTTTTGAAATCTTGATTTTCAGTTGCCCTTGAAGCTCGCCGGCTCCGGGGGCTGACGGACGCCCCGCCGGGGCAAGGTCTGTCGCTGCGCCGCAACATCGCTCGCTGGCCCGGGCGACCTCCTCTTTCAGGGTCATCGCCAAATTCCCGACAATTCAACTCAAATGCGCAAGCCTTTGTTCTCCCGCGCTTTGTATGAACGGCAAGCCCCCAAACCGGGCGCAAGGCCCTCTTTGCGCATCGGCGGGAATGAATGGAGGACGGCCATGGGACAATCTCATCTGTGTACGGAGAATAGCGCACACGCTCTTGCGCCCGGCGCCCACAGGCTGTTGGGAGCTTGAATATGACCGATATGACGCAAGCCGCCGCCGAGCGGATTGAAGCGCTGATCGACATAACCGAAGCCCTCAATCTCATCTTCGATGAAGAAAACACCGCGCTGGAGGAGCGCCGGCCGGAAGACGCCGCGCCCCTTCAAGCCGAAAAAGCCCGCCTCGCCTCGGATTATGCGCGATCGATCCGCGCAGTCGCCGCAGACCGTGCGCATGTCGCGTCGGTTGACCAGACCCTCCTTGTGCGCTTGCGCGCCGTGACCACCAGCTTCGAGGCCCTCGCCGCCCGTCAGCGCACGCTCCTCGATCATGCGCCACACCCGTCTGCGGTCGCTCAAGGGGCATAGCAGCCCGCCGATCGCTCCTCCTCGTCACGCGCCCACCGGGATGTGATGAGGCCGCGCCGCCGCAATCTTTAGAATAATGCGCGTCTTCTCGCCCTAAGCCATTCTTATTGCGGCAGAAATTTTCCTTTCCCTGCGACAGCGCCAAAAGGAACGATTTTCCGCCGCTGCTGTCCTACATTTCGCCGCCTTTTACGGTTAAGCTGTGCTCACAGAAGCGGGGTGTGGGAGTCTGTCGTGAGAACTTCTGAAAACGGAGTCGAGCTGATCAAGCGTTTTGAGGGGCTGGAGCTCGAGGCCTATCAGGACATCGCCGGGATCTGGACCATCGGCTACGGCCATACGGGCCCCGATGTGGAGCCCGGCATGAAAATAAGCGAGCGCGAGGCCGAGGAGATGCTGCGCCGCGATTTGAAGCCGCGGGAGCAGGCCGTGGAAAGCGCGGTTAAAGTTCCCCTGAACCAGAATGAATTCGATGCACTGGTGAGCTTCGTCTATAATGTCGGCGCTTCTGCGTTCCGTGGCTCCACCGCCTTGAAGCGGCTCAACAAAGGCGACCGCGCGGGCGCTGCGGATGCGCTGACCTGGTGGAACAAGGCCACCGTGGGCGGCGTCTTGCGCGAGGTCATGGGTCTCACTCGCCGTCGGGCTGCTGAAAAGGCCCTCTTTCTGACCCCGACCGAAACCCCGCAGGTGCGCGATCCCGAGCAGATCGATGAGAACTCCCGCGCCAAACCCATGGAAGATACGCCGCGCCGGGGCAATATCGCCGAAAGCCGGACCGTTCAGGGCGCCACCATCGCCGGCGGCGCCGGGGTCGCGGCGTCCACAATGGGGCGGGACAGCGCCGAAGAACTCGACCAGGTCGAGACCAATATCGAAAATGGCGACGGCCTGACGGAGAATCCGTCGGCTGGCGAAGGGTCAAGCCCGCCGCGAAGCGATACCCAAGGCGAAGAAACCGGAGATGGACAAACGGATTCGTCAGGCGGCAGCGGCGAAGATACGGGCGAGATGGTTCAGGTTCCGGACAGGCCCTCGAAACACGAGGTCCATGCGGTCGAGGCGCAAGTGCAATTCGCACTGTTGATCCTCATCATCCTGTCCGTACTGTTTGTTATCTTCGCCCGCCTCGACGACTGGCGGAATTACCGGCGCTAGTTCGCCTCTTTCAGCAAGGTCCGCACCCGCTTGCGCAGGACGGGAAGCAATTCCGCTTCGAACCAGGGGTGTTTTTTGAGCCACGCATTATTGCGCCAGGACGGATGCGGC
Source organism: Parvularcula sp. (assembly GCA_002704915.1). Lineage (GTDB taxonomy): Bacteria > Pseudomonadota > Alphaproteobacteria > Caulobacterales > Parvularculaceae > Hyphococcus. Next base: position 3,619 of record PAIP01000058.1, read on the forward strand.
GTTGCGAAATAGCGCGGCGCATATGCGCGCCAGTTCTCGACCGTTTCCGTGAGCGTCTTCTTTGCATCCGCGCCGAGATGCCATCGCTGCGCATACGCCCCCACAAGGACCATGGTTTCAAGATTGGGAAGCGCCGTCATCAGCCGGTTGCGCCATTGAGGCGCGCATTCCTTGCGCGGCGGCTTATCGCCGCCCTTGGCGTCGAGACCGGGAAAACAAAACCCCATGGGGATCACGGCGACCCTGGAGCGGTCGTAGAAAACATCCTCGCCAATCCCCAACCAGTCGCGCAGGCGCTCGCCCGACGGGTCCGTAAAGGGCTTGCCGCTGACGTGAACGCGCGTGCCGGGCGCTTGCCCGAAGATGGCGATGCGCGCCGTTTTGGACGCTTGCAGCACGGGACGGGGTTCGTGCGGCAGCGGCTTGCCGGCGGGCTTTTCCACGCAAAGCCGGCAGGCGCGGATTTCACGCAACAGCTTGGGCAGAGAGTCTGGTCTGGGCGCGCTCATGGGACCGGGAATGTGGGCGCTCGCCGCCGAAGAGAAAAGGCCTATTCTCTTGACAAATGAGCGAGCTTGCCGGCGTTTTCTTCCCAGTGCTGGCCGTCAAAGGGGCGGATTTCGACCTTCGAAAACTGCGCCCGGTCCATGCAGCGCAGATTGAGGGCATAACCGTCCGGATTTGAGCGCGGAATGTAGAACGATTTGACGCCGCAGGTCTTGCAGAACCAGTGCCGCGCCGTTCCCGTATTGAAACGATATTCGGTCAAATGATCGTCCCCGGTCAAAAGCCGGAATTTCGACCGCGGTGAAATGACGTGAAGAAAGCCGACCATCTCGCACATGGAGCAATTGCATTCATCGGCGACGATGTCATCGGGAAGCTCCGCCTCCCATGTCACCGCGCCGCAATGACACCGGCCCGTCTTGGGACTTCTATTTGAGCTGCTCACGTCAACCTACCCAGATCAAACCGATGACCGCGCCGGTCATCAGCGTCGCCAGCGTGCCAGCGACGAGCGCGCGCGGCGCCAGCTCGATAACGTCCATGCGCCGGTCCGGCGCCAGCGCCGTCAGCCCGCCGATGACAATGCCGAGGCTCGAAAAATTCGCAAACCCGCAGAGCGAATAGATGACGATCAAGACGCTGCGCTCAGAGAATGTGCCAGGCGGCGCTTCGGCGAGACGAAGATAGGCGACGAATTCATTGAGCGCGGTCTTCAGCCCCATAAATTCGCCGGCCGCTTCGGCTTCCGACCACGGCACGCCCGCGAGCCACATGAACGGCTCGAACACATAGCCGAGAATACGCTCAAGGGTGATCGGCGCGCCGGCGACGTCAGGAAGCGCCGTAAGGATGATATTGATCAGCGCCACCGCCGCGATGAAAGCGATCAGCGAGGCGAGAATGTTGAGATAAAGCCCAAGCCCGTCCGTGACGCCCCGCATGAAGGCGTCCATGGTGCCGCCATAGCCGAAATCGTCCGCCGCATCGACGGGCGTCGGGGTCACCCCTTTTTCTTCCGGCATCATGACTTGCGCCATCAGGATCGCGGCGGGAACCGAGATGATCGACGCGACGATAATATGGCCGAGGATCGACGGATCGATATCCGCCAGAATGATGGCGAAGACAGCCATCACCGAGCCCGCGACTGTGGCGAAGCCGCCGGTGATGACGATCAACAGTTCCGGCCGGGTAATTTTCGAAAGATAGGGACGGATCAGAAGCGGCGCCTCGGTCTGACCGAGAAATGTGTTCGCCGCCGACGACAAGGCCACCGCCCCGCCGACGCGAAACACCTTTTCGAGCAGGAAGGCGAAGCCGCGCACGAAGATCTTCAGAATGCCCCAATGCCACATTACCGCGGAGAGCCCGGAGAAAAAGATGACGAGCGGCAACGCGCCGAAGGCGAAACTGAACATGGCCCCTTCATTCACGACTTCGAACGGCGCCTCTCCGCCGCCGAGATAACCGAAGACAAAGGTCGTCCCTTCGCGGGTCGCCGCCTGCAACACCTCCACAACAGTCTGGAGGGAGGCGAGGCCCGCCCGCGCCCAAGGCTGATAGAGGAGAAAGGCGGCGATCAGGATCTGGGCCGCGACGGTCCAGATCGCGGCGAAAAACGGAAAGCGCAGCTTCTGGCTCGAAAACAGCCAGGCGATGAATATGAAGACTGCGAGCCCCAATGCGCTCTGCCCCCGCAGGCCGATCTCGCTCAATTGCTCCGGCAAATCCATGAACCCCTCAAAAGTCGCCCCATTTGCCAGACGCCGCGGCGGCGTCGCAAACCGCCCTTTGTATGCCGCCGGCAACTATGCGCAACCGCTGCGCCTTTGTCACTGATTCTGTTAAGTTTCTTTGCTGCTTGCGCCCTGCAACGGGAGCACTATGGTGCGGCGCAAAGTCAAATCTTGAAGGACCCCGCCCATGTTGCCAGCGCCCCGCGCCGATCTCGTTTCCAACACGCTCGACTATGAGGTGACCCCGCTCGTCAAAGCCACGGGCTTCCGTGAATATGACGCTCGCTGGCTGTTCGAGAAGGAGATCAATCTTCTGGGCATCCAGGCGCTGGGGCAAGGGCTCGGCACCCTGATCCGCGAAATGGGCAAGGAGCCGCGCATTGTTGTGGGCCATGATTTCCGCGGCTATTCCGCCTCGATCAAACAGGCGTTGACTGTCGGCCTCATGACCGCGGGCATTGAGGTCAACGATATCGGCCTCGCCCTGTCGCCCGTCGCCTATTTTGCGCAATTCGATCTCGACATCCCTTGCGTCGCCATGGTGACCGCGAGCCATAACGAAAATGGCTGGACCGGCGTCAAAATGGGCGCGGCGCGCCCCCTCACCTTCGGACCTGACGAGATGGGCCGGCTGAAGGAGATCGTCTTGAACGGCGAATATAAATCCTTCCCCGGCGGGGCCTACAAATATGTGGAGGGATTGCGCGAGCGCTACATCGCCGATGTCGTCAATAACGTTTCCTTTTCGCGCAAGATGAAAGTCATTGCCGCCTGCGGCAACGGCACCGCGGGCGCCTATGCGCCGGAGGCGCTGGAGCGCATGGGACTCGACGTGATCCCCATGGACGCCGAACTCGATCACACCTTCCCGCGCTATAATCCGAACCCGGAAGATATGGAGATGCTGCACGCCATGCAGGACGCTGTCAGGGAGCACGGCGCCGATGTGGCGCTCGGCTTCGATGGCGACGGCGACCGGTGCGGGGTCGTGGATGACGAAGGCGAGGAGATTTTCGCCGACAAGATCGGCGTCCTGATCGCGCGTGACCTTTCCGAACAGCATCCGGGCGCGCAATTCGTTGTGGATGTTAAGTCAACCGGCCTGTTCGTCACCGATCCGGTCTTGATCGAAAACGGCGCCAAAACCGAATACTGGAAAACCGGCCATTCCTATATCAAGCGCAAGAGCCACGAGATGGGCGCGCTTGCGGGCTTCGAAAAATCCGGCCACTTCTTTTTCAATGCGCCGGTAGGACGCGGATATGATGATGGCCTCGTCGCCGCCATCGCCCTCCTCCAGATGCTCGACCGCAATCCGGACAAGAAACTTTCCGACTTGCGTAAATCGCTGCCCATGACCTGGTCATCGCCGACCATGTCGCCCCATTGCGACGACGAAAAGAAATATGACGTCGTTGAAAAGGTGGTGAAGGCTTTCGAAGAGCGGGCGAAATCCGGCGGGACGATCATCGGCCAGAAAATCCGCGACGTGGTGACGGTCAATGGCGTGCGCATCACCGCTGAGGACGGCACCTGGGGCCTTATCCGCGCATCCTCGAACAAGCCGGAGCTTGTCGTTGTGATCGAAAGCCCGACCTCGAAGGAAAACATGAAAAAAATGTTCGAGGAGATGGATGCGGAGCTACGCAAACATCCGGAAGTCGGCGAGTATAACCAGAAGATTTAAGAGCGCTCATCCGCACCGACAAAGGACAATAAAAATGTTAGGGAAGTTCGTAATTTCAGCCGCCCTCGGCCGTACCGTCTTTTTCGCCGCCGCCCTCGCCCATGACCCGAAAGTCGTCATGCCGGGCGAAGGCAAGCCGGTGGCCGTGCCGTTTCACCCCACCACTCTCTTGCTTTCCGAAAATGAAAATGAAGGCGGGCTTTCCTTCTTTGAATTCCGTGTCCCGCCTAAAACGCCCGCTGCGCCGCCTCATATTCACGAGGCTGAAGACGAATTTTTCTATGTAGTTTCCGGTGAAATGTCGTTCCTTGATCGCGATAAAGTCGTTGTCGGCGGACCGGGAACATTCCTCGCCCTCACCCGGAATAACCTCCACGCCTTCTGGAATCACAGCGACGAAGAGACGGTCATGCTCGTCGCCGCCTCCAAAGGTAATTTCGAAAAGTTTTTCGATGAAGTCGCCATGGCCGTTCAGGCGGAAAAACCTGCTTCCGCCGAAGCGATGGGCGCGCTTATAGGCAAAACGGCGGCGGCGCGGGGCATCACCATCCGCATGGATGCGGTGCCGGATGAAGCGAAAGCGCTCTATTTCGCGCAATAAGCCAAGCTGACCTCAGTCCGCCAGCCCCATCTGGCTCGGCTTATCCTGATGCGGTTTCGGATTGGCTCCCTTGGCTTCGGCGATGGTGTCGACGCATTCGCCGTCCTTATTGACAGGCTTATACATCACAGTGTCGCCGTCGGGCGTGCGCACTTCCATGGCGTCGCCTTCCGCCATCATCCTGTTATGACGCATCTTGCGCAGAAAACGTTTTACCGTCATCGCACCTTCACCGAGGGCGAGCGCGGTCATTGCAAATGAAACGAATTTCCTCATGCCATATGAACAGGGACTTTGCGGAAAAAGTTCCCGCAGCACAGCGCCCGCGCACCGCCTATTGGCGGCGTTACGATGAGGGTTAATCAGTAATGCGGCGGCGGCGGCTCGTTGTGAACGCCCTGCTCGACCGCCTCTTCCACCGCCTTCAACTGATCGGTCAGGCGCGCCACGTCGCGCTTGAACGCCTCAAGGAGCTTCCACTGCTCGGTCAGGGCCTCTGACAACTCTTCAATCGTCTGCTCCTGAAAGGCTGCGCGCTCTTCAAGCTTTTCAACCCGCGCCGTCACAGCGTCGTCACTCATGAAAGTCTCCTCCGCATTTACGGCGCCGCCCAGCCGATCCACGTTCCCGATAGCGCAAGCATGGTCGCAACCGCAACGGCCCCGAGAATGCCGGCCGCCGCAAGCCGCGGCCCGTGAAGACGGGTCCACAACAAGACGCCGGACAACACCATGAACATCATGGCGCCGGCCATCGTATCCATGATCAGGATAAAGAGCTTGTTGACGCCCACAACCTTGTGAAGATCGATCAGGGCTTTCAGAAGGCTGGAATTGGTGCGCTTGACGGAGACGCGATTGGCGCCTCGTTCATAGTCCGCGCTAATGACGGCGTTCGGGCCGCGAAAACTCACCGAATAACTCGGCGCCTCTTCAGCCCGCCGGCCGCCAAAGGAGACCGGTCCGCCCGCACGGCGGCGGCCCCGCGACGGTTCTTTATCGATCGCAAACTCTTCCTGCATCCACGCGGCAAGCGTCTCCTCGCTGGTGATGAGGTCCGGCTCCACCGGCACGGAAAGGGAGGCCACTTCTTTCGCGACGCCGCCCTCGATATGCATGATCGCAGTGCGGTGATTGAGATAGAATCCGGTGAGGCCCAGACAGAAGAAAAACAGGGCGCCGTAAAACCCGGTCCAGGCATGACCGCGGCGCAGCCAGGTGAGAACCGTATTGGTCTGAAAATTCCTAGGAATAAAAAGATATCCGCCGGCGCGCCGCGCGGGTTTCTTTTTGCTCTCGGGTTTTATTTCATCCACCATGACGTCCCGTCCTTGCTGAAAATTATCCGTATCGATCCTGTTTAACGGGCCGGCGGCGCAAATCCATCGCGGCCGGTGCAAGACAAAATGTCTCACATGGAAAAGCAGGGCGGCGGCGAACCGGCCGCCCTCGCCTCGATGGCCTAGCGGGAAAAATGCAAGCGGATGAAAGCGCCGCGCCCATTCCCCGGCAGGCGTTCGCCGATTGCAACATCGGACTCCGCGACCCGGTTATAGCCTGCGAGATGCTGGCGATACGCCTTGTCGAAAATATTGGTGACGCCGGCGGATAGGGACACCCCTTCCGCGATATCGATATCGCCGGTCAGGTTGAAGAGGACATAACCGTCCGTCGCCTGTTCGCTGTTGGCCGCCGAGACCTTGTTCTGATCGGCGACCAGCATTGTTTCGGCGCTAAGGGACCAGTTCGCCCGCTCATAGGTCGCGGCAAGCGAGGCGTGGGGCGGCGCGACGCGGTAGAGGTTGTCGTCAATATCCCGGCGCTTGCCGCGCACATAGGAAAGGACGCCGTCGAAGCGCAGATGCCCCGTCACGGAGACGCCGCCATCGACATCGACGCCGTATAGCTCGGCGTCTACATTGGCGAAACGCAGCGGCGTCGGATCGCCGTTCATGGCCGCAATCATTTCCTGAGGACTGTCGATCACGCCAACCGTCGCGTCATAAGGAACGCCCTGAACGTAATCGTCGATCCGGCGATAGAAGAATGTCGGACGCAGATAAAAGTTTTCGCTGCGCCAGTCGGCGCCGGCTTCTGCGATCCATGCGGTTTCGCTGTCGATCTGCAAATCGCCCACATAGACATTGCCGTCTGCAAGACCGCCGCTCGCCCCTGTGGGCAGCCAGGAAAAACGCTCCACATAGCCTGGCGCGCGGGTTTTATGGGCCAGCGTCAGGCGCCAGGAAACGCCCTTCGCCTCCTCCGTCCACAATCGGACGACGCCGTCGACGGTTGTCTTGTCCCATGCGCGGTCGGCCGCGTTGAACGCATTGGCGAGACTGACCGGCCCCATGGGCAAGGCGGGCCCGAGCGACGCTTCCCCGGCGGAGGCGTCATGGAAATCGGCGCGAAGCCCAAGCTCCGCATTCAGCCAGCCAGCGGCGCCCGTCCATTCCACGAAAACGCCTTTACGCTGCAGCTGAATGTCGCTGAGAGTATCGATGAAGAAGTTGACGTTGTTGGGATTGGTGATCGTCACATCCTTGTCGGCGTCTTCCATATCGAAGCCGAGCCGCAAACTTCCGTCAGCGGCCGGAAGGATAACAGCGAATCGGCCCGAAAGCGTGCGCGCCTTTGCAAAGGTTTCGCGATAGCGCATGGGGTCCTGCGGCGCCGGACGCAGATCGAAATTGTTCATGGCGTGGTCCACATCGGCGATGGAGAACGCGCTTTCGAGGTTGATCCCGCCAAGAGCGCCGTTCCATGTGAGCCTCGCAAAATCCGTCTCGAAAAAACGGATATCCATGGGGAATGGCGGATTGCCCGTGGGCCCGGTCTTCTGGCGGCGGATGTCGACGCCGAATTCCTGATCACCGAGTTTCGCGCCGGCTGACGCGCCATAGACTGCGCGCTTGTGCGACGACGAAGCGATGGTTCCGCCTGGAAACTCCACATCCTCGCCTTTTTCATAAGACCCGAGAATGTTGAAGCGATAAGTCGCATTCGCAGCGCCGGCGACGCCGCCGACCGCATAGCTGTCATCCACCGTGCGGCCGAGCGCCGTCACGTCATAGCCAAGGCTCCAATCCGAACCTTCGGTGAAATCCACGCGTTTGAATTGCGCATCAACACCGCCCGCAAGACCCGGCCCGTTGCGCACCGGGCTGACGCCGCGGTCAACGACAATGACCCCGACCAGTGGCGCCGGCGCATAGTGCAGCGGCGGGTCCATCAGATTGGGGCCGCCCGACGCAAAAGCCTGACCATCCATGCGGATATTCAGCCGCTCGCCGAAGAGGCCGCGATACTGCACCTGTCCCGACAAGGCGCCATTGTCGATCAGGGCGGCGCCCGGCAGGCGCGCAACAATGCCGGCGACATCGGGTCCGGCGTCCGGCGTGAAATCCGGCGCCGTCGCATCGACGGTCATGGCGCCGCGCGGCGAACCGGTGACGACAATGACATCTTCAAGCGCCGGCGAAGAGGTTTGCGCAGCGGCCTCGCCACAATTGAGGAAGCCATAGCTAAAGACGCCCGCGACGCTCGCGGACAGAAAAAGGGTGGTTTTCATTCATACACTCCATTGCACACCCGCATCACCGGCGGGGCGACAAGTCTGATCAAAAAGGAAAAGTTGGATCAGGCGTGGAGCGGCGGCCCGCGCGAGGGCGGCGGCGAGACAGCGCTCTGGCTGTCATGGAAAACCGATTGCGCGCGCCATAAGGGCGACTGTGCGAAGGCGACAGGAAGGCCGGGATCGTCAGGCGCGCTCGCCGGGGCGAATAAGAGACTGAACGACGCGAAAGGACATTGTCCCGCTTCATTGACGGCTGGCGCCGGCGCGCCGTCGTCTTCCGTCACTTCGCCGGTTTCAGGATCGAGAAAGGCGGGCGTCTCACCCATCCCCGTACAGATCGTAATGGCGATGCGTCCCGTCGCCTCATCATGTCCGATCATGTAGCCGATTGGCGTAATCGCCCGCAGGGCTGCCGCAACTAGCGCGGCAACCAGCAAAAGTCGCATCCATGCGGCGCCGGGCGCAAAAGCGGCCCGGCCGGCATGACTATGACCATGGAACAACATGGGACGAAGACGATCCTGAGTCGAAAATCAGCGGCACCCTATCGCGCGTTCCGTTATGAAAACACTTTCGAAAGCTAGGGCTATTCGCCGCGCGTCAGCGGCTCCACCGGCAGGCGTTCTGCAATCCATTCTGAGAGGCGTTTGCGATCGCTGACGCCGATCCGGCCATAGCCGAGCACGATCAGCCCTTCCTCCTGCAGCCGCGACAGCGCCTTGCCGACGGAAACGCGGGAAACGCCCAGCGTAAAGGCGAGATCGGCCTGATTGCATTCGATCTCATCGAGATATTTCGCCGAACGCGCCATGCCGGCGATCAGTTTCGCCGCACGCACATCAATGGGAAGTCGCCGCATGTCTTCCAGAAAATCGAGTACGGAATAGAGCCGTTGCGTCATGGCGATCACGAGCGCACGGGCCAGCGCCGGTTCATCATCAAAGATGCGGTCAAAGCGCGGCTTCGAGATCTGCTCGATCACTGTCTGCCCCTCCGCTATCGCGTCATAGGCGCGGGGCAAACGCGCAAATAATGTGGCCTCCCCAAAACAGTGACCCGGCCCCAATATGGAGGTCGTGACATAGGAGCCGTCGACGCCAGGGGTTGCAAACCGCACCGCGCCGGACCGGACAATAGACAGGCCGGGCTTGGCGTCGCCCCGGGAATGGATCGTCTCGCCATGGTCATAGTCAATGACGGACGCCGCGGCGCTGAGCCGGGCGGCCAGCGTCTCCGGGAGCAGATCGACAAGGGGTCCCGACCCGAAATCCAGCAAATCCGCCATAGTCACCAAATGCTAAATTCTTAGCATTCTAGGCCGCAAGATGGTGCTAATCAAGACTGAGAGAGAATGCCGCCCAAAAGAAAGCGGCCCGGGAATTAAGAGGAAACAGCCCATGAAAACGGAAATGCTCGTCATTCTCGGCATCTTTGCGAGTTTCGCGCTGCTCGAGATCATCTTCACCGGTTTCTTTCGCAAGCCGAACCAGACGCGCCAGGATGCGATCGTCGAAATCGTCTCCACGCTGACCCTGATCCTCGTGACCCAGCCGCTGGCGCTTCTGGGCGGGGCGACGGTCGCGGCGCTGATCGCGCCCGGCGCGCAGGACGCGCTCGCGACTATTCCGGTCATCGCCGGCATTGCGCTGTTCCTGATCTTTGACGACATGATGCAATATTGGTGGCACCGCGCCTCGCACACATTCCCCTGGCTCTACAATCTCCACCGCCCGCATCACAATGGCGAATATCTCTCCATTCGCGTCGTCTACCGCAACAATCTTTTCTATTATCTCTTGATGCCCGGCCTGTGGTTTTCCGGCGCGCTCATCTATCTCGGCCTCGGCTGGATTTATGCGGGCTACATCATCGTCAAAATGGCCGTCATCTATGGCGCGCATTCCGACGTGCGCTGGGACGAACCCCTTTACAAAATCAAATGGCTCTCCCCCGCGCTGTGGGTCGTCGAGCGTCTAATATCCACGCCGGCGACCCATAGCGCCCATCACGGCAAATATCAGGCCGACGGTGTGACGAACTACAAGGGCAATTACGGAAACCTCTTGTTCTTCTGGGACGTGCTCTTTGGCACGGCGAAGATCACGCGCCGCTATCCGGAGGAGTTCGGCGTCGAGAACCTGCCCGAGACCACCGCGGCGGAACAATTGTTGTGGCCGCTGGTGCGCAGGAAAGAAGACAAAGGCCCGGTGGTTGCGCCCGCTGAATAATCAGTAACGGGCCAGCGCCGAACCCCAGGCAAGACCGCCGCCCAGCGCCGCAAACACCAGCAACTGCCCGCGCTTGATGCGCCCGTCCCGGATGCCGGCGTCGAGAGCCAGCGGGATCGACGCCGAGGACGTGTTCGCATGTTTGTCGATGGTGACGATCACCTTACTCTCGTCGAGTTCGAGCCGCTTGCCGCAGGATTCGATGATGCGGATATTCGCCTGATGGGGCACGAACCAGTCGATCTCGTGACGGCTCACCTTCGCGCGCTCGGTCACTTCGAAGACGGCGTTTGAAATCTGTTCGACGGCGTTGCGGAAGACTTCCTTGCCGTTCATGCGCACCTTGCCGACCGTACCCGTGGAGGACGGGCCGCCATCGGCATAAAGATGTTTCGCCAGCCGCCCGTCCGACGACAGATAGGTCGCAAGAATGCCGCGCGGATTGCGGGCCGTCTGCGGCTCCTCCCCGGACAGCACCACCGCCCCCGCGCCGTCGCCGAAAAGCACGCATGTGGCGCGATCGTCCCAGTCGAGAAAACAAGAGAGCTTTTCCGCGCCGATGACGAGGGCGTGCTTCACCTGCCCCGTCTTGATAAAATCATTGGCGATGTTGAGCGCATAGAGAAAGCCGGCGCAGGCGGCGGAAATGTCGAAGGCGATGCCGGGCGGCGCGCCGATCTTGTCCTGCACGTAAACGGCCGTCGACGGAAAGGTTTTGTCCGGGGTCACTGTCGCGACGATGATGAGGCCGATATCCCTGGGTTTGAGCCCGGCCTGGTCGAGGGCGGCCCAGGCGGCGGCGGTCGCGAGGTCTGAGGAGGCCTCGTCTTCCGCCGCGAAATGGCGCTGGGCGATGCCCGACCGGCTGCGGATCCATTCGTCGGATGTCTCCACGATTTTCGCAAGATCGTCATTGGTGACGACTCTTTCCGGCAGATAGGAGCCTACGCCTGAAATGATCGTTTCCATCGCCCTTCCCCAAGTCGCTGGGGGCACTTTAGGCAAACGCGCCGCCGCTGACGACCGTTAATTCGCCGCACTGCACAATTTTTAAGGTAGACGGTTCAGCTCGTGAACACATCGAAGGCGAGCGCCCCCGCGGCGGCGAGGACATAGAGCCCGAACCCCTTGGACAGGAGCCCGGCGTCGAGATGGTGCGCCGCCTTTGCGCCCCAGGGGGCGGCGATCCCCGCCATCAGCGCCATCACCGCAAAAGCCGGCAGGTTCACATAACCGAGAGACAGGGGCGGCAGGGCGTCCGCCGCCAGGCCGGACAGGATGAAACCGAGAACCCCGGGCGCAGCGACGGCCACCCCGAAGCCGGCGGCGGTCGCGATCGCCTGATGCATGCTGCGCCCGGCGAGCGTCATCACCATCACCCCCATTGCGCCGCCGCCAAGTCCCATGAGGCTTGAGAAAAAGCCGGTGCCGAAGCCGAGGGGAATTTTCATCCGTTTGCGGTTCAGGCTGACGGTTTTCACATGGCCGCGATCTTTGGCGAACAGCCGCCGGTAGGCGACGTAAAAGGCGCCGCCTGCGAACACAATCGTGAGAAGCTCCGCCGGCGCCCAATGGGCGAGGAGCCCCCCCGCCCCGGCGCCGCCGGCAATCCACGGCGCCCAGTGCCGCAACATCTCTCCGTCCACATGGCCGGCGCGATGATGCGTCGCGAGCGAGCGTATCGAGGTCACAATAATGACGGCGAGCGAGGTGCCGATGGCGGTTTTGAGGCTCGGACCTTCGGCATAGCCGAGCAGATGAAAGATCGCATAGAGCGCAGGCGTCGTGATAACCCCGCCGCCAATGCCAAAAAGCCCGCCGGCGAAACCCGAGGCAAATCCCGCCGCGAGCAGCGCGGCGATCAACACCCAATGCTCGGCGATGAAAGTCATCTAGGCCGGCTCGCGCGCGCGCATGGTTTCCAGCGCTTCGTCGAGAATGGTGGCGCGCGCAGCGCTTGCATTTTCCGATAGGAAACGCCGCCACGCCCTTGCGCCGGGCGCGCCATGGTAAAGTCCGAGCATGTGGCGCGTGATCGAATGCGGCCGCACGCCTTTTTCGAATTCGCGTTTTACATAAGCCGACATTGCCCGCACCACCTCTTCGCGCGACGGCGCAGGCGCGTCTTCGCCAAAAATCTCTTCATCCACCGACGCCAGAAGGTAAGGCGCGCCATAAGCGGCGCGGCCCAGCATAACGCCGTCAAAATCCGGCAAGAGCCCCGCGGCGTCAGGAACGGTTTCAATGCCGCCATTCAGAATGATCGAGAGTTCCGGCTTTTCGCGTTTCAGGCGCCGCACGAGATCGTAATCGAGCGGCGGGATGGTCCGGTTTTCTTTCGGCGACAGTCCTTTCAGCCACGCCTTGCGCGCATGGACGATGAAGATCTCGCAGCCCGCCGCCGCGACCGTCTCCACAAAACCGAAAAGACTTTCCTCCGGGTCCTGATCGTCTACGCCGATGCGGCATTTCACCGTCACCGGAACATCGACCGCCCGCTTCATCGCCGCGACGCAATCGGCGACCAGCGCCGGCTCTTTCATGAGGCAGGCGCCGAACGCCCCCGACTGCACCCGGTCCGAGGGACAGCCGACATTGAGATTGATCTCGTCATAGCCGAAATCTTCGCCGATCCTCGACGCCTCGGCGAGCTTTTCAGGCTCCGATCCGCCGAGCTGGAGCGCGACCGGATGTTCGCTATCGTCAAACCCGAGAAGATAATCGCGGTCGCCATGGATTGCGGCGTCCGCCGTGATCATCTCCGTATAAAGCCGCGCGCGCTTCGACATCAGCCGGTGGAAATAGCGGCAATGCCGGTCCGTGCCGTCCATCATCGGCGCGACGCAAAAGCGATGAGAGCCAGTCTTCATGACCCGGGAATTAGGCGCTAACGGCCCGGCTGGCAATTCCGGGCGCCTCGTGGCCGCGGCAATCCTTGACGAGAGACTCTGCTCCGGGGAACCTGTCACGGTTAACGCGATGGAGCCGCTTTATGCGCGCCATGGTTTTCGAAAAGACCGGTCAGCCCCTCGCCTTGCGCGAAATGCCGAAACCCGCGCCGGGCCCGGGAGAAATCCGCATCCGGGTGCGCGCCTGCGCCGTCTGCCGTACGGATTTGCATATCGTGGAGGGCGACCTTCGAAACCCCAAGCTGCCGCTCATTCCCGGTCATGAAATCATCGGCGTCGTCGACGAGATCGGAAACGGCGTGAAAGATTTGACCCTCGGCGAGCGCGTCGGCGTGCCCTGGCTAGGCCATAGCTGCGGTCAGTGCCGCTACTGCCTAAAGGGTCAGGAAAATCTCTGCGAGAAGGCCGAATTCACCGGCTACACCCGCGACGGCGGCTTTGCGGATTTTACCGTCGCCGACGCCCGATATTGTTTCCCGATCCCTGACGCCTATGCAGATGAAAAGGCGGCGCCGCTGATGTGCGCCGGCCTGATCGGCTATCGCTCCTATCGCATGGCTGGCGATGCGCAACGCATCGGCCTTTACGGCTTCGGCGCGGCGGCGCATATCATCGCGCAGGTGGCCATCCACCAAAAGCGTGAAATCTACGCCTTCACGAAACCAGGCGATGAAAAGGGACAATCCTTCGCGCGTTCCCTCGGCGCTGTCTGGGCCGGCGGCAGCGATGAAACGCCGCCCGAAAAACTCGATGCAGCAATCATCTTCGCACCGGTGGGCGCTCTCATTCCCGCCGCCCTGAAAAACGTCGACAAAGGCGGAGCCGTGATCTGCGCCGGCATTCACATGAGCGACATTCCGTCCTTTCCCTATGCGGATTTGTGGGAGGAGCGCAAAATTCAATCCGTCGCCAACCTGACCCGCCAGGACGGCGTTGAGTTTCTGCAAGTTGCGCCCGAGGCCATGGTGGAAACATCAACGCATCCCTATCCGCTGGAACAGGCGAATGAGGCGCTTGATGATCTGCGCGAGGCCCGTTTCGAAGGCGCGGCGGTTTTGATCATGAGCGAATAGGGCTGCGCCGCTCTGAATCACGACCGCCATGGACATTGGTGCGGACGGGGGGACTTGAACCCCCACGAGGTTGCCCTCGACAGATTTTAAGTCTTCCGCGCCTATCGTAACCCCTTGATATTAAATCGTTTTTTTGGCTGATTTCAAAAGTGGGTAACATAGTGGGTAAAATTTACCCTGATTTCGCCGAAGAAGCGATCACAGCTTCAGTATACAGATTCGACAAAAAATCTATAGCTTAATCTTTTAAGCTGCTGAAATTTATTCGAAAATCGCACTCTCATGCTCCTGTGTGCAACGAGTGAGGAACTGTATTTATTAGGGTTCATCTACTGCTCTTAGCGCCCAGGAGCCTTTTGACGCACTCAGTTACCCACTCTTATCTGTCTGTTTTTACTAGGTTAAATGGCGTTTGATATGCTAATATAGATCATCACGGCAGGTCGATATATCAAAGCATATCATTTCTTGACAGCAGGCTCAAAAATGATATATAATATTATATCATGGCGTCAAAAGTATATAGAAAGACAGATCAAATGAGCCGCTCTGCATTGGAATCAATGGCTGAGCAGGTAAAAGCTGCGCGCGAAGCGAAAGGCTTAAGCCAGCGGAATTTAAGCGAGCGCACCGGCATACCGCAAAGTCATATTTCCAAGATTGAAAACGCGGGATCGGATTTGCGCATGAGCAGTATGCTGATGATCGCCCATGCGCTCGACCTGGAACTGGCGCTTATTCCTCGTCAGCTTCTACCTGTACTCAAAAACCTGCAAGGCGATGCGCCTTCTTCAAAATACATTCCAGATAATGTAATGCGCACGCTAAAAGAAATAGATGCGCTGGAATCAACAACGGGCCAAATACTCAATCATTTTGATTCTGAGGATTTCAGCGAAGCCCAGGTCGTCTCTATCCTCCACGAGACATTGCGGGAGTTAACGCGCATTCATATGTCCCCTGCACAAGCAGAAGGCATACAAGATCGCATCAAGCATCTCAAAAAACCGATCAACCAACTCAAGAGCCTCGCGCTGGGCTATAAGATAGATGCGAAGAGCGCTGGCAATTATCAAACGACATTGCGGGATATAATTGGGACGATAACGCCAATCGCCAGCGATTTGCGCGACCTGCGCAATCGGTTCTTTCATGGTATGAGCGCTGATGCAGCAGTGCAGCGTCCTGCTTATCAATTAGATGAAGAGGACGGTAATCATGGCTGATATTTCCTCTTTGAGCGTCTACTTATACGACAAGAAAGTGGCGACGCTGACGCTACTACCCGGCGATAGCACCCTGCTCGCTTTTGAAGAAAACTATATCGAAGATGAAAACCGCCCTATATTAAGCCTCGGCTTTAAGGACAGCTTTGGACAGCTTATCACAGAGCATCGCCCTGTTCGCACACGCATACCGCCGTTCTTTTCTAATTTGCTGCCAGAAGGCCCATTGCGGGAATATTTGGCGAAGCGCGCTGGTGTTAAATCTGAGCGTGAATTTCATCTACTATGGGTATTGGGTAAGGATTTGCCTGGCGCTGTACGTATTGAACCGGGTGACGATGCTAAATGGCCTGGCGATGACAAGGAATCCAACTTGGTTTCCGCAAATACGGCGCGCGAGAACGCGCTGCGATTTTCGCTGGCTGGCGTACAGCTTAAATTTTCGGCGGTGACGAAAGCACATGGCGGTTTAACAATCCCTGCTCAAGGGGCTGGCGGCTCATGGATCGTCAAACTTCCCTCTGCCGTCTATCCAGGCGTTCCTGAAAATGAATACGCCATGATGGAATTCGCCCGAATGCTGGGCCTTGACGTACCGGAAACACGGCTCGTCCCCATCAAAGATATTGAAGGCTTGCCGGAAGGCATGGACCAGCTTGGCGGCGAGACTTTCGCCATCAAGCGTTTTGACCGCGCCGATGATGGCTCAGCCGTTCATATTGAAGACTTCGCGCAAATATTTAACGTCTTCCCCGACCGCAAATATGAACGCGCGAGTTACCGTAATATCGCCGATGTGATTGCCGCTGAGATTGGCGATGACGGCATTGAAGAGTTTGTAAAGCGTCTTGTTTTTAACGCCCTTATCGGCAACGCCGACATGCACTTAAAAAACTGGTCGCTGATTTATCCCGACAGGCGGAACGCCAAACTCGCTCCGGCTTATGACTTTGTTTCAACGGTCGGCTATCTTCCCGATGAAAACATGGCGCTCACTTTAGGCCGCTCAAAACGATTTGCAGAATTAAACGAAGATCAGCTTCGCCAGTTTGCTATCAAGGCGCGACTGGCTGAGAAATACATCATCGATATTGCAACAAAAATGACGGAAGCGTTTGATGATCTCTGGCCGCAAGCCAAGAAAGAATTTGCGCTTAGTAAAACGCTCATTACCTCAATCGAAAAGCACAGAAAAAAAGTGCCGCTGTAAACAAGAAATGAAATACCGGGTTGTCCCATGCAACCCCTGCCCTTTGGCGAAAACGGGGTGTGCAAGCGGCAAGAAAAATCGATGGCGGGTGCAGGCGTAGCCGAACCTCGGGAACCGTCTATTTTTCTTGGAAGCGCGCTGACGGGGCTGGCCCCTAAGCCCAGCAAAAAAGCCCGCCCCTGCGGACACGCAGTGGCAAGGACCATTTAGGCGCGGCCTCTGGCCGAGGGCCGGTGGTAACGCGCCAGAAACAGCATAATTCCGGTTAGTAACCGTATTTGCTCTGGCGATCCTTAAAGGCTTTCTCCCCGCCTTCCATAGTCGCGGTTATGACGCCACATATACTTGGTTTATCAATAGCGCCAGCACAAGCGATTAAACGCTCACCGTTTTCATCAATATCAAGATATGCCACGAGCTCAGATGATCCGTTAACTACGATATTCGCGTTATGGCTCGCAAAGACAAGTTGGCGTATTTGCTTCGCTTCGTGCAGTTTCTCGGTTAGGTCAGTAATTATCTTGTTATCGAGATCGCCCTCTGGCTGGTCGATAATAAGCGGACCTCCAGGTTGCTCTAGCAACATGAACAGCAGCGCCGCTGCTCTTTGACCTTCAGATGCTTTTTCAAACGAAATTTCTCGGGCGCCGTCACAGTATGACAAGGAGATTTCTGGTTTCGCGACAGCTGTGCTGATTGCCTCAACTCGTGTCGTGTCGATACGCTCGATCAACGAGTTTCGGATTTTATCTGTGTCGCCAAGGACCTTCATGAGTTCGATGCAGTTAGGCTGTTCTTCCCCAGCTGCTGCCCCAATTTGTCGCCAATACAAGAGTGAAAGACAGTCCGTTCGCAATTTGTCCGTTACATTTACAGCCTCATCGAGCGCCAATGCTTCTTCCAGACCTTTTATCCGAGATGCCTCTTGTGAGCCGGTTTTGCTGGCAACAATATCCATCGCATCAGCGATTTCCGAGGTATCGCCATTCGGATCAACGACAGCCTTGATCTTGCCGCTGGAAAGCCTTTCTATTTCACTGGCCCATTGTTGAGTGCGTTCGTTGCGAGTTCGATTGGCGTCCTTCAGATTATTAATAGCCTGTTGCAAGTTTTTAGCAGGATCACCAGAAGCGGTTAGCTTTGCTTCAAGATCGCCGATCTGGTTTGTAAGATCGGTTATTTCCTCTCGCAATTTAATAATTTGCGCTGTAACGGTTTTATGTTCACTCAATTTATCAAGAACCGCATCTCGCACTTCGCGGGCTTTTTTAAAGCTTTTCGCCCATGTCGATTCAGCAACCGTTAGAGTTTGGCGCTTGGCTTTAAGCTCGTGCTGTAAAGCATTTATGCCAGCACTAAAGGTCTGATATAAATCAGCATAAGCTTGTGCAATTTTGACTGGATCACCGCGCAAATCGGTTTCAAGGTTTGGCCTGTCCCCGGTTTGAAGGACACCGAGATAAGGTGTTTCACTCGAACTGGAGGCTATCATGGGAAGACGAAGGACGCACAGCGAGGAGTTCAA
>PAIP01000059.1 GCA_002704915.1 Parvularcula sp.
ACCCCCATCCCCCGCTTCGCGGGTACTTCCCCCGTAAACGGGGGAAGAGAAAAGGAAACCTCATGCTCACCATCACCAGCGATTTCGACAGCGGCAATATTCTCTGCAAAAGCGCCGAAGACCCGTCGAATATCGAGCTTGAGATCAAGCCGGACGGCAAGGCGGCTTTCTTTCAGTGGTTTTATTACTGCGTCGAAGGCGGCGAGGGGCAGAATCTCGTTATGCGTCTCACCAATGCTGATGGCGCGTCCTATCAGGGCGGCTGGAAAGACTATCACGCCGTCGCCTCTTACGATCAGGAAGAATGGTTTCGCGTCGCCAGCACATCCTTCGACGGACGCGAGCTCACGATCCGTCACGCGCCGGACAAGGACAAAGTCTGGTACGCCTATTTCGCGCCCTATCCGACGAGCCGTTACCGCACCTATATCGACAATATAAAAGCATCGTCCGTCCTCAAGGATGCGGTTCTGGGCGAAACCCTGGACGGGCAGGAGATTCATTATTTCCAGGCTGGTTCCGGGCCGCGCCAGATGTGGGTGATTGCGCGCCAGCATCCGGGCGAGGCCATGGGTTCATGGTGGATGGAAGGCTTTCTCGAGCGCCTGACCGACGACACCGACGAAGGCGCAGGTGCGCTGCTTGAAAAGGCGACGCTTCATATTGTTCCTTGCATGAATCTCGACGGGGTCAAGCGCGGGCACCTGCGCACTAATGCGGCCGGCAAGGACCTCAATCGCGCCTGGCGCAACACGACCATGGAGGAAAGCCCTGAAGTCTATCTCGTGCGGGAAAAAATGCGCGAGACCGGCGTCGATTTTTTTCTCGACGTGCATGGCGACGAGGCGATCCCCAATAATTTTCTCGACAACGCCTTCGGCATCCCCTCCTGGGACGAGCGCCACGAGAAACTTTTCGCCACCTATTCCTCGCGGCTTCTCGACATCTCGAAGGATTTCCAGACCAAGCAGGGCTATCCGCCCGCGGCGCCCGGCAAGGCCAATCTCGACATCGCGAACTCCTATGTGGCCGAGACCTGGAACTGCCTGTCCATGACGCTTGAAATGCCGTTCAAGGACGCGAATGTGAACCCGGACCCGGAGCATGGCTGGTCGCCGGCGCGCTGCCGGAATTTCGCCCGTGAGCATCTGACGGTGATGGCGGAAATCGCCGACATGCTGCGCTGATCACCGCGCCCGCATAGGGCGAGCCGGAGCCCGGAAAATTCATCATTTCTGTTGAATTCTTCAATATTTCCCAGTGTTGGTGAATAGTTATCCAACACCTTCGCGGCCGCCTTATACTCTCTCAACAGTAGTTCCCGATGTGATCCTTAGGATTGTTCGAGATGGCAAAAGTGACGGAAACGACGACGGAGCATAAAATTCCAAATGGCGCCACATCGCCCGCAACACCGCATGAAACAAGGGCGCAAAAGGGCGCGGAGGCTCGCCTCGACAAAGGACCAGCGCCCATTTATCGCGGGACGCAGCCCTCGCGCAATCCGGACGAACTCAGTATGAAAAGGCCTCGTTAAAGGCTCTCAATGACCCCGGAAATCGGACATTTCGCACTGATCCTCGCCTTCATGCTGGCGCTCATTCAGGGCCCGGCCCTGTTCATGGGCGCGCGGGGCGGCGATGCGCGCTTCGCCGTGTTCGCACAGCGCGCGTCGATCCTGATATTCGGCCTCGTGGCGCTTTCCTTTTTCAGCCTGATGCACGCTTACGCCGTGTCGGATTTTTCCGTCGCCAATGTGTTCCAGAATTCGCACTCCGCGAAGCCGTTCATTTACAAGCTCACCGGCACATGGGGGAACCATGAAGGCTCCATGCTGCTCTGGGCGCTGATCCTCACCTTGTTCAGCGCCGTCCTGGCGATGCAGGGCCGCGCCGCGCCCCGCGATCTTTTATTGCTGACGCTGGGCGTGCAGGCGCTGATCATCACGGCATTCCTCGCCTTCATTCTGTTTACGTCGAACCCGTTCCTGCGCCTCATCCCGACGCCCGCGGACGGAACCGGCCTCAACCCGCTGCTGCAGGATCCCGGTCTCGCGATCCATCCGCCGTTTCTTTATCTCGGCTATGTCGGCTTTTCGATCCCGTTTTCCTTCGCGGTGGCGGCCCTAATTCGCGGCCGAGCCGACAGCGTCTGGGCTCGGCTCGTGCGGCCATGGGCGCTCATCGCCTGGGTGTTTCTGACGATCGGCATCATGCTTGGAAGCTGGTGGGCCTATTACGAGCTTGGCTGGGGCGGCTGGTGGGCCTGGGACCCGGTGGAAAACGCGTCTTTCATGCCCTGGCTTGCAGGGACGGCGCTTATCCATTCGATCCGCGTGGTCGAGCGGCGCGACGCCATGAAAGGCTGGGCGCTGCTTCTCGCCATCACGACCTTTTCCTTGAGTCTCGTCGGCACCTTTCTTGTGCGCTCCGGCGTCATCACCTCGGTGCATGCTTTCGCGGTGGACCCGGCGCGGGGCGTCTTCATCCTCGCTATTCTGTTCGCGGCGATTGGCGGGTCTCTTACGGTTTTCGCCTTTCGCGCCAATTCCCTCTCGGCCACAGGCGCCTTCACGCCGGTGAGCCGGGAAGGCGCGCTGGTCGTCAACAATGTCCTGTTGCTGGTCGCCTGCGCGGTGGTGTTCGTGGGGACTTTCTATCCGCTTTTCATCGACGTCCTCTCCGGCGAAAAGATTTCCGTGGGCGCGCCCTATTACAATCTCATCTTTGCGCCGCTCGCCTCGCTGACGCTTCTGCTCGCGGCTGTGGGGACATTGCTCGCCTGGAAAAAAGGCGATCTCGGCGCCAGTTTGAAAAAGCTCTGGCCGGCCGCCGCCGCCGCTTTGGTCATAGCTATCATCGCCGCAATCTTTGCCGACCGGGCGCGGATCAGCGGCGCCTTCGCCATGGGACTGGTCGTCTGGCTCGCGGGCGGCGCGTTGATCGATATCGCAGAGCGCATCAAGCTTTTCCGCGGACCGTTCGCGCAAAGCCTTTCCCGCGCTAAAGGCCTTCCCGGCGCAGCCTGGGGGGCTTGCCTCGCCCATGGCGGATTGGCGCTCTTTGCACTGGGCGCGGCGTCCATGAGTCTCTGGAAAACCGAAGTCGTGCAATTGATGGCGGAAGGCGACCGCGCCGAAATCGCCGGATATGAGGTGACGCTGCAATCGGTGGAGCGCCTTCGCGGGCCGAACTATGAAGCCGAGCGCGCAACTTTTGTCGCGAGCAAGAACGGCGAAACGGTGACGCTCGCCGGCGAGCGGCGGTTTTATCCGGTGCGCGGCATGGAAACGAGCGAGGCGGCGATCCAGGCGCGAGGGGTCAGCGATCTCTATATCTCCTTCGGCGCAAATACATCCGGCAATGGCTGGCCCGTAAGGCTCTTTTTCAATCCGCTGGTGGGTTTTCTTTGGATCGGCGCCGGCGTCACGGCGCTGGGCGGGCTGATCGCGTTTGGCGATCGCGGCCGCAAGCCGGCGAAGCTGCGCAAGGATAAACCGGCGCCGGCCGGTGCGGAGGCGGCGCCCGCATGAAACGCGTGCTTCTCATCATCCCGGTTCTTTTGTTTCTGGTGGTCGGCGTCTTTTTCTATTCGGGATTAAAGCGCGATCCATCGGCGATCCCGTCGGAGCTTGTGGACAAGCCGCTGCCTGAGTTCTCCTTACCGGCCATTGAAGGTTTTGATGAAGGCTTTTCGTCGGAGGAGTTGAAAGGCGAGGTTGTGCTGCTCAACGTCTTCGCTTCCTGGTGCGTGAGCTGTCACATCGAACATCCGTTTCTGATGCAGCTTGCAAAGGATGACGCGATCAAGATTTACGGTCTCAACTGGAAAGAAAAACCCGGCGACGGCAAGGCGTGGCTCGACCGGCTCGGCAATCCCTACACAAAGGTTGGCGATGATCAGGCCGGCCGCGTCGCCATCGATCTCGGCGTGACCGGCGCGCCGGAGACTTTCGTCATCGATAAAGAGGGCCGGGTTCGCTATCGCGTCGCCATGCCCATTACCGAAGCCTATTGGAATGACAAATTGGCGCCGATGATCGAGGAGCTGCGCCGCCAATGAGATTTCTTGTTCCTGTCATGTTGCTGCTTTTCCTCGGCGCCGCGTCGGCCGCTGAGCCTGACGAGTTGCTGGACGACCCGGTTTTGGAAGAACGCGCGGAAAAGATCGATGAGCAATTGCGATGCGTCGTCTGTCAGAGCCAGTCTATTGCGGAATCCAATGCGCCGCTGGCGAAGGACCTGCGGCTCCTGGTGCGAGAGCGTCTGGTCGCCGGGGATACGGATAAGGAAGTCATCGCCTATGTGGTCGAACGCTATGGCGATTATGTGCTTTTAAAGCCGCCGGTGCAGGGCAACACGCTGTTCTTATGGGGCTTTCCGGCTCTGGCGCTGCTTGCCGGCGCGGCGGGCGCGTTTTTCTTTCTGCGCCGCCCTAAACCGGCGCCGCCGGCGCCCCTGAGCGACGAGGAAGAGGCGGAAGTCAACCGCCTTCTTGATGAGCGCGGCTGATGCTCTGGATTGTTATTCTTGTTATCGCCGTGGCGACGCTCGGCCTATTGGTCGAGCCGTTTTTGCGTGGACGAAAACCGGCTGAAACGCTGGACGAGGAAGATTATCTCGCAGCGCAGATCGCCGACATCGAACGCGATCGCGAAGCGGGCCTGATCAGCGCGGAAGAGGCGGATGCGGCCGAGAAAGAAGCGCGCCGCCGATTGCTGGCCGCCCACCGGGCGGCTGCGCAACGAGAGAAAACCGTAGGCGGCAAAAAGACGATCATGGCGGCGCTCCCGCTCACGGCGCTGGCGCCGCTGGCTGCGTTTCTTATTTATGGACTGTTGGGCAACCCCTCCGGCGCGGCGACGCAAGCGGGTCAACAGCTCGCCGCGCGCAATCGCGCGCAAATGGCGGCGGAGATGTCGCCGGAAGATCGTACACAGATGATTTCGGGAATGGTTGAGGGTCTTGCCGCGCGCCTTGAAGAAAACCCCGATGACGTCGAAGGCTGGACCATGCTGGGGCGGTCTTATGCGGTGATCGGAGATTTCGACAAAAGCGCGGCGGCTTATGAGCGTGCGATTTCGCTTTCCCCTGAGAATCCCGACCTTCATGTAGGGCGGGTTGAGGCGCTCATGTCGTCGCGGGCGGCGCAAGGCTTGGGGCTGGACGACGAGATCGCGGACGCCGTAAATGCGCTTGCCGCGCTCAATGAAGATCATCCGTTCGCGCTCTATTTTCAGGGGCTCGCCGCCAGCCAGAACGGCGACGCCGAGGCTGCGCGGGAATACTGGTCGCGGCTTGTCGCGATGATGCCGGAAGAAGCGCCCGAACGCGCGCGGCTTATCGAAATGATCGACGCGCTTTAGCGTGACGCCTTGAGATAACGAGTTGGAGCGATTGCGCAGCGCATACTGTGATCTGCGTCACTTGCGCGCCGTGAAAGGTGCGACCTCGTCTTGCCTCGCCGCATCGATGCGGCCTAGGGTTTCGCCTCGCATCCGCCAAGAAGATGCGCCAAGAAGATGCGTATGGGGAAATAGGGCAGGAAGATCCGGAATGAACGATGTCTCGTTCGTCTTTGCGCTGTTGTTGACCTATCAGGCCAAGCATTTCATCAGCGATTATCTCTTACAGACGACATGGATGGCCAATGGCAAGATGAAGCCCGGCTGGGGTTTCCTCTATCCGCTGACGCTCCATGTCCTGATTCATTCCGTGCTGACCTTTATCATCGTCATGATGGTCAATCCGTCCTTGTGGTGGCTTGCGCTCGTGGATTTCGCCGCGCATTTCTTCATGGACCGGATCAAGTCTGCGCGTTCGCTGCTCGGGCGTTTCGGCGATCCGAGACGTCAGTCCTTCTGGATCGCTTTCGGCTTCGATCAGATGATTCACCATTTAACGCATTATTTTATCATCTGGCAGCTCGTTACAAACCGCTAAGGCCCAGAAAAAGCCCGGTTTTCGCCATGCTTTCATGGTATATGCCGCCGAGAAAACGGTTGCGGGGGGAGATGCCGCATCGCATAGTTGAAGGCGAGAGAGATCGCCTTGGAGCGCGCCTTTGCGCGCTCCGGCGATATGCGGGTATGGCGTCTTTCCCGGAGCGGGCCCAGGAGCGGGCAGGAATATCGTCGCGCCGGGCAGGGGGAAGATTATGGGAGAAAATTCCCGAATAAGGTTGTTTGAGCGCGCCGGCGCGGCGGGGCTCGCAGTTCTATTTTTTTCGGGCGCCGCTGTTGCGCAAGAGCCGGAAGAAGCGGCCCGCGAGGCGGTCGAGCGCGATCTTTATGAAACGCAGCGAACTTCTGACCGCGAAGTGCGTCGCCAGACGCAAATTCCGTTCGAAATGGTGCTGTCAGCGCCGGACAATATTCAGCTCAATATAGACTATGCGCGCCAGCAGATCGCCGCCGGCGATCTGAAAGAAGCGGGCGCCACGCTTGAGCGCATCCTGTTGCTCAATCCCACCCTATATGATGTGCGGGTGCTTTACGGCCTGGTTCTGTATCGCCTCGGTCTTTACGATCGCGCGCGCTATGAGCTGGAGCTGGCGCTGGAAAGCGGCGAGTTGCCGGCGGCGCTGGCCGCGGAGGCGGAAACCTATCTCGGCCGCATCAAATATCAGCAGCGGCGGACGCGCGGCGCGCTCACTATCACGACCGGCGTCGATTATGAATCGAACCGCAATCAGGCGCCGTCGAGCGGGCAGGTTCTTTTTTCCCTGCCCAATCCTTTCAATCCGAACCAGTTCGTAACGACGACATTAGCCTCAAATCCGAAGGTGGATGACTTTGCCTTTGTTGTCTCTGCGCAGGGGCGGGTGCAGCACGATCTCGGCACGCAAGAGGGAAGCCTGTTGCACGCCGATATCGGCTTTTATCATTCGGACAAGACGGAGTTCGACAGTCTCGATCTCAACGCGGCGAGCGTCGCGCTGGGCGGCACCTGGTATGCCGGCAACTGGTCGGTCACACCGGCGGTTCGCGGCGGATTTTACTGGCTCGATGGCGAGGATTATCTCGCCACCTATGGCGGCGAAGTGGAAGTCGCCTATCGCTGGACGCCGAAATTCACGACCTATGTCAATTTTCGCGGCGAGGAAGAAGACTTCCGCGACACAAGCGATTTTGGCGCGGCGAGCATCCGGTCCGGTCGGCGCCTCAGCGGGCGGGCCGGTTTCACCTGGCGTTTTTCATCGCGGCAGAAACTGAATGTCGAAGGCCTCTACGCTGACAAAAACGGCGAGGCTGTCTTCGAGACCTATGATCGCTATGGCGTCTTTGCGCAGCATAGCATGCTCCTCGGGCGCGGCGCCTTTTCCATGATCGGTTTCTGGGCGGAGAATTCCTCTTATGATGGGCCGGACCCGTTCATTACGCCGGCGATCACGCGCGATGAATGGCTTTATCGCGGCCGTTTCACCATTGGCGCGCCGGTGTCTTTCTTTGCGCCCGGCCTGCCGGAGGCCATCAAGGATATCAATCTCATCGCACAATATGAATATGAGACGGTGGACTCCAACATTTTGAACTTCGATTACAAAACGCACAAAGCCGCGTTTCTGATTTCGAAGCGTATTGCGTTTTAGGGGGACGACATGATCAGGACTACGCTCGCCTCTTTTCTCAAAGCATCGGCTGCGGCCGCCGTTCTCTCCTATGTTGCGACGCCTCTTTTCGCAGCGGAATGTTTTGACGAAGAAACCGACGATCCGAAAGCCGGCAACGCGACTGCCGTCGTGGGACCGGAAGTCGGGGTCGATCGCAGCAGCGGCGGGACGTTTCGCCCCGATGCGGGCGATGACATGTTCTCTCAGGATTATGTGCGCACGGGCGATGAATCTCATTTGCAACTGAAACTCTGCGACTGGAGCACCTATACGTTCTCGCCCAATTCCGAGTCGGCGATCAGCGAGTTCTATGACGCTGAAGGCGCTGGCCGCCGGCGCGTGGTTAACTTCGTGCGCGGCGGCGTTCGCTATTCTTCCGGACGCGATACGGAGCCCGGCGACACCGAAGTCGAGATTCAGGACAGCGGCGTCACCATGGGCGTGCGCGGCACTAATGTGATTGTCGTCGAGATCGACGGCTTTGTTTATGCGCTGCTTGAAGGGCCGTTGCGCGACAATAGCGGTTTGTCGCCGAAGGGGCTGGTCGATTTCTGGACGGAAAACGAAGAGGAGATCATCGCCCGACTGAAACGGCCGGGCTGGGTCGTGCGCCTCGGGCCCGACGGGGTTTCGGAGCCCTTCCGCGCGGACGAAGAGCTTCTGAAGAAGATCTATGACGCCTTCCTGCCTGTCATTCCGGAAGGCGACGGGGAAGAGCAGGACTATGCCGGCGATCCCCTGGAACAGTCGGGACAGGGCGCACAGGAAGGCGAAGACGGCCAGCAATATGCCGGGCGCCGAGGCCTGCAAAAGAACGAGAACACGGAATATCTCCCCGCGGAGCCTTCCGGCGAAAGTGAAGAAGATCCGGAATTGATGGTCCCGGTGGGGGATATCCTGCCGCTCGATCTGCTAGATAATTTTGCCGGTCAACAGGCAAGCCCCGACGGACATATCTTCGTCATCGCGCCGGCGCAAATGACGGTGGAGGGCGGCGCGTCGCCGGTCACACAGGATGGCGTGGTCATGTTCCAGATCGCCATCGACTGGGCCAATCGCACCGTCGCGCCGGAAGCGCTGGCTTCTTTCGTCAAATTCGATTTCACGGTGACGGACCCGAACGACCTTAGCCAGCGCAGCATGTCCGGCATCGAACCGCCGCCGGAAGTGATCGAGGCCTTTCTGGAAGCACAGCTTGCCAGTGCAGGCGTCGCCTTCACAACAGGCGCGAACGGGTTTTCTGTTTTTGACACGCCAGCCTACAACCTGACCGTCAGACAGGGCGAGGGCCCCACGGTGACGGTCGATGTCAGTTCGGAATTTTCCGGTCAAGACGGCAATGGCGGCAACTACATTCTCGCCGGCGGCGCCGATGACCTTCTGTTATCGCCGGGAGAAGGCGAGCTTGCCTATTTCTCTTACGATCTCGCGGACCTCTATACGCAGGACGAACTCAGCATGAGCGGGCGAGGCTCCGTCACCATCCAGGGACAATCGACCAATGTGATTTCAACGCTGGGCGCGCCGGCAAGGCTCACGGGCTGGTCGGTTGCGCAGCTTGAAGTGAACTTTGCAGATCGCACGGTCGGCGGCGGGTCGTCTTTCGTCGCCATTTCCGCTGCTGCGGACAGCGCCATTGGCGGCGCGAATACAGTGCAATATGTGCCGTTGGATCAGGAGGTCGCGTTCGACACAGGCCTCTTCGGGCTTTCCTTCTATACGCTGGCGACTCTGACGAGCGACCCCTCGATCGTTGCGGGCGAGGCCATGTTTGGCCCAGGGGACGGCGTGGAAGGCAGTATTGCCGCCATTCTCGAAGACGGCTCCGGCAATCACTTGTACTCCGAAGCGTTCCTCTCCCAGACGTCCTTTAACGTCGACCCGATCTCCACCATTGCCGCGCTCGACAGCCAGGGCGTCACCTTGGGCGGCGGCGTCTTTCGTTTCGATGGCGGTTTCGGTTCGTCTTCCGTGCAGCGCGCCGATGGCGGCTTCTCATTCGGCGACGCCGAGGCCTCTATCGATATCGATTTCGACAGCCGGACAGTTGGGGGCGGCGAATCTTATGTCTCAGTCCTGATTGACGACATGTTCAGCAATTACACACTCGATTTCGTTGAGTTCGTCGGAGAATTAAGTTTCGACGACGCTTCCAACGGCGCCGGGGTGTTCGGGTTTGGCGACGGCGACCTTTCGGGCTCGAATGTTGAAAACCTGATGTTGCTGATCCGGGACGGAAGCGGCGGCGCCGGCGAGAGCGCCGACGTCTTTTTCAACTTCAATGACGGCATGGGCGGAAACGGCGTCGGCGTGGTTGAGGAAATGCTGCGACAGCAGGGCGCCACGTCGTTCTTTTAAGCGAATGCTGAGGGGCGGAACGCGATGAAGCGGGGGATATTCGGACCGCGTCTTGCCGGGATTGTCGGCGCCGCTATTGCAGTGGCGGTTATCTTTTATGAGCCGGCTTTGATCGACTCCGCTCGCGACCGCCTGTTCGACCAGTATCAGCGATTGAGTCCCCGGGCCTATGAGACCGCGCCGGTTCGCGTCGTTGAAATCGATGACGCCGCATTGGAGCGCTACGGTCAATGGCCATGGCCGCGCCATCGTTTTGCGTCGATTGTGGAGCGCCTTGACGAGGCGGGCGCCGCCGCGATTGTTCTCGACATTATCCTTGCCGAACCGGACCGAACCAGTCCCGCCAATGTACCTGCGAATTGGCTGGAGGCGCCGGTGCTTGCGCCTGTGGTCTCGGAGCTTTCTACGAGCGATCTCTCCGGCGTAGACCATGACGCCAGACTGGCGGCGGCTCTTGCCGGCGCGCCATCGGTCCTTCACTTGACGGCGCGCGCCGGAAAAGCCGGAGACGCCTGTCCGGCGCCGCTGGATGCCGCCAAGGTCGGCGGCATGTCGGCGGCGGAACTGGCGCGCATCGCGCCGAGCTTTCGCAGCGTCGTGCCGTCCTTGCCGCAATTTCGCGCGGCGGCGAGCGGCGAAGGGTTCGCGCGCACCGGCCTGTCAAATGACGCGGTCGTCCGTAGCGCTCCTTTGATCGCGCTCGCCTGTGAGGGACGGGAAATTTATCCGGGCCTCGCACTTGAGGCGTTGCGGGTCGCGGCGCCAAAACTCGACCCGACCTTACGGCCTCGCGCCTTTCAAACAGCGACCTCAAACCGTCCCTGTCGCACTCATGTAAAGGGCGTCGCCGGACAGTCCGTATCCGAAATCTCGCTTTGCGGCCTTCATATTCCCACCACTGAAGACGGAGAGGTCTGGGTATATTATGCGGCGCCGGAAGCGATGGCGCAGCGGCGGATATCCGTTGTCGATATTCTCGAAGGCGACAGCGCAGCCATCGAAGGCGCTGTCCGGGGGCGTATTGTGATGATAGGCGCGTCGGCGGAAGGTCTGCGCGATGTGATGGTGACGCCGTTGGGCGATGAGCGTCCCGGCGTTCATATTCATGCGGAGATCATCGAACAGATTTTGAGCGGCAGGACGCTGTTTCGCGCCTGGGACCTGATGCGTCCGATTGAGCTTGCGCTGGCGGGATTCGTGGTCTTGCTGTTGTTGCTGTTTTTGCCGCGCCTCACTGCGGCGACCGGTTTCGCTGTCTGGCTTTTGCTCATTGCAGCGCTTTTCGGCGGCGCCTATGCGACGTTCACAACATCACAACTGCTGATCGATCCGGTGGCGCCGGGACTCGTATTGACCCTGTCTTTTTTGAGCGCTTTCGTGGTTCTCTTTCAACAGGAGCAGGTCGCGCGGCGATTTATCCGCGGGGCGTTCGGCAAGTTTTTGTCGCCGCTCATTCTCGAACGTCTTGAACGCGATCCGGGGCTTTTGAAACTTGAAGGTGAAACTCGCGAGATCACCGCTTTCTTCTCCGATATTCGCGGCTTCACGACCATCTCGCAGCGGCTCTCGGCCATTCAGGTCACCTCGCTTCTCAATCAATATTTCACCGAGATGACCCGGATCGTCACTGAACATAATGGCCTGGTTGATAAATATATGGGCGACGGGCTCGCCGCCATGTGGAACGCACCCGTGGATGTGAAAAACCACCCGGCGCAAGCGGCGCGCGCCTCACTCTCCATGTTGAAGGCGGTTGATAAACTCAATGCAGTCTGGCGCGCCGACGATAAGATGGGGCTACCGGAGATCCGCATCGGCATCGGGCTGCATACGGATGAGGCCCAGGTGGGCAATTTCGGATCGGAAGATCACCTCGAATATTCCATGCTTGGCGATATGGTGAATCTCACCTCGCGCATTGAAGCGTTGAACAAGGAATATGGGGCGCCGATTATCATTTCGGCCGCTATGCAAAGCCGGATCCCGGATTTTGCGGCTGTGCCGCTTGGCCGCTTTGTGGCGAGCGGCCGCAGCGAGACGACAGAGATCTTCGCCCTTGTCGGCGATGAAGTTCTGGCGCGCCGTCCCGCCTTCCATATCTTCGCAGAGACATTCGCCGCCGGCGTCGCCGCGCTTGAAGCGGGCGACGGGGATGCGGCGCGGCGCTATTTCTCGGCCCTGAAGCGCAGCGAAACCTTCGGTCTCGGGCTCACGATCGATGTCTTTCTCTCGAAAGCGGAGAATCTGGTCCAGTAGCAGGCCGAATTTATTTAGCAAAATCATGGATTTGCCGCTCTTGTCGGCGCATCCGCCCAGAGCTGTGACCGCCATCACAGCGGGAAATCGGGGGCTCTTCTATCTTTTTCTCATCGGCGGCCGGGAGAGGCCGGGACGAGAAAGACAGGAGAGCATCATGGGCGTCATCGAAATCATCCTCATCGGTTTTATTGGCGTCAATACGGTGCTTGGCCTGTCGAGCCTCGTCACGGTTGGCCGTTAATACTGCCCCACACGCACAAATGCGGCAGGGAGAGAGCGGCGCGCCCTTTCGGCGGAGAGGGCGCGCCAACCCTCCAGAAAACAAAGGAATTACAGGAGGTTATCCAAAAAAGCCAAAGCTGTGACGGACAACACAGCGCGCCGGTGCAGACGCTTTTACCTTTCAATCATCGGCGGCCGGAGAGGCCGGAGAGAGAAACAGGAGAGCATCATGGGCGTCATCGAAATCATCCTCATCGGCTTTATCGGCACGAATGCAGCGCTTGGCCTGTCCAGCCTCTTCACGGCGAGCCGCTAATCAAGAGCCCTAAGGAACCGGCGCTTGCCCCGCACCGGTTCCTGCCTGAGAGCGGCGCGTCCCCGCCTGGGGGAGGGGGCGCGCCGGCTTTCCAGCGCCTTGAAGGGACTTTTCTGCGAATATTCACTAGACTGCCCGGACAGAGGAATTTAGAGCGCGAACATTATGCGCGGCGTCGCCACCGGACTGATCTGGGAGCTGAAAAGGCATCCCTTCTTCGAGGCCATTTCAGAGGACAAACTGAAAGGCTTGCTCGATCGTGCGCAGCCGGTCGTGTTTGGCGCGCGCAAGCAGATTTTCGCGCAGGGCGACGACAGCGACAGCCTTTACATCATTCTTTCCGGCCGCGTGAAAATCTCCTCCTATTCTGATGCAGGCAAGGAGACTGTGCTCGCTTTTATGGGCGAAAACGAGGTGCTGGGCGAGCTTGGCGTATTCGATGGCGGCGAGCGCTCGGCGACTGCAACAGCATTGCAGGAGACCCGGGCGCTGCGATTGTATCGGCGGGATGTTCTTGATTTCCTCGACCGCAATCCCGGCGTGGCGCTGCAGATCATCTCTGCGCTTTGCTTTCGTCTGCGGCATACGAATTTCCTGCTGGAAGACATTGCGACGTTGCCGGCGGGACCGCGGCTCGCCCGGGCGCTTATGCGCATTGCGGAGCATTACGGCCATCACGACGATGACGGGGCGCTTCATATCGACATGAAGCTTTCGCAAGGCAATCTCGGCGCCCATGCGGGGCTGATGCGCGAAAATGTCAACCGACAGCTCAAGCTCTGGGAGACAGAGGGGCTTGTCCGTCAGGAAGGCGGCGTCATTGTCATCACGGACCCCGAAGCCTTCGCGAAAATTGGCGAGGAATAGGCGCGGCGCGTGTTGGCGAGATGCGCGAAAACTCTATTCCTGACTATTTTACTTACGAAACATGGTAACATGCCCGCATGACTCTACTGATTTTTTATCTTCTTCTCGCCATTCTGGTTTCGTTTTTCTGTTCCATCGCGGAGGCTGTGCTGCTCTCTGTGCGGCCTTCCTATATCAAGATGCTCGAACGCCGGGGCGCGAGCGGCGCCAAGTCGCTTCAGCGATTGAAAAACAATCTGGACCAGCCTTTGGCGGCGATCCTGACCGCGAACACGATTGCGCATACGGTCGGCGCCGCAGGCGTTGGCGCGCAGGCGACAAAGGTTTTTGGCAGCGCCTATCTTGGCCTCACCTCCGGTGTTTTGACTCTCCTGATCCTGATTTTTTCTGAAATCATCCCGAAGACCCTTGGGGCGACTTACTGGCAGTCTCTTGCCCCGCTTTTCGGGCGGTTGATTTCATGGCTGACCATTCTGCTGTTTCCTTTTGTCTGGCTGTCGGAAAAGCTGACGCGATTTTTATCTCGTGGCAACGCAAGCGCCACATCGTTCAGCCGGGACGAGATGGAGGCCATGGCGGAGCTTGGCGAGAAAGAAGGGCACCTTGAGAAAAAAGAGCTGAAGATCGTCCAGAATCTGATGCGGCTGAAGCTGTTGTCGGCGCGAGACATCATGACCCCGCGCTCGGTCATTTTTTCGGCCCCGGGGGCTATGACGGTCGGGGAGTTTTTCTCAAAACACGCCGACAAACCGTTTTCGCGCATTCCCGTTTACGAGAAGGGGACGGATGACGTCGTCGGCTTCGTGATCAAATCCGATCTTCTCGTGGCGCAGGCGAAAGACCGCTTCGAGGCGCCGTTATCGGAATTCAGGCGCGACATACTGATCCTCCCGGACAGGCTCTCCGCCTCGGAGATTTTCGACCAGCTGATGCATGAGAAAAGCCACATCGCGCTGCTGGTTGATGAATATGGATCGGTGCAAGGCCTCGTCACCCTTGAAGATGTCGTTGAAACCCTGATCGGTCTCGAGATCACCGATGAATATGACAAGGTCGAGGATATGCGCGTGCTCGCCTATAAAAAATGGCGCGAGCGCATGGAGGCGATTGGAGTCGATCCAGACAGCATGGAAGCGCCGTCGCCATAGTGGAGACGCTAAACCGCGAGCTTGCGCTGATCATCGCGGCCCATGGCGATAAGGAACGGATCTTCTTTCTGCATCGCGGAGAAATCCGCTTTTGATGACAGCCCGAGCCAATTCCAGCGGATGAGCTCCTGCGCGATGGGGGCGCCAAGTGTTGAACCGGGGCCGGCGAGGATCAATTTGTCCGGCGCGAATTCCTTGATCGCGACTTCGACGGATTTCGAGAAGTCGTAGGTTTCGACGATCTGATGGCCGAAGGTGTATTCGTAGAGTGCATTCAAATCGCTTGAATTCGGCGACCAGATCGCCCCGCGCCCGTCGATCATGGGAAGCGTCGGCGCCTCGAACATATCGGCGGGCAGCGTGTTGAAGGCTGCGTCGGAGACATGGCCGAGGAGCGGCGTGTGAAACGCCGCATGACGCGCCAGCCGGAACGGGTAGCGGCCTTCCGCTTTGGGCAGGACGCGCTCCATCGCCGCCATGCCCGCCTCATCGCCGGCCAGCACCGCCATGCCGCCGAGCCGGATCGAGAGATACGCCTCGCCTTCCGTTCGGCCCGCGTGCAGCCCATCGCTGATGGCTTTTAGGTTCGCTTTGCTTTCGCGCCAGTCCTCGCCGACGAAAGGATAGATGAGCTGTCCGCCTTTGCCTTGCGCTTCCATCAGCGCGCCCATGGTGTCGACGAGTCGGATCGCGTTGGCCTGATTGACCGCCCCTGCGCCGGCGAGGGTCAGATACCAGCCCAGAGAATTGCCGCAGACTGCAACGATGTCGAATTCGTCCCGGTTGATGGCCGCGAAATCTGCGAGCGCGCATGTATAGATCAAGGCCGAAGCATTGATCGAAGAGGCGTGTTTCGCCGCTGAATAACTCTTGGCGTTGTCGAGCGCCGATATGGTCTCGCGGCCTTGGGCGGAGCGCCAGTCGTCGACCCCTTTGATAAAGCCGGCCTTGTCGCTGTGATGGCGCGCGAGATAACCGAGCTCATCCTTGCCATAGGTTCCCCGGCCCGGAAAAATGACGACGGCTGATTTTTTCATCTTCTTCCTTACCCCGACTATCCCGGCGAAGGCCGGGATCCAGTCAGATGCAAAGTCGCGCTTTGCGCGTCGTTATTGTTTTGCTGGACCCCGGCCTGCGCCGGGGTGATCGGGGATAGCTTTCTTTGATTACTCATTCCGCGGCCCGCTTGTTCGCCTTGCCGGTCAGCGCGAGCGCCGCGTTCACAATGTCCGCCTCGCTTACGAGCACGGTGTCGGCGGCAGGGCCGAGCGGAATGTAGGTGTCGACGCCTGTAATCCGCGAGAGATTATAGGAAAGGCCGCGATCGGCGAATTGCGCGATGATTTCCTCGCTGGGCGAGCCCGATTTGCGGCATTCGTCGACGATCAGAACATTTCGGCAATCGCCGATGGCGTCGATCATAGACTCCATAGGCAGCGGCGTCAGCCAGCGCAGATCGATGATGCGTGCGGAGACGCCGCTTTCAGCAAGTGCGCGCGAAGCTTTTTGCGACAGGTATGTTCCATTGCCATAGGTGACAATGGCGAGATCCTTGCCGTCGCCGATCCGATTGATGGCCCCGAACTCCGCCTTGTCTTCGATGTCATTGAACACTGATGTCATCTGACCATCACCGTCTGAGTGAAGGTCTTTCACCGGATAGAGCGCAATAGGTTCGAGGAACACAACGACGCGGCCTTCCTCGCGCGCCAGCCGGAACGCCTCGCGCATCATCTTCACCGCTTCCGATCCGGACGACGGGCAGGCGAGCACGATGCCCGGAATGTCGCGGAAAATGGCGACGGAATTGTCGTTATGAAAATGTCCGCCGAAACCTTTCTGATAGGCGAGCCCTGCGACGCGAACGACCATGGGGTTCGCATATTGCCCCTTTGAAAAGAAGGAGAGGGAGGCGGCTTCTCCGCGCAACTGGTCCTCGGCGTTATGGACATAGGCGAGGAACTGGATCTCGGGCACGGGAATGTAGCCATTGTGCCCGAGACCGATGGCCATGCCGAGAATAGACTGCTCGTCGAGGATCGTGTCGAAGACGCGAGACGGCCCGAATTTCGGCTGAAGGCGCGTTGTCGCGCCATATACGCCACCCTTCTTCGCCACATCCTCGCCGAAGACCACGACATTTTGGTCGCGCTCAAGCTGCTCGGCGAGCGCCAGAGAAATCAGGCGTGACATATGCTGCGGTTCGGATTTCGCACGGGCGTCATCGGGCCCATTCGGCATAACCTTGCCAGGACGCATTGAGCGCCGTGCGCGCGCCGGCGAAACAAGCGACGCCGTCACTTCCGGCGCGCTCGTAAGTTTCGGGCGCGTCGTCGCCTGTTCCATGGCGCGATAGACCCGGCCGCCAATCTCCGCATAGAGCTTTTCGATATCTTCGAGCGACATGACGCCCTCTTCGACAAGGCGGCGGGCGGTGTGAAGCAAGGGGTCCTGATCCGCCTCGCTTTCGATCTCGGCGCGGTCGCGATAGCCGCTTTCGACGTCGGAGCCCGCATGGCCCATCAGGCGCACGGTGCGAAGATGCAGGAAAACGGGGGCCCTTGCGCCGCGGGCGCAGCGTTCGGCGGCGCGGGCGGCGCGCATGGCGTCGACAACATCGCGACCGTCTCCACCGATATAGCGAAGGCCGGCGCGGCTTCCGTAATTGGCGGCGATCCAGCCTTCCGGCGTTTTCACTGAAATGCCGACGCCGTTGTCTTCGCAAACGAAGACTAGGGGCAAAGGCAGGCCGCGATAGCCCGTATGCGCGGCGGCATTGATGGCGCCAACGGCAGTCGAGTGGTTCGCCGAGGCGTCGCCGAAAGAACAGAGCACAACGCTGTCGCGCGGCAGTTCCGGATTGGGCCGTTTATGCGTGCGCGAAAGGGCGATGGAAAAGGCCGCGCCCATGGCTTTCGGCAGATGCGACGCAATCGTCGAGGTCTGCGGCGGAATAAAAAGCGGCTTCGATCCGATGACCTTGTGGCGCCCGCCCGAAATCGGGTCTTCCGACGAGGCTACAAAAGACAGCGCCATGTTCCAGATTGGCGTTTCACCGGGAAGCTTCGACGCCCGCTCGATGTAGAAAGCGCCCGACCGGTAGTGCAGAAACGCCATGTCGTCCACGCGGAAGGCGCGGGCGACGGCCGCATTGCCCTCATGGCCTGAAGAACCGATGGAGTAAAAACCGCGCTTTTCGGCGCCGAGGCGCCGTGCTTCGAGGTCGAGGCGGCGACTGGTGAGCTGGCTTTCGAACAGGGCGGCGAGGTCGCGCGGCGTCATCCCGGCGTCGCCGAGGGTTGTCGCTGTCAGCGGCGCAGGCAGGCGCCCGGCCTGCAGCCGTGATAAAAATCCGTCCGCCGATGCGGCGATCACCCCTGCCATGACTGGTGTTTCCTACCTTAACATCAAACACTTCGCCCCTATTGCCGAGATGGCCTTGAGACCGGGCAGGGGATGCGTCTACTCCTTAACAGGCGCATTTGTTTTGCCAAGTGGAGAGAGCGAACGCATGGCTGATCGGCTTAATTATCCTGAACTGGGCGACGTCTTGCCGTCCTCCTATCCGAGCGAGGCGACGCTGGAAATGCTGCGTCGCCGCCGGTCCTGTCCGGCGGATTTCCTCAACGGACCGGGCCCCGATGCGGGTCAGCTTGAAGATATTCTCACCATCGCCGCACGCGTCCCCGATCACCGGCGGGTGGTCCCGTTTCGCTTTGTCGTATTTGAAGGCGAGGCGCGGGCCCGTTTCGGCGGTGTCCTGAGGAAGGCTTTTTTAAGAAATGAGCCAGAGGCGGACGATGCGAAGGCGGCGTATGAAGAGAACCGTTTTCTGCGCGCGCCGGTGGTGATTGCGGTCATCTCGAAAACCGATCCCTCGCATCGCACGCCTGAATGGGAGCAAATTTTATGCGTCGGCGCGGTTTGCCAGAACATGTTGCTCGCCGCATCCGCGCATGGCTTCGCCGCGCAGTGGCTTACCGAATGGTACGCTTATGATGAGGCCGTATTAGGGCCGCTGGGGCTCGCCATGGGGGAGAAAATAGCTGGCTATGTCTATATCGGAACGGCGAAGGAAGATCCGAAAGAGCGCGGCCGCCCGGATATGCCGTCAATCGTCAGCCGCTGGGGCGAATAAGTTCACGCTTGTGTGATCGCTCTGCCGGATTTGGCGAGGCGCACTATAATGCTGCATTGCAATACGCAAAAGAAAAGGGACATCCCATATGACGTTGAGACATTATGCCATCGCCGCCGCCGCATTGTCGCTGGCTGCCTGCGGTCAGTCTGCGGAAACGAAGACAACCGCTAATAGCGCCGCCGGCGAAGCTGCAAACTCCCAGCAGGATGCGGATACGGCCGAGTTCGAAGCGCCCTCAGGCGAGTACGCCCCGGATCCCAATCACGCTTATATCACCTTCTCTTATCTGCATCAGGGCTATTCCTATCCCTGGCTGCGCTGGGGCGAGTGGACGGGAACGCTCGACTGGAACGCGGATGCGCCGGAAAAATCTTCCGTGTCCGTGACGATTGACGTCGCGTCGGTTGACAGCGGCGTTGAGGAATTCGACGGCCATCTTGTGGGTGAGAACTGGTTCAATGCGAGCGCGTATCCGGAAATCACCTTTGTCAGCACGAATGTTGAAAAGACCGGCGCTAATACCGGCAAGATCAATGGCGACCTCACCATCAAAGGGATCACGAAGCCGGTCACGCTGGATGTCACATTCCGCAAAGGCGCCTATGAAGAGCGTGGAAATGTTTACAAGCTCGGTTTTTCGGGAAAAACGGAAATCAACCGTTCCGAATGGGGACTGGGCGCATATGTGCCAGTTGTCAGCGATGAGGTGGACATCGTCATTGAAACCGAATGGACAATGGCTGCGCCGTCAGATGACTAATCGATGAGCGCTGAACGCTATCATCCCATCGCCGCAATCCTCCACTGGACGATTGCGGCGTTAATTATCGGGCAGATCCTGGGCGGCCTTTATATGCACGGGCTGCCCAACTCCTCGCCGATAAAGTTCGATCTCTATCAACTGCACAAATCCTTCGGCCTGACCGTGTTGTTTTTGTCGCTGGGCCGGCTTGGATGGCGTTTGAGCCATGAAACCCCGCCGCTGCCGGCGGTCATGCCGGGCTGGCAGAAAATTCTGGCGCGGCTCACCCATTGGGCGTTTTACGCCCTGATGATCCTGACGCCGCTCGCCGGATGGGCGATCGTCTCGGTCTCACCCACGGACATTCCCACCAAATGGTTCGGCCTTGTCCCCGTGCCGCATCTGCCGTTTTTCGGCGGCGTCGAGGACCGGCAGGCAGCCGAACAGCTTTTCGCAGAACAGCATGAGGTTCTGGCGAAAATCATCATCGGTCTTCTCATTCTCCATGTCGGGGCCGCGCTGAAACATGCCTTCGTCGACAAGGACAGCGTGTTTCAGAGCATGCTTCCTGAAAACCGCCGCGCGTGGCTGGCCGTGGCGAGCGTTTTCGCCGTCCTTAGCGCCGCGTCCTTGTTCTATCTGACCATAGGGCAAGCGCCCTCCAGCGCCAGTTCAAACAAAACCAGTACACAGGACGCCGTCGCCGGGAACTGGGTTGTCGATTACGAGAACAGCGCGCTCTTTTTTATCGGCTCGGAGAACGGCAATGAGTTCAGGGGCGAGTTTGAGAGTTTCGAAACCGACATCGTCTTTGACCCTGATAATCTTGACGGCGCAATAATTCTTGTCACCGTATCGACCGGATCGGCGCGGACGGGCGATCCGCTGCGCGACTCCAATCTTCCGGGCTCGGAATGGTTCGATGTGAAAAACCATCCGCAGGCGACGTTTGAATCGACGGATGTGCGCTCTGCTGAAGACGGCTATGTGGCGGACGGAACACTCGTCATCAAAGACGCAGAGCGCCCTGTGACGTTGGAATTCGACCTCAATATTGACGCAGACGAGGCGCATGCCACGGGTCATGCAAATCTTATTCGCACGAACTTCAATCTCGGGGAGAACGCCTCCTGGCTCGAACAGGAGGGGATCGCCCTGGAAGTGCGTGTGGAATTCGAGATTAAGGCTGTCCGCAAAGACTAGGCCGCGCGGCCGCGCCCTTTTTGTTGAGGGACATCTTCATCGAAAAGCTCTGCGAGTTTGTCGATGATGGCTCCGCCAAGCTGGTCCACATCGACGATGGTGAGCGCGCGCCGATAATAGCGCGTCACATCGTGTCCGATGCCGATGGCGAGAAGCTCAACCGGCGAGCGGTTCTCGATATAGCCGATAACTTCGCGCAGGTTCCGTTCCAGATAGGCGCCCCCATTGGCGGAAGACGTCGTATCGTCCACCGGCGCGCCGTCGGAGATCACCATCAGGATGCGGCGCGATTCCGGGCGCCCGAGCAGGCGTTGATGCGCCCAGAGCAAGGCCTCGCCGTCAATATTCTCCTTAAGCAGCCCC
Source organism: Parvularcula sp. (assembly GCA_002704915.1). Classification (GTDB taxonomy): domain Bacteria; phylum Pseudomonadota; class Alphaproteobacteria; order Caulobacterales; family Parvularculaceae; genus Hyphococcus. Next base: position 21,231 of record PAIP01000059.1, read on the forward strand.
TCCTTCATCATCAGGCCGAGAGAGGTGCGTGCGCGCCGCCACGGCGCATCGGCGGATTTGTAAATCACATGGCGCAAATCGTTCAGGCGCCCCGGCTTTGGCGGACGCCCGTCGGCAACCCATTTTTCCCGCGCCTGTCCGCCTTTCCAGGCCCGGGTCGTAAAGCCGAGAATTTCGACTTTCACGCCGCAGCGCTCAAGCGTGCGCGCAAGAATGTCGGCGCAGATCGCCGCAATTGTGATGGGCCGGCCGCGCATGGAGCCGGAATTGTCGATCAGCAGCGTCACGACGGTGTCGCGGAAGTCCTGCTCCTGCTCCATCTTGTAGGACAAAGGCTGCATCGGATCGACAATGATCCGCGCAAGGCGCGCCGCGTCGAGGACTCCCTCATCGAGATCGAACATCCAGCTTCGGTTCTGCTGCGCCAGCAATTTCCGCTGCAGTTTGTTGGCGAGGCGCGCGACAACGGCGTGGAGATTTTCGAGCTGGCGATCGAGCGAACGGCGCAGGCGCTGGAGTTCTTCCGCATCGCAAAGCTCAATCGCTTCGGCGATCTCATCGAATTCTGTCGTATAGGCTTTATAGGGCGCGCCTGTGTCGCCTTCGAACTGGCTGCGCAATGACGAGACTTTGGCGTTCTCCGTCGCCGCGTCGTCTTCTTCGGAAGACGCATCCATATCCTGTTCGGACATCTCGGAGTCGGATGTTTCGGACTCGCCGTCGCCCGGATCGTCGGGCATTTCGTCGGCGCCGGTTTCATCGTCGCCCTCGTCCGTATCGTCTTCGGAATCGTCTTGGGATTCGTCGCTATTTTGTTCATCCTCGCTCTGTTCATCGCCGCGGTCGTCATCCTCAAGATCGAGATCGCGGATGAAGTTGCGGGCGAGGGCGGCGAAAGCCGCCTGATCGTCGAGAGACGCGGCGTTGGCGAGCGCATCGAGGGAGGCGCCGGCCTTGTCCTCAAGTTCAGCGCGCCAGGTTTCCATGATGCCGCTGGCGGAAGACGGGGCCGGACGGCCGGTCAGACGCTCGCGCAACAACAGGGCGGCGACGTCCGCCATGGGCATGGCGTCGGTGGCGGACTGACGGTCATAGCCCTTGTCCGCGATGACTTTTTCAAGAGAGGCGGCGAGATTGTCGCCCACGCCTTTCATGGCCATGGCGCCGATCGCCTCACAGCGGGCGTTTTCAAGGGCGGTGAAGACGGCGCGGGCTTCGGCGCCTTTTGGCGCAAGACGTGCGTGCGCCGTGCTGTCATGATGCGCGAGCCGCAAGGCGGCCGCATCGCTCTCCCCGCGCGCGATCGCCGCCGAAGCAGGGTCGAGCACCCGCGCAGGGAGTGGAATGCGCGCCGATTTCCCCTGTACCGCGGCATGTTCGCCGCCAAACCCGACCTCGACATCGCGTTGCGCCGAAAGGGCGCGCGTCGACTGTAGCAACGCCCGTTTGAAGGCCTCGCGGATTTTCTCTTTATCCTGCATGGGCTGTTTATAGGCCGCTTAACAGCAAATCCCAAGAGCGTTGGCGTCGTAGAATTGCCGTGCTTTTATCAGGAGGCTAGGGCCGCCTTAGGGCGAGCCAGAGGCAGACGCATGCGGAAATGACATCCCGCCCCGGGCTCGGATTCCACCCAGAATTCGCCGCCCATGCGGGTGAGGGACTCCCGGCATATGGCGAGACCAAGCCCCGAGTCTTCTTCTGCGTCCGTTCTGATCCGCTCTAACGGGACAAAAAGCGCGTCGATCTGCTCCTGTGTCATGCCGCGGCCATTGTCCTTAACGCCGAGCGTCACCGCATCATTCTCCACAACACAGGTGAACTCGGCATGCGCCCTGACGTCAGGTTTTGCATGCTTCCAAGCGTTCTCAATGAGATTCCTGAAAACATGCGTAAGGCATTGCGGGTCCGCCATTACTTCCGGCGATCCGGCAAAACGGAAATCGAGCCGGCAATCCGCCTCGCTGACGCCAGTGAGATCGATTGCAGCCTCGATACAGTCCCGAACGGCGACAGGCTGCAGCGAAATTTCGCCAATCGGCAGGCGGGACATGTAAAGAACGTCCTTGATCAGCCCACCCATTTTTTTTGCCGCCGATGCGACTGCGGCGAGATCTGTGCGTGTTCTGGCGGAGGCGCGAATTTCAGGCGAATTGGCGAGGGCTTCCGATGTCATGATGATGCGGTTCAGCGGAGCCTGCAGGTCGAGGGAGGCGACGCGGGCGAATTTATCAATCTCGCGATTCTGGTTGCGAATTTCTTCTTCCTGTTGGCGTTCCGTGGTGACGTCGCGCATGGTGGCGACTGCGCCGATAAGTTTTTTCTTCGAGTCGTAGAGCGGCGTCGCATTGGCCACCATATAGCGGATGTCGCGGTCGGGCACGGCGACAGCCATTTGCCGACCGGAAACTTTCTGACCGTGGATTGCGCAAAACAAGGGCACCTTGTCAAAGGTAAGCTGTGTTTTGCCATCCGCCTCATAAAGACTGTAGGTTGAGGGCCATTCCTGTGAATCCATGGGCTGAGCGTCAATGCCATGAATCTTGCGCGCCGCGCGGTTGAAAATAGACAGTTTTCCGCTGGCGTCTGCGGCGATGACCGCATCATGCGTTGCGTCCATCACGGCGGATAGAAAGTTGCGGCTTTCCTCCAGCGCTGCCGCCTTTTCTTCAAGTTCGTTTTTGGCCTTTATCGTTTCCCGTGTGGCGTTGAGAATCAGGTTTTCATAGGTAAGAGCATAGGTCGTAACGCCGATTGCGAGCAGGACGGATGCGGAGGCCAGGAGTATCCGCAATTCTTCCGGGTTGTGCGGGGATGGCGTTGCGAGCCCGGATTGCGCGGCATAGGTGCAAAATACAATAGCCGCGATGCTGACCCCGACGGAGATGACGCCAGCGGCGCGCCCCAGAAGAACAGTGGCGACAATTGGCAGGAACGGCGCATAGGAAAGGGTCGGCGCCGGCGCGCCCCCTTGTTTCAATGCGGAATAGATTGAGGCGGCATAGGTCACGGCGAGCAAAACAATGGAGGCGGCTTTTAATCGTCCGGTCAACCGATAACCGCCGGCGATCACAGCAAAAAATAACAAGGCCGCCACACCGCCCCAACGCGCCTCTGTCATTCCGGGCACGGGCCCTTGCATGACAAATGTCTGTATCGCAGCGATAAGTGCGAAGACCAAGGTTACGAGATAAAAAACAGGCCCGCGATGTTCTTCGAAAACCGGAGAACCCGGCAAGGGCGTTTTGGTCTTTTTCACGATCTTGCTCACAATGGTCCGCATAAGGCGGAGTAAGCATCTTCGGATATCGTTAAAAATCGCTAGCTCTATTTTGCAACGCAAAATAGAATTTCCGGGCACAGACGGATTTTAACGCCTTGTTAAGCTTGCAAAGCCTCATGCGCGCCCTGCTCGAATTGTTCGCGCAGCCTGAATTTCTGGATCTTGCCTGAACCGGTGAGGGGCCACGCCTCGACCCAGATCCAGAACGCTGGCGTTTTCTGCGGGGATAGACGCTCCCGGATAAAGGATTTCAGTTCGTGCGGAGATGGCTTGTCCGTAGATGTGGCGCGCATGAAACAGGCGACTTGCTCGCCCCATTTCTCATCGGGGATGCCGACAACGGCCGCCTCGGCCACGCATTCATGTTCGAGCATGGCGTTTTCAATTTCAGCCGGGAACAGATTTTCGCCGCCGCGGATGATCATCTCTTTGACGCGGCCCGTGATTTTCAGATAGCCGCGCGCATCCATCGTCCCGAGATCGCCCGTATGCAGCCAGCCGTCGGCGTCGATGGCGGCGGCGGTCGCTTCCGGGTTGTCATTATAGCCGGTCATAACAAGATAGCCGCGGCAGCAGATCTCGCCCTGTTCCCCGATAGCGCACAAGGAGTTGTCCATGGGATTGCGGATCGAGACTTCCGCATGCGGCAGGGGCTGGCCAATGGTTTGCGTCAAATCCTCAAGCGCGTCGTCATGCCAGGCCTGAGTGATGACAGGCGAGGATTCCGTCTGGCCATAGATGATCTGAATTGATGCGCCAAATACGTCACGGGCTTTTTTGCAAAGCTCCGGCGCGACCATGGCGCCGCCGGACATGACGCGTTCGGTTGACGATACATCCCGCCCTCTTTTCTGAATTTCATCGATAAGCGCCACCAGCATTGTCGGCACGCCGAGCACGAATTTCGTTTTCTCGCGTTCCATAACCTTGGCGATCATCGCCGGGTCGAACATCGGCGCGAGCAACATGGTTGCGCCGACGCCAAGGCCGCCCAGAACCAGAATGGCGCAGCCGGTCGTGTGAAACAGCGGCATGTGGTGGACGAAGACGCCGCCTGAGCCAACGCCGCCACGGGTCATGGTGTCAATACCGTTGCGGACGAGGCCGTTATGGTGGAGCAGGGCGCCTTTGGGAAAACCTGTCGTTCCCGACGTATATTGAATCTGGACGGGATCATGCGGGCCGGGATTGCGGACTTCGCCTTCCCGTTCACCGTCAAACAGCGCTTCGTGATCGGTCAACAACACCCGGTGCTTGATGGCCGGAATGTCGTCGCAAACGGCGTCTGCGATCGCCTGCATGGGATTGCCGCGAAAGTCCTTCACATAATAGATCGCTTCCGCCCGCGATTGTTCGAGAACAAATTTAAGCTCCCGCTTCTGATAGGCGGGATTGACCGTCACCAGAATGACGCCGGCGAGGCCGCAGGCGAGTTCGAGAAGGACCCATTCCGGAACATTGTTGGCGTAGACGGCGATGCGCGCGCCTTCGGCGTGACGGCTTGCGAGAGCCAGCGCCAGCCGCTCAGCGTCATGGAGTAACTGCTCATAAGTCCAGGTCCGTTTAACGGCGCCCTCATAATCAAGTTCTTTGAGCGCCATCCGGTCCGGGGCGCCCGCCGCGGCGGCGCGCAACATGCCGCCAATGGTGAGCGGCGCAGGCTCCGGCCCGCCCTGTGGGGGACAATAAGCTTCGGTCAGTGACAGATCGTACATGGGGCGTCCTCCGAGACTTTTTTTGATCAATCTTTGTCCGCCGCTCAGCGCTTGGCAAGGAAAACCGCCGCGTTTTGCTGACATGAAAAAGCCCCGGCTAACCGGGGCTTTTCGTTTTGGGAGATTGCAGGTTTTACCAGATCTGCACGCGCTCTTCCGGCGGCAGATACAGCTCATCTTCCTCGGTGACGTTAAAGGCGTCGTACCACGCATCCATGTTGCGCACGACGCCGTTGACGCGATATTGCGCCGGAGAGTGCGGGTCCGTCGCCACCTGGTTTTTCAGCGCCTCTTCCCGGTTGAGGCGTTTCCAGACCTGCGCCCAGGCCATGAAAAACCGCTGGTCGCCTGTATAGCCGTCGATCACCGGCGCTTCTTCGCCATTAAGGGATAGCTTATAGGCGTGATAGGCCATGTTGAGGCCGCCCACATCGCCGATATTTTCGCCCATGGTGAGTTCGGGATCGACGAAAAATCCTTCGACAGGTTCGTATGTTTCATATTGCGCGCCGAGCTTGTCGGCGAGCACCTGGAAGTTGGCGGCGTCTTCTTCGGTCCACCAGTCGCGCAACACGCCGTCGCCATCCGATTTGCGGCCCTGATCGTCAAAACCATGGCCGATCTCGTGTCCGATCACGGCGCCAATGCCGCCATAATTGACCGCGGGATCGGCATTCGGATCGAAAAACGGGGCTTGCAGAATTGCGGCGGGAAATACGATTTCATTACGCGGCGGCGAGTAATAGGCGTTCACCCGCTGCGGGTTCATGCCCCATTCGGTTTTGTCCACCGGACCGCCGAGCCGCGAGATCGACCAGTCCCACTGGAATTCATTCGCGGCGAGCGTGTTTTCATAGGCCTCGCCTTCCGCGACCTTCAGATCCGAATAATCCCGCCATTTGTCGGGATAGCCGATCTTCGGCGTGAATTTGGAGAGCTTTTCAAGCGCCTGCGCTTTGGTGTCCTCGCCCATCCAGTCCAGCGTGCCGATGCGCTGTTCTAAAGCCGCGCTGAGATTGGCGACGAGGTCCTGCATCTGTTCCTTGGAAGAGGGCGGGAAATATTTTTCGACATAGATCTTGCCGACCGCTTCGCCCATGGCGCCATTGACGGCGGCGACGCCCCGCTTCCAGCGCTCGCGCTGCTTCGGCGTGCCTCGAAGCTCCGTGCCGAAAAAGGCGAAGTTCGCCTCGTCGAGCGCAGACGGCAGCACAGCGGAATTGGTGTTGAGAAGATGGAATTTAAGATAGGCTTTCCATGTCTCCACGGGCGTATCCGCGAAGATTTTTGCAAGGTTCTGAATGGCGTCGTCTTCACGAACGACGAAGCTCTCCACATCGCCGAGCCCTGCGCCTTCGAAGGCCGCATCCCAGGGCATTTCCGGCGCGAACGCCTTCAGCTCGTCTCTTGTTTTCTTGTTATAGGTGAGGTCGCGATTGCGGCGCTTGGCGGGCTCCCAATGAACCTGAGCCATTTGCGTTTCCACATCGAAAATCGCCTGGGCTTTCGCGGCGGCGTTTTCGACGCCGGCAAGCGATAGAGCCTCTTCGATATAGGCGACATATTTCGGCCGCTTGTCTGCGAACTTGTCATCGACATAATAATTGCGGTTCGGCATGCCGAGACCGGCTTGCGTCAGATAGACCGCATATTGATCCGTCTGTTTGGAATCGACGCCGACAAAAGCGCCCACAGGCGTGGCGCCGGCGATCCGCGCATCGCCGAAGAGCCGCGCAATATCTTCATGTGATTGTGCGGCGTCGATTTTGGCGAAGTCGGCAGCGACGACATCAAAGCCTTTTTCATCGATAGCATCCGTATCGAGAAACGCCGCATAATAGTCGCCGATTTTCTGTTCCAGGGATCCGGCTTTTGCGTCGCTCCTGGCGGCGTCTTCAATAATGCCTTTGACCCGTTCTTCGGAGCGTTCGAACAGTACGGTGAAGGAGCCGTAGCTGGCGAACTCCTCCGGGATGACAAAGGTGTCGAGCCATTTGCCGTTCACATAGCGAAAGAAATCATCGCCGGGATCGACTTCCGGATCGATGTCTTCCAGCTCGATGCCCCAATCGCCGAGCTCCGGCTCGCCCTGGTCGGCGGCTTGTTCGGTTGCAGCGCTGCGCTCCGGCGCGCCATCTGCTGACTGGCCGCTGTTTTCCTGACCGCAGGCGGCCAGCGCAAATGCCGCGACGCCGCATAACAAAAGTTTTTTCACGGGTGATCCTCCTCGCGTGAATTCCGGTGAATGTCTGAGATAGTGCATTTCGCCCTGACGCCCAGTCTCGGCATTTCACGCCAAAGGGCAAGTTTTGAGGGACAAAGCGAGCCTTTTCAGAGGCGAAGCGTTCATTGCTGAGGCGCGGCGAAGCCTGCGAATGGCGCTATTGCTGCGTTGCAGCGCTTGCCGGGGGCCTGCGATTCCGTCATGGTCTGCGCCGGATGCGGGCAAAGACAGGCGGCGCGGCGGAAGTTTCTCATGGATCTCAAATCAGTTATTCGCACGATACCGGACTATCCGAAAAAAGGGATCATGTTCCGGGATATCACCACTCTGTTAACTGACGCCCGGGGGTTTCGCCGGGCCGTGGACGAACTGGTCCAACCCTTGGCTGGTCAGAAGATCGACAAGGTGGCGGGAATTGAGGCGCGCGGGTTCATTCTGGGCGGCGCTATTGCGCACCAGCTTTCCGTTGGCTTTGTGCCTATCCGGAAAAAAGGCAAACTCCCTTATAAAACGCTCGCCGAATCCTATGAGCTGGAATATGGCGTCGATGAGGTGGAAATTCATGTGGACGCCGTCGAGAAGGGGGACCGTATTCTTCTTGTGGATGACCTCATCGCCACCGGCGGCACGGCCGGCGCCGCCATCAAGCTGCTGGAGCGCGCGGGCGGCGAAGTGATGCTATGTTCTTTTGTCGTCGATCTGCCGGATCTTGGCGGCGCGCAGAAGTTGCGTTCCCTTGGCAAAAAAGTGACGGCGCTGGTGGAATACGAAGGCGAGTAAAAACCGCTAAGCGCTATAAAAGAGGAAACAACAATGGCGCTTTTCATTCTTGGACTGGTCATCTTCTTTAGCGCGCATCTTTTTACCGCGCTCATGAGAGAGCCGCGGGCGCGACTTGCCGGCAAGATTGGCGAGATGCCCTATAAAGGGCTTTATTCGCTGGTTTCCATCGCCGGTTTCATTCTCATCATCGTCGGATGGAAAGGTGCGGACCAGAGCGTGCTTTATGTGACGCCTGTCTGGACGCGTCACATCACCTATCTGCTTGTGCTGATCGCGTTTATTTTTCTTGCTGCGGCTTATCTGCCTGCCGGAAAAATCGCCGCGGGCGCGAAACATCCCATGCTGGCCGGCGTCAAACTCTGGGCGTTCGGCCATTTGCTGGTGAATGGCGAGGTGCGCTCGGTCATTCTCTTCGGCGCGTTTCTCGCCTATGGCGTGATCGACCGCATCGCCGTGAAAAAACGCGGCGATATGGGCCGCGCGGCCGGGCCCGTGCGTAACGATGCTCTCGCTATTCTCGTTGGCGTTGCGGCGTGGGCCGCCACCGCCTTTTACGGTCACAAATTTATCGCCGGCGTTGCGTTGTTCTAGGGAAGGGCCATCATGAAAAAATCACTGTTTGCCGTGTTTTGTGCTTGTCTGGCCATGAGCAACGCCTCGGCTGCGGACTTTGAGGAGATCAAAGCGCGGGGAAGCTTACGCGTGGCCGTTGCGGCTTTATCGCCTTTCGTCATCAAGGCCAAAGACGGAACGCTGTCCGGTTTCGAGATCGATTCCACCCAGGCGCTCGGTGAAAAGCTCGGTCTTGAGATTGAATATGTGGAAAAACCGTTCTGCGACCTCGCCGAAGCCGTGCTGTCCGGCGAGGCGGATATGATTGCCTCCGGCTATTCCAACATGCCGGAACGCCGGCGTCTTCTCGATTTCTCCCTGCCTTATCACGACACCGAATATTTCCTCGTCATGTCCAAAGACAAAGCAAAAAAGGGGAAGACCCTGCGCGGTATGAACCGGCGCGACATTTCCATCGGCTTTCAGCATGGCGGCGTTTCGGGGATGGTCGCACAGGGGGAGTTTCCGGGTGCGGATTTGAAAGGCTATTCGTCGTTCACCGGAATATTGGAAGCCCTTGGCGCGGGCGAGGTCGACGGCGCCGTCCTGTTCGATCCCTATCTGGATATGGCCCGCGAGCTTGACGGCGTGAAACATGTTATCCCCCATGAATTCGCCCTGACGCGCACGATCGAAGCCTTCGCCACGGACCAGGAGTCCGACGCGTTGCACGAGGCGCTCAACGAGTGGGTGATCGAGAAAGATCTCGCCGGCTATTGGGATGAGCTTGAGGAAAAATGGTTCAGCGACCAGTACGCAGTCGCTTCGGCGCCGCCGCCTTATGCATGTCCGGCCGCGACGCCTGTCCAGTGACACCTGTTCACTAGCGTACGCACACTTCCTTTCCAAACGGCAATCTTCGCCAGGGAACAAACGCATCCAGCGGTTGTTAACCCTGTGCAAGACTTCGAAAGGAAGGACGACATGAACAAGCTTCTGATTTCTGCCTGTGCCGCGGCTCTGATGCTGCCTGCTTCGGCCGGCGCCGCTGACATGCATAAAGACAAACACAAAGACGGCCCGGTCAAGGCCAAAGCCGAGACGACCGTCAAAACCGACAAAATGGATAAAAGCGCCAAGGCGGATAACGCCAACGCTGTTTATCGTACGAAGACCTCACTATCCGGCAAGGAGCTTCTTGGCGAGGGCATTCATGGCGCGAAAGGCGACCGTATTGCGCGCATCGATGACATCGTTCTCGACGCCAATGGCAAAGCTGACAAGGTCGTGTTCCTCTCCGGCGGCGTATTTGGCTTCGGCGGAACGCGCGGCGCGCTCGATTATAACGCCATCGACATCGCCTATGAAGACGAAGATTACGAGCCGGTTGTCAGCGTCTCTTTGAGTGAGGAAGGCATTCAGTCCGCGGTCGAATATGAGACCGAGGAAATGAATGATTACAGCCTCATTTCTGAAATTATCGGCTCAAAAGTCAATCTGATCGATGACGAAGATGAAGACGACGATGCGGTCATTAATGACATCATCCTGTCTGACGCGGGCACGGTCCAGCATCTGATCGTGCAGGAAAGCGTTATCAGCTCCATTGGCGCCGGGACGAAATACGCCGTTCCCTACGCCAAGCTTCAGGTGGAGCAGGGCGCCGGCGGCGGTCTGGTCCTCGATATGACAGAAGAACAGCTCGAAGCATCGCCGGTTTACAAGGCGAGCTGGCGTTCTCAGGTCGGCGCCGACATGAAACAAGGTTGGGAAAACACAAAAGACGAAGTCGACGAATGGGACGATGATGCAGACGATAAACTCGACGACTAACTAAAGCTGCGTTGTAACTTGCGTCTTTAAAAGGCCGGCGGACGCTCCATCCGCCGGCCTTTCACATGTTTATTGCGGCGGTTCGCCGGCGATGGTGGTGCGGTAAAGCTCCCGGCGATGGCCGTCATAATCGTTGAACGCCTGGTGGATCGAAATGCGGTTGTCCCAGACGGCGAGGGTCTTCGGCGCCCAGCGCAAGCGGCAGGTGAAGGCCGGCTGCGTCATATGCGCGGTGAGGAAACCCATCAACGCCTCCGCCTCCGGCGGGCTCATGCCTTCGAACCCGATGGTGTAGGAGGGGTCGAAATAGATGGACTTCTCGCCGGAGCGCGGATGGGTGCGGATCAGCGGATGAAAATTGCCTTTGACTTTTCGCACGACGCCTTCGGGCAAGTCCTTCATGCCCACTCCCTTCAGCTTCGCGAGCTTGCCCACGGGGCCGTCATCGGCCTCGCCATATTCCATGGAGCTTTCAAAGGCGTTCTTCATGGACATGTGGACGCGCAGCGGGGCCAGCATTTCCTTCATGACGTCCGACAGGGCTTCATAAGCGAGGACAGTGTTCGCCCAGATCGTGTCGCCGCCGAAAGGCGGAATGTCGACGCCGTATAACAGCGCGATCGCCGGCGGGCTGACGAGAAACGGCCCGTCCGAATGCCAGCCCGATCCGAAGATGTGTTTGCCTTTCGCGTCCGCCTCGCGCACCAGCGGCTGGATGTTGAGATGCCCCGGAATGCCGTCCGTATAGGCGTCCTCGGCCCAGTCGCCGAAGCGCAAGCTGAACGCCTCATGCTCGTCATGAGTCCACTCCACATCGCGGAAATAGATCATCTTGTGATGAAACAGCGCGTCCTCGATTTCCGCGAACTGTGCGTCCGACATGTTGGTGAAATCCGCGCCCCGGATCTCTGCGCCCATGGCCGCGGCGAGGGGGTGGGCGGTGATCGTCTTGTAGGTGCGCGCGGCGTTGTCGAACTTGCCGGTGGGGTGGATGAGCATGGGTCTTCCTCCGTCATTGGCGATGATTGTCGCGTTATTTCGCGTCCGCGCAATGCGGCAAGGGGAAGCCGGACGGGCGCAAGAGAGAGGCGCGCCGGGATTTGCCGCCGCGCGGGGCTTGGGCTAACTTCGCGGAAAGCAGGCATTGGGCCTTCAGGGGGGCGTTCGAATGAAACAGGCTTTGAAGTTCTCGGTCATGGGCCAGGACGACAATATTTACGAAGTGACGATCGAACGCGACGTCAACGATCTCGGAAATCTTCAGGCGGGCTGTAGCTGTACGGACGCGAAAGACGGCGATCTCTGCGCGCATCGTTTCGAAATTCTCGAGGGTGGAACGGCGAATATTGTCTCCGAGAATATCGAGGACGTTCAGGCCCTCAGGGAGTGGATCAAGGGCTCCGACATCGAGGTCGCCATGACCGAACTTTCCAAGGCGAAAACCGAACTCATGCTCGCCCATGAAAAGGTCGCCAAATGCCGCGCCATGCTGGTCCGGCGGATGCAGGACTAGGGAGCGGCATAGATGAACCGGAACATTTCCGCCCGCGCGCTCGTTTTCGTCTCCGCGCTTCTTTTCTGCGGCGCCGCCGCCGCGAAGAGCCGCTATGACGGCCCCGTGATCGACATGCATCTTCACGCCTATGAGGAGGAGATTCCCGCCGCGCTCTGTGTTCCGTGGATCACGCAATTTCCGGCCTGGGACACGCGCGAGGCATGGAACGACATCTGGATCAAGGCGATGGTCGAGCCGCCCTGCGACGATCCCATTCCGCCGGTCTCGCCCGCCGATGACGCGCTCTTGAAGGCGACGATTGCGGCGATGGAGGAGCGCCATGTCATCGGCGTTCTCAGCGGCGCGCCGGACGAAACCCGCCGCTGGCGCGACGCGGCGCCGGAGCGGTTTTTGCCGAGCCTCGAATTCAGGATCGGCCGGGATAATCAGACGCCGGAGGAAATCCGCAGCTTGCTGGAAAGCGGAGACTTCGTCGCGCTTGGCGAGATTTCCAATCAATATGCAGGCATTGCGCCGGATGACGAGCGGATGGCGCCGTTCTGGGCGCTCGCCGAAGAACTCGACATTCCTGTCGCCATCCATATGGGCGACGGCACGGTGGGTACGGCCTATCTGGCGTTTCCGGGCGCCGGCGACTATCGCGCGGCGCTGTCGAACCCTTACCTCCTTGAGGAGGTGCTGATCCGTCACCCGCGCCTTCGTGTTTCGGTGATGCATTACGGCGCGCCGCTGGTTGACGAGATGATCGCCATGCTCGCCGCCCATCCGCAGGTTTATATCGATATCGGCGGCATGCAGTGGTATTACCCGCGCGCGTTCTTTTACGAGCATTTGCGCAAATTCGTCGACGCCGGTTTCGGCAAGCGCATCATGTTCGGCTCCGACCAGGGCGAATGGCCCGGCGTCATCGGCCCCGCCATCGACATTATCGACGAGGCGCCGTTTCTGACGAAAGAACAAAAGGCCGATATCTTCTATAACAACGCCGCGCGCTTCCTGCGCCTCAGCGACGAAGAGATCGAGGCGCATCGCGAGATGGCGGAGTAGGGAGAGAAAGTCGGATTGCACGCCGCGCAATCTTGCGGAAGTCGCGTCCACACCCAATATAAAGGGGACTGTCAGCACGGGGAGGGCTCCCATGTCCTTAAAGGAACGTCCGCTGATCAACGCGGTCGAGCGCTTCGGCGCGCTGCCCGGCTTTTTCTTCGCCAATATGTATGTGGCGGGCTTTTTCGCCATCATCATGTGTCCCTTCTTCGCCGCGTTTTTCACGATGTTCTGGGCGGCGACCTATGGCGGCAACGACACCCTCGCGATCTTTCAAACGGTACACGCCGGCGCCTGGGTCGGGCTTGGTCTCGGCGCGCTATTCCTTTTGATCGCCGCGGGCGCGCAGGTTTTCGGGGACCGCGAAGATGACGACCCGGAGGAAAAAGCCGATCACGTCAAATTCCTGCTCGGCGGCGTCGCCGGTTTCGTGGTTTTCGTCATCGCCGATGTGGCGGCCTATGACGCCATGGCGCGCTATTTCGCCGAGGCCGGGCCGATTGCGTGCGCCTCGGTGGTGTGTCCATAGATTGAAAACACCGCCTTTCTGATGAAAGCGAGCGCATAGGGTGAGAGGTGCGCGGGACGTGAAACATCCTCGTCGCTTGGTAGTAGCACATGGACGCATCACGCCCCGCGCGCAGTTTTTACAGCGCCGCCAACCGATTGCGTAAGGCGACGGTCCTTCAACTCCAACGGGACTGAAGGCCCGCCTCTTCTCCAAAGGCTCGGTTGAAGCAGCCGGCCGGGTACTAAACGGCCTGTCCGTCTCCGGCCCGCGCGAAAACACGCGTTTGGATTAGCCGAAGCAGGCGGTCGCCCGCACACTGCGATCCGGACCAGTGGGAACGGCAGGCCTCACCGCCTCTCAATGTCCGGACTGCCGCGCAGTATAAGGCAGGAAAAAAGGTGGTGAAAAGTTATCCACGGGTTCCGGAATGGCCTTATACTGTCGCGCGCCCCCTGCGGTCCCATCTCATGCTTCAGATTCTGGACCCCACGGTCAAGCCGTGGGGAGTCGCGGAGGAGAAGGCGTCATCTAACAACAGGCGACTCGCCACGGCTCCGGGTCCGCCAAAGGGCGCCCCGAGGATAAACTTGACCGTGGGGCCCATCTCCTGAACCATCCGCAGATGGCCCGCTTCGATTTCATCGCTGCCTACATGCTTGCAAACCGCAAGAACGGCACGCTTTATGCCGGCTCAACCGCCGACCTTGGCGCGCGTATGGAAGCGCATAAAACGGGAACGGGTTCGGTCTTCGCCGGAAAATATGGCTGCAACCGTCTCGTGTGGTTCGAGCGTTTCGATGAAATGGCCCCGGCGATTGCCATGGAGAAACGGCTGAAGCGCTGGCCGCGCAAATGGAAGATCGATCTCATAGAGGAGGCCAATCCAAACTGGGATGATCTACCGTTGTTTTGAAAGCGCTACCGCCCCGCCTGCGACTCGCCACGCTTTAAACGTGGCGCCCATCATCTAAGGTATCCAAAAGCGCCCCATTTCTACGACGCGTGCGCCGCAGCGACGGAGTTGGACCCCACGGTCAAGCCGTGGGGAGTCGCGGAGGAGAAGGCGTCATCTAACAACAGGCGACTCGCCACGGCTCGACCGTGGCGTCCAGTAGGGCGGGCCTTGGCCAGTCGGCATGGCTTAAAGTGGCGGGCGAAAGCCCGCGCTAGGGCGAAGGGATTGTCTGTTATCCGTTCGTTCGAAACCAATCGGCTGTTGTATTAAGTCGCCGCCCCGGCTTCCTGTTACGGCCGCGGCTCTTAATATAGGCATTATGTTGTTCTTCTGCTTCTTGTTCTGTTTGTACGCGAACCATCAAGCGCCCAAGTGTATCTTTATTAAATACGTTAAATTCTTTTCGAAGTTTTTCTATCTCGCGCCATATTTTCTCCTGCGGGCTCTCCGGTGATGATAACAGTAGAAACTGCCCAGGCTGTGCAGAAAACTCGTCTTCTATGATATTTGCGTATCTATCTTCGTATTTTACCCCGATATTTAAAAAGAGATTTTCATGCTCGCTAAGTACGGCGTGCGTAACGCCAACGCCTAATGCGATGCCTTCGCCGGGGGGCAGTGTATAGATTTCGCCGCTCCTTTTTTCTTTGAAAAAAGACCAGAACGCACCGCTATCGGGAATCTCGCCTTTGAGCTTGTATGAAACATTGAAAGCGGGCTCTTTTCCGAAGTTTTTAATATAGATGTTCATGAGCTGAGGTTGGTTTTCATCAAGAAATAAGTAACCAACCACGTATGGAGCTGAGCTTTCCCGCATTAACCGCTTATTCTGGTGAATCAGAAATATGGTCGAAAAGAAGCTAAGAATTGCAGCCAGAGCAATAACTAATGAGGTTATTGCTGTCAGTGTCTGAATGTTCGCGGAATCAGTTAGCCAATCAAGCACCCATCTCTCCCTAAGCCACCTTCCGCCTCACCGCCTTTTTCTTCGTCGCTGTCTTCGTCTTCGCAGCGGCGCTTTTCGCCGGCGTTTTTGATTTCCGCTTGAGGAGCGGCTTCAGGAATTTGCCGGTGTAGCTGCCCGCCGTGTCGGCCACGTCTTCGGGCGTGCCGGCCGCGACGATCTCGCCGCCGCCGTCGCCGCCCTCGGGGCCGAGGTCGATGATCCAGTCGGCCTGTTTGATGACGTCGAGATTGTGTTCGATGATGATGACGGTGTTGCCGTTCTCGGTCAGCTCCTGAATGACCTCCATCAGTTTCCGCACATCCTCGAAGTGAAGGCCAGTCGTGGGCTCGTCCAATATATAAAGAGTACGGCCGGTGGCGCGCTTCGACAGCTCCTTCGACAGCTTCACGCGCTGGGCCTCGCCGCCGGAGAGGGTCGTCGCCTGCTGCCCGATCTTCACATAGGAGAGGCCGACGCGGTTCAGGGTCTCCATCTTTTCGCGGATCGACGGCACCGCCTTGAAGAACTCGGCGCCTTCCTCGACCGTCATGTCGAGGACGTCGGCGATGGACTTGCCCTTGAACTTCACTTCCAGCGTTTCGCGGTTGTAGCGTTTGCCCTTGCAGACGTCGCAGGTGACATAGACGTCGGGGAGGAAGTGCATCTCGATCTTGATGACGCCGTCGCCCTGGCACGCTTCGCAGCGCCCGCCCTTCACATTGAAGGAAAACCGCCCCGGCTTGTAGCCGCGCGCTTTCGACTCCGGCAGGCCCGCGAACCAGTCGCGGATCGGCGTGAAGGCGCCCGTATAGGTCGCGGGGTTCGAACGCGGCGTGCGGCCGATGGGCGACTGGTCGATGTCGATCACCTTGTCGAAATGTTCGAGGCCGGTGATCTTGTCATGCTCGGCCGGCGCGTCCTTACTATTATAAAGACGGCGCGCCGCGGCCTTGTATAAAGTCTCGATGGTGAGCGTCGACTTGCCGCCGCCGGAAACGCCGGTGACGCAGGTGAGGAGGCCCACGGGAAACTCCGCCGTGACGTTTTTGAGATTGTTCTCGCGCGCGCCGGTGATCTTGATTGTCTTCTTTTTGACCATTGGGCGGCGGTCGGCGGGCACGGGCACTTCGCGGCGTCCGGCGAGATAATCGCCTGTGAGGGACTTCTTCTCATTCATGATGTCCTTGACCGCGCCTTGCGCCACGATCTCGCCGCCATGCACGCCGGCGCCGGGGCCGATATCGACCACATAATCGGCGGCGCGGATCGCATCCTCGTCATGTTCCACGACGATCACCGTGTTGCCGAGATCGCGCAGGCGCATGAGCGTTTCGAGGAGGCGGGCGTTGTCGCGCTGATGGAGGCCGATGGAGGGCTCGTCCAGCACATATAAGACGCCGGTGAGCCCCGAGCCGATCTGCGAGGCGAGGCGGATGCGCTGGGACTCGCCGCCGGAAAGCGTGCCGGAGGCGCGCGACAGCGTCAGATAGTCGAGGCCTACATTATTGAGGAAGGAGAGGCGCTCGCGGATTTCCTTCAAGACGCGAACCGCGATCTCCTTTTCTTTTTTGGTGAGCTTGTCTTCGAGGGCGTCGAACCACTCGCCCGCCTTTTTGATGGAGAACTCCGTCGCCTCGGAGATCGACAGCCCGCCGACCTTCACCGCGAGGGCTTCGGGTTTGAGGCGCATGCCGTTGCAGGCCTCGCAATGGGTGACCGACTGGAACCGCGACAGCTCCTCGCGCACCCAGGCCGAATCCGTCTCGCGCCAGCGCCGCTCCAGATTGGGGATCACGCCTTCGAAGGGCTTCACCGTCTCGAATTTGCGCGCCCCGTCGGCATAGATGAATTTCACTTCCTCTTCGTCGGTGCCCCACAGCACCACGTCCTGCGCCTCTTCGGGGAGTTCATCCCAGGGCACGGTGATCTTGAACTTGTAGTGACGGGCCAGCGCCTGCAGCGTCTGCGCATAATAAGGAGAGGTGCCCTTGGACCAGGGCGCGATGGCGCCATTGTTGAGGGCGAGCATTCCATCGGGCACCACCAGCTCCTCATCGAAGATCATTTCCGTGCCGAGGCCGTCGCATTGGGGGCAGGCGCCGGCGGGTGCGTTGAAGGAGAAAAGCCGCGGCTCGATCTCGTCAATGGTGAAGCCGGAAACGGGACAGGCGAATTTTGCGGAGAAGATTATCCGGTGAGGCCCGGCTTCGTCCTTCGAGACGCCCGCTTTCGCGGGCTCCTCAGGATGAAGCCTCTTTTTGCCACGCCCTTCATCCTGAGGAGCAGCCGACAGGCTGCGTCTCGAAGGATCGGCGCTCTCCGCAATGGCGATGCCGTCGGCGAGGTCGAGCGCGGTTTCGAAGCTTTCCGCGAGGCGCGATTGCAGCCCCTCTTTAATAACGACGCGGTCGACGACAACCTCGATATCGTGTTTGAGCTTCTTGTTGAGGGCGGGGACATCGGCGATTTCGTAATATTCGCCGTCGACCTTCACCCGCTGAAAGCCTTTCTTCTGAAGTTCGGCGAATTCCTTTTTATACTCGCCCTTGCGACCGCGAATGATGGGCGCGAGGAGGTAGAACCGCGCGCCGTCGCCTTCGCCCATGAGCCGGTCGACCATTTCCGTCACGGTCTGAGACGAAATTGGCTCGCCCGTCGCCGGGGAATAGGGAACGCCAATGCGCGCCCAGAGAAGACGCATATAGTCGTAGATCTCGGTGACCGTGCCGACCGTCGAGCGCGGATTGCGCGATGTGGTCTTCTGTTCGATGGAAATCGCGGGGGAGAGACCGTCGATCTGGTCCACATCCGGTTTCTGCATCAATTCCAGAAACTGGCGCGCATAAGCGGAGAGCGACTCCACATAACGCCGTTGACCCTCGGCGTAGATCGTATCGAAGGCGAGCGACGACTTTCCCGATCCGGAAAGACCCGTCATGACGATCAACTCGTCGCGCGGAACCTCCAGCGTGATGTTTTTCAGATTATGTTCGCGCGCGCCGGCGACGCGGATCGTTTTCGAACTCATAGAGGGCCGTGTCTCTTTTTATATATAGGGGCGTTGGGGAAACCGTCTTCGCGTCTCTATATATCGACGTTGACAGCCAGAACAAGATGTGAACACCTGTCGCGCGAAGATGGTTCTTTATTGGGGAGAACCAATCGTTGAGCGCGGCCCGAATCCGCGCGAATAGCATTCGAAAGACAGATTTCAGGAGAGCGATATGGCAGGCAGCATCAACAAGGTCATTCTGGTGGGCAATTTGGGCGCCGATCCGGAAATCCGCCAGACAAAAGACGGAAAGCCTATCGCGAACCTCTCCGTTGCGACGTCAGAGAGCTGGAAAGACAGAAATACCGGGGAACGCCGCGAAAAAACCGAATGGCACCGCGTTGTCATCTTCAATGAAGGCCTGACGCGTATTGCAGAGCAATATCTGAAAAAGGGATCGAAAGTTTATCTCGAAGGCCAACTGCAAACGCGCAAATGGCAGGATCAAAACGGTCAGGACCGCTATACGACCGAAGTCGTGCTGCAAGGTTTCAATTCGAACCTGACGATGCTCGACGGAAGAAGCAGCGGCGGCGGAAGTTTTGAACGCGATGGAGGCGGAATGTCCGAACGAGGAGGTTCTTCAGGCGGACAATCTTATGAATTGGACGACGACATTCCGTTTTAGTCGCACAAAAAACACACAAACGAATCAAAAAATGCAAAAAAAGCGATGTGTGCGTGTTGAATAACGCGCGCATACAATACTTTTTTAGTAAATTGCGTTATGTTTCAACTTTCGAATCATGATTCGGAGGTGAACCATGGCGGTCAAAAGAAAAACGACCAAAAGAAAAGCGGCTAAAAAAACCGCGAAACGTAAAACTACCAAGCGTAAGACGACAAAGCGGAAAGCGCCCGCGAAGCGTAAAGCGACAAAGCGCAAAACAGCCAAGCGTAAGACGGCGAAGCGGAAAACAACCGCTAAGAAAGCCACCAAGCGCAAGGCGACCAAGCGTAAAACAGCCAAAAAGAAAACTGCGAAGCGGAAAACCGCCAAGCGGAAGACGGCTAAGCGCAAAACGGCCAAGCGTAAGACTGCAAAGCGGAAAACCGCTAAGCGCAAGACGGCCAAGCGGAAGACCGCGAAGCGCAAAACCACCAAGCGCAAGACGACCAAGCGGAAGACCGCGAAGCGTAAGACGGCCAAGCGCCGCACCAAGCGCAAATAAGCGTCAAACGCTAATACGGGCGCGAGCTTCTTGATTTTACAAGGGTTTTCGCTCCGCCGCTCGCGCGAGGACGTGTTTTGAAGCACTATAAGCGCAACATTGAGGGGCTATTTCATCGGGCCGGCGTATCGTTCAAGCAGATGGGCCGATGACAGGCGGAGGGCGCTCCGCAAAACAGAATACCGGACGCATAAAAGCGTCTCGCGTTACAAGAATTCAACTGCTTCCGATCTCACGATTGTTCAGTTGCTATTCGCCAAAAGCCCCGGCGCAGATACCGCCGGGGCTTTATTTTTTGGCGATTGTTCCGGCGCCGTTTTATTTTCGCCCCCTGATGCCAGTTTCACTGATCTTCAGACATGGAGAGGCCGAGTAAAAGCTCTCCGGGTGATTCAGGGGTGATAGGGCGCTGTGACTTATTTCAAATGTGGGTTTTTGGCGCCGTTTGTATTTTGCGCAGAGCATGAACACAAGATCATGTAGAAGATCACGCTTAAAGGAGCCGTTTTTTCGCCGCTGTCTTGTTGTCATATAATAAGGAGACAACCGGGGAGAAAATGGATGCGCATTTCATCATTCCGTTCGCTGCAATCTATTCAGACGAAATTTTTTCGCAGCGCAGCAATCGTTTTTGCGTTCGGGGCTGCATCCGCCTGCGCAACCCAGCATCGCAAAGTTTATGAGTGGACGGCGCAGGGCTATTTATCGCCCGGACCGACCGGCGAGCCGGACATTATCGGTATTTATGACAATGAAGCCGATTGCATCGCGGCGGGCGAAGCCTGGATGAGCCGCCAGGTTGTCGGCAATCCCGTATACGCAGACTGCTTGCCCGTAGATCACGACTGATCCGGCTTCTTTCGATCGGCTACGTCGCGCAGCGCTGTGGTCACTTCAATCAGACGCCAGTCGTCCTCAGAGAGATATTCCCGGCGCAAGCCCGGCGGAAGCACGCGTTTACCTTCCGGCTCCACGCTGGCGCGAAAAAACCGCCCGGTTTCGCGGATTTGAACATTCGTTCCGGGAAAATGGCTCTCCAGTCTCGATTTCAGGAGACGGGCGTCTTCGGAGATCGCATGGGAATCAAGCGCGCGGGGCATGCCGTCTAAAAGGGAAATCGTCGCTTTCTTGAGCGCGCCATAGCCATCCTTGATGATGCTGAGAGAGATCAGGACCGCCATGGCGGCATCCGCCCACCGAAATCCAAATCCGATGCCGACAATCCCTGCGATGCTGGCGAGCCCTGTTTGCCAATCGGCGCTATTTGTCTGCGCGTCCACATATAAAACCTTGTCATGGAGTTTTTTGGCGATCCCCAGCTTGCGGCGGCCAAGGATGACAGGAGGGATGACGCTGAAAATGAGCGCGCCGATCATGATCCAGCCGGACCAGATTTGCGTTCCGAAATAAACTCGCGACCCGATGGTGGGATGTTCGGCTTTCATAAGCGACATGGCGCCGTCATAGAGCAGCCACGCGCCGATAACGAACAGGGCGGCGGACGAAAAGAAAAAGGCGAGAGAAGCGGCGCGGTGATATCCATAAGGAAATCCCTCGCTGGGCGGTTTCTTTTCAAAACGCCGCGCCACGAGAAACGACGCGGGAGCCAGCAAACTCAGCACATCCTCGATCCACGCTGTTTTGAAGGCTTGCGAGCCGCCCATGGCCCAGCCCATGACCGCAACGATAACGGCAAGCCAGAAGAGCGTGATCCATTCGATGCGCTCTGCATCCTCAAGCGCGGTCTCAACCGTTTGCGGATAGGCCGGGCGGTCGCGCACCGCATTCTCAGTCATCGCGGCGTCTCCTGCATCAAGAGCCGGTCCACCTCATAAAGCCAGGCGTTTTCGCCAGGCCTTACCGCCCAGGCGCGTTTTTGTGCGCGCTCTTGCGGGTTGGGATAGGGGCGGGAAAGGCCGACTTCTGTTGCGAAAGGGGATTTGGCGGGCATGCCCATGATGAGGTCGATCTCGCCGCGGCGCAGCGCCTCTACAAGCTCATGAGCCTCGCCGGGCATCTCTTCGATCCGGGCGTCTTTTCGTTCGCCGAGCGCGGCGAGCCATGCGCGTTCTGCGGCCAACTCTTCCGCTTGGGCGGAATATCCGGCGTGGATTTCGCTCTCAAGCTCAATCCTCTCGGTGGTCCCGCGCTGATCCTTCGGCAATTCGCAGCCAAAGAGCACGCAGAGACAAAGAAGGGAGAAGCCCATCCTGGCGGAAGTGAACAACGATCTCGACATCATATTTTCGCTTTATCCGTAAAAAGCGAACAGATGCGCCGCCGAGACGGTTCCAGCCGGGTTGGCCGGCTATTCGTTCACCGGGAACGGTCCGTCTTCGAAAATCTCGTCGTGATAGCCTTTTTTGCCGATTATATCGCGCAACAGACTGAACGGGCTTTCGTTGCGCTTGATGCGGTCGAGCGCCGTTAAGAAGTCGAATTCCGGATTCCAGCCAAGCTCTTTGCGGGCCAGATCGTTCACATAGACGCGGTCGAGCGTATCGAACATGCGCCAGCCGCGGCGGGCATATTCCCCTTCATAGTCGGCATATCGTTTCAGGACGGCGGGCGCGTTGCGGCCGAGCTCTTCCATGTCGCCAGGCTGAAACGGCGTCGTTGCACTGATGATGTAACGGCCGAACCCGATCTCGCGCGCGCGGTCGAGGGCGCATAAATGCGCCGAGACCACATCGGCTATGTCGACGCGACGGTAAGTGAGTTCGTTCAGCTTGGCGTTCATGTCCTCATAGGCGTTGCGGATCGCCCCCTTGTCGTCTTCTTCCGGAAAAAACCGCGACGTGCGAAGGATAAGGCAGGGCAGGCCGTGCAGCTTATGAAACAGCCTGCATATATTTTCCGCCGCCAGCTTGGTGACGCCATAGATGTTGCGAGGAACGGGCGCCAGGTCTTCGGTGACAAGCACCGCGGGCGAACCGGGAGGCGGGCGCATGGCCTCGCCGAACGTGCTGGTGGTGCTCGTAAAGATGAAGCTTCCGACGCCCTCCGCAATCGCCGCTTCGAGCAGATTCAGCGTGCCGGTGATGTTGGTGTCGACAAAGTCCTGCATGGAATGCGTCGCCACATGGGGCTTGTGCAGCGTCGCCGTATGCAGGACCGCGCGGACGCCTTTCATGATGCGGGCGGAAAATTCAGCGTCGGCGATATCGCCGGTTTCTTGGGTGTAAGGTCCGGTTTTAATGTCCGCACTGATATAAGCGCGGCCCTGTGCCTCAAACGTACGGCAGAGCGCTTCACCGAGATGGCCGGAAGAGCCGGTGATGAGGATGGTCATGGAGCGCTTTTGCCGGGACGCCGCGTCGCGGTCAATTCTCTCTACGGTAGAAGTCCACACGAAATGTCACGCCGTCGTCAGGCCTTACATAGTGTTTTACTTCCGGCTCAATGACAGCGAACTCCCCCGCGCAAACATGTTTTCGCTTTTCTGGCGGGCCGGGGATGACATAATCGAGCGCGCCTTCAATCACGACCAGCTTTCCCCAGACGCCCGCTTTGGTGTCGTGAGCGCGTGTGAGCTTCGCCGGAACGGTCTTTTCCGTGAAAACCGGCGTGCCGCCATATTTGACGAGCCCGGGCGGAAGGTCGCGCATCAACTTTGACGGCGCCCGCCTGGCGCGCCGATCTCCGGAAGGCCGAACATGGCCAGTTTCAGACTCTCTGCAATGCGTTCGGCGCGCTCCATGAAATAGGCGGCGGCTTCGGGCGATGGGGCCGTATCGGTGAGGGTTGCGCGGAAGAGCCCCAGCCAGATATCGAAATGCCAGGGCTGGACCGATGTCAGCGCCTTGTGTTTCGGGACGGGCTTGCCGGAATAGCGTCCGGCGTTGAGCGCAACCGACGCCCAGAAGTCTTTCATCTTCGCAAGATGCGGCCCCCAGTCGCTGATGGCCTCATCGAAAACCGGGCCGAGCAGGGGATGCGCGCGCACACGCTCATAAAACGTATCCACAAGGGTGGAGATATAGTCCTCATCGACGCCCATCGACGCGGCGGCGGCGGCGATCTCCTCACGGCGCTCATCGGCGGTGCGGATGCGGGTTTCCATTACGCGGCCTCCTCTTCAAGCAATTGGCGCAGGCGCCCGTTGCGGCGCACGAGATCGCCGAGCGTGTAGCCGTCGAGCGCTGCGAGGAACGCTTTCACCGCTTCATGCAGGACCGATTTCAGCCGGCATGACGGGGTAATGAGGCATTCCCCGGCGCCGCCCTCGAAACATTCGACAATGGCGAAATCGGCTTCCATCCGCCGGACGACATCGCCGACATTGATATGGGCGGGCGGGCGCGCCAGGCGCAATCCGCCGGTCCGTCCGCGCACCGTCTCGATGAAGCCTTCGCGCCCTAAAAGATGCGCGACCTTCATCAGGTGGTTTTTGGAAATGTCATATCGCGCCGCCGCCTCGGCGATGGTGCAGAGACGGTCTTCATTGACCGCCAGATGCATCAACAGGCGCAGGGCGTAGTCGGTTTGCAGATTGAGACGCATTGCCGCTCCTAAAAGATGCATATCATATATTGGATATCGTCCGGGAATGCAATATAAAAGATGTATATAAAATACATGAAAAGGATATGAGCCATGGCGATGCTTGCCGAAGTGATGGAAACCGGCCTGATCGAAGCGGAACTCGAGGCGGAGCGCAAAGAGCAGGCGGCGCCCGCGATAATGCTTGTCAAGATGACGCAGCCGAACACGACCCTGCATGGCGGCGTCTTCAAAAGCCTGGCGCTGATTTACGCGGCGCTGCTGGCGGTTTTCTGGCTGACCTTTCAGGGCGATGAGGAGGCGTTGTTCATGGTGGCGATCAGCGCCGTATATCTCGCCGCCTATATGGGAACGCCCTTCCTGCTGAGCCGCGTCGGCGGCCGGGTGGACCCCGAAAGCAACAAAAACTTCGCGGCGTTTCTCCGCGAGCCTTTCGAAACCTGGACCGGGATTGTGACGGGACGCGAGGCGATGCTGCAGGTCTTGCTCATTCCCATGGCGATCCTCATCGCCGGCTGCGGCATGGGCGTCATCATCGCTGTCAGCCGTTAGACGGCGCCGAGATCGAAACGCAGTTTCGGCAGGACCCGTCTTGGAATGGAGCCGGAAGGAACCTGTCCATCGTCTTTTGCGCCCATGCGCATGTAAAAGGGAACGGCGTCGGGGTCGGCTTCGATGGTCATGAAACTTGCGCCTTGCGCGCGCGCTTCATCCGCCGCCCATTGAAAGAGCGCGCGCCCCACGCCGAGGCCCATAGCCTCCGGGTGAACGAAGAGTTTTTCCAGCGACGCGACGTCGCCGTTTAATTCCAACTGCGCCATGCCGAGGAGCGTTCCCTCACGCTCGGCGATCTGAATTGTCGAATAATCGAAATCCGTTTGCGTAATCGTCAGCTCTTCACGGCACGCTTCCATGAACGCATCGTCATACCCCCAATAGGCTTTGGAGAGCATACAGAGCTCGGAAAGCGCAGGTGCTTCTTCGAGGCGGGCGGAGCGCATTTTGAGTTCTGATTTCAAACTTCAGTCCAGCTTATCGCCCCGGAAAGTGCGCCGGTTCTGCAGAACTCGCCAACGGCCTCCAGTGCTGGCGCAATACCTATAATGTGCCGGGTTTCGACTTCGGTATGGTGATTGCCAAACAAATAGTAATCGACCGTGTCGTCGCTATTTTCTGTTTCGTTTATCGAGGCGAGATATGGCGGCTCATTGTCTTCGGGCATATGATGAAGACAAAGACCCTGCCGAGCGCCAATGCCGATACCCATTGCGCCTTTTCCAGGCGTTTCAATTGTTATTATAACAGGTTGTTTGTTTTGGCGCTGGCGAACAAAACCTTCGATGCGTCCGAATAGTTTCTCAACATCAAAGAATTCTTCTGGCTCATGTTCAGAAATTCGCAGAATGCTCGGGGCTTGGGAGCCGGGCATGTCTCAAATCTCAAACCTGTCGAGTGCGTTTGATGTTTCCGCGCCGCCGGCTTTTGCGGCGCCGCCGAGCACATAGATTGCTTCGCCCAAGGACACCGCGCCGAGCCCGTGACGCCGACGCGGCATGGCGGCGACGGCGCGCCAGTTGTCGGTATCGGGATCGTACTCCCACGCCTCCGCAAACACGCCGCCGGGCGATGGCGTGAAATATTCGCCGCCAAAGGCGTAGATCTTGCCGTTCAGCACCGCGGCGGCGAGGCCGCCTTGGGCTTTCGGCATGGGACGCGCTTCGCCCCAGCGGTCGGCGAGGGGGTCGTAGACTTCGACGACATTGGTGTTGCCGCCATTCACGGTGCGTCCGCCGATCACATAAAAGACGCCATTGGCGACCACGCCTGCGGTTGAGTTGCGCGCCGTGAGCATGGGCGCGAGCGCGCGCCAGCGATTGTCGCCGGCGTCATAATACCAGTGCCGGTCCGTATCGATATGATCGTCCCATTCGAGATTGGCGCTGCCCGCCGGCGCGCGCCCGCCGGCCACGTGAATGAAGCCGTTGAGAGAAACGGCGGCGCATTCGGCCTGGGGGCTCGGCATGGGCGCGAACGGTTCCCAGCGTTCCTGTAAGTCGGTGAGGCGCCAGCATTGCGACTGCATGCGCCAGCCGCCGACCGCATCGCGGGCGAAACCGCCGACGCCGTAGAGAAAGCCATTGTTATTCACCAGCGCCAGGTGATGGCGCGGCTGGGGAAGGGGCGTTGCAAAACCCCAGGCGTCATAGGCCGGATCGTAAAAGGTCACCTTGTCGGTGACGTTGAAGGGCGCGTCGGGCGTCAGGCCGCCCGCATTGACGAGAAGGTCAAGCGGTTTCGGCTTCATGGACGGGCCGGGATCGGACGACTTGCGGAACGGCGCGGGATAAATCTCCTGCACCGGAAAGGGCATGGGCGCGAGCGGCGTCCACGCGCCCGTCGGCAAAATCGTATTGTCCGCGCGCGCCGGCAAAACTGCGCCCGCGCCGAGCGCTGCGGCGCCAGCCAGCATCTTTCGTCTGTCTATCTTGTTCATTTGCATCCCCCCTTACGCGACTTCCCCAAATTGCAGGCCCCGGCCTATTCCCCGAGATTGAACGCCGCGCAGGCGACGCGCGCCCCGGCGCCCCCGATCGGCTGCGTCATGTGATCGTCCGGATTTTCGTGAATGACGACAGCGAATCCGTCTGCGTCGGAAAGCGGTCCGCCGTCACTGAGTGAAAGGGCCGTATTGAAAAATGCAGCAACCGCGACGCCATCAGGCCCCGCATAGATATTCGGCAGGTCCGCCGCTTCATATCCATTGGGATTGAGGAGACCGTGTTCGGCGCCTTCAGGATTGATATGGCTGCCCGAGGCCTTGAAGCCTTCGGCGCCGTCGCTGCAATCGCCAACCTGATGCAGATGCATCCCGTGCCAGCCCTCGGAAAGACCGCTGATGGAAACCCGGATGAGCACGCCTTCCGGCGCGTCTTTGAGAGCGATGTCGCCGGTCTCGCCGCCCTCGACATTCACGAAATCAGCCTCGGCGTCGGGCCAGCCGGAGGGCGCCGCCATGGGCGCGGAGGCCGCCTCGGATGTGTCGTTAGCGCCGCTTTTTCCACAAGCGACCAAAAGGATCGCTGAAAGGACTGTTATTGCTGCGCTTTTTCCGGCGGTCTTCATGACATCTCCCAATGAGTTTCCAGGGGCATGATACCCTATCGCGGCGTATGAATAAACTGACGCGCCGGAGACGCCCAAAAGCCTGTAAAAACCGGCGCTCACGCTTGGCTTTGAAGGGGCCGAATGCTAAGCGAGAGCGTTCTTTTCCGACTGATTCCCAAAGGTTTTCCAAAAGGTTTTATTGTGGCCGAAGACAACGGCGATACCCCCGATAACGGCGATCACGGCTCCGGCGAAAACACCCCCGGCACACCGGCCGGCGGCGACGGCGCGTCGTCCATCTCCATCGAAGACGAGATGAGGAAGTCCTATCTCGATTACGCCATGAGCGTGATCGTGAGCCGCGCGCTTCCCGATGCGCGGGACGGGTTGAAGCCCGTTCACCGGCGCATCCTCTGGTCGATGCATGAAAACGGCTATGTCTGGAACAAGCCTTACCGCAAATCGGCGCGCGTCGTCGGGGACGTCATCGGTAAATATCACCCCCATGGCGACCAGTCGATTTACGACGCGCTTGTCAGGATGGCGCAGGATTTCGCCATGCGCCTGCCGTTGGTCGACGGGCAGGGCAATTTCGGCTCCATCGACGGCGATCCGCCGGCGGCCATGCGCTACACCGAATGCCGCATGGAGAAAGTGGCGAACGCGCTGCTTGATGATATCGAGAAGGATACGGTTCGCTTCCAGGACAATTATGACGGCACCGAAAGCGAGCCGTCCGTTTTGCCGGCGAAATTTCCGAACCTTCTCGTCAACGGTTCGGGCGGCATTGCAGTCGGCATGGCCACCAACATTCCCCCGCATAATCTCGGCGAAGTCGTCGATGCGACCATGGCGATGATCGACAATCCCGAGATCACCGATGACGAACTGATCGAAATCGTGCCGGGCCCCGACTTCCCGACCGGCGGCATCATTCTCGGCCGCGCGGGATCGAAGGCGGGGCTGTTGCTCGGGCGCGGCTCCGTGGTGATGCGCGGGCGCGCCACGATCGAAGAGGTTCGCAAGGACCGATACGGCGTCATCATCACCGAAATTCCCTATCAGGTGAACAAGGCGATGATGGTTCAGCGCATCGCCGATCTGGTGCGCGAGAAAAAGATCGAAGGCATCGCCGACATTCGCGATGAATCGAGCCGTCAGGGCATTCGCGTGGTCGTCGAATTGCGCCGCGACGCCTCGCCGGACGTTGTCCTCAATCAGCTCTATCGACACTCGCAACTGCAGACGAGTTTCGGCGTCAACATGCTCGCCTTGAATGGCGGCAAGCCGCAGCAACTGACCTTGCGCGATGTGCTTGCAGCCTTCGTCGATTTCCGCGAAGAGGTCATCACGCGGCGCACGAAATTCGATCTCAACAAGGCCCGCGACCGCGCGCATATTTTGGTCGGTCTCGCCATCGCCGTCGCCAATATCGATGAAGTCGTCGCGCTGATCCGCGCGGCGCCGGACCCGCAGACGGCGAAAGACCAGTTGATGGCCAAGGCCTGGCCAGCGAAGGATCTTGCGCCGCTGGTGCTCCTGGTCGCCGACCCGCGGCATTTGATGACCGAAGGCGACACGCTGAAACTTTCCGAAGAACAGGCGAAGGCTATTCTCGATTTGCGCCTGCAACGCCTGACCGCGCTCGGCCGCGACGAGATCGGCGACGAGCTGAAAGGCCTTGCGGAAAAGATCGCCGATTATCTCGACATCCTGCGCAACCGCGATCGCGTCCTGACCATCGTCAAGGACGAGCTGTCGGCGGTGAAGAACGAATTCGCAACCCCGCGCAAAACCGAAATCGTCGACGCCGAAGGCGAAGTGGAAGACGAAGACCTCATCGCCCAGGAAGACATGGTCGTCACCGTCACCCATGCGGGCTATGTGAAGCGCACGGCGCTCTCGACCTATCGCGCGCAAAAACGCGGCGGCAAGGGCCGCGCCGGCATGAAGTTCAAGGACGAGGATTTCGTCAACCAGCTTTTCGTCGGCAACACCCACACGCCGCTTCTGTTCTTCACCTCGACGGGCATGGCCTACAAGCTGAAGCTGTGGCGCCTTCCCGAAGGCGCGCCGTCATCGCGCGGCAAGGCGTTTGTGAACCTGCTTCCGCTCGGGCCCGACGAGCGGGTCACCAACATTTTGCCGCTGCCAGAGGACGAAAACGCATGGGAGGATTTCCATGTGATGTTCGCCACAAAATCGGGCAATGTCCGTCGCAACAAGCTGTCCGACTTCCAGCGTGTGAACCGCAACGGCAAGATCGCCATGAAGCTCGATGAGGGCGACCGGCTCGTCGGCGTCAAAGTCTGCCGCGAGGACGAGGATGTGTTGCTGACGACGGCGTCGGGCATGTGCATCCGCTTCCCCGTCGACACGGTGCGCGTCTTTGCGGGCCGCACCTCCACGGGCGTGCGCGGCATCCGCCTCGAAAAGGACAATCACGTCATCTCCATGGCGATCCTGCGCCATGTGGAGACGACCTCCGAAGAAACGAAAGCCTATCTCAAACACGCCGCCGCCATGCGCCGCGCGGCGGGCGAGGCGGACGCCGAGGAGCCGGAAGACACCGAGACCGCTGATGTGGCGATCGGCCAGGACCGCATCGCCGAGCTTGGCGCGGCGGAGCAGTTTATCCTGACCGTCACCGAAAACGGTTATGGCAAGCGGACGTCGTCTTACGAATACAGAACCTCCGGCCGTGGCGGCAAAGGCATCATCGCGATCCAGACGACGAGCCGCAACGGACCCGTGGTCGCCGCCTTCGCGGTTGAGGATTCCGATCAGATCATGCTGGTCACCGATGGCGGCCAGTTGATCCGCACGCCGGTGGACGGCATCCGCATCGCCGGCCGCAATACGCAAGGCGTCACCATCTTCCGCACCCGGGAGGACGAACACGTGGTCTCCGTGGGCCGCATCGAGGATGTGGAAGGCGACGAGGAAGAGGGCGACGAGGAATAATGACCAAACTCATCGGCCTTTATCCCGGCACGTTCGATCCGTTGACGCTCGGGCATGTGGACCTTGTGGAGCGGGCGGTGAAGCTTGTGGACGAGCTGATCATCGGCGTCGCCATCAACCGCGATAAAGGCCCGCTCTTTTCCCTCGAAGAGCGCGTCGCGATGGTCGAAAAGGAAATGGCGCGCATCTCCAAGGCGACAGGCACGCCCATCCGTGTCGTTCCCTTCGAAACGCTGCTGATGAAGTTTGCGGAAGAGGTGAAGGCGAACATCATCATTCGCGGCCTTCGCGCCGTCTCGGATTTCGAATATGAATTTCAGATGGTCGGCATGAACCAGGCCTTGAATGACGAGATCGAGACCGTCTTTCTGATGGCCGATGCGCGCTATCAGTCCATCGCTTCGCGCCTCGTCAAAGAGATTGCGCGCCTCGACGGCGAGATCTCCTCCTTCGTGCCGGCCCATGTGGCCGAGGCGCTGAGGGCCAAGTTTTCAAAGTAACCGGTTCGCAATTTCGCCGCGGGCGCCTTATATGATGGCTCTCTGCCCGGGGCGGGTCTTGGCAAGGAGTTGATATGCGTTTTGGATCAATGAGTTGGGCAATGGCGGCGCTGGCCGCTGTGATGCTGTCGCCGGCTCTTGCGGATGACGATGACGAGAACGCGCCCACGGCGCGGGAAATCGTCGAGAATGCGCCGGAAAGCGACTGGCGCGGCCTCGATCCTGAGAACACTTTATATATGGACCTGCCTGCGGGGACCGTGGTCATTGAGCTGCGCCCCGATTTTGCGCCGGGTCATGTGGAGCGCATCAAGACGCTGACCCGCCAGGGTTTTTATGACGGCCTCGCTTTCCATCGCGTGATCGAGGGCTTCATGGCCCAAGGCGGCGATCCGAAAGGGGATGGCACCGGCGGGTCCGATCTGCCCGACCTTGAAGCGGAATTCACCCGCGACAGCACGGAAGTCGAAGGCTTCCGGGAGATCGGCCGCGATCGCATGGCGCCGCGGCTCGGCTATGTGGACGGCATGCCGACGGCGGCGGAGCCGGAGGGCCTGCGCGCCTTTCTGACCAATGGCCATGTGGATGTCTGGCCGGTGCATTGCCCCGGCGTCATGTCCATGGCGCGCGCCACGGACCCCGACAGCGCCAACAGCCAGTTCTTTTTGATGATCGGCGACAGCCGCCAGAATCTGGACCAGCGCTACACCGCCTGGGGCTGGATCGTCGATGGATATGAAGCGACGCGGCGTATTGTGCGCGGCGAGCCGCCTTCGCGGCCGACGCCGATCATCCGTATGCGCATCGAAGCCGACATCCCTGAGGCCGAGCGCGAGGACATCAAGGTTCTGAAAACCGACAGCCAGACTTTCACCGAGTATCTGAAGGCGGACGGTCAGCTTTCTGACACCGGCTTCCTGAAAGATATCTGCGACATCAAAGTGCCTGTGAAGGCGGAAGGAGACCTCGAACTATGAGCGATAAACTCATTCTCACCCTCGATACAGGCGACGTCGTTATCGAAACATTTCCGGACAAGGCGCCGGGTCATGTGGAGCGCATCAAGGAGCTTGCCGACGAAGGCTTTTATGACGGCATCCCCTTGCACCGCGTGATTGACGGGTTCATGGCGCAGATGGGCTGTCCTCGCGGCGACGGCACGGGCGGATCGAAAAAGCCCGACCTCAA
Source organism: Parvularcula sp. (assembly GCA_002704915.1). Taxonomy (GTDB): domain Bacteria; phylum Pseudomonadota; class Alphaproteobacteria; order Caulobacterales; family Parvularculaceae; genus Hyphococcus. The sequence continues at coordinate 53,077 of PAIP01000059.1, forward strand.
GGCCGAGTTCAACGATGTCAGCCACCAGCGCGGCGTCTGCTCCATGGCCCGCGCCCAGGATCCGAACAGCGCCAACAGCCAGTTTTTCATCGTTTTCGACGACGCCTCTTTCCTCGACGGCCAGTACACCGCCTGGGGCAAGGTCGTTGAAGGCATGGAGCATGTGGACGAAGCGAACCGCGGCGAGCCGCCCGCAAACCCGACCAAGATCGTGAAATTCCGTACCGCGGCTTAAGGAAACGGCAAGGAAATTTTCACCTGCAACTGGCAAAAGGGCGCGAATCCATCGCGCCTTTTTCTTTGTTTATGTGAGCGACGCAAGCCCCCGTGACCCACAAGCCCAACATCGCCTATCTCATGAACACCTATCCGCTGACGTCGACGACGTTCATCCGGCGGGAGATCGAGGCTCATGAGCGGCGGGGGTTGCGGGTCACGCGTTACGCGTTGCGGGGCCGGGACGGCGAACTTGTCGACCCGCTCGACATCGCGGAGATCGACCGCACCCATTACATTCTATCGGGCAATGCCGGCGGTCTTGTCAAAGCATTCTTCCGTGAGCTGATGACTAACATGGGAGGGTTGCTCAAGGCGCTCGGTCCCTGGCGGTCGCTGCTGAAACAAGCCCGGGGCGGGGTCATCCGGCATGTCGCCTATCTGATGGAGGCGTGTTATTTCCGCCAGCGCGCCGCGGCCGATCATATCGACCATGTTCATGTGCATTTCCTGACCAATTCGACGGCCGTCGCCATGCTTGCGCGGATCATGGGCGGGCCCACCTACAGCGCGACGGTCCATGGCCCCGATGAACTGGTGGATGCGCCGTTGCTCGATTTTCCCGCGAAGATCGAACACGCCTCTTTCATCGCGGCGATCACGCATTTCTGCAAATCGCAGCTCATCCGCTTTTCTTCGATTCAGGCGGCGGACAAGATCAAGATCATTCATTGCGGCCTCGATCTCTCCGGATTTGAGGCGACGCCGCCGCCGGACAATCAAACGCTTGTCTGCGTCGGGCGCCTGTGCCCGCAAAAGGGACAGGCGCAATTGCCAGCCGCCGTCGCGGCGCTGAAAGACGAATTTCCGGATATGAAGCTCGTCCTGATAGGCGACGGCGAAAGCCGCGCGGTGATCGAGGCGGAGATCGCCCGGCTCGGCGTCGGCGACCGGATTGAGATCACCGGCTGGATGGAGAACGCAAAAGTCCGCGAAGTCGTGAAGAACGCCCGCGCCTTCCTGTTGCCGAGTTACGCCGAAGGCCTGCCCGTCGTCATTATGGAGGCGCTGGCGCTTGGCCGTCCCGTGATCTCAACCTATATCGCCGGCATTCCTGAACTCGTGGACGAAGGCTGCGGCTGGATCATCCCGGCCGGCGACGGCGAGGCCTTGGTCCGTGTCATGCGCGAGGCGCTGACCGCGTCGCCTGAAAACCTCCGCGATCTCGGCGCCGAGGGCCGTCGCCGTATCGAAGACCGGCATGATGTGGACAAGGAAGCGGAAAAGCTTGGGGCGCTGTTTGAAGATGTCGTGAAGCGCCGGAAGCTTTAACAATAAGTGCTGCTTGGCGTCTTCTCTTCCCCCGTTTACGGGGGAAGTCCCCGCGAAGCGGGGGATGGGGGCGTGCCCAAAAAGAGCAAAAATTCTTTGCCGGCTTCGCCCCCCTCCGTCCCTTCGGGACACCTCCCCCGCAAGCGGGGGAGGAGAACGTCTGAGTCATTTGAAAAACCCGCACCCCAAAAACGCGAAAAATACCTCAAAAATGGTGAATTCTTACGTTTTTCCCAATGTTGGTGAAGAGTTATCCACCACCCTTAGCCCTGCTTTATGATCCCTCCATCGCGCTTGCCCACGCGTCCAGCGTGGGGTTCAGGAATGGCCAGCCGTGGTGAGGCGCGAGAGGAAGGAGACCGGAGCATAAAATGTCAAATGGCGCCACATTCGTCTGTAGCCCAATAAATCCGCGGGCGAAAACGGGCGGCGCGCTATTTTCCAAGCCCGCCGAAAAGCCCGTATTTGACGTTGATGTAATCCTCGAGCCCGTATTTGGAGCCTTCGCGGCCGACGCCCGAATCCTTGACGCCGCCAAAGGGCGCAACCGGCGTCGAGAGAATGCCCTCATTGATCGCGACCATGCCGTATTCGAGCCCTTCCATGACGCGCCATGCACGGCCGATATCCCTGGTGTAGAAATAGGAAGCGAGACCGAACTCGGTGTCGTTGGCCATTTCGATGGCTTCTTCTTCGGTGTCGAATTTAAAGAGCGGCGCGACTGGCCCGAATGTTTCCTCGCTCGATATTTTCATGTCCGGCGTTACGCCGGTCAGCACCGTCGGTTCGAAGAACGTGCCGCCAAGTTCATGGCGGTCGCCGCCCACAGCGACTTTCGCGCCTTTGGAGACTGCGTCGCCGATATGGTCCTCGACTTTCTCGACCGCCTTTTCTTCGATGAGCGGGCCCTGTTCGACGCCGTCTTTAAGGCCGTCCCCGACTTTCAGTTCGGAAACGCGTTTGGCGAATTTGTCGGCGAATGCGTCATAGACGCCCGCCTGCACCAGAATGCGGTTGGCGCAGACGCAAGTTTGCCCCGCATTGCGGAACTTGCAGGCGATGGCGCCCTCGACCGCGCTGTCGAGATCGGCGTCGTCGAAAATGATCAGCGGCGCATTGCCGCCAAGCTCCATGGAGACGCGCTTCATATTGCCCATGGCTTTGGCGGCGAGTTGCTTGCCGACGCCGGTGGAGCCGGTGAAGGTGATCTTCGCGACCGCGGGGTTTTCGCAGAATTCCTCGCCGATGGGCGCGGCCTCGCCGGTGATAACGGAAAAGACGCCTTTGGGCAGCCCGATCTCGTCCGCGATGACGCCGAGCGCCAGCGCCGAATAGGGCGTCTGCGAGGCCGGCTTGCAGATGATGGGGCAGCCCGCGGCGAGCGCCGCGGCGGCCTTGCGCGCGATCATGGCGGTCGGGAAATTCCACGGGGTGATGGAACAGACGACGCCCACCGGCTCTTTCGTCACCACAATGCGCTTGTCGGCCCAGGGAGAGGGGATGACGTCGCCGTAAACGCGCGACGCTTCCTCGGCGAACCATTTGAAGAAGCCGGCGCCATAGGCGATTTCGCCTTTTGCTTCGGCGAGCGGCTTGCCCTGTTCCAAGGTCAGAAGCTCGCCGAGCGCCTGTTGGTTGTCCATCAACGCTTCGTAAAAGCCGCGGCAGAGCTTTCCGCGCTCATCGGCGGTCTTGGCGCGCCATTCCGGAAAGGCTTTCGCCGCGGCGGCGATCGCCTCTTTCGCCTCGTCGCGGCCGAAATCGGGGACATGGCCGATGGTCTCGCCATTAGCCGGATTCGTCACCGCAATGGTTTTGTCGCCGCTGCGCCACTCGCCGGCGATGTAACAGTCTTCACGAAAAAATTTTTGACGGTCAGCCTGGCTCATATGGGACGCTCCTTCCGGTTTGGGGGCAAGGCTTATCACTGCAGCAGGGTTTTGCAATCGGCTTGCGCTGCGGCCATGATGCCTTCCAGAACAGGACGTTAGCGGCGAGGAATGGTTCCATGACGGTGAAATATGAAACCCCGAAAGAGGGCGTTGCGCTTATTACGCTGAACCGGCCGGACAAGCTCAATTCGTTTAACCGGGAGTTGCGGGCGGATCTGACGCAGGCGCTGGCGAAGGCTTCAGCCGACGATGCGGTGCGCGCAGTCGTGGTGACGGGGGAAGGCCGCGCTTTCTGCGCCGGCGCGGATGTCTCCGCCGTCGACGAAATGGCGAATGTGGAAGATGTTCTGAATACGGAATATGCGGGCTTTCTGAATATCCTGCAGTCCATGCCGAAGCCGGTGATTGCGGCGATCAACGGACCCGCCGCCGGCATCGGCATGACCCTGGCCCTCACCTGCGATTTGCGGGTGATGGGCGAGGGCGCCTATCTCATGAGCGCGTTCGCCAATATCGGACTTGTGCCCGATGGCGGGCTCTCGTTTTTGCTGACGCGCGAGATCGGTTACGCCCGCGCCTATCAGCTCGCCATTGAGGCGGAGAAGATCGACGCGAAACGCGCGCTCGACTGGGGGCTCGTTAATCGCGTTGTCGCCGACGGGGATGTTTTGACCAATGCGCTCGACTGGGCCGCGTCGCTGACCGAACGCGCGCCGGTCGCCATGGCGTTCACCAAGCGCGCCTTCCGCGCGGCGGCGCAGGACGGGCTGAAGACCGCCATGGCCTATGAGGCGATGCTGCAGCGTCAGGCGATCACGACCGAGGACTGCGCCGAAGGCGTCGCGGCGCTGTTCCAGAAACGCAAGCCCCAATTCAAAGGACGATAAGGTCAAGGGACGCTAGGAGAAATAGGGCAGGTTGAGGCCATGGGCGATCATGGCGGCGCCGCCGGCAGCGGCGAGGGCGGGCCCGAACGGAATGGGCGTCTCCCGGCCGATATGGGCGCCGCGCAGCGCCGCGAGCCCCACGCCGATCAGCGCCATGATGGCGGCGAGGAAAACCACCGGCGGTAGAACCGGCCAGCCGAACCAGGCCCCGATGGCGCCAAGCAGCTTGGCGTCGCCCTGGCCCAGCCCCTCGATCCCGCGCAGGCGCAGGAAAATCATGTCGACGAGCCGGAAGGCCCCATAGCCGACGATCGCGCCGAGGATCGCTGCGCCAGGCGCGGCATTGAAAAGGTCGAGAGCGTTGGCCACGACGCCCAGGACCATGAGCGAAAGGGTCAGGACATCGGGCAGATAGCCGGTTTCCGCGTCGATAGCGCCCAGTGCGATGAGATAGAGAAAAAAGACAAAAGCGCCCGCCCCCTCAAGGCTCAGCCCGAACAAGGCGAGTGCGATGATCCCGGCGGCCGCGCCGGCGACCTCCACCAGCGGATAGCGAAGGGAGATTGGCGCGCTGCAATCGGCGCACTTCCCGCCAAGCATGGCGTATCCCGCCAGCGGAATAAGATGGAGGCTGCGAATCGGCTTGCGGCATGACGGACAATAAGAGCGGGGCGACGCCAGATTTCCGCGCTTTTCTCCATCCACCAGCTTCCACAATACAGGGCCGCGATAAATGACGACGTTGAGAAAGCTTCCCAGAACGGCGCCGAGCGCGGCGGCTGTGACGAAAAAGACCCAGTGAGGCGTCATCGCGCCGGCGCTGTCCATGGCAATTTCCTGATTCGTGAATAAGGCATTGTTAACCTGCCTCGACTGCGCCGTGAAACTGGCCGAATTTTAGGCTCCCGGCAATCACATGACTTGAAAACGCTTTTTCTAAACAGGCGCATTTTATGCGCATGGTAAATGTGCGCGGAGTGCGCATTTCTTTTTGCCGCACGTGGTGCGCATACGGATGAAATGCCTGTGCGCAATTGTCATCAATCTGAAACAAACGTGTCACTCGCCTGTCAAACGTCTGCTCTATCGGCACGGAGCAACGACGCGTGGGGCGTCGTCCTTTGTGCGTGAAACCTTTTCCTCCGGGGGTCTCTTCAATGAGCCAAATCTCGAAATTCAAATCTATTCTTCTTGCGGGCGCCGCGCTGACAGTTGCAGCCTGTACGCAAGGCAGCGACATCGAATCGCCGGGCGTCACAAATCCCGGCACGCCCCCGACGGGCGGCGGCGGCGGTGGAGGCGGTGGAACCGTTTCCGGCGACACCTGTCCTTCCGGCTTCGCCGCCGGCGCGAATGTGGATCGCGCTTCCGGCCCCGATCAGGTTGTCTGCGACATCGCCGGCACCTATCTCGCAAATATTGCGCTTCCCTATAAAGACGATGACGGCGACGGCGTGCCGGTTGCGTATCGCATTGCCGGCCGCGTCAATATCGGCGAGGACATCGGCGCAGACGGTTCGGCGGGCAATCCGGCGGTGCTCACCATTCAGCCGGGCGTCACCCTTTTCGGCGAGTCCGGCAGCGACTTCATGGTCGTCAACCGCGGTTCGCGTATTGAAGCCGACGGCACGGCAGATGCGCCCATCGTTTTCACCAGCCGCGCTGACCTTGAAGGCACGCAGTCCGATCCGGACAACGCCATCGGCGAGTGGGGCGGTCTTGTGATCCTCGGCCGCGCGCCGATCAACCGCTGCGAAGGCGGCGGCACGCCGGGCATGGCGGACTGCGAAAACTTCATCGAAGGCGTGACCGCGCCGGAAGCGCAATATGGCGGCGGCGTCGCAACGGACAATTCGGGCACGCTGCGCTATGTGCGCGTTCAATATGCGGGCTTCCCGCTGTCCTCGGGCAATGAGCTGAACGGCATCTCCTTCGGCGGCGTCGGCAGCGACACGGTCGTCGACTATGTGCAGGTTCACAACAACTCCGACGACGGCATCGAGATGTTCGGCGGCACGGTGAATCTGAAGCACATCGTCCTCACAGGCAATGACGACGACTCCCTCGACACCGACAATGGCTGGAACGGCAAAGTGCAGTTCCTCGTCGTCAGCCAGATCGACGGCCGCGGCGACAATGGCTTCGAAATGTCATCCGCAGGCACGACCGTGTCGCCGGCGACGAACCCGACAATCGCGAACTTCACCATTGTCGGGTCGACAAAAGCCGCCGATGCGGGCAACGCCATTCGTCTGAACTCCGGCCATATCGGCCGCTTCCTCAACGGCGTCGTGCAGGATCAGGACGAGTGCTTCCGCTGGCAGGACGCCGGCAATGACAACGCCACCTATGACGGCATCGGCGTCGATCCGACCTTCAATTCCGTTCTCTTCGATTGCGGAACCGGCGGTCTGACCATCGACGATCCGGAAACGCCGGCCGCCGTTGCTTCGGTTGCGGCTGACGCCAACAACTCGGAAGACACAAGCTCCATCACCGGGAACTTCCAGGCCGGCGCCAAAGAGCTGCCGCCCATGGCGACGCCTTTTGCGGTTGAAACGCTCGATCCGTTCTTTGTGGAAGCCGATTATCTCGGCGCCTTCGGTCCGGAAGAAACGGAAACCAACAACTGGGCGACCGGCTGGACTTTTGGCCTGTTCGCCGATCCGGGCTGCCCGGACGGCACGTCCGATACGGGCAACACCATCAACGGCACGCGCGTTTGTCTCCTGACCGGCACGCTTGACGGAGATTCGGGCGCCTATACCGAGGTCAGCCTGACTCGCGGCAACTTCTTCGAAATCGACGGCCGCGTTGATGTGGGCGTCGATATCGGCAATGACGGCCTCGAGCCGGATGGCGAGTCGATCGTGCTCAATATCGAGCCGGGTGTTTCGATCTTCGGCAACTCCGGCTCCGACTTCCTGGTCGTCAATCGCGGTTCGCAGATCTTCGCGAACGGCACGCGTCAGAACCCGGTTGTCTTCACCTCTGAAGCGGACCTTCAGGATGCGGTTGACCCTTCCCTGCGTCTCGACTCCATTGGTGAGTGGGGTGGTCTTGTGATCCTCGGCCGTGCGCCGATCAATCGCTGCGAAGGCGGCGGCACGCCGGGCGCAGCGGATTGCGAGAACTTCATCGAAGGCGTGACCGCGCCGGAAGCCCAGTATGGCGGCGGGGTCGCAGGCGATAACTCCGGCATGCTGATGTATACGCTGGTCAAATTCGCCGGCTTCCCGCTCTCCTCGGGCAACGAGCTGAACGGCATCTCCTTCGGCGGCGTCGGCTCGGGCACCACGGTTGAGTATGTCCAGGTTCACAACAACTCCGACGACGGCATCGAGATGTTCGGCGGCACGGTCGATCTGAAACACATCGTTCTGACCGGCAATGACGACGACTCGCTCGACACCGACAATGGCTGGAACGGCAACGCTCAGTTCGTGATCGTCAAACAGCGCGACGGCCGTGGCGACAACGGTTTCGAGATGTCGTCAGCCGGCACCGCGGTGTCGCCGGCGACCAATCCGACGATCGCCAACTTCACGATCTTCGGCACGACCAAAATGACCGATCCGGGCAACGCCATCCGCATCAATAGCGGTCATATCGGACGGTTCATCAACGGCGTGATCACCGATGAGGATGAGTGCTTCCGCTGGCAGGATGCGGGCGACGGCAACGCCACCTATGACGGCCTCGGCGTCGATCCGACTTTCAACAATTCGCTGTTCGATTGCGGAACGGGCGGTCTGACCATCGACTCGCCGGAAACGCCGGCGGCGGTCGCCTCCATCGGCGCCGACGCGTCCAATACGACGGCCGTCGACGTCAACCTGATCGACGACTTCATCAATGATACGGCGGCGGCGGGGCGCACGGCCTTCACCGACCTCCCGACCAATGTCGATCCGTTCTTCGAAGACGTGTCCTATATCGGCGCCGTCGAAGATCAGAACGACGACTGGTGGGACGAGTGGAGCTGCGGTCTCGCTGCGGACGATTGCTAAGGACGAGTGATAGTGCGGCGCGCTCCTTAAGGAGCGCGCCGAGCTTCCTTTCTCACGAAATCAGATCAGGGTAATTATTGTCATGAAGCCGTATCAAACATTCGGGAGCGCGCTGCTCGCATCGACGATGCTCATCGCTCCCTCTGCGTTCGCGCAGGACGCAGGGACGGAAGGGTCGGGAACCGGCAGCAGCCTTTCTTCTTTCCAGCCCACCTATTCCGACGAGATCGTGGTCCGCGGCCGCAACATTCCGGAGCCGCAGCGCGCAACCTCTCAAGTCGCAACCTTCTTGAACGCAGACGATTTGCAACGCACAGGCGACGACAACGCCGCGCTGGCGCTGACCCGCCTCAGCGGTCTCAGCGTCGTCGGCGGCAAGTTCGCCTATGTCCGCGGTCTCGGCGACCGTTATTCTTCCGCGCGCCTGAACGGGTCTCCTCTGCCGAGCCCGGAGCCGTTGAAGCGTACCGTGCCGCTGGACCTGTTCCCGTCCAATATTCTTGCAGGCGCTACGGTGCAGAAAACCTTTTCGCCGAATTATCCGGGCGAATTTGGCGGCGGCATCATCGACCTTCAGACCCTGCGCAAGCCGGACGAGAACTTCCTTAACGTCAAGCTTGGCATCGGCGCCAATCTCGTCACGACGGCTCGCGAAGGCCTTTACGTCAATGGCGGCGATCTCGACTGGCTTGGCTATGATGACGGCATTCGCAGCATGCCGGATGAGCTGCAGGCGGTTGTCAATACTGATCAGGAGCTGTCTGACCTGGACCCGGCGGTTCAGGAAGCGGTTGGCGAAAGCCTCGTCAATTCGCCTCTTTCCGTTATTCAGGAAGGCAGCCTGGGGCCGAATTTCGAAGGCTCTGTCGATGGCGGCAAATATTGGGATATGGATAGCGGAGCGACGTTCTCCATCCTGGGCGTTGTCGGCTACAAGCAGGACTGGACGACGGAACAAGCCGTGCGCCAGCTCGCCTCTGAAGAGCGGGTCGGAATCAACTCGACCCAAACAGAAACCGCGCTTGATGTCACTGTTAATGGGCTGCTGACTGCAGCTCTTGAGATGGATCGTCACGCCTTCTCGTTGACCGGTCTTTATATCCATTCGACCCGAAAGGAAGCGCAGGTACAGCAAGGTTTCAACTTTAACGCTGACGGCGCTGGCGGTTTTGTCACCGAGGCGAACTCCTGGCTCGAGCGCGCCTTGATGATGGGGCAGGCGGCGGGCGAACACGATCTGAGCGATCAGTTTGCGGTCAACTGGCGTGGCGCATTTGCGCGGTCTACCCGCGATGCGCCTTATGAACGCACCCTCGAAAACAGGTCGGCACCCATCGACGAAAACGACAATGTCGTTGGTCCGCCATCGATTGTTTTCAACACGCGTCACAATATCAATTTCTCGGAGCTGACCGACGACACCTGGAGTGGCGGCGCTGAACTCCTCTGGTATGTGCCGGTTTCCGGCGCCCGCGAAGCGACGATCTCCGCAGGCTACGAATACAGCGATAATGACCGCGAGTTCATTTCCGATCCGTTCAACTTCACGTTGAACACGTCGATCCCGATCGATGTGGCTCAAGCCCGCATCGATTTCGCCTATTCGCCGGATAATATCGATCCGAACCGGTTCAAGCTGATCGACACCAATACCCAAGGCGTCAACTCCTATAATGGCGAGTTGACGACCCATGCGGGCTACGCCCAGATCGATGCGGAGCTGATTTCCACGATCCGCACCACGGCGGGCGTTCGCTATGAGACCGCCGATCAGTCCGTGGACGTCTTTGACCGGTTCAACGACTCCAGCGCGTTCGACACATCCTTGTCGAACGATTACTGGCTGCCGTCGGCGATGGTGACCTGGAACTTCACGGATAACATGCAGTTCCGCGTTGGTTACTCTCATACCATCGCGCGCCCGCAATTCCGCGAGCTTGCCGCCTCGCAGTTCACCGATCCTGAGACGGACCGGATTTATTTCGGCAACTCCAATCTGACGGATAGCAAGTTCAGAAACTATGACGCTCGTTATGAATTTTATCTCGGGCGCAACCAGTTCCTGACACTGGCTGGTTTCTATAAGACCATCGACAAGCCGATTGAAGAAATCCAATTCACGACGACCGACTTTTCGTTCCAGTCGAGCTTCATCAACTCGCCCAAAGCCGAGCTCCTTGGCGGCGAGTTCGAATATCGCACACGCTTCTTCCTGCCGGGCGATGGCTGGCTTGCCGATCAGGAATGGTTGTTCTCGGTCAACTACACCTACACGGAATCGGAAATCGTCGTCGGGGCTGGCGACACGATTACCGAACGCGACGGCGATATCGTGGCGGCATCGTCCTACGGCCTCGACGGATCTCCGATGGTCGGCACGCCGAAACACATTGTGAACACCCAATTCGGTTGGGAAGGCGAGAATACGCAGTTCACCATCCTCGGGGGGTGGGTCTCCGAGCGTCTTCTGGCGCGCGGCGAAGCCCTGACAAAGGCGAACCGTCTCCTCGATGTCTATGAAAAACCGGGTTTCCAGCTTGACGCGGTTTTCCGCCACAGGGTGAACATCCACGGCACGGATTTCACGATCGGGCTGGCTGGGCGCAATCTTCTTGCTACCAAGCATATCGAGGAGCAACGGGGCGTTGACGACCCGGATCGGGCGCCCGACGGCATCGTCGACTTTAATACCTATGAGCGTGGGCGCAGTCTTTCGGCCAGCCTCACGGCGCATTTCTAGGTTCGGGCGGGGAGAGTTAGAAACGTCCTGTTAACCAGTTGCGTAATCCTGAAACCCGGCGGGCCGTCAGCGGCGCCGCCGGGTTTTTCTTTCCGAAACGTTAAAGATGGGCCGGCGCAGCTCACGACCGCAGGGCTCGGCAGGTGAATATTCAAGGAATTTCAGGGCTTTTGCCCTGTTTTTGGAACAGAATTTGAATGAAAATCGTCCAGACGAGAGTGGGCGGCTTCTCATCGGTTTGCTAAAGCTTTTTGCGTTATGAAAAGCAGGTGGGCCGAAAAGGCGACAGACCGGGTAAGGCGTTAAGCAAGGTGGCGGGTCTTGAACTTCGAAGAGGGTTTGGCGCGCCCGCATTTTTGCGGGGCGAACGGGCCCGCGCGCTCGGCCCCCGGATCGTCGAATGGGCGCTGATCGCCGTGATCGCCTTTTTGCTGGCCCGCACAGCCATCGCCTTCTTCGCGCCCCTGCCTGTTCCCGCCGGCGATCAACTTGCAGCTCTGCCCGCGACGAAATCCGGCGGCGCGACGCCTCTTGAGGGACGTAATCCGTTTCCGGCCGCCGTGGTTGATGCGGCGCCCGTCGAGACCGGCCCCGATCTCGCCGAGACAGCGCTCGATCTGACGCTGACCGGCGTCTGGCCCGGTGATGACAATAGCTCCGCCATCATTCAGCGTCCGGACGGAAGGCAAAAACGCTTTGCCGTCGGCGATGAAATCGTTTCCGGCGTCCGGCTTGTGGCGGTTTATTCCGATCAGGTCGTAATCGAGCAAAACGGCGTGCGCGAGTCCCTGCGGTTTGAATCCAAAATCACCGCCCCGCGCGCAATCCAAAATACAAACCGGCCGGCAACTGAAAATGCGCGCGATGCTGCGCCCGAAAACAAGATAGAGAATGCGCCGGCAGGGAGCGATCTCAGCGGCGCCTTCCGGCTGGCGCCAGGCGTCGATCCCGCCGGCAAGCCCGCGATCCTTCTTTATGCCGGTCGAGACCGGGCAACATTCGAAGCGACGGGATTGCGCGACGGCGATGTCTTACGCCTCGTGAACGGCTCGGCGCCGCCGAACGAACCGAACGAACTCGCTGCGATGATGAGCCAATTCATGAAATCGGGCGCTGCGACCATTGTGATCGAACGCAATGGCGCCATGCAAAAAATCGAGCTGTCGCGAGACGGATCAGGGGATGAGTAATGTTGTTGTGTCGTAAAATCCTTGCCGCTTGCAGCGGCGTCGTCTTGTGGGCCGCCGCGCCGCATGCCCTCGCGCAGGAGAATTGCGGCGAAGCCTTGAATTATGAAGATGCCGACATCCGGGCGGTCATTGACGAAATCGCCATTCGCACCGGCCGCACCTTTCTGCTCGATCCGGCGGTGCAGGGGCGCGTCACGGTAAAATCGCCGCCCAATGGCGGTCTCTGCGCCGACGAGGCCTGGGAGTTGTTCCAGGCGATGCTGAGGGTCAATGATTTCGTGGCGACCCCGGTGGGCGATGGAAAATACCGCATCGTTCCCTTACAGGAAGCGGCGCGCACGGCGGGCCCTGTGGGCGAGGGCGTGGGCTCGGACCTCACCACGCAGATTGTGCGTCTCAACTATGTGGACGCGCGCGAAGCGGCGGCGAACCTGGCGCAGATCATCGGGAATAATGGCGTGGTCAGCCCGGTGCGGTCAGGCAACGCCGTCATCATCGTCGACACCGCCGACAATGTGGAGCGCATTCGTCAGGTTCTCAGACAACTCGACCGCGACATGACCGTCTATCGCACCATCGCGTTGGAGCACGCTTCCGCAACCGAGATTGCGCGGCTTGTGCGCGAACTGGCGCAGGAAATGACCGAAGAGGGCGGCGGTCGCGCCGCCTATAGCGTCGTTGCGGTTGAGGCCAGCAATTCCCTTTTGATCCGCGCCGAGCCGGCCCTCATGCGCCGTCTTGAACTCGTCATCGGCGAGCTCGACCAATATGGGGAGGCCTCTTCGGAACTCACCGTCGTGCATCTGAACCACGCCAACGCCGAAGAGCTTGCGCCCTTGCTTGAGGAAGTCGCAAATAATACCCGTAGCAGTGGCTCCGGCGAAGGAACCGTCTCCAGTAATCGCGCCACGATTTCCTTCCACAAGGCGACCAACTCCATCATCATCAATGGCGACGCCAATATTCAGCGAACGCTTCAGAATGTGATCGCCGAGCTCGATGTGCGGCGCCCGCAGGTGCAGGTGGAAGCCATTGTTGTCGAGATTTCGGACACGGCGGCGCGCGAGCTTGGCGTTCAGTATTTTCTGACCGGCGACAATATTCCGTTCTCGGCGACCAATTATTCCGCTGCGCCGAACATTTTTCCGGCCGCCGGCGCGGCGCTGCTCAACAGCTCTCGTTACAGCGGCATTTTCGAAACGCCGACAACCACCGTTGTCGATGACGGCGTTCAGACTCAAAGCGAGACCGAGGGTATTCAGTCGGAGCTCGCCAGACAGGCGCTGCAATCCTTGCTAGGCGTTCAGGGCCTTGCGCTTGGCGGCGGTTTCGAATTTGGCGATGGAAACATTTTCGGCGGCATTCTGACGGCGCTCAAGAACGACGCGGATTCGAATGTCCTTTCGACGCCGTCTGTCGTGACCCTCAACAATGAAACAGCGCGTCTGCAGGTCGGCCAGGAGATCCCGATCACCACAGGTGAAGCGATCGGAGATGACTTCACCAACGCTTTCCGCACCATATCCCGCGAACAGGTGGGCGTCATTCTGGAAGTGACGCCGCAGATCAATGACGGCGACACGGTGACGATGCAGATCGTGCAGGAAATCTCCAGCATCGCCGGGCCCATCAACACCTCCTCCACCGATCTGATCACGAACAAGCGTGAGATTACGACCACGGCGCTGGTTGATGACGGCGACATCCTCGTCATCGGCGGGCTTATCGACGACACGCGCGAGGAGCGCTCGGAGAAGGTGCCGCTGTTGGGTGATATTCCCGGCGTCGGAAACCTGTTCAGATCCTCCGCCAAAGAGCGCCGGCGTCAGAATCTGATGGTCTTCATCCGCCCGACTATCATTCGCGACAAGGAAACGGCGAACGCCGCGACAAAACGCAAATTCGATTACATGCGCGCGCGCGAGCTGTTGCGGAACGGCGAGCCTGTTTCCGAAATGGAGCGTCTGATCAACGATGTGACCGGCGTCGCGCCGCCGGATGCGCAGCCGCAATAGGCGCGTGAGAGCTTATGAGTGAAACAACCGCAAAAGCGGCGACACGGCTCGCCTATGCTTTCGCCAAGGAACGCGGCCTCATCGTGCTGGACGCCGCGTCGAGGCCGGTTGTGCTCGGCGCGCGCGGTAAGGCGCCGGACCCTTGGGCGGTCATCGAGGCGCGGCGCGCCATGGGCGCGCCGGTGGCTGTGGACGTCATGCCGCTCGACGCTTTCGAAAGGCGGCTTTCGGAAATCTATTCGGTCGAGGGGATTTCCACTGACGATCTCGGTCTCGACGATGATGACGCGGATCTCGCCTCGCTGGCCGAAGGCCTGCCCAAAACCGCGGACCTCCTCGACAGCGAAAATGATGCGCCGGTGATCCGCTTGATCAATGCGCTCATCGCCGAGGCGGTGAAAGTAAAAGCGTCCGACATTCACATCGAACCTTATGAAAAGGCGCTGTCCGTCCGCTTGCGTATAGACGGCGTTTTGCGCGAAATCCTGTCGCTGCCCTCGCGGATGACGCCGGTGCTGACCTCGCGTGTCAAAGTCATGGCGCGTCTCGACATCGCCGAGCGGCGCGTGCCTCAGGACGGACGCATTTCTCTGGCGCTGGGCGGCAAGACGGTCGACGTGCGCGTCTCGACCTTGCCAGCGCGCTTTGGCGAGCGCGTCGTCATGCGTATTCTCGACAAGGATGAGGCGCGGCTGGATCTCGACGGGCTCGGCATGCCGAAGGAAATCCTGACGCGCTTCAAACATGCGCTGGCGCGGCCCAACGGCATCATTCTTGTCACCGGCCCAACAGGCTCCGGCAAGACGACGACGCTTTACGGCGCCCTCACGCTGCTCAATGAACCGAGCCGCAATATTCTCACGGTCGAAGACCCGGTTGAATACGCCATCGAGGGCGTCGGCCAGACCCAGATCAATCCGAAAGTCGGGATGACCTTTGCGACGGGCCTGCGCGCGATCCTGCGTCAGGACCCGGATATCGTCATGGTGGGTGAGATCCGCGATGTGGAAACAGCCGAGATCGCGGTGCAGGCCTCGCTCACCGGGCACCTTGTCCTGTCCACTGTGCATACCAACTCCGCCGCCGGCGCCATCACCCGACTGCGCGATATGGGCGTCGAGGCGTTTCTGCTCTCCTCGACCATCGCGGCGGTGATGGCGCAGCGGCTTGTGCGGCGCCTGTGTCCGTCCTGCAAACAGCCTTACGCGCCGGATGCGGCAACGCGGCGCCTGCTCGGCGTCGGTCCGCGGGAAGAGGTGACGCTCTACCATCCCGGCGCATGCGGTCGCTGCAACCACACTGGCTATGAAGGGCGCATCGGCGTTTACGAATTGATCGTGGTCGATGAAAAGCTCAAACGCCTCATCCATGACGGCGCCAATGAACAGGATATTTCCTCCTACGCTTTTGCGCATGGGGACACTTTGCAGCAATCGGGCCTGCGCCATGCGCGCGCCGGCGTCACCTCGCTGGAAGAGGTCTTGAGGGTCGTGCATCAGGAGGAAGACGATGCCGGCCTTTGAATATGAAGCCGTCGATTTTGGCGGGCGGACAAAAAAAGGCGTTCTTTCCGCCGACAGCCCGCGCCAGGCGCGACAGGAATTAAGACGCATGAAGCTGACGCCGTTGCGCCTTTCCGCGCCGCGGTCGGAACGTAAAGCGGGCGCTTTCGGCTCGGACAAGCCGCGCGTCAAACCCGCGCAACTGGTGATGATGACGCGGCAATTATCGGCGTTGATCGGCGCGGGCACGCCCTTGGAAGAAGCCCTCAACGCCGTGGCGGTGCAATCGGAATCCGGGCCGGCGCGCACGCGTCTTCTTTCGGTGCGCGAGCGGGTAATGGAGGGCTGGCGGTTCGCCGATGCGCTGGCCGAAGATGAAAAGTCCTTCCCGCCGCTCTATCGCGCCGTCATCGCTGCGGGCGAGACCTCCGGCGATCTCGGCGGTGTGCTCGACCGCCTCGCCTCCATGCTGGAGAAAAACCGGGCCATCAAGAACAAGGCGGTTGCCTCGCTCATCTATCCGGCGGCGCTGATGATGATCGCCGGCGGCGTCGTCACTGCGCTGATGGTGTTCGTCGTTCCAAAGATCATCGACCAGTTCAACAGCTTCAACGCCGAGTTGCCTTTTCTCACGAAGGTCGTTGTCGGGCTTTCCAACTGGACTGTGAGCTATGGGCTGTTTGCGCTTCTTTTTATTGTTATTTTGGGCGTCGCCTTCTGGCGCGCCATGAAGGAGCCGCGCTTCAAGCTCGCCGTGGACCGCTTCATGCTGCGCGTTCCGGTGCTGGGCCGGCTTTCCCGGGGCGTTGATGGGGCCCGTTTCGCCCGCACGCTGGCGACCCTTTTTTCCGGCGGCGCGCCCTTGCTGGACAGTCTTGTGGGGGCGCAAAAGACGGTTTCAAACAGCTATATCCGCTCGCGGCTTGACCGGACGGTGACGATGGTGGGAGAGGGAGCCTCGCTCGCCGCCGCCATCAAGCGGGCGGATGTTTTGCCGCCCATGCTCACCCATATGATTGCGGCGGGCGAACGGGCGGGCGCCCTGTCGGAGCTGCTCGACAAGGCGGCGCTGCAGCTCGAAGAAGAATTCGATACGGCGTCGACGGTGGCCCTGAGGCTTTTGGAGCCGGCCATCATCGTCGCCATGGGCGGCGCGGTGCTCGTCATCGTGCTGTCAATTTTGCTGCCGATCCTGCGCATCAACACGCTGGCTGTCGGCTAAACGGGAGACGCTAAATGAAGAAGACCATGAAACGCCGTCAAAGAGGCTTTTCGCTTGTTGAATTGCTCGTAGCGCTCGCCATTCTCGCGCTAATTTCTGCGATTGTCGTGATCAATGTGCTGCCGGCGCGCGACAAAGCGGCGGTCGATACGGCGAAGATCGATATCGGCGTTATCGAAAGCGCGCTCGATCAATACCGTCTCGACATGATGAACTATCCGAATTCGCAGCAGGGCTTGCGGGCGCTGATCACTGTTCCCGCCGATGCGCGCAACGCGTCGAACTACCGCCCAGGCGGTTATCTGCGCGGCGAAGTCCCGACCGATCCCTGGGGCAATCCTTATCAGTATCGTTTTCCGGGCGAGCGCGGCGGCGCCTATGATCTCTATTCCCTTGGCGCCGATGGCGAGCCCGGCGGCGAGGGGCTGAACGCCGATATCGGCAACTGGTCGGATGACGAGCGGCTGTAAGCATAAGTCACGCCGGATCTCGCGGCGACAGGCGCAGCGCGGTCTCTCGCTTGTGGAACTGCTTGTGGTCATGGCGCTCGCCGCCATGGTCGCCGGCGTCGTCGTCATCAATGCGCCCCCGGGCCGAACGGATGCGCGCCGGGCCGCCGAAGCTCTTGCCGCGCGGCTCGATTTTGCGGCGCAGGATGCGGTCACGCGCGGCGCCGTTCTTGGCATGCGCCTCGATGACGAAGGGTATGCTTTCTTTCGTTATCAGCGCGGCGAGTGGAAGCCGGAAACAACGGCGCAGATGAAAGCGGATAGTTTTCCGCCGGAATTTTCCGTCGATGTTTCGCGCGAGGCGCCGGCGAAAAGAAATGAGCCGGAGGAAAAACGCCGGGAGACAGAAACTGTCATCCGGCCGGATCTGCGGTTCATGCCGACGGGCGAAACAACGCCGGTGACGGTGATGTTGCAGGATCGGCGCGAGATTTGGCGCGTGACGCTGGACGGCGCGGGCCATGTGGAAGTGAGCAATGTCGATGGCGCGTAACAACCAGAAGGGCGTGACCCTTGTCGAGACACTGGTGGCGCTCGCCGTTATGGGCCTCGTTATCGGCGCGCTCCTGGTGCTGATGGGCCAGAATTCGCGTTTCGCCGCCTCCATGCGCGAGCGCACGCTCGCCGCCATCGCAGCAGACAATCTCATGGTCGAGGCGATGGTGCTGCGCGAGGCGACGGAAATCGGCGAAACCGAAGGCGAGGTGACGGTGGGCGGCGCTGCGCTTCGTTATCGTCGCACGATTGTCGAAACCGGCGTCGACAACATTGTGCGTATCGAGATCGATGTTCTGTCGCCGGGTGGGGAGCAGCGCCTTGCGCATGCCGTCTCCATGCGGAGGCCGTCATGAACGCCCACGCACAAAAAGGCCTGACCCTGCCGGAGGTGCTGATCGCGCTGCTCGTGTTTTCAGCGATCGCCGCGACCGCTGTTTACGCCCTGCGGCTTGGCGTTGACAGCCGCGACCAGCTTGCGGTTGTCGATGACGATCTGAAATCCTTCCAGATTGCGCGCACGCTCATCAAGGAAGATCTGGCGCAGATAACTTCGCGCACCGTGCGCGATGAGTTCGGCGACGGCCGGCCTGCGGCCTTTATGGGCAATCTTCAGAATTTCGCGTCGCGCCGTGAGGAGGACGAGCGCGTGCTCGCCTCTTTCGTGCGGGCGGGCTGGATCAATCCGGGGGCGGAGGAACCGCGCAGCGCCCTTCAATATGTGGAATATGTGTTTCGCGACGGGGTGCTCCTGCGCCGCAGCCGCGCCTATCTCGACGAGGCCTCCGGCGCAGATGCTGACGAGCGCGTCTTGTTCGCCAACCTTGTGGATGCGCAGGCCGCTTTTTTGATCGGCGAGCAGCGCGGCGAGCTGGAATGGTCGGATATCTGGCCGGTGTCGGGCAGGGGCTCGGCGCCGCAGGCCCTATCCATTACCCTTGACCGCGAAGGCCGAGAGCCGGTGGAGCAGCTTTTCTGGATCGCCCCCGTGGAGGCGCAGTCATGACCCGGGGGGAGGACCAGAAAGGCGCCGCCCTGCTGATCGTGCTTCTTCTGGCGGCGACGCTGTCTTTCGTGGCGTTGTCCGCCATGGAGCTGACCACGCGCGCTGCGGCGCGGACCGTTAATGTCAATGCGCGCGGCGAAGCCTTGTGGCGCGCCTTCGCCGTTGAAACGCTGACGCTCGCCGCTGTGGAAGAGATCGCGTCGGCCGATAGCGGAATCATGTCGCTTGACGATCCATGGGCGAGCGAGCCTGTGGAATTGCCTTTCGAGGAAGGCGGCGCGCGCGTTCTTCTCGGGGACGGAACCGCCTGTTTCAACGTCAACGCCTTGAACACGACCTATGGCGAAGGCGCCGGCGATCAGACTGTCGCTGAATTTATCCGCCTCGCCGGTCATCTCGGCGTCAGTGAATTCGACGCGGCCGCGCTGGCGCAGGCGATTGGCGACTGGGTCGATGAAGATACGAGCCGGCGCCCGCAAGGCGGCGAGGATGAGCATTATACGGTCTTGCCGTCGCCCTATCGCACCGGCAATCAGGCGATGGCTTCCGTTTCCGAATTGCGTGCGGTCAAAGGCGTGACGCGAGAGCTTTACGGCGCGCTGAAGCCGCATCTTTGTGCGCGCGAAGGCGGGGCGCCGTCAGTGATCAATGTAAACATGCTTTCAGAGCGCCATGCGCCCGTGCTCGCGGCCGCTCTCGGGCCGGCGGTGACCCCGCAAATGGCGGCGGACGTGATTTCCGCCCGCCCGCCGGGCGGCTGGACCAGTGTGGATGCGTTTCTCGCGACCCCGCCGATCAGCGATCTGGAACTTGAAAACGGGAGCCGGTTCGCCGTGTCGTCCCGCTTCCTGATCGCCCGTGCAGAGATTGTTTATGATACTGCCTTACTGGAGATGACGTCGGTTATTGACGCAAATGAAGGGGCTGCGCGCGTGATATCGCGCCGGCTCGGAGCGGAAGAGTGAACGAAACCTTAATTCTTCTTGCAGGCTCGACGCCGGAGGCCCCCGTGCAATGGGCCTTTGTCGGCGAGTCAGGCATCATCGAGGCCGATACGGCTGACAGCGTCGCCGACCTTGCCGCCATCACCGACCGCGCCGCGGAGGCGCGTTCCATTGCGTTGATCTTGCACGGCGAGTGCGCCACCATGCGCGCGTTGCCCGTTCCGCCGAAGTCCACGGCCCAGTTCCGCGCGGCCGCGAGCATGCTGCTTGAAGACGAACTCGCGGAAAGTCTGGAAAATGTCCATGTCGTTACAACGCGACATGAGAGCGGCGCCGGGATATCGCTGGCGATCAAGAAATCGGAAATGGACGCGTGGCTTACGGCGCTGGCGCAGTCCGGATTGTCGCCAGACATCCTCACCGTGGACTATGCCGTAACGCCTATGGCGCCGGGCCGCGCGGTCGTCATCGAAACCTCGGACCGGATGATGGGCGTTGTGGGTTTGAAAGGCTTCGCCCTCGAGAAGACGCTCGCGGGCGAACTCTTATCATCGCTGCTCCATGACGAGGAACTGAGGAAGATCGTCGCCTGTACTGCGCAGAGGATCACGGCGGACGAGCGCGAAACGCTGGAGATCGATCAGCGCGAGCCCATGAACGGCGAAGCGCTTCTCGGGTTTTTCGCCGAAGGTCTCGCCAAGGCGCCGAATTTTCTGCAGGGCGCCTATCGCAAGCGGCGCGACTGGCGTGCGACCGCCGGTCCGTGGCGCCGGGCGGGACTTCTCGCGGCGGCGTCGGTTGCGGCGCTGTTGCTGGTCAATATTGCGGAACTTATACGCGATCTGCGTACGGCGGATCGCCTTGAAGAAGACACGCTCGCCCTTCATCAAACCGTGTTTCCGGATGCGGCCGGCGTCGATCCAAGAACGCATGCGCGGCAGGTCCTGGGCGCCGGCGCCGGCGGCCGATCGTTTCTGACAATTTCCAATGCGCTTGCCGACAGCCTTGAGGGATCGAGCGGCATTCAGATCGACCGCATCCGCTATAATGGCGCGCGCGACGAATATGCCGTGAATTTGCGCTTCGGCGACATCAGCCAGATCGAAACACTGAAGCGCATGCTGGAGGCGCGCGGCCTGACTGCGGCGGAGGCTGGCGGCGTTCGGCGCACTGGCAACGCCTATCTCGGCGAATTGAGGGTGAGCGCGTCATGACCTGGTGGACTGATCTTTCGCAGCGCGAGCGCCTGATGATCCTCATCGCCGGCGCGCTTGCGGCTGTGCTTTTCGTTTCGCTTGCCATTGTGCGGCCCTTCGCGGATTTGCGCTCAGACGCCGCCCGCAAGGCGGCCGCAGCCCGAGACGGCTATGAACTGACCGCTGCTGCGGCGGCTGTCGCCGGCGTCTCGGATACGACAGCCCCGCAGGACGGCGCGCCATTGCGGCAGGCGGTGCTTCAGTCTGCGCGAGCCGCGGGCATTGAAGTCGTGCGCATCGGCGCGGAAAGCGACGGCCAGCTAGAAATTCAGGCCGCGCCTGTCAATGGCGACGTGTTTTTTGAATGGCTGGCGCAGGTGCAAGGAAATTACGGCGCACGGGTCGCCTTTGCGGATATCGCCCGCGGCGAGGACGGCATGGTGACGCCGCAAGTTCTGGTGTTGGAGCGGTAATGACGAAAGGCGCTGTGCAATCGAAAAAGCTGCTCGCGCCAATTCTCGTTGGCGGCTTTATCTTTCTTGCAACGCTGATCGCCTCGATCCCGGCCAGCGCTGTGTCTCTGCTCGCAAACAACAGCGGCGGCGCGATCTCTTATGCGGATGCGCGCGGGACAATCTGGAATGGCGAACTCGGGTCCGCTTCGGCGGGGGGCGTGGCCCTCGGCGACGTTCGGTTCCATCTGTCGCCCTGGTCGTTGCTGACGTTCTCGCCAAAAGTGACACTCTCCGCGAACGGCGCTGTACGGGGAACGGGCGCCGTCGCTTTCGGTCCGGGCGCCAAGCTTTCATTGAAGAATGTGAAAGCGGATATCGATCTTGCCGCGGCCGCGCCGCGCGGCCTTCTGGGCGAACCGGCGCGCGGTGAAGCGAGACTGAACATAAAGCGGCTCGACTTCAGCCGCAAAAACGGTTGCCTGAACGCCGCCGGGGATTTGTGGACCAATGCGCTCGATGCGCCGGCGAAGCGTTATGATCTGCCCGCCCTGCCCATGAGCGGCGGCGTGGCCTGCGAAGACGGCAAGCTGGTGATTGCGATGACCGGCGAAAACGCCCGCACGGCGGCCCGTATCCGACTTTTGCTCGACCGGTCGCTCGCTTATGAAGTGACAGCGACAGCGCAGCCTTCGGAAGAAAATGTCGCCTCCGCCTTGCGCTATTTCGGGTTCGAAGACGACAATGGCGAAATGACCTATGGCACAGTGGGCGTGCTGACTGGAGCAGGATCATGAACAAGTCCATTCTCGCCATATGTTCTTTCGCGGCGCTCGCCGGTGCCTGCGTAACAGACGGGATGTCCTCGCCGCGTCAGGCCGAAGCCGGCAGAATTGATCTGGCGAGCGATGCTGCGGGGGCGCAAGGCTTGCGTCCTTTGGGCGATGCGGCGCTTCCGGACAAATCCTGCGGCATGATTTTGTGGACGCTCGAGGGCGTGCGTCCTGCGGCGGTATTCAGGTTCGTTTCTGGCAAAGAGGCCGAGATCAATATCGCCGGTCAGCCGGTAATGCTAACCCGCACTGCGCAGGACGGCGCGGCGGGCTTTGGCGTTTTCGAACGTCAGGTCTTTGAAAGTGAAGACGGGGTGACTGTTGAAGTGTCCGCCCGTTTTGGGCTCGGTTTTGACGGCGGCGCCTATCTTGAAAAAGGATTGATCAAGGTTCGGGATGATCAAGGCTGGAGCATGGTCGCGCCAACGGCCGGCATCGCCGGATGCAAAAATTAATGAACGTGGTTGAAGTGTTCGAACAAGAGCGCAGCGGTTCCGGCCATCACGCCTAGCATGGCGACGTCATAGCCGCGTTTGTTCGGCGTGCCCGTTGCGTGCGGGCCGAGGTGAAAGATCAGCACATAAATCAGAGCGCCGGCGGCGGCGCCCAGCATGGCGGCGAGGGGGGGCGCTGTCGCCAGACCGAAAAGCGATTGCGCGCTTAACGTTCCCGCTATGGTTGTCAGCGCCGCGGCGATAATCGCAAACAGGATTGCGCGGCCGCGTGGCAGACCGGCTTGAGCGAGCAACGCATAAGCTATGACTCCTTCCGGAAATTCATGGAAAAGGAGCCCGCCAGTCGCAAGCCAGCCGGTGAAGGCCTCTTCCCAAAAGGAAGCAGCGTAAACGGCGCCGTCCAGAAAAGAATGAGCGGCAAGGCCGATAATCGAGACGTAACCGAAAGTAAGCGCCGCGCCCTCGGGCTGGCGCGCAACGGCGGTCTGGACCGCCATGCCGATCAACACCATGGCGACAAAACCGGCCAGAACCCAGCTTAAAGCGGAGGTGGAAATACTTGCGGCTTCAGGGATGAGATGAAACATCACGCCGACGGTCAACAGACCGACAGCGAAAGCTGCGCAATAAGCGCTGTTGCGCTGGGCCCAGCCGCTGAATGAGGCCATGGCGAAAATGCCAAAGGTGCTCATGGCCGCGGCTATCAAGCTCGCGATCAGCCCATTGATGATGCTGGCGTCCCCAAACAAACCCGCAGGGCCCCCTTCCTGCCCATTTTAACTCTACTTTACTTATACATGCACGCGCAGGCGGTTGTCCTTAGCCTCAAACCGTACCGAATGATAGCAAGGAAGATGTTATCACGTCACTTTTTTTCCCATGCGGGGCGGGCTCATCAGGGTGAACAGAGCGTGTTGAAATTACTGTGAAATGTAGGGACCGCGCCTTGCTCTGGCGGGCAAGCGCAGACTAAAGTCCCCGAGCCTAAAACAGCTTCGCGCAAAACAGGGCGCTCTGACGAACGCATGAGCAATTGCACACATCAGGATCATTCGCAGCCTGTCGGCAAAGTGACGGGACGCCTCCTGATGGCGCTCGCTGTCATCGTGGTCTTCATGGTCATCGAGGTTGTCGGCGGACTGCTATCGGGGTCGCTGGCCCTGCTCGCCGATGCGACCCATATGCTGACCGATGCGCTGGCCCTCGGGCTCGCCGCGAGCGCGCAGTTTTTCGCGGCGCGCCCGCCGGATAAACGGCTCCATTTCGGTTATAACCGCGCGCAGGTTCTCGCCGCTTTCGTCAATGGCGTGTTGCTTGCCATTCTCCTCGTCTGGATTGTTTTCGAGGCTGTGCATCGCTTTTTCTCGCCGGTTGAGGTCGAGGCACAGCTCATGTTGTGGGTAGCGGTCGCCGGGCTGATCGCCAACGGCATCGCGTTTTTCATTCTTCACCGGCGCGATGAGCATAATCTGAATATGCGCGGCGCATTGCTCCATGTGATAAGCGACCTTTTGGGCTCGGTCGCGGCGATCATTGCGGCGCTGGTGATCGCCGCTACAGGGTGGATGGCCATCGACCCCATCCTCTCCGTCGGCGTCGCGTTCCTGATCGGCGTTTCAGCATTAAGGCTGGTGCGCGAAACCGGACACATTCTACTCGAAGGCGCGCCGGAGAATATCGATCTCGCTGAGCTGGAAGCGGAGTTGCTGAAATCGGGCCCGCAGATAAAAAGCGTCCACAGCATTCAGATTTCGCAAATCACGCCGGAGCAGCCGCGTTTGACCATGCATGTCTGCGTCGGGGACGCGCGTGACGCCGCCGGCGCGCTTGCCGAGGTGAAAGCCTTTCTCGAAGAGCGCTACGGCATCCATTATTCCACCATTCAGGTGGAGATTGGCGAGGAATGCCCGGACGCGGCCTCTCCGGGCGCCGCGGCGTCATTTGAGGTTCACGGCCATGGTCCGTCCTGCCGCAGTAACGTGGAAATCAAACCCCAGGGCGGCGCAGCGGCTTTCGTTACGGATTAAGCCGGATTTTCCCCTTCGCCGAGGAGCTGTTTCAGGCGCTTGCGGCCGCGCCAGTTGCGAAGCCGCGCTTCGCGCAGGGCGTAGCCGACCGGTTTTCCTTCGGCAACGGACATTTTGCTCAATGCGGCGATGAGCGCGATGACAATGAGATACCCATCCCACATTTCCAGCGAAACGGAAGCGCCGCCAATGGCGAAAACGGCAAGCGACATTTGCGCGTAATAGGCGAAGCGCCATTTCCATGGCGCGAGCTTTTCGTTTCCGCGCGAGAGATAGATGCGCCAGGATGTGAAAAACGCGGTTGCGAAGAGCGCCAGATAGATCAACAGCCCGACAAAACCGGCGCCCCCCAATACTTCGAAATAGATGCTGTGCGCCGCCTTGGCGCGCGCCGCACGCTCAATGTCGACGGATTGCGCTATCTCTTTTTCATAGGAGTTGCGTAGTCCGGCGCCGGTCATGGGATGCTCAACCGCGAGTTTGTAGTTGATCACCCAGGCGTCGACCCGGCCCATAAAGGACGCATCCTGCGTCGCCTCGCCGATGGTGCTCATGCGCTCTGTCCATTTTCCCGGCATGAAAGCGATGGCGGGCGCCATGACGAGAACAAGCCCCGCCAGAATGGCGAATTTGTGTTTGGCGCGGATCCAGAAAAAGCCGCTGAACGCAATCAAGGACAGGAAGGCGCCCCGCGATTGCGTGCCGATGATGGCGACGATGGCGAGGCAGAAAAGAGCCAGAAGCCCACGCCTGACAATGGGCCGCACTGACTCGTCGCGCAGATAGAGAATGAGCGGCAGGATCGTTGCGACGGCGATGCCGAAATGGTTGTTGTCTTCAAGCACCGTGTTTGGAAGACCCTGCACTCTGAATTGGCCGAGCGTGGCGAAGGTGAAGGCGGCGCCCTTCGCGGCGAAGAACCCGATGGACGCCACCATGGTCCACACCAGCGCATTAAAACGCAATTTGCCCGCGGCCATCTGCGCGCAGAGCAGGACGAAGAGCAGCGTCTTGATGAAGCGGTCGTGATAGACCGCCGAGTTTTCAGGGCTGAGCGAGAAAGCCTGCGCCAACGTCAGCCAGCCTGCGAAGAGAATAATGAGAATGGTGATGACGTCGAAGCGGAACTTTGCGATTTCACCGGAGACGACATAGGAGCCGATGGTGACGCCGGCGATGATGACGTTGAGCGGAACGCCATAAACGCCGAAAGCGGCCTGATGCGGCGTCATCAGGGTAAACCACGCCCAGGTCAAAAGCCCGGCGAACGGGTGGCGGATCGCCGCCGCAAGGCAGAGCGCCATAAAACTGAGCAGAATGAGGTCGCGCATGCCTGCCGCCGCGGTTCATCGCGGGAAAAACCCGCCGCCGATTAAGCATATATACAAGGAACAGGCCGAATCCGGCGCTCGTTTCGCGCAAATTTACAAGCTTGGTTAACGGCCAGCTTCGTAAACGGCGCGGGCGATGGCGCGGGTCAGGCAGTCGGATGCCGCGGCCCCGATGCGCGCCACAAGGCCGTGGCGGAAAGGCGGAGGATCGGAAGGCAGATCTTTTTCGGCTGTCGCGATGGCGAAGACGATGTCGCCGTCAAAGGCCGTATGCGCGGGGCGAACGGCGCGGGCGATCCCGTCCTGCGCCATCATGGCGATGCGTTTGACTTCCACATTGGTGAGGTCCGCATTGGTGGCGACGATCGCCAGCGTCGTATTGGCGCCGGCCTGAGCGCGGGCGTGAAGACGCGAAAAGTTTGGGAAGGGCTCAGCAAGCTCATGCAGGGTCGGCGGCCTCTGTCCCCCGAACTCGCCGGCGAGTTCATAGGGCCAGGCGTGGAAGGTTTCGCCGTCCGCCATATAGACAGACCCGACAGGATTGGCCGCAACAAGCGCGCCGACCACAACGCCCTGTTCAAGCACAAGCGAAGCCGAGCCGAGCCCGCCCTTTTCGACGCCGGCCATGGCGCCGCGCCCCGCGCCGGTCGAACCGAGTTCGAAGGTCACATCGGCATTTACGACTGCGTCCATGCCGAGCTTTCGGTAAGGCGGCGTGTCGCCCCAGTCCTTGTCGCCGTCATTGCCGAGATCGTGCAGCACGGCGGCGGGCATGATGGGAATCGCCGGGCCCTTGTCGCTGAGTTTGAGGCCCACATCGGCTTGAGACAACGCGCTTGTGGCGCCGTCCGCCGCGGCGAGGCCGAAGACGGAACCGCCGGTCAACACAATCGCGTCGCAGCGGCCCACAAGATTTTCCGTTGAAAGCACGTCGATCTCGCGCGTGCCCGGCGCGCCGCCGCGCACATCGGCGGCGGCGATGAAACGCCGGGCGCAGCGCAACACGGTGACGCCGGTCTGAACGTTTTCGTCAGTCGCGTTGCCAACCGTAAGACCAGTCACATCGGTGATCAGATTGCGCGGGCCGGGTTTCAGAATGTCGTCGCTCATAAGGTCTCTCCGGCGCTTTGCCGCCACTTTATCACAGGGGCCGCTGCGATGAGACGTCTGGTATAGTCATTTTCCGGCGCGGCGAAAATCTGCCCGGTTTCGCCGCGTTCGACAATATGGCCGTTTTTCATGACCAGCACGCGGTCAGCGATATCGTGGATCACCGACAAATCATGAGTGATAAACAGAAGCGACACGCCTCGCGAGGCAGAGAGGGATTGCAGCAAGTCGAGGATGCGATTGCGCGAGCCGATATCGAGGGCGGAGGTCGCTTCGTCGAGGATCACCACATCCGGATCCGTTGCGAGCGCCCGGGCGATGGCGATGCGCTGGCGCTGTCCCCCGGAGAAAGCGTGCGGATATTTATCGAGCGTTTCCTCATTGAGGCCGACGCTTTCGATAAGTGCTGCAGCGCGCTGGCGCTTTTGCATACGCGTCAGGGGGGCGTCGATGAGATGCAGGGGTTCGGCGACGATATCGGCGATGCGCTGGCGCGGGTTGAAACTGGAATAGGGATCCTGAAAGACAATCTGGATTTTTCGGCGCAACCGCCGCATGGAGGCCTTGTCTCTGGCGGGAAAACTTTCGCCGCCAATGGCGGCGCGCCCTTCCGCCAGCGGATGAAGTCCAAGCAGCGCTTTCGCCAGAGTGGACTTGCCGCAGCCAGACTCGCCCACAAGCCCCAGTGTTTCGCCCTTCATGATGTCGAAATCGACATTGTGAACAGCGCGGAAGAGGGACGGCGCCGCAAACAGCGATGGGCGCCTGTTTACATAGTCGCAGGAAATGTTTTCGGCTTTCAGGACCGATTCGGTTTTCGGCGCCGCGGAGGTCTCGCGTCTCACGCGCGCCGGAATAAAATCTCTGGCGAGCGCGGAGTCGGCATGGGCGTAAAAATCATTAGCGGCTTCCTCGGCGATGATGCGGCCGTGATCCATCACTGCGATCCGGTCAGCGATGTGCGACACCACAGCGAGGTCGTGAGTGATGAGCAGGAGCGACGTACCGTCTTCTTTCACGAGGCTCTTCAAAAGATCGAGAATTTCCGCCTGTGTGGTTACGTCGAGCGCCGTTGTCGGCTCGTCGGCGATCAGCACTTTCGGTTTCATGGCGATGGCGATGGCGATGACGGCGCGCTGTCGCTGACCGCCGGAAAGTTCATGGGGCCGCTTGGCGGGAGAAACTTCCTCAGGCGGCAAACCGGCGCGGGCGAGAGCGGTCTCGGCTTTCTTTTGGGCCTCGGCGCGGCTGATCTTTTCATGCGTCTGAAAAACTTCCGCCACTTGCGCGCCGATGGTCTGGAGCGGATTGAGCGCCGTCATGGGCTCCTGAAACACCATGGCGACTTTTCGTCCGCGAAGCTCGCACAGAGCCCGTTCGCGCATGGCTAATATGTTCTCGCCATCCATGATGATCTTGCCGGAAAGTTGTGCGGCCCGGGGGCTCAGCCCCATCATGGCGAGCGCCGTCATGGACTTGCCGGAGCCGGATCGTCCGATCAGCCCTGTAATTTCGCCTTCGCGCAGAGAGAGCGTGACGCCGTCGAGAATCTGCGCGCCGCCTATGCTGAGAGACAGATTATCCAGCCGGATTGCGTCGGTCACATGGCCCCCACGATCCGGTGCGGGTCGAGGCGCCGGCGCAGCCCGTCGCCCAGAAGATTTAGTCCGAAGACGAACAGAAAAATCGCAAGGCCCGGAAAAATGGCGAGCCAGGGCGCGAAGCTGATCATGGTCTGGCTTTCGGCCAGCATGCGCCCCCAGCTCGGGGACGGCGGCTGCGCGCCCAGCCCTACATAAGAGAGCGCCGCTTCGGCGAGAACGGCCAGCGAGAACTGCACCGTCGCCTGCACAATGATCACCGGCAAAATGTTCGCCAGCACATGTTCGAGAGAGATTTGAAACGCGTTCTTTCCGGCGGTTCTTGCGCTCATGACAAAGCCGCGCGTCCAGATCGGTAAGGCTGCGCCGCGGGTCAGCCGCGCGAATACGGGAATATTGAAGATGCCGATGGCGATGATCGCGTTGACGGCGCCGGGTCCGTAAACCGCGGCGATGAGAATGGCGAGAATGATCGCGGGAAAAGCGAAAACGACATCGCTCATGCGCATCACAGCATCTTCGACAAGTCCTTGCGTTTGCGCTGCCAAAAGACCGAGGGGAACGCCGACGAACATCCCAATGCTGACAGCGACGAGCGCCACAAAGATCGATATGCGCGCACCGACCATGATCATGGAAAAGACATCGCGGCCTAGATGATTTGTTCCGAAAGGATGAGCAAAAGAGGGCGCCGCGAGGCGTGCGTCGGCGTCGACCAGCGCGACATCATGAGGCGTCCAGACAAAGGAGAGCAGGGCGATGAAGAGGAATAATGCGACAATCGCCGCGCCGGCGGCGAAGCCCTTGTCGCTGCGCAAACTGGCTGCGATCGCGCTCATCGCCGTTCCCCGTGAAGGCGCGGGTCGACAATGGCGTAGGCGAGATCGATCAGAAAGGCGATGGCGACCACAGCGAAGACAAGCACCATGACGACGCTTTCGACGACGATCAGGTCGCGCTGTGCGATCGCCTGAAACACCATGCGGCCGAGACCCGGCAAATAGAAGACGTTTTCAATGATGACGCCGCCGGCGAGCAGGAAGGCGAATTGCAGGCCCAATATGGTCAGCACCGGGATGAGCGCATTTCTGAGTGCATGACCGGTCAGGGTTTCGCGCCGCGTAAGACCTTTTGCGCGCGCCGTGCGGATATAATCCTCGCGCAGGGTTTCAATGGTCGACGACCGCATGATCTGTGTCAGGATCGCCGCCTGCGGAATGGCGAGCGCAATGGCGGGAAGCAGCAGCGCCTTCAGGGCGGAAAAGAAACCGGCGTCCCAGCCGGGAAAGCCGCCGGCGGAAAACCAGCGAAACGCAACGGCGAAGATCATCACCAGCAGGATCGCGAGCCAGAAATTCGGGATGGCGACGCCGGCTTGCGCCGTCGCGACGATGGCTTTGCCGGATGCGCGGTCGCGGCGCGCTGCGGCGGCAAGACCCGCCGGGATGCCGATAGCGGTCGAGATGGCGAAGGCGAGGAGGGCGAGTGGCAGCGACACCCAAATGCGCTCCGCCATCAACTCGGCGACCGGCGTGCGGTAAGTGTAGCTGACGCCGAAATCGCCCATGGCGAGCCCGCCGATCCAGCTTGCATAGCGCGCGATCAGCGACTGATTGAGCCCCAGCTCTTCGCGCAGCGCATCGACGGCGGCGGGGTCGGCGTTCAGCCCCATCATGAACGCCGCCGGATCGCCTGGCGCGATTTCAATCAGAAAGAAAATCACCAGCGACGCGGTGAACAGTGTCAGCGCCATGGAGGCGGCGCGGCTGGCGAGAAAAGCAGGACTAGCTCTGGCGAACACCGCGACCACGGTGAAGGCGAGTGCGATAACAACGAATATCGGCCAGAGCGGAAGCATGCGCGTTGGATGATCTCCGGGAGCCAATGGTGCGCGCCCGACGACATCAGCGTCGGTGAGATCATTGGCCTGCACTGGCGCATTGGCCCACACGCCCGTTACGTCTTTCGACCAGACCGCAATTTTCGGACTGGAGGCGATGAACACATTCACCGCATCCTCCGCGATGATCTCTTGCGCCTCGTGCAACAGCGCATCGCGGCGCGCCGGATTGGTTTCTCCGCGCAGAACAGCGATCACCTTGTTGAAAGCGTCGCTATGATACTGAAAATAATAATCGTCGCGCGCATAGATATCGATATCCACAGGCTCGGTGTGGGAAACGATGGTGAGATCGTAGTTCTTATTGGCGAAGACCTGGTCGAGCCATTGCGCCCATTCGATATTGCGGATCTCGACTTTAACTCCAACAGCTTCGAGCTGCGCCGCGATCACCTCGCCGCCGCGGCGCGCATAGGCCGGCGGGGGCAGGGCAAGCGTGGTTTCGAAGCCGTCGGGATAGCCAGCTTCCGCCAGCAGACGCCGTGCTTCCGCCGGGTCGTATGGGTAAAGACCGGTGAGGTCTTCATAGGAAGGATGATGCGGCGGAAAATGGCTGCCAATCGGCGTTCCAAAGCCGAAGAGGCCTGCTTCGATGACGGCTTGCTTGTCGATGGCGTGATTGAGCGCGCGGCGAACGCGAATATCGTCAAAAGGCGGGACGCCATTATTGATGGCGAGAATCATTTCCCCTTCGCCCGTGCCGGTGACGATCTTGAAGCGATCATCGCGTTCGATCAGTCCGAGATTTTCCGCCGCCGGATAATTCGGGAAGCCGTCCACATCGCCAGCCATCAGGGCTGCAAAAGCGGCGGTCGGGTCGGGAATGAAAATGAAATTGATCCGGTCGAGCGCCGGGCGGTTCCCCCAATAGTCATCATTGCGGACAAGCGTCGCGGAGGCGCCTCTGCGCCAGCGCAGGAATTTGAACGGGCCTGTGCCGACCGGGTTGCTGGCATTGGTCGCGGCGCTTTCCTCGGCGACAATGACCGCGTCGCCCCAGCCGAGATAAGTGGGGAACGCGCCGAGCGGTTCATTCAGGGTGATGCGTACTGAATAGGGGCCAGTCGCGCGCGCCTCATTGATTATTTCAAAGATCGGGCGTTGTGCGTTTGTAGATTCCGGCGCTTTCGCGCGGTTCAGCGTGAAGACGACATCTTCCGCGTCGAACGATGTTCCATCGTGAAATGTGACACCTTCGCGCAACTTGAAATCGTAAATGCGCCCGTCCCCGGAAACGGTCCAGCTTTCCGCGAGGAGGGGCGAGACAGCGCCGTCTTCATTAATGCGGGTCAGCCCCTCGAAGACATTGGCGTAAACGATTTCGTCAATCGCCGCCGCCGCGCCGCTGGTGGGGTCGAGATTGGGGGGCTCAAGCTGTACGCCGATATTGAGCGCCCCGGCAGCGTGCGCCGGAGAAATGGACAAGGCCGCCGCCAGAACCAGAAGGGCGCGCAGCATCGTCAGACGAAACATGTCGGCCTTGGCCGGCATTGGCGCTCCTTGGGGCGGCGTCGGATTTCGTCTGTTTATCAGGCTTTTAGGCTGGATCAAGAAACGCTTTTGAGAGCAGGGGCTTGCAGCCGTTCTCTTAGGGCCATTTGGCCAGCGGCGGCAGGGAAGAGAGAATCGACGTCACATTGCCGCCGGTCTTGAGACCGAAGGTGGTGCCGCGATCATAGAGCAGGTTGAACTCGGCGTAGCGACCGCGCTGGATCAGCTGCTTTTCGCGGTCGTCGTCGGTCCAGGGCTGGTCCATGCGTTTGGCGACAAGCTTCGGATAGATGTCGCGGAAGGCCCTGCCCACATCCTGAGTGAAGGCAAAGTCCTTGTCCCAGTCGCCGGAATTATGGCGGTCGTAAAAAATACCGCCGACGCCGCGCGGTTCGTTTCGGTGCGGCAGATAAAAATACTCATCGCACCATTTTTTAAACTTCGGAAAATAGTCCGCATCATGAGCGTCGCAAGCGGCTTTATAGGCGGCGTGGAACTCTCGCGCGTCTTCGTGATTTTCATCGCGATAGGCGGGGTGCATGGGGTTAAGGTCGCCTCCGCCGCCGAACCACCATTTGGTGGTGGCGATCATGCGCGTGTTCATGTGAGCGGCGGGCGCATGCGGGTTGCGCGTATGGGCGATCAGCGAAATGCCAGACGCCCAGAAACGCGGGTCCTCCTCCGCGCCCGGTATCTGCTTGCGGAATTCTTCGGAGAATTCGCCGTGAACGGTGGAAACGTGAACGCCCGCCTTTTCAAAGACGCGTCCGTGAAGTATGCCCATTTCGCCGCCACCTTGATCGGGTCCGCGCTCCCAGGACGTGATCTCGAACTTGCCCGGCGCCAAGTGGGCGTAAAGTTCCCCGGCCTCGCCTTCGAGACGCTCAAACGAGGCGCAAATCTGGTCGCGCAAGGTCACGAACCAGGCTTTGGCGGTTTCCTTGTTCTGTTCAAAACTCATCGAGGGGTCCTTTTTCGGGCGTTCCCGGTCTATGCTTTTCCCTGCGTCCGGTCAAAGGCCGGCCCGGAACGAAACCCTCTTTCGTCTTGTTATACCAGCACAAGAAAAGCGAGGTGAAATCATGCGAGATTTAGCGGATCAGATTACCTGGGTTGTGGTGGCGGACGGCGAAAAAGCCTTGATATTTGTTAATGACGATACGCCCGAGCAGCCCTTTTTAAACGTGATTTCCAAAGACAAGATCGACAATCCGCCGACGCGCGAACAGGCGGCGAATCGCCGGGGTCGGTTCAATGACGCCGGCGCAGGAGGCGCGCAACGCTCCGCCGTGGCGGACACTGACTGGCACGAGTTTGAAAAAGAACGTTTTGCGAAAGACTTTGCCGAGACGCTGAACAAGGCGGCGATGAAAAACAAATTCGATCACCTCGTCCTGTTCGCGCCGCCCCAGGCGCTCGGCCGGCTGCGCAAGGAGCTGCACAAGGAAGTGGAGCAGCGCCTCACCTTTACGGTCGACAACGACCTGACGAACCACCCGGTCGACGAAATCGAAACGCATCTTGCGAAAGCCTATAAAGAGGAGGCGGCTGCGAAACCGCTCGCCTAGCCGCCTTCGAAATAATCGCGCGTCGCCTCGTCGGCAGGGAACATCAATTCGATGCGGATATCGCTTGCGCCGATATCCTGAACCGAGCCGAAATGCGCGATTGTAGAGAAGAGCGACAGGCGAACGTCCTCAAGGCGCAGCACGGTCGGAACCACAGCCTGACTGTAATCTGCCGTGCTTTTGAACGCTTGCAGCCGTGAGTGCCGGGCGAAGCGATCAGCGAAGTCTTCAAGCTTGTCATCGCCGCCATAGTGGATGATTTCGCTCTTCAAGCGGCTGAGAATGATTAGCGCGTTATCTTCCCAGTTTTCCACTGTGCTGCCATCGCCAAGTTCTAGCATGACTTCAAGCATATTGGCGCTTCCCCCTACGCCCACGGCGGCAAACAATGCGGCTGCTCCGTGATTGGCGTCAGTGATGTTCCACCAGCGGTCGATGGCGACTCCGGGAAAGGGGGCATGATTGTCGAGCATCATTTTTACCGCATTACGCACAGGCTCAAGCGCCTTGTCGTCGAAAGGCAAGGCTGGGTAAACCGGCGCAAAGCCCGCTGAATGCAGCGCCCTGTTCGCCGTCTCCTTGGGCATGGCGAGCGCGTCGGTCAGCCTTAAAACCATGGCGCGGCTGGGACGCGAGCGCCCCGATTCAAGAAAGCTGAGATGCCGCGCCGACATGCCGGCCTCCAGGCTGAGCTGAAGCTGGCTGAGCCGGCGCAAATCGCGCCACTCCCGTATAATGTCGCCGAAAGCGTTCGACATCAGGTGCTCCTCGCGAACCTCTATAGCGTTTTCACACGCGCCGCGCGCTTACCTCTGACGTAATTGTCCGACTGCGGCGCCGATCCCATCATGATCCTGAAACCCAATCAGGAGAATAAACCATGTCGCCAACCACCGCCGCCGCGCTGATGCGGGCCCTCGCCGCCTTCTTTTTCATCGCCGCGCTGATATTTGCATCAGGAGCGTTTCCCGGGCTCGATGGCTTATCGATTCTGATGCACGACTTTGTCGACTTTCCGCTGGACGGAACAACAGGGCCCTATACCGAAGACGCGCGCTGGTTCAGCGCCATCGGCGGCGGCGTCTTCGCGAGCCTCTGTGTTGTAATGTGGATGATCTTCGCCCCGGCGATTGAAAATGGCGACAAGCAGATTGTTCGCAGCGCCATTATCTCAATTTTGGTGTGGTTCGTGATCGACAGCGCCGGGTCCGTCGCAGCCGGCGTGCCCGTGAACGTGGCCTTTAATGTGCTGTTTCTCGCCATGCTGATGGCGCCGCTGACGCTCGTCCGGGAGCCGTCCGGCGTTGGCGCGGCAAGCCGGGCCTAAGCCCATCCGGTCTGGCGGCGGGCTTCGGCGAGCGCCACCGCCGCCGCCGTTGCGACATTGAGGGAGCGCGCGCCCGAAGCGATGGGGATCCGCAGACGCGCATTGGCGCGCTCATGGACCTCGTCCGGGGCGCCGGCGCTCTCCCGGCCCATGAGGATGATGTCGTCCGGCCGGAACGAAAACTCCCAAATGGTTTCGTTGGCTTTGGTGGTGAGCAGGATCAGCCGCGCAGGGCCGAGCGTTTCCAGAAAGGCCGTCCAGCCCGGATGAGCGCGCGGCGGGGCGGCCGTCGCCCCATAGTCCATGGCGACCCGGCGGACCTCGCGCGAATCAAGCGGAAACCCGCAAGGCTCGATCACATCCATCCCTGCGCCGAAGCAGGCCGCGGCGCGGATTGCCGCGCCTACATTTTGCGGAATGTCAGGCTGATAAAGGGCGAGGCGCATGAAGCTGATTTTCCAAGGATTTTCGGAGCAGTCACTGAGCCGCAGCGACGCTAGGCCGCAGCGCGTCGTCGCCTAGACTTTGTACATAGGACATGTCAAACACCCCGGCGATTCTTCTTATGGGGCGCATCCTTCCTAAAGGCGTAAGAGAGCCATGACGACATCTGACATGAGCGATGACGGCGAACCGACCCGCCGCGACTTTATTCACATCTTTGGCGCGGCGACCGCCGCCGCCGGCGCAGGCGCGGTGCTCTGGCCGCTGGTTCATCAGATGAACCCCGACGCCTCGGTGCTGGCGCTGTCGACCAAGGAAGTCGACCTCTCGGCGGTGCCGGAGGGGCAGGCCATCAAGGTGATGTGGCAGGGCAAGCCGGTCTTCATCCGCCACCGCACGCCGGCGGAAATCGAAGAGGCGAAGTCCGTCGCTATTGCGCAGCTCAAGGATCCGGTCGCGCGCAACGCCAATCTGTCTGGCACGGAAGAGGCAACGGATGAAAACATCGTCACCGGCGCCTCCGGCGAAGCGCATGAGCCCTGGCTGATCCTTGTGGGTGTATGCACCCATCTCGGCTGTATTCCTCTTGGCACCAGCGCCGGCGAAAGCCGCGGCGATTTCGGGGGCTGGTTCTGCCCCTGTCACGGATCTCACTACGATCTCGCAGGCCGCATTCGCAAAGGTCCCGCGCCGGAGAACCTCCTGGTGCCGCCTTATCAGTTCGTCACCGACACTGTCGTGAAGATCGGCTAGGGGAGCGAGAGATAATGAGCCACGTTTCCAATTACAATCCGTCGAGCGGCATCGAGAAATGGCTGGACAAGCGTCTGCCGATTATCCGCATGAGTGCGGATTTCATGGATTTTCCAACGCCGAAGAACCTCAATTACTGGTACACCTTCGGCGCCATTCTCGCTGTGTGTCTGGTGATCCAGATTATCACCGGCATCGTGCTCGCGATGCATTATACGCCGCACACCGACATGGCTTTCCAAAGCGTCGAGCATATCATGCGCGATGTGAATTACGGCTGGCTTTTGCGCTATATCCACGCCAACGGCGCGTCCATGTTCTTCCTCGCCGTTTATATCCATATGTTCCGCGGGCTCTATTACGGCTCCTATAAAGAGCCGCGCGAAGTCGTGTGGATGCTTGGCGTCGTGATCTTCCTGTTGATGATGGCGACCGCGTTCATGGGCTATGTGCTTCCCTGGGGTCAGATGTCCTATTGGGGCGCGACGGTGATCACCAACCTGTTTTCGGCGATCCCTGTTGTGGGTGAATCGATCCGTACGCTGCTCTGGGGCGGCTTCTCGGTCGACAACCCGACGCTGAACCGCTTCTTCTCGCTGCACTATTTGTTGCCGTTTGCGATTTTCGGCGTGGTGGCGCTCCACATCTGGGCGTTCCACACCTCGGGCAACAACAACCCGTCGGGCGTCGAGATCAAGGACGTCAAGAAAGACGCGGTGCCGTTCCACCCCTATTACACGGTGAAGGACGGCTTCGCGATCGTTGTCTTCCTGATCCTCTTTGCGGCTTTCGTCTTCTTCAATCCGAACGGTCTCGGCCACCCGGACAACTATATCGAGGCGAACCCGCTGTCGACGCCGGCGCATATCGTGCCGGAATGGTATTTCCTGCCGTTTTACGCCATGCTGCGCGCCATCACCTTCGATGTGGGTCCGATCTCGTCAAAGCTCGGCGGCGTCCTTGTCATGTTCTCGTCGATCCTGATCCTGTTCGTGCTGCCCTGGCTCGACACCTCAAAGGTGCGCTCCATGCGCTATCGGCCGGTGGCGAAGCTCTGGTTCGTTCTGTTTGTGATCGCCTGCATCGCGCTTGGTTACCTCGGCGGCAAACCGGCGGAAGGCATCTATGTGATGTGGGCGCAGATCGCGACGGCTTATTACTTCGCGTTCTTCCTCATCATCCTGCCGCTTCTCGGCATTCTCGAAACCCCGAAACCGCTGCCGCGCTCCATCTCGGAGTCGGTGCTGCATAGATCCGCGAAACCTGAAAGCTCGGCGGCGCCTGGCGCGCCGGCGGCGGCTGAATAAGGGACGCTCTCCGTGATGAAAGCCATGACGATAACGAAAACGCTCATCGCCGTCCTTGCCGCTGCGGCCGCAAGTCAGGCTGTCGCGCTCGCAGCCGGCGGCGGAGAGAAACACCCCGAGCATCAGCACTGGCATTTCTCGGGCCCGTTCGGGACCTATGACCCCAACGCGCTTCAGCGCGGCTATCAGGTCTATGAGACCGTCTGCTCGAACTGCCACAGCCTTAATTACGTTGCGTTCCGCAATCTCGGTCAGAAAGGCGGGCCGTTCTATCTCGAAAGCTGCCCGGAAGGCTTTCCGGACAATGTCGATTGCTCGAACCCGAACGACAATCCGATCGTGAAGGCGCTGGCCGACAAATACAAATATCAGGTGACCGACGGACCCGACGATACGGGCGAAATGTTCCAGCGCGCGGCCTTGCCGTCGGATAGCATCCCGGCGCCTTACGCCAATGAGCAGCTTGCCCGCATGGCCAACAACAACGCGTTGCCGCCGGATCTGTCTCTAATCACCAAAGCGCGGGGCGGCGGCCCGGATTATGTTTACTCGCTCCTGACCGGCTATGAAGAGGCTCCCTCGACCGTTCAGCTTGCGCCCGGTCAGTATTACAATCCTTATTTTCCGGGCGACATGGCCCAGGCCATGAAGCCGGAATATATGCATGACGGACATCCGGTGGAGGGCGTCACGGTCCCGCCGGGGGGCGTTTTGTCCATGGCGCCGCCGCTCGCCGACGGCATTGTCGAATATGGCGACGGCAGCCCGCAAACCGTGGAGCAATACGCCAAGGACGTTACCGAGTTCCTGATGTGGGCGGCCGAGCCGAAAATGGAAGCGCGTAAGGCGCTCGGCGTCATGTCGATCATCTATCTCGTGATCCTTGCCGGCATCCTTTACTGGTCCTACCGCAAGGTCTGGGCTGACCAGCACTAGACTTAACGGCTTTGCGATTTTGAATCCCGAACGGCGGCGCATAGACTGCGCCGCCGTTTTCATTTGAGGACTTTCATGACCGAACAAAAACGCGTTCTGGGCTTTATCGGCGGGTCGGGCGTTTATTCCATGGATGCGCTGGAAGGTCCGGAGCGGCTGGAGATCGACACGCCCTGGGGCGCGCCGTCGGACGGGCTGATCAAGGGAAAGCTCAGCGGCGTGGAGGTCGTGTTTCTCGCCCGTCACGGCGCGGGCCATACGTTGCCGCCATCGCATATCAATTACCGCGCCAATATCGACGCCATGAAACGGGCGGGGGTGACGGATCTCGTCTCTGTCTCCGCCTGCGGATCTTTCCGGGAGGAGCTGTCGCCGGGAACATTCGTGATCGTCGACCAGTTTATCGACCGCACGACGATGCGGCCGAAGAGCTTTTTCGGTCCGGGTTTCGTCGCCCATGTCTCCATGGCGGATCCCGTTTGTCCGGCGCTCGCCGAGGCGCTTGTGGCGTCTTGCGCGGCCATCGGCGTCGCTCATGAAAAGGGCGGAACCTATATTTGCATCGACGGCCCGCAATTTTCCTCGCGCGCGGAGTCGCATCTCTATCGCTCCTGGGGTTGCGACGTGATCGGCATGACCAACATGCCCGAAGCGAAACTCGCGCGCGAGGCCGAACTGCCTTACGCCAGCGTCGCTATGGTCACGGACTACGACTGCTGGCGAGAGCAGGATGGCCCCGTGGAAGTGGGGCTGATCCTCGAAACCCTGAAACAGAATACGGCGAACGCCGCCCGCCTTGTCGCCGATCTGGCGCCGCGTCTCGGGCCAATGCGCATTGGCTCGCCGCTTGGCATTGAGACCGCGCTCGACATGGCGGTGATCACGCCGCCGGAACGTCGCGATCCTGAAATGATGAGAAAGCTGGACGCCGTTGCGGGGCGCTTCTTTAAGCGCTGAGGGCCATTTGCATCGGCGATAAGGAATCGAGGTGGTCGGCGATCGGCTCCGCGTCGATGTCGAGCGTCCAGGCGCCGGCCTCGCTCATAATCGCGATTTTGAGGCCATAGGCGGCGCCCATATAGGCCTGCCAGTCATTAAGGCTCAGAACCGCGATGCCGCGATTGTTGCGCTGTTCGAATTTCAAGGCCTTCGCCGTCCATTTGACGCCATCGGCGTTGATCCAGATCGTCTTGATGTTTTCAAGCGCCGCCGGGTCGGCCGTGACGATGGAGAGGAAATGGCGATTATAGCCCGGTTGATAGCCCACGCCTGATGAGATTAAAGCGCGGGCCGGCACGGACGAGTGGGTGCGGATAAACGGGCTGTTCTGCGTTTCCACCGGTCCGGAAACACCGGCCGCATGAAATGCGCTGTGCCCGTTGCCCGGATCGGTATGCGCCATGAGCGCGAGCGATCCTTCATTGAGCACGACCGCAAAGCCTTCTGGGAAGACACGCACGATTTCGCCTTCGATCGCCGGCAGTCCCGCAAAAGAGATGGCGATGCGGTCGCCTTTCTGGGCGAGCACGTCGCTGCGGATGGCGATGGAGCGTGACGTGAAATTGAGCGTGTTGCTCACGATTTCCGCGCCGTCATTTATGGAAAAGCGGATATCGAAACCCGCTTTGTAACGCTGCGCCTGGCGGCGGTCGATGGTCTGAACAACTGTCATGGTTGGCAATCATAGTTGATCCGGCTTAACCATGCGTAAAAAATACCGTGAACGGAGTATTAACGGCCCGGGGCGGGCTAGGTGTTGAACCGGAAATGCATGACGTCGCCGTCTTTGACGACATATTCCTTGCCTTCGAGCCGCATTTTCCCGGCTTCCTTGGCGCCTTGTTCGCCATTGAGGTTGACATAATCGTCGAAGGAAATCGTCTCGGCCCGGATAAAGCCTTTCTCGAAATCCGTATGGATGACGCCCGCGGCTTGCGGCGCCGTCGCGCCGCGTCTGACGGTCCAGGCGCGCGCTTCTTTCGGTCCGGCGGTGAAATAGGTTTGAAGCCCCAGGAGGTCGTAACCGGTGCTGATCAGTCGATTGAGCCCGGGCTCCGACAGCCCGATGGTATCGAGATATTCGGCCTGTTCCTCGTCAGAAAGCTGCGCCAGCTCCGACTCGATTTTGGCGGAGATGACGACCGTCGCCGCGCCTTCCTTGGCGGCGCGCGCCTCCACCATCTTTGAATATTCATTTCCCTCAGCGGCGCTTTCTTCATCCACATTGGCGACGAAGAGGACCGGCTTGGAGGTCAGCAATTGCAGTCCGGCCCAGGCTTTCTTGTCTTCTTCGGCTACATCGGCGGCCCGCGCCGGATTGCCCTCGCGCAGTTCAGCGAGCGCCTTGTCGACAAGGAGGAGCAGGGCTTTTGCTTCCTTGTCCTGCCCCTTGGCCTTCTTTTCCAGATTGACCCGGCGCTTTTCGAGGCTTTCAAGATCCGCAAGCATCAGCTCTGTTTCGACAGTTTCAAAATCGGCGATCGGGTCGATCTTGTTCGAGACATGGGTGACGTCGTCATCGTCAAAGCAGCGAAGCACATAAACCACGGCGTCGACCTCCCGGATATTGGCGAGGAACTGGTTGCCGAGGCCTTCGCCCTGGCTCGCGCCTTTGACGAGCCCGGCAATGTCCACGAACTGCATGCGCGCCGGGATGATCTCTTTCGAGCCGGCGATTTCAGCAAGCTGCTTCAGGCGCGGCTCCGGCACGGCGACGTCGCCCACATTGGGCTCAATGGTGCAGAAAGGATAATTCGCCGCCTGCGCCGCCGCCGTCTTGGTCAGCGCGTTGAAGAGAGTGGACTTGCCCACATTCGGCAAGCCTACGATGCCGCATTTGAAACCCATGGATCGTTCTTTCTGGTTATTCCTTGTCGCCGCGCTTTTTGAAGACTTCGGCGAAGACATTCAATGCCGTCTTTGAGGGCGTGTTCGGCTCGGCTGGTTTCGATTCTGAAGCCGGTTCTTTTTTCGCAGGCGCCGATTTCTTCGGCGGCGCGAGCTTGTGCGCAACGGCGGTCTGAAAGCGGTTGTTATCCGGTTCGGCGAGATAGGGCGCCTCGCTGGCGATGGCGTCGAGGAGAGGCTCCAGCCAGTCCTGATCCGCCTTTGCAAAATCGCCCAGCACATGGCCCGTTACGCGGGATTTGTCGCCGGGATGGCCAATGCCGATTCGCACGCGCCGGAAGCCGTTGCCGATATGAGAGTCGATAGACCGGATGCCGTTATGCCCGGCCGCGCCGCCGCCGGTTTTCATTTTGATCTTGCCGGGGGCGAGGTCGAGTTCGTCGTAAAAGACAATGACGTCCTCCGGCGCGAGCTTGTAAAAGCGCACGGCTTCGCCAACCGACCGACCGGAATCGTTCATAAACGTCTGGGGTTTCAGGATCAGCGCCTTTTCGCCGCCGATCGTCCCGTCGCGGACCTCGCCCTGAAATTTCGCGCGGGCAGGGCCGAAACCGTGGGCGTCCGCAATAGCGTCTGCGGCCATGAAACCCACATTATGCCGATGGCGCGCGTATTTGCCGCCGGGATTGCCGAGCCCTACGAGAAGCAGCATGAGGCGCTCCGTTTTGCGCCGGGCCGGAAGAACATGAAGAAACGGCGAAGGAGGTTAGTCTTCCTTCGCGTCCTCTTCTTTTTTCTCTTCGCTCTCTTCGCCTTCACCTTCCGCTTCGCCTTCGTCTTCGTCAGAGGCGCGCAGCGCCGACGGCGCGGCAATGGTGGCGATCGTGAAGTCGCGGTCAGTGATCACGAAGGTGACGCCCTGGGGCAGGTTAATGGCCGAAGCGTGAATGCCGTCGCCGACCTCAAGACCCGATACGTCGATTTCGAAGACTTCCGGAATCGAGGTCGCCGGCGCGTAAACCTCAACCGTGTGACGCACAACGTTCAAAACGCCGCCTTTCTTGAGGCCCGGGGATTTTTCTTCATTGATGAAGTGAACCGGAATTTCGACGTCAATGCGGGTCTTTTCGTCAACGCGCATCATGTCGATATGGATCGGATGACCTTTTACGGGATGCACCTGAACATCGCGGGCGATGACCGGCTGCTGACCTTCTTCACCCGGAACGTCGATTTTCGCCAGATGCGAAAGAAGGCGCCCGTTGAGATAAGCCTTGTTCACCTCATTGATGCGGAGGCTGATCGCAACCGGGTCCTGGCCGCCGCCATAAAGAACGCCCGGCACCCAGCCTTCGCGGCGCGCGGCGCGTGCGCCGCCAGTGCCGATATCCTTGCGGGGTTCACAGTAGAAAATGTCGGTCTGGGCCATCGGTCTCGGCGTCCTTCGCGCAAAAACCGCCGTGGCGGCGAGCCTGATCCGGCTCCCGGGTCGGCGGGAAATTCCTGATTGAGCGGCGCTCTATAGTGGAAAGCCCGGCGGACCGCAAGCCGTGAAACCGGCTCTTTTGCGGCCTTTTGGCCCCGCGGCCAGCGTCTCGCTGGGGGCGCGGCGGGGCGGAAAGAAAAGGCGGGAAGCGCGCATGACTGTCCTAAAGCGTCTTTGGGCCCGCAGAAGCTTCAGAAAAGCAAACTGGCGTTAACCCAACCTGCCTAGGGTTGCGCTGAACTAGCGAGTTTACGGGGCGGGAATGAAAGTTACAGGCAAGGCGGCGGCAGACCGCAGGAACGCGCCGTCCGGCGTGCGCCTAATGGGGCCCGCGGTTGTGGCCGGCACACTCGCTGTCATCTTCGCTTTCTTCGTTTTTGCGCTTTTTCAGGACCTGTCGCAGGGCGAGTTCCGCCGCCAGGAAATGGAAAAATACCTGGAAACCGTCAGTTCGACCACGGCCTGGGGGGCGGACAACTGGCTCAACCAGCGCATTGCGCTTGCCGAAAGCCTCGCCCAGTCCGTCTCCAAACGCTTTGACGGCGGCGATGCGGTCGCCATCGTTCACCAGGATATCTATGAAGAGACCTTTATCTGGACCTATTTCGGCGAGGCGAACGGCCGCTATCACATCTGGCCGCCCGATGACACGCTGCCCGCGGATTACGATCCGCGCACGCGTCCCTGGTACGCCGCCGCCATGCTCGCCGGCGAAGCCACGCTGACCGAACCTTATTTCGACATCGTGACCAAAGTGGAGACCATCACCGTCGCCGGTCCCGTCTATCGCGACGGAGAGCTGCTCGGAGTGGTGGGCGCCGATTTCTCAACGGATTCCCTGAGCGAGATCCTCGCCGAAACCGATATGGGCGGTCTCGGCCACGCTTTTCTCGTGTCGGGGGACGGTAAAATCCTCGCCCACCCCGATCGCAGCCTAGTCTCCAAAGACATTGCGGCCGCATATCCAGGGCAGCGTCCTGATATTTCCAACCGGGTTCAATATCTCGATGATTTGGAAGCGCCGCAGATGGTCATCTTCGAACGCATTCCGTCGCTGTCTTCGGTGGACTGGTATCTTGGGCTGTCCGTCGACAAGAGCGCTGCATTTCACAGCCGCGTGGAATTCCGCCATTCCGCGGTGATCGCCGCCCTCGGCATGGCGTTGTTGCTGGCGCTCGTCCTGGGCGTCGTCATTCACCGGATGCTTGTGCGTCCGCTGATGAATGCGCGCATCGCCGCCGATGCGGCCAATGTGGCGAAATCGGAATTC
Organism: Parvularcula sp.; assembly: GCA_002704915.1. Classification (GTDB taxonomy): domain Bacteria; phylum Pseudomonadota; class Alphaproteobacteria; order Caulobacterales; family Parvularculaceae; genus Hyphococcus. The sequence continues at coordinate 97,371 of PAIP01000059.1, forward strand.
CTCGCCTCCATGAGCCATGAAATTCGCACGCCAATGAACGGTGTTCTCGGCATGGCTGAAGTCCTGATGACCACCAATCTCGACAAGCGCCAGCGCGAGCTCGCGGGCATCATCGTCTCTTCGGGCAACGCCCTGATGACCGTGATCAATGACGTGCTCGATTTTTCAAAGCTTGAGGCGGGCAAGTTCAGGCTGTCGCGGCAGCCCTTCAATCTGCGCCAGACCGTCAACGAAATCGCGATGATGATGCAGGCGCCGGCCCTGGAAAAAGATATCGAGCTGATTGTGCGCTATGCGCCGGAACTGCCGGAGGGTGTTGTTTCGGATGAATCGCGCCTGCGCCAGGTTTTGGGCAACCTGATTGGCAATGCGGTGAAGTTCACCGAGCGGGGGTATGTGCTGATCGAAGTGGCCGGAGAGCGCAGGGACGGCGATGTCGACCTTGTCATCAGCGTCACCGACACCGGCGTCGGGATCTCCGAGGAATTCCTGCCGCGCCTGTTCGAAAAGTTCGAACAGGCTGACGCATCTCATACGCGCAAGTTCGGCGGCACGGGGCTGGGCCTCGCCATATGCAAAAACATTGTGGAGCTTATGGGCGGGACAATCGATGTAAAAAGCGAGCCCGGCAAGGGCTCGCGTTTCTCAGTGTCGCTGACCGTGCCGGCGGAAGACTCCATTCGCTCCATGCCGAGCGTTCCGTCTTCGGCGTTCAACGGCGTGCGGCTTCTCGCGGTCGACGACAATGCCGTCAATCGTCGCATCCTGCAGGAGCTGTTCGAGGGTTGGGGCTTCCGCGCCACGGTGGCGCCCGATCCTGTCAAGGCGATGGCTGCGCTGGAGCGATCCGTCAGCGACAATGACCCATATCACGCCCTGATCCTCGATTTCCAAATGCCGAATGAAAACGGCGTTGAACTGGCCGCACGCATTCAGGCCAATCCGAATTTCGGCGCCATCCCGATTCTGATCCTGTCATCAGTGGAAAATGCGCCGGCGGCTGCGAGCCAGGCCGGCGCCCGCATCTCCGCCTATCTGTCGAAACCGGTGCGCCCGTCACAGATCATGGACGCCCTTGCGCAGTCCCTTGCCGAGGACGCCCCGCGCTTGTTGCGCCGTAAGATCCTCAAGGAAACAGAAGAAGAGACTGCGCTGCTTCCGGCCCCCACGCCGGACAAAATGAAAATCCTGATTGTCGAGGACAATCCGGTGAACCGCATCGTGTTGACTCAATTTATCGATCAGAGTGCGTTCGAGATTATCGTCGCCGAAAATGGCGTAGAGGCGGTGGAGCAGTTCAAGAAACATGCGCCGGCGGTTGTGATGATGGATATTTCCATGCCGCTCATGGACGGTCTTCAGGCGACGAAGATCATCCGCGAATATGAGGCCGAAAACGGCCTCGACCGGCGCCCAATCATCGCCACCACAGCCCATGTGCTGGAGGAAGACCGCAAACGCTGCGACGCCGCGGGCATGGATGATTTCCTGTCCAAGCCCATGAAAAAGACCGCCGTTGCCGAAACCCTCGAACGGTGGCTGGGCGAGGATTATGCGGCGGCCGCCAACGACGGGTGACCTTTCGGTTTCGTGAAGTTTTGCGGCAAGGATGCCTCCACCCTTGACACCGTTTGTGATGCATGTATCAGCGTGTTAATACAGTATTACACGCGAAGGGCCTCTCGTGGCGAGCGAAGTGAAAAAAGCCGAGCGATCCGGCGCGGCAGGGAAACGTACCGGCGATGAACGGGCCCTGTTCGATGCTTTTGCGCATTTAACTTCAGGCAAGGAGGCCGCGCGGTTCCTGCGCGATCTGGCCACCCCGGGCGAACTCGGCGCTTTCGCCGAGCGCTGGCGCATTGCCCGCTTGCTCGATGAAGGAAAGCTTTCCTATCGCGAGATTGCGTCGGCGACGGGCGCCTCAACTACGACGGTGGGCCGGGTCGCGCGGTTTCTGCGCGAAGAAAATCATCAGGGATACCGGCTTGTGCTCGACCGCATGGCCGAAAAATCGGGAGCGAAAAGATGAGCGAGCAGAGACTGCGCATCGCCATTCAGAAATCCGGTCGCCTTTCTGACGGCAGCTTCGAGCTCTTGAAAAGCTGCGGCCTTACCGTGTCGCGTGGGCGTGACAAGCTCTATGGCCGGGTGCAGGAATTGCCCATCGATGTTCTCCTGCTGCGCGATGACGACATTCCCGCTTTTGTCGCCGACGACGCCTGCGATATCGGCATTGTTGGCCAGAATGTCTTTGAGGAAGAGCGTCTCAGCGAAAGTCACGAGGCGCCGGCGGAGGAGGTGATGCCGCTGGGCTTCGCCCGCTGCCGGCTGATGCTCGCCGCGCCCAAGGAATGGAGTTTCGATGGCGCATCCATGCTTGAAGGAAAGCGCATCGCCACTTCCTATCCGGCGCTCACACGCGCTTGGTTTGAACGTGAAAAGGTCGACGCCAAGGCCGTGATGATGAAAGGCTCGGTCGAGGTGGCGCCGCGGCTCAAAATCGCTGACGCTATTTGCGACATCGTCTCCACCGGCGCCACGCTCGACGCCAACGGGTTGAAGCCAGTGGCGAATGTTTTCGATTCCGAGGCGATCCTCATCCGCAACCGCAACGCCTTCTCTCTTGAAAAACAGACGGTTTTCGACGCGCTGTTGAAACGCATCAATGGCGTCATGACCTCGCGAGAGGCGAAATACATCATGATGAACGCGCCGCGTTCCGCTGTTCCCGCCATCACGGAATTCTTGCCGGGCGCTGACGCCCCAACCGTGCTTGAACTTGCCGGAAATCGGGAAAAGGTCGCCATACACGCCGTCTGCCGCGAAAGCGTTTTCTGGGACACGCTTGAAGAACTGAAAAAACTCGGCGCGAGCGCGATTCTCGTTTTGCCGATTGAAAAGATGATGGCTTGAGCGATTCGTTTCTTGTGACTGTGATGCGAAAGTGAAGGCGCAACGGGTGCGTTTGATTTCAATCGCGCCGCGCACGGCTTGCGCTTTTCGAAAATAGTTTTCCAGATTTTTTATTTTTAACTCCGGTTCGGCGGGAATGTCATATTCTTGAAAACATCGATGCATAGACAGCGACCGGTAGCGTTTTATCCGTACAAATATGATTTGCGCATTGATTGCGCCGGCCATGTTCTTTCAGGGACAGGAGAGGAGTAACTATGTCTATGCACAGCGCGCCTAAAGGAGTGCAGGGTCCATTCGTAAACAGGGGTTTGAGTCGCCGGGACATGCTGCGCAGCGGCGCAATGCTTGCCGGCGCGGCGGCGATTGCAACGCCGCTGAAAGGACTTGCCGCTTTTCAGGGAGCCGCCGCTTCCTATGCCGAACCGATTGCAAGCCCTTACGGCCCGATCTCACCGAAACTCGATCAGACGACCGGCCTGCCGCTTTTGCAACTGCCGGATGGCTTCACCTATCGTTCCATGGGATGGACGGGCGATATGATGAATAACGGCCAGCCGACGCCGCCGCGCCATGACGGCATGGCGGTGGTCGAGCAGCGCGGCCAGCTCACCATGCTTGTCCGCAATCATGAAAACGGCGTCGTCAACGATCTCGAAGGCAACCCGTTCGGGCTGATTGACGCTCGCGGCATTTATGACGATGTCGTCAGCGCCGAACAGGGCGCCCCGAAAGGCATTTCCGGCGGGACGTCCACGCTGGTCCTGCGCCGGGGCGAATATTACAAGACGATCCCAAGCCTTGGCGGCACGTTGACCAACTGCGCCGGCGGGCCGACGCCATGGGGCACCTGGCTCACCTGCGAGGAAACGACGACCAATCTCGAACCGCTTGGCGGCAAGAAGCACGGTTACGTTTTCGAAGTTGCCTGGAACGGCAACAAACGCTCGCAGCAGCCGATTGTCCATATGGGGCGCATGGCGCACGAAGCTGTGGCGGTCTATCCCCATACGGGCGATGTCTACCTTACGGAAGACCGCCGCAACGCAGCGGGCTTCTACAAATATGTTCCGGACTACCCCCAGCACAGATTCGGGGCGCTCGAGAAAGGCGGAACGCTTTACGCCGCGAAGATTGTCGGCGAAGACAATGTGGACATCAACAATCCATCCATCGGCGATTGCTATCAGCTTGAATGGGTCAAGATCGACGAGCCGGATATGGACCCGGCGCAATATACAGATGAGATCGTCGATACAGAGGCGAGCGGACCGTTCCTGCAGGCTCGCGCCAAAGGCGGCCTGCGCATGAGCCGCGGCGAAGGGTGCTGGTATTCGCAAGCCGACGGGCTCATCTATTTCGTGGATACGGCCGCCGGCGTTGACGGTTCGGGCCGCCCGGGCCGCGGCGATGGCGGGGTTTGGGCCTTCGATCCGGTGCGCAACCTGCTGAGCTGCATCTATGTTTCGGGCAATCCGCTCGCTGGCAACAACGCCGACAATCTGACGGTCAGCCCACGCGGCGGCATCGTGCTGTGCGAAGACGGCGGCGGCGTTGAGGACATGTTCGGCTTCGGCGAGCGCCTGCTTGGACTGACGCCGTCAGGCGCCCCGTTCATCCTCGCCAAGAACAATATCCAGCTCTCGACTGCGGATCTTAAAGCCGCAGGCAAATCGACGTTGCTGATCGCTGAGGATGACTATCGCAACAGGGAGTGGTGCGGCGCCTGCTTCGATCCTTCGGGGTCTACGCTCTTCGTCAACGTCCAGACGCCGGGCGTCACTTTCGCCATCACCGGCCCATGGAGCGCCGGACCGATCTAGGCTTTCGCCATTGTCGCGTAGAAGCGCCCGTCATCCGCTTTTGGCGGATGGCGGGTTTTTGTATGGTTTCACGGATAATCCCTAACCGCGAGAACAACGGTTCTATGAAACTGTCGTTCGCGGCGATTGTTTCGAAACTGTAGAAACAAAACTGCGATTTGGAGGCGACCCCATGTTCATTGAAAAAATAAAAACCGATGGATTGTCGCATCTTTCCTATCTTGTGGGAGCAGGGGGCAAGGCGGCTGTGATCGATCCGCGCCGCGATTGCGACCTTTATGTGGAAATGGCGGTGGCGCGCGATTGCCGCATCACTCATGTTTTCGAAACGCATCGCCATGAAGACATTATTTCCGGGGCGCCGGTTCTGAAGGAGATGACGGGCGCCGCCGTCTTTCACGGGCCCGACGCGGATGGCGAAGTCGTCTATGCCGAAACGGTGCGCGAAGGCGATGAGTTTGAATTCGGGTCGCTATTGATCAAGGTTCTTCAAACGCCGGGACATACTTTCGATAGCGTGTCCTACGCGGTCTACGACAAAGACTTCGGAGACAAGGCGGTCGGCGTTTTTACAGGCGACGCTCTCTTTGTCGGCGATGTGGGCCGCACCGATTTCTATCCTGACCGCGCCGAAGAGGTTGCGGGCCTGTTATATGAGAGCCTGCAGAAACTCCTGTCGCTGGGGGATCAGGCGATTGTCTATCCGGCCCATGGCGCGGGCTCGGTCTGCGGCGACAATATGGCCGATCGGGAGTTTTCGACGCTCGGCTATGAGCGCAAATACAATCCCATGTTGCAGCATGAGAGCAAACAGGCCTTCATAGAAAAGAAACTGAACGAATATCACGACCAGCCGCCATATTTCCGGCTGATGGAAAAGCTCAATCTCGAGGGCGCGGGGCCGGCGAAGCACGTCTTGACGCCGCCGCCGCTCGATGCGGAAACATTTCTTCGCCGCAAGGAAGAAGCGACTGTCGTCGATGTGCGCGGCATCGCCGACTATCTCGGCGCGCATGTAAAGGGCAGCTTCGCCATTCCCTCCGACATGATTCCGGCTTTCGCGGGCTGGCTGCTGGATCCGGACAAGGATCTCCTCCTGATCGCAAGCGGCGCCGCGGAAGCCGAAACCGCGGCACGCCATCTCGCGCGCATCGGCTATGACCGGGTCTGCGGATATCTCTCGCCGGCGATGACTGGCTGGGCCGCACAGGGGCGGGATTTTGAAACAACGCCTGCGATTGACGCCGATGCCGTGGCCGAGCGCGTCACGAAGGACGACGCCGATTGGCGCTTGCTCGATGTGCGCAAACTGACGGAGGTCGCCGAAGGCGTCGTGCCCGGCGCAATGCCTATTTTTCTAGGGGATCTGCCTGACCGCCTCGGCGATCTCGACCGCAATGCCCATTACACCACCATGTGCGCCAGCGGCGCGCGCGCGACCATCGCCGCCTCGATCCTTCAGCGCGCTGGTTTTTCGAAGGTGGATGTCTTTCTCGGCTCTATGGGCGCGTGGCGCGCCGCCGGCCGTGACATTGTGGATTTGGAAAATGGTGCTGCCGGAGAGAATTGAACTCTCGGCCTCTCCCTTACCAAGGGAGTGCTCTACCCCTGAGCTACGGCAGCATTGCGGGCCCCAAGGGGCCTCAAAAGAGGCGGCGGTATAGCGCGGCCCGGACGGCTTGAAAAGGCGCATGCGAGCATTTTCAAGCGAAGTGGTCTCCGGTTCGCGTTAAGAAAATGCGACCAAAGAAGAATCTTGTCTGGTTACGGGCTATTGGCGGCTTCCGTGGACTAGCATCAGGCGGCGGCAAAAAGCCTAATCAGATGTGGAGACGCCGAAGCGATCCAGAATCTCCTGGCTGACCCGCTTGGGCTTGCGGGTTTTCGCATCGATCAGGCACCAGTCGGTTTCAACCTTGGCGGAAAAGCGCTTTGCGCCAGGTTTTCGGATATCGATATGGCGGATGAAGCGGGGGCCGGAGACGCGGCCGAGCCAGGTGCGGATTTCCACCGTCTCTCCCTCGACCACCTGGTCGCGATAGTCGATCTCATGACGCAGCGCGACCCACACCATCTCCTTTTGCATCTCTTCGGACGCCACGGCGCGCCAATGGGCCGTGCCGGCGTCCTGGGCCCAGATCAGGTAGACGGCGTTGTTCACATGGCCGAGCTCGTCAATATGCTCGGCTTCGGCCCGCCGGGTCATTACGACGGCGGTCTCAAAGGAGCGGGCCCCGGCAAGGTCGCCCGAAAGTGCAAGGTCTGAGGTCATGAGGGCTTCTCTAAACGGCCTTACGGCCACGCAAAAGGCCGCAAATGAGCGCGCTTGACGGATAGGGCGGCAGGGCCTTTAAGTCCCGCCTCATGCCGGAAAACAAGGACAAATCGCAGGATCGCCCGATCGGCGCCCCGAAAAAGCCGGGCGCCGCGCCGAAGGCGGGCGTGAAAGCGAAAAACGCCCCGAAAAAGGGCGCAGACAGGGAAGTCCGGCTCGCAGAGGCCCTGCGCGCCAATCTGCGCCGGCGCAAGGCGCCGAAATCGGGCGATGGCGGCGGTGAGGACACGAAAGAAGAATAATGGATAAACTGGCGATCATAGGCGGGCGGCCCCTTTACGGCGTGCTGCCCATCAGCGGGGCGAAGAACTCCGCCCTGAAGGTGATGGCGGCGGCGCTTTTATCGGACGAGCCGCTGACCCTCGCCAATGTGCCGCGATTGGCCGATGTGGATATGCTGCTGCGGCTCCTGGAGCAGCACGGCGCCAGCGTCGATTTCCACGGCTCCAAACTGAAGCTTCATGCCAAAGACATCGCCTCAACTGAGGCGCCGTATGATCTAGTGCGCAAAATGCGCGCGAGTTTCAACGTATTGGGCCCGCTTCTTGCGCGGGAGGGCAAGGCGAAGGTGTCGCTGCCCGGCGGCTGCGCTATCGGCGCGCGGCCCGTGGATCTGCATCTGAAAGCGCTCACCGCCATGGGCGCGAAGATCGACCTCGATGAGGGCTATGTGCTGGCCGAGGCGCCGGACGGGCTGCATGGCGCTCACGTGACCTTCCCCTTTGTCTCCGTGGGCGCCACCGAGCATACGATGCTCGCGGCGGTGCTGGCGCAGGGCGAGACCCTGATCGAAAATGCCGCCCGCGAGCCGGAGATCGCCGATCTCGCTGATTGTCTCAACGCCATGGGCGCGAAGATTTCCGGCGCCGGAACCTCGAAGATCTCGGTCGAGGGCGTGGAGCGCCTGCATGCCGCCGAACACAGCGTGCTCCCCGACCGGATCGAAACCGGGGCCTACGCCATGGCGGTGGCGGCGACCGGCGGCGAACTGACGCTAACCGGAACCCGCGCCGACCTTCTCGGCGCCGCCTGGGCGGCGATGGAAGAAGCGGGCGTTGAAATGGCCGAAGTCGACAACGGCATTCGCATCCGCCGCAACGGGGCGGGTTGCAAGGCGGTGGACATCGTCACCCAGCCTTTCCCCGGCTTTCCGACCGACCTTCAGGCGCAGTTCATGGCGCTGATGGCGACGGCGGACGGCGTTTCCACGATCAAGGAAACCATCTTCGAGAACCGCTTCATGCACGCGCCGGAGCTTGGCCGCATGGGCGCTAAAATCTCCGTAGACGGACAGACGGCGACCGTGCGCGGCGTATCGCGCCTGAAGGGCGCGCCGGTGATGGCGACGGATTTGCGCGCCTCTATGTCGCTGATCATCGCCGGGCTCGCCGCGGAAGGACAAACCATGGTCAATCGTGTTTACCACCTTGACCGCGGCTTTGAACGTCTGGAAGAAAAACTCCAGGCCTGCGGCGCGCTGATCGAGCGGGTGAAGGAATAGGAGAGGCGGCTTTGGCTTCGCTTACGGATTATAAACCCTTGCGGCTCATGGCGGGCGATGAAGAGGATCTCGGCGTCCTCTCCGCGGTGCTTCAGGATGCCGTGGCGAAGTTGGGCGATTTCGCCTTTATCCCGTCGGAGAGGCGCTTTGCCTTCGTGACCAACCGGTTCTGCTGGGAATGCGCGGCGGAGCGCAAGCACGGCCCCTTCGCCCGGGTGCGGGCGGGCGTCCATTTCGACGATGTGAAAGCGGCGCAATTTCAGAATCTCAAAACGGACGCCAAAGACGCCGTCGTCGAACTGCTCGCCGCGCGTTTCGAGCCGGGAGAGGACGGAACGGGCGCGATCATCCTCGATTTCGCCGGCGGCGGCGCCGTGCGGCTCGAGGTCGAAAGCGTCAACGCCTGGCTTTCCGATTTGTCGGAGCCTTGGCGGACCCGCGCCAGGCCGGAGCATGAAGGCTAATTAGAGCATAAAGCCCTCTCCCCCTTGG
>PAIP01000060.1 GCA_002704915.1 Parvularcula sp.
ATCTTCGCTCCCTTTTGATGGGCTACGATGAGCCGAAAATCCTCCGTTACGAGTAACCCGTCAAATGTCCCACACTTGCTGACGGCCTACATTTCGCAAAAATGTGCATGTATGCTATTCGGCATGGACACGATATCGCGGTTATCTGACAGAGTTGGTCGACAGGTTTTACGATGCCGAGGACTTGCCCGCCCGATGGGAGACCTCAGCGGCTGATTGGCGTAGGAAGCTGATGGCGGACAATGACGCCCTGATCGACTGTGAAAAACAGATTGTGGAAAAGGGGATTGTGTTGATGACGGTCAATCGCCCGTTCTGGAAGTGATCCGGATCCGGTTTGCGTTTAATCAGCGAGCTTTGGAAACGCGAGTTTCACAACCCCGGCGGTGTGGACGGTCATCCGGACGTCGTAGATGGGCTCCAGCACATCCGGGTCGATGAGCGAGGCCGCCGGTCCCCGCCAGGCGACGCGGCCTTCCTTCAGGGCGACGATTTCATCGCAATAGCGCGCCGCGAGATTGATGTCGTGCAGAATAACCAGAATCGAAACTGCGCGCATGCGGGAGATGCTGCGCACAAGGTTCATCGTTTCAATCTGAAAGCGTATGTCGAGCGCGGAAATTGGCTCATCCAGAATTAGGACGTTTGCCTGCTGCGCCAGAAGCATTGCGATCCAGCAGCGTTGGCGTTCTCCGCCGGAGAGGGTGTCGGTCGAACGGTCCGCAAGCTGGTCCATGCCGGTGATGGCTAGAGCCTCGTCGACCGCCGCGCGGTCATCGGCGGAGAATTGTCCAAGGGCGCCGTGCCACGGATATCGTCCGGTGCGGACCAGCTCATGCACGGTCAGGCCGGTGGCGACGGGGATGGATTGGGGAAGATATGCGATGCGGCGGGCGAAATCGCGCGCGCCGAAGGCGTCATAGGGTTTTCCTTCGAGCCTGCATTCGCCGGAAGAAAGCGACAGCTGGCGCGCGACGACTTTTGCGAGAGTGGACTTGCCGGCGCCGTTGGGTCCGATCAGGCCGGTGACGCATAACGGCGCCAATCGGATGTCGATATTGTCGAGCAGGTTGACATCGCCAATCGACACGGAGGCGGCCTTGATCTCGACAGCGGCGCTTATCGGCGCCGGTGCTTCAGTCTGGATTTCGTTCATTGCTTCCTTCCCTTTGCGATTAGCAGAAGAAGAATGGGACCGGAGATCAGGCTTGCCAGCACGCCGGTCGGCAGTTGAAGCGGGAACGCAATGGTCCTCGCGAGGCTGTCGGCGATCGTCATCAGCGCGGCGCCCGTCAGCGCGCTCGCGACAAGGCCCGCCGGCGCGCTTCTGACGCCTAGCAGGCGAACCATATGGGGGGCCATCAGCCCGACAAAGGTCAACGGTCCGATCACCGGGGTTGCGATGGCTGTCATCACCGCGACAAGTGCGAAGAGAGAGGACAGCGCGAGCGGAACCCGCACGCCGACCCCGGCGGCGACGGGCGTTCCCAGGGGCAGGACGGCGAGCCAGCGCGAACCGAGCAACGCGACGCAGAGAAAGATCAGCGCCGCCGCGCACGCGCTCGCCGCCATCGTCATGTCGACGCCGCCGGCGGAGCCGGCCATCCAGGCGAGCAGGAGAACAGCGGATGGATTGCCGCTAGCGGAAAACACGCCGACGGCGGCGTCGACGAGCGCCGTCAGGGCGACGCCCGCCAGCAGCATCCGTTCGGGCGCCGCCGGTCCGCGAAACGCAATGTTGAGAACGAACACTAGCGCCGCGAACGATCCTGCCGCGGCCGCAAGGCCGAGACTGATTTCGGAGGCTGCGCCGCCCAGAGCGAGAACAATGGCCGCGCCCATGATCGCGCCGGCGCTCACGCCGATGATTTCGGGGCTGGCCATCGGGTTCTGCGTCACCCGCTGGAGGATGTATCCGCCAATCGCGAGAAGGCCGCCGGCGCCCGCCGCGCCAAGCGTGCGCGGCAAACGCCAGGGCATGACATCGCCGAACATGTCGGCAGGCAGAATGAACCAGCTTCCGTCCGGCGCGCGGCCGATGAGCGGAAGGAAGCAGAGACAAAGAAAAGCCCCCGCCGCAAGAAAGGCCCACACAGGCGCGTTTAGGGCCGGACGCGGCGCACGCACTGGCATGCTCGCATCGACCGCAAGAAGTTGCGGCTCGTGGGAGCGTAGTCGCGAAAGGAAGACAAGCAGAAGAGGAGATCCGATCACCGCCGTCACCGCGCCGGTGGGGATGAAGGCGCCGCCGTCCCCACCTATCACCTGAACCGCCAAGTCTGTGACCACAAGCAGCAGGGCGCCAAATATAGTCGACCAAAAGCACCGCGCGACAAATCGCTCGGCGCCGCACAGAGTTGCGAGTGCGGGCGCGGCAAGGCCGATGAAACCGATCACGCCGACCGCGCTTGTGACGAACGCCGCCATCAGCACGGCGAGCCCAACCGCGAAGATCCGGACCCGCTCGACCGGCACGCCGACTGCGTGCGCCGCCTCTTCACCGGCGTCCATGACTGACAGGGGGCGCATCAGCATCGTGAGAGGGAGCCCGCAAGCCTGCAGCCGCAGCGCCAGTTGAATGGCGGGCTCCCAGCTTTGCTGGCTCAGGGAGCCGGAGCCCCAGATGAAAAGACCGACCAGATACCGGTCCTTGAGCAGCACAAGGACGGTTGACGCCGCCCCGCAATAGAGACTGACCACGAGACCGGCGAGGATCATCGATAGTGGCGAATATCGCCGCGAGCCTGCAATCGCGAGGACGAGAAGGGTTGAGACGGCTGCGCCGGCGATTGCGACGAGATCCCGGCCAAACCCGAGCAGGCCTGGCGCCAGGACGGCGGCAAGGGCGAGGGCGAGCCTTGCCCCGGCGTTCACCGCCACCGTGTCGGGAGCGACCAGGGGATTGCGAAGCACTTGCTGAAGGATCGTCCCCGACAAGGCGAGCCCGGCGCCGCAGAGAATCGCCATCGTTATCCGCGGCAAAGTCGCGTGCAGCAATATGAGGCGCTCGAATTGCTCTTCAACCGAAGCTGCAGCGAGACTTGTTTGCAAAGGCTCGCGCAAGAGAATGGCGCCGAATATCACCGCGGCGGCCGACAAGGCGCCGGACAACAATCCTGGATCAAGCGTCCGTTTCAAGCTCTGTCCCATTTTGTTTCCAGATAGGCGAGCAGCAGCTTGGCGAAGCGTTGCGCGGAGGGCAGGGCGCCGAACATGAACACCGGGGGAATGCGTCCTTCGCGCCCGGCCCTGACGAAGGGCAGTTCGGTCCATAGCGGACTTGACGACAACGCTCGTGAAATATCCGGCGGAACGGGTTCGACCGCGATCAGTTCGACATCGGCTGCCGTGGCGAGGTCTTCCAGCCCTACAGTTGCGAAGCCGAAATAGCCCACAGGTTTTCTCCAGCCGTTTTCGAGGCCGAGCCAGGCGAGCGTATCGGCGTAAAGACTGCTTCCGCCGTAAACGCGCGCATGGCGATTGTCGATAAAGCTGATAAGCAGCACCGGCCGTCGCTTCAGCCTGGAAAGACGCGCTTCCGCCCCATCGCGCAACGCGTCGAGCGCGGAAATATACGCGTCAGCCGCTTGCTCGGCGTCGATATGCGAGGCCAGCTTCCGGGTAATCCTGATGCGGTTGGCCAGCGGCGTGTCTGCGGGTTCATAGACCGAGAGATTGACCGATGGCGCGATGCGGTCAAGCTTCGGTTTGAAGCGCTCCAGAAACGGCGATATGAGAATGAGCCGCGGGCGCAATGCGGCAATGAGCTCGAAATTCAGTTCCTGTTGCAGGCCGAGATCGGTGACGCCATCAGGCAAGGCAGGCTCGACGACAAAGCGGCGCCAGTCGGCGGCGGCGACGACGCCGGCGGGCGGCTCGCCGAGGGCGATCATGGTTTCAGCGAGCGCCCAGTCGAGCGCGGCGACGCCGCCGCGGGACAATCCAGCCGGAGCGGGAGCGCAGGCAGCGAGCGCAGGCAGGCTCATCCCCTGCAACACTGCCCGGCGCGTGAGGTTCATGCCCCGCTTGTGCATTTCACTTGTCCGGCCTGCGCCCTTGCGCAACGCCGTCGCGGATCGCGGCGGGATGAGCGAAGCGCCCCCATGCCGGACGAGGTCAAAACTCGCCGGTAATCGAGAACGCCACCGTTCGCGGCGCGCCGGGCGAGGTCGCGGCCCAATAGCGCTTGTCGCCGACATTGGTCACGTTCATGCGGATCACGATGTTCTCCCCGAGCAGCTTGGCTTTGTAGCGCGCCCCGACATCGACAAGTATGTAATCCGGAATCGTGCGGGTGTTGAGCGGATCCTGATATTGTTCTCCGGTGTAGTAGAGGCCGCCTGTGAAGGTCACGCCAGGCAGGATATCGGGGAAATACTCCGCATAGACCTTGAAGATTTTCTGCGCGACCCAGTTCGGCCGCCGCCCTTCGAGTGCGGGATCGGCGCTTTCGCGTATTTCGGCGTCCAGCAGGGTCAGCCCTGCGATGATGCTGAGTTCCCTGAGAGGCTTGCCGCTCGCGCTGAGCTCAAGGCCTCTGTGAACCTGAAGCCCGTCCTGGATAAAACGGCCGGTCATCGTCCCGTCGTCGGAACGCTCGCTCGCCTTTTCGATCTGGAAGAGCGCAGCGGAAAGAAGAACGCCCTTGAGATTCGCCTTGGCGCCAATCTCCAACTGCTGACTCGTTAGCGGCGCCAGGATCTGGTTGGCGTTGGCGTAGGTCGGACCGACGATGGCTCCTTGTTCAATCGACTCCATGTAGCTCGCATAGGCGGTCAAATTGTCAAACGGCTTGAACAGCAGAGAGGCCGTGGGCGTGAGCGCCGTTTCGTCGTACAGCGTGCCGGGCAGCGCCGCGCCGGTCGCGAAGTCGAAACTTTCCGAGCGAATGTTGCTCAGATTGAGCCCCAGCAGCATCGACCATTTTTCGCCGAACGCAATGTCGTCGCCAATAATCCCGTTCAGATTGCGGCTTCTTGCATTCACGATCGTATAGGAATCATCGATGTCCCAGTCGGGGACCGGCAGGTCGATGACGGAGCGATCGTCGAGGGCGTAGACGTAAGGGGCGGAGAAGAAAGAGGGAAAGCCGTTCGACTGGATCGCGAGGCTGTTGACGAAGAAATGCCCGTTGGCGCCTACGGTGAGACGGTGTTTTACCGGCCCCGTTGAGAAGGCGTGATCGATATAGACATATCCGCCGTTGGTTTTCGCCCCGTTGCGTCCGCCATAGAGGGTGAACTGGAACTCCGTATCGCCGGGCAGGAGGCTGCCAAGGGGATAGACCAGCGAGCGGGTATCCGTCTTGAAGGCATAGGCGGCGCGTATCGCCCAGTCGTCGGAGGGCGCATAGGCGAAGGTCACGCCAGCATCCTTGGACTCGACGTCGAGATAAGTGTCTTTCGGGGCGTAAAGTTTCGATCCGTCGATGGCGGGCGGGACGTTGCCGTTCAGGAAAAACTGAAACTGGCGCCCGTCGAGTTTGTAATCCTTCGCCGACAGGAAAAACTCCAGCGCCATCTCGTCGGTGGGGCGCCAATCGGCGGCGGCGCTGATCATGCTGCGTTGAAGCGACTGGTGGTCGATTGGCGTATCGCCGTCCTGATAGAGTAGGTTGAGCCGGTAGCCGAAACGGCCCTCGGCGCCGAGAGCGCCGCCGAAATCCGCATGGGCGTAAAACTGTTCGCCGCCGTAATTGCCGAGCGTTATGTTGCGCAAATCATACCCGGTCGGCCGTTTGAGCTGATAGTTGATGACGCCGCCGACGGGGCTTGCTCCATACAGAAAGCCGGACAGCCCGTTGAGCAGCTCCAGCTGCCCGATTTCCTCGACGAACACGCCCATGCCGAGATTGTTGTTTTGCACGCCGTTGACATAGGCTCTGGCGACATTGAAGCCGCGTAGCGTCGCCTGTGCAATGTTGTTGACGTCCTGGGACTGGCCTGCCTGGACGAGGGGGCTCGCAGTGAACAGGGAGTCGAGATTGCGCGCGACGGTGTTCTCGATGAATTCACTCGGCAATACGGTGATGGAATACGGAACGTCCTGGATCGACCGCCCGCCCCAGGGACCGGTGGTGGTGACGGTTTCGGGCTTGTAGCCGTCTGTGGATTTGCTTTCGCGTTTGCCGATGACAATAATCGTCTCGGGCGAAGCGCCCTCGTCCCTCTCGGTCGATTGACTTTCCTCGGAGTTCGCGAGTGCAGGTGCGATTGAGGAAAAGCCGCAACATAAGACAAGACCGCAATGTGCAATGGTGCAACACCAGCGCAACGATTTGCGGCGCCGTGCGAGAAGCGTGCGTGTTTCCCCATGACCGTCCGACAATTCAGCCAAACGGATGCGTCGATCGTAATTACTCACTTGATCCCCCTCAGGTATTCCCCTTCTGGTCCCCATTTATCCGCAAAGAACAGCATGCGGTTGGCAATATAGACGACCTGTAAACGTCTCACAATAAGACTCGCGCGGGCTTTTCGAATTTGCAAAGTCAATCCGGACAGCGCGACGACAGAAACATACCGCGCACAGATTGAGAGAGGTTGTTATCGTCAACGCGCTATTGACAAAACCCCTTTGAACGTCTCCTTTGCCAATTTGTACTACCTCAAACCGGCTGCGTTCAAAGGGGTTGGGTCACCAAAGGCCTTGCGCAGATCCTGAAGCGAGGCTTCCTCGGCGATGAGTTCTGTGGCGCGCGCCTCGATTTTCGCCCGGCGCGCTTTCGGCAGGGATTTCATCACCTCATTCAATGAGCGGGCCATCGGATCAACCCTCCTTGTTCTCTTTCAACGCTCCCAGATGCTGATCAAATCTTTCGTCAGCGGTTTTGATCAGCCTTTTGTAAAACTTCTTTTCGTTTCCGCCGGACTTGTCCGCCGCCACGAGAATGACGGCCTCGCGTTTCGGATCGAAGGCGAACGCCGCCCGCCACACGCCGTCATCAGCTTCAAATCGCAGCTCCTTCATATTGGCGTGCTTCGAGCCTTTCACCGTATCGACACGCGGGCGGCCCGCCGCCGGGCCGAAGGTTTCGATCACGCGCGCGCGTTGATAGTTCGAAACTAAAAAATGGGGTTACGATTTTTGCTCGCTATTCCATTGAATATGTTGTGAAAAATTTGTGGCTCCCCTTCGTGAATGCGTATCGAACTCTGTGTCGGGTGCCGAAGGCTGAATTTCGAGCGCTTTTACAGGAGGTTGGCTCTTCATGCACTGATTCAATCGCTCCCAATTAGGTTTGAACTTGCTCTCCAAGATTCTCAGCTTTCCCAAAGGGAACCGAAGCGGCAGGATAGCTTTGCTTGTGTTACAGCGACCCGTTGAATCCACAGCACTATAGCGGACTTCAGAAATGAAGAACGTAGCCGGGAAGAGTTTGGCCCGTAGCGGGCACGGACAGTAAATATTTATCGATAGCTTTCAGTCGTAAACGCGAATAAATTCTCTAAAAAAACCTCCCGGTTTGGACCGGGAGGCAAGTGAAGCGCTAAAAACAGGGAGGTTTTTTCGCGCTATCTCGAAATGGCAAAGCTGCAGGCGGCTTTCGCGACCGGCGTTTCGTCAGTGTTTTGCCAGGCGACGCAATCGATGAAAACGAGCCGCCGGCCGGTTTTCACGATGCGCGCTTTGGCGAAAAGCGGTGACAGTGCGACGGACTTCAGATAATCGACATTGATATTGATCGCCTCACCGTCCGCGTCGGGACTGAGAGAGCGGCGCAACTCATGAAGTCCCGCAAGTTCCAGAAATGTGGAAACGATCCCGCCGTGAAGCGCTTTGATCAGCGGGTTGCCGATATGAGCGTCGTTTGGCGTAATTGAATAAAGGGCGTCGTCGCCGTTTTCCTCGACGTCAAACCGCAGCCAGCTACCGAGAGGCGAATTCAGAAGTTGCGTCATGACCGTGGTGTCTCGCCAAGACCAGTGAAATCGGGCCCGCCACTGGCGATCATGAAAGCGCCTGTTGCGCTCGCAAGCGGCCTTCCGTCGTAATCGAATATCTCTCCGCGCGTTCTGGCGATATTGCCGCTGACGGCGTGGCATTCTGCGCTGCAAATGACTTTAGCGCCAATCTCTATTGGGCTAAGATACTCAGTCTTCAAATTGATTGTGGCGATGGCTTTGGGCTTCTGAATTCTGGCGAAAACGGCAAAGCCGAAAACCGTATCGAGGATGATAGTGTAAGCGCCTGGATGCGCACTGCCGTCATCATCCTTGTATGAGAAAAAATCCGGAACCGTCGAAAAGACGCAGACCTCGTCTTCGGCGACCTTGTTCGCCTCCATCTGTAGTGTCGCGAATAATTGATGAGTCTCAGAGAAGAAAGACCTCATCACTTCCGCCCACGGCGGCATATCGTCGGTATTCTTCAGCGATGTTTCATGCTGCTGGAAATTCATCGCTATGCATTTTTCTTTGCGGCTTTGCGTTGAACGCGATGCAAGTCGTCAACGCCGCTGAAAGCGCGCCCAACCGGTTCGGAACCGAGGTCGATCAGGTTGGATTTTGCAATCGTCAGCGCCTCGATGAATTCTTCAACGCGCTTGGCGGGAAGTCCCTTGAAGGCGTCTTTATATAGATTGTCCGCCGCAGCCCGCAGGTCCTCAATCAAAGGCAGAAGCTTGTCTGTAAGATGGACGAGGTTTGCCCGACGGTCGCCCGGCGCGGGCGCTCGGCGAACCCATCCGCTTTCCTCAAGGCGGTCTATCAGCCGGCCAAGCGGCGCCGGCTCCATGTCAAGTTCGTCCGCGAGGGCGCGCTGTGTTCGCCCGTCATTTCGGTAGAGATGCGCAAGCACGAACCATTGCGCGCGGGTGAGGCCTATGTGTTTGACCCGGCGGTCAAATTCGCGCCGTAAGAGGCGCGCCACATCGTTAACCAGGTAACCTGGATTGAGGTCTATCCGATTGTCTCGCCCGTTCATCTCCCGCGATCCTTTAGGCGCCTGTTGTGCTTGCCACGTTTAATATATACTAAGTTATTAAATGTTAGTATAGCAAGAATGTCAGTCAGCCAAGCGTAGGGCCCGACGATGCGTGCGTATTTTCGATTTCAGCCTGGTTGGAATATCGGCGCGGCGGCGCTCATCGCCGCATTCCTAACGGTTTCCGGTTGCGGTTCCGGCGGCGGGGAACCCGCTGAGCCGTCGCAAGGTTCGTTAACGGAAGCGCCGGCACCTGCCAAGTCCGTAAAAATCGTCAAGCCGAAATCCGCGACGACGCGTGAAACGGTCGTCGCGACAGGTTCGATCGGTTCAAAGCAAACAAGCAATATCGGCCCGCTTGTCGAAGGCGTTGTCGAAACGATCTTTGTCAATGTCGGCGACAGGGTTGCCAAAGGCGATCCCCTCTTTCGGACGCGGCCGTCGCGTTATGAAAGAGAAGTCGATGAGGCGGAGGCGAATCTTGCGCTTGCGAAAGCGAACCTGCGCAACGCCCGTCAAGCGTTCGACAGGGGTCGAAAGCTGAAAGAAGAAGGTTATTCTTCTCAATCACGCCTCGACGACGCCAGGACGGCGTTGGATGTCGCTGCGGCGGAAGCGGAAAAACGCGAAGCCGAGCTTAAAACCGCACGCAAGGACCTTGAGGACACCACTGTCAGGGCGCCCTACGACGGCGTCATCACGCGGCGCTTCAACGATGAAGGCGTATATCTGTCGAATGTCTTCCGCGGAGGCGTTGAAAGCTCGGTTCTGCAAATTCAGGAAAACCACATTGTCGTCGCGGTCGTTTATGCACCCGAACAACATTTGAGTTCGCTGAAGCTTGAACAAAAAGCGCTCGTCTACGTTGAGTCGCAACCGGAGCCGCGGGAATCATACGTTTTAGTATTGAATGATATGCTCGATGTCGGCGCCCGGACGGTTGAGTTGCGCATGCCGATCGACAACTCGGATTACGCGCTGAAATCGGGACAGTTCGCGCGCGCTGAAATATTCACCGATGACAAGCCGGTATTGTCAGTCCCGGCAAAAGCGGTTTTTCAGGACCAGTCGGGCGCTTTTGTTCTGGTTTCGCACGATGGCCGCGCTGAGATGCGGCGCGTCGTCGCGAAGGAGCGCCCCGACGGAACATTCGCCGTGCTCGAGGGTCTCGACGCGGACGATGACGTCATTGTCCCGAACGGCGAGCCCGTCGCCGCCGGCGATCCCGTTGCGCCCGAGGCCGTCTGATGTGGCTCGTCGATCTCTCCATCAAGCGCCCGGTTCTCGCCGTGATGATGATCGGCGCATTGGTCGTGCTCGGCTGGATTTCGATGGGCCGGCTTGGCGTCGATCTCTTTCCGGATGTCGAGTTTCCGTATGTCGCGGTGACGACCACGCTTGAGGGCGCGAGTCCCGACACGATGGAAACGGAAGTTTCCGACGTGATCGAGGAAAGCGTCAATACGATTTCCGGGATCAAGCAACTGCGTTCGACAAGTGCGGATGGCCTCTCGCAGGTTTTTATCGAGTTCGAACTCGAAGAAAATGTCGATGTGAAGGCGCAGGACGTGCGCGATAAGGTCAATATCGCTCGCCGCGACTTGCCCGAAGACATCGATCCGCCGGTCATTGAGAAAGTCGATCCTGACGCCGCGCCGATCATGTCCATCATGATCGCCGCAGACGCCTCGATCGGCGAAATCACAACTTATGCGGATGAAGTCGTCAAGGAAGCGGTGCAGCGCCTGCCGGGCGTCGGGTCCGTCACGATCGTCGGCGGTCGTCTCCGCGAAATCCGCATCTGGCTGAACGCAGACAAGATGCGCGCATTTGGCGTGACGGCCGACGACGTTGTCCGTGCGGTCAGATCTGAGCACGCAGAAGTGCCCGGCGGGCGCCTTGAGATCGGCGGCGGCGCGCGCGAATTCGGGGCCAAGACGGTGTCGGAGGCGAAAACGCCGCATGAGTTCGCCGATCTCGTGGTCGCTTATCGCGAGAGCGGCGCGCCTACGCGGATCGGCGATGTCGCGCGGGTCGAGGACGGGCTGGAAGACGAACGCAGCTATGCGCAATTCAATGGAAGGCCCGGCGTCTCGCTCGAAGTCCGCCGCCAGTCCGGCCGCAATACGCTCGAAGTCGCCGAGGCCGTTCATGCCGAGGTCGAGCGACTGCAGGCGGGCGCCCCCGATGGTTATGAACTTGTTGTCGCGCGCGATGTGAGTCGGTTCATCGAATCGTCGGTTGAGGATGTCACCCACGAACTCGAGATCGCGATCGTTCTCGTCGTCATCGTCACCTTTTTCTTTCTCTTAAGCTGGCGCGCCACGCTGATGGTCGCCATCGCCATTCCGACATCCCTGATCTCGGCGTTTTTTGCGTTTGAGGTCTTCGATTTCACCATCAACATGCTGACATTGCTGGCGCTGACGGTGACCATAGGCTTGCTTGTCGATGACGCCATCGTCGTCGTTGAGAGCGTGCAACGCGATATTGACGCCGGGATCGAGCCGGAAAAGGCGGCGCGGCAGGGAACTGCGCGCGTTGCGCTCGCGGTGCTCGCCGGCACGTTTGCGACGCTCGCCGTCTTCGTGCCGATCGCTTTCATGGAAGGCATTGTCGGGCGATTTTTCCTTCAATACGGCCTTGCGATCGTCTTCGCCGTCTCTGTGTCCTTGCTCGTAGCGCTTACATTGACGCCCATGCTGGCGTCGCGCTTCCTGAAGCCGGAATCGCATCCGGCCTTTCTGCGCCCGATCGAAAAGTTTCATCGGCGCCTGGACCGCGCATACAGCGCTATCGTCGGCGTTGTCGTCCGCTGGCGCTATCTTGCGCTGGCCGCCGCGATCGGCTCGCTTTTTGTCGGCGGTTTTTTCGCCTCGCGCGTGCCGAGCGGTTTCACCTCAAAAGCCGATCGCAGCGAATTTCTGGGGGCGATCGAATTGCCGCTTGGATCGGGAATCGCTGAATCGAAAAAAGCGATTGCAGCGACGAATAAAGCGTTGCGCGAAGTTGAGCATGTGAAGAACATTTTTCTCACCGCCGGGGCGGGTAGCCAGGGAAAAGCGAATGTCATCGACCTCTATGCGTCGATTACACCGAAACAAGAGCGGCGGATCGGTCAGTTTGAGGTCATGGATGAAGCGCGGCGTGCGCTTCGCGAGGCCGTTCCCGAGGCGAGTGAAATCACCGTGGCCGAAGTGCCGTGGATTTCCGGCGGCGGGGTTTCTACCGGCGATATCGAACTCGTCATTCGCGGCGACTCGATCCCGGAAATCGACGCCTACGTCAAAGCCATCATGGCGAGAATGCGAGAGACAAACCTTTACTCAGACTTGCGTTCAAGTTTCGAAGAAGGCCGACCGGAACTGCTGATCGATTTCAACCGTACGCGCGCCGGCGATCTTGGCGTTTCCGCACGCGCCCTGGCCACGACGGCGCGCTCGGTCATCGGCGGCGTTGACGCCGGCACTTATGAAGAAGGCGGCAGGCGTTATGACGTGCGCGTTCGCCTTGAGGAGTCCCAGCGGCAGGATCGGGACCAGTTGCAGCTCATCCAGATAAGAAGCGAGTCTGGTCAGTTGATCGATCTCGCCAGTGTTGCGACCATGCGCTTCGCCAGCGGGCCGTCGCAAATCGACCGTCAGGACCGGGCGCGCAAAATCTCGATCCTCGCCAACACCGCCTCAAACGTTGCGCTTGGGACGGCAACGGAAGCGCTTGAGATGATCATCGCGGAATACCCGCCGCCTGCGACCATGCAGATTAGCTATGAGGGATCTGTGCGGCGGATGAATGAGTCGATTTCAGCGATCATTTTCGCCTTCGGATTGGCGATGGTCGCGCTCTATATCGTACTCGCTAGTCAGTTTAACTCCTTTGTGCAGCCGGTCGTCATCATGCTGACGGCGCCGCTGTCGTTCTCCGGCGCTTTCGCCATGCTTTATTTTGGCGGGCAGGAGATGTCGCTGTTTGCACAGATCGGCCTTATCGCGCTGATGGGCATCGTCATGAAAAACGGCATTCTGCTCGTCGATCGCGCAAACCAGCTACGCGAGGAAGGCGCGCCGGCGCGCGAGGCGATCCTCAAGGCCTGCCCGGAGCGATTGCGGCCGGTGCTGATGACAGCGTTCGCCGCCATATTCGGCATGATCCCCGTTGCGCTTTCAAGTTCCGACGGCGCCGAATGGAGAAACGCACTCGGTTATCTGATCATCGGCGGACTTTCATCATCGACAATCCTGACCCTGCTCGTCGTGCCGGC
>PAIP01000061.1 GCA_002704915.1 Parvularcula sp.
GATCCATCGAAGCGACAGCCGCCTGACGGCATCCGCCCTCGGGCTCGTGGTTGGGGGGGCGCTCGGCAATCTGCTCGACCGGCTGCGGCAGGGTGCGGTGGCGGATTTCCTGGATTTTTACATTGGCAGCTATCATTGGCCCGCCTTCAACCTTGCCGACGTGGCGATTGTCTGTGGGGTCGGGCTTTTGCTGGTGGAGAGCGTTCTGGCACGAGGCAAAACAAAGGCTGCATGAACAGAAGTCCTCGCCAGCTATCCGAAACTATCGCCGCAAAATTCCCGGAACCTGCAACGTAGCGGGATTTAGAAGTAGTGCGACATGGCAATGGCTCGGGCGGGCTTAGCCGCAGCAGGCAGACGCTCTCGTCTGCTGCGCGCGATGCCTCGGCTTGCAGATTGCGGGGCGCGGGCTGAGACGCACAATCGTCCGGTCTTTCTCGATCTCGATTCCGGCCCCGTCATAGACCTGCATCGGCTCACCGGGCCGGCTCACCTCCCATGTCAACCGCGCGTCCGTGTCAAGCTGGACCCTGCTGCCGACCTTTCCCAAGATTGACCGGAACTTGGCGACGGTCATCGGCATGCTGCCTTCGGTCGGGGGAATATCCTCGACCTGCAAGACCGTCTCCCGCCACGCATCGGGATTGCCGCCGCAATCGAGCGTGACGAAGGAACCGGCCTTGACCTCCGTGATGTGATAGCCGGCCTGCACCTGCTGCCCGTCGCCATAGGCGAGCACAAGAACCTTGTCGGCATGGCCCTCCAAAATATCGAGGATCGCCCCGAGCGAGGCAACATCAGGAAATTCTGTGATTAAGGGGCTGGCGTAAGCGTTCATGTCCGTGTATCCATGATTCAACTACTCTTGAGATGTTGAGGCATACATGAACGAAAAGCAAGCCCTCTCTGCCTTCGCGGCGCTCTCGCAGGAAACCCGGCTGCGCATCGTGCGCCTGCTGGTGACGGCCGGCCCGGAAGGGATGCCGGCCGGCGCGATCGGGGAAGCGATGGACGGCGCATCGTCGTCGCGCATGTCCTTCCACCTGAGCCACCTTGAACAAGCCGACCTCATCGAGTCGCGGCGCGACGGGCGCTCGATCATCTACAGCGCCTCCTATCCGGCGCTGTCCGGCCTGCTCGAATTTCTCATGCGCGATTGCTGCCAAGGCCACCCGGACGTGTGCAACCCGGCAGTCGCCGCGCTGTCCTGCTGCAAACCGACGAAAGGCGTCACCCATGCCTGAGCCTATGGCCAATCACTCCGATAGAATCTTCAACGTGCTGTTTCTTTGCACCGGAAATTCCGCCCGCTCGATCCTTGCCGAAAGCATCTTGAACAAGGATGGTGCGGGTCGCTTCCGGGCCTATTCGGCTGGAAGCCAGCCCAAAGGCGAAGTGAACCCGCTCGCCCTGAAGGTACTCGAAAGCTACGACTACCCGGCTGAAGGCTTCCGATCGAAAGGATGGGAAGAATTCTCCGGCCCCGACGCGCCGGTGATGGATTTCGTGTTCACCGTCTGCGACAACGCGGCCGGCGAAGCCTGTCCGGTCTGGCCGGGCCAGCCGATGACCGCGCATTGGGGTATCGAAGACCCCGCCACCGTCGAGGGCACCGAGATTCAGCGCATGGCGGCTTTTGTCACGGCGTTTCGCTACATGAAAACCCGGATTTCGGTCTTCGTGGCCTTGCCCGTCGCCAGCCTCGATAAATCGTCGCTCAATATGAAGCTCAACGAAATCGGTCAATCCGAAGGGGCAGCCTCGCCCCGCTCTGGCGCGGCGTGAGGCAATCCATGGATGTCATTGTCTACCACAATCCCGATTGCGGCACCTCGCGCAATACGCTCGGCCTGATCCGCAATTCCGGCGTCGAGCCGCATATCATCGAATATCTGAAAACCCCGCCCTCACGGGCGCTGCTCGCGCAACTCATCGAGCGCGCCAGCCTGACGGCCCGCTCGATCTTGCGGGAGAAAGGAACGCCCTATGCCGACCTCGGCCTTGGCGATCCAGAATTGAGCGATGACGCATTGCTCGACGCCATGATGGCGCACCCGATCCTCATCAATCGCCCCCTCGTCGTCACCCCCCAAGGGGTCAAGCTCTGCCGACCGTCCGAAGCCGTTCTTGATCTGCTGCCCCCACAACGGGGCGAGTTCGTCAAAGAGGATGGCGAGCGGATCATTGACGAACATGGACGGCGCGTTGCTTCCGCCTGACTTTCAGCCTGCGATTGGAGAATACTGATGGCTTCCCTCAAGCCAGCTTCCCGCCTTGGTTTCCTCGACCGCTATCTGACGGTGTGGATTTTCGCCGCGATGGCACTCGGCGTCGTGCTGGGCACGATATTCACCGGCTTGCCGGAAGCTCTCAACGCCATGTCGGTCGGCACCACCAACATACCGATCGCCATCGGCCTGATCCTGATGATGTATCCGCCGCTCGCCAAGGTGCGCTACGAAGAACTGCACCGGGTCTTTTCCGACAAGCGAGTGCTGATCCTTTCGCTGGTACAAAACTGGATCATCGGCCCGACGCTGATGTTCGCGCTGGCCGTGATCTTCCTGCGCGACCACCCGGAATACATGACAGGACTGATCCTGATCGGACTCGCCCGCTGCATCGCTATGGTGCTGGTCTGGAACCAACTCGCGCGCGGCGACAATCAATATGTCGCCGGTCTGGTTGCCTTCAACTCGATATTCCAGATTCTGTTCTTCTCCACCTATGCGTGGTTTTTCCTTTCCGTCTTGCCACCCCTCTTCGGCCTTGAGGGCAGCGTCATAGACGTGAGCTTCTGGACCATTACCGAAGCGGTGCTGATCTATCTCGGCATTCCCTTCCTCGCCGGGTTCCTGACGCGCCGCATCCTCATCGCTCGCAAAGGCGCGGGCTGGTATGAGCACGAATTTCTGCCGCGCATCAGCCCCATAACGCTAGCCGCGCTGCTGTTCACCATTGTCGCCATGTTCAGCCTCAAGGGCGCGGACGTGGTGTCGCTGCCTCTCGATGTCCTGCGCATAGCCATTCCCCTGGCGCTTTATTTCGTCATCCAGTTCCTCATCAGCTTCGCGATGGGCCGGCTGATCGAGGCGGATTATCCGCGCACCACGGCCATCGCCTTCACCGCTGCCGGCAATAATTTCGAGTTGGCCATCGCGGTCGCCATCGCGGCATTCGGTCTCGCATCGCCGGTGGCCTTCGCCGCCGTCATCGGCCCGCTCGTGGAAGTGCCCGCACTGATCCTGCTCGTTCATGTCGCGCTCAGGCTCGGCGCGAAGTGGTTTCCCGAGAAAGGGACGCCCGTTGCCGTTCCGGCCGAGGCCAAGCCATGACGGTTTCCGACCTTCCTAATGTGGTCCGCGCGGTGCTCGACAGCCCATCGGCTGAACGCCTACGAACGACGCCCTCTGCTCATCCGCCGCGCATTCTCCTGCTCTACGGCTCGTTGCGTGAACGCTCCTATAGCAAGCTGCTCACGCTCGAAGCCGAACGGCTCCTCAACCACTTCGGCGCGGAAACCCGTGTGTTCGATCCGCACGGCCTGCCGCTGCCTGATGGTGCGCCCGTTGATCATCCGAAGGTGCAGGAGCTTCGGAAACTTTCGGAATGGTCCGAAGGGCAGGTCTGGACCAGCCCCGAACGTCACGGTGCCATGAGCGGAGTCCTCAAGGCGCAAATCGACTGGATACCGCTCGCGGTTGGCGCAGTTCGCCCCACCCAGGGCCGCACAGTGGCCGTGATGCAAGTCTCTGGCGGCTCGCAGAGTTTCAACGCCGTCAACCAACTTCGCGTCCTCGGCCGCTGGATGCGGATGATCACCATCCCCAACCAGTCCTCGGTCGCCAAGGCATATCAGGAGTTCGACGAAGCGGGTCGAATGAAGCCTTCATCCTATTACGACCGGGTGGTCGATGTGATGGAGGAACTGGTGAAGTTCACGCTTCTGACCCGCGACGTCGCTCCTTACCTCACCGACCGCTACAGCGAGCGCAAGGAAACCGCCCAAAAGCTGGAAGAGCGTATGGCGCTCAAGCGCGTCCGGTGACGACAAACCTGCCGGCTCAAACGGGCCTGTCTCCCGACGCGAGAAGGTGGCCCGTCATCTCCGCGCTCGGCATCGTACAGATATTTGCATGGGGCAGCTCCTATTACCTGCTCGCCGTTCTCGCCGCCCCGATCGCGGCCGATACGGGTTGGCCGCTTTCATGGATCGTCGGCGCTCTCTCCATTGGCCTGCTCGCGGCCGGCGTCGTTTCCCCGCGCGTGGGTGACGCCATTGGCCAGCACGGCGGGCGTCCCATCCTTGCTCTGGCTTGCCTGCTGTTCGCTGCCGGCCTCGTCATCCTTGCGGCTGCGCCGTCCCTATGGGTATTCGTCGCCGGATGGATCGTGCTCGGTATCGGCATGGGGGCCGGCCTTTATGATGCGGCATTTGCCACGCTCGGGGGCTATTATGGCCGTTCCGCGCGATCCGCCATCACTACACTGACCTTGTGGGGCGGCTTCGCAAGCACGGTCTGCTGGCCGCTCTCGGCCTTGTTTCTGGAGCATCTGGGATGGCGCGGGGCCTGCATGGCCTATGCCGGCATTCATCTCGCGATCTGCCTGCCGCTCGTGCTGCTGGTCCTTCCGAGCAACGGCAAGCCCAGGCCGATCGGTGGCAAAGACCAAGCTCCTGCGATCAAGCTGCGCGACCATGAGCGCCGGGCCTATCTGATCATGATGGCGATCGTGGTGCTGGCCGGATTGGGCGTCACCATCATATCGGTGCATCTGCTGACCCTGTTGCAGCAACGCGGGCTGTCGCTGGGCGAAGCTGTAGCCCTCGGCGCGCTGATAGGCCCGGCCCAAGTCGCCGGCCGAATTGGCGAAATGGCGAGCGGGGGGAGGCATCATCCCTTCTGGACACTCGCGGCCGCCTCCGTCCTGAGCGCGGCAGGGGTGACGATGCTCGCGGCAGGTTTTCTCATCATCGGCCTGTCGCTCATCCTCTACGGGGCCGGCAATGGCATCTTCTCGATCGCCAAGGGTGCGCTCCCGCTCGCCCTGTTCGGACCTTCCCGCTATGCGCCGATCATGGGGCGGCTTGCCCGGCCCAGTCTCGTCGCCCAAGCTGCCGGCCCAACCGTGGGTGCGATCCTGCTTTCGGTCGGGGGCACCGATCAAACTCTTGTGGCGCTGGCAGCTCTCGCCATCGCCAATCTCGCCCTCGTCGCGCTGTTATGGGGGCCGATCAAAGGAGAAGCGGGAAGCAACGATAAGTTTTGAGAAGCCGTCACGAAGATCCCTGATTTTTGTAGCAGGTCAGGCCAACGTTGAATTTTCAGGGGAATTTCTGTCGCAAATGTCGCGTGCGAAAGTCAAAATTGTGCGACTGATTTTTGCGACACGTCGCGGCCCGGAATCCGGGCCGCAATGGATTACCGCTCTTCCCGCTGCTGTGGTGCTGGACCGATTGTAGCGGGTTCCCCTTCGATGATGCGGATCGGCACGCCCAAAGCAGCCGAAAGGGATGCTTCGCTGCCACCGGCAAGCTCTGTTCCGGGGAGAACCGTAAGAACCACATATCCGGTGCGCTCATCGACATATCCGCCGTAGCCATCGGGAAGAACGCGCGTAATCATCTGGCGGTCATCCAACGCGGCGACCAGTTGATCGACGGTATGGGATGCGCCTGTCAGGACTTCGACACGCACCCGATCTTCGCCCAATTGGTACTGAAGCGTGCCCGCATCCCGGTCTCCCGTTAGCCTGACCCGGTCTCCCGTTAGCCTGACGACGACATGGAAATCGGGCTCGCGCTCGATGAAGATACCGGCGATACGGTCGCGGAAACGCTCCTGTAGGGCGGCCGAAAGCGGGCCGGTGTCCGGCTCCATCTCATGCGAGGGGATTTCAGGAACATAGTTCTCAGGCAACCCGGCCGGTCTGGCGGACGTGGGCGCCTCCGCGCCTGCCACGGATGCTGCCGCGACAAACACCGTTGCGCCAAAAGCCCCCGCCCATACCCTATTCATTTGTGGTTTTGCCGCGTGCTTCGAAGAGCGCGGCCTTGTCTTCCGCGGGGCTGATGAAACCGTCGCCATCGGTGTCGATCTGGTCGAAGACTTCATCGGTCATGTTCGGATTCCCGGCTTTCGCCTCTTCCCGGCTCAGCTTGCCGTCGCCATCCGTGTCGCCCGCGTCCCATTCGGCCTGCCATGCGGCTTCGTCAAAATCTGCGGGCGGTTCCGTCTGGGCGAAGGCAGGGACGGCGAGACCGATGGCGAACAGGCTGGCAATGGCAAGTCTCAAGGCTGTTCCTCCAAAGTCGAGTGAATATACAGCCATCACCTTAGGATAATTCGCGAAAATCCCAAAGACCGCGACAGTCGCGAAGGCCGCTTCCGGCGGATCCTTGTTACTGCTCAGCCAACCGGGAGCGGGAACTCGTGTCAACGACTAAGGCGGCCAAATTCAACTCTCTGATCCGTCACATCCTCCGACACCTCCTGCCGCAGCTTCGGTCCCTGTGCGAGGCGGCGACCGAGCGCGGTGATGAACGCCTCGTATCGCTCCGCTGATTTGGCCTTCGCGGCCTTTGCCGCCGGCTCAGGCAAGGCCGGTGTGGTGTTGACCCAGAAGCGGATGAAGACCGCCAGGCTTTCGACGGCGATGCCGACGTCTCGTTCAAGCCGGTCCATGCGGCGATCGAGTCGATCGAGGCGCTTGGCGATTATCGCCTCTCGGCGTTCGGCATCGTCGGGAGACAGGAATGAGGCGATGGCCGCCTCGCCGATCATCGACTGCGACCGGTCCCGCCGCGCGGCAAACTCGGTCAGGGCTTTTTCGACATCGGGGTCCAGATAGACGGTGAGTTTTTTCTTCTTCCGGAGATTGGCCATGGCGCTACAGCTCCATGCCGTCGTTCGGGTCCATGGCAACCTGCCGGGCAATGCCCTGCACCTGGCGGATCATGCGCCGATTTTGCATGGCCTCTTCCTCAACTTCATCGGGCGGCGCGATCTCGAATTCGTTCTCGAGGGGCTTTTTCTTCTCCACGGGCTTTACGCGGCTGAGTTCAGGCTGCAATCGGCGTTCGGATTCGGTCGGATCTTCGTCATTGGTTCTCTGGTCGCCGTGATCCGTGGCGCCTTCCGGTCGCGCCGGGATCGGAAGCTTGGTCCAGTCGTCGGGCCGCGTTTCTTCGGGACCTTTCAATTCAGGCGGTGACAGAACGCGCTCGCGAAACCGGGCGTCCTCGTAATAGCGCGCCTTCGTCGCCCGGATCGGGGGGATGCCCGCCACCATGACGATCTCCTCATGTGGGGGAAGCTGCATGATCTCGCCCGGCGTCAGCAACTGGCGCGCGGTTTCCGAGCGCGAGACCATAAGGTGCCCGAGCCAGGGCGACAGGCGATGGCCGGCATAGTTCTTCATCGCCTTCATCTCGGTGGCGGTGCCGAGCGCATCCGACACCCGTTTCGCCGTGCGCTCGTCGTTGGTGGCGAAGCTGACGCGGACATGGCAGTTGTCGAGGATCGAGTTGTTCGGCCCGTAGGCTTTCTCGATCTGGTTCAGCGACTGCGCGATCAGGAATGATTTCAGACCGTAGCCGGCCATGAAAGCCAGCGCGGTCTCGAAGAAATCGAGCCTGCCCAGCGCCGGAAACTCGTCCAGCATCAGAAGGAGCCGATGCCGCCCGGCGTTCGCCTGCAGGTCTTCGGTCAGGCGACGGCCGATCTGATTGAGCAGCAATCGCATCAGCGGCTTGGTGCGGTTGATGTCGGAGGGCGGCACGACGAGGTAAAGCGTGACCGGCTGATCGCCTCCCACAATATCGCTGATGCGCCAGTCGGAGCGGCGTGTGACTTCGGCCACGACCGGATCGCGATACAGGCCGAGAAACGACATCGCCGTCGACAACACGCCGCTGCGCTCGTTCTCGGACTTGTTGCGCAGCTCGCGCGCGGCGCTGGCAACGACCGGGTGCGGCCCCGCTTCGCCCAGATGCGCGGTCTTCATCATGGCGCGCAACGTGGAATCCACCGGGCGCTTCGGATCGGACAGGAATTTGGCCACACCTGCCAGGGTCTTGTCGGGTTCGGCGTAAAGCACATGCAGGATGGCGCCCACCAGCAGCGAATGGCTGGTCTTTTCCCAATGGTTGCGCTTGTCGAGACTGCCTTCCGGATCGACGAGGATGTCGGCGATGTTCTGGACGTCGCGCACCTCCCACTCGCCGCGGCGCACTTCCAGCAGCGGATTGTAGGCCGAGGATTTCGGGTTGGTCGGGTCGAAGAGCAGCACGCGGCCGTGCTGCGAGCGGAAGCCGGAGGTGAGCTGCCAGTTCTCACCCTTGATGTCGTGGACGATGGCCGACCCCGGCCAGGTCAGCAGCGACGGGACGACGAGGCCGACGCCTTTGCCCGAACGTGTCGGGGCAAAGCACAGGACATGCTCCGGCCCGTCATGGCGTAGATAGTCCTTCTCGTAACGGCCGAGAACAACACCATCGGGATCGAGCAGGCCCGCCGCCTTGATCTCTCCTTTCCCGGCCCATCGCGCCGAGCCATAGGTGGCGACGTTTTTCGCCTCGCGCGCCCGCCAGACCGACATGCCGATGGCGACGGCAATGGCGATGAAGCCGCCCGATGCCGCGATGATCCCGCCCTTGGCGAAGATCGGCGGCGCATAGGCTTCGTAGAAATACCACCACCAGAAGATCGCGGGCGGATAATAGATCGGCACGCCGAACATCACGAACCAGGGCGGCCCGAGTTGCGCCTGATAACCGAGGCTCGAGGCGACATACTGGGTCGCGCCCCAGGTGGTGGCGAGGATGATGAGGAAGACGATGGTGATCTGTCCCCAGAGGATCTTGGTCGCGGACATTGCGATGGTCCTTTCTGGTTGAGGCTAAAGGCCGAGGGAGCGCTTGCGCCCGAAGTCCCAATCTACGCCGCCATCATCGCGGGCTACGCCGGAGACGTGACGGCCGATCTGTTTTTCGAGAGAGGGCGACCAGGGCACGAGCTGGAAGCCGAGGCCGTCGTCGATCATGGCGAAGCGGCCGGAGGCGAGCGCGAAACGCTGGCGATAGGAGCCGGCGACATATTCGCCGCTGGCTGCGCGCTCGAAGGACATGCCGGTCTCGGTTGCGAGCTTCTCGCCGAGGTTGTCGAGTTCGCGTTGGCGCAAGGTGCTGAGCAGCCGGCGCGCGAAGACGACGCGACCGCCCTGCCGCTCGGCAAAGCCCTCGCCGATCAGATGTTCAGCGCGTTCGTCCAGAGCCTGACGGACCTCAGCGCCGAAACCGCTGTCCGACAGCGCGATCGGATCGCGGGCGATGGCCTGCCGGTCGAGCCAGGTCGCGCCCGAGGCGCCGACTTGCGCACCAAGATCGAGATCGGCGCGGACGGCGAGCGCGACGCGGCGCTGCCCCTGCGGGTCCTCCCAGGATCGCAACTCGACGATGGAACCGGGCGGACTGTCGCCGGCGGCGTCGAGATGCGGCAGCTTGATGTGATGGGTCCGCCCGTCGGTGCCGTCGACCACGGCATAAGCGGTGCCCTTCAACTCGTCGTCGAGGCCGCGCTCGACCAGGCGGCCGATGACGGGAACGTCAAGGCTTTCGCCGGCGAGGACATAGCTGGCCGAGCCGCGTTCGATGCCGCGTTCGGTCAGGGCACGGTGCATGCGCTTGATGATGTCGCCGCGCTCGCCCAGTTCACGCAGGACCGCTTCGGCTTCGGGCTTGATGAACCATTGCGAGAGGCCGATCTCTTCGGCAAGCCCGCGGATTTCAAGGGTTCGCAGCCGCCCCACCTTCAGAGTATGAAACTCGTCCGGCTGGCGGTCGGGAAGCGGGGCAAGGTCGATGATGCCGGACTTGCCGGCGTCGCGCACAAGCTGCCGGTCGAGCTGCGTCCAGCGTTCCGCCTCGACCTGCCGCTCCAGATTGCGGTGGATCTCCAGATCGGTGCGGGGCCCGAGTTCCTGCGTGACCAGATCCTGCGCACGGGCGCGCATGCCCTCCTTGATGTAGTCGCGGGAAATCACCAGGTCCTGGCCATCGTCGGTGCGGCCGCGCAGGATGATATGGATATGGGGATTGTCGGTGTTCCAGTGATCGACGGCGACCCAATCGAGGCGCGTGCCGAGATCCTTCTCCATCTGCCCCATCAGCTCGCGGGCGTGATCCTTCAGATTGGCCATGTCCACCGCGTCTTCGGGCGAGACGATGAAGCGGAAATGATGCCTGTCGTCCTGGCACTTTTCCGCGAAAGCGCCGACATCCATGTCGTCCCTTTCCGGGCCGAACATCCGCGCCTTTTCCCCGTCGCGGGTCACGCCATCGCGGCGCAGATAATTAAGGTGTGCGCCGAGCGGAGCCGAGCGTGCCGTTTGGCGAACCACGCGGGTCTTGATGACGGCGATGCGCGAGCGTCCGGTGAGAAGCCGGTTGGCCTGGATGCTGGCGCGCTGACCGCGCCCGAAGCGTGAGCGGTTGCCCGAGGTGATCTTGCCGGAGCGCGAGACGCGTCCGCCGGCTTTCTGGGCGGCGGCGAGCGCCTGGGCGACAAAGGGCCTCGCCTGTTGCGCGCGGGTCGAGCGGATACGGCCCGGACGGATGCGGAACTCGTTGTCATCGGACATGGGGCGCCCCCGCACGGTGCAAATCATCAAGGAAAATCAGGAAGAGGAGCGCGCAGCGCACGGTGCGCGCCAGCGCCGCACGGTGCGGGACGCGCCGGAAACCTGAACAAAAACAACCGCCCGCCACAGCCGCACCGTGCGGCCTTTTATCTCGCCATCTTTCGGTCGTGGTGCCTGCCGCCACCCTCTGCGCCCTCCATGACACGCCAGCGCCCGATGGGATGCGAATTGCGGTGCCGCTGCTCATGGCCGGTCCCCACCGGCATCGCGGGCGACGAACAGCCCCTCCGACTGCAAGGCGGTGAGTGCGTCCGGTGCCGCCGGGACGAGCGAAGGGGCATCGTCCGGCGTGCGGTCGGGGGACGCGGGATCGGCAGCGGAAGCGCCGATTTCACGCGCGACGAAGAGCGCCGCCTCGCGCCAGTCGGGCGGCGGAGCGACCGTCGAGCCGCTGCCGGAAGGCCGCTCGCCGAGCAGGATCGGCGTCAAAGCAGCGACATAGGCGCGCGTCTCGGCAGGCAGCGGACGAGCCGTCGCGCGGTATTCATCGTAGCGACCGGGACCGGCATTGTAGGCCGCGAGCATCGCGGCAACATTGCCGTAGCGATCCCACATCTCGCGTAGGTAGGCGGTGCCCGCGAGGATGTTGTCGCGCGGCTCGAAGGGGTCGCGGCCGAGAGCATGGCGGATGCGCAGCTCCGCCCAAGTCGAGGGCATGACCTGCATCAGCCCCATCGCGCCGGCAGACGATATGGCGTGCATATTGCCCGCGCTTTCGACCTGCATCACGGCGAAGATCCATGCCGCCGGGATGCCGAACCGCTGCGAAGCCTCTTCGATATGGGCGCCGTGCGGATGCACGGCGACGGCACGACCCATCACGGCGATCTGCGCCAGGCCGGGCAGCGGGGCAATGGCTGTGACGAACAGGCCGGAAAGAAGAAGGAGGAGGATGCGGCGGCGGGCGCCACATCTCCCCGAGGCGGGACGGATGCAGGACGTGACCATGATCACTCCTGCTCGTCGCGCTTCTTTTGGCGGGTCCAGTGCAAGCCCCAGTCGCGGCCGTCTTCGTCCGACTGGAACAGGCGGGCGCGGATCGGCTGCTGGAAAACTGGATCGTCGAGAAGCACGGAGACGAACGGTCCCGCGCGCTCGCCGGAATGTTTCCAGCCTGCGCCGACTTCCGGCCCATACTCATCGCCGAGATGGATGCGATAGGCAGGCGCCTTGTCGGCGTCCGCATTTTCCGACGGCGTAAAGGTCAGCTCGACGTCCAGCGAGAGCGTGCGGAGTCGCCCGGAATAGCCGGACGGGGTGCGGGTAAACTGGCCGATCTGTGCCATGGAAGGCTCCTTTCCTATGCGGTGGAGAAGACGCGGGACGGCTCAACGGCCCCGCTCTGGACGCGCTGTCACCGCATCGGCGCGCGCCAGACAAAGCGGCCCTCGCCGTCTTCGTCGGTGAAAAGCGGGATCGCGTGGCCGATCACCGCCGAGGCGGGGAACGGGCCGAAATAGCGGCCGTCGAGGCTGTCGCCGACGTCCGGGTTCATCAGGAACACTTCGCCCTCGGCGATGACGCGACAGCCCTGCCAGACCGGCAGGTCTCGGCCGAAGCTGTCGTGGTCGCGCGCCTCGCCGAGCGGAACGCCGTCGACGATAATGGCGCGGCCATCGCGGCACAGGCGCTGTCCGGGCAGGCCGAGAACGTGCTTCAGAAGCGGCACGTCGCGTGCGACGTAGCCGCGCTCGACCATAAACGAGGCGAAGGGTTCGGGTGGGATGACGGCGACCAGATCGGGCACCGCGATCCGGTCGTCGGGTGCGACAGTATAGAACCCGATCGGCACGCTGGCCGATGCGTTCCAGACCAGCCTTGGCGCAGTCGGAACGAATCCGGCAAAGGCGATCCCGAGCGTGGCAACCGTCGTCACCATGACATAGCGAAAGCGCGTCATGGGGCGATCTCCCGCCGCCAGAGCCATGCCTGATGACGCTCCGCGGTGTAGGGACGCGGCGCTTCGCCTGCGTTTATCCAGTGGGAGACGTGCCGCCAATGATCGGGATCGACTTGGGCCGGATCGACACCTATGGCCTCGATCCCGTCGACATGGCGAAGGACAGCCTCGACCTTCGGCCAGCCTTCGATCTTCAGCAGGATTTCGCCGCCTGGACGGACGAAGGGCAGCGTCTGATAGGACTGGCCCGGCGCAACCGCGCGCAGGATGTCGAGGCGCGAAATGATCGTGCCGTGGTCGTTCGCCGCCCAGCGGACGAACGCAAACACCGTGCCGGGATGGAAGAATACAACACGCCGGTTGCGATCGAGGATCTGCTCACCAGTCGCATGGCCGAATCTGATCCAGTATTCGGTCTTGCCTTCCACCCAGGTCAGTTCCGCGCGGGTCAGATCGCCGTCATGGGCGTCGATGCCGATCATGGGCGGTCTCCCCCTATGTCGGGAAACTCGCGCGCCAGCAGGTCGCGCAGCATGTCGGCGACGGTGATGCCGCGCTGGAAGGCCGCGATCTTGATGCGGCCGCGCAGCGCCGGCGTGATGTCCACGGTCAGCCGCGCCGAATAGGCGTCGGCGGTATCCGTGCGCTTTGGCGGCGCGTCGCCGGCCTTGATCCAGCTATCGGGATCGGCCGGGCGCGTAGCGAAGCAGCGCTTCTCGGTGCGCGCCGTCATGACGAAATTCCGTCATGGAATGGCAGCACGGTGGCGATGCGCGCCCGCGCGCACTCGGCCATGTCGGGGTCGATCTCGCAGCCGAGATAGCGCCGGCCGGAAAGCCGGCAGGCTTCCCCGGCCGCGCCGGAACCGGCGAACCAGTCGCCGACCAGGCCGCCTTCGGGGCAGCTCGTGCGGATCAGGATCTCCAGGAGCGCCGACGGCTTTTCGGTCGGATGGATGGCGCGGCCGTGGCAGTTGCGCAGGTAGATGACCGAGCGCATGAGGCGCGGCCCGCCGTCATGGCTGACATAATGGCCGGCGTCGATCTGGCCGGTATGGGGCGGGCGCTGCTTGCGCCGCACCGTGCGGGCCGTCGCGTCGGGCGTGGTCTGGACGTCGTTGTAGATGTCACGCCAAGCGGTCTCGGCGGGATAGAACTGGACGGCCAGTTCATGCACCCGCTTGAAGCGGTCGGCATGAAAGCCGGTGCCGTTCTGCTTTTCCCAGACGATCTCCTGCGCGATCCGCAAGCCGGCGTCAGTGAAGCGGTCGGCGGTCGCCATGAAGCTGCGCAGCGAGCCGAAGACCCAGAGCGAGCCGGTCGGCCTGAGGGCGGCGCGCGCCAGCACGACCCAGCCCTCGACGCGCCGATCCCAGGCGAGCGAAGTGTCGCCATAGGGCGGATCGGCGATGATCATGTCGTAGGGTGCGTGCCAGGGCATTTCTTCGCGGCAGTCGCCGGTAAGGATCGTCATGCCGATACCCTCCCGATCCCCAGCAGGCCGATCTCGGCGGCCAGGGCGGCAATCTCGCGCGCGGCGGGTGATCGGCGCCCGATCTCGCGGACGAGCCGCCCGGTCTGCGCGGCGTCGGCGAAGACGACGCGCTGGCCGATGGCGCTGGTGAGCACGGGAGGATCGTGGTCCGCCAGCGTCTCGGCGGTCTCGCGGGCGATGACGGTGCGGGCACCGCAGCGGTTGAGCACGAAGCGGGCAACGAGCTGGGGCCGGTAGATGCGCGCCTCCGCCAGGAGGGCGAGCATCTCCGCCGAAGCCCAGCCGTCGAACGGCGATGGCTGCACCGGGATCAGCACGAGATCGGCGGCGAGCAGCGCGGAGCGCATGAGGCCGGCGACGCGCGGTGGCCCGTCGATGACGATGCGATCGACATCGCGGGCGAGTTCGGGCGCTTCGCGATGCAGCGTGTCGCGGGCCAGGCCAACGGTGCCGAAGGCGCGTGGCAGGCCCTCACGCGCGCGTTGTTGCGACCAGTCGAGGGCGGAGCCTTGCGGATCGGCGTCGATCAGGGTGACGCGCTTGCCACCCTGAGCCAGTTCACCGGCAAGATGCAGCGCCAGCGTCGTCTTGCCGACACCGCCCTTCTGGTTGAGGAGCGCGATGATCATTTGCACCCCCCCGGCAGATCGAGAGGCAGGCGGGGTCTTTCTGCAGATTCAGGAGCCTCGGTTGCGCCTCGATCAGATGCCGGTCGAGGCGATGCCGGGGCGTCGGATGCCCTCTTCTTAGCGGCTCTACCAAGGCTTCTGGCGGTGTCGCGGATGAGGTTTTCCACATCGCGCGCGCGCTCTTCAAAGTTAGCTGGGGTAACTGTTTCTGTTCTCGTCGCGTGTGGAGAAAGCGCCTCTTGCCATACCGTGAACGGTGATCTCACCGGCATTTGCCGAACGTTCACCAACCGGAATGGAGAGAGACAATGGACTACTTTGCAGGACTGGACGTTTCCCTTGCGATGACGAGCATTTGCATCGTGGATGCCGATGGCGTTGTGGTGAAGGAAGCCAAGATTGCTTCCGAACCCGACGACCTCGTCGCATTCTTCGCGCAATGCGGCATGGCCATGAAGCGCATCGGCCTTGAAGCCGGCGCTCCATCGCAATGGCTTTATGGAGGGATGGCCGAGGCCGAGCTGCCAGTCGTGTGCATCGAGACGCGGCACGCCAAGGCGGCGCTGTCGGCGATGCCGAACAAGACCGACCGCAATGACGCGCGCGGGATCGCCAACATCATGCGCACCGGCTGGTTCCGCGCGGTGCATGTGAAGACGCAGACCGCGCAGGAGCTGCGCTTCCTGCTCGTGGCGCGGCAGACCTTGGTGCGCAAGCTGATGGATATCGAGCTGGCGATCCGCGGGATGCTGCGCAGCTTCGGCTTGAAGATGGGCGTCGTGTCCAAGCGCAACTTCGAGGCACGCGTTCTGGAACTGGCTGGCGATCGAACGATGCTGATGCGGGCGCTCAATCCGATGCTTGCCGCGAGGCGTGCGCTGGCTGGCGAATATGCCAATCTGCAAAAGGTCGGCCTGGACTTCGCCCGCCATGACGATGTGTGTCGGCGCCTGATGACGGTGCCTGGCGTCGGCCCGATCGTGGCGCTGACCTATCGCGCGACCATCGATGTGCCGTCGCGGTTCCGACGGTCGAAGTCTGTCGGCGCACATCTCGGCCTGACGCCGCGCGCCTACCAGTCCGGTGAGGTCGACTGGAACGGCCGCGTGTCCAAGAGCGGTGACGCGATGGCGCGAGCTGCGCTCTACGGGGCCGCGCACGTCCTGCTGACGCGTGTGAAGCGGTGGTCGTCGCTGAAGGCATGGGGCATGCGGCTGGTGAAGAACCGAGGCCACAAACGTGCCGTCACTGCGCTGGCGCGCCGGATGGCCGTGCTGATGCACCGCATCTGGGTCGAGGGAACCACCTTCCTCTGGAAAACGGGTGACGGCCAGGCAATCGCGCCGAAGCCCGTTCCCGGCGTTTAGGCCCGTCTGTCGGTCATCCCCACGTATGCCGGCTGACAGAGGCTGAGAGATCCGCTGCGGCGGAGAGATGTCCCCCGAGGGGACGAGGGTTCGGGTGAGTACGTTCAGAGTCTTGTCCGCATCGCACCTTGCGACTGCGAAGACGCGAGTTAGCTTGGCCGCCTGACCTTCCGATCCCTGCTTGTGGCGATCCCGATATCGACCACGGAAAGAAGCGTGAGCCGCTCGGGGCGATGTCGACGATCCGCTCATGGCGTGTCCTCCGGCTTGACGCCTGGGACCCACGGAAGGCCGAAGGATCGGGAACGATCCGATGCAGCTTCTTGCGAACATCCACGATCACTGGCAAGTTGATCGCGGGTGGCACTGGGCGCGTTCTTCACACCCACAGAAACAGTTAAAGAAGACTCTTTGTTAGACTCTAAGTTAAGGGCGCGATTTCCTGAATGGGTTCCGGGTGTTAAGCCCGGTTTCGGTTCCTGATAGCACGAGCCTCCGGTTCCCGATAGCACGATAGTCCGGGTTCCCGATAGCACGAGGCCATCCACAGGTTTTCCACAGGGCGCGAGCGGCTCGAAGGCCAGCAGCATTCGCCCGCCGACCTCGGCCTCGAGAAACAGCGAATAGCCCGGCAGCGGCTGGCGCCGGATGATGTCGCGCAACTCGAAGGCGAAGCGCTTGAACGGCGACAGGCTGCCGGATTTCTGGTGAAGGTGACGGAAATCGAACCGCCAGCCATCGCGCTGGCGGCCGCCGTGCTTGCGCACCAGGCGGTAGAGCCAGCGGTCGAGGCCGCCGGTGAGATCGAAATAGGTCCGGTCGATGGTCAGCACGAGCGCATCGTCGAGGACGGCCTGGTAGAACCAGTCCGGCACGATCATCTCGATGCCATCGGGTCTGCCGCTATGGTCGGTGCGTTCCTGCCATTCGTTGATCCAGGAGAAGCGATGCCGGCGCCCTTCGACCGGCTGGCGGATCGAGGTGGAAATCGTGGTCGATTGCAGCCGGTCGAGCGCCGCCTTCAGGCGCTGATAGTCGCGCAAGCCGGTGCCGCGCCCGACATAGGTGAGAATCTCGTAGGGCGTGGCGGCCATCAGCCGGGAGGTGCGAAGGCCGCTGTCGCGGGCTTCGACGATCTGGCTCGCCGCCCAGATCAGAATATCGGCGTCCCAGATCGTGGCCATGCCGTGATCGGGAACAGCCTCGACCCGGATGGAGACATTGCCGGCGGCGAAGTCGATGGGCGCGATGCGCTTCGACTTGGCGAGGGAGAAGAAGGGATAGGCCATGAGATCCTGCGCGTCTCGTGGCGCGAAATCGCCGGGGAGCGCCCGGAACAGGTCGAGCTGCCCGCGCTCAGAAAGGGATCGGCGTCGCACCGTCATGAAGGGAACCGGCTGCGATCAGCGGGCGTAACGACCGGCCTGCGGGCCGGACGGAAACGCATGACGCTTGGCGGGCAGCACGGAGCCGCGCGGATCGGAGGTGGAGGTCACCGCGCCGCGCTCGGTCCAGGCCTCAAGATCGTCGATGGCATAGACCACACGGCCGCCAAGCTTCCGATAGGCTGGCCCGGTTCCGTAGGTGCGGTGCTTTTCGAGGGTCCGGGCCGAGAGGCTGAGAAAGGTCGCGGCCTCCTTGGTCCGTAGAAAACGCGGCGGCAGGACGACGGGTTCATGTGGCATGATCGGGCCTCCGTGGGGTTGCAAGCGGCCGCTGCGGATCAGCGGCGGGCAATGACCACGGTGGCGCAGGAAGAGCGGCGAGTTGCAGGGCGAAGTTGGGGGGTATCGAAATCGCCCACCATCAGGGCAAAGGATCGCGTTATCGTGGGCGGCGATGACGCAGGAGTTTCCGATAACCGCCGGCGACCATGGAACGGGCGTCGCGCAGGAGTGCCTTGATGGCATGACGGGCCGAGGACGCCTGCCATTCGTCCCGCTCAAGCCGGCCGGTGTTCAGAAGAACCCGCGCGATCTCCTGCTGCGTCGCGCCGGCCCGATGGCCATCGAAGGCCCGCAGCATCCGTCGGAGGCGCGCGCGTTGCTGGCGTGTCAGGCGCGTATCCGGCGGGATCGCGCGACCATGCAGGGCCGAAAGGAAGCGTTGAATGGCCTCGATCCGGTCGAAACCGGCGAGGCTGAGAGGGACGACGGCGACCGCGATCGCGTCCCCCATAATGGCGCCGTCGAAGATCTGGAGCTTCCGCCCATTGCCAAGCGGGACATGGAACTCCGCGCCAGCGTTCTCGACCGAGAAGTCGAGGCGCCAGTTCGGCGGAGCGCCGTCAGTGCTGTCGTCAAGTTCCGAAGGGGCTTCGGTCAGCACCACCACACTTGTGTCCTCCGCTGGGAGCCAGAAGACCGGCGCATCGGGTGGCGGGACCAGCGGATCGACAGGGAAATCGCAACCCCCAGCGCTGCCGGATCCGTTCGGTCAGCGGTTGGGGGTCTCCATGGTCGGCAATTGAGGCTTCAAAATCTGCGTCATAATCGTCATTGCGGCGCAGCCATTCCCAGGCCAGATCGGATGCCGTCAGTTCATCCAGATGGTCGTATTGCGCCGACGAACGCCAAGTCGATGCGTCAGGGGTCATCGCGGCCTCCCGGGTCTACTCAAACGAATTGAGAAGGGTCAGGATTCCCGCACGCGTTGAATTGAGGAAGTCAGGCGATGGTCAACAGGTGATGCGCGGCACGCATCACGCGTCAGGAATTGCGCTGGCTTTCGCGGACCAGTTCGCGGTAGCCGTGTTCGGTCATCCAATGCGCGCGAGCGAGATGAGTATCATGGATGGAGCGGCAGCGGTCGGGATCGCACTCTGGATCGAGGCCAAAGAGAACCTGCACAGCTTCGCGCCAATCGGCGCCATCACGCTCGGCATCGAGAAGGCGCATGTAGAGTTTCATATGCTCGCGATCATAAGACGTCAGCGTCTGGCTGGACGGTGGTGTGTCGAGATATGTCTGTGTCGCGCGGCCCATCATTCGCTCACGTTCGGGTAACGTATTTGTTAACCATCTTCGGCGGAAGATAGCCATTCCTTTTGACGAGAACCTGACATCACGCTGGCCGCTGTTTCACCGTTTGTCGGTGTTGACCGTATCGTGTTGCAGCAACACGCCCTCGCCCTTATCCGTCGACAAGAAAACGATCCCGGCCGCTTCGAGAGCGCGGCGCACCTGGTCGCGGGTGGACTCGAACACCTCGAGCCCGCTTTGGGATTCGAGGCGTTTGAGTGCGGTCAATGCGACCTGGGCCTTGTCGGCGAGCGTCTCCTGTGTCCATCCCAGTAACGCGCGCGCAGCCCGAGATTGGCGAGCGGTGATCATACATGATCACCTCCCACCGGGATACGCACGCACTCCAGAACTACGACTTCTCTATTCGGGCCGTGCCGCTTGCACGCCCCCTATCTCACTCCAATCGTTCAGATACATACTATAGTTGATAAACTCATAGTGTGTAAACTGCGACCGGTAGCGCATGGATATGCGCAAACTGGTCGGCCGGAACTTCGCCCGCCTGCGTCGGGAGAAGGGCCTGACCCAGGAGGAGGTCGAAGCGCGTTCCGGATTCAGCCAACAGTACCTCAGCAGCCTTGAGCGCGGGCGGCGGAATCCGACCGTCATCACGCTGTATGAACTCGCCCAGGCCCTTGGCGTGAGCCATCTCGAATTGGTTCAGCCGGACAACGACAGGACCTGATCGGCACTCCCGCGAGGATCATGCTTCTCTTCGTGGTCGGCATCAGAGCCGCCACAGGATGGGATCAGAAGAGCCGGTGGAACAATCTATAATGCGACATCGCGTAGGAAAGGCCGACGCGGTCAAGTCGTATTTGCGAACTCACCGTCCCTCGTCCCCTCGCGGGGAGCCGCTCGGATCGGGCTTACGCCCGGTCGAAGCTCATCAGTTCACAGCCGTCGTCACCGGCGGCGTGCCCCAGTTAAACTCGGTGCCGTCCACCCACATGCGATGAAGGATCACCCCGATCCGGCGAGCCAGCGCGAC
The DNA here is from genome assembly GCA_002704915.1 of Parvularcula sp. Classification (GTDB taxonomy): domain Bacteria; phylum Pseudomonadota; class Alphaproteobacteria; order Caulobacterales; family Parvularculaceae; genus Hyphococcus. The sequence goes on from PAIP01000061.1 coordinate 20,106, forward strand.
GATAGCCTTCTTATGGCCGCGCCGCCGGGACACCTGCGCGGCCCAGGCCTTCAATGCCGACCAGCGTTTGACGCGCGTCAGGAGCACCTGCGCTGCCTCGTAGAGCGCACTTCGCATCATCGCGTCGCCCCACTTCGAGATGCGGCCGGTTCGATCGACCTCGCCCGATTGGTGCTTGCGCGGTGTTAGACCGAAGTGCGCGCCCACCGTTCGTGAACGGCTGAATCGTGCAGGCACGTCGACAGTGGCGCGGAAGGTGAGTGCGACCACCGGGCCGACACCCGGAACGGTCATCAGCCGTCGAGAGATTGCATCGTCTCGCGCCAGGCGGACCAGAACATCATCCAGCCGAGCGAACTCCTGGCGAAGCGCCCGGCGAACGGTCAATAGCGGGTCGGCGACGATGTCCAGATCGCTTTCTGTGAGGAGTTCTCGGACGCGCGGCTCGAAGTCGCGAGCGGTAACCTTGCCGAGGTGATAACCGAAGTTGCGAATGAGGCCGCGGATCTCGTTCTCGACATCCTGCAGCTTGTTCCTCAGCAACTGGCGCGCTGTCAGAACCGTGCGCAGCCTCTGACTTGTGGGCGTCTTTACATGCACTGGCTTGAAGAGACCGACGCGCATCATCTGTGCGATGCCGCGAGCGTCATGGCGATCGGTCTTGTTGAGCTGCGCAGCCAGCGCGGCCTTCATGTGGCGCGTTTCGACGCAAATGACGGGAAGCCCCGCCGCGGCCAGTCCGGCGTATAGATGCTGGGAGAGCATTCCCGCTTCGAGGCCAATGCGGCCGAGGTTGAGCTCGAGACCATGAAGGTGCGCAGCGATGGCTTCGGGATCGACGCTCATCTTGCGCTCGTGCGCGACGCGTCCGTCACCATCGATCACGCACAGGTTGACGGAACGGGCAGATACATCAAGTCCAACGTAGTGTTTCTCTATCATCACCGGAGTCCTCAGTTGAATGTCCGGTGATTCCTTTAGCGCCTCCGGCGCGACTTTTGGCAACTACGACCTTTTTAGTCGCCCTTCACAACGACACTCGCAACCAGACTGCGCTCAGCCAGCGCAGCACGACAACTTGGCGACATCCTTACTGAATGCCAGCGCCGCCAGCTTCAAGCCCTCGACCGTGGTGAGATACGGGAAGATCGTATCCGCGAGGTCGTCGACGGTGAGACCTTGCCGGATCGCCAGAGCCGCCGTCTGAATGCTGTCGGCGCCTTCCGGCGCGAGGATATGCGCGCCGAGCAGGCGGCCGTTGCCGGTGTCGGCCACGAGCTTGATCAGCCCGCGGGTGTCGCGAGCGGCGAGCGCGCGCGGCACCTGGTCGAGGCCGATCGTCGAAACGCGAACCGCATGTCCAGCGGCTCGTGCTGCCGCTTCGGTCAGGCCGACGCTCGCCACCTGGGGGTCGGTGAATACGATCGCAGGCATCGCACTATTGTCGTAGCGCAGGCTGTCGCCGTTGAGGGCGTTCTTGGCCGCGAGCTTGGCGCCATAGGCCGCCATGTAGACGAACTGGTCGCGGCCGGTGACGTCGCCGGCGGCATAGACGCCAGCCTTGGTCGTGCGCATGCGGTCGTCGACCACGATGCCGCCCTTCGCCGAGACGGTGATCCCGTGCTCGGCCAGCCCAAGGCCTTCGATGTTGGGCGTGCGCCCCGTGGTGATCAGTACCTGATCGGCCTCGATCATAGCATCCTGGCCATCGCGCGTGACCGTCAGTGACACACCGCCATCGGTTTTGCGGATCGCGCGGTAAGCGATGCCGGAGATAACGGTGATGCCTTCGTCCTCGAAATACCCCGTGAGCGCCGCGCCGATCTCGGGCTCGGCCTCGGGGAGTAGACGAGACCGGCAGACGAGGGTCACATTGACGCCGGCACGAGCGAACATCTGGGCGAGTTCCGCGCCGATGTAGCCGCCGCCGATCACAAGCAGCGAGCGCGGCAGCTCCTCGAGGTCGAGCGCCGTCGTGCTGGTGAGATACGGCACGGTCTCGATGCCAGGAATGGCGGGCACCGCCGGCCGCGCGCCGGTCGCAATGATGATCTTGCCAGCGGCAATGCGCGTGCCATCAACTTCGACGCCGCCGTCGAGAAGGCGAGCTGGCCCGTCGCGATAGGCGATACCATTGTACGCGGGCAGCAGGTCCGCGTATTTGGCCTGGCGCAGCCCAGACACGAGCGTGTCCTTCTGACGAACAGTTCCGCGCCAGTCTGTCAGTTCGGCTTCAGCAGTAATGCCGGCAAAACGTGCTGCCACACGAGCGTTGTGAAGTGTCTCGGCCGCGCGGATCAAGGTCTTTGACGGCACGCAGCCGACATTGACGCAGGTGCCTCCGATGGTGCCGCTGCCGATGAGCGCCACCTGCGCGCCCTGATCAGCGGCCGTGATGGAAGCCGAGAAGCCCGCCGAGCCGGCGCCGATCACGACGAGATCGTAAGCGCCTCCATTGCGACCGTTTGTGCGGAACGAGCGGTTCGCGACTGCCGGGCTCTTCGATTCCGGATCGGCAGGCGGTCGTGGTATCACACCTAGTCCGGCGAGGCTCGGCCCGAACAGAGCGCGGCCGGCCTCCAGCCCTTCATCGATCGACAGCCGAAAACCTGGCTCGTCGGTGGAATGCTTGCGGCGCCAGGCGGAGAGATGGTCATCCGAGCAGAAAAAGGCGGTCGTCGTGCACAGCGAACTCGCGGCGCATGCGTCTTCATAGCGAACGCTTTGCCACATGACGGCCGTCCGCGGCTCGACATCGGCCAGTACCCGCCCTCGGTCCCGTGTGGTGATCCGGATCGGCGCGCCGCAATGGCGGCAGCGCGAGGCGATCGAGATATCGCGATCAATCATGGCGCCGATGCCAAGCGCATCGACCGCGCACATGGCATTGAGAACGCGCCCGTCCAGCGTGACCTGATAGCCCCTGTCTTGGTCGGTGAACGGATAGGCGCCGACGATCCGCTCGCCGTCGAGAACGACCAGGTCGCGCCGACGGAGCTCGTCGAGCAATGGCGGGACGGCCGCCTCACCGAGTCCTGCACGGTTTGCAATCGCGGCCATGGCCGGCGCTCGCCCGTGTTCGACGTAAAGCTGAAGCAGCGCAACGCGCGCGCGATCCGTAGCGGGATCGTAGCCGCTCCAGCGATTAAGCACATGGCCGGATCCGACCATGGCCAGCAGGGCGTCCCTCACCGCGTGCGATGTGACCGCTGACCAATCCGGGAAAGTTACGCCCGGCCGCACGGCATAGCTCGGCAGCGTCTCGGGCGTAGGGGTGACAGTCTCGTTTCGTGACGAGGAAGAGGCACAGCAATCGTTCATGGCTTCACGCCTTCTTTGTGGATCGTCGTCTCGCAACGGGCGGCCTATGCGCGGCGACGATGGAATATCCAAGCGATGAGGCCGAAGCTCGCAATCATCAGCGGAAGCGCAACCAGGCCCTTACCGGCTAGCCACGCGCCGAGGCCCGCCAAGGGCAGGCCGACAGCGAGGAGCGGCGCCGCGCAACAGATCGCGACCAGAACGGCGCCGGCCATGCCTGCACGGATTGCGGCGCGATCGATCATCTTAACTGCCCTGCTGCCTCAGATGGGCCGGATAGCCCGCGTTCATGCTGGCGGTGGCGATGGTGTCGGAGGTGGTCTTCGCGTCGTCGAAGGTCACGGTCGCGGTTTTCGCCTTGAAGGAGACGGTCACGTTCGCGACGCCCGGGACCGCCGCCATCGAGGTCTTCACGATGTAAGGGCACGAGGCACAGGTCATGTTGTCGACAGCAAACGTCACGGTGCGTTCAGCGGCGAACGCGGTCGATGCCGTCATCACCGAGGCGATCAGGGCAAGGACGCTCAAGCTCTTCTTCATGGGACGGGTCTCCTCTTGGTGTCAGGCGCGAAGCAGCAGTGGGGCGATATAGTCGAAGGCAAAGGCGGCGATCACGAGCACGGTCGCGATCCAGAGCGCGAACTGAACGAGCCGGCTGGAGATTGGACGCGCGCAGGCTGCGCCATCAGTGCACGCGCGCCGCGGCTTCCAGTAGACGAGGTAGAAGCCGTATCCGAGGAGGCCCGCCGTTCCGGCGACGAAGAGCGGCTTGTACGGCGCGAGCGCCGTCAGGTTGCCGATCCAGGCGCCGCCAATGCCGAGGCTGAACAGGATGAGCGGAATGACGCAGCAGGACGACGCGGCGATCGCGCCGAGAATGCCGCCCAGAGCAACCAGGCGCTGCCGTCCGGCGTCTGCCCGCTCCGACGATGCAAGATCTGTCGTGACGGGTCCCGTATCTGCTGTCTCGGATTGCGATGCAGCCATGTTCGACCTCTCATTCCTTGCCGAAATCTTCATTGGGCCGTAGGATGCAGTCTGTAGTTCCTACAGGGTCAAGGAGATTTTTGCGATGCGCGATCACGCTGGGGTGAAGGGTTTGCAGCGAGCCGAACTCGCCCGGCGGACGGGCAGCAATCTGGAGACGGTCCGCTACTATGAGAAGGTCGGGCTACTGCCTGAGCCGCCGCGCACGACGGCGGGCTACCGCAGCTATGACACGACGCACGAGCGGCGGCTTCGCTTCGTCCTGCGGGCGCGCGAACTCGGCTTCTCGCTGGATGAAATCCGCGAGCTGCTGCGGCTCGTCGATGAACGCGATCAACCTTGCGCGGAGGCGCGCGCCGTCGCTGCTGCCCATCTCGACGACGTGCGGGCGAAGATCGCCGATCTGAAACGGATGGAGCGGGTATTGAAGGACGTGGTCGCACAATGCGCCGATGGCACGCTGCCAGAATGCCCGCTGATAGAGACGCTATTTGGTGAAGCCGCTTGAAGGCTGCGCCTATACGCTTTGCGGACTATGGAGCAACTAGAGCCGGCCGCTAAACGCTCCGAATACCCCATCTATAATAGTCGTTCTCGCTGTGAGCACCAGCCGAAATTCAGGTGCAATTATCAAGGATAGAGAGACGACGCTCCCGTCCATGCCCGTCTGATTCGGTCGCTGGACCTTGCCAGAAGCGGCGGGCGCGATCCGGTGAAGCAGGAGGGAAACCCGGCGGCTTGCGCCGCCGGGCCTCGGGTTCCCGATCAGAACGGAATGTCATCGTCGTCGATGAACTTGCCGTCGTCGTTCTGGGTCTGCTTCGCCCGGCTCAGGAAATCGACCGTCTCGGCGATGATCTCGCAGCCGTAGCGATCGACCCCGGCGGCATCGGTCCATTTCGTGTAGTGGATGCGGCCGCGAACCAGAACCTTCATGCCCTTGTCGCAATGCTGCTGGACCGTCTTGCCGAGGCCGTTGAAGCAGGTGATGCGGTGCCATTCGGTGTCCTGGACCCGATAGCCGTTCTCGTCGCGCAGGACGCGGCCTTCCGAATAGCGGGGGCGCGAGGTGGCCAGGGTGAAGTGGGTGATGCCGGTGCCGCCCTGGGTGGTGCGGGTTTCGGGGGCCTGGCCGATGTTGCCGGCGAGGATGACGATGTTCTGCATTGTAGGTCTCCGTTGCTCCTCGGAGGGACCGTCCCTCCGACGAGACCCGGCCAAGGCCGTCGGAAGACTCCTGCAGCTGCCGCCCTTGCTGCAGCTTGCCCCCAAGGCCCCAGGTGGGGCGGGCAGCCGCGTTTGCGCGGCAACACGGCTGGGAGCCGCGGGGGTTGCTGGTGGAAGCCGAACGGACTTAGGGGATCAGTCAGGCGGAGGGATGGTGCTTTCGAAAGCAGATCGGGGACGCACAGCAGAACCATCGTCCTTGCTGGCGACAGCGACCAGGCAGGCCCCCATGCGAACCGAGACCACCGGCATGGCACTCCTTCAACCGTCTTTGCCGGTCACCGTCGTGTCCGCCGCCGGAAGGCCATGTCATCCGCGATGTGATCGGACAGGCTATCGGGTTCTCAGGTCCGGTATGGCGCCGCCCTGCTTCATCGGCCAAAGGCTCGGTCCCTCAGCATCGTGAAGGGACAAGGAAGGTGTTCGCGAAGGCCCCACGAAACGACGTGGACCGATGCAGCGGGGCATCGACCGCACGGGACCACGGTTCGCACCGCAGACCATTTCAAGCGCCGCGAGAAGCAGACCGGGTGCGATGGTGACATGCTGCGACGAACTGCTTTTCCGTCTTGGGCGAAACGACCGGGGCTCGGCGGCGCAAGCTGCCGGCCTTCCTCAGAAGTGGCTGATCGCGTCTGCCGTTTCAGCGCGAGAACACCGACTCGCCGAGGGCGTTCAGATTGACGATGGCCGAGATGCCGAGGACGAGACCGCCCATGCCGCCGAACAGGTTGAGAACCAGCCCCGAGTCGATGGCGTTCTTGGTGATGCCATAGACAAGGGCATAGCCGGCGATGACGGCGGGCACGGCGAAGAGAGCGAGCGCAATGAGCCGCAGGGCCGGGTTCTTCGCGAAGCCAAGAGTCACGATCACAAGCGCGATCGAGAGCACGGCGGCGCCGATGGCCATGAGGCCGGACATCACGACCCCGGCGCCCGCGCCCCAGGCATATTGCGCGGCCGTGATGGCTGCCATGACGGGCAAGGCATAGATCGCGAGATTCCAGGCGATCACGCAGGCCGCGATGGTGAGCGAGATGGCGAGCAGGATCAGCGTCATGGAAACCTCCAGAGAACGGTTGGGGATCACGACAGGCTGCCGGGAGATGCGCTCCGCCTGCGACTATGCTGCTTCGCCGGTTCTGCAAGGATGTTCCATCAAAGGCGCGGCCTTGCATCTTGTCAAGTATCGGCGGCCGAAAGCCGCCAGGCGGCGGCGCTTACGCGCCGCCGTCGAACTTCATGACCGGGATGCCGAGCTTGCGGGCCTTGTCGGCGAGATTCTCCTGAATCCCGGTGCCGGGGAAGACGAGGACGCCGACCGGCAGCACGTCCAGCATGGCATCGTTTCGCTTGAACGGCGCCGCCTTGGCGTGCTTGGTCCAGTCGGGCCGGAAGGCGACCTGGGGCACCTTGCGGTGATCTGCCCAACGGGAAGCGATCAGTTCGGCTCCCTTCGGCGACCCGCCGTGCAGCAGCACCATCTCGGGGTGCTTGGCATGGACCTGATCGAGCTTCGCCCAGATCAGGCGGTGATCGTTGAAGTCCGCGCCGCCAGTCACGGCAACCTTCGGGCCGGCGGGCAGCATCACCTCGGTCTCGGCCCGGCGCTTCGCGGCAAGGAAGTCGCGGCTGTCGATCATCGCGGCGGTCAGGTTGCGATGGTTGACCATCGAGCCGCTGCGCGGCCGCCAGGCACTGCCGGTGTGGTGCTCGAAAGCCTCGGCCGCGAGGTCGCGGAAGAGTTCCATGCTGGCGCGCCGTTCGATCAGGGTCTGCCCCTCGGCCGTGAGGCGTTCGAGTTCGACCGACTTGACCTCGCTGCCGTCCTGTTCCCGCTGAAGCCGGCGCTGCGCCTGCTCGTTGTCGTCGAGATCGCGCTCCACCCGGCCGGTGGCGCGGTGGAAGAGATTGACGGTCCCCCAGAGCAGCTCTTCGAGGTCGGGCTCTAAGCGGGTGTCGCCGAGCGTCGCGACGAGGGCGTCGAAGATGTCGGTGACGGCGGCGGCGACGGTGTTGCCCTCGGGCAGCGGCCTCGGATCGGGTTCGTCCTGGAACGGGCGCCAGCCGTAGAGCTGGAGTTCGGTGAGGGTGTGATCGGTCTGGGAGGAGGTGTGGACCGGCTCGTCGCCTGCGGAATAGGTTTCGTTCGTCATCGGGAGCGTCCTTCGTCTGGAGACCGCGCCCATCGCGGCCTTCGCAGGCGTCGAAGCGCACGGGCGGGACGGGTTGGCAGCCCTCGCCCGCTCCGCGAGGGCCTTGATGGCCGGGGGTGGGCTATTTTGACTTTCGCGATGCAAAGGCGGGGTTCGTCCCCGCCGGCGGAAAATAGTCCAAACCCGGCCATTGCCTGCCCGGCCCGTTTGTGCGCCGATCGCCCTCTCCGAAGGCCGTGGGCGCGGGACTCTCCGACGATGGATGCACCTGCCGATGGCGAAAGACTGAAACCGGCAGAGGATGACGCTGGGCCGCGCCTCCGGGACCGATCACGACCTCACCTCTCCATGAACCGGCGGACGTCTTCAGGATGAAGCTGATCCTTCAGACGCGCCCGGAGGGCATCGGCGCCGTGGCGTCGCAGATCATCGTTGAAATCGCCGTTGAGCGGCGTGAGCGACATCGCCTCGATCCCGAGGCTCTCTGCTCTGGCGGCCAGGCCGTCTCTTGCACCGTCCCCGGCCGGGTCGCGATCCCTGACGACATAGAGCCGGCGCAGCGACGGCGGGAACAGGATGGCAGCGAGGTGAGCGGCCGAAAGCGCCGCCAGCATCGGCATGCGGGGCAGAACCTGACGGGGCGACAGCACGGTCTCGATGCCCTCGCCGGCGGCGAGAACCTCAGCGGCGGTTCCGAAGCGGACAGCGTGCCCGAGAAGGACGCCCATCGCCCGCCGCGGTGTTTCGACAGCCGCCTTGCCGGAACCGTCCGGGGCGAGCCAGGTGCGATGCGCGCCGGTCTGCTGGCCCGCAAGATCGGTGACGGCGGCAACGAGTGCCGGCCGGATCTCGGTGGGTGAAGACTCGTCGGGTCTATAGTAGCACCTCGGATGGTAGCGCAGCGCGGTGGTGTCCGAGAGGGAGGTGATCGCCCGCCCGTTGAGGTAGATCGCCGCAAGGGTGCCGTGGATCGGCTGCGCCATGGCGAAGAGGCGGCGCGACGCTTCAGGCGAACCGGGCACGCTGCTGGATGTGCTGCCGGTCGGCGTCCTCGTCTTCTCCGGTTCAGGATGCGGGAGGGCAAGGAAACGGCGCGCTTCCTCGGCCACGTCCTTGAAGTCGACAAGGCCAAGCGCCTCGCGGATGACGTCGAGCAGATCGCCATGCTCCCCGGTGGCCATGTCGGTCCATTTCCCCGCCGCGCCCTTGCCGGAACCCGGGCCGGTCAGGCGCACGAACATCGAGCGGCCAGGAGTGTTCTGCACATCGCCGACCAGCCAATATCGCCCGGCGCGGTGGCCGGACGAGAGATAGTGGCGGCAGACCGCCTCGGCCTCTCGGCCGAGACGGGTCGCCAGTTCGAAGGCGTCGTGACGCGGCATCAGGCTGCCTCCCGTTCACCGATGCGCTCGACCGGCCAGCGGTCGAAGAGCTTGGCCAGCACGGCGGGTCCGCTGGCATCGACTGGCACGAACATGCGCAGCTTCCAGGAGATGATCTCGTGGAAGAGGCCGTATGCCGTGAGACGCTGGCGCATGGTGTCGGTGAAGCCGGAAAGCTCGATGCGGTTCACCCCCATGACGCGGACCCGGCGAAGCTGGAGGCCCTCGGAGAGATCGAGGATCGTCCGGCCTTCCATCAGCGCCGCGAAAGCATCCTTCGGCGTGACCTTCGCGATGCCGGTCGTGGTCGCGTTCGCGGCCCAGGCCGGGGAGACCTTGCGGCCGATGATGCGCTCGCCCGCGTCAGACTGGAGGCGATAGACGCGGGTGGACTCGTTCGGCAGCCGTTTCCAGATCGGCAGCAGCAAGCCCGTCACCATATGCAGGGTGCTGTCTGCGAACTCCGGCACCTCCGCAAGTTCCGCATTCCAGGCCGCAGCGAATGCGTCCCGGTCGGCCTCGACCCAATGGGTCTCGCCCATCATCCTGATGGGGATATTGTGTGCTTCCATCGGCCGGATCAGCCTGACGCGGCGCTCGATCTCGCCATCGTCCAGCATGACGCTGGTGGTGGGGATTTGCACCGCCGCGCGGCCTGAGCGCCCGTTGATCAGGAGCTTCGCGCGCGGATCGTCGAGTTCCGCTAGGGCGGCATCGAGCATGACGGGCCGGTTGCGCTTGCGTTCGGTGATCGTCAGCAGGCTGGTCTCGGCCCCGGTGCGGGGATGGGTGTAGATCACCTGACGGTCGGTGACGGTGAAGCTCTCGGCGCGCAGCGTCTCCAGCCCAGCGTCATAGATGCCGGACGCGATGGCGCCCTCGATCCGCGCGGTCAGAAGCTGCTCGAAAGCGCTGAAGAGAACGCCCTGAAGCTCGACGGTCAGCGCCAGCAGCCGGTTCAAGAAAGTCGTGATGGCGGGCAGCTCGTCCTTGATGCCGTTCGCGTCCATCAGTTTCAACCCGGTGGCGGATTCGAAGCGTTCGAGCGAACATCCCTCGACCTTGCCGCGCACCAGCAGGAGATAGAGCTGGCGCAGCGCGTCGCGGGCGTAGGGACTTTCCAGATTGTCCTCGGGCCGGAACAGGCCCTGGCCGCCGGTCTGGCGCTGGCCGCGCGTGATCGCGCCCAAAGTGTCGAGGCGGCGGGCAATCGTGCTGAGGAAGCGCTTCTCGGCTTTCACATTGGTCGAGATCGGCCGGAACAGCGGCGGCTGCGCCTGATTGGTGCGATGCGTCCGGCCAAGGCCCTGGATGGCGGCGTCCGCCTTCCAGCCGGCTTCGAGCAGGTAATGGACGCGCAGCCGGGTGTTCTTCGCTGACAGTTCGGCGTGATAGCTGCGCCCGGTGCCGCCGGCATCGGAGAACACCAGCACCCGCTTCTGATCGTCCATGAAGGCTTGCGTCTCGGCCAGGTTGGCCGAACCGGCGCGACTTTCCACGACGAGCCGGTCGATGGTAACGCCGCCGCCGCGCTTGCGGACGATACGACGCGAGCGGCCCGTGACCTCCGCCACCGTGTCGGTGCCGAAATGCTGGATGATCTGGTCGAGCGCGCCGGGAACCGGCGGCAAGCTGGCGAGGTTGGCGATCATCTCGTCGCGCCGGGCCGCGGCCTCGCGGCTCTCGACCGGCTGGCCATCACGATAGACCGGGCGCGACGACAGGTTGCCCTCCGAATCCGTGAACGGCTCATAAAGCTGCACCGGGAAGGAATGAGCGAGGTAGTCTAGGACATACTCGCGCGGCGACAGGTCCATTTTCAGATCGCCCCATTCCTCGGTGGGGATCTCTGCCAGCCGCCGTTCCATCAGCGCCTCGCCGGTCGAGACGATCTGGATGACGGAAGAATGTCCCGCTTCCAGATCGGCCGTGATGGACCGGATCAGCGTCGGGGTTTTCATCGACGTCAACAGGTGCCCGAAGAACCTCTGCTTGGCGCTCTCAAAGGCCGAGCGGGCGGCGGACTTGGCCTGCCGGTTCAGCGTGCCGGACCCGCCCTCGCCGCCGGTGATGTTGGCGGCCTGCATCGCCGCATCGAGATTGTTATGGATGATGGCGAAGGCATCGGCATAGCTGTCGTAGATGCGGACCTGTTCAGGGGTCAGTTCGTGGTCGAGCAACTCGTATTCCACGCCTTTGAAGGACAGCGAGCGGGCGGTGTAGAGGCCAAGCGCCCGCAGGTCGCGCGCCAGCACCTCCATCGCCGCGACGCCGCCGGCCTCGATCGCCTCGACGAACTCCGCCCTGGTCGAGAATGGGAAATCCTCGCCGCCCCAGAGACCGAGCCGCTGCGCATAGGCGAGATTGTGGACGGTGGTGGCGCCGGTGGCCGAGACATAGACCACGCGGGCCTGCGGCAGGGCGTGCTGGAGGCGCAGCCCGGCACGGCCCTGCTGGCTGGCGGCGACATCGCCGCGTTCTCCCTTGCCTCCTGCGGCATTGGCCATTGCGTGCGCCTCGTCGAAAATCACCACTCCATCGAAGTCGGAACCCAACCATTCGACGATCTGCCTGACCCTGGAAATCCTTTCTCCGCGGTCGTCGGAGCGCAGCGTGGCATAGGTTAGAAATAGGATGCCTTCGTTCAGGGTGATCTTTGCGCCTTGCGGGAATCGCGACAGCGGCGTGACCAGCAGCCGCTCCATGCCAAGCGCCGACCAGTCGCGCTGCGCATCCTCCAGCAGCTTGTCGGACTTCGAGATCCAGACCGCCTTGCGCCGCCCCTGCATCCAGTTGTCGAGGATGATCGCTGCGGATTCCCGGCCCTTGCCGACGCCGGTGCCATCGCCGACCATGAACCCTTGGCGGAAGCGGACGGCGCCCTTGGCGTCCTCCGGCGTGGCAGCAAGATTGTCGAGCGTGTCGTCCACCGTCCAAGCCCCGGCGAGGAATCCCATATGGGCCTCGCCGGCATAGATCACCGTCTCCAACTGCGCCTCGGACAGCCTGCCGAGAATGTCTTTGGGCAGCACCGGACGATAGCTCGGCTTCGGCGGCGCGATGCTCGCCATCGAGGCCGACTGCACGAGCTGGGTCGGATGCGCCTGCGCCCCGGCGATGCGGATGGTCTGAAGACCGTATTCCTCGTAGATCGCGTCGGAGAGGCGGCCGCCCTCGGCCGGTTCCCAATCCACGATCTCGTAGGCGACCGGCACGGCCTCCGGTTCCGCAAGGGGCGCGTCGGGCGCGGATCGCGCGGCGCGGTTGACATAGCCGCGCACGGTGCGCGGCGCGGTCGGTCGTGCCACCGGCACGGCCAGGCCGGGATCGACGGGAAGCCTGGCCGGAAGTTGCTCCGCCAGCCAGCCCATCAGGGTGGCAACATCCGACGCCACACCGGGCGCTGCCGGGAACACCGCCGGGTCTTCGGCGGGCAGCTTGTCGATGACGGTCAGCCGCGTGTCGATGGTGGTGCCGTGCTTGGCATAGACCGATCCATCGATGACGGCCGAGAAGACCACGCGGCCGCGCTCCTGCAGCCGTTTCCAGTTAGCCGTCCAGGCCGGATTGTCGGGGGCGAAGCTCGCGCCGGTGATGGTGACGAGCCGCCCGCCGGGCGCAAGGCGCGCCAGCGTCGAGGCGACATGGCGGAAGGCGGCATCAGCCACGCGGCCCTCGACATGGGCCATGACCGAGAACGGCGGGTTCATCAGCACCACTGTCGGGATCAGGCCGGGATCGAGATGATCGTCGATCTGGGCGGCGTCGAAGCGGGTGATGGACAGGGCCGGAAAGAGGGAGGAAAGCAGGCCGGCGCGGACCTCGGCCAGTTCGTTGACGAGCAGCGCACCGCCGGCGATCTCGGCCAGGATGGCGAGGAGCCCGGTGCCGGCCGAGGGCTCCAGCACGCGGTCGGCGTGCGTGATCGCCGCCGCCGTCACCGCAGCGAAGCCGAGAGGGATCGGGGTGGAGAACTGCTGGAAGGTCTGCGCTTCCTCGGAACGCCGGGTGTGGGTCGGCAGGAGCCCGGCAATTTTCGTAAGCTGCGGCAGGATTGCCGACGGAGACCCGGCTTTGCGGAAAAGTGCATTGCCGTATTTGCGCAGGAAGAGGACGGTCGCCGCCTCGCAGGCATCATAGGCGGTCTTCCAGTCCCAAGCGCCGGCGGCATCGGACGTGCCGAAGGCGGCCTCCATGGCGCCGCGCAGCGTGGCGGCGTCGACACGCTGACCGCGTTCCAGATGCGGCAGCAGCAGACCGGCAGCGGTGAAAACGCAGGCCGCGGTCTCAGCGTCATGGTCGAACGGAAGCGGCGCGGTGGCGGATGCCGCCGCGGATGCGGAAATCATGTTCATCGGGGATTCCTCGGGAGAGCAAGTCAGGATCAAGCCGGGCAGCGCTCTCTCTCGACCGCACCGGCTCAAACCCCTTCCGGCCCATCTCTCGCTCTGAAGCCGTGGCGAAAGCAGGCATGAAACAAGCGCCCGACCGTCAGGCTGGGCGCTTGTGGGTTTCAGTCGATGGCCTGGAAAATCGCCGCCGCCTCCGCGTGATCGGCGGCATGCTCGTAGAGGCGACCATAGCCCTCGGCGAGTTCGTCGTCATCGTAGCGGAAGGAAAGATGCGAGAAGGCGAAGAGCGTGGCGATGATCCCGGCGGCATCGCTTGAGACCTCGCCCTCGAAGCCGTTGCCTTCGCAGAACAGGCGGCAACGGGGCTTTGAGGTCGGCGCGAGATAGAGCGGCTGGCCGGCGCGTTCGTAGAAATCCCAGAGCCCGCCGCCGTAATCGCCGGGGCTGAGTATCTCCATGAAGCGAAAGACGGTATGCTCGCCGATGATGAGCAGGCGCCGGCCAAAAAGGCGCGGCAGGAAGTCCATGCGGCGCTCGTCGGGGACGCGGATTGCGGATTGGGAAGCAAGTTCGGGCAAAGCCATGATCGGTCTCCGAGAGGGAAAGGGGCACCTGCCGGACGACCCTCTCTCAACCCGTCCGGGGGCACCTGTTCCCGGCCCTCCTTTCGCTCTGGGGGCTTGAAGTGGACCATTATCTGGACCATCTTGTGCAGAATAGCGGAGAACATCTGGAGTGATATGCGATGAGGGTTTCTGTCACCGAGGCGAAGGGGCAGCTCACCGAACTGGTGAAGCGGGCCGAAGCCGGCGACGAGGTGATCCTGACGCGGCGGGGCCACGAGGTCGCCCGCCTCGTGCCGGTTGCCGTGGTGGCGACCCCGAAAGGCCGGCGCGCGCTGATGGAGCGGGTCCGGGCCACGGCGCGGGGCAAGGCATTGCCCGGCGCGGCTGCCGCGCGCAGCCAGGATTTCCTCTACGGGGATGACGGGATGCCGGCATGATCGCCGTCGATACCTCGGCGCTGATGGCCATCGTGCTGGACGAGCCGCAGGCCGAGACCTGCATGGTGGCGATCGAGGCGGCAGACGGCCTGCTGATCTCGGCCGGAACAGTGGCCGAGGCGCTGATCGTCGCCGGGCGGCGCAATGTCGGTGAAGAGATCGCCGCCCTGGTCGAGGGCCTTGGGTTCGAGGTGGTCTCCGTCACTGAAGCCTCGGCACGCAGGATCGCCGAAGCCTATGCCCGCTGGGGCAAGGGCGTTCATCCCGCCGGACTCAACTACGGGGATTGCTTCGCCTATGAGGTCGCCAGCGAACGCGGCTGCCCGTTGCTCTTCGTCGGCGACGACTTCTCACGGACGGACCTGCTGTCGGTTCTGTGAGGCAGCGCAGAAGGGTTTCAGCCGAAGCGCTTTCCATCAACTGTGAAGCTGTATTCGTTGGCAACGATGGCCTCATCGACCGCCTCATCCGAAGTCAGGTAGTCGTATTCGCGCTCAAGCTGGCGATAAAGCCAACGGGCGAGATCGCGCAATGCCTCCATGACGGTCTCCTCGGCATCGGCGGTCATGTCCTGCCAGGTCGGGCTGTCGCGGGTGACCGAGATCGCCATGCAGTATTCGTGATAGTATCGCCCCCGATGGGTCGCCTCGGCGGTCAACTGGTAGAAGTTGCGGCGTTGCGCCTGGTGCAGGGCATCCGCGATGCGGTGCAGCTCCACATCCTTCGGCGCATAGGTACGGATTTCCGCCGCCGTGCCTTTGCGATAGGAATAGTGGCCTTCGAACGCGGCGCCATCGCCCTGCGACCAGAAGCCCGTAAACCAGATGCAAGGCTCTTGTCGCACGCCGCCGCCCATGAGGCGGACGGTGCGGCTCTTGATGCGGATGCCGAGGATGTCCGCGATCCGCCGGAAATCCTCATAGACGGCATCGTACCAATCGTAGTCGAAGCCGCCCTCGCGATACCAGGCGCGGGCATTGTCTTTCGCGGCTTCGGAAAGCTCGTCGAGCCGATAGACCGTGGTTTCGATGACGTCAGGCATTGGGGTCGCCCCCGTCCAGAACGGTGGAAAGCCAACCGTCGGTGTAGATCCAGTCCACCGTCTCGCCGGTGGCGAGGTCGAGGACATGCGCGCCGCCCCCGAACCCGTCGATTCTCGGACGTGAGCAGGTATTGGCGTATTGCATCCCCCATAGCCCGGTCAGGCCGAACGCGGCGGCACAGCGTTTGACGAACTGGATGACATGCTCGGGATCGCCGGTGCCGTCATCGCGCATCCAGAGCTGGGTGCCGCCATGTTCGGGCTGGATCGAAAGCATGAAGCCGTCCGAGGGCGGATCTTCGGCGGCGTTTTCGCGCGCCAGCGCGTTGTAGAGATCAAGCGCGCGGGCGGCGTTCTCGGGGCTGCCCACGTCGAGCAGGCAGGAGAAATGGGTGAAGTAGTCGGCCATGTCAGGCTCCTGAAACGAGAAGGCCCGGCGCGGGGCCGGGCCTAGTGGATGGAAAGGGGCGACAGGTCAGGCAGCTTGTGGCAGCCGCAGCAGATCGGCAGTCGTCTCGCGCCAGAAGGGATCGACCAGCCGCGCCTCGAGCAGGCTGGCGCGGTGGCGGAGATCACGAGCCGATACCGCATCGCCGCGCCCGGATGCCGTGAAGGCCATGCCCCGCAGACGGCTGGCCTCCGTGACGGTGCGGCGAGCCTCGGCGTCGGAGGCGACCGGATGCTGCCAGAGCACGATCCCGGCCCGGACCTCACCGGCAAGGACAAGGCCCAGTTCGTTGTCCTGAATGACCATGACGCGGGGGCGAAAGCGCAGCGCATCGCCCTGTCCAACGCGGAAATCACCGCGCGCAACGCGCTGGCTGGCGATGATCAACGCCTCTTCGGGGGATTGGCACTGGCCGATGACGAGCGTGCGCTCGAAGCCGCCGACGTCATCGCTTTCGTCATCGCTGGCGATACCGATGCAGGAGATGCGCAGCGGCAGCTTCTGGGCATGACGCAGCCGGGGCAGGATCTGTCGCGCGACAATTTCGCCGATCGAGGCGAAAGTGGTGTGGTGGGAAAGGCTCATGGGGAATGCTCCGCGACGGACGGCGGAAGCCCCTCTCCCGCCTCACAATCCGTCACGGCCAACCGGCCCGCACTCTTACTCTCCCGTCCCGACGGTGGATCGTCCCGCACCTCGGCGGGACGATCCGGCGATCAGCACCAGGGCTCACGCCGCCCGGCCCAGGTTCTCGCCAGCCCTTCATCGACGAGAATATCGCCGACATCGCGGCCTTCGACGCGTATCGCCGCCAGGGTCCGGCCATAGCGGTCGGTCCCCTGACGCAGGATTTCGACCCGCCGACCTTGCAGGATTTCCGCCAGCCTGATCTTCGCTTGCCGGGCAAGGTCGGTTTCATGGATGCAGCGGCCCTCCATTTCGGGAGCGTCGATGTTGAATATCCGAACAGCTTCGGACTGCTGTCCCATACCCAGCCGGATCGAGTCACCGTCCCAGACGCGGATTTCCGCCGGTTCGCAGGAAGCCGTGCAGAGCAGGACGGAGATGACGATATGGCTGAGCATGGCAAGAGGCTTTCATAAGGGGGAGGCTGACGCGACTGCTCAGACTTCTTCCTGAAGTCGGCCATTGACGCAATGCGGATCGACCTCCGCCTCGATCCGCTGCGTCCGCCCCATCCAAGGCGCCGGGTGGATTGCCCGCGCCCAATCGGCGAAGGACGGGATACGGCCCAGATCCTCGCGGACATGCTGCTCCCCGACCCATCGGGCCGGGATCACCCTGCCGGTGGACAGGGTGATCGTCGCCCCGAAAATGGTCTCGGCCATGAAGATGCCCTCGGCATGGTGGCGAAGCGCGCGATGACGAAAATCGGCCAGGATCTCCTTGCTGGCATCGAACCAGCTATGGATGGGCAAGTAATCCTCGACCGTGCCGCCCCATTTCTTCACCGACGAGAGCGCATGATGATAGGGATGTGCCATTTCCACCCCCTCAGAACTCGTGACTGTAGAATTCGGTGGCGGTGTAGCGCTCGTTGTAGTCGAGCGTGATGGTGCGCGCCGCCACATCGAAGCTGAACTCGCCATAGGCGCCATCATTGTTCTCCCAGCCGCCATGGGTTTCCGAGAGGAAGTCATAGGCGAGCTGTTCGATGGCCGCCTCAACGCCCATTGAGATTGCGGTCACCTTGTCGGTTCCCCATGCCACCGTGGCAATGGTGATCTCGCCCTGCGGCAGGTCCACGGTCCGGTCGTCCGATTGCGCGGTGATGTCCTCGATCTGGCCGCTGTCGCCAGAACCGTCGAAGGTGACGGTCACGAGAGTGATGCCTGCGGCGGCCAGCGCATCGAACAGCGCCGTCTTGTTGTCGGGACGGACCGCTTCAGCGCGACGGTTGCGCTCATCGCGCTCGGCGAAGAAGCGCGCGACGCTGGCGGCCATGTCGAATTCCGGCGTGGCTGGTTTGTCGGTATCGGTCATTGGATGATCCTCCAGGAGAGCGGGATGATATGGCCCGGCGGCGCTCTCCTCTCCTTCCGCCAGGCTCGCCCCGATCCCGGCCCAACTCTCCCTTTCCAGAGCCGAGGCGAGGCCTCGGCACCGCCGCTGGCGATGCGCAGCCTGCGCATGGCACAAGGCCCGGCTGCGCCTGACGCGGGCCGGGCCGTCGGGCGGAGGCGCTTTCGCGCCTCAGCCGAAGGGATCGAGTTCGAGCTTCACCATCTCTTCGTCGCCGTCGAACTCGTCGGCGGGCATGGCGCCGTGGGTGCCGTCCCCGGCCTGGAACACGACGATCACGACCATCAGCGTGGTGGCGAGGCTGGCGGCGAAAGCGGTGGCATCTGCGTAGGACATGGGTTCCGGCTCCTGTCTTTGGAGGCGGGGGACCATCCCCCGCGCGACAGGCGCCCGAAGTGTCTGACCGGATCTGCAATCACCCTCGGGCGTTCGGATTCTTTCCGAATCCCCGAGGGCGGCACGCGCGCGTAAGCCGACCCCACCGGGGTTGAATGCAAAGAGACGGTCGGACCAAGGTTAGCGAATGGAAGCGGGGGATGGTGCTTTGCGTCGAGCCGGTGCCGGAAACCCGTCGCAGATGCTTTGCTGCGCCAGCCTCGTTGCCGGCGGATATTCAGGGTGTGTTTCAGGCCGGGGACGGAACCCGTTGCCCCCACAACACCAAGGAGTTGGCGCAATGGTGAAGCTCGAACTCGATCCATCGCTGCTTGTGCAGCGATACCCGATAGCCCCGTGTGCAAGGTTCGGCTTTCAGGGCCGGTCAGTCCCAGAACCCATCGGCGATTTCGCGGGCGATCATGGCGCGGGCCTTCATCATCACATCGTCGCCGGAGGTGTCGATATGACCGAAAAAGCGCGTCCGGGCGCCATGGGCCGTCCAGTCGGCATAGCGGCAGTATTCGCGGGCATCGAGCCGGAAGGCGCGCATGTCCTCGGCCCAATGCGGTTTCGGTTCCACGATGACGGTGACGCCGTTGCGGGTTTCCTCCCAGGGAAGCGAGCGCTCCGATGGCGGATTGCGGCGGTCATCGGCGAAGATTTCATCGACCGTCATCATGATGCGCCCCCATCTTCGGCCTTCTCGACAAAGCCGGCAGGATCGTCGGGATCCGGCGGCAGATAGGCGTCATAGGGGTTGCCGCTTGCGAGATGGCCGAACGGCGTGAAGACGTAATCACCCCCGTCGCGGCCGACCGCGCACAGGACATAGCGTGTCTCACGGGTCGCGGCGTCGAGGCATTCCATAAGGGCGAGATTGCCGTCATCGGCAGCACGAAGCAGAGTGTCGAAGTTCGTTCGAACGGGATCGGGAATGGCCATTGTGTTCTCCTGAAACGAAGAAGGCCCGCCGTCACGGGACAAGCGGGCCGGATGAACGGGATCGGCGATGGTCACGCGGCAGCTCGACCCTCGACGGCATCGGCGCCTGCCTCGTCGGCGGTGATCTCCTCGAGGCGCGCGCGGCTGTAGCCGTTCCTGGCTAGCCAGAGTTCGGCCGCCTCGTGGTTCTCCGCGAGGTGCAGCAATTCGACGTTCTCTCCGACATCCTGCACAACACGGACCTGACCGATCTTCGGGCGTTCGACAACCCGGAAGCTCAGATCGCTGTCGATGCCGTAGCTGCGCATGATGGTGATGAGGATGATGCCGCCTTCGCCGAAATCACCCTCATGCAGGGTGAAGGACGGCGGCGTCGTGTAGGTCGGGCGCTCGCGGCCCGGTTCCTTGCGCACGAGGCGACCGGCCCCGTTGCGGGATTTCCACGCGGCGAGCTTCTTGGTGAAACGTGCGGGCGGTTTCGGCTGGCCGTCGCTATAGGCCACGAGCGAGCCGAGAGGCGCAATGTCGAAAATGAGGGAAGCGGACATGATCTTGCTCCTGAAACGAAAGCGGCCCGGCGAGATGCCGGGCCTTCAGATGGAAGGGATGGAATGCGGGGCGGCGGAGGCCGCCCCGCTGCTGCGCGTCACTCGGCGGCGACGAGGGCCTCTGGATCGTCGGCGGCCTCGGCCGTGTCCTCATGGCCACCGGCGAGGAAGTCGGGCAGCGCCACGCTGTCCTCGTCCTGATCGGTCGCGCCATCCACGGCCTGCGCCTCGATGGCGGGGCGCAGCGGCTCCGGCAGCCAGCCGGTATCGGCCAGGAGCCGTTCGGCCTCCTTCGCCATATCGCCCTTCTTGAGATGCGCGATGAGATCGGCCGCGCGATCGCCGGCGCCCTCGCGCACCGCCTCGATGATGCGGGTCTTGGTCACGCGACCCAGGTAGTTCTCGACCGTGGGCCTCCAGCCCGCTTCGACGAGATCGAGGCCGGTGGCCTGTGCCAGCCGTTCGGCCTCGGCCATGCGGCGGTCGAGACCGTGCTGCGAGATGCCATTCCCCGAATAGGGGTTGGGCCGCTCGTAAAGCGCGTTGACCCCGAAACTGACGCAATGGGCGAGCAGCGCCAGGCGGCTGGCATCGTCGAGACCGTCGATCCAGTCCCAGAGCCGGTCGTCATCGCCAGCGGGGATGTCGCCCCGCCAGGCGTCCGCGCGCTCGTCGATCATCTTCGCGGCGGCGCTGTCAGCGAGCCCGGTCGCATCCGTGGGAAGATAGATGTGACGCACGGCGGCATAGAGGCTGGTTCCCGAGGTGGCGGTGCGCTCGAAAGTATCGAGAACCAGCTTGTGCAGCAGCGCCGTCATGGCGACGCGCGGATTCTCGGCAAGCGCATTGCGCAACGCCAGCGTCCGCCAGGCGGTCAGGTCGGTCACCAGCCGCTCGGGCAGCGGCTTGACGGCATCGTCCTCCTCTTCATCGCCGTCCGGGACCGGCTCGCCGCCGACGGTGATAACCGCGCGCTGCACCGCATCGGGATCGGACGGGTCGGCACCTTCGCCCGCATCCTCACCATCGACGCTCTCGGGTTGTTCGTCCTCGGGGCGGACATAACCGGGACTGACGATCAACTCGCCATCGCGGTCGATGCTGACGAAAACACCGGCACGGGCGATGTCTTCCGGCGCGAAGGTGACGGGCCGGTTCTCGAAGCCTTCCAACTCGGCTTCGATCTCCCCGAGCCGCTGGTCGATCTCATCGGGCAGGTCGTCGGCTTCTGCATACTGCGCTTCGAGTTCGTCATACTCGTCGCGCAGCGCCTCGCGGGCGGTGCGCTCCTCGTCGGTCAGCTCCTGGGTCACACCGACCAGCCTGCGCAGGCCGTTGGCGTAGCCGTAGGGAAGTTCGACTGCCGCGTCGATCCACTTCCAGCCCTGTCCGGCGATCTCGTCGGCGACAGTGCGCAGCTTATCGTCAACCAGGCGGTCGAGCAGCGTGACGTCCTGCAACCAACCGCCGTTCTCGTCGGAGAAGAGATCGCGCAGCACCGGGCCGCCCGCCGCCTCATAGGCGTCGATGCCGATGAAGCGGGCGCGCTTGTCGGCAGCCGGAACCGTGGTCTCGGTCAGCAGGCTGCGGATGTGCCAGGGCTCTTTCTGCCACGACGTGCTGATCCGCTCCCAGACCTGCTGCTGGCGCTCGTGGTCGGGATTGACGGTGAAGGCTTCCAGCATCGCCAGCGTCATCTCATTCCGCGCATAGGCGTCGTGCAGCGCCGGCGCGACCGTCGCGAGACGAAGGCGCTGCATGATGTAGCGCGGCGTGGTCCGCCAGGCGTCGGCGATCTCCTCCTTCGACATGCCCATGTCGAACATCCGCTTGAACGCCTTGAACTGGTCGAGCGGATGCAGGGCGAGGCGCAGCAGGTTCTCGGCCAGCGAGTCGTCGACTGCCGAGGTCTTGGCATCGGCCTTCTTGACGATGCAGGGGACGAGGCCATCGGCCGGGAAGCGACCGGCTTCGACGAGGCGCGCGATGGACCTGTAGCGGCGGCCGCCGGCCGGGGTCTCGAAATCGCCGGTCTCAACGCCGTCCGCGTCGAGGATGGCGCGAACGTTGAGGCCCTGCACGAGATCCTCGCGCCGGTCGATGTCATGGGTAAGTTCGTCCAGACCCGCCTCGACGTCAGCCTCGCGAACATTGCTGTCCGACAGCCTGATCCGGTTGAACGGAATGTCGCGCGCCCGTGAAAAGACGATCATCGGGGCGACGGGCTTCTTCCTGGCAGCTTTGGCCATGGTGATTTCTCCGCGACGGGCGGCCGGGAGCCACTCTCTCGACCTCCAACCCGTCACGAAGCGAAGCGCCGCCCTCTTCCTCTGAAGAGTGCGACGCCAGGCCACAAAGCCGGCAACCGGAAATCAGGATTCCCGGCTTTCCGTATCTGTGGATGTGCGGGTGAATGCCGCACCGGCGCGGTAGAGGGCTCGTTCCGCCGCCTGGATGCTGCCGGTTTCCCACGCAGCCTCCGCCCAGACCGAGATCGGGAAATCCCCGGTGAAGAGCAGATCCCGCTCGATCCCCATGCCGAAGGGCAACCGGACCCCACGCAGCTCTTCCAGGCTCCACGAGCCGAGTTCGGGGTAGCCGATATCGGCCAGGCCGAACATGATGTCGCCGCCCTGATCCAGCTCGGTGGCGAGCCAGACGCCCGCGCCGAAGGGGTTGAAGAATTTCACGACGGGGATGTGATCCCCGCCGCGCTGGCATCCATTGGCCAGAAGCCGGTCACGCTGTGTTCCGGTCAGGAGGATCATGCCGCGACCCTCCCGTCGATTGCAGCCGGATCCGGTTCCCCGGCATCTTCGGCCGGCAGATGCGCCAGCAGCCAGTCGGCCGCCTTACTGGCCTGTGAGGCCGCGCGGACAATGGCGCGGTTATCCTCGCGCAGCACCTCCAGCCAGGAGCCGATGTAGTCGGCATGGCGCACGGTCGGCACGATGCCGAGCGAGGCGCAGCAGAAGGCCGCGTTCATCTCAGCCACCAGCTCCTCGAAGGCGTATTTCTTCGTGCCGAAACTGCCCGAAAAATCCCGCCCCAGGCGCGAGGCATGGCCTGTGGCGTGGACTTTATGCCGATATCGGCATAAAGTTCATTATGCCGGAAGTGGGATTATGCCGCATGGCCGAGTGCGGTGGCTGGTTTGCCGAGGTTCGGCCATGCAGCGGTTCGGCATATTCAGAGCGATTCCA
>PAIP01000062.1 GCA_002704915.1 Parvularcula sp.
TCGCCGCTCATACCGCGCTCCTATGATCCTCTATAGAACTTCTAATGAGTATTCACAGGTTCAAGCTGCAGCGTAAGGCGACGTTCACCGAACGCTTACGCGTTTCTTTGGGTCGCCGGTTTTCCATGAGCATACGCAGACCGGGACGTCCGGCGCTGTAGCGTTCCTCATAACAACCTTCACGCCATACGCCGCCATTGGGCGTAACGATGATGTTCGCCGCCTCTTCGTGAGAAGGGCGCGGAATGCGAAACACCATCCTTCCCTGCTCATGAGCGCCATCGGCAATCTGGACAGGCGCATCGCCTTTGAAAGTAACGCGATCTTCCAGCGCAATCTCGGTTTCCTGCGCCGGAATCGGCCTGTACCCGCCCGCCGCCGCAAAACCGCGGCGCCAGATGCTGGAAACATCGCTTCGCATATCGGCTGCGCGTGCAGGCCCAAACAGGCGAGCGAGCAATTTTTCAGCTTTCCCCATCAAGCCTTTTTCGCGTTAATCAACATCCAACACAGCCGCGAGACGCTGTTCCAGTCCTGGGCGATCCGTACAAAGAATTGTGTAATCCCGAACCCCGAGACCATCAGCAAAAAACAGGAACGCATTCACCCACCAGTCATCGCTGACAAATTCAATTGCGCGCCGCGGACGCCAATAAATCATATTGTACGCAGCGGACCCATGATCGTAGAGAAGCGTGTCAGCGTACTGAGCCGCATTGAGATAATCCTCAAGGGAGGCCTCTGCCGTGCGCAGCACCTTCCCCCCTCTCGCCTGCACCTCCTTCTCCACCATCAGACTCGGATAGGTGCGATCAGCAACTTCGGACTGCTCACCCTGCCGCGACAGATAGAGCAGGGAGCCTGGCGCCGGCTGCGGCGGGTTCGCCTTTAAAAGCTCTTTCAACGCCTGCACCTGTTCTGCACGCCAATAGCGCAGCACCCGCGGCTGGCGCAGGACTTTCGCGCGCTCGATCAGCACCGGCCTGTCGACGCCCCGAAACTCTATGCCGAGACGGGCGCCGTCCCGGCGGACATATCCCTTGGCGGCCATGGACGCCGGCAGAAAAACCGGCGCATCAATTTGAGGCAATTGAGCAAGCGGCGTCAGATATTCGGCCATCCAGTCGCCGAAGGTGTCTACATGTTCGGACTGTATGAAGATGCCGGCGGACGCCCTCTCAGAGGGCTTTCTATCGGCCATCAGCATGCGCAGGCCGGGCTTCTCCGCGCTATAGCGCTCATAAAGAACGCCTTCCTTCCAGGCGCCGCCCCCCGGCGTCACCACGAGGCTCTCCACTTCTTCAAAGACCGGTCTTGGCTTCACATAGGAATGGCGTCGCTGACCGTATTCGTCACCAGCATTCAGGGGAATGTCGCCTTTGAACGGAACGAATTCCTCTTGGCGCGTTTCAATGTCGTCTTTCGCCAGGGGCGCATATTTTCCCGTGGCGGAAAACAGCGCGCGCCAGACGCCGCTCACATCACTTCGCAGTCGCGCCAGCGGCGCCTGAATCTTGGAATGCCGAAAGAAAGCGGGAACTGAGGCCATAAATTTGTCGGTGCTGCGCGCCGCAACCTTCTCAGACGGGCTTTAACGAATTCTGCTTTCGTTTGCAGAAAAAGGTAAGACTAAAGCGTTAAGTTGACCTATTCGCTATCGAGATCGCGGGCGACATCGGACCGCGCCAGAAGTCTGTCGATCTTTTCAGCTTCCGCAAATGTTTCATCAGCGAAGAATTTCAGCGCAGGCGTGAATTTCATGTCGATTTTCTTGCCCAGGAGTCCCCGCAGATAAGCCGAGGTGCGATTCAATGCGGCGATCACGCCGGCTTCATCGCCGCCGCCAAGAGGACTGGCGAACACCTTGGCCTGCTTGAGATCCGGCGACACCCGCACCTCGCTTACGGTCACCGACACGCCGGCAAGCGCCGGTTCGCGCAATTGTTCACGCTGAAGGATCTCAGCCAGCGCATGGCGAATAAGCTCTCCGGCGCGAAGCTGGCGCTGAGAAGGGCCTTTTTGACTGGAAAAACGGTTCATAAGGGTAAGATAGGCGGAGGAGACGGCGAGAAAAAGCCCCCCTCCCGATAATTTCCGGCCCGCCTAGCGGCCCCCGATCGGTCGGCAGAAGCGAAATCGCCACGGCGTTGTCAAAGCGTTTTATCCGCTTACTGACATTAAGCGCGCAACCCATGCGGCAGGATGAGGCGCAGGGCGGCGCCAGCGGCAGCCACCGGCCGGCCCAAGGCCACATACTGACCCGGCCTGGACAGCCGCATCCATGGGTTCCCTGTTTCCACGAATGCCAAAAGCAGGTCCCGGTCGAGACGGCCATCCGTTTTCAGCTTTTTTGTCAGCACATGCAGCACAGTATGGTCACGCTGCGCGAACTGAAGCGAAAAGATATGAAAGATATGCGGCCGGATAGCCGCGTATGACTTCATTGTGATTTGGGCGTTAAAACTGGGGCTCAACCACGTCACCGGCAATTCGGCGCGTTTTGTCGCGATCCAGAAAGGCAACTGGTCGTAATATACGCCCGCAGAGGCGGCTTCTTTCCAAATGGACGCCGCAGCCTCATACATCTGGCGCACACGAGGCGTATCGCGCAGGCCGAGAACTCCGCCGTTGAAACGCCGCGATGGAAGGATCCATTTCTTCCTGGCGACAAGCTCTTTGATTTCCGGCAAGGGTTGCCCAAGATCCTGAACGGCCGCGAAGTCCCCCCGATGCTGAGCAAGCGGCGTCAAATCCCTTGCAATCAGCGTGTCGCAATCGAGATAGATGAAATCGCCGTCAATAAGATGGCGGCAGGTCAGTTTCAGTCGACGACTGCGCTCCATCGGGGAGGAGGCTTCGAGCCGCTCACAGACCCAATTGTCAACGAGCGAGGTTAATAGAGCCGTGGCCGGCGTCCGCTGTCCGCGCGTCGTTTCATCCGACAGAATTGTGATGCGCGCATCGGGGGTGGTTTCCCGCAGGGTCGCGATGGAGACCGCCGCCATCTCGGCAAACAGATCATCCGCCGAAGCAATGAGCACATAGACAAAATGAGGCGCCATTCCGATTGCTTCTCTCCCACCGGCCCGATGCTCAACGCAGGATAGGGGAGACGTCAAAACGGGCAAAGCGCTGAATTATTAAGGCATGATAAGAACCACGGAGGTGGCCGACGTCCTGACTTTAATTCCGTCCAGGCCGGGGGTCTGTGCTGACAAGACCCAAAATCAGGCTGTCGCGCACGCCGATATGGGTTTTCCAATTGGCCCGCAAGAGCCCCTCGCGCTGGAAACCGAGCCGCTCGAAAAGGCGGATCGAGGCGGCGTTCTCATCGTCCACATCCGCGAAAATCCGCCTGGCGCCAAGATTATCGAAAGCATAATCGATGATCTCAGAAAGCGCTTTCGTCGCAAACCCGCGCCCCTGCGCCGCCGGGCAAAGCATGATCCCGATTTCCCACACATCCCGCCCCTGCGGGATTAACGTCGCGCGCCCCAACACCTCGCCGTTTTCGCTATCGAGAATGGCCCAGGTCGTTTCTTCCGTTCCTTCGTTCCATTTCTTCAGAAGGCTGACGGTTTCCGCAACGGACCTTGTCGCAGGTCCGGCGAGATAAGTGCAGCACTCTTCATCGCCGAAAATCGCATGCAGCGCCGGCCCGTCGCGTTCCGGATTAAGAAGACGGAGCATCATCCCCTCACTTGGAAGAAAGGTCAGAGCGTCCGCGTCACCTTCTCAACGGAGAAGCATTCGATGACGTCGCCTTCCTTGAGGTCCTCGTAATTGGCGAAGCTCATGCCGCATTCCTGACCGGCGGGCACCTCGTTGACATCGTCCTTGAAGCGCTTGAGCTGCGACAGCTCGCCTTCATGAATGACAACGTTGTCGCGGATGAGGCGGACTTTGGCGCCGCGCTCAACCTTGCCTTCAGTGACCCGGCAGCCGGCGACCTTGCCGCGCTTGGAGATATTGAAGACTTCGAGGATTTCAGCGTTGCCGAGGAATGTCTCGCGCAATTCCGGATCAAGCATGCCGGAGAGCACCGCCTTGATGTCGTCGATGAGGTTATAGATCACCGAATAATAGCGGATCTCGACATTGTTGCGCTCGGCCTCCTCGCGCGCCTGCTTGTTGGCGCGGACGTTGAAGCCGATGACCGGCGCGTTCGAGGCTTCGGCGAGAATGACATCGCTTTCGGAAATGCCGCCGACGCCGGTATGCAGGACGCGCACGCGCACTTCATCGGTATTGAGCTTTTCAAGCGAGCCGACAATCGCCTCAATGGAACCCTGCACATCGCCCTTAATGACGATGGGAAGCTCCTTAATTTCGGAGTCCTGGAGCTGCGCCATCATCTGTTCAAGCGACGTGCCGGACGATTTGGCGGCCGCTTTTTCGCGGCGCTGGCGCTGGCGGAATTCCGCAATCTCACGCGCGCGCGCTTCCGAATCGACCACATTGAACTGGTCGCCCGGTTCGGGAACGCCGTTAAGGCCGAGGATCTCCACCGGGAAGGCCGGGCCGGCGTCCTGAACCTGCTGGCCCTTGTCATCGGTCATGGCGCGCACCTTGCCCCATTCAGAGCCGACCACAAGAATGTCGCCACGTTTTAACGTACCACGCTCCACGAGCAACGTCGCCACTGCGCCGCGGCCCTTGTCGAGACGCGCCTCGACTACAGCGCCGTCCGCCGGACGGTCCGGATTGGCCTTGAGGTCCAGAAGCTCCGCCTGCAGAAGAATCGCCTCCTGAAGACCGTCGAGATTCATCTTTTTCAGCGCGGAAACTTCGACGTCCTGCACGTCGCCGCCCATGCTTTCGACCTGAATTTCGTGCTGGAGAAGGTCGGTCCTGACCTTGTCCGGATTGGCGTCCGGCTTGTCGACCTTGTTAATGGCGACAATGATCGGCACGCCAGCCGCTTTCGCATGGCTGATCGCCTCTTCCGTCTGCGGCATAATCGAGTCGTCGGCCGCCACGACAAGGATAATAATGTCCGTGACCTTGGCTCCGCGCGCGCGCATTTGCGTAAAGGCGGCGTGACCCGGCGTGTCGAGGAAAGTGATTTTGCGATCCTCCCCGAGATCCACCTGATAGGCGCCAATATGCTGGGTGATGCCGCCGGCCTCGCCCGCGACGATGTCGGTCTGGCGCATGGCGTCGAGAAGCGATGTTTTGCCGTGGTCCACATGGCCCATGATGGTCACCACCGGCGGACGCGGCTTCAGATCCGCATCCTTGTCGGCGGCGCCTTCCAGCCCCTCTTCGACGTCAGCCTCGGAGACGCGTTTCACGCTGTGGCCGAGATCTTCGGCGACGAGCTGCGCCGTGTCGGCGTCGAGCACGGCGTTCGCCGTCACCATCTGGCCCTGTTTCATCAACTCTTTCACAAGGTCGACGGCGCGCATGGACATGCGTGCGGCGAGCTCCTGCACGGTGATGGTTTCGGGGATCACGACATCGCGTTTGACGCGATCGCCGCCGCCGCGCTGCTGGCGGGCGAGCTTTTCGCGCTCACGGGCGCGCTTCACCGAAGCGAGCGACCGCTGGCGTTCTTCATCATCGAGCGCATTGGCGATGGTCAGCTTGCCGGAGCGGCGGCGCGGCGCCTCTTTGGCTTTGCTGGCGTCCCGGCGATCGTCGCCGCCGCCCTTGCGGCGGGTCTTGATGCGTCCGCCGAGTTGCGCCAGCGGATTGTCCGCCTCATCCTTGCTGGCGTCGGCTTTCTGATCTTCATCCTCGCGGCCCTTGGCGCGAGCTTCCGTCTTCGCGGCGTTGCGCTTTTTACGTTCCCGCTCTTCCTCTTCGAGCGCTTCTCGCGCAGCCTCTTCAGCCTGGCGGCGCTCCTCGGCTTCGCGGGCGCGTTTTTCTTCTTCGATGGCCTGGCGGCGACGCTCTTCTTCAAGACGAGCGCGCTCTTCCGCTTCACGGGCCTCGCGTTCGGCGCGTTCGGCCGCTTCGCGTTTCTCGCGCTCGGCCTTTTCCTTGCGGGCCTTGGCCAGAGCCTGGGCGCGCGCCTGTTTTTCATCGTCGGAAAGCGTGCGCAGCACGGCGCCTTTTTTCTTGTCTTCCGCAGCCTTGGCGGCGGCCGCCTTCGCTGCGGCGTCCTTGTCTTCAGCAAGCTTTTTCGGCGCAGTCTTTTTCTCAGGCGCTTCCTTGGCGTCAGCCTTCGCCGGCGCCTCGTCGCCTTTCTTGGGCGAGAGAACGCGGCGTTTTTTGGTCTCAACAACAACCGTCTTGGAGCGGCCGTGGCTGAAGCTCTGCTTCACGGCACCCTTCTCCGTCCGGCGCAGCGTCAAAGGCCGGCGCGGCTTGCTGGTTTCAGTTTCGACGTCGTCGCTCATCCAATCTCCAAATGCGCTCCTCTTGAAGCGCCTTCTCTGCGGCGGCCCCGCAGGAATCCGCCATCGACATACAGCCCCGGAGGGCCGGGGTCCACACCGAACCCCTCTTTCCATGCGGCTTTATGCGCCGCTTCTAAATCCATTCAGCCGCCGCGCCTCCTTAAGGAAGCGTTGCGCCGCCGGGCCCTTGCGGATCACCGCGTGAACCGTCGGCTCGTCCCGGCCTAACGCGGCGGCGAGTTCCGCCTCCGCAAACGCCTCAACAATGGCGGCGTCGCCAGCAACAGACTTCAACTTCCGGCGCCCGTCTTCACCGCCATCCGCGGCGTTGATCAGAACGCCTCCGGCGCCCTCCGCCAACAAAGCGCGCGCCTTTTCAAACCCGACCGCCACATCGCCGCTGCGCCGCGCCAGCCCCAGCGCCGAGAGAGCCTGCCTGGCGAGACCCGCCTCGATATGCGCCGCCAGCCCGTCGGGCGCCTTGACGCTTCGCTTGAACGAACGCGCAAAAGCGCCTTTTTTCAGCGCCGCCTCAAGGGCGGAAAGTTCCGGCGTCAGCCAGGCCCCGCGGCCGGGCAGCTTGCCCGTAAAGTCCGGCGCCAGCTCGCCCTCAGGCGACATGACGAAGCGCAGCCCTTCTTCCGGCGTCAGCGCGGCGCCGCTCGCCACGCAACGCCGTTCCGAACGGGCGCGCTCGGAAGCGGCTTTCGCTTTTGTCTTAAGCGATGGCGTCAGCCGTCTCCTCCTCGCCTGCTTCTTCCTCGGCCTTCATGGCGTCAAGATCTTCCTGCGTAATCCAGCCGGCCTGAAGCCGCGCACGCATGATGAGATCTTCCGCCTCTTCCGGCGAAATCTTGTAGGCTTCGAGCATGCCGTCATAGTGTTTGCGCTCGCCGTCGACGCGTTCGGTCCAGCCCGTCAGATCGTCCGTGGCGCAGCCGGCGAGATCTTCGACCGATTTCACGTCATTCTCGCCGAGCGTGACAATCATTTTGAGATCGAGACCGTCCATTTCAAGGATATCGTCGGCGACGCCAAGCTCCTTGCGCTTTTCATCGAGCTTTTTGTTTTCTTCCTCAATAAAGTCGCGGGCGCGCGCCTGAAGCTCTTCGGCGGTTTCTTCATCGATGCCGTCGATCTCCATGAGCTCGTCGAGATCCACATAGGCGATCTCCTCGATCTTGGAGAAGCCTTCGGAAACCAGCAGGCCAGCCATCATGTCGTCCACATCGAGGCCAGCCATAAAGAGCTCGGAGCGCTCGCGGAATTCCTCCTGACGCTTCGCGCTTTCCTCTTCCTCGGTCATGATGTCGATTTCATAGCCCGTGAGCTGGGAGGCGAGGCGCACATTCTGGCCGCGACGGCCAATGGCGAGCGACAATTGCTCGTCCGGCACCACGACTTCGATGCGTTTCAGATCCTCGTCAAGCACGACCTTGGTGACTTCGGCCGGCGCGAGCGCGTTGACGACGAAAGTCGCGTCATTCTCATTCCACGGCACGATGTCGATCTTCTCGCCGCCGAGTTCGTTCACCACCGCCTGGACGCGGCTGCCGCGCATGCCAACGCAGGCGCCGACGGGATCGATGCCCGGATCGTTGGAGAACACGCCGATTTTCGCGCGACTTCCCGGATCGCGCGCGACAGCCTTGATCTCGATCACGCCGTCATAAACTTCCGGCACTTCCTGTTCGAAGAGCTTGGCCATGAATTGCGGATGCGAACGGGACAGGAAGATCTGCGGCCCCCGCGTTTCGCGGCGCACATCCATGATATAGGCGCGCACACGGTCGCCATTACGATAGTTTTCCCGCGGCAATTGCTGATCGCGGCGGACGATCGCTTCGGCCTTGCCGAGATCGACGATCACGTGACCATATTCAACGCGCTTGATGATGCCGTTGATGATTTCGCCGATGCGGTCTTTAAAGTCTTCATACTGACGGTCGCGCTCGGCCTCGCGCACTTTCTGCGTTATGACCTGTTTCGCCCCCATGGCCGCCTGGCGGCCGAAATCGATCGGCGGCAAGGGCTCAGACATGAAGTCGCCCACTTCCGCTTCCGGATTGCGATGGCGCGCATCTTCGAGCGTCACCTGCGTCTGGTCGTTTTCAAGCTCTTCGACCACTTCAAGAAGCCGCCACAGCTTGGTCTCGCCGGTCTTCGGATTGATCTCCGCTTTCACCAGCGTTTCATGGCCGTAACGGGTGCGCGCGGCGCGCGCCAGCGCGTCTTCCATCGCCTCGATAACAAGCGATTTATCGATGGACTTTTCGCGAGCGACCGCATCGGCGATCTGGATGAGCTCCAGCTTGTTGGCGCTGACGGCGTTCATTGAGAGGTCTCCATCTCATCTTCTCCTGTCGTTTGGCGGGCTTCCTTGTCCGCCTTCATGGTCTGCTTGATCAGCTCTTCGGTGAGAACGAGCTGCGCGCTGGCTATCCATTCCAATGGGAACAGCGCGGTGTCTTCCTCGCCTTCAATGTCGAAGGCGACCTTGCCTTCGTCGACGCCGGCGAGAACGCCCTTGAAGCGTTTGCGGCCTTCGACGAGGCGGTTCAATTCCAGTTTCGCCGGCCAGCCCTGCCAGTCGCCGAAGTCTTTCAGTTTCACCAGCGGCCGGTCGATGCCGGGCGAAGAAACCTCGAGATTATAGGCGCCCTCGATCGGGTCGGCCTCTTCCAGGACCGGCGACAGGGCGCGGGACAGTTTCGCGCAATCCTCAGCGCTCATGGTCCGGTCCGGACGCTCGGCCATCACCTGAAGGGTCTTTTTCTGACCGCCTGTAATGCGCACGCGCACCAGCTCAAAGCCCGCAGTCCTGGCGACGGGTTCGATAATGGCGACAAGACGGTCTTCAAGCAGCAATTTAGACCCTTCTGGAACGAAAAAGCGGGCCCCGCGGGGCCCGCTTATCAAACTCTGATAGCGTTTAATTGCGTATATAGGCCCTGAAAAGGCTTTTGTCAGCCCCCGAAACCTGAAAATCGCGGGTCGGAACGGGCGAAGGCTTACGTTAAGGCCGGTTTCGTATAAACCGCCGAAAACTCGGCGTCTCGCCGCCTCCAAAGGTAAATATGGCCCGCTCGCCGCTTGATGTCATCATTCTCAATTACGGCACGCCCGACCTTGCCCTTGGGAGCGCGCAAAGCGTCCTGCCTGAAATCGAAAAAATCGGCGGACGGCTGATCCTCGTAGACAATGCATCGCCGGACGATTCCGCAGCGAAGCTGACGGCCTGGCGCAATGAACATCCCAATGCGCCGGTGGAGGTGATCGTCTCGCCGGTCAATGGCGGTTTCGCCGCCGGAAACAATCTCGGGATCAAGGCGGGCGAGGCCGACTTCTATGTTCTTCTGAACTCCGACACGCTGGTTGAGCCCGGAGCCTTATCTGCGCTGCTCGCCGCTATGAAAGAGCGGCCCAAGCTCGGCCTCGCCGGGCCTTTGATCCTCGACGAAAATGGCGCGCCCGCCGTGAGCCGCTTCCGCAAGCGGACGCCTTTCAGCGAGTTCGTGGAGGCGACGGGACTCGATTTCTTCTACAGCCGGTTCCGCGAACATGTGGTTCCCATTTTTGAAGACGAGGCGGACGCGCCTGACTGGATCAGCTTCGCCTGCGTCATGATCCGCCGCCAAGTGATCGACGACGTCGGACTCCTCGACGAAAACTATTTCATGTATTTCGAAGACAGCGCCTATTGCCTGAAAGCCGCTGAAAAAGGATGGCGCGGCGCACGCATCGATGAGGCGCGGGTCAGACATTTCGAAGCGAAGTCGTCAGGCGTCGAGGACGCGGCGGCGACCCACAGGCGCCTGCCGCGCTATTACTACGCGGCGCGCGCGCGTTATTTTCTCGACCATTTCGGACGCGCCGGGCTCCTCGCCGCCAATCTTTTCTGGCTCCTCGGCCGGGCGGTTAATTACGCGCGCCTGTTGACGCTCAAAGCGCCGAAGAAAACGGCGAAAAACCGCGCCCTCGACATCTGGACCGGCCCCGACGCCACCCCGCCCGACATGGTGAACAGGCCGTAAAAAAACAGGCGCCGTTCTTGAATGCATCTCCCGGGAATCGGGAGTTGCAGACGGGCCATGAATAACAGGCTGAAAAAACGGGGCGTTTTGGCGTTGATCATCTATTTCCTGATGATCACGGCGGTATCGATGCCTGTCGCCTTCTACACGGGCAAGGCGCGGGGCGCGGAGAAAGCCCGTCTCGGAGATGAGGCCGGCGCAAGCCTGTCGCAAAATGAGACAGACGCAATGAGGCTGGCTCTTCCCATTTCCCTGGCTATGGCGCCAGGATCGACGTCAAGGACTGCGGACGCAGGATCGGACGCATCGGCCCAACCTTCGGCCATAGGTTTTAGTCCGCGCGACCCATCCCTGAAGCCCGCCGCCTTGCGTGACGCGGTAATGCGCGCCATCGCCGACGGGCCGTCTGCACCTGGCGGCAACGCAAACAATCCGGGACAAACGGCGTCGCCTTTCAGCCTCGCCATGGCGCCCGATATCTCCGGCGGCCTCGTTCAAGGCGGCGCGGCGAATATGCCGGGGGGATATCCGGGAGCGATCATTCCGGGCTTTCTTGCAGCGTCCCGCCAACCGCCATCGCAAAATCCGGAACCGCCAATTCCCGGTACAGACGGGCCAGAAGACCCCGGAACACTGCCGCCCGAGATGACGCCGCCGGTGGTCGTCACGCCTGTTCCCGCCGCCCTGCCCCTGATCCTCACAGGGTTTGCGGGGCTGCTCGCCGCCGCAAAGCGGGACCGGGCCTGAAATTCCTCCAAATTCCAAAGCCTTTCCTTCCTATGGATTTTCCGCGCCTGATCGGCCAAGATTAAGCGGGGTTCAGAGGGGATAAGACGTGGGACGGTTTCTGGCTTTATTACTCGGCATCGCCGGCGCGCTTTTGGGCAGCCAGGCGCCAGGCTTTACGCTGCAATATA
This sequence comes from Parvularcula sp., assembly GCA_002704915.1. Classification (GTDB taxonomy): domain Bacteria; phylum Pseudomonadota; class Alphaproteobacteria; order Caulobacterales; family Parvularculaceae; genus Hyphococcus. The sequence continues at coordinate 11,296 of PAIP01000062.1, forward strand.
TGCAGAATTTGCAGGGGCGCATCGACGAGCTTGCCCCCATTGTCGAGGAATTCGACGCCAATATCGCGCAATATGGCTATGACCGCGAGCGAGCGCTCATAGAATGCCAGTCCGCCGAAGGCCTGCTGGACGCTCTATGCACGGCCTATGTCTCTGCGGTGGAGCGCTATGAAATGCTGACCGCCCATATGGCCGAACTAGAAGCGGCGAGCGATCTCGTACGCCCGCTTGTGCTCGCCAAGACCCAGATCGAAGACATTACGCTTTCCGTCTACGAACAATTCCAGCCGGCCGTGCCGGCGACAATCGACGGTCTTGCTTATGCCGGCGGCGGCTTTGCGGTCTTGTGGGGCGGCGCCAGCTTTCTCTTCGGGCTTCTCGGCGCCATGACCGGCGGACGGCGATACGCATAACGCGTTTCCGTCCCTAATTGCGGCGGCTTTCGATCCAGTTGGTGATAATCGGCGGCGTCAGGCGTTTGACGAAGCGCTTGGCCTTGTCCTTGGCGCTCGCCTCCCCCGGCCGATACTGAAACTGCGTCATGTGAGCGTCCGACACTTCGCCTTTGGGCCGGCCGTTGGTGTAATAATACATGGCGATGGAACGGCGGATGCGCCCATCCGGGGCTGTCACCGGCTGCGGATTGCCATGAAAGCTCTTATCGGTCGTGTTGAAAATCACGCAACGATTGAACAGCGGCGCGTAGCGCTTGACGCAATGGGTCATCGACGTGTCCCAGAGTTCCAGATTGCCTCCCCAATCCTCTTCCCAGTCCTTGTTGAGATAGAGGAGGAGATTGATGCGCCGGTCGAGGCGCATGTGCTTTTGAAAATTGAAATCGGCATGCACGCCGAGAAACCCGCCCTGGCGTAATTGGTGGAGACCGCCGCCTGCGAGAAACGGATCGGGTACGAGACCCTCAATGCCGGTCAGCTTTTCGAGGAACATGATCACTTCCTGACCGTTCAGGAACTGGATAAGCGCCCGCGTCTTGGGGCCCATCTCTCGCGTGGAGTTCAATGCTGATTTTTTCTGATAGCGGTCCTCCATATCGGACCAACCGCCAATATCGGCTGCCTCCGCCTCGGCGAGAACGCCTTCGAGGACAGCGGGATGAACGAAATCGTCGATCTTGGTGTGCGGGAAAGGATCAGCGCCGTAATAAGCTTCGCGGTTCGCCGCCGCGAAGGCGTCGAGCCGATCGAGATCTGCTTCCATGTCATTGTTCATCTTGAAACATCCCTGTTGGGCCGAGGCGACGCGCCAGCGCCTGCTCCCGGCAAGTATCGTGCTGCCCGGCGGTTATTCCTCGTTCCGTTCCAGCCCGGCGAAATCCCAGACTTTTTCATCGGCAAGATGCGAAAGCCGCACATTCTGAAGCGCGCGGAACATCACCTCGCGCCGGCCCGGCCGCCGGCGCTCCCATTCGTCGAGCATCTGTTTCATCGCTTCGCGCTGCAACCCCTCCTGAGATCCGCAGAGATTGCAGGGAATGATCGGAAACTGCATCGCGGCGGCGAATTTGGCGATGTCGTTCTCCGCGCAAAGGATGAGCGGGCGCAATACGTAAAGGTCGCCCTCATCGTTAATCAAGCGCGGCGGCATCGCCGCCATGCGGCCCCCGTGGAACAGATTCATCATGAATGTTTCAAGCGCGTCGTCGCGATGATGGCCAAGCACAATCGCATCGCAGCTTTCCTCACGCGCCACACGATAAAGTATGCCGCGCCTCAAACGCGAACATAAAGAACAATAAGTTTTGGTCTCCGGCAGCTTGTCCGTGACGATGGAATAGGTGTCTTCCGTGACGATGCGATAGTCGACGCCGAGGCCTTTAAGATAGTCAGGCAAAACGTGTTTCGGAAAGCCGGGCTGGCCCTGGTCGAGATTACAGGCGATGAGATCGGCCTTTAACGCGCCCTGCCATTTAAGATCGAGAAGCGCGGCGAGTAATGTATAGCTGTCCTTGCCCCCCGAGAGGCAAACCAGCCATTTCTGCGGGGCCCCGTCGGATCGTGCAGCGTCCATGCCGAATCGGCGGATCGCCTCCTGCGTTTGACGAAGAAGACGCTTGCGCAGTTTCTTGAAGGCGACCGAGGCCGGCGCATGGGCGTAAGCGCCGGGCAACATCCCAGCGCCGCTATCTTTTTCATCCTCGAAAACGGGGCCGTCGGCCATACAAACGCATTCCTTTTTGAACGCGTTTCAAAAAACACGAAGCCATCAGGCTTGTCACGATGAAAAATCGGCCTTTTCGCTTGCAGTAGTGTCGCCCTCGCCTTCCGTGCCGAAAATCGCCGCCAGCGTCTTGTCGATCTGGCGCTTCCTGGCCTCATCCACGTCGAACCGCGCGGCATAGCAAGTCCCGCCAAACCGACGCAGAATGGTGCCCGGCAAGATGCCGACGCCGCGGAGGTTAAATTCGTACTTCGCCCCGATCTTGAGCGGCATAAAAGCCCTGAAAGCGACGCCGCCGCGCGAGACGTTGATCATGGCGCCGTACGAATGGCGCTCGAGCCCGCGAACGATGTCGATAGGCGCGGCATAGTCGAAACGGAAACTTTTGCGATTTGGCGCTACGCTCATTTCTTCTTTTTCAGTCATTGCGTCTATTCCCTGCTGCGCCATTATTTAGATCAAACAGGAAAATTCTGCGGTAAGGGCCACGAGTCATTTAAATACATTTTTCGTTGTTTTTTTCTTATCTCTAAAATGCGTTCTGAATTTTAAGGCATTCACGGTGGCAGACAAAAAAGCCGCAGGAGCGAGGCCGCGGCTTTTGCGAGTCACGTTGCGTTGGCGGAGCGCGGTTTTACAGGCACTCTTGTTTTATCGATCAAAAGGCGCGGATTCGCGGGCGGGCGGGAGTCATGTTGGAGACGTCCATGTCCCCGTCCATCATGGCCATGAGAATGCGATCGATCTGACGTTTTTCCGCTTCGCCCGTTTCAAACCGCAGACCATAGCTGCGGCCGTCAAAACGGCGCACGACGACGCCGTTCCATGTGCCGACGCCGCGGATGTGAAACTTGTATTTTCGGCCCAAATCGAGAGGAGAAAGAGAGCGAATCGCTGCGCCGTCCCTGGAAAGGTTTAATAGCGTGCCAAAGGCGTGGCGCTCCACACCATCCATGACATCAACCGAAGCTGTCAGCGCAAAGCGAAAACTCTTCCGGTTGTCTGCAGAATTGCCGGTCATCTCCCGTCGCCTCTCAGCAAGCCTCCCCATGGGAGCGCAGTCTGCGCGACAAGTGTGAAAAACATCGTCAACGCGCATATAAGTTTTAAAGTTTTTCAGCAAACAATTGTTAGTAAAAATGACGCCGCTAGTTTCCGGCATGGGCGTCGAGAAAATCCAGGAAGGCAGGCCAATCCTCTTTAACGACGCCATGCGTGCCGGGCCGCAGCCAGAACGCGATGTCCGCCTCCGGGCGCCATTGATCGAGGCGTTGCTGCGACAAACCGCCAGAGCCCAACAACTCATAAACCGGATCGGCGCCCTGGGCCGCGCGAAAGGCGCCGTTCGGATCGGACCATACGTCTCGGCGCGCATTGCCGAGAAGGGCCGGTCGCGGCGCGATAAGCGCCAACAGCATATGCTGGTCAACACACATTTCTTCCTCACGTCCGGCGTAAGCCTCGTAATTCTGCGCAAACCAGTGCGGATAGGCGCTGGTAATGGCGCCGACGCTTTCGCCTTTTTTGTCGCGGTTAAGCGAAGCGCCGCCGGTCCCCGATTGATGCGCAATGACCGCGTCTATGCGGGCGTCCCAGGCCGCGGCCACGAGCGCAGCCTTGCCGTAGCGCGAATGCCCCCAGACAATGAGACCGTCTCGATCAATGCGCGGATCTTGGTCTAGCGCGTCAACTGCTCTCGAAAAAAGCCAGCCCCAGGCGGCGACCGCGCCCCAGCGCGTGCGATCGTCAACATGGCCTTGAGACAGGCGCTTCAGTTCCGCAAGCCCTTCCTTGCGCCGGTCCGGAACGGATTGCGGATAAAGAACGGCGACGCCATAGCCACGCTGTAAAATCATCTCGAATGGCGGCGTGCATATATAGCGCCCGAACACATAGGTCATGACGCCGCCAAGCAGGCCGCCCATCTCCCCCGCATCCTCAGGACGCCATATGGCGGGATCGGGCGCCACCTCCCATGAAGGGCAAAATGTCTCCATGATGATGATGGGAACGGGTTCTTCCTTCTCCGCCGGCAAAACCACTTCCAGCAAAAATCCATCGAGCCCCGGAAACGGTCTGGCTTCGACCGTTTCGCCGTTAAAAGAGGCGGTTGCGGTCAAGGTCCATTCTTCAAGCACGCCGGCCCCGCCAAAGGCCTCATCATTGAGCCTGCGTTTATCAAGGATGCGCGTCGAAGACTTGTCCGGAAATGTTCCGTAGACCTCTTTTTCAAGGACGGCGCGCAGCAATGGCGCGCGCTCCGCCGTCCAGTCTTCAGGCGACGTCACCGGGTCCTCGTCGGCAAAGACGCCAAGCACATCGGGTCTTGCAGTCGGGCCGGAAGGTTTGATATCCGCCCAGGCGAGCGTCAGTTTTGCACAGCCTGCCGTGAGGATGATCGCCGCAAGCAGCAGAAACAATCGGGGAAACTGTCGTGTCATCGCGCTATTTGCCGGCGCGCCGAGCGCCGGGGCAAGTCAAAATCCGGCAAGCGCCGCCTATTTGCGACGAAAGACGAGATAGGAGGGCGTGCGCCCTTCACGCAGGGACTTCGCCTCATACCGCGTCTGCGGCCAGTCTTCGGGCCGGTCTTTCCAGTCAGCCGCTCGCTCGGCCGTCCATTCAAAAGCATCTGCGTTTTGTGCATGCATCAGGGTCCAGCGGATATAATCACGAATGTCGGACGCAACCCGAAGCTCCCCGCCGGATTTCAACAGCCGCGTGGCTTCGTGGAAAAACCAGGGCGAAATCATCCGGCGCTTGTGATGGCGTTTCTTTGGCCAGGGATCGGGATGCAGGACATAAATCCGCGCAAGACAGGCGTCCGGCAAGGCTTCGAGCAGAGGCCGGGCGTCGCCATGGTGAACGCGCACATTGTCGAGGTCTTCATCATCGATCAGCCCGAGCAGTTTGCCGACGCCGTTGACGAAGGGCTCCGCGCCGATGAAGCCGGCTTTTGGTTGATGCGCCGCCTGCCAGGCGAGGTGCTCCCCGCCGCCAAAGCCCACCTCGAGATGGATCTCCTCAGCTTGCGGAAAAAGCGCTGCAGGATCGATAGGACCGTCCACAGGCACGGCAATCCGCGGCAACAACGTCTCCATGAGCCGCGCCTGGCGCGGCTTCAGAGGCTTGTCCTGCTGGCGGCCGTAAAGGCGTGGAATGTATTTTTCGTCGGCCATAGCGCGGGTGACTAGCGTTCCGCCGCCGCACCCTCAAGCCTTGCCCAAAAAAGATTAGTCGCCCGCCTGCCGTGCAAACCGGTTTTGATTAAACTGGCGCCATTCGTCGCCGGTTCTGATCCAGTCGGTGACTTCGATCTCACCGGACGGCAGCAGTTCATACCGGGTTCGGCCCTGTTTTGCGCCTTCGACGCCCCAATGGGCGATCAGCGCATCGCCGTCGCGCTCTGCGCGGATCGGATGGAGGTCGCCGGAATTGTCGGCCCAGTAGGCGGAAAGCTCGGCGCCTTCGCCAAGCTGGTAATGGGCGACGCCTTCAAAAGTGAACGCGGCGCCGTCATCGCGGGTCACCGCTACGCTGTAGTCCAGACGGAAGAATTTTCCATTGAGCGCCGGCGCCCAGCGCATGACGCTGTGCGCCGCGCCGCCGAAAGCCGGCCCGTCCGATGTCCAGCGTCCTTCTAACTGCTGAAGCAGGACAGACGCATCCGCGCTGCGCGCCGGCGACATCGCCACAAAAATCACGCTCAAGAAAATGATGACGATCCGGACCATTCGCGCCTCCTCAATCCTAACTCGTCATCCAAGACGCAAAACGGCGCCCCGGATCGACAAATCGAGGCGCCGTTGTGCAAAATTTTGAGCGCGCCCGTGCTAAAGCGCTTTTTTGAGCGCATCCACAAGGTCGGTCTTCTCCCAGGAGAAGCCGCCCTCTGCATCAGGCTCGCGGCCGAAATGGCCGTAAGCGGCGGTGCGTGCATAGACCGGCTTGTTGAGATCGAGCGTGCGGCGAATGCCGGAGGGCGACAGGTCCATGACCTCGCCCAGCGCGCGCTCAAGCGCTTCTTCGTCCACATTGCCGGTGCCGTGCAAGTCGACATAGATCGACAGCGGCTGCGCCACGCCAATCGCATAGGAAAGCTGGATGGTGCAGCGGTCGGCGAGATCCGCTGCCACCACGTTTTTCGCAAGATAACGCGAGGCGTAAGCCGCAGAGCGGTCGACCTTCGTTGTGTCCTTGCCGGAGAAGGCGCCGCCGCCATGGGGCGCTGCGCCGCCATAAGTGTCGACAATGATCTTGCGGCCGGTGAGGCCCGCGTCGCCGTCGGGGCCGCCAATGACGAATTTGCCGGTGGGGTTCACATGCCAGGCGCAATCCGCAGCGATCGGAAGCTCGCCAATGGACTTGCGGATATAGGGCTCGACCACCTCGCGCACCTTCTTCGAATCCCATGAGGGGTCGAGATGCTGGGTCGACAGCACGATTGAAATCACTTCCACCGCTTCGCCATTACGGTAGCGCACGGTCACCTGGCTCTTGGCGTCTGGACCGAGGCGGCCGGCGTCGCCGTCGCCCGCATGGCGCGCCTTGGCGAGATCTTCGAGAATCTTGTGACTGTAATAGATCGGCGCCGGCATCAGCGTCGGCGTTTCGCGGCAGGCATAGCCGAACATGATGCCCTGGTCGCCCGCGCCTTCTGCATTGGCGTCGGCGGCCTTGTCGACGCCCTGAGCAATATCGGCCGACTGACCGTGCAGCAGAACGTCAATATCGGCGGTCTCCCAGTGGAAGCCGTCCTGTTCGTAGCCAATCGCCTTGATGGCGTCGCGCGCGATTTTCTCGAAGGGTTCAGCGGTGACGCCGCCCTTGCCGTCCATCAGATGCTCGGGCGCGCGAACCTCGCCGGCAATGACGACTTTATTGGTGGTGGTCAGCGTTTCCGCGGCGACGCGCACGTCCCACGGGTTCATTTCGCCGTTTTGCGCCTCACGGTAGATCAGATCGACGATTTCGTCCGAAATACGGTCGCAAACCTTGTCCGGATGGCCTTCGGAAACGCTTTCACTGGTGAAAAGATAAGACTGACGAGCCATAGAATTGCTGGACCTCACATATAAGGAAAACTTTATATGAGGGGGCTATAGCGAAACGACGGCGCTCTGTCCAACCGAAAGCGAAGGGTTTTTCCATCAGTTCTGCGGACAAGCCGTGGAAAACCCTATGAGACGGCTTCATCTTCCCTTTCAGCGATGGATTTGACCAGATCGAGCACTTTCTTGCGCACGTCGAGGTCCTTGATCTCGGAAAAATAGCGGCAGAGCTGCACGCCTTCGGGTGAATTCACGAGATCCATCACGGCTTCGCCGTCTCCGTCTTCGGCAAAACCATTGACGGATTTCGCCGCGGCGCCGCCAAATCCGTCATAGAAAAACTGCACCGGCACTTCGAGCAACTGAGACAGCTCGAACATCCGGCTCGCGCCGATCCGGTTCACGCCCTTCTCGTATTTCTGGATCTGCTGGAATGTCAGGCCCAGCGACTTGCCGAGCATTTCCTGGCTCATGCCAAGAATCATGCGGCGCAGCTTGACCCGCGAGCCCACATAAACATCAATCGGGTGCGGCCCGCTCCGTTTGGACGCATCCTCGGATGAGGCCGTCGCCGCGTTCTGCGGTTTCGCCATAACTCTCCCCATGCGTGGCGCCGGAGCCTTCTGGCTCCGCCTCTCCCTTGACAACCGGAATTATAAACCTCCGGCGGTCAGCGCGCAAAGGTTGCACCCTAGCGCTTGTCGCGGGCAACGAGTTTTTGCTGAAAAGACAGTAATATGAGCGCCGCCGCCATCACAAAGAACAGCCCGTCGCCGAGGCGGTCATAAAGGGTCGGCGGCAATTTGGCCGGAATAGGAGCCTCGATCTTTCCCGCCTGATAAAGCGGAATGCGCGAGAGAATGCGGCCCTTGGCGTCGATCAGCGCGGACACGCCGGTATTGGCCGATCGCGCCATTGGAAGACCGGTCTCCACGGATCTCAGGCGCGCCATGTCGAGATGCTGGCGCGGACCGGAACTGTCGCCGAACCAGGCGTCATTGGTGACGACCACCAGCCAGTCCGGGCGCTCAGCCCTAGGATAAGACGCGCCCGGGAAGATCGCTTCATAACAGATCATGGGCGCAAACGCCGATCCTCCCGCGGTCAGGACTTGCGGGGCGGCGCCGGAATAAAACCCGCGATCCTGATAAGGGGTCAGGGCGGCGAGACCGATGCTTTTGAAAAAGCCGTATAAAGGAAGGTACTCCCCCACCGGCACCAGATGGTGTTTGTCGTAAAAGCTGACGACCTCGCGCCCGCGCGGCGTCTCTTCAACGACAGCGACGGAATTATACCAGCGCTCTTCACCGCCATTGCCTGCCTCGCGGCGCACCGTTCCGACGATAAGCACCGAATTTTCAGGCAATTCTCGCGACAACGCATCAAGCGCCGATTGCGCTTCCGCGAGCAAGGGCGCGCCATTTTCCGGCCAGACGATGAAGAGCTTTGCGTCGGGCGGGATCGCGCCGCGCGAATGCTCCATCTGGCGTTCGAAATTCTTCGCCCAAAAGCTCCAGTCGATTTTCTCGCGCTGGGGAATATTGGGCTGAACGATGCGCACGATCTCACGCGCGTCGCTCTGCGGTTCCGGCAGGGCGAGGCGAATAGCGCCGACCCCATAAAGCAGAGCAGCCCCGCCGAGCATGACGTATAAACCGGAAAGCGGTTTGGCGCCGTCTCCTTTAAGCCCCGCGGCTGGCGCAGCGGCGAGGAAAGTCGCCACAAGACTTAGTCCGTACGCACCATACCACGCGGCGGTCTGCGAACCGACGGCGCTGCCCGCGAAAAGCTGTCCCGTCAAATTCCAGGGAAGACCTGTCAGCACATGTCCGCGGGCATATTCCACAAGGGCGAAGACGGCGGTGAAGAACGCGATGCGCGCCCAGCCGGTTTCCCAGAACGCCGAAGAGATCGCCGCCGCCGCGCCGGTAAAGAGCGCGAGAAAGGCCGGCATGCCCATCATTGCGAATGGCGCCATCCATGCGAACTGGTCGGCCTGCACGAAAAAGGACAGCGCCATCCAGTATACGCCGGCGAGAAAATAACCGAACCCCCAGAACCATCCGACGGCAAAGGCGCTGCGGATGGGTTTTTCATGGGCGTCCGCGCCGTCGATCAATAGGACCAGCACCGTCACGCCCGCCGCCATCATGGGCAGGAGGTAAAATGGCGCCAGCGCCGTCGCCGCAGAAGCGCCCGCGAGAAACGCCATCAGCCAGCGGCGCCAACCCGTGACCGTCCGCACTTTGGCGGCGGCGCGCATCAATGCATCCGACAATCGGGACAAAACCCTGTGCAAAGGCTTACTCCGCGGCCTTGCCGGGCGCATTCGCCGCCGAGGGGCGGATGCGCAGCTTTCTCACTTTTCGCGCATCCCCTTCGGTCACTTCAAAATCGAAGCCGTTTGGCCCGATCAGGACCTCGCCCCGTTGCGGTACACGTCCCGCCAGCGATACGGCGTAACCGCCAACCGTGTCGATCTCGTCATCTTCCGTATCGAGATGAAGTCCGGTTTCCTCCTCGAAGTCGTCGAGCTCCACACGCGCGTCAACGTCCCATCCTCCGCCGGGCATGGGGGTGATGACCACCTCATCCTCGTCGTCATGTTCGTCATTGATTTCGCCGACGATCTCCTCAACGAGATCTTCAATGGTAACGAGCCCGTCAGTCCCGCCATACTCGTCAATAACAAGCGCCATGTGAATGCGCGACGCCTGCATCCTGAGGAGGAGATCGGTGACGCGCATGGAGGGCGGGACATAAAGAACGTCCCGGCGCAAGGTCTTCAATATGGGGCCACTGGCCGGAAGCGGCTTGGCGTCGTCGGCGATGAGGCCGATGACATCCTTGATATGAACCATGCCCACCGGGTCGTCGAGATCGCCGCGATAAATCGGCATGCGCGAATGGCCGGCCTCGGAAAAAAGGCGGATCAGCTCCTGCAAGGGCGTGTCGATGTCCACGGCGGAGATGTCGGCGCGCGGCGCCATGACGTCGAAGACTTTCTTCTCGTCGAACGCGATGACGCGCTCGATCATTTCACGGCGCGCCTGATCGAAGACCAGTCTTGTGGCGTCATCGCCATTTTCATGTGCAACGAGTTCTTCGCGACCCGCCGGCTTTCCAATCATGGAGCGCAAGCGCCCCAGAATACTGTCGCCAAATCCGTTTTCGTCGCCGCTTTCTTCGCCGTTCATGAGTGTCGTCCGTTACTCGCCGTCATAGGGATCGCCGATCCCCATCCTGTCCAGAATTTCCGCTTCGCGCCGCTCCATCACGGCCGCATCGTCCTCGGTTTCATGATCATAACCGATCAGATGCAGCATGCCATGGATAATGAGATGGGCCGCATGGTCGCGCAATGAAATCCCTTTTTCCTCGGCCTCGCGCGCGCAGGTCTCCCGCGCCAGCGCAATATCGCCGAGAAAACCCTCAGCCTCTCCCGAGGGAAATGAGAGCACATTGGTGGGGCCGGTCTTGCCCCGGAACCGGGAATTGAGCTCGGCGATGGCCGCGTCATTGCAGAACAGGAGGGCGATCTCCCGGGCCAACGCCGGCTCCAGCGCCGCCGCCCGGACCTGGCATTCCCCCGCGAGTTCATCCGCCGCAGGCAACATGGCCGTCCAACTTTCATCTTCGATAATGGCGTCGATCATCGCAGTGGCGTCATCGTTGTTGGGGCGCCCGCGCGCCGCGCTTGTCATAGGCGGCGATGATGCGCGCCACGAGCGGGTGGCGAATGACGTCAGAAGCCTCGAAACGCACTTCGGCGACGCCTTTGACGCCGGAAAGAACGCCGAGCGCATCGGCCAGCCCCGAGACCTCGCCCGACGGCAGGTCTGTCTGTGTCGGGTCGCCGGTGATCGCCATCTGCGCGCCCTCGCCCAAGCGGGTCAGGAACATTTTCATCTGTGCGGGTGTCGCGTTCTGCGCCTCATCGAGAATGACGGCGGCGCGGGCGAGGGTGCGCCCGCGCATGAAGGCGATGGGCGCGATCTCGATATCGCCCGCAGCGATGCGTCGCTCCATATAATCCGCATGCATCATATCGTGCAGGGCGTCATAGAGCGGGCGCATATAGGGGTCGAGTTTTTCGCGCATTTCGCCGGGCAGAAACCCGATGCGTTCGCCCGCTTCGAGGGCGGGGCGCGAAAGAATGATGCGCTCCACCTGACCCGACAGCAAAAGCCCCACCGCATGGGCGACGGCGAGATAGGTCTTGCCGGTGCCGGCGGGACCGACGCCAAACGTCAAATCGTTTTCTGAAAGGGCGCGCAGATACGCCGCCTGATTAGGCGTTCTCGCCGAGATCAGCCGCTTCGGCGTTTTGATGCCGGGCGACATGGAGCGGACTTCCGCCGGCGCTTCAGACAGCTTCGCCGCGGCCCGCACCTCTCCATCCGTCACGGTCTCGCCGCGGGCGAGGCGGGCATAGAGCGAGGAAAGCGCTGCAATGGCGCGCGCCCGCGCGCCCGCCGGCCCCGAAACGGCGAAGCGATTGCCGCGGGGATCGATGCGCACATCGAGCGCGTCCTCGAGAATGGAGAGATGGGCGTCATGCTCGCCAGAGAGAGCCGCAACCAGCCGGTTGTCGTCAAAGTCGATATGCTCGATCTCGCCTGAAGGCCCAGCAGCCTTATCGTATTCGCTCAAGCGGCGGCCTCTTCCTTGGTTTTCAGCGCCCCGGCTAGGGCGTTCGGCGTCACGCCTTCGATCTTCACCTTTGCAACACTTCCAAGGAGAGATTGTGGCGCCTCAACGTGAACGCTTTGCAAATAGGGCGAGCGGCCGATGAGCTGGCCTTCATGCCGGCCCGGCTTTTCAAACAGAACCGGGAGTTCGGCCCCGATCTGGGCTTCATTAAAGGCCTGACGCTGGCGTTCGAGCAGGCTTTGCAGGCGCGCCAGCCGGTCATCCTTTTCATCCTCGGCCACCTGTTTTTGCATTGCGGCGCCGGGCGTGCCCGGCCGGCGGGAATATTTGAAGGAATAGGCCGAGGCGTAGCCCACCGTGTCAACGAGGGCCAAAGTCGCTTCAAAATCCTCACTCGTTTCGCCGGGGAAACCAACGATGAAGTCGCCGGAAAGCGCGATGTCGGGCCGCGCGGCGCGAATGCGTTCGATCAGCTTCACATAATGTTCGGCGGTATGGCCGCGATTCATGGCTTTGAGGATTTTGTCCGAGCCCGCCTGCACCGGCAGGTGCAGATAGGGCATCAGCTTTTCCTCTTCCCCGAGCGCTGCAATGAGCCCGTCATCCATGTCGCGGGGGTGCGAGGTCGTAAAGCGGATGCGCTCGATCCCGTCGATCCTGGCGAGATGGCGGCAAAGCTCCCCGAGGCCCCATTGATCGCCGACGACGCCAGCAGGCGGATTTGACGCCCACGCATTCACATTCTGGCCGATCAGCGTGATTTCTTTGACGCCCTGCGCGGCGAGGGAGCGCGCCTCGGCGACGATGGCGTCCACATTGCGCGAAACCTCTGCGCCGCGGGTGTAGGGAACCACGCAGAAGGTGCAGAACTTGTCGCATCCTTCCTGAACCGTGAGAAACGCGGTGGGCCCCTCCGCCTCGCGCGCCGCCAGCCGGTCGAACTTCTCCTCGACGGCAAAATCCGTATCGAGAACGTCGCCGCGTTCGCGCGCGGCTTTGGCGATGAGCTCGGGCAGGCGGTGATAGGCCTGCGGGCCCACGACCATGTCCACCTGCGGCGCGCGCGCGGTGATCTCCGGTCCTTCCGCCTGCGCGACGCAGCCGGCGACGGCGATTTTCATCTCGCCGCCCGCTTTGGCTTTGTCAGCTTTGAGACGTTTCAGACGACCAAGCTCGGAATAGACCTTTTCCGCGGCTTTTTCGCGGATATGGCAGGTATTGAGGATGACGAGGTCCGCGCCTTCGGGCGTCTCCGCAACGCCATAGCCCAGGGGCTTTAAGAGCCCCGCCATGCGTTCGGAATCGTACACGTTCATCTGACACCCATAGGTGCGGATGAAAACGGATTTTCCTTGTTTTGGCCGCGGATCGGTCATGCTTTTAAATCATATATCACGGAGAAGCGCCGCTATGTAGGCGGGCCGGCGCGCCATTGCAATCAGGGCGGGACCGAAAGGCTCGCGGGCTTGTGAGGAAGTTTGGTTTGATCGCGCACTGAATGCGCGGCACATTGGCGACAGGGAGAGAGCGCGTATTGCTTTCTTGAGGGTGGTGATGACGTCATTTCAGGGTTTCTTGCGCTTCGGTTTCGGCGCGGCGGTGGCCTTTAGCCTGCTGTCCGGCCCTGTCCGCGCTGAAGACGTGCGCGAGGGGGCTGGAGAGCGCCCTGTTCTGGTCGAGCTTTTCCTTTCCCAGGCTTGCCCCATGTGCCCCAAAGCGGCGGCCCTTTTTCCGGACATCGCGGCCCGCGATGATGTCGTCGCGCTTTCCTGGCATATCGATTACTGGAACATGACGAGCTCGCCGGACGGGAGCTGGGCCGATCCCTATTCGCACGCCGCCTTCACGAAGCGCCAGAAGCGCTACAACAAAAACATCCGCCACAAGAGCTCGATTTATACGCCGCAGGTCGTAGTCGACGGCGTCGCCGAGACCGTGGGCGCGAAGCAAGAAAAGATCGAGGCCCTGATCGAGACCGCGCCGCGCGCCGGCGCCGCCGTAAACTCATCCCTCTCGGACGGCGCCATCGCCTTTGAGATCGGCGAGAGCGAGCATGGCGGCAACGCCTATCTCGTCATCTTCAAAAAACGCGCCTCCACGCGCATTACGAGCGGCTATAACAAAGGCAAAGTCTTTGACGAGGCGCATGTGGTGACGGGCGTTCAGCCTCTGGGCCTTGTCCGCAAGCGCGGCGGCGAAATCCGCGTGGGCAGGCCCGCTGATAACGAAGCCTGCGCCCTCATCGTGCAGGAGCCCGGACAGGCCCGCGTCGTCGCGGCGGCGTATTGTCCGGGTTAGACGCCGCGATTAAAAACTTGTTTTATTGCCGATCGGCAATAAATGCGCTGCGGTCGTCTCTACGGGCCCTTGCTAACCGCATATCATAGTTTTCCGCGATCAATACGCAAACCTCTCTGCGGTTGTATTCATTGACAATAGCGCGTGAATTTCCAGAAAACTGACCAAGCACTATCAAAGTAGGCGGCAAATGAGGTTTATTAGGCTTTCGTTTCCTTCTCAAGAATTGTGGCATTATCTCATGCACGATGCCGATAAATTGTGCCAATAGCATTGGATAGATATTCAGTTTTTTTACCTCTGCAAAACTGATAAGATGCCTATTTTCTAAACAATGCCATTTAGTTTCACTCTTACGGGTTGGAACCTTTCCCGGCTGGGTAACACCTATATCAACACAATACACACCTTCATCGTGCGCACCCTTCACCATTAGATTCATGTGAAGCTCAAACGTCTTGCCCTTATGGGTGACTATAAATTTGGAAAAGTTCCAAGGGTGCCCCCTTGTACTAGTTTTTACGACAAACGAACTACCGCCTCTTGGATTTACTGCGGTAACATCACACCCTAAACTGCGGTAGTGTGCTGCCATTCCTGTAATGGCGCCTAATTCCAATAACTTTGAGAGGCTATCGCCAACTTGTTTAAATGCCCGTGAGTGGCTTCGTATTGTCGACTTGATTGAACCACGTATGGCATCAATATCCATTTTCGTCCAAGTAAGTAAGCAACTCCGAAGGAGTCATGTTGAGAACCGAATAAAAATTTAGTCGATCAGCTTCTTTTTCCAGTGTTGAGATTAATCCTTTAAGGCGCCGATAAATGTCGCTTCCTCGGGAAAAATCCGAGCTGCCAATTTTGATGGACGAAATGCCTTCTTCATTTAGCATGTATGCGCTATTTTCTAACGTCCAATAACTTGATGAAACTAAGGAATATAACTTCCGAACCCCTGACATGAAGACAATTTTATCTCCCAGATTTTTGTCAAATTTCCGCCGATTAGATTTAAATATTTCCGGCAAAGCGCGCTCTACACTTTCAGCATAGCCAAGCACTTGCTCTCTCAAAGAGTAAGGAAGCTCTGCCAGTGCGTCATGCAAATCCGAGAGGCTCATAAAACCATATCACAAACTCATTTCACGGACTGAAGCTACAATAACATCTCCGCAACACGATATTTTGTCGCTATTAATTCGCAAACCCATCCGTCGCGCGGATCAGCGCATCGATAATCCCAGGCTCGGACGCCGCGTGGCCCGCGTCGTCGATGATCTTGAAATCCGCTTCAGGCCACGCCTGATGCAAATCCCAGGCGGTTTTCATGGGCGTGCAGACGTCATAGCGCCCCTGCACGATGACGGCCGGAATATTCCGTACACGGTCCACATTGGCGATGATCTGGTCGTCGCGCTCGAAAAAGCCGCCATGCTGAAAGTAATGGCATTCGATGCGCGCGAAGGCGAGGGCGAAGGCGTCGTTTGAAAAGGCCTGCACGCGCTCATCGGACGGCAGCAGAGAGACCGTGCCGCCCTCCCACACGCTCCACGCTTTTGCCGCGCGCATCTGTTCGGCGCGATCATCGCCGGTGAGGCGCTTGTAATAGGCGGCGATGAGGTCGCCGCGTTCGCCTTCGGGGATCGGGGCCAGATACC
The DNA here is from genome assembly GCA_002704915.1 of Parvularcula sp. GTDB lineage: Bacteria > Pseudomonadota > Alphaproteobacteria > Caulobacterales > Parvularculaceae > Hyphococcus. The sequence continues at coordinate 27,134 of PAIP01000062.1, forward strand.
CTTCCCAAAGATCGGGAAAGATCCAGCTCGCGCCTTCCTGATAGAACCACAGCAACTCCTCGCGCCGCAGCGTGAAAATCCCGCGCAGGACAAGCTCGGTCACCACTTCCGGATGCGTCTGCGCATACGCCATGGCGAGCGTCGAGCCCCAGGAGCCGCCGAACACCTGCCAGCGCTCAACGCCCAAATGCCGCCGCAATTTCTCCATGTCGTCGACAAGATGCCATGTTGTATTATCAGTCAGATCCGCATGGGGCTGCGACTTGCCGCAACCGCGCTGGTCGAACAGAATAATGCGATAGCGCGAAGGGTCGAAATAGCGGCGCATGGAAGGCGTCGATCCGCCCCCCGGGCCGCCATGACAGACCACAACGGGCTTTCCGTCCGGCGATCCGGAAACTTCGTAATAAATTTGATGGACATCGCTGACACGCAACATGCCCACATCAAATGGCTCAATTGGCGGATATAAAGTGCGAAGCGCGGTCATTTCCCTGCTGACAAGCCTATCTCAATAGGTTAGCGTTTAGTGGGGAGAGGCATGGGTCACAAGTCTTTCTACGGGGTCGGAGTTTGGTAATCAGAGGTTTTCACGCCGCCAGGTCACCTATGGGCGTGTTCGCGGCGGCAGTAGCAGTGATGGCGTTGACCGGCGGATGCGCGGTGAACCCCATCTCCTCTCAACTCAACGCAAAACATGAAACCGCGGCGCAGCGCGACCTTCTCGCAGAGGCGGCGCGCGAGGTGGAAAAAGCGCCCTGGCCGAAACCGGAGCCTGTCTCCCTCGTGTCACGCATGACGGTGGGCGCGATCGACAGCGGTTTTTCAAAAGCCGACGCCGCCGAAACATACGCCGCCGCTCTTCAACCCGAAGGCGCGCGGTTTTCGCTCCTCGAAGCGGACGCCGAGGCCAATCTCGCCGCCGCGAACCGCCTTCTTGGCATTGCTGAAAACGCTGTCTTTGCACCCCGCCTCAGCGGCAATGACATATCCATTGTCGAAGACGCCATTCAGGCGCTGCGCGAAAATCGCCAGATCTACGTGAACGCCGCGCATCAGATTGAAAAGCTGGGAGAACCTGTGGCGGACGATCGCGTCGACGCCATTCGCGATGCGTATAATCTAGCCATCCGCGATCTTGGCGAAGCCGCCGACGCGCTCGCCGACCGGCTCGACCGCGACCAATCGGAAAACTATGCGTCGCCCGCGAAGCCCCGCGTGCATAACCTTTCCGGCGTTTAGCCTCATCGCTTCATCGAATAAAAAACGGCGCGCCTTGCTTGAGGCGCGCCGTTTTCATTTGTCCTGAAATAAGGTTTTACTCCGCAGCAGCGACGCCCGACGCGCCGAGCGCGGCCACCTCCTCCACATATTCCTGACGCTTGCGCCTGTTCATTTCATCGAACTCTTCGGCGCGGTCATTGTCGTGCTTCATCAGTTCGCCATAGTCGACATCGGCAAAGCCGAGCACGCCCATTTCACCATAGGCCGCCTGAATCTTGTCGGACCAAAGGCCGATATCCCGGACGATTGGCACGATGCGCGAGAACAGCATGGTGCGGAACATCTGCTGATAGCCGGACTCCATCTGCGCGGCGACGATTTCGTCCACCGGCAGCCCGAGGCTTTCATAAAGCTCGCGCGCTTCGAAGCGGTCGCGCATGTGATAACAGGCCTCGACCAGAAACTCCTCGCGCTCGTCTCGCTCTTTCTGGGTGAGCTGCGGATAGTAATCTTTCAGCGTCAGGCGCCCGAAGGCCACATGGCGGGATTCATCCTGCATCACATATGCGTTGACCTGTTGCGCCAGCGGGTTCTGCGCCGTCTCGCGAATATTGTTGAAGGCGGCGAGCGCCAGCCCCTCGATCACCACCTGCATGGCGAGATAGGTCATGTCCCAGCGGGAATCGCGCAGCGCCTGATCCACCAATGTCTGCAAGGGATGCGTCATGGGATAGGCGACGCCGAAACAGGTCAGGAGTTTTTTGTAAGCTTCCACATGCCGGGCTTCGTCCATCACCTGCGTCGAAGCGTAGAACTTGGCGTCGAGATCCGGCACCTGCTGCACGATCTTCGCGGCGCAGATCAGCGCCGCCTGTTCGCCTTGCATGAATTGAGAAATCGTCCAGGCCTGATTGTGACGGCGGAGCTCGGCGCGCTCCTTGTCATTCATCTTCTTCCAGACATCCGTATGAACAAGCCCGCCCATCTCATCGGCTATGCCCATGGGATTGTCTTCGCCAAGCTCGAGGGACCAGTCGATACGCTCAAGCGCATCCCACTGCATGTCCTTGCCCTTTTGATAAAGGTGCATCATCTGCTTGCGGCCGTCGTCATAGTCCCAGTCGAAAGCCGTTTCGAAATCCTGGGGAACGGTCCACACCGGATCGATGTCGGGGATCGGATAAAGCTCGCGCAAAGACGCCATGGGTTTCCTCCTGATAAGCCGGAAGGCCGCATGCGCGCTCGGTTTATGTTCTGACGACGCGACGGTCGGGCGCGCTGGCCACCTCTTGGTACACTGGCCAGTTTACCTCGGAGATGTCAAGAATTTCTTATGCGCTTTGGCTGTTCCTGCCAGAAATTCAAGAATCCTTGGATTTATCCAGCGGCACGCCATAGAGCTCCAGCCGGTGATCCACCAGCTTGTAGCCATGCTGTTCAGCGATCTTCTTTTGCAGCGCCTCGATCTCTTCATTGACGAATTCGATCACCTCGCCGGATTTGAGGTCGATGAGATGGTCATGATGGCTTTCCGTCGCCTCTTCATAGCGCGCGCGGCCGTCCTGAAAGTCGTGGCGCTCCACCACGCCGGCTTCTTCGAAAAGGCGCATGGTCCGATAGACCGTGGCGATGGAAATATTGGGATCGATCTCCGTGGCGCGGCGATGGATCTCCTCCACATCGGGATGGTCGTCGGCGATCGACAGCACGCGCGCAATCACCCGGCGCTGCTCGGTCATGCGCATGCCCTTGGCGGTGCAGATTTTCTCAAGCCGATCCATGCTGTCTCCCTGACCCGGCGCTTGCAGCAACGAGGCCTTTATTGCGCTCGCCGCTGGCCTATGCAACTCGAAAGAGAACGAAATTAAGAGCCTACAAGTCGAGCGCCATCACCACCGCATCGCCGCCATCGGCGTAATAGCGGCGGCGCTCGCCCACCGGCGTGAAGCCAGCCTTTTTATAAAGCGCCGCGGCAGTTTCATTGAGGGCGTCCACTTCGAGAAAACAACGCTCGGCCCGCGCATCTTGAGCCGCGCGGATGACGCCCGAAAGAAGCGCCTCGCCAAGGCCCTTTCCCCGCGCCGGCGCAACGACGCCGATTGTGAGAAGCTCCGCCTCGCTGCCGAGATCGCGCCAGACCGCAAAGCCCAGCGGTTCACGGACGTTTTCGCCGCCGAGAAGAACTGTCACGCGCGGCGCAACAAAACTCTCCTTCACGCTGTCTCCGCCCCAGCTTCTCCCGCCAAAGGCGAGCGCCTCCAGGCTGGCGAGCGTCTCGGCGTCCGCCGGTCCGGCGGTCCAGACCCGCCAGGCGTTCATGACGCGGCGCTTTCAAAGAGACCGGGCTTTCCCGGCTTGGCGTCCGGCGGGCGCAGATAAAGGGGCCGCGGCGGCCCATCGGGCGCAGGCGCGGCAGCGGCGAGGCGAGCGACAATTCTGGCGTCGATTTCCTCCCGGCCGTCTGAAACCGCCCAGGTCGCAGACGCCGCGCCGATCAGCCCGGCGCCGGAGCCGATCACTTGCACCGGACGCCCGGCGACCTTTTTCGCTATGATTTTCATGGCTTCTTTCGGTTCCGCAACGAAAGGCGGCAGGAGCGTTTCGCCGCCCTTTCCGTAGAGTCCTGCGTAAACCTGGCCGCGGCGCGCATCGATGATGGGCGCGGTCAAGCCATCATTCCAATGCTCAGCGGCGAGCGCCGCAAGGCTCGTCACCCCGACAATGGCGATGCCGGTCCCGACGCCGAGGCCCCGGGCGAAAGAGAGGGCGACCCGCACGCCGGTGAAACCGCCCGGACCTACGACAACGCCGACACGGGTCAAATCGGCGATTGACACCCCCGCTTTGGCGAGCGCCGAGGCCACCATGGGGGCGAGACGCTCCGCATGGCCGCGCTCCATCCCCACGGATTCATCCGCGAGCACGTCATCGCCCCTTATGATGGCGACAGAACAGCGCTGTAGCGCCGTATCCAATCCCAAGACCAGCATGAGCGCCTCCATAGGGACAGCGCCGCTATTCCGCAAATCCTTCCAGCAAACCGAAAGGAGGCCGTCATGGCCGACCCCACGACGTTCCAGTTCAACCTGCCGCGAGACCGCGACTGGCCTCGCGCGCCCCTGTCTGAACGCACTCATGATATTGCCTGGGCCGCATCGGGCGGCTGCGCGTCCCTTCGCGGCGCCCCGCCGGCAGAGGCGGTGCGGGTGATGGTCATCCACGCCACCGCAGGCTCCTCCACTGCCGGCGCCGTTTCGGTGATGAAGCAAGGCCGCGCAAGCTTTCACTGGATTGTTCCTTGTAAGGACGAAAAAGAACATGGCGCTTATGTGTGGGCGACCTGCGCGGAGCGGCTCGCCGCGTGGCATGTGCGCCGGTCCTGCGCCCACCCCGACATATGCGCCGGAGCGACCAATCTTAACCGACTGTCGCTGGGAATCGAGATCGTCAACCGGCAGGACGGTAGCGATTTCTTTTCACCCTGGCAGATCGAAGCAACAGCGGAGATCGTTCGCTACGCTGCGGGGAAATATCCGAACCTGGCGCATGTGGTTAGCCATGCGCGCCTCGATCCGGACCGGCGCACGGACCCGGGCCACAATTTTCCGTGGACGGAATTTAAGGCGATGGTTCTCGATTAGGGGCGGCGCGCCACGAACAAGGACTGGCCGAAGAAATCCACCGGCCCCTCAAGGATCTCCCACCCATGGAAAAGATGATGACGCAGCCAGCTTTCCGGATGATAGGCGACATAGGTGCGCGAGCCTTCCTTGACGCGCCCGCGTACAACAAGCTTGCCTGCATCGAACCGCGCCAGCTCCTCCGGCAGGAGCTGGTCCGGCGCAAGCTTCGTATGAAAGGCGCCCAGAAAAACGCCGCCCGGCGCCAGCACGCGGGCGATATCGTGAATCCAAGCGTCATGCGCTTCTTCGGACAGGTGCGTAAAGACAGAGAGCGCGTAAAGCGCATCGAAGGACGCGGCCGACGCCGGCAAGGGCGGCATCAGACCATTGTGAAAAAAACGGGCCTCGTTGACATGATCCGTACACCACTCAATTGCTCGGGCGTTGTAGTCGAAGCCGGTGCGCTCATAACGCGCCGGCAGATGGCGCAGCACGCGCGCCAGCCCGCAGCCCCAGTCGGCGACGCGAGGGCGCTCGGTCTTCACATGCGCATCGATATGCGCCGCGAGGGCCGAAGCCGTCTCGCGTCCCGTGCGCCAGTAAAGCGCGTAAGAGGTGTGGCGATACATGTCATGCATCCACCACAAGGGCGGCGGGTCAAAATCGGGATGGGCCTCGCGAAATCGGGCGTTCGCTTCCGCACTCGCCCATTTCGACCGCATAAAGCGCATGGCGTCGAAGGCCGGCAAAAGTCCGGCGGCGCGGGCGACGGAAACCAAACGCTGTTTCATGGGCCGCGGCCTCAATCGGCGCGGTTAAAGGACCTGACACGCCTCGTCGAAATCGAGCCGCGGCGAGCGCGGGAAGAGGTTTTCATCCGTGCCATAGCCGATATTGCAGAGGAAATTCGATTTGTAGCTCGTGCCGGCGAAAAACTCCTTGTCGACGCCTTCATTGTCGAAACCGGACATGGGGCCGCAGTCGAGGCCAAGGGCGCGGGCGGCGATCATGAAATAGGCCCCCTGAAGCGTGCCGTTGCGAAAGGCGGTCGACTTGATCAGCTCATCATTGCCCTCGAACCAGCTTTTTGCGTCCGTATGCGGAAAAAGCTGGGGCAGCTTTTCATAAAATTCCATATCGTGCCCGATGATGACGCAGCAGGGTGCGGCCATCGTCTTCGCCTTGTTGCCGTCACTCAGATGCGGCTCAAGCCGCTTTTTCGCATCGTCAGAGACGACAAAGACAAAACGCGCCGGGGAGCAGTTGGCGGAGGTCGGCCCCCATTTGGTGAGATCGTAGACCGCCTGCATGAGGGGCCGGGTGACCTTGCGCTCTTCCCAGCCATTATGGGTGCGCGCCTCGCGAAAAATGATGTCGAGGGCCTGGTCGTTGATCATCTTGTCAGACATGGGGGCTTCTCCGTCGGCTGTGGCTCGCCAGCCTACATGCTATTTTTCATAGCGGAAGCCAAGCTCCAGCGCGACCTGATAATAGGCCACCTTGTTTTCGTCGATCAGGCCGCGGGTCTCCTTCACCTCGAACCAGTCGAGATTTTTCAGCGTCTTCGAGGCCGTGGCGATGGCGTTCTGCACCGCGTCTTCAATAGAGGTTTTCGAGGTGCCCACGACTTTGGAGACGGCGTAAACATTATCGGACATGGAAAGCGCTCCTTTCATAGAAAAGGCGCGCCATCACAGCGCGCCTCTCAAGGAACACGACTGCGCCGCAAACGTTCGGTTTTACGCCGCCTCGACGCGCGCAACCTCCGGCACATAGTGCTTGAGCATGTTCTCGATGCCGCTCTTCAAGGTCATGGTCGAGGAGGGACAGCCCGCGCAGGCGCCCTGCATGGAGAGAAACACGACGCCGGTGCGCGGCTCGAAATGCTTGAAAACGATGTCGCCGCCATCGGCCGCGACGGCGGGCCGCACGCGGGTCTCAATCAGCTCGATGATCTGTTCGACGACTTCCCGGTCTTCGCCTTCATAGTCCTCAATCGGCGTCGCGGGCGAAGACGACTGAGCATTGGCGCCCTCCGCCAGGACCGGCAGACCGGCGGTGAGAAAATCGGCGATGGCGCCGAGGAGCGCCGGCTTGATGTGCATCCATTCGACCGCCTCGGCCTTGGTGACGGTGATAAAGTCGGCGCCGAGATAAACGCCCATGACCCCGTCCGTTTCAAAGAGCGTCGCGGCGAGCGGCGAGGCCGCGGCAGCCTCAATCGTCGGGAAATCGACGCCCAGCGCGCCTTGCCCCAAGACCGGCTGGCCGGGCAGGAACTTCATGGATTGCGGGTTGGGGGTGTCTTCGGTCTGGATGAACATGGGAAAACTCTCTTCTTCCGGCCCTACCTAGGGAGGAAACGCCCCGGTCGCAACGCCCGCGCGAGCGGAGGAGGCTCATTCAGCCTTCATATGTTCGCGAGAAATGAGCAAAACGCTGGCGAAAACGACGCCAAATCCGAGGAGGTGGAGCCAGCGGAAAGCCTCGCCCAGAAGCACATAGGAGAGAACCAGCGCCGAAACCGGCATCAGCCCCATGAAGACCGCGGCGATGGAGCCTTCGGTCCGCGAGATCCCCGCATACCAGAGCGCCGTTCCGAGCGCGAGCGTGCCCGCCCCGTACCAGGCGACCGCGGCCCATTCTCCGGCGCTCACCGCCCCTGCATCGAAGTCGCTCCACTGAAACGCCGCAAGGACCGCAAAGAGCGGGATCGAGGCCGACGCCGCCAAAAAGGCCACAAGCACAGGGGAAAGGTCGGCGCTCACCATGCGGCCGAGCAGGGTATAGGCGGCCTCGCAACAGACCGCAGCGAAGATCAGCGCCATGCCGAAAAGGGCCTTGCCGCCGCCCCCGTCGCCGCCCGCCGCGCCCGTGATATGAAGCAGCGCGACCCCGCCCACAGCCAGCGCCAGCGCCAGGATTTTGCGCGCCGTGGCGCTCTCGCCGAAGAACAGGATCGCCGACGCCGCGGTCACCGCGGGCGTTGTCGCCATCACCACCGCGCCGCCGACGCCAGAAATCATCCGCATGCCGTAAAGCATGAAGGCGGAAAATCCGACCATGCCGAAAAGCGCGATGGCGGCGAGCGCGATCACGTCCTTGCGGCTCGCCTTCTTCACATCGCCGAGCCGGCCGATGGCGAAGGGCGCGAGGGCCAAGGCGCCAATGCCGACCCTGAGGAGCGAGCCCACAAAGACCGGCATGACATCCGTCACGATTTTAGAGACCGGCGTCGCCGAGCCGAAGAGGATCATGCCCGAGGCAAGACAGGCGAAGGCGAGCGCATCCGAGCTTTCAGCCGTCTTTTGTTCGGTCATGGACGCAAAACGGCCATAAGCGGCCAATTGTTCCGCCTTTCCGCCCCCGCCAAGCATTGCGGGGCGCGGGGGACCCGCGTATGCCTCGGCGAAACCCGCCAGACAAGCCGGAACCGCTCCATGGACGAAGAGACGAGAAAATACAGCGACGAAGAGGCCCTCAACTTCCACAGCCGCGGCAAGCCCGGCAAACTGGAGGTGACGCCCACCAAGCCCATGTCGACGCAGCGGGATTTGTCTCTCGCCTATTCCCCCGGCGTCGCCGCGCCGGTGCGAGCGATCGCAGAAGACCCGGACAAGGCTTATGACTACACCGCTAAGGGCAACATGGTGGCGGTTATCTCGAACGGCACCGCCATTCTCGGCATGGGCGACCTGGGCGCCCTCGCCTCGAAGCCGGTCATGGAAGGCAAGTGCGTCCTTTTTAAACGGTTCGCCGATATCGACTCCATCGATCTCGAAGTCGACACCAAAGACCCGGAAGCCTTCATCAACGCCGTCAAATATCTTGGCCCCGCCTTCGGCGGCATCAATCTCGAAGACATTGCGGCGCCCGAAAGCTTCATGATCGAGCAGCGGCTGAAAGAGGAGATGGACATTCCCGTCTTCCATGACGACCAGCACGGGACGGCGATCATCGCGGCGGCGGGGCTGTTGAACGCGCTCGACATCACCGGCAAGTCGATCAAGGACGTCAAGGTCGCCGTTTCCGGCGCGGGGTCTTCAGCGCTTTCCGTGATCGGCCTCATCAAGGCCATGGGGCTCCCCCATGAAAACGCGCTCGTTTGCGATTCCAAGGGCGTTCTGACCAAGGGCCGCCAGCTCGATCAGTGGCGCTCGGCGCATGCCGTCGAGACCGACAAGAAAAGCCTCGCCGAGGCTATGGACGGCGCCGATGTGGTGATCGGCCTTTCGGTCGCCGGCGCAATCTCCAAAGACATGATTAAATCCATGGCGAAAAACCCCATTGTTTTCGTCATGGCCAACCCGACGCCGGAAATCCTGCCCGAGGAAATCATGGCCGTGAGGCAGGATGCGATCATCGCCACCGGCCGGTCGGACTATCCGAACCAGGTGAACAACGTTCTGGGCTTCCCCTACATCTTCCGCGGCGCTCTCGACGCGCGCGCGCGCACCATCAACGAAGAGATGAAGATCGCCTGCGCCGAAGCGCTGGCGCGGCTCGCCCGCGAGGACGTGCCCGACGAAGTCGCCGCCGCCTATGGCAAGCGCCTGCGCTACGGGCCCGGCTATATCATTCCGACGCCCTTCGACCCGCGCCTCATATCCGAAATTCCACCCGCCGTCGCCAAGGCCGCCGTGGATACGGGCGTTGCAAGGCGGCCGATCGAAGATTTTTCAAGCTACAAAAACGCGCTCGCCGCGCGGCTCGACCCCGCCGCCTCCTTCCTGCAGCGCATTTATTCCTCCTTGCGCGGCGTCGAAACGCAAAAGCGTGTCGTCTTCGCCGAGGGCGAGGAAGAGGCGGTCATTCGCGCCGCTTACGGCTTCCAGCAGGAAAATCTAGGCCGTGCGATCCTGATCGGACGCGAGGAATATATCCGCAAGGGCCTGAAGGACGCCGGCCTGCCCGAAGACGCAGATTTCGAAATCCATCACTCCCGCACCGCCAAGCACAGCGGTCTTTATACGGAATACCTTTACAAGCGGCTTCAGCGGAAAGGCTATCTCCACCGAGACGCGGTTCGCCTCGTCAATACGGATCGCAATGTTTACGCCGCCTGTATGCTGGCGCATGGTCATGCCGACGGCATGGTGACCGGCATCACGCGCCATTACGACGTGGCGCTCGATAATGTTCGCCTCGCTCTCGACCCGCGGCCAGGCGAGCGCATGGTGGGCATGTCCATCGTTCTGACCAAAAGCCGTACGTTGTTCATCGCAGACACCAATGTCACCGAACTGCCGACGTCTGAGGATCTCGCGGAGATCGCCATGCAGGTGGCGCACGCCGCACGCCATATCGGCTTTCAGCCCAAAGTCGCCTTCGTTTCCTATTCGAATTTCGGCAATCCCGACACGGAACATTCGCGCCGCGTCGCAGGCGCCGTGGAAATTCTCGACAAGCGAGCCGATATCGATTTCGAATATGAAGGCGAAATGACGCCGCGCATGGCGCTCAATGAAAAGCTGCGCGAGCTTTATCCTTTCTCGCGCCTCAAGGGCGAAGCAAACGTGCTCATCACGCCGGGGGTCCATTCCGCGGCGATCTCATCAAAGCTGCTGGGCGAGGTCGGCGGCGCGCTGGTGCTGGGCCCCGTCCTCATCGGCCTCGAACGGCCCGTGCAGATCGCCCAGGTGGGCGCGCCGGTCGGCGATATCGTCACGCTCGCCGCCATGGCCGCTTACGAGCTCGATGCGGAGCACCGGTCCTGGGCGGAAAAGACGGCGTAAACGCAATTAGCAATTTCTGCGCATGCGCCGCACTTATCTGTCGTTAATTTTCTTTAAACGCACAGAGTTCGCATTCTTAAGAGACGATTTCGACGAACCGTTCAACGCGCGCGTTGAAGCGGCTTTATCTTATTCGTCCGTATTCCTATTATCTTCTCATCAGGACCGAAGACGAAAACTTTTCATAGGAGGTTCTGAAGGCCGCGGGGCGCGGGCCGTTTCCAAAAACACAAAGGCAAAAGCCAAAGGAGAAACCCCATGCCCCTTAATGCAAAATCTTTCAAAATTTTCGCTATCGCCGCCGTTTCAGGCCTTGCGGCCGTTACCGCTGCAAAAGCCGGCGACGACGTGACCTTCGCTTACCGCTCCAGCGAGTTGCAATCCACTGCCAGCGTATCGAGCCTTTACAACCGGCTCGAAGCCCGCGCGGAAAATGTTTGCGCCGCCAATGCGCGTGCAATTTACGCGAAGAAAGCCGCTCAATCCTGCGAAGACAGCCTCGTCAATGAATGGATCGATGAAATCGGCGATTCGCGTCTCAACCGTCATCATGCGCAAAACGGCGCATCGCAAGTTGCGTCGGCAAGGAAGTAACCCGGCGCCGGCTTCGTCAGCGTGGCGGTTAATGACTAAGGCTGTCCGGCAGGGATCCTCCGAGCCCTGCCGGGCGGCCATGAAACACCGGCGGCAGACGGCGTTTCCAGATCGCACGCGGACGAAGCCCTTTTTTATTTAGACGTTTTTCTTGCGAAACCGAGACGACTGGTTTTTGACCATGCCTTCCGACACCGATCGCGGCAGTGTGCGCGAAAGCCAGGCGACAAATTTGTTCCAGGCGCCGGGGACGTAAACGGCCTGCCCTTTCTCCACCGCCTCTATGGCGCCTTCGACTACCGGCTCAGCCTCCATGAACATGTATTTGGGAAGCTGTGAGACAATGCTGCGGGTATTGTTGGCGTCATGAAATTCCGAATAGGTGAAGCCGGGACAAAGCGCCGAGGAGTGAACGCCGGTCCCGTCGCATTCTGCGGCGATCGATTGCGCAAAGCTGATCAGGAACGCCTTCGACGGGGCATATAGCGTATGGCCGGCAGCGCCCGGCACGAGCCCAGCGAGCGAGGCCACCTGAATGATGCGGCCGAAATCGCGATCCTTCATGCCTGGCAGGAACAACCGCGTCATCTGCGCATAGGAAACGACCATCAATTCCAGAAACGCCCGATGGGTGGGCCAGTCATTTTCGGTATAAGCGCCCGGCATTCCGAAGCCCGCATTGTTAATCAGAATATCGACGGGAATCCCGTCCGCCTCCAGCGTTTCGAAAATTGTCTGCGGCGCGGAAGGCTCGGCAAGATCCGCCGTGATGATGCGGGCTTTGACGCCGTGAGCTTTCTCAAGCTCTTCGGCGAGCGTCTTCAGGCGGTCTTCGCGCCGCGCCACAAGAATGACATTCGCGCCCCTGGCGGCGTAGCTTCGCGCGAAGGTGGTGCCGATCCCCGCCGACGCGCCAGTGATCAGCGCCCATTTTCCGGTGTAGTTCATAAGCCGCATGATTAGGGCGATCCCCGCCCGCCGTCCATGGCGTTTCTCAGGGTTAACGCCCGGCGTCAGCATAGCATAAGGCTTGCAAGGGCGTTTGCGCGGCGCGCCGATTTCCCTTGGGTCTTCCACCGGACTATAATCGGCGCCGGAAAGGAACGCAGGGAACGGTCTTGGAGAGCATCGAATTTTTGTTGATCGTCGCGGTCTTCGCCGTGATCCTGATCTGGTATCTCCGCAACGCCGAGGCCCGCTCGGACGGGCTCATTGGCTTTCTTGCCCTGAAAGACGATCCCGAGATCGCCAAGCATGGCCGCAGGCGCGCCTATCGCCTCAAGGACCGCACAGCGCGCAAGCCGGCCGGGCTGCGCGACAGCCGGGAGGCGAAAAACCAGACGGCCACCTACACGCAAAAAGGCGAGAGCAATCTCATGCGCCGCCGCTTCCGCCGTCAGGACGAAGCCCGCTATCGTGTGAAGGACAAGGCGGCGAAGTTTAAACCTGCCAAAAACCCCCCGCCCAAAGGCCGGGACACGCCGCAAAACGATTAGCCGGTCAGCGCCTGCGCCAGCACGGGCAACCCCACCGCCATCACCACGCTGATCACAAGACCCAGAAACGCCTTGCCGGCGTCCATGGCGACGATGCGGCCGGTTGCCGCCGGCGAGCGGATCTTGTCCAGCGTCGCAATCGCGAATTCACGCCCGGCGATGAGCCCGAGAAAAACCCAGGTCGTCGACATGGGGATGTTGTTGAGTTCTTTGAAATAGAACAGCAGCGTCGCAAAAATAAAGTCGATGATCGTCGCAGACCGGATGTCGGTGACGGCCGTCTTGGTCTTCAGAATGCGCTGCACGGGCCCGCCGCCATTCCAGAAGGTGTAGCCGAGCAGAATGATAATCCCGGCGACGGCGACGCCAGCCTCATACTGATTGAGCGCCGGATTGCCCGCCGCGTCCACGCCGCGCGGCAAAAAGATGAAGATGTTGGCGAGATCCTGCATCAGCCAGACCGACCACAGATAGCCGGTGGTGATCCACTGGGCGAGCACCCAGACGGGCGCATGCTGTTGTTCGGCGGTTTTCAAAAACCAGCGCTCCAGCGTCGGCGCCAAGGCCGCATAAATAAGCCCTCCGGTGACGAAGGCCACCGCATAACCGATCAGCGACTTCACCAGCATGCTGTAAAGCCCGCCCATGGTTGCAAAAATCGTCAGCACCATGAAGGTCGTCGACACCGGGATGCCGAATCTCGTCAAGACAAGCAGCATCAGCGGCGGCAGCGCGTGATACCATTCCGGTTCGAAGATCGGATATTTTTCGGTGTTGTTGAGGCGTCCGAAGGACGGATCGCCATTGTTCACGAGGTAACCGTAAGCAAACACAACCACGAGCACGGTCGCGGCATAAAGAAAGAGCGCCCACCAGGGCAGCCGGCGATTGGAGTTGATGAAGGTGCCGAGAGTCTGAAGGGCGTCATTGCCCACAACGGCGTAGGCCGCAAATGCAAAGCCGATGGCGGCCCATAATCCGATATCGATATCCATGTCTGCCCTTTGTCGCGCAAGCCGCCGCACCAGCGCCAGCGCACGAGGCGCGCCGCCGGTCAAATTCGCGCGCACACTCTATTTTTTATGTTTCACTATTGTGACAATGGGGTGGATTTTGCCAAAAGGCTGGTGGAAATCGTTATCTCATCAGAAAAGCACGCAACGGACCCCACATGACCGACGCAGACGCGCCGACGCTCTCCCCGCTGCCGGCGGATCATCCGGCCATCCCCGCGCCGAAGACCGGCGTCCTCCTCGTCAATCTCGGCACGCCGGATGCGCCGGAGGCGGGCGCTGTGCGCCGTTATTTGCGGGAGTTCCTGAGCGACGAGCGGATTGTGGACCTGCCCCGCGCACTCTGGCTGCCAGTGCTGCACGGGATCATCCTCAATGTCCGCCCGGCGGCGACAGCACGCAACTACGCTAAGATCTGGCGGCAGGAAAGCAATGAAAGCCCCTTGCGCTATTACACCCGCGCGCAGGCCGAAGCGCTCGCCGCGCGCTTCGCTAACGTTCGCGTGAGCTGGGCCATGCGCTACGGCAATCCATCGGTCGCATCGCAGCTCGAAGAGATGAAACAAGACGGGTGCGAGCGCATCCTCGTCATTCCGCTTTATCCGCAATATTCGGCCACGACGACGGCCAGCGTCACCGACGCCGTCTTCGATGCGGTAAAGGCCATGCGTTGGCAGCCGGCGATCCGAACGGCGCCGGCCTTTCACGACGAGCCGGCCTATATCGAGGCGCTCGCCGCCGTGACGCGGCGCCATCTCGCGACCGAGGATTTTGCGCCGGAGCGCGTCATCATTTCGTTTCACGGCCTGCCCCAGCGCTATTTCGACATGGGCGATCCCTATCATTGCCATTGCGCCAAAACGGCGCGGCTCCTGCGCGAGAAAATGGGATGGACGGAAGACTTCGCCCCTATGGCCTTCCAGTCGAAATTCGGCCGTGAGAAATGGCTCGAACCGGCGACGGAAGACGTGATCAAAAAGCTCGGCGGCGAGGGCGTGAAGAAACTCGGCGTCATAACCCCGGGCTTTGTCGCCGACTGTATCGAAACGCTCGAAGAGATCGACATCGCAGGCCGCGAGACCTTTATGGAGGCGGGCGGCGAGGCCTTTACCGCCATTCCCTGCCTCAATGACGCGCCGGAAACGGCTGCGCTGCTCGAAACTCTTGCGCGGCGGGAAACGGCCGGATGGATTTAACCCCCGCGAGATGAAAGTCTTTTATTCGGACAGCTTCGATCTCAATCTGCCCCCGGGTCACCGCTTTCCCGGAACCAAATACGGGATGCTGCGACGAACTCTGCTGAATGAAAACATTCTCGCCCCGGACCAGCTTGAAATCTCGCCCATGGCGAGCGACGCCGATCTTTTGCGCGCTCATGCGCAGCCTTTCGTGGACTCAATCGAACAGGGAACGATAGATCCCGCCGCCATGCGCCGCATCGGCTTTCCATGGTCGCGTCACATCGCAGTGCGGGCGCGGGCGACCATGGGAGGCGCCATCGCCGCGGCGCGCGAAGCCATGATAACCGGCCTGTCCGGTCAACTGGCGGGCGGCACCCATCACGCCCATTACGATTTCGGGGCGGGCTATTGCGTTTACAACGACTTCGCCGTGGCCGCGCTCGCCTTGCTGACGGAAGGCGTCGTTTCGCGCGTTGCGATCATTGATCTAGATGTTCATCAGGGCGACGGCAACGCCGCTTTGCTGGCGCCGCGGCCCGACTGCTTCGTTCTGTCGGTACACGGAGAGAAAAATTTCCCGTTCCGCAAACATGTGTCCGATCTCGATGTAGAGCTGCCGGACGGCACCGAAGACCGGGACTATCTCTCAGCGCTGGCGGATGCCTTGCCCGCGGTTTGGGATTTTCGCCCCGACCTTGTCCTTTATCAGGCCGGCGTCGATCCCTTGAAGGAAGACCGGCTCGGCCGCCTCGCCCTCACGCAGGAGGGCCTCGCCGCGCGCGACCGCCTTGTCCTGAGCGAAGCCTATAGCCGCGGCGTTCCGGTCTCCATGGCCATCGGCGGCGGCTATGGCGACCCTATCGAGGCGAGCGTCGCCGCCTACGCCAACACCTATCGCATGGCGAAAGCGATCCATCGCTTCTAGCGCGCCAACCCTAGCCGATGAGGGCGCGCGTTTTCTCGATGAAGCCGTCCACCTCTTCCTGCGTCGTTCTGAAAGAGCAGATCAAACGATGGCCTTTCCCGTCCGCCGGGTCGCCGGGCGTGACCCAGGGATAAAAGACATCGCCACTCTCACGCAGCTTTTCCGCGACGCCGTCAGGAAACACCACAAACACTTCATTGATGTCCGTGGGATAAATCAGCGATACGCCGGGAATATCGCAAAGGCCGGCCGCCAGCCGCTGCGCCATAGCGTTCGCATGGGATGCAAGTTTCAGCCACAACCCGTCCTCCAGATAAGCGCCGAACTGCGCTGAGATGAACCGCATTTTCGACCAGAGATGACCGGCGCGTTTCCTCATGAATTCGAAATCCATGGCCCGATGACGGTCGAAAAACACCACCGCCTCCGCTGCGATGCAGCCATTTTTAGTGCCGCCGAAGCAAAGCACATCAACGCCCGCTTTCCAGGTCATTTCCGCAGGGCTGACGCCCAGAGACGCGACAGCATTGGAAAAGCGCGCGCCATCCATGTGGACGGAAAGATGCGCCTCGCGCGCGGCGTCGCAGACCGCGGTTAATTCCTCCACAGAATAAACTGTCCCGCACTCGGTGCCCTGCGTCAGCGACAAGGCGCTCGCCGGCGCGCCATGGGGCGGGCGATGGGGGAAGCCCTTTAACGTTTTGTTGATCGTCGCCGGCGTCAGCTTTCCATTCTCGCCTGCGATCGGGAGAAGCTTCGCGCCGCCGGTGAAAAATTCCGGTCCGGCGCATTCATCCATCTGCACATGGCTTTCCTCATGACAGAGCACCATGCCGTAAGGCGGCGTCATCACCGACAGCGCAAGACCGTTCGCCGCCCCGCCAGTGGCGACGAAATAAACCGCGCATTCACGGTCAAAAACTTCCGCGAATTTCGCTTCCACTTTCTTCGTCAGGTCGTCACCGCCATATCCCGGCACGGCGCCGTCATTGGCGCGATGAAGGGCGTCGAGAATTTCCGGGGCGGCGCCCGCCCAGTTGTCCGATGCAAAGCTCATACGCTTGACTGTCCGGCCTTTTTGTAAAGCCCGTCAAGTTCCTTAGCGAAATGTGCAAAATCCTCTACAACGTGCGCGGCGCCAGCCTCAAGCAGACGATCCCCGTGGCCGTCGAAAATATGACCGCCGCCGAGAAAACCCCAGACGGTCATCCCCGCCGCTCTTCCCGCCCTGACCCCGTTTTCGCTGTCTTCAAGTACGAGGCATCGTTCCGGCGCGGCGCCGATGCGTTCCGCCGCATAGAGGAAAATATCCGGCGCCGGTTTCCCATGCGCCACGAGATCGGCGGAATAGATATGCGGGGCGGCGAGATCGTAAAGCCCCGTACGCTCCAGTTTCGATTGCAGGAAATGCGCGCGCGACGAGGATGCGACGCCGACAGCGGCCACATGGGCGCGGGCTTTGCGCAGCGCCGCATCGGCGCCCGCAACCGCCGTCAGCAAGTGTCGTTCGCGCCGGCGCCCTTCGAGGATGCGGTCTTCGAAATCATCAGGGACTTCCCGCCCATGGGTATGGTGATAATCCTCGCGCAGCGCATCGAAAAAGGCCCGGTCATGTAGTCCGACGAATTTGCGCACATAATCTTGAGGCGAATAGACAAGCCCCAGCGCCTCGAGCGCAATGCGTTCGCCTTTTATCGCCAAGACCTCTGAATCGACCAGCACGCCGTCGCAATCGAAAATAAGGGCGTCGAACGATTTTCCTGGTTGAGACGGCATTGAGCGGTTGCTTTCTTTCAGGGCGCAGGCCGTCCTCTATTCGAAATCCGCTTTCTTCACCATGCCTTTGTCAGTGTTGGAGCCGCAAGCATCCAGCTTTTGCTGCAAGAACCGCCTGCTTCTCTGGCGGGAAGCGAAGGGGCCCGCCTCGCCTTAAACGCGCGGGGCGCCGCAACTTAATCGGATTTCACCGGGTTTTCCTTGAAAACCGCCGCTCAATGGAGGGATAGTCACTCCTATGGAGCAGCTTTCTCGGACAGGGGCGGAGTTATGCGAATAGGGATTTTACTGAGCGTCAGCGCGGCGGCGCTCGTAATGGCGACATCGGCGGAAGCGCGCAATGGGGAAGAGCGCGCCGAAAACCAAAATCCGGCGCAGAATATAGAGCGCGATGCCAATGCCCGTGTGAAAGCGCGTCTGCGCCATCGCTTGGGCCCCGCGGCGCCCGCCTTCCATCAGGGACGTGAAATCAGGAGCTTTGACGGGACCGGCAATAATCTCGCAGCGCCTGAAGCCGGGGCGGCTTTCTCCCCCCTCGTCCGGCTGACGCCCAATGACTACGCCGACGGCATTTCGCAAATGGCGGGATCTTCACGCAAAGGCCCGCGGGAAATTTCCAACATCGTGGTCGATCAGGCGGGCCAGTCCTTCCCGAATCCGTTCGGCACAAGCGATTTTCTTTGGCAATGGGGACAATTCATCGACCATGACTTCGCCCTTGGCGACGGCGTAAAAAGCGACGACCGTTCCCACGATATTGCCGTCCCGCTGGGCGATCCGCATTTCGATCCCTTCTCAGAGGGCGACAAGTGGATCCGCTTCGACCGTGCGATTTTCGATGAAGAGACGGGTACGGATCTTTCCAACCCGCGCGAGCAAGAAAACGAAATCACTTCCTGGCTCGATGGCTCCATGGTCTACGGCTCAAGCGACGAGCGCGCGGCAGCGCTTCGGACTAATGACGGCACGGGGCGGCTCAAAACCAGCAAGGGCGATCTCCTGCCCTTCAATACAGACCTTCTTCCCAACGCGAATGAAGGCCCCATCGATCCGGCGGGCCTGTTCGTCGCCGGGGACGTGCGCTCAAACGAACAAATCGGCCTGACGTCCATGCACACGCTGTTCGTGCGCGAGCACAATCATTGGGCAGATTATATCCGCCGCACGCGTCCATGGTTTTCCGGCAACGATGTCTATCACGCGGCGCGGCGCATGGTGATCGCCGAAATTCAGGTCATCACCTACGAAGAATTCCTTCCCGCCCTGATCGGCAAGCGCGCCCTGTCGCGCTATCGCGGATATGAACCGGGCGATCCGGGCCTCTTCACCGAATTTTCCGGCGCCGCTTGGCGCATGGGACATACCCTCATCAATCCGCAATTGATGCGGGTCGACCGCCGCGGTCGGGAAATCGACGCCGGCCATCTGCCCCTGCGCAATGCGTTTTTCAACGCGCCCATGCTGTTGAAAAAACGCAATGACATCGATCCGATCCTGCGCGGGCTCGCCTCGCAGAAAAGCCAGACCTATGACAACATGATCGTCGACGACCTCCGGAATTTCCTCTTCGGTCCTCCGGGCGCAGGCGGCTTCGATCTCGCGGCCTTGAACATCCAGCGCGGGCGCGATCGCGGGCTGTGCTCGCTCAATGATGCGCGCAAGGCGCTGGGGCTAAAGCCGCATAAGGATTTCAGCGACATCACGTCGAACCCTGAAGTGCAGGAGCGGCTTCGCCGGGCCTTTGGAACGGTAGACGACATCGACCTGTGGGTCGGCGGCGTTTCTGAAGACCCGCTCGCCCGCGAAGGCTCGCAACTTGGCGAAACCTTCCGCGAAATCGTTATCCTTCAATTCACGGCGCTGCGCGATCATGACCGCTTCTGGTGGGAGCGTGACCTCACCCGCGCCGAACAATTGATGGTGGAGAAAACGACGCTTGGCGACGTAATCCTTCGCAACACCTCCATCAAACGGCGCGAGATTCCGAAGAACGTCTTTTACGTGGACGAGCGTCGGCCGGGAGGCGGCGGCTGGCCTCAATGGCGTTGGTAAAATTTAGAACATAAAAAAGGGCCCCTGTCGGGGCCCTTTTCTTTTCATCCGTCTCGAGACGCTTAGCCAGCGAGCGCCGCGAGAAGCAGCAACGCCACGATATTCGTGATCTTGATCATCGGGTTCACCGCCGGGCCGGCCGTATCCTTGTACGGGTCGCCCACCGTGTCGCCGGTGACGGCAGCCTTGTGGGCTTCAGAGCCCTTGCCGCCATGATTGCCGTCTTCGATATATTTCTTCGCGTTATCCCAGGCGCCGCCGCCGGCCGTCATGGAGATGGCGACGAAGAGGCCGGTGACGATGACGCCGATCAGCATAGCGCCCACCGCAGAAAGGGCGGCGACCTTGCCGGCGACGCCGAGCACCACGAAGTAAACCACGAGCGGCGACAGGATCGGCAGCATGGACGGCACCACCATCTCCTTGATCGCAGCGCCCGTCAGCATGTTCACGGCGCGGGCGTAGTCGGGCTTTTCCGTGCCCTGCATGATGCCCGGCTTTTCCTTGAACTGGCGGCGCACTTCCTCAACGATAGCGCCGGCTGCGCGGCCCACGGCCTGCATGGCGATGCCGCCGAAGAGGTAAGGCAACAAGCCGCCGATGAGGAGGCCGGCGATCACATAAGGATCGGAGAGCGAGAAGGAGACATCGACGCCGGCGAAGAACGGATACTCATCCGGATGACCGGCGAAATGCTCAATATCCTTCGTATAGGCGGCGAAGAGCACCAAGGCGCCAAGACCGGCAGAACCAATGGCGTAGCCTTTGGTGACGGCTTTCGTGGTGTTGCCGACGGCGTCGAGGGCGTCCGTTGTGTCGCGGACCGAGCCTTCAAGGCCGGACATTTCTGCAATGCCGCCCGCATTATCCGTAACCGGACCAAATGCGTCGAGCGCGACAATCATGCCAGCGAGCGCCAGCATGGTCGTGACCGCGGTCGCGATGCCGAAAAGGCCGGCAAGGTTGTAAGCGGTGATGATCGCCACGACGATGACGATAGCGGGAAGCGCAGTTGCTTCCATGGAAACGGCAAGGCCCTGAATGACATTGGTGCCGTGACCGGATTCCGACGACTTCGCCACCGACTTCACCGGACGATAGCTCGTGCCCGTGTAATATTCGGTGATCCAGACGATGAGGCCCGTCACGACAAGCCCGAGCACGCCGCACAGGAAAAGCGACAGGCCAGTGAAATCCTTCCCTTGCTCGGTCTGCGCGATGACTTCGGAGAACCCGAACATCTGGAAGGTGACAGCGCCCACAGCGACGAGGGAAAGCACGCCGGTGAGGACAAGCCCTTTATAGAGCGCGCCCATGATGTTGGTGGAGCCTTTGCCGAGCGACACGCCGAAGGTGCCGATGATCGACGTCACGATGCACACGGCGCCGATGGCGAGCGGGTAGAACATGAACTGAGCGGCGTCCGCGGTGAAAAGGATGGAGCCCAGCACCATGGTCGCCGCAACGGTCACCACATAGGTTTCGAAAAGGTCCGCCGCCATGCCTGCGCAGTCGCCGACATTGTCGCCCACATTGTCGGCGATGGTGGCGGGGTTGCGCGGATCGTCTTCCGGGATGCCGGCTTCGACCTTGCCCACCATGTCGCCGCCAACGTCGGCGCCCTTGGTGAAGATGCCGCCGCCGAGACGCGCAAAGACCGAAATCAGCGAGGCGCCGAGCGACAAGGCCACAAGGCCGTTCACCACCGCGCGGCTTTCCGGCGCGTGGCCCATGCCGACGGTGAGGATCGCGTAGTAGGAAGCAAGCCCCAGAAGCGCGAGACCGGCGACGAGCATGCCGGTGATGGCGCCGGCGTCGAACGCAACGGAGAGACCTTTTTGCAGGCTCTCGCTCGCCGCCTGGGTCGTGCGGACATTGGCGCGCACGGAGACGAGCATGCCGATAAAACCGGCGGCGCCCGACAGAACCGCGCCGATCGCAAAACCGAACGCCGGAATGAAGTCGAGCTTGAAAGCCAGAAGAAGAACGATGAACACTACGGCGCCGGCGATGGCGATGGTGGTGTATTGTTTGTTGAGATAAGCCTGCGCGCCTTCCTGAATGGCGGCGGCGATTTCTCTCATGCGGTCCGTGCCTGTAGGCAGCGACAAAACCTTGTTGACGGTGAAGGCCCCGTAGGCGATGGCGAGTAAGCCGGCCCCAATGACCAGCCAAAGCGCTAAGCTCATGTCTTAACCTTTCCTCGGATTATGTTCTGATGGATGGCCGCCGGCATGGCCGCAGCAACGGGATAAAACTCCCCGCGCGCGCTTCAACCAGCCCCCTGTTTGATGTCGGCGGGAACCTGACAAAGCCCTTGACCAAAATCAACAAAAAGTTATTCGGCGTTATGCGCGTCGAGCAATTCCGGACTTGATCCGGGATCCAGGGAAATTTTTGAAACCCGGAGCCTTCGCAGAGCCGGCCGCTGGTCGGTCCTAAGACGCGGCGCCGCGATTGCGCATCTCTTTGCGGGCGCCCGGCTCGGCGTCAGTCAGCTCCTTAACCCAAGGGTATTTCTGGGCCATTTCGTCTGTGTAACCAAGATTGCGGGCCGTCGGGCTGCGCTCGCGGTCCGTGGATTCCGCATAGAAGGTGCCGAAGCTTTTATCCCAGAAGAATTCCGCGATGCCGTAATTGCCGTTCTCATTATGGAAGTGATGCGCGAGGTGGCGCTTCTTGATGTCCTTCCAGAATTTCGATTTCGGTTCGAAGGCGAGATGTTCTCCGGCGTGGAGAAACTCGGTGTACATGGTCATCATCACGGTGCCGACGATGGCGGCGGCGGCGCAGGGCAGCCCGCCGATGAGCCAGCCGACAGGACCTGCGATCAGGAGGATTGGCGGCAACGTCGTGTGGAGTCCGCCAAAAAGCACAGATAAATCATTGGGATAGCGGTGGTGATCATAGTGAACACGCTTCCAGAAGCCCGCCAGCCACGGCGTTTTGTACATCCAGCTTCCGTGCAGGATGAACCGATGGGTTATGTACCACGCAATCGGGAAGATCAGCGCACCCACCAAAAACGCCAGTAAAAACAGCGGAATAGACTGGATCGTGACAATGCCGATGATAAGCGCCGTTAGCAGGATTAAGGCGTAGACCTGTATGGCCGGATAGGTGACATAGGCCTTCACAAGGTCGTCGAAGGTCATCCGGTTGAGGAGATATTCCTCCTCTTTCCAGGCTTTGTAGCCGATAAACAGGCGCATCGGACGCTCCATGATGGGTCTTATTGAGCCGGGAAATTAGGCGCGGCCCCGCGCCGGTTCAAGCAGCGCGCGCCGCTTCCGGCATTGAGCGCGATCAATTATCGCGGCGCCTTTGCAACATGCTGTAACATCCGGCCGCAAATCTTGAAGCCAAGCGGGCCCCAGACGAGGCTTCTGGGGCTTGCCCGTTGACCCAAGGCCTTGTATCGGCTCAAGATTAACCGGAACCATGCGATCACTAACCATGGGAACCGGGCGAGGAGGGGCGCAGGGCCCGAAAAGCGCTTTGCGCGCGCAAGAGGCAGGGCCGGCTTTCCGACCGGCAGTGAAATAGCCGGGAGACCCGGAGAGAGTGCGGGGCGTAAAATGACCGTCAGCCAGCAAACGGAGCCGCAAGCGGCGTTGCCATCGCGCAATGCGTCGCTGCCATTGCAGCGCAGCGGATTTGCGACGATTTGCGACGCGCTCGATTACGCAGCACAAGGCGAGACCGGATACACCTTTTTCAATCTTCGGGGCGAAGTCGCCGCCACGCTCTCCTACGCCGACTTGCGTCAGCGCGCCCTGACGCTCGCCGGCAAACTTGCATCCAACTTCACGCGCGGCGATCGCCTCGCTGTGATCGCCGAAACGAGCCCGGATTTCATCGTCACGTTCTACGCCTGTCAGTATGCGGGTCTTATTCCGGCGCCCATGCCCATGCCCGTCAATCTCGGCGGCAAGGACGGCTATATCAATCAGATCCGCCAGATGATCGCCGGCGCGAAAGCCGCCGCCGCGATCGGACCGGACACTTTGCGCGAATTTCTGGACGAAGCCGGCGGCGCGGTCGTTTACAGCTATGACAATCTACATGAGCTGGAAGACAACGGTGCTGAGCCCCAGCGCTTCGGAGCCGACGAATATTGCTATATTCAGTACTCGTCGGGATCGACCAGCGCCCCCAAGGGCGTCATCGGCCTGCAGCGTTCCGTTTGCGCCAACCTTACTGCGATTGCGCGCGACGGCATGGGGCTTGAACCTGGCGACCGCGCGACAAGCTGGCTGCCGCTCTATCACGACATGGGCCTTATCGGCTTTGTTCTGACGCCTATGACCGCGCAGGTCGCCGTCGACTTCCTCGCAACATCGGACTTTGTGCGCCGTCCGCTCCTGTGGCTGCGCATCATGACGGACCACAAGACTACCATCACCTACAGCCCGTCTTTCGGCTACGACCTCGCTGCGAAACGTTCGGCGCGCGCAGAACCCGGCGCCATCGATCTTTCCGCGATCCGCGTCGCGGGCATTGGCGGCGACATGGTCCGTCCGGAAGCCCTGACCGCCTTCGCCGACGCCTTTGGCGAGATGGGCTTCAACCGCAACGCCTTCACCCCGAGCTATGGGATGGCCGAAGCGACGCTCGCCATCTCCTTCCCCGAGCTTGGCGCCCCGATCACGGTCGATGAAGTGGACATGCGCCACTACACCCGCTCCGGCGTCGCCCAGCCCGCCTCGACGCTCACCTCTCCGGAAAACCGCCGCGGTTTTGTCCTGTGCGGACGCGCGCTGCCCGGCCATGAGATCCAGGTCCGGG
The DNA here is from genome assembly GCA_002704915.1 of Parvularcula sp. Taxonomy (GTDB): domain Bacteria; phylum Pseudomonadota; class Alphaproteobacteria; order Caulobacterales; family Parvularculaceae; genus Hyphococcus. The sequence continues at coordinate 51,541 of PAIP01000062.1, forward strand.
ATGAAAACGGCGCGCCCTGCGATGAGCGCCATGTAGGCCGCATTTACATTAAGGGGCCTAGCCTGACGCCTGGCTATTTCTCCAATGCCGAGGCTACCGAGGCCATGTATGACGGGGAGTGGCTCGATACCGGGGACATGGGTTATTTCCTCGGCGGTCAGATCGTCATTACCGGCCGCGCCAAGGATCTCATCATTATCAATGGCCGCAATATTTGGCCGCAGGACATCGAATGGGCGGTTGAGAAAGTCGACGGCGTGCGCGGCGGCGGCGTCGCAGCCTTTTCCGTCGATGACGGCCATGGCGAGCGCATTGTCGTCGTCGCCGAGCGCCGCGGCATGGACGCCGACGCGCTGGCGGCCCTGAAGCGCGAAATCGCCAGCGTCGTTCAGAACGCTGTCGGCGCGCCGGCGGAAATCGTCCTCGCCCGGCCGCACTCCATGGTCATGACCTCGTCGGGCAAGCTTTCCCGCGCCAAGGTGAAGCAGAAATATCTCGACGGCGCTTTCGCCAGCGATGCTGGCGAAGACGAAGAGCCGCGCCCCCTTGCAGAGGCGCGGGTTTAACGCCGGAAGCAGAATGAAAGCGGCGCTTACAGGCGGCACCGGATTTGTCGGCGCCACGCTAATCGATCTCTTATTGAGGGAAGGCTGGGACGTCGCGGCGCTGGCGCGCGATCCGGCGCGGCTCCCTCACGCCGACAAGGTTCATGTCGTCAAAGGGCCGCTCGAAGACGAAGCTGCGCTGACCGCAATCGCCCAGGACGCGGATGTTTTCTTTCATCTTGCAGGGCTCACCCATGCGCGCAGCCGGAACGATTATGAACGCGTCAATGTCGCGGGCGCCGAGGCCGCCGCGCGGGCCGCCGCCGGCGCTGGCGCAAAACTCGTTCACGCTTCCTCCATGTCGGCGCGACAGCCGGGGGTTTCGCCTTATGCGAAAAGCAAATCCGACAGCGAAAGCGCGGTCGCCAAAGCCGGGGACGCATGGGTCGCGCTGCGTCTGCCTGCGATCTATGGCCCCCGGGACATGGTGACCCTGCCCTTTTTCAAGCTGGTGAAATCGGGCTTTGCGCTGGCGCCGAAAACGGAACCGGCCGCCCGCGCCTCCATTCTCTATGTTGAGGATGCGGCGAACGCGCTCCTTGCCGCAGCGCAGGTGCCAGCCGGCGCCGTCTACGAGGTCGGCGATGAGCGAGCCGAGGGCTGGGCTTGGACGGAAATCGGCGCGGCGCTCGGCGAGGTTTTGGGCAAGCGCCCCCGGCCGATTGCGGTTCCGCGCGGCGCCATCGCGGCCTATCATGGCGCCGTCAGAACCGTCGAAGGCGCGCTAGGGCGGGCCCCCAGCGTCCGGGAGGGGCAGATCAACGAGTTTTTCCATCCGGACTGGGTCGCACGGGAAAACCTGCTGAGCGATGCAACCGGGTGGCGGCCCCGAACGCCGCTAAAAGAAGGATTTGCAAAAACCGCCTGTTGGTATCAAGAACGCGGTTTGCTTTAATCGGGCGCGGCGGAACGCCGCCGCCGTTAGGGAGACATGACGATGTCCGGCATCCAGGAAGACGACGATCTCGTATTCCACAAGATCACCTCGCTGCTCGAACCCCTGAATGAAAAGGGCGTGAAGCTGACCCGCGAGACCGACATCATCGCCGATCTCGAGATCGATTCGGTTTCCCTTCTCGATGTCGTCATGGATATTGAAGACAATTACGACATCTCGATCCCGGTCAACACGATCTCGGAGATCAAGACCATCGGCGAGCTTGTGGACGCCATTCACAAGATCAAGAAAGAACAATCGTAAAGATGAGCCTGTTTGAAAAATTCGAAGACAAGTCGCGCCTGTTGAAAGGCTTGCTTGAACAGTCGCCGCGCGACCCCTTCTCCGTCTCCATGGACGAAATGCTGGGTCCGACCCGGGCCATGGTCAAAGGCAAGGAAATCGTTCTCGCCGGCACCAACAATTATCTCGGCCTGACCTATGACGAAGGCGCCATCGAAGCCGCCTGTGACGCCGTGAAATCTTCCGGCACCGGCACGACGGGCTCGCGCTTCGCCAACGGGACTTATGCGGGCCATAAAGAACTCGAAGCCGATCTCGCCGAATTTCTCGGCTATAAGCACTGCATCGTTTTTTCGACCGGCTACCAGGCCAATCTCGGCGCGATCTCGGCGCTCGCGGCGCCGCCAAATGATGTGATCCTGATCGACGCCGACTGTCACGCCTGCATTTATGACGGCTGTCAGCTTTCCGGGGCGGAGACGATCCGCTTCCGCCACAACGATCCCGAAAGCCTCGACAAACGCCTGTCGCGTCTCGGGCCCGAGGTGAAAGGCAAGCTCGTCTGCCTTGAAGGCATGTATTCCATGTTCGGCGATGTGGCGCCGGTAAAGGAATTCGTTGAGGTCGCCCACAAGCACGGCGCCCAGGTGCTGCTCGACGAAGCCCATTCCTTCGGCGTTTTCGGCGAGGGCGGACGCGGCGTGTGCGAACGCGACGGCGTGCTGGCGGATGTGGATTTCTACACCGGCACGTTTTCAAAAAGCCTCGCCTCCATCGGCGGCTTCGTCGCATCGAACCATCCAGAACTTGAATATCTTCGCTTTTCGAGCCGGCCTTATGTCTTCACCGCATCACCATCGCCGGCCAATGTGGCGGCGGCCTCCGCCGCCCTGAAGAAGATCTCGACTGACAGTTCCATGCGAACGCGTTTGTGGGAAAACGCCGAACGCATTCACGCCGCATTCACCCAGCTCGGCTTCGAGCTCTGCGCGCCGGCGAGCCCGGTGATCGCTGTGAAACTGAAAAACAAGGAAGAGGCCTTCATGGCCTGGAATGTGCTCATGGAGAACGGGGTTTATGTGAACCTTGCGATCCCGCCGGGCACGCCCAACGCCGCATCGATCCTGCGCCTGTCGGTCTCTGCGGCCCATACGAATGAAGATCTCGATGTGGTCGTCGACGCCTACACAACCCTGTCGCAAATCCTTGCTAAAGGAGCCGCCTGACCGCTGAAACGCGAGGATCACAAACGCGTCAGGCGCAAAACCGCCGCATTTCACCCCTAACCTCGGCGGTAATCGCGACTATATGGGCGGGCTGGCGACTGATGTTTGATAAGGAGCCCAAAGTGAAGCGTATCGGGATCATCGCAGGAATGGCGCTGGCGAGCCTCGCAGCACCGTCCTTCGCGAAAAATGCGGACATTGAGGAAGCGGATTTCGCATTCGAGCATGTGAGCTGCACTGGCGCGGAAAACGAAATTCGCGTCATCGTCTCAGGTGTGAAAAAAAGCGCCGGGCTTGTCACCGTCGATCTCTTCCCCAACCGCGAAGAAGGCTTCTTGCGCGGGCGCGGACGCCTCGATCAAGTGAAATTTGCCGCCAAGGCGCCAGAGACCAAGCTTTGCATCCATGCGCCGGAAAGCGGGCTCTTCGCCATGTCAGCCTATCATGACGAGAACGCCAATGGCGATTTCGACAAGACCGGCCTCGGTCTTCCCGCTGAGGCGTGGGGCATCTCGAACAATCCGAAAGTGATGTTCGGCCCGCCGCCGGTGGAGAAGGCGCTCTTCGATGTGAACGCTGAAACTGGCGCCCATGTGCATATTCGCCTCAACTGATCCGGCGTTTTATTGGCTGGCGAAATTCGCTAAAGTCGCGGTCTAGCCCCGCTTGGACGCCGTCATGCTCGACAAAACAGCCGCTCTGGAAATCCGCCCCGTTGAGAGCGCGGAGGACCTCAAAACCTTCATCCGCATGGCGAGTGCTATTTATGCGGACGACCCGAATTATGTGGCGCCGCTGGAATATGAGCTGTCGGCCCGGCTCAACGCAGACAAAAACCCTACAATTAAAGGCCTGCCCGTGAGGCGCTGGATCGTCTACAAAAACGGCGTTCCGGCGGGACGCATTCAGGCCCTTGTCAACAAGGCGCATCTTGACTGCCATCAGGACGGCGCCGGTCATTTCGGTTTTTTCGAATGTATTGACGATCAGGCTGTCGCGCATTTGCTTCTGAAGACCGCTGGCGACTGGCTCAAGGGGCAGGAGGGCGTGACCAAAATCCTCGGCCCCTTCAATAACAGTATTAATGAAGAAACCGGCCTTCTTATCTCCGGCTTCGATGCGCCGCCCTATGTGATGATGCCTCATGGGCGCCCCTATTACGCCAGCCTTTTAGAGGCGGAGGGTTTCTCGAAAGCCGTTGACATGCACGCGCTGGAATATGTGCCGCGCCCGCAATTAATGCCCGACAAGCGCCAGCGCTTCATCGACAAGGCGCTGTCAAATCCAAAAGTCGCATTCCGCAATATCGACATGTCGGATTTCAAAGCGGAAATCCGCCGCCTCATTCATATCTTCAATGATGCATGGAGCGACAATTGGGGGTTTATTCCGTTTACGGAGGACCAGATCGACCATATGGCGGCGGAGCTTCGCCCGATCATTTCGCCTTATAATGTCGTTTTCTGCGACTATGACGGCGAACCGGCGGCGTTCAGCCTCGTTCTGCCGGACGTCAATAATCTGACGCGCGATTTCGGCGGAAAATTGTTGCCGTTTAACTGGGCTAAGCTGGTCTGGCGGCTTAAAATCAAGCCCATTCCACGGGCCCGCATGCCGCTGATGGGGGTCGTTCGCAAATTGCAGCGCAAGCCCGTCGGAACCGCCTTAGCCTACAAGATGATCCAGATGTCCCAGGACGCCAATGTCTCTCGCGGGGTCGTCCATTCGGAGCTTTCCTGGATTCTCGAGAACAATGAATCCATGCTGTCGCTGCTGCTCGATATGGGCGCGGAAATCTACAAAACCTATCGCATGTATGAGAAGCCGCTGTGAGATCTGTTGCGTTTTTTATTGTTTTTGGCGTGCTCTTCGGCGTTGCGCACGCGGCTGAACCAGTTCTTTACGGATATCGCATCCTTGAAACCTTTCCCCATTCGCGCGACGCCTTCACGCAAGGCCTCTTTTTCGACGGCGACGATCTTTACGAATCCACTGGACAATATGGCCAATCCTCCCTGCGTCAGGTGAACCTCGAAAGCGGCGAAGTCCTGCGGAAAACCACCCTTCCCGAAACCTATTTCGGCGAAGGATCGACGATCGTAGACGGCGACATTTTCATGCTGAGCTGGCGTTCCGGCGCCGCTTTTCGTTTCGACTCTGATGATTTCGGGCTGGAAGAAAGCTTTGCCTATGAGGGCGAAGGCTGGGGGCTCGCCTATGACGGAAAGACCCTGATCATGAGCGACGGCACGCCGGAACTGCGCTTCATCGATCCGGAAAACTTCGCCGAGCAACGCCGGCTGACGGTGAAGCTTCGCGGCAAGCCGCTGAAACATCTCAATGAACTCGAATGGGTGGACGGCGCCGTCTACGCCAATGTGTGGAAAACAAACGCGCTGGTTCGGATCGACCCGCAGACGGGCGATGTCACCGGCATTGTCGATTTGCGCGGTTTGCTTGAAGCCGAGGACATGGTTCCCGGCGAAACAGATGTCTTGAACGGCGTCGCCTATGACGGCGAAGACGGCGTCTTTTACGTCACCGGCAAATACTGGCCGAAACTGTTCAAGATCGAGCTTATCGAACTCGTCAATTAACGGAAGAACGGCTCATCGAAGCTTCTGAGCTTGCGCGAATGCAGCGTGCCGGCGCGCGCCTCCTCCCGCAAAAGATCGATGGCGCGAATGCCGATTTCAAGGTGCTGGCTGATCCGCTCTTGATAGAAAGCGTCGGCCATGCCGGGCAGTTTCACTTCGCCATGCAGCGGCCGGTCCGAAACGCACAGAAGCGTTCCATAAGGCACGCGATAGCGATAGCCATTGGCGGCGATAGTCGCCGATTCCATATCGATGGCGATGGCGCGGGCCTGGTTGAGCCGCACGGCGTTGCGCTCGAAGCGAAGCTCCCAGTTGCGGTCGCCGGTGGTGACAACCGTGCCAGTGCGCAGATGCTCTTTCAGCTTCGATTTGTCGATGCCGGAAACCTCCTGCACGGCCTGGGTCATGGCGAGTTGAACCTCCGCCAGCGTCGGCAGCGGCACGGAAGGCGGCAGCACGTCGTCGAGCACATTGTCCTCGCGCAGATAAGCGTGCGCCAGCACGTAATCGCCAAGCCGCTGAGAACGCCTCAAGCCCCCGCAATGGCCGATCATCAGCCAGACATGAGGACGCAGCACAGCCAGATGGTCGGTGATCGTTTTAGCATTTGAAGGCCCCACGCCGATATTGACCAGCGTGACGCCGTCATGGCCTTTCTGCACAAGATGATAGGCAGGCATTTGCGGCAACCGGGCGACGGGCGGGGTGTCGGGCTTTTTGCTTTTGGTAGTGATGCGGTCGCCGGGCTCTATCAACGCCTCGGCGCGACCGGCGTCGATTTCGGCTTTGGCGTATTCCACAAACTCATCCACATAGCGCTGGTAGTTCGTGAACAGAATATAGTTTTGAAAGTGCTCCGGCTTGGTCGCCGTATAATGCTGAATGCGGTGCAGTGAATAGTCAATGCGCTCCGCGGTAAAGAGCGACAAGGGCATGGCTCCGTGACGCTTCAGGATAAACTGGCCATCGACAATATCGTCATTGGTCGAAACCAGATTCGGCGTGTGAAAGTGGTATTGAAGACGATTTCGCTTTTCCGCCGTCAGGCTCGCCGTCGCCTTTTCAAGCGCGAAGGTGAGCGGTATCGGCGTGAAGGATTTGCCGACAAACACCTTGGCGGAAAAACGATCGATGACGCGTGCAAGCTGTTCCCGGAAATAATTCGCAAAGAGCGCCGGCTGCGTCACGGTGGCGCCATGCACGCTGACCGAGGCCACCTGACCCAGCGCCAGCTTCGAGGTCTGCGGCGCAGCCTCCGCCGGCACGACAGCGCAGAGATAGGGATAGACGGCGCCGCTTTCCTGGCCGTCAGCGCCGGCGTCCATCGCCTCGCCCGCGAGATAGCGCTCGAACCGCGCCCGGGTCTGGGCGTGCGCCTCGTCATAAAGGGCCTCGAGCCGGGCCGCGGCCTCATCAGGGCTGGCGCACTGGACGAGATCGCTGGCGGGGACGTCGAAATCCAGCATTTCCGCCATGCTTGCCTCCGAAAATGAAAAAAGTCCCGCTCTTTACACCAGCGGCGGCCCGGAGGCCAGCGCTCATAATATCAAGGGTTAAGCGCGATTAAGCCGCGCCGCCAGGCGCGAGGCGAAGATCGCCGCCCGGTCGCGCAGGGGCGCGGCGCCGGGGCGCGGCGGCGTTCGCCCCTGCGCGCGCAACCAACCATTCGCGCGGCGCAAATGCGCCTCCGCATCCGAAACCTTGGACCGCCAGGTGACCGAAAGGGAGATCGACACTTCCGGCCCGACCTTCACCCAGTGCGGGGTTTTCACCGGCACATAAAGTGCGTCGCCAGGCGCAAGATCGATCGTTTCGGCCAGACTTTCATATTCCTTCTTGTACGGAAGATTGCGATGGCCGCCAGCCCGGTGAAATGCTTCATGCGCGTCATCGCTCACAATAGTCTCAGAGTCATTCGGAAAGAGGGTGAAGTCTTTTGCGCCCTTTATCTGCAACAAGATGTTGTGTTCCGGGTCCATATGAAACGGCGTCACAGATGATGGCGAGGACACGAAGATAAATCCCTCACGCATGTGCATGTCACCCGTAGCGGTTTTCGCGATGGGCGCCACATCCGCAAGGCAGCTTTCGAGAAGCGCCGCGTAATCTTTATCCTGCTCGATATTTTTCAGAACGATCCAGGACTTGTTTTCCGCGATGCGGCGCACCGTTTCTTCGGGGGTCAGGCCGTTCATCGGCGTTTTTTCAGGGTCCTGCCCAATGGGCAAGTCGCCGGAATTATATTCGACTGACGTCTGGGGCAGAGCCCGGGCAAGGGCTGTGAGCCGCTCTATGGCGAATAGCGGATGGTCCGTCAGGCGGTGGCGGAGCCGCGCGGGCACCGCCGGATAACGAGCCGACAAAGCAGCAAGGGAGCTGGGATCGAACGCCATCGCCGACTATTCCTTGGGAAACCGGTCGCGCGCGCCCTCAAGCGCCCTGGCGATCGACAGTCTCGCCTTGGCGCCCAGGCCGCAGCCGCTGACATTAAGCCCCGTCACCACGCGGCGCGCGCGCCACAAGCCGTTGATCATGGAATGATCGGGCGCGGCGCAACTGTCGGCGAAACGGAAATCCGCGCGGCCGAGGAGAGAGCGCATGGCCTCAATCTCGATCATCACGCCCGGTGAAAACCGGTCGAAAGCCGGATCGTGACAGATTTTCAGGGAATAGGCGGCCCCGCCCTCGATCAACGTGGCCAGCATGGCGATGGGCCGGAAATCGAGATCGAGACGCAGGAAATGAAGCGCATTCGCCTCATGAGCGCGCTTGATAGTTTGCCGGAACCACTCCGCATCGCGCTCGCTCGATTTCAGGGAAGTTCTTTTCTTGCCCTTCCAGCCCTTGTCCTCAAGCAGAAGGAATTCTTCCGTCCAGGCTGTGATATCATCCGTAGGCGTTGCTTCGCGGACAGCGATCTCGCCCAGTTCATTGAGACGGTTGCGCAGCCGTTGCAGCTCCTTGCGTTTTTTCTTACGCACATGGACCGCCAGCGTCGCCTCTACGCTCGCGCCGCCCTGTAACGCTGCGCGCGAGATGGCGCCGGCTTCATAATGAATGCGCTTCCGGGCTTTGGCTGCTTCCAGCGCAGCCTTGTAGACAGGCCCGTCCCGCTCAATGCGGCCGAGCCTGGCAAAGCCGCTCGCCTCTTCATCTTCGCAAAGAAGCGCGAACAGGCCCTTGAAGGCTTCGTTTTCGAAACCCTGCGCGATCAGGGGCGCGCCGTAATAACAATGAGGATAGGTCCAGGTCGCCCAGTGACGGTAAGGCAGGCGCGCATAGACCCGGCGCTTTTCTACGGGCCAGAGGCCTATCAGCCGCTCGCCCAGCCACACGCAGGCAAGGCGCACCCTGTCATCGCCATAAGCCTGAAGCGCGGGCAGCAGCGCGGGCGCTGAAAAGAACGGATTTTCTTCGAGCGCATCCTCGCTCAGCGCGACGATGGCCGGTTCGATCCCCGGCGCCGCCTCCCATGAGAGAAGCTCGGCGCGAAGACCGGCGCCCTCCCCAGCAATGACCCCTTGCGCTGTCACGGCGGCGCTCGCCTCCCCAAACTGTTCCCTTGCGGCACAGACAGGGCGCCCCTCGCCCTTTCCTGTCCCGTTTTATTGCACAGTTTGGGCCGCCGCGCGCCGGCGACGGTCCGCCCCCCCTGCGGCCTTAAAGCGCGCGAAGCTCCTCATCGGACAGGCTGCGCGCCTCATCCACAAGCATGATTGGCACGCCGTCGCGCACCGGATAGGCAAGCCGCGCCTTCTTGCTCAAAAGTTCGCCATTCTTGCGGTCATAAACCAGCGGCCCCCTCGTCTGGGGGCAGACGAGAATTTCAAGCAAACGCTTGTCGATTTCTGACGCTTCAGCTTCCGCCATGGCTCCATCTCCGTTTGCTAAACCGGCTATTGAAGGGGCGCATCGTCATCCTCTCCGCCGCCCGCTAGTTCCATCAGCGCCGTCAGGCACCGCGCCTGATCCGCCAAAGTCTTCGCCTCCAGAAGCGCCTGTTTTTCATTGGGGTGAAACGGACAGCCCATGGCGAGCGACACCACCAGCGCCTCGATGGGCGCCGCGGCGGCTTTTTCCCATTCGACTTCCAATTGCTCCGTATCGAGATAATCACGAAGCGCATCCAGAAGGTCGTCGCGGTCGACAGCATCGACCGTCACATCGGGCTCGCCGTCGGCGCCGAAGGCCGACCAGTCAGGGCGCGCCATGCGATAGGGCCGGTCCGCCGCGATTTCCTCGGCCAGACGGAAGCGCCGTGTCCCCGTAAGATTGATGAGATAGCGCCCATCGCCGGTTTCCGCGAATGATGTAATGCGCCCGGCGCAACCGGCGTCATAAAGCACCGGCTTTTCCGCCCGCTCATCGTCCCGCGGCTGGATCATGCCGATCAGGCGGTCGCCGGCGAGCGCGGCGTCCACCATGGCGAGATAGCGCGGCTCGAAAATATTGAGCGGCATTTGCCCGCCCGGCAGCAACAGGGCGCCCTCCAGCGGAAACAGAGGCAGGGTTTCCGGCGTTGGATCCAGTCTTGCGGGACCTTTCGTCCCTTTCATGGGCGTTCGCTCCAGCTCTTACGAAAACAAGATTGACGACAGGCGTCGACGCCCGCGCACAGTGGCGGGGTGGGTCTGGCCCAGCGCCTCGAAAACGGTCAGCAGCTTCTGACGAGCCTCGCCCTCATGCCAGTCACGATCGCGCTCGATAATCGCGAGCAGCGCGTCGATGGCGGGCTCCATGGAGCCAGCGCCGAGCAGTCCGTTGGCGAGCGCAAAACGCTTGTCGAGGTCTTCCGGCGCGCCTTCCGCCGCCGCTTCCAGCGCTGCGATATCGCCGGTCTCGCCGCCGCTTTCCGCAAGCGACAGGGCCGCCTCGACGCTCGCTACCGCCGGATCCGTTCGTTTTGCCTCCGGGATCATGGCGAGCGTGTCCCGCGCCTGATCCTTGTCGCCAAGAGCGAGATGGCACCGCGCCAGCCCCGCAAGCGCCGCGACATTTTCCGGGTCTGTCTGCGCGGCCTGCGCAAACAGATGCGCCGCCGTCGTCACATCGCCGCCCTCGAAAGCCGCCTCGCCGGCCGCGACATAATCCTGATCCGGCTGGCCCATGGCGCCAGCCGCGCCATCGGACTGGGGCAGGCGGTCAATAAAATTCTTGATCTCGCTTTCAGGCAACGCGCCCTGAAAGCCGTCCACGGGACGGCCCTGGAAAAACGCGTAAACGGTCGGAATTGACTGAATGCGCATCTGCGAGGCCAGCATCTGGTTCTTGTCGATATCGATCTTGACGAGCTTGACCTTGCCCTTGGCCGCGCGCACAGCGCGTTCCAACAGGGGCCCAAGCTGTTTGCACGGCCCACACCAGTCAGCCCAGAAATCCACGATAACCGGCGTCGTCATGGAGGCGGCGAGCACATCCGCCTCAAATGTTTCGATCGTGGCGTCCTTGATCAGATCCGCTTCCGCCGGGCCGCCGGGCGCGCCACCGCCAATGATCTCGCTCATGCCTCGTCTCCATCTCTTCTATCATTAAATGAGGGCGCGCGCGGCGAAACGCAACCGCCAAGGCGGGCCGTTTCACTCCTCAAATGGCGCGGAGAGATCGAGAATCTGCGGGGCGAAGCCGCAAGCCTCGACGAATTTGACGAGATCGTCGGGCGCGACCGCAGTCGAGGCGGTGTTTTCCAGCGGGTGAAACCAGACAGGATCATGGGCGAGAAGCGCCCTGTCGAGGATGACCGAGGATAGCGCCCGGGCGCTGTCATTGATGAGGGCAAAGGGCGTCACCGCCCCGGGAATGACCCCCATGGTCTCAGTCATCAGCTCCGGCTTGCCGAAGGAAAGGCGGCCTTTCGCCCCGAGCCGCTTGCCAAGCCCCACAAGATCGACCTTTGTTTCGCTCAGCGCCACGGCGAGATAGAGCGCGCCTTTCTTGTCTTTCAAAAAGAGGTTCTTCGAATGGCCGCCGGGCATGTCTTTCTTGAAGTCCCGGCCCTCCTCCACGGTGAAAATCGCCGGATGCTCGACAGTCTTATGCGCAATCCCGAGCCGGCCGAAAAAGGCGAACAATGCGTCCCGCGTCTTCGCCTCGGGCGAGGGCTGCGGCCCCTCGGCCGCCCTGTTTTCTGCGCCCTCTTTGCGCTCATCAAAGCTCATTATCCGCTCTCCAATCGCCGCTTTCGCCCGGGTTCCCACCGCAGATTCATGCTTGCAATGCGCCCGGCCCTCGTGCATATAGCGGCCCCTGTCGCGGCTCAACAGGCCGAGGACAGGCGCCGAGCGGGCGTAGCTCAGGGGTAGAGCACAACCTTGCCAAGGTTGGGGTCGTGAGTTCGAATCTCATCGCCCGCTCCAGATTTCTTTTTCTCCAAACCGATAAGCCGTTGAAAAGCAAGGAATTAATTGCTTTTCTTGCGCATTCGAATCTTTTTCGACTCAATTTTGGGCTAGAATATTGCCAGAATTTGGGCCATAAAATGCTATGGCTCGACCTCTTGATGGTGATCGATACCTCCGCCAGCGGGCCGGATGGTACTATTACTACCGGCACATTCCGCGCCGGATTCAACCCTTCTATGAGGGTCAGACAATTCGCCTGGCGCTCGGCACGCAATCGCGCGACATCGCCCGGATGCGCAGGGACGAACTGGTCGAAGCCGATGATGCCTACTGGGCTCAACTCAAGCTTTCCGTTGACCTGGAAAAAGCCGGACAGACCATGGACACTGTTCATGCCCGCAAGCGTTACGAAATCGCCAAGGCGCGCGCCATGGCGGCGGGTTATACCTATCGCCCGGTAGACCAGCTCGCTGATCCTTCTCAGATTGAGGACATCGTTCGACGGTTCCTGACTGTTGAACAGCAGACCGCATCGGATGGACGTCTGAACGAAGCTGTCGTTGACGCCGTCTTGGGGGGCGTCAGCGAACCAAAAACGACCGTTTCGGAAGCGATGGACATTTACAAGGCCAAGATCGCGCTTGGCGAGTTGCGCAGTAAGTCGCCGGCTCAAAAGAAGCTCTGGCACGCCACAAAGGATCGGTCTCTTCGGTATTTCGTCGAAGTGATTGGCGACGTGCCCATTGCGGACATCACGCGCGAACATGCCCAGACCTATTTCGACTGGTGGAACCAGCAGCTTTCGCCTGACGATCCGGACGAGAAGCCCAAGAAGCCGAAGACCGCGGCGCGTCACTTCAGCGACATTCGTAAGCTCTACGCGGAATACTTCCGATATATGGGGGAAGAGGACCGCCAGAACCCGTTCCGCAATATGAATTTCAAGGGGAAGTCGCGGACAGTGATCCCGGCCTTTCCGGACAGCTGGGTGCGCGAGAAAATCCTGGTTCGGGGCGCCCTTGATGGCCTGACCGAAGAACTCCACCTCGTCACCTTCATGTTGATCGAGACGGGATGTCGGCCAAGCGAGATCATCAATCTGCGGCCAGAGGACATCGTTCTGAAGGCAAAAGTCCCCCACATCGCCATTCGGGCGCGGGACGACCGGGAGACCAAGACCGAGACCTCGATCCGGGAAATTCCGCTGGTCGGCGTCGCACTTGAGGCGGCCAGGCGTGCGCCGGACGGGTTTCCACGATATGTCGACAAGTCCAACTCCTTCTCGGCGGCGATGAGCGCGGCCTTCAGGCGGCGTGAACTTTTTCCGACGGCGGATCACGTCATTTACTCGTTCCGGCATTCCTTCGAGAAACGGATGCAGGAAGCAAACATCGACTACGCTCTGCGTTGCCTCCTGATGGGGCACAAACATGACCGCCCTAAATATGGTGATGGCGGGTCGCTGAGCTATCGGCGGGATGAGATGATGAAGATCGCGCACCCTGTGCCGAGGGATTTGTTCGCGGATTTCGACGCGGTGCGCGCCGCTTGACTGGAGCAGATAGTTTCTGTGCGCGGTCGATTTTTTCGCTCAGAGTCCGTCGGCGCTCGTAGTCCGCATCAAGAATTTCAAACAGCGGCAAAAACCTGTCGCCGAACTCAGTAACGATCCGCGCCGCGAGGGCGCGCGCACGTTCAAGGTCTTCCGTCGAAACCGCCATGATGGAAATGATCACGGGAAATCACCTGAGCCGCCACCTCGGAACCTCGTGAATGCGTCGGGCGATCGACATGACCTTACAAGGGTTCAGAAGACCGCTTAGCGTGCGGCGATGCGCTCGATAATCGAAATTATTATCAATAAAAACAATTATTTAAGTGTGCTGATTAGAGAATTGGGGCACGTTTTGTGGCGTGATTTGGGGCGTGAAATTTTGCACTTTGACGAAAGACCTTGTGCCCGATTTTTGCTCTACGCCGGGATATCAGCTGGCGGTTTTCGCGGCACGTGCTCGACCGTCGCGAACTGCTCTAGGCAGACTCTTACAACGATGAAGCATCGTTTCATCGATCCAATTTATAACCCAGTTCAGATGATGCGGATGCACATGCATATTGGCGACTTCTAGGGCAGCAAGCACCGCCTTCGACATCTCGTCGTGGCTGAGGGCATTCTCGACATGGCCATGGGCTAAGATATCCACCGTGCTGACGACAGTGACTGGTTTGTAGCGTTCTCTGCATATACGCCGGGCCTTGCGTTCGTCGATGGCCGCCCAGGCTCCAGTGGCGTGCGCGCAAGCGATCGTGGCGGCTTCACCGTCACCAAGCGTGGAAATTGCAGAACCGGCGGTCAGAGCAATGAATTCACTTTGAGCGCCCGCCACGAGCTTGGCTTCGCTAACAATTCGTCGATCTAACAAGTCGGCCAGATCCGTTGCATCTTGGTGACCATTTTGGGCACCATTCTCCAACTCTTTGATCACGGGCTTCGGAACAAGCACGTCGATAGGAAGTGCGGACAAGATGCGATCAGCATAGCCAGTCGCATTCAGGTTCACGACGACACTCGCATCAAGAAGCAGTTCTCGACACGCATCAGAAAGGGAGCTGATTGACGCCATCCTGGCTATCCTCTCCTTCCATTCGAAGACGGCGAGCCTTGAAGCGATCGATCTTAAGAAGTTCCGCTATCTGACCCTCACTTAGAAGGTCGCGCTCCAGCGCTTGGGCAGCCAAGGTTTCCAATCGCACGGAGGTTGGCGTGAGGCGCTGCACTGTTGGAATGCTTTGCGTGACGGACGTACCCAATACTTCTTCGGCTTGCGCGTCGGTGATCCCGCCATTGCGCCCAAACCAATCCCAAGTGCCTTCCGGCGCCAATCCGAGCGCTTCAAGTCGGCGAACGAGCGCCTCTCGAGAAACGCCGAAATAATGGGCCAGAATGATGACATGCCGACGGGTAAGTCGTTTACTGCCAGCGCGAATCTCAGAGAGCTTTCTCATCACAGTATGCGGAGGCATCAAAAAAGCCGGCGAAAATGCGTGCGCGTAGCGCTCTTCCCGCGAATTATGCTGGAACCCTTCATGACACACATCGGGGTGCCGGCGCGCGCTTACGGTGTGGCCGAGTTCATGGATAATCGTTGCGACCTGGCGTTCATAGCGATGATTTGAATTTACGAGAATACAGGCGCCAACGTCGTCGTCGTATGCAAACAGACCCGATACATGATTCCTCAACGGATGAGCGTAAATCCGTATGCCTAGATCTAGCTCAAGCAGCGAAAACACATTCCGAATGGGACCCTGGCCGAGGCCCATACGCTCTCGCAGCTCGCGCGCATCAGCTTCAGCTTGCTTGCGAACATCTCCAGGTAAGAGCGGACGCTCCGGCGGCAGGTTTGATGGTCGCTCAACCCCCAATAAGGTTTCGAGCTCCACCTCCGCCGTGACAAAATCATTCAGCAGTGAGATTGCCTCATCGACGCCAACTTCAACTTGGGCGCCGAGTTTTCGGAAGCGTGGAACGAGATCGACATGAACAGCTTCACGCCGCAGAACTTCATTCATCGTGACCCCATAAAGGTCGATCAAAGAAAGGAGTTCAGCGTCTCGTACGGGTCGGTCGCCTTTTTCGATGGCGACAAGCGTCGTTCGTGACAAATCGACCTCGCTCGCCGCTCCTGCTTGAGTGAGGCCCGCGTTCTCTCGGGCAAGGCGCAATCGTTTGCCGAGTTCGTCGCTGCTCAGATGATGTACGGAAAAGCTCATGCCGCTTGCGCCCAATCTCGAATGAAGGAGGATTTAGAAAGACTCTGAACGAATGAGCTCCACTCCTCAGCGTGGGCTTTGAGCAAGCGCACAATGCGCGCCGCAGCGTCTTCAAATGAAATCCCGAGAACATTCGCGAGTATCAATGCTTGCCGCGATATGAGGATGTCCCGATCGTCAGCGCGAGCTAACGCCGCCAGGTGATCCATATGCAGAACGCCAGCGACGGCATAATCGCGTTGGGCGTTGGCCCTGTTGGTATGGTCTTTGTGCGCACCTTCCCAGAAATCACTGGCTGATAAATTCTCCCAGATGTACATCGCGGGATCCTCCTGATACTTCGCGGCATGGAGGCTGGACCTGCGAAGCATGCATGCGGCACAGACGCCGCACTGTCGATGATCTCCATTCAGTGACGCGTGGCGGGCGTCTTTCCAGCATGACCGGGTTTCTCGCCATATCTCGTCGCCATGCTTTAACGCTCTGCAGGCGGTCAGACTCTCTCCTTTGGTATTCCACAAAACCGGGTGATCGAAAGCGATTCGAACGCCAAATAATGCCTCGAAGAAATCCGACATCAGAGACGTGTATTGCGGATGGGTCCGTCGGTCGAAATAGCTTTGTCCCAGATTGACCAGCACGGGTCCAAGCGCACCTTGCCCGCTCTCAGGCACGATGATTCGTTTGGCACCAATGAGGTATGCGGCAATCCCGCTAAGCATCGCAAACTTAAACCCACGGGATCGACCAGAGGCTTCGCCATTGCCATTCTTGATTTTGGTCACCCTGAAAGGCACATTGGCAAATGGCTGACGCGGATCTCCAGATTTGACACGAGTGATCTTGTTTGAACCCACTCGTACACGGATTAATTGGTCTTTGGTGGTCTCCTCAACAACTGCCGAAACTGCTCGAGAGTCCAGACCGTCGCTGAAAGGCATGACTGCGTCAGCCTGCGCCGGGAAACCAAAGTGCCCTTGGACAGGCCCTAGTTGAGGCGCCGACGTTTTCGTGAATTGAAAGGTCCAGTTATCGCCCGTAAGCATTTTCAAGGCGCGCACGAGAGTCTCCTGCACGCGCCTGCTGCTCCAAAGCTGAGGATCATGCACAGGCACAGTGACTCTAAATTGCCGACCCCAATCCATCGAGGCTCTCGCCCTTGAGTGATCGCATGCTTCTACTGCTGCCGCGACCAACATGGCGTCATAAATGATTGGACGCCAACCGTCGGTATAATAAGTCTGGAGACCGTCAGCGTCGAAGGTAATATGGCGACCGATAATGCAAGGGGTTGCGTTACCCAACACATTATCTTCAGGGTGCATGACTTGGACATCAAGCGCGCAGATATAAGGGGTCTTTCGCATCAGGCGATTACCGGTCCAGCATCAATGTCGCTGTCTTTCTGAAGTTTGGTAGATACGGCCTCTCCTCGCATCAGCTGGATCGCTTCAGCGCTGAATCCGCGAACACGTTCGGTCTGCAAGGTCGCGTCTAGATTTTGCCGCACACTGATGGCCTTCTCAGCACCTTTGGCCGTTGGCGTATCGCGGTAATAATGCTCTTCAACTGCGCGATTGTTAGCGCGCGCTTGATCGATTGCGGCGCGGTTAAGTCCATCCTGAAGCGCCTCTTCACCCGTCTTCCCTTCATGCAGCGCGACTTGCGTATGCTCGATGATAGAGTCCAGGAACCCGGTCGATCGACTGTCGCCGCGTATCGCCTCCAGCTCCGCGCTCGCTTGGTCCGACAACAGATTCCCCTGTTCTTGATCCAGGAGAACGGCACCAACCGCCTTGAGCGCACCTTTTCCAACATCGCGCTTTAGGTCGTCATGAAGCGCCGCACACATGGCGTCGGCGCGCTCTTCGAGCGTGAATGCATCTTTATGCGCACGCTCAGCAACGTCGCGCCAAGCTTTGCGCATATCAAGGCTTCTATATGGGCCGTCGCTCATAGGCTGTCTCCAATGTCAAAAATATACTATAAAATCCTGACAATGTCAATTCGCTGTCCACGTAAGTGTGGTGCGCACGTAAAAGTGCAATAAAAGCAATACTACACAGTGCTTTAGGCCAAACTGATCGCATTGCGTCTGGGCGCTCGCAGCAATCCAGTTGCTCGCGTTGGGGAAGCACAGAATTGCGGGAATACATGTGAGAATCGTACTATATTCTCTATCAATGGAGCTGTGATGCTAGATTACGAATTCGACTACTTTGCGAGTCACTCATCAGTCGACAAACCGACGGTACGTAGAGTCGTCGAATTACTCCGCGACCACGGAGCTCGAGTTTGGTTCGACGAAACTGAAATTGGGCTTGGCGACCATGTCTTCATTGAGATCGAGAGGGCGATGGAGAGTTCGCGGACGCTGATCTTCTTCGCATCTAGCCACGCCCTTAATTCAGAATGGGTTAAGATCGAGCGTAGTGCTGCTGTCTTTCGAGACCCCTCTAATAAGCAACGCCGATTCGTTATTGTACGACTTGATGATGCACCTCTACCTGAAATGCTGCGCGGATATTTGCATCTCGTCTGGCCTAGCGAAGAATCTCAGCAATCAGATGCAATAAGACGTTTACTGAACAATTCCTCAGGTGCGCCTGACTCAGACTCCGGTAGCGTTCGTTACTACGATCTGTTCACGCCTGGCGCGCCACCTTCGCGAAGCGATCTTCTTGTCGGTAGAGACGCACAATTGAAGATGCTGTTGGGGTACCTTCACTCACCAGGCGTACATCCCATCGTCATTGGTGCCAGAGGAATAGGGAAAACCTCGCTTGTCCGAGCTGCACTCCAACGACTTAATATCAAACGTCATTCAATATTGGAGGTGAACACCACGGAGTCTTTCGACGAGTGCTGTAAGCTAATTTGTAAAGATCTTGGCATCAAACCAGACGTCGACAGTTTTTCGCCAGCGAGCTTTCTCAGGACCCTCAAGAAAGTGAGCGATTTGGCGGTAGTCTCCATTGATGAACTCGACGATGTGCCCCGCGGAACCGACATCGCCAGACAGTTTGCCAAATTTATAAAGGCAGCTTCAAATCAAGCGGCCGAAATGCCGGTTAAGTTCATCTTTTCCGGTATCGGTGATGATGCCCATGATATTTTCCACGAACACCTAAGTAGTGACAGAGCGTTGCCACAAATATACTTAGAAGAACTGAGCGCGGACGATCTTAGAATTTTTCTCAAGCGTGCCGGTGACCTACTCGACGCACCACTCCCGCCTCACACTATAGATTCGCTCATATCTGAAGCTGATGGATTCCCATACTATATGTAAGCGTCCGGCCGTAGCCGCCTTACGTCAATTCTGACATCTGCGATGCTGCCAGTCATACGACTATGCGTATGCCTAGGAGGAAGCGTTGCAGGAGATTTTGGGTCGCGAACGTCGTCGTCGCTGGAGCGATGAGGAGAAGGCGCGGATTGTCGACGAGAGCTTTCAGGATGGTCGCTCGGTGAGCTGGGTCGCCCGGCGACACGGGCTTTCGCCCTCCCAATTGTTCGCCTGGCGCAAGGCCGCCAAGGAGGCGCTTGCGCCGATCGATGAAGCGCCGGCGTTTCTTCCTGTCGAGGTTGCGGCGATCTCAAGCAACGCATCGCCGCCGAACTGCGAGCGCGCCGAGATCGCCTTTCCGAATGGGCGGCATTTGTTTGTGTCACCGGGGCTGGACCGGCGGCTGCTTGAAGACCTGATCGGCGCGGTCGCGGCGGCGTCATGATCGCGCTGCCGCCTGGAACGAAAGTGTGGCTGGCGGCGGGCGTCACCGACATGCGTCGTGGTTTCGACGGTCTGTCGGCGCAGGCGCAGACGGTGCTGCAACTCAATCCCCTGTCGGGCCATGTGTTTGTTTTCCGGGGCCGCTCCGGCGACCGGGTGAAGGTTCTGTGGTGGGACGGCCAGGGCATGTGTCTCTTCTACAAGCGCATAGAGAAGACGACATTTGTCTGGCCAAACGCCAAAGACGGGAAAGTGTCGATCACCGCGGCGCAGCTCGCAAGCCTGCTGGAAGGTATGGACTGGCGCCTGACGCGAGCCGCGCCATCTATCCCGCAGCCGATGACCGCCGTGTAAATTGTTCCGTGTAACGCGTTGCTCTTTAACATTGTGAATCTTCTTTCGGCGCGAAGCAGGCTAAACATCTCGCATGCCTGTTTCCGCCGAACTTCCCAATGACGTTGATGCGCTAAAGGCAATCATTGCTTCGATGCGCGTAAACCATGCGGAAGAAATCGACTCACGCAATGCAGAACTCCATGCGCTCGGCCTGATGGTGGAAAAGCTCAAACACCAGTTGGTGGTCTTACGCCGTGGCAGGTTCGGCGCGTCGAGTGAAGGTCTTGAACAGCTGGAGCTGTTGATCGAGGCGATTGAGACCGAACGCGCTGAGATCCGCCAGAGAGCTGGGATCGCATTCTCGGCGGAGGAAAAGGCGCAGCCGAAGCGCAAAGCCCTGCCGGAACATCTACCGAGAGAAGACGTCGTCCACGAACCGGCGGCAGACTGCGCGCATTGCGGCAAGCCGATGCGAAGGCTCGGCGAGGATGTCCGCGAGGAACTCGAATATGTTCCCGGCCGTTTCGTTGTCCATCGCCATGTGCGCCCAAAGCTCTCCTGTCGGGATTGTGGCGTCATCGCCCAGACTCAGATGCCGTCGCTGCCGATCGAGCGCGGCAAGCCGGGACCGGCGCTTCTCGCGCATGTCCTTGTCTCCAAATATTGTGATCATCTGCCGCTCTATCGACAGGCGCAGATTTACGCGCGTGAAGGCGTCGAGATTGACCGCTCCACCATGGCGGACTGGGTCGGGCGATGCAGCGCGCTGCTCGACCCGCTGGTCGAAGCGGTCGGCCGCCATGTCTTTGAGGCGGACGCCATCTTCACCGACGACACCCCGGTTCCGGTGCTCGATCCAGGACGCGGGCGGACAAAGACGGGCCGGTTCTGGGCTTATGTCCGCGATGGCCGGGCGCATGGCTCGAACGAGCCGCCAGCAGCGTTCTATCGATACGCGCCGGACCGTAAGGGCGAACGACCGCGCGATCACCTGAAAGACTATGCCGGTTATCTCCATGCGGACGGGTATGCGGGTTACGAGGCGCTCTATGGCGACCGCATCAGAGAGGTCGCTTGCATGGCTCATGTGCGGCGCAAGCTGTTCGACATCGCGCAAAGCACCGGTTCGCCGATCGCAACCGAGGCGCTGCAAAGGATTGCCGACCTCTACGCCATCGAGAAAGACATTCGCGGCTCACCGCCTGAAACGCGCGTCGCCGTCAGGCAGGCGAAGGCCAAACCGGTCTTTGAAGAACTGCAGCACTGGTTGGAGGCGAGACTGACCGGGCTTCCTGGCCGATCGGCGCTTGCCGGCGCAATCCGCTACGCCATCGTCCGCATGAAGCGCATGGGGCCTTATCTGGAGTGCGGCATTTGCGAGCTCGACAACAACGCAGCGGAACGTTCCGTGAAAGGAATTGCGCTCGGACGCAAGAACTACATGTTCGTCGGCTCCGACAATGGCGGAACGCGCGCGGCGGCGATCTACTCCCTCATCGAGACCGCCAAACTGAATGGCGTTAACCCGCAGGCATGGCTCACCGAAGTCCTCGCGAAAATCGCCGATCACCCTATCAACAAAATCGACGAGTTCTTGCCGTGGAACTGGCGCGAGAAGGAGCGCGGCGATAAACTCGTCGCATGACGTCCCAAACGATCGCCCGCCTTTCCGTTACGCTCCAAGATGTCGAGCCGAAAGTGACAAGGCGGCTCGAGGTTCCCGCCGACATTCGGCTGGACCGCCTGCACCTCGTGCTGCAGGCGGCGATGGGCTGGACCAACTCGCATCTCTATGAGATCCGCGCCGGCGACGTGGGCTGGGGCATTCCCGATCCAGATTGGCCGGATGGTCCGCTCAACGCCAAGAAAGCGACGCTATGGGATGTCGTTGCGGATACCGGCGTCAAAACGCTGCATTACACCTACGACTTCGGCGACAACTGGGAGCACGTCGTCAGGATCGAGCGCTTCACCGATCCAGATCCTGCAGCCAGTTATCCCGTTCTCATTGCAGCGAGTGGCCGCTGTCCGCCCGAAGACGTCGGCGGGTTCCCCGGCTACGAAGAGTTCCTCGCCGCCATCGCTGACCCCGATCACGAGCGTCACGAAGAAATAAGCGAGTGGTGGCCCGAGGACTTCGACCCAACGACCGCGCCGGTCGACGACCTCAAGTCCGGCGTCGCCGCCCTCGCTAGGCAGTGGAACCGAAAACCGCGCGCCAGAAAATCAGCGTGATAGGGCCACGCCCGGACGCTTACTACTATATTCATCAGGTTGGTTTTCACACTTACGCCGCGTATGACCGTGATACTGAAGCTCACCGACTTTTGGATGCCCATGTCGCACTCGGCAAAACTAATGCGTACAAAGCAGCGTTTACGCACTACCTTCGAAGATACAAGTTTACGATTTACGAGCTGAGTGATCTAGAAAACCTGATTCTTCAACAGTTTCTTCGTTCTACCCGTCGTCGGCTCAATGCAGATAAGATTAAATCGTCTGTGGCACACTTGTCAGGTGAGTCAGAAGAATCTGTCCGCGATGCAATGTGGGGGCTTCGCAATAAATCATACTTGCGTTGGAGAAAAGGCGATAAGAGCCTTGCACTGCAAGATGCTTTACTGCGGCCATTTTTGACGGATAAGTTGCGAGTCCGACATCAGCCTAGGCCAAAAAAGCTTCCACCATCACAATCAGACGGTCAGCTAGATATGTTCTAGTCAAGTCCGACCAATAGCAAGTGATACGCTTGCTTAAAAATACTAGTGATGCCGACTATCGCTTCCAAACCATCACACCAGTCCCCTCCGCCTCATTCTCGAAGAACGCCGCCCGGACTGGCCCGGCAAAGCTCGGATCGTCCAGCTTCACAGCAAGGTAGGGCTTCTCGCTATCCTTGCTCTCTTGACGCCAGGCGGCGCCAAGTTCCGCACCGCCGGCATAGAGGCGATAGTCCGGTGCCCCCTCGCTTGCCTTATTATCGTTCGGAACAAGTTGCGCTTTCACATTGATGGTCATGGTGCGGATGGTGCCGGTATAGGCGCCGTCCTTCTCTGTAAATGTGCCGATGGTCGCCATGGTCATTCTCCTTGTCTGGCGTTTGTGTGAAGGGCCTTACGTGCCCGTTTGAACCCAGCGTCTTGTCGGAGAAAACTCTCGAGCATGGCTGGAATCAGCGCTTCTGGTTTTTCCTCTGCGCCATAAGTCTGGCGGTAGATTTCAGCGTAGTCGGCAAGCGCTGCAGCAAGGTCTGGATCGACGGCCAGGTTCATGCGCACCGGGGTTCGATCGGGGAGTTTTTCGAGGCGAAGGGACATAGCGGTTTCCTGTTCAATGGGGACGAAGAATGAGGTCGCGCGTGACGATGACACGCACGGGCCAACCCGAACGCACGCGGATGGTTGGCTGAATGCCTAAGTTTCGATCGACCACGCGTTGCCCTGCCTGATTCACGGTGTCGGTGGTGCCGCGCCGGATCGCGCGTTCTATGTCGCCGTCTCCGTCTGCGCCAAGTTCGGCGCCGATCCCCAAGATGGTCGCGAGACCTGCTGCAACAAAGACCCGGTCCCAGTGATGGTCGGTCCGGTCGGACAGGCCCGCATAGCCTTGCGCGTCAGCGCCGGGCGCGGAGATCTGAATAGAAGACCCATCGGGGAAGATGATCCGGTCCCAGGTCACGAGCGCTCGGTCCTGACCGAATGAGACTTCCGACTGATAGCGTCCGATCAGCCGCGACCCCTGCGGAATCAGAACGTGCCTGCCGGTGACTGTGTCGTACACGGTCTGCGTCACTTGGGCGATAATCGTTCCGGGTAAATCACTATTGATGCCTGTGACGAGGCTTGCAGGGATCAGTGTTCCCGCCATGACCTGATAGGGCGAGGCGGGATCTTCGATGCGGTTGGGATTGTAGATATCCGACTCCCCGCCTTCGCCTGCAAAGGCCAGTTTTCGGGATTGAAGATTGGGGTCGGTTGCCTGCCCGAAAGCCGACGGCGTGGCCGGCGGGAGCGCAGCGAGTGCGAGCAGCTCTGACCCGAGATCGAGTGCGGGGTCGCGATAGGTTGGCGCCGCGTCTCCTGCACGCTCACTGCCCGTTTGCGACTGAAGCCGAAAGAAGACAGGTGCGCGGGCCGCTTCTTCCTGCAGCGCGGCTTCACGCATGCGCCGGGCTCGTTCAGCTTCATCGACCGGGTTGGGCCTGAAGTCGTCTTCGAAAGTGCGCACATATTCCGGCTCAATACCGAGATCGCGCTCGGCCCGCAAAACCGTGGCTCCTAAGTCGCCTGCAAGCGGTGGCCCAAGCATCGGGACGGGATCGGGCCGAACATCACTGTAGCTCGCTGGCAACTCAGATAAGCCATCGGGGGTCCGCTTGTTCGTGACATTGTAAAGTTCACGGCGCTCGTTCGGATCGACTGCGGTGGGTGGTTTCAGGGCAATGCTCATGGCCGCAAAAAGACCCAAGACACCAAGACCGGCCCCCACCATCAACACCTTTCGATTGATCCGTGTGACAGGTTTCGGATTGGAGCGGATTTTCAGGCGCTCTGCATGTTCGTCGAAGGGAATGGGCTCAGTCATCTGCCGATTAACTCCCGAATATAGCGGCAAGGCCGACCCGGCGCTGAACACGCGTGATCCGCACGACTGTTTGATTCCGTTCACCAAGGCGAAGCTCGGCGGCGCGGAATAGTCTGTCGACGACATAATAATTGCCGCGGATGCGATAGTTGACGAGTTCAGCGTCACCATCGTCGCCGACGACGAAGAGCGGCGGCAGATCAGTCGCGATGATGGAGTCTGGCATCTGGATGAACACCTGACGCCCATCATCAAAGACGCGGACGGGCTTCCATGCAGGATTGTCGCCGCTCATCCGATAGTCGAAGTTGAGACCTTCAAGGGTCAATCCCCGCTCGATGGACCCGGCTTCGCGGGCGATGGCGCGGTCATTCCTCGCCGTGAGCCCCGCGAGCTCATCAGCTGGGTAGCGCCAAGAGAGGGCCGCCATATAACCGCCCGATACGCTTTCCAGTTCAAGGTGATAGGTTCGCCGGTTGGTCGCGATCATCAGATTGGTGCGAATACCTGAACTGACCGGTTTCACCAGAACATGGGCGCGTGCTGTCGCGCCTGATCCGGAATTCGTGTCGCCGACAACCCAGCGCACGGTGTCGCCTGCGGAAACGGAAACGAGTTCCTCTCCGGGCTGCAGGGCGATGTCGGATACCTGGCCGGGGCTCGCGTAGAGCCGATAAAGCGCCCCTTCGGTATAGGGATAAATCTGGATCGCATTCACATAGCCATCGACCGAAGGCTCAATAAGCGCGCCTTCTCTGCCTTCACGGATCGCCTGCGTTGGGGACAGGCGCGGCGCTGGCGGCGCCGACGCGATGGCTTTCATCTGTCCCGGAAGGGGGAGCGCAACGGTCCTTTCAACAATCTCGACCGGCAGGTCATAGTCGTCGTCGACGGCGGTGGCGGCGACAAACGCATTCGGATCAATCGGATCGAATTCAGCTGTCGTCGCGCAGGCCGAAACGAGCATCAAAGCGGAAGCGGAAATCATAAAACGCGGCATAGGGATCATTCTCCTGTAACGAGGTCCTGTCCCCAGTTGAGGGAATGGACGTAAAGACCGAGGGGGTTGGCGCGGAGGGTCTCCGCGTCCGTGGGCGGCTGGGTGATGAGGGTGAAATTGCCGGTGAAGCGCTGCGCGCCAATCAGGGCGCCGTTCTCATAGGTCTTCTCGATCCATCGTGCCTGAAAACTGTCATCGGACACACGCACAACGCTGACCACATCGACAGTGCGGGACTTGCGCCCGACATCGGCGAAGGGATCGTTTTCCTGAGCGTACTCGTTAAGCGTGGTCGATGCACGGTCGGTGACAAAGTCGTAGGCGCGCAGCCAATTCTCGCGCACGACAACCGGGTCTACGGACAATCCACGCACTTTCTCGATAAAGCCTGCAAGATGATGGGCGATCTGCGCGTCGGTCGGCGTGTAGCGCTGCGTTGCAGGCGCGACCGCACGGGCTGCGCCAGTCTCATCGACCTCGACCACATAGGGTGTGACGGTCGATTGCATCGAGCGCCAGACCAATGCGCCGGAGGTGACAAAGCAAAGCCCGAGGCAGCCAAGCGCCATCAGGCGCCAATTCTTGGCTTGCACCCGAGCCGATCCGATACGCTCGTCCCAGACTTGGCCCGCCTTCTGGTAGGGCGTTTCAGGAAACGGGCTTGGCCCATAGGAAGTGGAAGATCGTTTGAACATCTACTCGTCCTTGTCATTGAGTTGGGGCGCAGCGCCCGAGGAGCCTGCATCGCCATCGCGTAAGGAATGGGCCGCCATCTGGCTGGCTTGCCCCATACGTTGTTCGGTTTGAAAGCGGCGCGCCCAGCCAGGGCTCCCACTTGAAGAGGATGGTGTGGAACCGTCGCTTCCGCCATTTCCACTAGAAGAATGGCCGCCGGTGGCGCGCCAGGCGCCCTGGCTGCCACGGCGGTAAGCCTCTTTGAGGGATTGGGCAGGACGGCTCGCGGTTCGACGAATGGCGTCACCGCCTGCACGGGCCATGCCCGCAACACCGGCTGCGACGCCGCCGGCCCCCGTCGCGCCCGACGCAACAGAGCCGAGTGTGTAGGAGGTACGGGCTGCACCTGCCATGCTTGCGCCAGCTTTGATCGCGCTTGAGGCACCGCCTGCAGCTGCACCAACAGCGGCCCTTCCACCCATCCCGGCAACATAAGTTCCGGCCGCGACCCCGGCGGCAGCGCCGGCGGCGGAGCCTGCACCAAGTTGCGGCGCGCCGGTGATCAGACCGGATGCGACGCCGGGCGCGAAGATCCCCATCCAGAAAAACACGATCGCGGCGAGGACCGTGCCCATGACCTGAGCCAGCGTCACATCACTTCCTGTACGGAACGCGTCCGTGACCGATGCAAACAGTGTTGAACCGATGCCGATGATGACAGCGAGCACCATGAGTTTGATGCCGGACGTGATGACATTGCCGAGGACACGCTCTGCCAGAAACGTCGTTTTGTTCCAGAGCGCGAAGGGCACCAGAATAAACCCAGCCAGCGTCGTCAGCTTAAACTCCAGAATGGTGATGAAGAGCTGCACCGCCAGGATGAAGAAGGCGACCATGATGATGGCCCAGGCAATGAACATCACTGCAATCATAATGAAGTTGTAAAAGAAGGAGATGGGCCCCAGCATGTCACTGATTTCGGCAAGCAGCGGTTGGGCCGCATCAAACCCAACGCTCGCAATGAAACCGGGACGGAGTAAATCTGCGGCGGTCATGGTCCCGCCGCCCGCGGTTACGCCGAGTTCTGCGAAGCTGTCGAAGACGATGTTTGCGAGGAGCGAGAAATTGCCAATGATGAAGGCGAAGAAGCCGACATAGAGGACTTTCTTGAGAAGCCCTGTGATGACATCACTGTTCTGGGAGAGCGCCCAGAAGAGGCCCGCCAGGGTGATGTCGATGGCAATGAGCGTGGTCGACAAATACGCGACATCACCTGCCAGCAGGCCGAACCCGCTATCGATGTAAGCGATAAACGTCGCAAGAAAGGTGTCGATCACATCCATGGCGCATTAGTTCCCGAGAAAGCTACGGGTGCGGGCGCGTCCACGCTCGGCTTCGGCAAGTTCTCTAGCGCGTTCCAAGGCTTCAGCGCGGTAGTGCGAGGCCATCATGGATTCGATTTGCATGAGCTGCTGCGTCTGCAGCGCCTCGATCTGATTTCCAGCTTGCAGAACCTGTAGATTGCCTGCCGCCGATTGGCTGTCACCGATTAAGCGGTCGAGATTTTCACTGTCGGCCCGCGCCGTTGAAACCACTTCCGCGGTGACAATGAGACTTTCGCGATAGGCCGTGCGGGACTGACGCCACCGGGCGCGGGCTTCTTCAACGAGGACGGCCTGGCTTGGCGGCTCAGCGCCATAATCCTCTGGATAGATCACTTCATATTCGCGTTCGATTTCTTCGACGCCGTAGCCGATGCCTTCGGCTTCCCGCATCAATTCATCGATGCGGCGCATACGACGCAAAATGTCGTCGGCGATGGAGTCAGGCAGGTTTTCCAGGTCGCGCGCCATGTTTTCGAGCATTTCGATTTCGTGGGTGAGTTGCTGGATCTGTTGATTGATCTGCTGAAGCGTTCGGACCGCGGTTAGAATGTTCTGGGCGTGATTGGCGGGGTCATAGACGACCCCGCCAAAGCCGAACTGCGCGGCCGCTGGTTGCGTGGTGATCAGCGTCACCGGCAAACACGATAGGACTACGGATATGATCAAGCGTTTCATCGATTGGCTCCTATTCAGCGGCGACGGCATGGTGAGGCGGAAAGGGGTTTTCGGTTTGCGGCGCATGCCCCGGCCAACGTGCCAATAGCTCTGCTGCCCAGGGCAAGCCTTTCTCGTGGAGCCAGCATTCGGCGAAGCCGTCCCCTTCGGTTTCCGCCCAAACACGGTCGATCAATTTCTGATCTTCCGGCGACGAGGCTCCGCAGATTGAAAGGGCGATGGGCCCAAGGCTGAGATCGAAGACCCGGGCACCGAGCGGGGACTGATAATAATAGTCTCGCTTTGGCGTGGCGCGGCTGATCAGTTCAATCTGGCGGGCATTGAGGCCGAAGCGCTCATAAGTTTCTTTTGCTTGCGGCTCCTGGGCGCGCTCATTGGGAAGTAAGATCCGTGTGGGGCAGCTTTCGACGAGCGCCGGGGCAATCGATGAGTTCGCAATATCTGCAAGGCTCTGTGTCGCGAACACGACGGATACGTTCTTTTTGCGGAGTGTTTTGAGCCATTCGCGAATACGGGAGGCGAACAGAGGGTTGTCCAGAAAGAGCCAGGCTTCATCAAGGATAAGCAGTGTTGGCCGTCCATCGAAGCGATCTTCGAGCCGATGGAAGAGATAGGTGATGACCGGCGCCGCGGCTGCGCCCGCATGCATCAATTCTTCCATCTCGAAGCAGACCGTGTCGGCCAGATTGAGGCTTTCATGATCAGCGTCCAGCAAGCGCCCATGGGGCCCTTCCAGTGTGTAGGGATGGAGTGCTGATTTTAGAGTCTCATCCTGGAGCATCAGAGTGAGCCCAGTCAGCGTGCGTTCGGCCTCGGGCGCTGAGGCGAGCGCCTGGATTGCGTCCCACAGAGAGGTTTTAAGGTCCGGCGACATCGCGACGCCTTCACTTGTCGCAAGGCCCGCAAGCCAGTCGGCGGCGAAACTCGACCCTGCCTCGCAGTCTGTGTCGCGCAAGGGTTGAAGGCTCGGTGCATTGGCGCTGCCAAGATCGATATGCGCGCCATTCATGCAGAGCGTCGCAGCGCGCGCCGAGCGTCCTTTGTCGAAGATGAAAACCTGTGCGCCCTCATAGCGCTGCCACTGCATGGCGAGCAGCGAAAGCAACACTGACTTGCCCGCGCCGGTCGGGCCGATAATGAGCGTGTGGCCGACATCACCGATATGCAAGTTCAGCCGAAAGGGCGTGGTGCCATCAGTCTGCGCTTGAATGAGAGCAGGCGCGGACAAATGCCGGTTCGTATCCTCCCCCGCCCAGACCGCCGAAAGCGGCACCATATGGGCAAGGTTCAATGTGTGCAGAATGGGCTGGCGGACATTGGCGTACGGATGACCCGGCAATGAGCCCAGCCAGGCTTCAACCGCGTTGAGAGTCTCCTTGATCGCGGTGAAGCCGCGTCCGTTGATGATGCGCTCAGCGATGCGGATATGTTCATCGACCGCGCGGCGGTCTGTGTCTGTGACGGTGATCGTCGTCGTCACATAGCCGTAGGAAACGAGATCGCTGCCAAGCTCCTGGAGCGCTGCATCGGCGTCTACTGCTTTGTTGTCGGCGTCATTGTCGACCAGCGCGGCCTGTTCGTTGAACATGGTCTCGCGCAGCACAGCACCGATGGATTTGCGTTTGGCGAACCAGTGTCGGCGCTTCTTGCCGAGGACCTTTTCTGCTTCAGCCTTGTCCATGGGAATGAAGCGGGTTGACCAGCGATAGGCAAAGCCCTGGCGATTTAATTCATCAAGAATGCCGGGCAGTGTTGAGGCCGGGAACCCAAGAATGGTCAGTGTTCGTAGGTGCGCCTCTCCAATCATGGGTTCCAGGCCGCCAGCAAAGGGCTCATCGGCAAGGATGGCGTCGAGGAATACTGGCAGTTCTGGCGTCACGACCGGGTGGCGCTTGGTCGAAATCGTCGAGTGCAGAAAGGTGAGCGTTTCATCGTCATCGAGGCGGGCGATGTCGGCCAGACAGGTGGCAAGTAGATCGAAGACGCGAGCGGCATGTTGCTCGAACGTCTCCAACCGATGCCGCCAAGTTGCAGCGTCTTCTGTTTCTGCCCGCTGGATCAGCGCTTTCTCGGCGCGGCCCGTGGCATCGGCGGGGGGCAGCCACAATAGGGTCAGATAATATGTACTCTCAAAACGGCTGCCCGCCTCTTCGGCCTGCAGCGCCCGTTCCTGATCCACCAGCCATGACATCGGATTGGGAAAATCACTGTCCGGATAATCGTGGACTTCACCTCGTTGCGCTTCAAAGAATAATGCCCAGCCAGAGCCGAAGCGGCGCAGGACATTGTTGACCCGCGCCATGGCGGAAACGAGTTCTTCCTCGGTTGAGCTTTCAAGATCAGGTCCACGATATTTGAAAGTGGTCTGAAAGCTGCCGTCTTTGTTCAGAACCACGCCCGGTGCAACGAGACACGCCCAGGGGAGATAGTCGGCAAGAAGAGTCGGCGTATCGGCATATTCGCGAAGGTTCAGCATGAGAGATGTTCCTTGTGCCGGGTTGATCGAGCGGCGACCGCCATGAAATCCGGATCGCTGCGCGCCATGAACACGGCGGCTGAATGACCGATCACCCATAAGAGCAGGCCGGGTATCCAGAGCCGAAGGCCAAGGGCGAGAGCTGCAGCGAGCGTCCCGATGGCGATGGCAGCGCTGCGTGGGGCGCCCGCCATCAGGATCGGCTCGGTGAGTGAGCGATGGAGGGGGATTTCATAGCCTTCAGCCACTAGACAAGCGCTCCGCCGCCAAATGAGAAGAAGGTGAGGAAGAAGCTCGTGGCCGCAAAAGCGATCGAGAGGCCGAACACGATCTGGATCAGTTTGCGCATGCCGCCGGATGTCTCACCAAAGGCGAGCGTCAACCCCGTCAGGGTAATGATGATGACGGCAACGATCCGGGCAACCGGCCCTTCGATGGATTGTAATATCTGATCGAGCGGCCCTTCCCAGGGCATGCCGGAGCCAGCAGCGTGGGCAGGCCCCACAAGCAGCATACCGATGCCGATCGCTACGGCGACTTGAACCGTTCGGTTTATCGCCCGAGTGGAATTATAGAGGATCATAGTGTGTCTCCTTGAGTGACGAGGGAAAGCGAGCGCGAAAGCAGCGGCTCGGTGACGTAACCGCCGCCGTCAAAACCAGTGACGCGCAGAGCGTCTTCGATCCGGCGCTGCCCGCCAGCTCGGCTCATAAAAACAACAATGTCGATGGCCTCGGCGATCAGCGCGCATGGGGCTGTGTTCGCCGCTTCCATGGTGAGCTGTTCGAGCCGTTCGAGGGCGGCGCGTGCTGAGTTTGCGTGCAGCGTTGTGATCCCGCCCGGATGGCCCGTGTTCCAGGCCTTAAGAAGATCGAGCGCTTCGGGGCCTCGGACTTCGCCGACAATGATGCGGTCAGGCCTGAGCCGCATGGTCGAGCGAACGAGATCGATCAGTGCGATCCTTCCACGATGGGTTCGCAGCGAGACAGCGTTTTGCGCGGAGCATTTAAGTTCGCGGGTATCTTCGAGGATCACTACGCGATCGTCTTTGAGCACGGGTTCGGACAGGAGCGCGTTGGTGAACGTCGTTTTGCCGGATGATGTGCCGCCAACGATCAGGATGTTTGCTCGGTCTTCGAGTGACTTTCGTATGGCTTCAGCCATCGCGGGCGAAAGCGCGCCCTGTTCGACATAGTCAATAAGCGTGAAAGGCACCGTTGCGGGTTTGCGAATGGCGAAACATGGCGCTTCGGATACAGGCGGCAACAAGCCTTCAAAGCGTTCGCCGGTGCCGGTGAGTTCAGCTGATATGATGGGAGCGGACCGATCGCAGGTCTCACCGATACTGCTGGCAACGAGGCGGATGATCCGTTCTCGCGCGGCGGCTGAAATCTCGGATGGTTCGATCTCGACCCCGCGCCCGGCTCGTTCGATCCAGATAGATCCGTCCGGATTGGCGAGTATTTCGATGACATCATCGGCGTCCAGCGCTGCCCGCACCGCGCCTTCGCAGGCAGACCGCAGCATGGATAATCGACGGTGATCGGTCTCTGCGTTTCGGGCGGGTGCGGACATCGGGGGAGAGGCTCCTGTGCTGGTTCAACAGGGCCAATCCTCTGATTTTCATGGGAATTCCGATAGTTCGGAATGTCGCAAACCCTCAGTAGGGTTCGGTAGTCTTCACAAATCTGGGTGATCGAGCGCTACGCACTTTCGCCCAAGACGACCGTGCAATCACAAAATGTGATCGCAAGACTCACCATAGAAATTCGCTAAACGAACAATTCGCGGCGGTGCGTTTTGATAATCCGGTCAATATCGCTGTCAGGAATGTCGGCTTTGCGCGCGAATGATTTCCAGTCAGCAACAGCTTGAGAGACCTCAGATAGGATACTCTTCGCTCTGGTTTTCTTGACATCTCCGACACCTGCAAAATCGATAAGGTCATCGATTGAAAAATCATCTCGTTTTCCGGCAAGGCTCATTTGATGTTGGCTTGTCCAGTCTCCGGTCGGATTGTACGAGTACGCCACATCGAAGGCCGGAGAGAGACGCCATTCGCCTTTGCGGTTCATCAAGAATGCAATGTTCTTAACGTGATCATCCTGATTACGTGCAAGTATGTTCAGATACGCTCGTCGAACCTGCTGCTCCATATCACTTCTCGACAACCGTAAACGACGGATGGTTTGAAGCGCCTGTTCATAGGCGTAAGCGCCAGCAACGTTGAAGTCATAATGCATCATTGCGCCGAATGACTGCATATGAAGTTTGTCGCCATCTTGCGTCCGATCAAAACGCTTCGTCATGAAATGCGCACGTCCGCCTTCTTCGTGAAGACGGCACTCATTCATTTCCACGCCAGCAGCCTTTGCCATGAGATAGTACGCATATTCGATGCGCCCGAATCCTTGAGGGTCGGCGATTTCTTTGTCTTTGTTTCCGGTGACGCCATCGAACTTCATCAGCCACTGGCCGAAACCCTTTGTGGCCGGCGCTTGCCCAGACCGAAATTCTTGCGTGGCTTCGTTCCAGGCCAACACGGCTTTGGCGCGGGCGCCGCCCGCAGACGTCCCGACACGGAGAATATCCTCGATGACGCGCTGGTCATTGTCGCCAGTGAATTTACCTTCGAGCGCAATCCTGTCGTCCAGAACGCGGTTAGCGAGGTTTACCAGGGATTCGATTTCGACCTTGCGTGTAGTTGTTGTCGTTTCCGCAAGGCGCGGTTTGAACTCAAGCGCTCCCATGCCGCGCGTGCCAGTATAGCAAAGGCGCTCGACTGGCGTGAAGCTGCTTGGATCGCGGCTCTGCCGAGAGAGCCATGCATTAATCAGTGTATTACCGAACTTGTCTGGTAGGCTATCAGCCAGCATGCCTGGCAAGCCTTTGAACGTTTCTCTTGATAATGACGGGAACTCGTAGGGCGTATCTGTGAGCGGCATTATGAGTGGGGAGACCTCGATCCCTGAGCGCGCAAAATCGGGCGCGTATTGGAATACGCCGACACCTCGGTCAGGCACCCATGTGACGGCGCCAATATCGCTTCCCCAGAGTAGAACGCGCGCTGTTTCAGTCATGTTTGACTGTCTCCCCACGTCCATTCCGATGTCTCATCTTTTTTAGCGCTAGCGCGCTGCCGCTCCGTTCCCTCCAGCTGTACGCGCTCGATTGGTCTGATGCTTGGGTCGGGCAATAGCGCTGCAAGATGGTCAGTCAAACGCAATGCGGTCATCACACGCACGAAGGAATCGAGTGATATTGCCTTGCCGTCCGCCAATCGTGTCATCGTGCTTCGCGAGACACCTGCCTCCTTGGCGAGATCAGCCTGACTGATGTTCCGGCTCAGCCTTATCTCATCGAGTCGCTTGCAGAGGGTATCAATGATCGACTCGCTTGAAGCGGTTGAGAAGTCAATTTTATGCGTCATTTTTGATGCGCCAAGTCCATTCCTGGCTTATTATGCAGGAAAAATGACGCATTACAGCGGATTTGTCAATACCTTGAATTGCGCCATTTATGATGCATTGAGTATCAAAATGGACGCTAACGCGTCAAATATGACGCTTTGCCTGAAGCAGAGGATGGTATGCAGTAATATGCACGGACGCATACCAGCATAAACTCGCTATAAGTCCGAAAACGGCTCCTGTTCGGGTTTTGGAAAGGCGCGGGCTGACAAGCCCTCGTCTGCGCCGATCTTCCGCGCCACCTGCTCGATGAAATACTCAAAGCGTCTCTGCCCCAGAGCGTGCGCTGCATCCCGCTCACCTTCAGGCAACGGGTCAGACCGGGTCAGCCAGTAGAGAACAAACTGCCCGAGCGTTTCTAATGACAGGGCGACGTCTCGTTCGATCGCGTTTTGACGAACATCGAATTGGTCGAGACGTTGCATGAGGGCTTGTTCCCGCCCGCCAGTCTTTGTCGGATCGAGATAGGCGCGCAGCGCATCTTCAATAATCGCCGATTTGGTCACGCCGGGCGCCAGCACCATCTGCTCAAGGGTGCGGTGCATTTCATGACTGAGACGGATATTCACGCGCGGTTTTGGCATATCAGAAATCCGGCAGGGCGTCATTGCCACCCTGTTCCAATCCGAGCGCGCGTTGCGCCGGTTTCAGCCCATTGCGAGCCGCTTCATCAAAATCGTCCGTGTCAGGTTCCAATCCTGACGAAGGCTCGATCTCAACTTCCGGCGCTGATTGTTTGGGAGGGTCGAGAGACAATTTTTGTTCGCGCCCCCCTTCGTCGGAGGCCTCGTTTGCACGTAGTTCAGAAATTTTAAGACCAGCAACGGAGGGCGTCGCCATATCCTGCCAATCATCTCGCGAACTTGGCGGCGGATTTGAGACATGTACGGCAGGTTCAGCGCGGGAGGTAAAGTTCTGGTCCGCGTAATAGCGCAGTTTCTTTGCTCTTATTGGGCGCACGCCCGACACCATGACGATCTCATCATCGGGCGGAAGCTGCATGACTTCGCCCGGCGTTAACAACGCGCGTTGGGTCTCCTGGCTGGAGACCATGACATGACTGAGCCATGGCGCTAGACGATGGCCTGCGTAGTTGCGTTGGGCACGCTGCTCTGTTGTCTGTCCCAGGGCGTCGGATATCCGCTTGGCCGTACGTTCGTCATTGGCTGCGAATGCGATCCGGACATGGCAATTATCGAGAATGGAATTGTTGGGGCCATATGCCTTTTCAATCTGGTTGAGCGACTGGGCGATGAGATAAGCCCGGATGCCATAGCCCGCCATGAAGGCGAGTGCTGACTCGAAAAAGTCGAGCCGCCCCAGCGCCGGAAACTCATCGAGCATCATCAGGACTCTGTGGCGATTCGAGTTTTCGTCGGGCAAGGTTTCCGTCAGCCTTCGACCAATCTGGTTGAGGATCAGTCTGACCAGCGGCTTCGTCCTTGAGATGTCGGAAGGCGGCACGACCAGATAGAGCGAACAAGGGCGGGTCGCATCGACCAGATCAGCGATGCGCCAATCGCTGGCCGCAGTCGCCCGCGCAATAACCGGATCGCGGTAAAGACCGAGAAAGCTCATCGCGGTTGAGAGAACGCCTGAGCGCTCATTCTCTGATTTGTTGAGAAGCTCACGGGCAGCCTGTGCGACGACGGGATGGGGCTCGCTGCCAAGATGTTGCGTCTTCATCATAACGCTTAGCGTGGTCTCAAAGGATCGACGCGGATCGGAAAGAAAGCGCGCGCAGGCGCAGAGTGTTTTCTCTTCCTCAGCATAGAGAACGTGTAGGATCACACCGACGAGCAGTGCGTGCCCTGTCTTTTCCCAGTGGTTGCGGCGCTCAAGAGAGCCTTCAGGATCGACGAGAATGTCGGCGATATTTTGAACATCACGAATTTCGTTTTCACCGCGTCGCACTTCCAGGAGCGGATTGTACCGCGCTGAACACGGATCAGTTGGTTCAAACAACAGACAGTGCGAAAAGCGCGAACGCCAGCCGCTGGTTAGACTCCAGTTCTCGCCCTTGATGTCGTGAATAACCGCGCTGCCGGTCCAGCTCAGAAGAGACGGAATGACAAGACCAACACCTTTACCCGAGCGCGTTGGCGCAAACGCCATGACATGTTCAGGTCCGTCATGGCGGAGATAGGCGCCTGATTTCTGCCCGAGGAACACGCCATCATCGCAGAACAGCCCTGCGCGCTTAACATCCAGCCGGGTCGCCCAGCGCGCCGATCCATACGTCGTTACATGTTTTTGGTTTCGCGCGCGGAGCAGTGATCCGATGACAGCGACGATAGCGCCGAGTATGCCGCCACCCGTCGACATAAGGCCTGCTTTTGTAAAAACACCCGGCGCATAGGCTTCGTAGGCGTACCACCACTGGAACAGGCGCCACGGTCGGTAGATGGGCGTTTCATTCCAATGGAACCAAGGCATACCAAGCGCTGGTTGATAACCCAGCTCATGCGCCGTCCATTGGGTCGCAGCCCATACAGTTAGAACGATGATAGTGAAGACAAGCGCGAAAGTGCCTATCAAGAATTTTGTGCCCGTCATTCGAGCGATGCTCCATACAATCAAGCACAGGCTCGCAGGGAGTGACGGTGCCAACCAGTCCGGAAGTTCGCAAATTGTTGCAAACCCCAGGACAAGATCAGCTTTTTGTCCAAGGCTTTCGAACAGGGGTATCCAAAATGCAAGGTCGTAAATTCGCCGGAAACGGTCATCCAGTCGTGACCATGCGAGTGGCAGCAATTCCATAGTGCGGACATCGGGTATGTTGATGTCATGACGTGCTTCGTACTGCAAAAGCTCATCAAAACTGTTCTGGGCCCGCTACCTCAAAGGCCGATGCATCAGCAGTTTTTCAACTACGCACTGCGAACGCGGCCAAAAGGCCGAGATCGCAGTGCCACCCAGCGGGCCCGGATATTCCTATTCCAGAAGGCTTGCACGTATGGCAGACAACTCCGTATCCGTAACATCCAGCTCATTCTGGATAAACGCTAGAACGGAGCCGTGTTCGGCAGCGATATGGTCCAGGCTCGCCTCTATATACATTGGATGAGAGGCCATCAGCGGCTCCACCTTCTCAGGCGGCAGCTGGAACAGGAAGGCGTAAGGGCTGTCGCCAGCTTCGGCTTCAGCGCGCGCCTCGGGGCCCATAAACTCGGCCATATAGTCCACAAAATCGTCCGACAGACTGTAATCATGCACCACGGTCTCACGTGGCACACCCAGTGCTGTCAGGATCAAGGCGGCGGCTGTGCCGGCGCGGTCCTTGCCAGCCGAGCAGTTGAAAGCCAGCGGCGTGCGGCCCGCGGCAAGCTCGTCGAACATGGCCGTGTAGCCTTCGGCCTCGCCCAGGGCGATGTCGTGGTATCCGGCGGCCATGGCGTTCGCCACATCATCGGGGGTCGAGTCAGGATCGAGCAGAGCGGCGAACATGGGGTTGTTCGCCGGATCGTCGTCGTTGCCTGGCGGTGGAGCAAAGGTGAGATATTCGATGTCGCCCGCACGCCAATCTGTCGGCTCGTTTTTACGTTCGTCAGTCTCCCGAAAATCGCAGACGGTCTTGATGCCGAGGTCGGACAGATAGTCATAGTCGGCGTCTGTCAGTTCGTGCATCACACCCGAACGAAACACCTTGCCCCATTTCACCGTCTTACCATCGGCGGTTTCATAGCCGCCGAGGTCACGGAAATTGCGGCCACCTTCCAGTGGCAACAACCGTGTGGCGATCAGTTCGGATTCCCCGCCTTGTGGCTGAATGATGAAATAGCGGCGGCTGCGCTCATCCGTTTCCGGCGTCCATGAAAAGCTCGTGTCGGAGAGGTCGTCGGCGATCCCAACGGCGCCGTCACCATCCGGTGAACTGGAGATCAAAATGCTGACGGGTGCTTCGCCGCCGCTGAGGTCCCAGGAGACGTCGTAACTGCCGGTTTCGGCATTGAATGTCACTTCGGCCGATTCGATGGCGACGGGCGATGGATCGGTCTCAACCGCGCTTTCACCAGCCTGCTGACCGCAAGCGGCCATGGTGAATGCGAGCGCGATGACGGAAAGTCGAATGGGCAAGGCCATGGCGGTGTCCTTTCAAAAAAAGATTCACAGCCAAGGCCCACGATGGGGAAGGCCAAGGCTGTGGAGACAGGATTAGCTAGTAGTCAACGCGGACGGAGAACACCCAGCGGCGGCCAAAGCCCTCGACCTGGTTTGGTGTCGCCGGCGTGTTGATGAAACGGACATCTCGCTCATCGGTGAGGTTGTTCCCGTTGAGCGCCAGCGTCACGTTCGTGCCGTAAACCTGCTGCGGGATGGTGTAGCGGATCGAGGAATCAACGCGCTCGGTCTCGTCCCAGAACTCGGTCAGGCTGTCGTTTTCCGTCGTGGACAACCAAGCATCACGGTACTGGTAGTTGAGGCGGGCCGAGACGCCAAACTTCTCATAGAAGACCGATGGACCTGTCACGCTTTTGTTCCGGCCTTGAGGCTCATTTAAGCGGCGTTTCGCTCGAAGGCCAAGGGGCTTTTCCATCCGAGGGCTGAGTGTCGTCGTCGCGGATTGTAGAAGCCATTGATGTACTGAAAGAGTGCGGCTTCGGCCTCTCTCCGCGTTGTCCAGGTTTGCCTCCATATCAACTCGGCCTTCAGGGATTTGAAGAAGGTTTCGACGACGGAATTGTCGTAACAAATTCCTTTGCCGCTCATTGACACCTGAAAGCCCTGCTTACGCAGAATTTTCTGATAGTCGTGGCTACAGTATTGACTGCCCCTGTCGGTGTGGTGAAGGCACCCCGGTGGCGGCTGACGCAGATTGATCGCCATGTCCAGCGCGCGGATCGCAAGGTCTTTCTTCATGCGGTTGCTGGCTGCCCAGCCGATCACACGCCGCGAATACAGATCGAGAATGACGGCCAGATAGAGCCATCCCTCGCGGGTCCAGATGTAAGAGATATCACCGGCCCATTTCTGGTTCGGCCCGCTTGCAGAGAAATCCCGGTCGAGCAGATTGGGCGCTACGTTGAACCGATGATTGCTATCAGTTGTTGCCTTATGTTTGCGTGTGCGGTGGGCACGAATATTGTTCTGCTTCATCAGTCGACCAACACGTCGATGCCCCACGATAAGACCAAGTTCTTTTAGCTCCTCAGTCATGCGCGGGCGTCCATAACTGCCGAGTGCAAGACGGTGCTGCTCTCGAATGTGCGCCAAAATCACAAGATCCTCACGCTGGCGCCGGCTCATAGTGCGCGATCGCCACGCCCTGAACCCTCGTGATGTCACCTGCAACACGCGGCACATCTGCTCAATCGGCCAAGCCTTCTTCCAGGTCTCAATGAAAGCGAACCGCTTCACTTCTGGCTGGCGAAGAAGGCCGTCGCTTTTTTTAAGATGTCCCGCTCCTCCTTGAGCGTGCGGTTCTCGCGGCGCAGCTGCTCGACTTCCTTCAGAAGATCAGCCGATGGCAAGTCTGGCCGCTCCTCAGTCCGGTATGTCGCAATCCACTTGCCCAGCGTCGAAAGCCCGATCCCCAGATCTGCCGCAACCTGTTTGCGCGTCAAGCCGCTGCTCAGCGCTAGCCGAACCGCTTCGCGCTTGAAATCCTCGCCATGCTTGTGTCCCATCTTCCTGTCTCCTTGATAGTAGATAATCGTCTATCAAGGCCGGAATCAAACCGGGACAGGTCCAGTAGCCGAGTGATGAACGCCGAGACCGGGAATTATGCCCTTGAGCAGCAATTGCTTAGAGCACAATTTTTGGTCGATTTGTATCCCAGTTACGGCGTTCTTCGGGTGCGATCATGCCTAAGCGCATCAAACCCGTCGAGGAAAGTACTCTACTTTCGCTCAGTCAATCTCTGCAGTTTAGCCTTCCCCTTGATCACGCAGGTTGCCGACCGCGTGACCAACCTTCCACATATGGAATCACCGTCCGAATTTGGCCGGAAATCTATGGAATCTCCTGGCTAGACGGCGTTCACTCGTCGGAAGCGACATCTACCCCATGAGTCCTTCAACTTGCCTATTTAGGAAGTCAAACCAGGCATCCATGCCTTGGCCGGTTTTCGAAGAAACGGCGAGTATTTGGGCGTCAGGATTGACCGAC
The DNA here is from genome assembly GCA_002704915.1 of Parvularcula sp. GTDB lineage: Bacteria > Pseudomonadota > Alphaproteobacteria > Caulobacterales > Parvularculaceae > Hyphococcus. Next base: position 91,703 of record PAIP01000062.1, read on the forward strand.
AGAATATTCTCCCGGCACTGAGCTTCATCAAATTCCACCGCTTCGGCAATGTCCATTTTATTGATGACGACACAGCCAGAGGCGCGGAACATATGCGGGTATTTGAGCGGCTTATCCTCGCCTTCGGTTACGGAGATGACCGCGATTTTCATCTGTTCGCCGAGATCGAACATGGCCGGGCAGACAAGATTGCCGACATTTTCGATCATGAGTATGGCGCCGCTCTCAAGGTCCAAGGCTTTGACGCCTTCAGCAATCATGTCTGCTTCCAGATGGCATCCAGCGCCGGTGTTGATCTGAACGGCTTGAGCGCCGGCGGCGCGCACGCGCTCGGCATCATTGGCCGTCATCTGGTCACCCTCGATCACTGCGATACGCCCATCGCCCGGAAATTTGTGTATGGTGTGCTCGAGCAGGGTTGTCTTGCCGGCGCCGGGCGAACTGACCAGGTTGAGCGCCAGGACGCCGCGCCCCTCGAACCAACCGCGATTGCGCGCGGCGATCGCATCATTCTTTGAGAGCACCGCCGCTTCAAGGCTGATCACTTCGCCATTGACCCCGTGAACATGCGGGCGATTATCACCCTCATGAGCGTGATGATGATTGCCGTGATCATGACCGCCAGAATGCGCATGCTCGTGATCGTGCGGACTCTGCTCCTGCAGAATGCCACCAGATCGCAGCACTCGACTTTCGCCGGTTTTCGGATCCGTCAACGTCACATCATTGTTTGGGTCAGAACATCCACACGTGCCGCACATCAGGCTGCCTCCTTGAATTCAAAGTCTTTCACTAAAAAAATATCCCCATCTGCTTCGACAAACTCCAGAACCGCGCCGGACAGAGGGCTTTGCGCCGTCACCAGGTCCCAGCAGAAGTCGAGCGCCCTACGCTCAACGCAGGCAAGCGGACCGATCGCCACGCGCACCCGCTTGATCGCGCGCCCTTGCGCATGTTCCTCAACGATGGCGGCGATGGACCGGCTGAGGCCTAGCTCATGCATCTTAGAAACCTCCCCAGGCGGCGGTCGCGGTTTCGGCCATGACGCTGACGCCGATGCCGACCGCAAACAGCCCGGCGGCAACGGTCACGCCGGCATGGAGCGCTCTGGCGGATCTCTCGGTTGCCCTTAGGGGCCAAGCGACAGCATAAGACAGCAGCGCCATGCCGATAATCGACCCGATGCCGAACACCAGAATGTAGCCAAGGGCGAGCGCCGCGCTTTGCGTCGATGCAATGGCCAGTGTCAAAAGTCCGGCAGACCCGGCGGCGCCGTGCATGAGCCCGACAGCCAGCGCCCGCCAGGGCAAGCCCTCCGGATGAGCGTGATCATGTTTAGAAGCGCCGTGTCCCGTGGTCTCACCGGCATGGCTGTGGGCATGCAGATGGACTTTACCGTCCTCATGGGCATGGGCGTGAAAATGCACCCGCCGCCGCGCCATGCGGTAGAAAAGATGGCCGCCCAGCGCCACCAGCATAATGCCCACGGCGAACTCAAGCCGCGCTGCGCCAGTATCCGTCAAAACAAATCCGAAGATCAGGACGACCACGCCCAGCAGAAACAAGGTCAGCGTGTGACCGGCGCCCCAGAACGCGCCGCGGAGCATCATTTTTTTCTTGCCGCCGGATCGGTCTCCAGACATGGCGGCCATCGCCGCCAGGTGGTCGGCTTCAAGCGCGTGGCTCATGCCAATGAAGAACCCAAGAAGAAGAATACTCAGCATCAGCATATCCTCGGCAATTGTTCGCCGACCAGCATGTCGACAATGCGCGCGCCGCCAAAAAGCGTTGTCATCTCAACCCGGCCCGGTATTCCATCCACGGCATGGCCAATGATTGCCGCGTTCGCCCCAGCGCGCGTGGATTGCATCGCGGCCAGCGCCGCATCGGCCTCTTCAGGCGGCGCGAACAAGACAAGCGCGCCTTCATTGGCAAGATAGAGCGGATCAAGGCCAAGGATCTCGCATACGCCCCGTACTTCCTTGCGCAGCGGCACACATGCCTCATCTATCTTTATGCTGACGGATGATGCTTCGGCGATTTCATTGAGCGCTGAGGCAAGACCGCCGCGCGTCGCGTCGCGGGCGCATCGGATGTTCGGCGCCGCCGCAATGACGGCCTCCATCAGTTCGCCAAGCGGCTGGCAGTCGGATTTGATATCTGCGCTCAGGGCAAGGTCGCCGCGGGCGGCGAGAATGGCCGCGCCATGATCACCCAAAACGCCATTGACGATCGCGACATCGCCGGGCCGGACGGTCCCGGCGTTTAAGCAGCGCTCTGCTGGAATAATGCCGATACCAGACGTTGTAATGAAAAGCTTGTCGGCGCTGCCGCGTTCCACGACTTTCGTGTCGCCGGTGACGATCTTCACGCCGGCTTCGTCGGCCGCCAGCCGCATGGATGCGACCACGCGCCGAAGCAAATCGACTTCAACGCCTTCTTCCAGAATGAAAGAAGCCGAGAGCCAATGCGGCTTGGCGCCGCCGACAACCAGATCGTTGACCGTGCCGCAGACGGCGATTTTCCCGATATCGCCGCCGGGAAATTCGATCGGATGCACCACGAAACTGTCGGTTGTGAAGGCGAGTTTGGCGCCGGCTTCGGTAAGTGCGGGCGCCGACAGACGCGCCTGATCTTCAAGCGATTCTGGTTCAAAGGCGGAAACGAACACGTCCTCGATCAGGTCGCGCATGGCCGTGCCGCCGCCGCCATGGGCAAGTGTCACATGGCTCGCGCGCAAGCGTCTGACGGGCGCGATCATGTTCACGCCGCCGGCTCCACTTCAGGCCGGATGCCGCCATATTGATAGTAAGCTGCGCAAGCGCCCTCTGACGACACCATCAAGGCGCCGAGCGGTTGCTCAGGGGTGCACCCTTTGCCGAATTGCGGGCATTGATGGGGTTTGATGCGGCCAGTCATGACATCGCCGCATCCGCAGTCCTCGGGTTCGGGTGTCTGCCTGTTTCCCTTGCTGTAACCGATGCCGAATTTTCGCTCCGCATCAAACGCCGCGTATTTTTCCCGGATCTTCAGGCCGGACTTGTCAATTTCACCCAATCCCCGCCACTCGAACTTTTCGCGCGGTTCGTAAACATCCTCGCAAGCGGCGATCGAGACGGGATTGCCGGCCGCCGGCACAATCCGCGCATACTGATTTTCCACTTCGGCCCGGCCGTCCCGGATTTGCTGAAGCACCATCAAGACAGACTGCAAAAGGTCGACAGGTTCAAACCCAGCGACGACGATCGGTTTTTGATAATCCCGTGCGATGAATTCATACGGCTCCAGTCCAATAACCATGGAGACATGGCCGGGACCAACAAAGCCATCGAGCTTCATATGCGGGTCGTCGAGCAACGCCTTGATGGGCGGTGGCACCGTGATGTGATTGCAGAAGAGCGAGAAATTGCTCAGACCTTCCGCCGCTGCCTGCTGTACGCACAGCGCCGTGGAGGGCGTCGTCGTTTCAAATCCCAGCGCGAAAAAGACAATTTCGCGATCTGGATGACGACGGGCAAGCTCCAACGCATCAAGCGGGGAATAGACCATGCGAATGTCGCAGCCGTCGGCCTTCGCCTGTAACAAGGATTTGCGCGTCCCGGGCACGCGCATGGCGTCGCCGAAAGTGGTGAAGATCACGTCCGGCCGTTCGGCCAGTTCCACGCACTCATCGACGCGCGACATGGGCAACACGCAGACCGGACAACCGGGACCGTGGATAAATTCAAGTCCGGTTGGCGTCAGCTTATCAAGGCCGTAGCGAAAGATGGCGTGGGTGTGTCCGCCGCAGATTTCCATTATGTAGATGGGCGCATCGGCGGTTGCGCCGATCACGCCGACGAGGCGTTCAATCTCAGCGAGCACCGCCTTCGCAGCGGCGGGATCGCGAAATTCATCAGTATACTTCATGATGCCTCCTCCATCGCCGCCTTTCCGTCGCGCATGGCTTCAATTTCGGCCTGCGCTTCGCCAAGCTGCATCAGAATTTCGAGCGTTTTGGCCGCTTCTTCTTCATCGATGCGACTCATCGCGAAGCCGACATGGATCAACGCCCAGGCTCCGATGAGGTCATCGACCTTGCCGCCCTCGGGCATGATGCAGGCGACATTGATTTCCCGCTGCACGCCGGAAACATCGACCATGGCGAGTTTTTTTTCCGCATCCGAGATGGACACGATCTGTCCAGGTATGCCTAGGCACATGGCGCGCTCCCTTTTTTATGTTTCAAGTAATTTGCGGCAGCGATTGCCGCCTGACCGAGGGCGATCCCGCCATCATTCGCAGGAACCTCCCGGTGCGAGAGGACCTTATGACCGCGAGCCTCAAGACCGGTGTGAACCAATTCAAAAAGGGTCTTATTCTGGAAACAGCCACCACTGAGCGCAACGGCGTGATAGACCCGCTCATCCCCCATCAGCCGATCGACCATCGCGATGATGACGCGCGCGAGGCCGCGATGGAAACGGGCTGCGATCACGCCAATCGGTGTTTCCAAAATGAGATCGCCAAGCATGGCCCGCCAAACGGCGACCGGCTCCACATAAGGAAGTCCTTGCCCGCCCATAAGCGGGATGGAAAACGGATAAGCGAGGTCCTCACCCTCTTCCATCGCCTTCGGGTCTATGGCGGCCTCCAGCAGCATGGCCGCATGGCCCTCATAGGATTGCTGGTCTCGCGCCAGTCCCAAAATGGCAGCAGCGGCATCAAACAGCCGCCCACAGGAACTCGCCAAAGGCGCGTTGACACCGGCGGCGATCATGGCGTCCAAGGTCTCACGCGGCTTGTCATTCAGATAACGGAACATCTCCAGCTCGCTGAAATTCATGGCGAACTCCGCCCAACCCATTTCCGCCATCAGATGAGCATAGGCGTTGCGCCAGGGTTCGCGCGCCGCCGCATCGCCGCCCAAAAGCGGAACCGGCTTGAACGTCGCCAGGCGTTCAAATGAGGCATAGTCGCAAGCAAGGAACTCCCCGCCCCAAATCGTTGCGTCGGCGCCCCAGCCCGCGCCGTCAAGCGCCACGCCGAGAACTTTTCCGCCATCACCCGGCCAGGCGTTCTCCGCCAAACATGAGGCGATATGTGCGTGGTGGTGCTGAACTTCGATCAGCGGGCGATCGAGTTGTTTGGCAAGCTCCCGGCCAAGTTTTGAAGAGCGGTATTCCGGATGCTGATCAACCGCGATGATTTCAGGATCGTGCTCAAAGAGATTTTGATATAGGGAGAGGTTCCGAACCAGGTCGTCCGCCGTCGCGGGGTCGTCGAGATCGCCCATATGCTGACTCAGGATAGCACCGCCATCCTTGGTGATGCAGAACGCATTTTTGAGATCAGCGCCATAGGCGCGAATGTCGGGCGCGCCCTCCAATCCGGGCGGCAGGTCAATCGCCGCTGGCGCATAGCCACGCGCGCGTCTGACAAGGCGCGGTTCGCCAAGGTCTATCCGAACGACGCTGTCATCAATGCGGTTGACAATGTCGCGGTCGGTCATGCAGGCGAAGTCAGCGACGGCGGTGAGTTTCTCCCGCGCCTCTTCATTTTTGAAACACTGCGGCTCGCCTGAAACGTTGCCGGACGTCATCACCACGGGACGCGTCATGCGTTTCAGCATGAGGTGATGCAGGGGCGTATAGGGCAGCATGAAGCCAAGCCGATTCAAACCGGGCGCAACGGCCTCCGGCAACGGTGCATCTGCGCGCGTCTTAAGTAAGACAATCGGTGCGGCGGGGCCTTTAAGCGCCGCTTCGTCTTCAGGCGTCACATGCGCATAGGCGGAAATCGCCGCAATGTCGCGCGCCATCAAGGCGAAGGCCTTGTCGCGGCGGCGTTTGCGGGCCCGCAGGCGTTCGACGCTTTCGGCATTCGTCGCGTCACACGCCAGATGAAATCCGCCAAGCCCTTTGATGGCGACGATCTTGCCGGACATCAACATGCCGCCGACCGCGTCCACATCGTCCATCATGGAAAAAGCTTCGCAATTGACGACCCCTTGCCCGAGCTTCTCGATCCAGGCGCGCGGTCCGCAGGCATGGCAGGCAACCGGTTGCGCGTGATAGCGCCGGTCGCCGGGGTCTTCGTACTCACCGCGACACACATGACACAGATCGAACGCTTTCATGCTCGTCTTGGCGCGGTCATAGGGGGCGCTGTGAATGATCGAAAAACGCGGTCCGCAATTTGTACAATTGGCGAAGGGGTACCGATAGCGATGATCAAATGGATCATTGATTTCGCGAAGGCAATCGGCGCACGTCGCCGCGTCTGGCGTCACGGCAACGCGCATGGCGCCGTCGCGCGTCTCGGCGATCTCAAAGCCATCGGGAGCCACCCCTCCAACACATTGACGTTCAAGCTGCTGGATACGTGCGAGCGGCGGCGCCTCGGTCTGCAGGCGTTCGACGAAGGATGAAATCTTGTCGCCCCAGAGCCGGATGCGAACGCCTTCGGCGGTATTGCTGACATCGCCGGCAAGCCCAAGCTCCTTGGCCAGCCGCCAGATCGTTGGACGAAAGCCGACCCCTTGCACCTGTCCGCGCACAACAATCAGCTCACCGCCGGGCTGAACCTCAGTCATGCCATCCTCCATAGGAGGACACGGTTATTGCCGCTGTCAGCGATGATCGCCTCGCCGCCTGAACAGGCGATCCCATACGGCCAGCAAAGGGAATCGCGCGTGGCGACGCCCCAGCGGTTGTCACCTTTCGACGCAAAGTCGGGCTGGCCGGTGAGTCTTATCGCTTTGGCGCCCGTTTCGCCGCTTTGCCAGCCAAGCAGCCGGGAGTTCGCCGTATCGGCCACTAGCAGCGCCTCGTCTTCAACGGCGACGGCATAAGGCATGTTCAAGGCGACCGCGTTTGGGTAGTAAGATGCAAGATTGTGGTCGCAATCGGTGAAACCTGTCTGTCCGAGCACCGCATCGCAGGGCTGGCCGTTATGCGCCGGCAAGCTGCGCCAAAGCATGATGCGATTATTGCCGGCGTCGGAAACGGCAAGACCGCCGCGCCAAAGTGCGGCGCCATGCGGCCAACGCATGCCGGCGGCGCCAACTTCCTGGCCGGCATTTTCGTCACGGGAATTGAAGTCTGGTTGGCCAAGAACAAGATCCGCCGGCTGGCCTGTTCTCTCCGGCGCATTCCAGATCAGGACACGCCGATTGCCCGTATCGCACACGACCAACCGGCCACCCACTTCTGAAACGCCGTAAGGCCAATGCAGGCTGGCGGCGCTTGGCGCATCCGATCCGTGATTGGCCTCTATCGATTGCTCGTTCAGTTGTCCGAGTATGATGTCCGCAGGCTGATTGCTTGACGCTGGTGTCTTTCGCCACAAAAGCACACGATGGTTCCAGGCATCGGCGACGGCAAGGCCGTCGCCCCAGGGCGACACACCGGTCGGCACATTCACAGTCGATGCGGAAGCGTGACCTTTCGCATTGCGTCCCTCGCTTGCGAAATCGGGCTGGCCGATAAGTAAGTCAGCCGGCTGATTATCGGCTTCCGGCCCACTCATCCAGCCGAGCATCCGGTGATGGCCGGTGTCGGCGACCCAGAGCGTTCCGTCGCGCAGGCGGGCGGCGCCGCGCGGACCGAAAAGGGTTGATGCCGACGGAATGTTCGGTGCCACAAAGTCGCCCTCAGACCACCCCAGGACGATACGGGGACCATCGCGCGACAAGAGCGGCGGGCCAGAAACCGCCGTTCCAGCGGCTTTGATCGGTGTGAAGGAGGGGGCGGCGGAGACTTTCATGCCGCTACCGCGTCAACCGGACTTCGATCTGTCCGTCTTTCACCCGCACCCCGTGGGGCTGTAATTGCACCTCAGGCGCGGTCAGGCATTCGCCGCTTTCGAGTGAGTATTGAAAACCGTGATAGGGGCAGGTGATGATGCGCTCGGCGATCTCGCCGCCATCCATCGCCATGCCCATATGGGCGCAGGCGTTTTTGAAGCAGGTGACCTTATCGGCGAGCCGCGTCAGCAGAACGGACTCACCATCGATTTCAACAATCTCGGTTTGACCATCGCCGATCGCTTCAAGCGCAAGTGCCTGCGTCCAGCCTTCCTTTTGGAAATTGGCGAAGGGTGATGCGTACTCAACGCCTTCACCGCCGCCGAGACCTTTTGCCTGCCGGATCTCAGTGATGTGTGGGAACTTGTCCTGAATGGCCTTCTTGACACCACCATAAAAGGTGAGCGCCGAAGCCGGACAGCCATCACACGCGCCCAGAAATTTCACGACCACGGCGGTGTCTTCCACCGAGACAAGCTCAACATCACCGCCATGGGAGGCAAGCGTTGGGCGGATGTCTTCAAGCGCCTGATCTATGCGTTCAAACAGGCTGGGTTTCAGAATGCCATGGCGCCGAAGCACGGCATAGACAACTTCATCGCCTGCCGCTTCCCGCAAGGCCGCAGACATGCCCGGCACGGACTGGAGTGAGCGGATCAGTCTGCGGAATGCGGCGGCGTTGAGCGCATCTATTGCTTCGCCGCGCGCATGAGCGGCATTCTTCTGATCAACCGGCCAATTTTCCGCAAGCGCTTCGAGCGCTGACAAATCCGACAGCAGCCCGTTCAGATCGCGCTCTTCAACCGTATGATCGCTACCGTCCATCGCCCTATCTGTATTTCAGGTCTTTGAAGAGATAGGGCTGGAGAAAGCCTGCAACGGCGCCGCCGACAATGGCGCCGACGAGGGGCGTTGTGAAATAGCCAACAACAACAGCCAGTAGCGCGCCGCATAAAGCTCCGATGAAGAATTGCCGGGCGACTTTGTCATAATCCTGAAACAGGCGCCCGGTCAGAAACAGCTTCATTGAATCCAGGATGACATCCAGCATCACACAGCTCCTTGAATGATGTTCAGAATAATAAGGCCAATGAGAGCCGCGGCCCCGCCGGACAAGACCCCATATATGGCGCCCATGGCGCCGGCGACTTCGCGCCCAATTGCTTCTCCGCCAATTATAATGCCCGATACACTGCCCGCGATCAGCGCGGCTACGGCTCCGGCCACTAAAGCTAACAAGAATGGTGTCATTTAGGTCTTTCCCTTCGTCGGTCTCTAATTGGGTAAGTCTCGAGCGCCATTCAGGTCCGCCTCCAGTTCCAGAATGGCGGCCGACACAATCTCGACTTTTTGTGCTTCACCAAAACCACGAAACATCTCGAGTGCCTCACGATAAAGCGCGAGGGCCGCGCCAAGATTTTCCTGATTGCCGGCTTCTGGCCTGGCCGGATTATCGGGAAGATTTGCCAGACAATTCGCCTTGTTCGCCAGAGTGTTGGCATACTCTGCCGGCGTGTCAGCGCGTGTGCGTACGCGCAACGCCTCGTCATAGGCTTCAATCGCGCGATAGCCGTTCTCGACCCGGTGACTTGACGACACATATTGCAACGCGTTGCCGAGATTATTCTGCAGCATCGCATATTCATTCGGATGATCGACCATTGTCACGACTTTGAGACCTTCCTCGAAGGCCTGAACAGCTAAAGCCTCGCGCATCTTCGATTTTTCATCCGTAAACGGAATTGAGAGGAAGGCTGTTGCGAGATTGTTTTGCAGGACCGCGAATTCCGCTGGATATTTTTTGGCGTCAAATATTCTGAGCGATCTTTGATAAGCGCTGATGCTATCCTGGATTCGCGCGCGGTTTTCGGCAGCGAGATTTTGCAGGATGAGCCCATAATTCATTTCTGCTTCGGCGAGCTCGGCCGGCGTACCTAGCTCTCGCAGGACGCCAAGCGCGTCTTCGATTGTCGCGCGGGCGGCTTCGACAAAGGATGCGTCCTTTGCTGGCGTGATCATTTGCGCCGTCGCCATGCGGGCGAGAATGCGGGCCCGAAGCAAACCGGATTCAGCAGGGCAAAGATCGGCGCCTTGCCGATAGAGTGAGATCGCTTCGATCAGATCATCGACGGATTTTGGCTTTTGCTGCATGCCCATGGCGATTTCCATGAGCATCTCTGCCTTCTCAGCATTGCTCGCTTCCGCTTCGATAACGGCGCGGCGTGCAGCTTCTGCATCTGTGTTGGCGCGGCTCGCCACCACCATTCTGATCCTCCCATTTGCGTGGCGATCTGATCTCGCCCTTCGAATGATAAGGAAGTTAGCGGAAGCAAAGAGAGCTGTCTACATAATATACGTTATGCAAACTTTGTTTGCATTTTTGGCAGTGTGCACACCAACGCACCGTGATCGGCCGACCAATGCGCCGCCAAATCGTCGGACTCCCAGTCCGCAAGGCCGTACTCGAGAAAGACATCCGGCGCTGACACTACACGGTCTCCCTTCGCATTGCGCATCTTCAGAAGATGACCTCCTGCGGTCATTTGCTGGACGGGAAGGACATGCAAAGCATCATTGCGGATGAGGACGATGACAGCGTCGAGCCCGCGAAAATAAGTGTCACACGCTTCAGCAGACAGATAGATCGAGCCGCGCCGTATCGAGAGTCTGGCCGTCATGCCCAGCTGCCCGCAATACCCGCATCGGCCAACAGGGCAATTTGATCGACAACCTTGCGCGCAGCGGCTTCCACTTCCGGGGTCAAGTCCAGGCCCAGATCCGTCTTCTTGGCCTCGATGAGAAACACCTTCACGAATTTCGGAAATGCGTCACCGTAGATCTTCTTCCCGGCGTACAAGGCATGGTCCCAGCGAAAATCGTGCAGGTTAAGGCTTTGCGGCGGCTGCGCTTCCAGTATCTCGCCGGGAACCTCATAGATTGCGCCTGGCTCCGCCTCAGGCGCACGCGCATCGACAATGATGAGATGACTGGCGCCTTTTGCCTGGTACATAACCCCCATCCCATCCGTACCGCCATCAAAAAGCTTGGTGTTCGAGGGGAGATCGAGCGTGCGGAGTAGAGCAATGATGCGCGGCCCAACGCCGTCATCGCTGCGGTTTGTGTTTCCGCATCCAATGACGGCGAGCTTTATATCCGCCATAGCCTGCAAGACCATTCCGGTTCGACAGGGAGCATTAATTCCGGAAGCTCACAGAACTTGCGATGCACGAGATAATACATGCATGTCTCGCAGGGTTGCTCAATGTCATCGATTTCAATCGTATGATCCGTGAACCCACCAATGATGAGCTTTTTGTCGAGATCGCCAACCGCCTCTGCGCGCAGACGCCCGACAATCTCATTGACCATCTCGGATGTTTCGGCGCGCGGAAAGGCTTCCGTCTGCAAACCGCCAGCGAGCTTTTCAGCAATGGTTTTTCGAAGTGCATCATCTCCGGGCGTTGAGCCTGTCTGCGGCATCCACACCTCCTAAATCCGCCACAGCCTGCACCACCATTCCGGCTCGGCGGGCAAATCCAGTTCGGGCAAATCGCACCAACGCTTGTGGACGAGAAAATACATGCACTCCTGGCATCTCATCTCGTCTTCGCCGTGGGGCGAGAGTTTCCATCCACTGATGATCAGCTTTTGACGCAGATCGTTGACGTCGAGTTCTCGCAAATCGTCCAGCAGTTTGGAAAACTCGCGATCTGTTTCCGGGAAGGGTTCGAGCTGTGTCTTCAGACCCTCGGTAAACATGTCTTCGATCATACGCAGCAAAGTATCGTGATCGGCCTCAGCCGGCGTAACACCATACCGGTCCTCAAACGAAACGCCGCCTCCCTGGTCTTCCTCTTGTGTATCCGTGCTCATAGGGCGTCTTCCAATCTGGATCAGTGAGGGGAACAAACATGCCCACCACTGGTCTCCGCTCGCGGAAAGGGGCATCAAGCCGTGCGGAATCGCGCCAGCTCTTCGCCTGTTTTTGCGTCATGGGCATGGACGGTGCACACAAGGCAGCTGTCATAGGACCGGCAGACATGGCCAACCTCGACCGGGTCTGCCGGATTCTGGATCGGTGTGCCAATCAAGGCTTCTTCAATCGGGCCCCGCTCGCCATCGGTTGCCCGCGGCCCAACATTCCACGTGGTCGGAGCGATGATCTGATAGTTCTTGATCTTGCCGTCCTGGACGTCGATCCAGTGGCAAAGCGCGCCACGAATAGCCTCCGTTGCGCCCCAGCCCTGTCCGTCTTTCTCGGTCGGCTTGATGTACCATTCATCATTGAGTTTGAACTCGCGGAGGATACGTTCGGCCTCACGGTAGAGTTTACACAGCTCGTGCATGCGCGCGAAATGGCGAAGTGCGATCGAGGGACCGCCCATCTTTCTGTACATGTCCAGAATGAGCGGATCGGTGTGTTGCCACGCCTCGCCATGACTGCCGCCGGCGACAAGCTGGCGCGCCAGCGGGCCGGCCTCCAAGCGTCCACTTTCAGAATGCCGTACAGCCGTCGACCAGGAGTACTTCCCATCCGGATCAATCGGATTCTTGCCGACCGGATTGGTGACGCGGTCAAAGGGGTGCGCACCGCCCACTTCATCATACCATGCGTGAGTCACATCTTCGCGCGTAAAGGCCTGGTCCATCAGAGTGTGGGTGTCCGCCGCGCCGTCATAGACGCCCGACTTCATAATGACAGACGCATTGCGCCCATCAATGGTCGGGTTCTGGTACTTGTCCTCATGCGGAAGATAGCCCCAGGTGACGAACTTCGCATGTCCGCGGCCATATTTGTCCAGCCCAATATCCATTGCCATGCGCCAGTAAAGACCAAGATCGGAGTTGGCATGCTCCGGCCGTTCGTCCAGCCAGGCAATGAAATCATCATAGGACTGGATTTCTTCATAGCGTTCCATTGAACAGCCGAACCAAAGCGGCTCAATCCAGTTGCGCCGGAAGTGCTCAAGAATTGACACAGCGCGGGTGACATCCGTCAAAGTCGGGGAGCACATAACGCCGCCCGGCACCATGTAGGAGGAGTGTGGCCACTGTCCGCCGAGCAGGGCGTATATCTCGACCGGTCGGCCGGAGATCGTCACGCCGGCCTCATACGAAGTTCCCGTGAACGGCGAATAGCGTTTGACGGCTTCTTCGAAATACTGGCTGCCAGCATAGTTTTGATTGGTGAAATCAATCATGAACAAGCCATAATGGTGGCGCGGCAGTGATTGCAGCGACTCAACGAGTTGGCCTAGATTTCGCGCCAGAATGGCGTTGCGCGGGACGGTCGTGCCCCAAGCCGTATCGAGCGCCCAGGCCGCACAGGTCAGGTGCGAGGCGCCGCAAATGCCGCAAGCGCGCGGCGTGACCACGAGTCCAGCCTGTGGGTCCTTGTCCTTGAGAATGACCTCGAACCCGCGGAACATTTCTGCATTGGTCCAGGCGTTCGTCACCACACCATTTTCAATGTCGACGCGGACATCAAGATCGCCCTCAACGCGTCCGACAGGTGAGATATCAAGTGTTTGAATTGCTGACATTGTTTCGTTTCCCTCTGCGCGCCCTAAACCACAAAAATGTCTTCTTCAGCCCATGCAGGCGAAGCATTTTTGGCGGCGGCGGTAAGTTTCATGTAGCCCTTCTTGTCGACCCCCGTCGGCAAGTCCTTGGGCACGCCCATAACGGTTTGCGTCTTGAAAACGGTACCCGGCGCGAGATCAAAGAAGGGGAATTCCGGCTCTGTACAGCCCAAGCATGGCATACCAGCGCGGGTTTTTGACGATTGCCGGTTCCATAGAATTCGATTGCACGGGCTGTGGGTCATCGGCCCGCGGCAGCCGAGATCATAAAAGAGGCATCCCTTGCGTTGACCGAACGCAGTGGTCGACACTTTGTAGGCAAAGTGCATGTTCCGTGTACAGCCGGTTTGGGTGAAACTGGAAAAGAAGGTTTTCGGGCGCTGAAACTCGTCCAGCGTCAAATCCCCGCCGCGCCCGGACGCCACGGCGACAAGGATTTGCGTTACCCAGTCGGGGTGCGCCGGACAGCCGGGAATATTGATCACCGGCAAGCCGGATTTTGAAACGAAGTTCTCGCCGAGCGCGCCGCCCTTGGCACGTTTAAGAAATTGCAGACCTTCGCTGTCAGAGGGGTTCGGCGCCGTCGCCGGAATGCCGCCCCAGGTCGCGCAGTCTCCGATGGCGACAACATACTGGGCGGCGTCGCAGAGCTTCTTCACCCAGTTTTTCATAGGCTCGCCGCAGAACCGGTTCCACTCGCCAGTCCCATCCGGCGCGTTGATGACAGTGCCCTCGAAGACAAAAATATCGAGCTGAATTTCGCCCGATATACATTTTTCCAAAATGGATTTGACATTGTCACCAAGCTCTAGACCGAGCGAGGGCTGCCAGAGCACATTTATGCCAAAATCGGTTACCAGGTCGCAGGCGCTGGGTTCTTCGGCATTCAGGAACGACATCGTGTTGCCGGAACACGCGCCCCCTTGGAGCCAGAGCAGATTCGCCATGATTTCCTCCGCAAATGTATCGGCGGTGTGTTCCGCCCTGTTACTGTTGGCAAATTGGTACCATGTTGCTTGCGTTGCCGCCTATATGCTCATTATTTCGCATATAAAGTTTGCAGGTGATTTTGGTGCGATTACCTTTGGCGTCTGACTTTACTTTGGCTGGCAGCGAACGAACTGGGCCGAATAGCGCCCGCAGTAGCTACGAATCGAAGACGCAATCAGGTGTGAAGCAGTGGTCGCTGAGTCCCGTATGTGAGGCCAATTTCGCCCCAAGTCGCCCCCCAAAAGGTCTGCAAAGGTGGTTTGCAGCTTTCGCCATTTGGAAACTAAGTATGCGCCTTAGCTCAAACCGTTGCCGATGTCATTCAACCGTGACGGTTTCCGCAGACCGGGCATTCGACTTCCGGACCAATTCCGAACCAGACGCCTTCGCACTGGCTGCACCAATGGCCGACACAGCGCTCTCCCGTGGGATTGAGGCTCAACGCAAGTTTTGAATAGCCGAGGTCCTTGATCGGTCGGTTCCGGTTTGGTCCAGACACTTTCGAAAACGGAAACTGTACGACACGATTTTTGCTGGTCATGATTGACGTGCTCAGAGAGCGTCCCCTTTATCCAAACCATATCGCTTAATCTTGTTGGCAATGCCCACGCGTGACAAGCCGAGCGCATCGGCGGTCTTGGACTGGTTCCATTTGAACCGGGCGAGCGCGCGGCGGACAACCTGCCGCTCCATCGCTTCCGTCATTTCCTTAAGCGTGCGCCCATCCGTTTCGAAAGCGGCAAACTCAACCTTGCTCGGCTCGATATCGGCAATGACATCGGAAAAGTGCTTGGGCAAAATATAACTATTATTGTTCGCGAGCGCCGAGGCTCGTGTTACTTCCATTTCGAGTTCACGTACATTGCCTGGGAAGTCGTACAAGCTAAGCTTGTCCAGCGCCTCGCGTGAGATGCCCACAATGCGTTTGCCGCTGATTTCCGAAGCGCGTTCCAGAAAGTATGCCGCAAGCGCGGGAATATCATCGATCCGGTCCCGCAAGGGCGGGATGTCGAGCTCAAACCCCTTCAAGCGGTAATACAAGTCCTTGCGGAATACCCCTTCACCAACAAGCCGGTCGAGCGGGCGGTTGCTCGCAGCGATGATCCTGACATTGGCCGTCGTGACTTCATCCGACCCGAGAGGCTTTACCTCGCCCTCCTGCAGGAAACGCAACAGGCTGATCTGAAAGCTCGGTGAAATTTCCGATATCTCATCAAGAAATACCGTCCCACCATCTGCCGCCCGGAACAGTCCCAAGCGATCGGCAATGGCCCCGCTGAATGCGCCGCAAACATGGCCAAACAATTCCGAATGGAGCGCTTCGTCGGCAATCCCGCCGCAATTCTGAACATGCATCGGCGATTCCCGCCGACTGGAATTGTAATGGACCGCCCGCGCCAGCAGCTCTTTTCCGGTGCCGGTTTCGCCCTGGATGAGAATGGGCAGCTCTGTCGCCGCCGCCTGGCGGGCACTCGCGCAAAGCGCATCCATTTTCGGACTGACATAAATCAGCTTTTCAAAGCGCGACCACGGCGCCTTGATAGGTTCTTCCTTGTGACCATCGAAGAGATTGTCATCCATGGAGAGCTTCAGTTCTCGCGACAGCACTCTGTGGCGGCGCGAAAGTTCGGCCATCTCCAGGGCGCGTTTTACCATCACACCAAGCTGATCCTCAGCAAGCGGCTTGGCGAGATGCACGAAGGCTGCGCAGTGACGCGCAATCTTTACCGCGCGCGACAAATCGGAGCCGTCGCCAAAAACGATGCGTTGAATGTGCGGTTGCCGGACACGCGTTGCGACGAGAAAATTCTTGCGCGCATTTGCGAGCGCCTCTTCATCACAGAGGATCAAGTGACAATCAATGTCGCCGAGCTTCGCGCTCGCCGTCTTTTCGTCCTCGCAACTAATCAATCGATAGTCCTGATCCTGTCCAAAGACATCAATCGCGGCGCGGCGCGCAGCTGTGTCGCTGGATACAAATAGCACTGTATGGCGGTGCGCGGTCATAACTTAGTTTACAGTTTGAAAAGGGAATAGACAATTGATTTACGCTCCCTAAGCTTCGGGTGAGCAAGGGGTAAGGCCCGTCACGGCCAGACGAGAGGCGTGTCGCGAGAGCTAAACGCCTGACGCCCAGCATGCGAACAGGGTCTTGATAGATGGCGGACGAATATGAATTGAGTGCCCTTCACACGCAACACCCGGACCGGGCCGCGATCGATGCGGAGGCGCATGCCCGGCCACCTGTCTCGATAGAGTCAGAATGCGCTGAAGCATGGCACTGGGTGATGCACGCGCCTCAGGATCAGCCCGTCACGCTCCCACCCCCCCTTGACCCGACGGCGCGCCACCAGGTCATTGAATGCGACGATGGAATTCTGCGGTTTGAGCGGCATACCGAGTTTATCTCACTGACATTTTTCGGCTCGGCTACGCCGCAACCGGAAACATTGGAACTGGTCGGGAGATGCCCCGGCGTGCAATTGGCGGGAGCTCGCATTGTACTTACAAACAAGCCGGCGGCGCTAACAGACATGTTTGAAAGTACGCGCCTGTTTGGGGGAGAGGTCATGTTTGACGGCATTATCGTCGCAACGGACTTTCAGGTCGGAGACTTTGGACTTGTGGTCTACGCTGTGTCGGGCACCTTCCAGGACGGATTCAGCCGGGGGCGGCTTGTCAAGCGTTTGCTTGATCTTGAAACCTACAGAATGGCCTGCCTGTTGGGCTTGCCCAGCGTCAGGCGACTGACCCCGCAACTACAGGAATTGGAGGCGCGCGCCCAAGCCTCAACGACGTCATTAGGCACGACAGTGGACGCCTTGGACAATGCGATTGACGCGCTTGCCGCTATCTTGAAGGACGTGTCCGCCATCCGAAGTGAAGTGCATTACAGAATTGCGGCTTCGAATGCCTATTATGATCTCGTGTCTGACAGGCTCGAAAGCCTGGATGAAACACAGATTGGCCAGCGCCAGACGTTGCGGGGTTTTGTCAAGCACCGCCTCGATCCGGGAATGAAAACCATACGCGCATTTGAACGCCGGGCCGACAAAGTTGCATCCTCAGTATCAGAGGCGCTCGCGCTCGTGCGCACACAGCTTGATCATGCCGCGCAGCGCCAGTCTCAGGAATTACTGGCTTCGATGGAACAGCGCGCCCGGCAGCAGGTCCACCTGGCCCAGGCCGTTGAAGGTCTCTCCGTCGCCGCGATCACCTATTACGCTGTCGGTCTGTTGTTCTATCTGCTTAAAGGACTGCCCGACACCGGGATTAGCGACAATGCTCTGGTTGCGCTGTCAATCGCACCCATAGGGTTTATTGTGGCCTATTTGACGCGTCGCGCAAAACGGCGTGTCGCGCGCATGATTAAGTGATCGCCGGAACCTTAGGTTCTCAATCCGTGTCGATAATGTGCGCCACGGAACACATACTTCCAATGTCTCAAAGCGCACCCTGAACTGCCGAACCTATGGCTTCTTAGCCACTGCGATGGCGCGCATTGAATCCCGACTTTAACTCCACCCGCCACCGATCGCTGCCGATCCCTGGGTACACAGTATCCTATATTTGCGTGACACCCGCGTGACTCAAAGTACCAAGTCTCTATCCGTTGCTCTAAGGCAATATCCATACAGTTGCGGCTAGGCTGTACCGGAAGCGGCAGCGGATCCGGCATGGCGAGCGGGCGGGTGTAAGCCGGATCCCTGATGATATTCGCCCGCTGGCGATCTGGTTTGAGGATGTGGGCGACCTGTCCTTTGGCTGGGGCTATCGCACCGATTACGCCTACGATAGCCCGCTGGCAGAAATCGAGTCTGTTGAAGCAAGCCTGACACAGACAAGCGAGGCCGACAGCGCGGCTGCGACTTGGCGTGCTTCCATGCAAACCGTCTTGAAGTCTGCATCTTACTGGGAGCTCAACTCTCGTCAGTGAGCCCGATTACGCATGCTTCTAGGAATTTTTCAGTGTTTCTCTTCAGTGTCGCACATTTGGATCGAAGCTGCCGTTCCACCTGATGCAATCAAGCGTCACTTATGGGCCGATTGTGTTGAAAAAGTCGGAGGCACGAAATGACGGAGTGGAAAGCTGCAACCAATTGGATGATTTTCGCAAAGTGTACGCTATATTAACTTAAATTTCGCAAATTTTGCAGCAAATTGACCGATTATTTTGGGCGCATACTGATTATAATGTCAAAAGGGAGTTTTTCAACACAATCGGCCAATACACGACAAAACTCAACGCCCAATCCCCCGCGATTTGCCGACCGTCCAGTCGATACCACCCGCAGTCTTTCTCACAGTGAGCGTCGCGCCTCTGTTCCGCTCCAGCTCTGGGCGCCACGGGACCAGCGTGAACTCTTTCGACTTCGCGATGACTGCAAAGCGGCCCTGAGCCAGATTGATGGAACGCTCATAGACGCCGTCAAATTCCGCCCCCTCTGGCAAAGGGACGTAAGCACCGCCGCCCGAATGCGCTTGCGCCGCGCGGGTTAGTTCATTCGTCGCGAGTTGCTGCCTCTGATCCGCATCAAGCCCGCCGTCCGGCGCAGCCCATCCCTGATCATGCAGAAACCGGATACGTGCTGCCTTGGCCTTTGCAGCGTCATTCCCGAAGCCACTGCGCCAATTGTCGGCGCTACTGACATCGTCCAGCCAGGTCGGTGCGTGGCGCTCAACCTGATCGCTAAGACCGATCCAAGATTTGACTTTCAGTTGGACGCTTCCGTTCCGCGTTGCTTCGAAGATTGCCGCGCGGTCGAGATAGTCACTCGGAAGGTGAAACTGCCCATCGCCATCGCGATTGACAATTCCAGCGCGGCGCAGGGCTTCCAATCGCCGAACATGGGCGCGGCGATACTCAGTCCTGGCCGTAGGATCAGTATCCGCATGCAGATCATCCGAATAGAGGCCGTCATTCAGTGCGGCAATGCGCGCTATAATGTGATCCGCCCGGCGCGCTTTCGGTGGCAGGGCTGTCACTTCAACGATGGCGTCGGGCGGCGGCAGTGTTCCTGGCACGCGGCTCCCGATTGAAACATGCCAGCGTGTTCCATCAACGTCATCGACAATCAGATAGCGACGGTCCTGAAGCTCATTTTCGGGGCCGTCACTGACGACGCGGCCGAGTATCGATTTTCGCATTGAGACTGACGGTTCGAATATAGCCCGAGGCCCTTGGAAATCGTCCCGGCTGGCGGCGGCAAGCTCTCTTATCTTGTCACCTTTTCGGCCCATGGCCTGAAGCGCGTCCTTCCAGCCGTTTTTCAGACGCCACCCGGATGCACCGTTCTGCTCAGCAAGTTGAAGCTTCTCAAGGTGCTGCAAGCGTCGCCGCGTTAGAGTTTGCTCAAAGCGTCCGTGTGCGGTGTCTGGGCGCTCAAGTTGAACGAGATTG
Source organism: Parvularcula sp. (assembly GCA_002704915.1). GTDB lineage: Bacteria > Pseudomonadota > Alphaproteobacteria > Caulobacterales > Parvularculaceae > Hyphococcus. The sequence continues at coordinate 111,462 of PAIP01000062.1, forward strand.
TCTTTTGTGTCTTGAGCGAGGCGCTGGTCGATATGGGTGAACCGATCGGCGTCCACCTCCTTTGCCTGGGACTGAGCAATCTCCAGATCACGCCTTGGTCCCAGATGTTCTGTAACGATATCGCTGGCGCGCTGGCGCATGCCTTTGGTGAGGTACTCCCTGGCGATCACCAGATCCTTTCCGCGCGCATCCTTTCCGCGAATGACAATATGCGTATGCGGATGGCCGGTATTGTAGTGATCAACGGCAACCCAATCGAGCTTGGTGCCGAGGTCTTTTTCCATCTGCGCCATCAGTGTGCGCGTGTTCTGCTTCAAGTCGCCGAGCTGGTCAGCGTCTTCTGGCGACACGATCACCCGAAACTGGTGACGATCATCTTCACTTCGCGCTATGAAGTCGCGATCATCACCATGGATACGGTTAGCGCTGTATAGAGCTCCACCATGGCCATCACGATCTACACCGTCGCGCTGGATGTATTTAAGGTGCGCCTTGAACGCGGCTTTGCCAATGCCTTTTCCGGCACGCGCAATATGCGTTTTGATGATCACTCGTCGCATCCGGAATTTGGCGAAGGGGTGACGCCGAAATGAAGCGGCCCGGCCCGCTGCGCTTCCGCGTCCAATATGCGCACCTGTAAAGGCCTTCCGTGAACCACTCTGCGACAAACGCGCTGCAGCGCGCTTCAGCTGCGTTTTGAACCGTCGCCCGCCAGCACGGCCAACATCGCGCGGTTTGCCGAGACGCGGCGTGAACGGAGCATCGTCGCTCATAGATTGCTCTGTGAGGCTGGCGCCCTCGTAATCCTCTGACGCGTCTCAAGTTCAGCGTAACCAGAGCGCCACAAAGTCTCGCAAGAGGCGCCAGAAAAAGGATGTGCAGACAATGCGTTAGGTGACCAAGGGCGCCAACCCTTAAATCTTGCCCTCCGGGTCCGCTTTTTACCCCCTTGCAAATCCTTCCAACGCCTTGCGAGCCTTCCAATCATGACTTGCTCCATAGAAGCCGAGCCGAACCAGCAATATCTTGTCGGTGGGTTGCACCGAAATAGCGTCCATCCAATGAGTTGGGATGGTCATTCAGGAGGAAGAATTCGTCCTCTTTGAGAGTGAAACAGCCGGTCCAGACCGGCAGTTCACGTCCGAAACTATCTGCCTTCAGCGCCTCAGCAACGATCATATCATTGATCAAAATGGTCTCATTTTCACGGCAGATCATATCGCCCGGCAGGCCGCGAACACGCTTTATGAGCGGCCAATCCCGTCCGACATAGCCGCGTTGCTGCGCCCACAGCGCATCGGCGCTATCGGCTGAAACAACGGCCCACCTGTTCAGGGTGAGCGGCCCGTCGCCCAGCCAATAGAGGCCAATCGGTGCGCTGTTCGTCCGATTCCAGATAAGTTTTTCGGGGAGAGAGAGGACGCTGGAAGACAAAAGCGTAAGGCTTACACCGCCTGCGATAATGACCCAAAATCTGCGTGTCATTTTTTCACGCGGGTGGCGCTGTCGCGATAGGTGCGCCGCTCTGACCAGTCGTTTAGATCGTCGATATGATAAAAGACCAGACCGCCATGTTTACGGTAATTCGGCCCGCCGCCTGCCCAGCGATAATGCTCCAAAGTCGAGCGCGTCAGGCCTAAATATTCTGCTGCTTCCGTCGCTCGTAGAAAGGGGCTGTTTCGGTTCCCACTGCTGTTTTGAACTTCCATAATTGTCTCCTAATCATCCGTGTCGGGATGCAGGGGAGCTTGCGGAACTCTGCGAGGGTTTGAGAGAGTCGCTTTCGGGTTCGGCGAAATCGACACCCCACCAGCGGGTGCCTCAAAGCAGTTTCAGATAGTCTTTTTCCATCAGGTTTCGGCCTTTTTTAATGAGGCGACGTGTACGCGATTTGTAGGAATGGACACCGTCATTCCAATCCTCATAGACAAGTTTTGCACCAAATAGCACGGCCGCGATCTCGCGCTGAGACGCGCCGGAAAGCCATCCATCGAGAGCTGTGAGCGCTTGGCGAAGCTTTATCGGAGCATATCCCCGGCGCGGTTTTGCATCAAAATGAAGCCCAGAGCAGAAGCGTGCGAACTGATCAAAACACTCCACCTTCTGCAGCATTCGTGCGCCTGCGCCGACCTTCAAGGTAAGATATATCCCAAGTGGTAGCGGCGCGGAGGGTGCATTGATCGCAATTTGCGCCGCGTAGCCTCGTGCCGCAATGGCAAGTTTGGTGCGCCGCCCAGGTGATATCAGAATCGACTTCTTTCCTGGTAGACTCGGTAGAGATAATTGCTCATCTGATTGAGCAAACCTCGACCCCAATTCGCCAGCTGCGTCGAGATTCGATGTCATGATATGGGGAAGCCAAAAGAGCGGCGTTTCATAGGCGGAAAGTCGCGGATCAGGCAGAAACTGTAATCCAAACTGCTCAGACTGCTGACAAGGTAAGCGTAAACGGAAAAGCTGACTTCCGTCTGACCTCATTATCGAAACCGGTCGGGTCTTGAGCATGCGATAAGTGCGTAGCAGTTCTGGATCGCGGCGTTTGAATTCCCATGCCCAGCCGGAATATGACAGCCACATTAGACGATCGAAATAGCGCTTTGTGTATCCCCAGCCATAGGTTGCCGGCATCTTTCTTCCCCAACAAAATAGGGCGATGCCGGTAGGCTATTGCTTGAGCGGCCCACCGAAGGTCGCCCTGATTATCATCATCGGTTCACGCAAGAAGTGCGCCATAACGTTGCTTCAAAAGGAGAAAACCGCCCTGGAGACGATCTCCAGAGCGGTGAGTTGGGGTTTTGCCTTAACCCTAATCGCGGGGGTTCCAAAGGATGACGTGGCGACCATTCTTGCCTTTGACGGGGGCGAGACTTGCGTAGATTTTGCGCGGTCCGATCTGCGGGTCTGCAAGGGTGATTGAGACATACTCGCGCCCTGAAGCTTTGGCATTTCTAATCCATCCGCCGCCAATTTCGGTCGAGGTCTCACCGGCGAAGATGCGGTAGTCCGGCTGACCGTCTGTGGCTTTGTCCGCGTTCTTCTCGATACGGATCGAGGCGGAGAGGTTCATCATTGCGAGTGCGCCTTCAAAGCCGGTCTTAGTTTCGCTGACATATCCGAGTGCGTTGGCCATGGTGTTTTTCCTTTCGTTTCCATGTGTCTCGGGCGACACCTTGTGCCCGTCGACGCCGGACCTTTCGGACGGCGCAGGACTGGCCTGAACCCGAAGGGGCAAAACGAAAGTGAAGCATCGGCCCGCCGAAGAATTTTGCTGCGCGAGGAGCCGCCAAGCGGCGGGGAAAATTCTTCGCACGTGCCGGTTTCAAGGACTGACAGGCGTCGTCCAGGTCATGCGACATGAGACGGGACTAACGGGGCGAACTGACTATCGGTGAGAAAAGGATACGTTCCTCGCAATCTTTCGGATTATTGGCTCCAGAACACATGGGTTCGATCAAAGCCCGTCTGGAAAACCATGATCTCGCCACTCAGAACCATGTCGCGCGCCAGTGCCTGCCAGTCGATATAGTAGCGGAGCGACTCCGGAACCTCGGAGCCGGTCTCCTCGTGCAGGCTCTCAGCAAACTCTGCGGCGCTGAGATATTCGCCTGCATATTCGTCAAAGGCGGAGCGTGCCTCGTCGAGATCATCGCCGAAATGGCTTAGGAGTTTGCCGCCAAGTTCGCCATGCTCCTCGATAAAATCTGCAAGGTCACACACGGTTTTGAATGAGGCGTATTCGGAAAGGTTCGCGCCTTCAAAACCATCATAATCGTGGATGGCCCACTCTTCCGCGTTCGGTATTGGTGATGCGGCGAGCATGGTGCGGACTGCATCCATGATCTCGTCGGGCGTGGTCGCATCGATCCAGCATCCATGCAGACAACCATTATTGTAAGCGGCAAGGCAGGCCACGTAGATGCGAGGTTTCTCGGGCAACGCGGGTGCTGCGGTCTCCGCAAGGGCTACAGTGTTGGCAAGTTGGTTAGCCATGTCTCGTCTCCTTTGCGCCGTCCAGCATTCTTTCCCGCATCAGGCGGGGGGTGGCGGCGAAAAGGTGCTCAGCCGGAGCGCGTAAGGGCGCCGGGCAAGGGGAAGCTGTAGGTATGATGCTTAAAGACGATCAGAGACGATAAAGTCCCGCCCCCTTGCGCGGTGACTGCGCTCTGATAGACGCACCGTCCGCCCACGCCCGTCTGATTGGAAGAAATATCGAGACGGAAAGACGTTAAAGAGACGGTTCCGATTTGCGCTTGCCGATTACGTTCGAAGTGACCGTTGAAGTCTGGACCGGCGCTCGTCAGTGTCAACGTCAGAGAGGAATTCAAGGACTATCTGATTTTTTGTGGTGATTGTTCCGCCGTAAGACCGTATCCTGTCGAGCAATACAGTCGTGTGGTTTTTATCGACCGCATGGACTAGGTCGATCGCCACAAACACATCGTAACCATCGGCCAGCAATGCAATAGCAATTTGCGTTACAGCATTCTCAAGCGAACCGCCGATAAGAATCATGGTGGATCTTCTCAGCTCGGAAACTGCTCGCACCGTCGTATGAACGGACTGGCGAATGGGTTCATCACGACCCGCCGTAAGGTCGAGATAAGGACAGTCCGTCGCAGCAACCAACTGTGTGACGGACTTTTTCAGTTGTTTCGCGGACTCTGCGTTCTGCGCCAGGAAGTAAGGTTCAGCGACATACAAGAACGCGCACCTGTCCACTGAGAGAAGGGGTTCGATTGACTTCATTCTGTCAAGCGCCAGAGTTGTTTCAAAACAAAAATGAGTTGTTTGACTTTCAAAATCACAACACCAAATGACCGGATCGTAAAAAGCTCAAAATCTGCGCGTTACTCAACCGTCGGAAAGGTTCTGATTGCAAAATCAGATCAACCTCTTCCGTCTTAGTTTTTAGTCAGCCGCATAACCCAACTCTTTCTCTACTCGGATGGTTTCCGCGAGATGATGCTCGAAGCCAGGAAGTACTGCCTGAAGGTGCTCCTTAAACCGTTCGCTTGTCGATGCGGGAAGGAGCGTTGATCGGATCGCGGCGATTGCGTTTGTATGGAACACACGTTCATGGGCGAGATAGGCCCGATCGAACTCCGCACCGGAGAGCGTTTGCAACTGCGCCATTGCACCGTTGTGGCCCGCTGCCGCCTCGCTTTCAGCGTCTACTGTATATTCGACGCCTTCGGCGACGGCGATGTCTCGCGCCCACTGACGAACGGCGGAATGATCGCGCAGCACCATTACCGCAAGTTCGCGCACCTGGGTGTCGTGGCCTTTTACCGCGCCGAGACCGGCCGTCTCAATGTCGAAGCCGTTCAGCTGATCGTAAATGGCGAAGATTTCGCTTTGGGAGAGTTGCGCTGTTGCGGTTGATTGTTCAGCCATCGCCGTTGCTGCGATCCCCTGAGAAAACAGAGCGGTGAGGGAAAGTAGAATAGACCTTACAGGTTTCATTTTGAGCTCCAGTTTTATTCGTAGATCAATCAGCCTTGGGAACGAAGTCGAATGCAGCATCTTGATAGATCGCCATGACGCATTCGACGCCGCTCAAACATTCGCTCACATGGTCTATGTTGGCGGGTATGGCCCAGTGAGATCCGGCAGGCAGAATCTTTTTGGACTCGGGTTTGCCTGGGAGCCAATGCCGCGTGACGCCGGTAATAACGACGCCAACATAATCGGTGGAGTGTGTATGGACGGGCGTCACCATGCCGGCGGGGAACTTGATATAGGTGATGTGCTGGCCATTGGTGAAATCTCCAGCGACCGGAGCCGCTTCCGGGCCGAAGGGTGTTTGCGCCCATTCTAGTTCATAGACGGCGGTATGAGACTCTTTTGCAGGCTCCGCGTAAGCTAGTCCCACCGGTTGTAGGCAAGCCGCGAAAGAAAAAGCGAGAAGGTGAAGTGAATGCATGACTATTCTCATTTGGTTTGGATTGCGTTTAGGAGGCGTGCTTCAGGTGACCACGTTTCACCCATAGCCGGCAGCCCGATGGCGACTTGATGGAAAGTTCTTGGCCCGGCGGAAAGCGCAGCCATGTACCAGGGCCGCATTCAAAGTCGCCGTAAAGCAAACGCCCTTCGATCACAAAAATCTCTTCTCCGCCGGAACCATGGCGGTTCTCCCATATCGTGCCGGGTGAGAATGATTCGACGACGACTGTCTCGTTTCTGTTTTGGAAAAGGAGCGCACGGGAAACGCCTCCGACTTCTGTCTCTTCAAACGAAACTTCTTCAATGTGCTTGTGGACGGTTTCCTGGTCATCATCTCTAAACTGACGAAGCTTCACGAAGATGATGCATCCATCCTCCGTAAAGGGAGCGTGTTTGCTTCCTGGCGGATTGCGAACATAGGACCCGGCGCGAAAATCTCCGTCGCCGTCTGAGAACACACCAGACAAGACGAGATACTCTTCGCCCTTGTCGTGAACATGCACGGGAAATGAACTTCCCGGCGCATAGCGAACGACCGAACTAGCCCGCGCGACCTCGGCGCCGTCCCGCTCCAAAAACCGACGATCGACGCCGGCCGTTGGCGATGGCGTCCAAGGCTGTTCGGCAGAGTGAACAACTGCTACTTTAGCAAGGTCTGCGTGAAGGCTTTCGGGGACGTGATAGGACATACCAACCTCAAAAACGCTCATTGAACGGACGCATGTCGAATTCATGAGTCCACGCTTCCGGAGACTGTTTGATCAGGTGGATGTAGCTATTGGCGATGGCAGTCGCATCAAGACAGTTTTCGCGCTTCACATTGAAACGTTCCTGGGCTTGCGGACCCCAGATGATGCCGTCGAGCACCGAATGGACAACATGAACGCCCTGAGGGCCAAATTCCCGAGCGAGCGATTGCGCGAGACCGCGCAATGCGAATTTCGCGGAGGCAAAGGCGGCGAAGCGAGGATTGCCTTTTAGAGCGGCGGTCGCGCCGGTGAAGATAATCGTGCCTTGTCCTGCGGCAAGCATGCCTGGAATGACGGCGCGCGCAGAAATCATCGCGCCGAAACAGGTTGCCATCCAGGAAGATTGAAAATCCTCCGGGGTCAGCTCAAGAAAGGGTTTCGGGATGAGTTGCATTGCATTGTAGATCAGAACCGTCGGCGCGCCATGCTCTTGCGAGACTGCCTCAATGGTTTCTTCAACGCGCGCCGGATCGGTTAGATCGCATTCAAAGTGCGTGTAAGAACCATCAAGGTCGCTCAGGTCGACGGTCTTTGTTCGAGACAATCCCGCGACTGAGAACCCCTTCTCCGCGAGGGCGCGAACAAGCGCTTCGCCAAAGCCAGGCGCCATACCGGCAATGATGGCGGATTTATTTGTTTCGTTATCTGTTGTCATTAGGACCTCCGACAAGCTCACTTCATTGTTTGAGCGGGTTGCGAACCGCAAAACCGCAAACCACTATTGCTGCAACCCGCCCTAGGCTTTCGCGCTCGGACGGACGGAGACGCGATCATGCCAGGACTTTAAGTTGAGGCAATCATCCGGAATCGGAACGCCGATGAACGTTGCGAAGTCGACGCCGCACAGGGCGGTGATATCGGCAAAGGAGAACGTCTCGCTGGCGATAAATGGCCGGGTTCCAAGTTCGCGGTCGAGCCAACGCATCGTCTCAACCACCCGAGACTTGTTCGCTTCGCCCCATTCTTGGTTTCGGTAACGGTCGGTCTCGCCTAAGCCATCCGTGGCATGATGAAAATAGGTCGTGGAGGCGCCGAGAAGGCCATCTTCAACGCGCCTTTGCCACATGGCGACGACGGCTTGCTCTTTCGGCGTTTCGCCGAGTAGGCGAGGTTCGGGCTGCGACGCTTCAAAGTAGCGTGCGATGGCGACAGACTCCGCAATGACCTCGCCGTTGTCCAGTTCAAGACAGGGCACGGCTTTGGACGGGTTGAGCTTGGCGAATTCGTCGCTGTATTGCTCGCCCTTGAATACATCGACTTGAGTACACTCAATGTCGATGCCTTTCTCAGCAAGGAACATTCGGATACGGCGCGGGTTCACCGCGCCAGCGCAATCGTGGAGTATCATGAACAGGCTCCGTGTTGGTTATCGGTTGCGATGAATGTACGGTTTGCGCTATTAATAGAGAAATTATATCTCGAAATATCACTAATAGTCAGTCGCTATAAATGAACTTAAATCAGCTCAGATACGCTTCGGCCGCAGCCGCTACGGCTTCTTTCAGTCGGGCGGCCGAACAGTGCCATGTCACCCAGCCTACCCTGTCCAATGGTATTGCTCAGTTAGAGGAGGAGCTTGGCGGCGCGTTGTTCGAGCGAACGACACGGAAAGTGGCGCTAACTTCCTTCGGCGAAGAGATCCTTCCACTGATCGAAGCCGTGCTTCAAACGCAAGGCGAGTTGGAAGCGCGGGCGAAAGCGTTTTTCGACCCAGCGCACCAGCTTCTGCGTATCGGGCTTTCTCCTTTGATCGATATGCGCCTACTCACCCACGTGCTGGAACCGTACCGTGCAGAGTTTCCAGACGTCGATGTCTTTTTCAAAGAGTGTTTTCTCGACGACCTTGATGAGCGAATGGAAAAGGGACAGATCGACGTCATGCTCTGTCCATTCTTGCCCCAGGAGAAATCGGCGCGCGGTGTCGCCGCGACTGAAATCTACAAAGAAAAGCTGCATTACCTGCCGGCGCGGTCTGTTGCGACGGCTCAAACGCAAGACGGCGCTGTCCTTCTGTCGAATATCGCTGACGACACTTTTATTCTGTCTCATGACGGGTGCGGCCTCGCGACTGCAACGCGAACGATTTTTTCAAAAGCCGGCGTCAAACTGAAAGAATACGCCGGACACACCATGAGCTACCAGGTGATGCAGGAATGGGCGGATTTAGGAATTGGCTCCACCATTCTTCCGGGCTCCCGCGTTTCAAAGGAATTTCGGGACAAGACATGTACCTTAATGCTGACGCCCAAAAAGCCGGCCTTAATCCGTATCGACGCGCTTTGGAAAAGGTCTTCTGCTTACCCTGATCATATCGAAGCATTTCACCGGCATTTGATTGAGCGCGCACCTGGCCTCGCTCGCGGGGTTGCGACAGACTGAGATGCTGTGAGGATCGGCGGCCCTATGAGATGACTGCCAGTTTTGGCCATTGCAGGGAGTGGAGCTAAGCAGCCGGCGGCTCACTCTTCCAAATATAACTCAGAAACACTACCTAGATAGAATATAGTAGGTGGGTCGGCGAGGTCGCCCTCCGAAGGCTTAGACCACAGGTTCGGGTCCTGTCAGCAAAGCCAACTCTTCCAGAACTAAAGGGCCGCGAAGTCCCACCAAAGAGAATAGTGGCGATACAGTTCTAGCGCGCTAACTGGAACTCACGGCCTGCATCTCGCGGTGATGACGCGGTGATACCCCAAACTTGTCTTTGAATGCGATTCTGAAAGCAGAGGGCGAAAGAAATCCAACCCGGTTTCCAGCGACGGTCACGGCTTCGCCTGCCTCAATCAACACTCTAGCATGATCGAGTCTGAGGTTCTCAAGAAATTTTCCGGGCGGCATCGCGAACAGAGCTGAAAATTTCCGATGAAAGCTGCGTTCGCTCATACCAACGAAGGACGCCATGTCTGATACTTTTGTTGGTTTGTCGAGGCGATTCATCAGCCAATCGACAAGCCCTGCATAATGCTCTTCCACGCGAATTTGTGCGGCGAGGACGTCACTGAATTGAGCTTGATGCCCAGGGCGGTGAGCGTAGACGACAAGCTGTTTCGCGACTTTTGCCTTAATGACCGCACCATAATCCGCTTCCAACATCGCCAGAGCCATGTCGATACCTGTTGTCACGCCAGCAGAGGTCCACAAACGGTCGTCCTGAACATAGAGTGCGTCGGGATTGATAGTGCTGTTGGCTGAGAATTTCTCCATGAGCGTGTTCGCAGCCCAATGTGTGGCTAATGATTTCCCGGCGAGCAGTCCTGTCGCCGCAAGCACGAACCCGCCTGTGCAAATCGACCCATAGCGCTCGCAGGTCTTTGCTGCTCGTCGGACGGCTTTCTGAATGCGTTCATTGTTCATCGCACGCAGCAGTGGACGCTGGAGCGCTCCAGCGACGAGAAACGTATCTGTACGTCGAAATCTGATTTCCGAAATCAGCTTCGTATCAATACCTATTCCGCAACTATGCTGGACCAAGCCTCCATCAACACTGGTCGTGAGGCATTCATATGCTGCCGCCGGTTCAATTTGCGTTGCTGTAGCGAACACTGTCGCCGGGCCAGTGACATCAAGGAGTTCAGCGCCGTCATAGGTCAGGAAGATTATTCGTTTTGCAATTGCCATTGGCGGAATATAGACGATTTATGTCATTTTCGCCAAACCTAAAGCGCTCTACGGTTTCACTCAAAGGAGATCGAAGATGACTACAACGATTGATATTGGATTCCTGATCTACCCAGGGGTTACACAGCTCGATGCAACCGGCCCCGCGCAGATTCTTAGCCGTGTACCGGGCGCGCGCATTCACATGGCTTGGAAAGATACCAAACCCGTCGATACTGATGCCGGGTTCTCGATCAATCCGACCATATCGCTTGATGATTGTCCCGATCTTGATGTGATCTGCGTTCCTGGAGGCGTGGGGCAACTGCCCCTCATGGGAGATCAGGATGTCCTCGCTTTTCTCAAGCGCCAAGGGGAGCGAGCAAACTATGTGACGTCAGTTTGTAGCGGCGCTTTACTGTTAGGCGCGGCAGGACTTCTACGAGGCTACAAGTCGGGATGCCATTGGGCGTTTCGCGAGATGTTGCCAACTTTTGGCGCAATCCCTGTCGCCGAACGCATCGTGAAAGACCGAAATCGCATATCGGGTGGTGGTGTTACAGCGGGCATTGATTTCGGGCTGGCCCTTGCCGCAGAGCTTGCTGACGAAGACACAGCAAAGGAAATTCAGCTGTTTGTCGAGTATGACCCGGTGCCGCCCTTCGACTCGGGGACGCCGGAAAAGGCAGGCCCGGAGCTAGAAGCTAAAGTTCGCGCCACCTTTACCGGCGCGAACGGAGGTTAAGGCAATGGCGAAACTCGGCACGTTAGAATGGGTGGAAAAGAAGCACGGCAAGCTCGGACTACGAGATAAGCTCGCTCTGGTGGCCCAGGGCGTACGCGCTCGCGCTGCAACCAAAGAGCGTCTGAAAGATAACGTGAAGTTCCGGCACACGGAGGTCGATGACATTCTACCTCCCGACAGCGCTGTCGCCCGAGAGGCAATGGCCATGTGTCAAGAAGCCAGCGCACCATATCTCTTTCATCATTGTTTGCGTGCCTACTATTGGGCGCGACTTCTTGATGACGGCTCGAAGAGCTTCGACGACGAAGCTGTGTTTGTCGCCATCATGCTTCACGATATGGGTCTCACCGACGGCCACCGGCTCAATGGGGGCAAACAACAATGTTTCACCATTGTCGGCGCGCGGATGGCGCAAGAACTTGCGCGTAAGCATGAGTGGACAGAACGCCGCGCGGGCATGGCGGCCAACGCCATCACGCTGCACCTTAATGTGATAGTGGATCCGCACCATGGCCGGGAAGCTGAGCTCGTCCGTGCCGGATCAGGGGCGGATGTGGCCGGGCTTGGTATCGACGTTCTCTATACAGAACAAATTCAGTCCGTGTGCGATAAGCATCCGCGAGGCGAATTTAAGGCGTGTGTTCTTGGCGCTCTCGGGATTGAAGCAACCGAACGTCCGGGCAGCAGGGTCGCGTTCATGAACAAGTCCCTCGGTTTCGACAAGCTGGTTGCCGGGACAACTGCGTTTGGAGACTGTTGATGCCTTTCGAAAAAATCTTGCCGGAAGGATGGGGATGGCATGTGGTGCTGCCTGCGATGAAGCTGAAGAAAGAGTGACTCACGACGTCACTTCGGAGAAAGCGTACATTTTCCACGTGCCGTCTACTTTCGTAAACGCATAGAACCCATGGACTTGCTCAATAATCGAGCCGTCGACACGCCGCCGCACCGCGGCAGCGACCGCGTGCGCTTGAAGCTGGTTGATTGCAGGAATGTCAAATTGCCAGTCCGTTGAGTGATCCCATCCTTTGTCGGCTTTGAGTTTCGCGGGATCAATAGGATAGCAGTCCACCATTTCGACAACACCGTTTTTGAGATAGGTGATTGGATAGCGAACGATCTCGTCGATGAGTGCTACGTTATTGGTTTTGAACCCTTCAACGTATTTCAGATAAGTCGTACGAAGTTCTTCTTTGAGAGCCTCTTGATCGTCCATGTCGCATACCTTCGTCGAGTGCTTCATATCGCTCACATAATCTAAATGTGATCGTATATTCTTAGATCAGCATGCGGATATGTATGTGTCCTTCTCATTTACTCGGTCATAGCACCGCCGCTTGACGCTTTATCGGGGTCGCAGTCTACCAACGCTCGTTTGGCTGTCAGGCCACAACATGGCTGGGGTCACTTTATTTCTGTTGGTATTGCTTCAAATCGCAATGCTTCTCTCACCGCTGGGCGTTTTTCAACGCGAGCCAAGAATGCTTGCAGCTTCGGCCACGCCTCGAGACTGATACCCTTGACGTTTGACCAGCTCGCAACGACGAAAAGATAGGCATCGGCAATCGAATAATTGTCTCCCATGACATAAGGGCGACCATCGCAGAAGCGGGCCTCAATGTAGTCGAGACATTTCGCGATTTTTGCAGGGGCCTCTCGGATCTGCTCCTCCGTTGCTGTGGCTGAGAACAGGGGAGAGAATGACTTGTGAAGCTCCGAACTAATAAAATTCAGGACACCCTGTAGTTTTGCACGCTCAACGCTGCCAAAGGGCGGCGCCAATCCAGCATCCGGAAACCGATCTGCAATGAATTGGGTAATAGCGACACCCTCGGTTATGACGTCGCCCGTTTCCAACTCAAGGGCCGGAACATATCCTTTAAGGCAGATCTTGAGATAGTCTGCGCCTGATTGCGTGGTTTTGTTTTTCAGGTCGACGCGGTCAAGCTCAAAGTCAGCCCCTGCTTCGCGCAGAACAATGTGGGGAGACAAGGAACAGGCGCCGGGTGAATAGTAGAGTTTCATGATATCCTCCGTGTTGTATGAATTGAAAGAGCGATCGGCGCGCACATCAAGCGAGGCGCGACGTCAAATCCGCCATCAGGTCGGCGGCCTTCGTCCGCTTAAGAAGCGGCGCTGCCTGGTTAGCGTAGAGGGAGATGAAATCGTCGTCCCCCGCCTCAATGCTAGCGGCGCGCAGCGGCGCCACGAACCATGCCTGGACCGGGAATGGTGGCAGGCGATGCCCTGACGACGTCATCGCTTTTATCAATCGATTGGGCATACCCCGCGCCAGCCGGCCGGTATATGCGCGCGTCAGCTGGGAGTTGGCCGATTGGTTAGAGAATAACGCGGAACGGTGTTGATCCACCGTTCCGGACTCGTCACATGCAAGGAACGCGGTCCCGAGTTGTGCGGCGCCCGCACCAAGCGACAGGGCGGCCTCGACGCCTTGTGCGTCGACAATACCGCCTGCGGCGATCACTGGGCGCGAACATTCTGACGCAATCAGGCGCGTCAGTGGAAGGGTTCCCATGAGGCTGTCTTCAGCACGCTCAAGAAACGAAGGCCGGTGGCCGCCGGCTTCGAAACCGGTCGAAAGAATGACATCTACGCCAGCATCTTCAAGCGCCTGTGCTTCGGCTAGGGTCGTCGCAGCGCCGACAGTTGTGATTCCTTTGACTTTGCAGGCGTCTAGAATTCGTTTCGATGGAATTCCGAAGACGAAACTGAAGACATGTGGACGTGTCTCAAGGATGGCCTCTATCTGATCGTCAAAGCTCGGATGAAATCGTTGCGGCTGTTCCGGCTTCTCGATGCCCAGTTCCTGATAGAGCGGTTCGAAAATACGCCAAGCTGCCTCATAGGCCTCAGGCGAGAAGTCGTTTGCCTCTGGATCGTGGTCGGAAACCCAAAGATTGAGGGCGAATGATCTGTCGGTCTTTTCGCGAATTTCCGTCGCGATGCGGACAATGCCGTCTGGCTCCAGATAATGAACGCCGAACGATCCCAATCCGCCCAAATTTGATACGGTGGAAACCAACTCCACCGTCGATAGCCCGCCGCCAAAGGGGCCTTGGATGATGGGACGATCTACACGCAACAGATCCAGTGTTTGAGAGTCTTGCATCTGTTCGCCTCCGCTTGAATGACAAAACCGATGCGAAACACATAGGCAAATAAGTTACATATTGTAATCTGCTTTCTATGGGTTACGGTCACTTTGGAGTTTCCAAATGGTAACCTCTGAAAGGCGTATCTCATGGCGGTTTTAAAAAGACGGAAGAACCAATCGCCGGCTCATGACCCGGATTGCCCTCTTAATGAGTGCATGAAGCTCATTGGTGGCGCTTGGACACCTAACATCATCTGGTATCTCAGCGGCGGCGCGCGTCGTTTTTCAGAGCTGAAAGACGATATTCCGCCCATTTCGGCGAAGGTGTTGAGCGCGCGGCTGAAAGAGCTTGAAGTAAAAGGCGTCCTTGACCGGCGTGTTGTCCCGACAACCCCGCCAACTGTTGAATATAGTCTCACGGCGTTGGGCCAGGAGCTCGTGCCGGCGATATCTGCCATTGTGAGAGTAGGGAAAAAACTCAAAAAACGAGCGTGAGCGACGCGGGCACAACGTTCCGCAGCTTGTTGCATCAACCTATGTGCCTTGTACTCATCAATGAGTTTTGTGCTGAGGTTTAATGCTTCGAGATTTGAAACCTATTCCATAGATTTATCATTGCGATGGCGCTGGTCAGAACACCAATTTGTTCTGTCGAAAAATGATTGATCAACTTATGACGTATGCTTCCATATTCAGTATCTGCGTGTAGATAAGTTAGCGCTTCGGTCCATTCCAGTGCGGCTTTCTCAGCTGCGGAAAAGCAATCTGCGCGCTGCCATACGATAACATGGTCCAAGCGCTCATTTGTTTCGTTATCTTTTCTGGCTTGTCGCGTATGAAGTCCGACGCAATAGGCGCACCCGTTGATTTGGGACGCACGTAGTTCCACCAAATGGACGAGTTTTCGATCGAAATCATATTGCGCCATGGTCGCATGCACGACTTCCAAGTTGGCTAGGATATCTGGAATGACCGCTTCGTAGTTTATTGCATGATTGGAAGCCATAAAGAACACCCTTTCGGTTCTACAGAAATACAACGTTTGAAGAATTGAGGAGATTGTCGATTGTTCGTTCTAAAGCGCACCTATGATTGGCCAACTGACCATCACAAGTCCCGCCACGGAGATCGCCCAAACAAAAGATCTGATTAATGGGATTCCGAAGAAATAAATGGGGATGTAAACAACGCGCGCTCCAAAATAGATCCACCCTCCGGCAGCGCTGATCTCGTTGTTCAAACCGAGAAACTGAACGAGTAACAGCAGGCTAACAGCGTGAGGAAGCGTTTCTTTGAAGTTTTCATTCGCGCGCTGAAGGCGTTGAGAGTATTTGTTCTGGAATGCGGGTAGATTGTCACGCGCCGTCCAAAAGGCAGCGCCTGCGCCTTGTTCCGCGATCAGGGGAATGCCTCCTCCGATCATGAAGTAGATGCTACCCAGGGCTGGCAGCAGCAACAGTACGAGCGCTTCCGGATTCATAATAACTCCAAACAACTTCTCTGGCTTTTTCAACTTGATGCAACATAGAGTGTGCATTTTCGCTGGAGCAGATATTGTTTTGGCATCACACGCGTGCAAAATTGCATCAATGCTGAACTGGGATGACTCACGAATTTTTCTGGCTGTCGCGAGGCTGGGCTCACTACAAAAAGCTGCCAAGGCGCTTGGGATCAACAGAACGACGGTATTGCGTAGGGTGACAGCTTTTGAGGAATCGCTTGGTGCGCGCCTCTTTGAACGCCAGCCCGAAGGATATCTTGCGACTGCTGCTGGCGAAGAGATGTTGCTGGCCGCGGAGAAAATGGAGCAGGTAATAATCGCCGCTGAGCGAAAAATATCGGGCAGCGACAACGAGCTGTCCGGCCGGATCAGGCTGACTATGCCAGCACCAATCGCAACGCATCTATTGCTGCCTGATATTGCTCAATTTGCCCAGATGCACGAAGGAATTACCTTCGATCTATTGACGTCCAATGCAATGGCCGACCTTAAGAGAAGTGAGGCAGATGTTGCGATTCGTATGTCAAATAATCCGCCAACGGATCTTGTTGGGCGAAGCATCGGCGTGGTCGCCCATGCAGCTTTTGTTTCCAAGGTACTGGTTTCGGACAACGGAACGTTTGAACATCTTGAGAGGCTAAGTTGGATCACTTGGTCAGAAGGCCAGTCCTCCAAGCATTGGATCGAAAAAAGCGATTACCCGGAGCTTGGTGTCGGCTCCGTGATTAACGACCCTCAAGTGTCGCTTGAGGCTGTAAGAGCGGGCCTCGGCATGGCGATGTTGCCGTGTTTTATGGGAGACCCTGATCCAGATTTAATGCGTATGCCGCCAGGCAATCTGCATCTAAAAACAGATTTGTGGGTGCTCACCCACGCTGATTTGCGAAAGACCGCACGCATCTCCCATTTCATGCGTTTCATTGCCAACGCTGTTAAGAAGCATCACAAGCTGTTGGAAGGGCGCAGCCCTGCACAGTGTTGAAATTAGCCTGTCGACACTGAGGTTTCACCAAATCGCAGGGCAACCTGTTACGCGCATTATACTATAGCTTTTGAGGTGGGTGCGCATGCATCGCTGCTTATTGGTCCTGCATGACACCGTCCCCGAAGGGATGATCAATCACCATTTTCCAGGCGCCGTCATGTTGCCGCCTCAACACAGCCACTGAGAGGGCACTCATAGTCTCACCATTCGGCCCCGGTGATGTCCACTTCATCAAGTGGAGCGCCGTATCGTCGGAAATGACGACCTCATGGTCGCCATATGTGAACGAGACGCCCGCTTCAATAAAACCGGCGAACATTTTCCGCAATTCGGCGTCGCCTGTCGTGGTCTGTCCAGGCTCGCCCACAACGACCGCGCCAGCTGCATAAGCGGACATGACTCCATCGATGTCACCCGCCGCGAATGATGAAGTCATGTCTTCTATCGTGGCTAATACTTTACTCTCATTGGACATCGATATCTCCTGTGCTTGAACGATGCTGGGCGAAATGAACAATGCGGCGCCAAGGATTGCTAATTTTCCGATACACATTCTGCTTCCTTTCTCGTTGGATGGATTCATGCTAGCGAGCAGCAGTGTCAAAAAATGACAGTGGTCACTCATGCGGCTATTTCGTCTTTTTCAGCTTCTCGACGAGCTCCGAATGCGACGCATGCCGGTGACGGCTCGCGATTTAGCGCGAGTAGTGGGTGTTTCATTGCGTACCTTGTATCGGGACATCGCCGATCTTCAGGCTATGGGAGCGCCGATCCG
The DNA here is from genome assembly GCA_002704915.1 of Parvularcula sp. Taxonomy (GTDB): domain Bacteria; phylum Pseudomonadota; class Alphaproteobacteria; order Caulobacterales; family Parvularculaceae; genus Hyphococcus. The sequence continues at coordinate 128,869 of PAIP01000062.1, forward strand.
CGGCGAAGGTGGCGTCGGTTATGTCATGGAACCGGGCTATTTTATGCCGTCGCTTCAATTCGACGAAGATGAACTGTCGGCGCTCGCTCTTGGCTTACGTCTTGTCGCGGTGCGTACAGACCCAAGCATGTCCGCCGCCGCCCGTCGGGCAGCGGCGAAGATCGCATCCGCGGTAAGCGAAGAACTCCGCCGGGCATTCTTGGACAATTCACTAGAGGCCGGCACGAGTGACGCGGTTGGACCGCCCCGTTTAGAAACGCTGCGCACGTCGATCCGGAAACGGAAGATACTTGAAATTGACTATTTGAGCTTGTCTGAGAAGCGATCCACGCGTCGCGCGCGACCGCTCGGGCTGACTGTGTTTGACAAGGTTTGGTTACTGACTGTCTGGTGCGAGACAGCTCAAGATTTTCGACATCTACGCCTAGATCGCATTGACGACGTGCGAGAGATTGGTGAACGCTATAGCGATGAACGGGGAAAGCGTTTCGCTGACTGTCTCGCCCGTGAAGGTAACGATGCCTTGATGGATGTTCAACAATAGTGATAGCCCGAGCCGGCTCAAGTTTCGTGCATTTTAAGAGACCCTGATCCCGATTTGGTACGCATGCCGCCCGCCAATCTGCGTCTCAAAAAAGATTTATGGGCCCTCACTCACGCTGATTTGCGAAAGGCCGCACGCATCTCTCATTTCATGCGATTCATTGCCAACGCTGTTAAGAAGCACCACAAGCTGTCGGATGGGCGCCGCCCTGTACGGTGGCAATGTTTGCAAACGCTTGGTTGAATTTAGATAGCGCTGCCACCTTGAAGCATGAGCGTCGCAAGATTTGATATCTGTGCTGACGACAATACATTGTTCTTAGGAAACGGTAGCATCAACCGCCCGATGGCTGCCCAATACAGCAGCTTAGCGCGTGCCTTAGCGGTAGAAGTTGGCACGCCGCTTTCAATCAGAAGCGTTTCCGCAATCCTTATTCGTTCGTTATCAACCTTCTCGACAGCCTCTGCGACAGCAACTGCTACAGTCGACCAGGACCTGATTGCGCGCTCTAAAGCTTCGCCTGAGCGAAGTGTTTTCTGTAACATATCATCAAGCGCTTCGCGTGGGTCGCCTATCTCTTTTGCTGCGTGAGCGATTTGACCGCTGGTAATTTTAGACCAATGAGCAATGACGGACTCGTGAAAAGCTTCAAGGCTGTCAAAGTGATAGTAAAAGCTGCCACGCGTCACATTGAGCTTTTTGGCCAAAGGTTGAGCCTTGAGAGCATTATAACCATTGTCCTTCAGCTCGGCTAAAGCGAGGTCAAGCCAATCTTCCGGGGCAAGTGATTTTATCTCCATATACTGGACATACACCTATGTATCCTTTATTCAACATACATGTATGTATGCAGTCAGCGGCATGGAGATAAAATGAACCGCGCATTTGTAAATATCCTGACTGCCGACGTCGCAGCCACCGCGCAATTCTACCAGGACCTTCTCGGAATGAAGCGGACAGGCGATTTTGGCTGGTTCGTGCTCTTGTCTCACGCAGAGATGCCCCAGTTCGAGATTGGCGTGTTGGATCGAAACCATGAGACGATTCCTGGAGACGTCTCCTCTACGCCGTCGGGCTTCATAGCAACGTTTGTCGTGGAGGATGTTGCTGAGGTTCATAAACGCGCGATCGCCATGAACGCCGAGGTCATCCAGGAGCCAACCGATCTATCGTACGGCCAACGGCGTTTAATGCTGCGCGATCCAGCTGGCGCCGTCGTCGATGTCAGCGCGCCTATTCGATAGAGTTCGTGGTCAGGCAGCAGGCATTGCCAGCCTTACGGCCATGAGCTTGAACGCTGTGGAGATATCCTCAGCGACCCTTCTAGTTTTTACCGATCGCGCCAGAGTCAACCCTCCGATCAGGACACCTAGGAAGCCCCAAGCGCGCGACATGCAATCTTCTCTGTCCTCCCCGCCAAATCCGTCCGCGATGAGCCCGGCGATCCTTTTCATTTTCGCCTCATATATTGCTTTGATCTCAGGTTCGGACCGGGCGACTTCGGGCGAAAGAGTCGTCATGGCGCAACCACAAGCGAGGTCGTCGCGGTGCGCCTTTCCCAAATAGTAGTCGGCGAACGCTTCAACCCATTTTGACCCATGTTCGTTCTGGAATTGGGGGATCGCCACAATCACTTCGTCGAGGCCGCGCTCCAGCGCTGCGCGAAACGCGCCGTCCTTTGACCCCAGATGAGCGTAAAACGCCCCTGACGTCACCCCTGCAGCCTTAGCGATCGAGTCGACACCGACACCTGCATAGCCATGTGCTCGGAAGCTCTGACTTGCGGCATCAAGCATACGCTCCCGGGTTTGTTCTTTTTTTGTCGGTTTTTCCGTCATCTATTCCTCCAAATATAACGATCGCTATTTTTTCGTTGACAAAATAACGGTCGTTATATAAATCAAAATATAGCGATCGTTATAACCGATAACACGGAACAAGGAACCGGAAAATGCCCCTTATTCAAGTCAATGCACCAGAAGGCGTGCTCACGAGTCAGAGCCAAGATGTTCTGATGGCGCGTCTATCCAACGCTGTTCTGAAGGCAGAAGGCGCCCCAATCGAAGACCCTGCAGCACAGTCGCTCGTCTGGGCTCATTATATCGAGCACCCCAAAGGGACCACCTATGTCGGAGGCGAGGCAATCGATAAGCCGCCATTGCGCATCGCTGTGACGACCCCGGAAGGCGCTCTGAACGACGAGACCCGCAAAACCCTCGTCGAGGACATCGGCGCCATTGTTGATGACGTCTACGGACCCTTTGAAGGCCGACTCAACCACTGGGCAATGCTTTACGAAGTCATGGAGGGCGGCTGGGCCGGAGGCGGACAGATCTTCCCGCTGGCTGGCATTCAGGCCGCTATGAACATCAAAGCCGCCTGAATCAAAACCCAACCCAACAGGAGAATACTCACATGATCAAGAAACTTGGCTGTGCAGCTGCCTTCGCAATTGTCGCCGGCCTCACAAGCGTCCCCGTTGCTCATGCCGAAAGCTCAAGCTGCTCCCCGATCGGCGGCGTCGCCGTGCCGAACTTCTTCGGCGAAGGCGAAGGCAATCCAATCATCATTTCGGCGACTCTCACCGGCAGCGTCACCAATGCCGCCGGTAAAATCACAGGTCAGCGTGAAACCGTAACCGGTCTTGAAATGGACATGGAGCACTATTTCGGAAATGACGATGGCGGCGCCTTTCAGACCAAGGATCTCGGCATTCTCACCGCTGTTCCGGGCAAGCCCGGCCGCTACATGATCGAGATCACCTATCACATCCAGGAAGATGTGACACGCGGCACGCTCAAGGGCGCCAAAGGCACATTCAACAGCTACGGTCTCGTCGATCTGCGCGACCCCAACAATATGGTCGGCCTCGTCCGCTATACCGGCGAAGTCTGCAAATAGCGCTTCAATCACGCGACGGGCGGTCTTGAGACCGCCCGTCATCACTGAAAACACCCATGAGGATTGCCATGACGAAAGACATCCATATCGGATTCTTGATTTTCCCGCAGATGACTCAACTCGATGTCACGGGACCGGCCGAGATTTTGAGCCGAATTCCCGGCGTCAAAATCCACATGATCTGGAAAGACCTTGCGCCGGTTAACGCGGATGCGGGTTTTTCGCTCAACCCCACGACGACATTCGACACATGTCCTGACCTTGATGTTATTTGCATTTGCGGGGGACTTGGCGTCGTTCCTTTGCTTGGAGATGAAGACGTTCTGCAGTTCTTGAGACGCCAGGCGGAGGTTGCCCAATATGTAACGTCCGTATGCAGCGGCTCGCTTCTTCTGGGAGCGGCGGGACTTCTGGAAGGCTATAAATCTGCCTGCCATTGGGCGTTTCGCGACAAGTTAAGGGAATTCGGCGCTGTACCCGTCGCGGAGCGCGTCGTGCGCGACCGCAACCGCCTCTCGGGCGGTGGCGTCACGGCGGGCATTGATTTTGGCCTCACGCTCGCCGCCGAACTCATGGGCGAGGAGTTTGCTAAAACGATCCAGCTTTTTGTCGAATACGATCCTGCGCCACCATTTGATTGCGGGTCTCCCGAGAAGGCAGGACCGGAAAGGGTCGCTGCCGTCCAACAGCTGATTGCGGAAGCGACGGCGTAGATGCGAAGCATAATTGAGGTCATGGAAATGAACAGCCCCCTTCAGCAATCGAACATCCCGAACGGTATCCTCTACACCATGATCCGTGTCGGCGATCTTGATCGATCGATCGCCTTTTATCGCGACGCGCTCGGCATGCGCGAGGTCCGCCGAGAGACTTTCCCGGAAGGCCGCTTCACCCTTGTCTTCATGGGGTATGGAAATGATCCGTCCATGCCCACAGTCGAACTGACCTGGAACTGGGACGAAACGGAGTACACTCATGGATCCGGATACGGACATATCGCGCTGGAGGTCGCCGACATAGCCGGCGCGTGTGAACGTCTTCAAGCGCAAGGCGTCAATATCCTGCGTCCTGCCGGACCCATGAAATTCGCGCCGGAAGAAACCGGGGAGCGGGAAAACATTGCCTTCATCGAAGACCCGGACGGCTACCGCGTCGAGCTTATCGAAGTGCATTCCGACCAGAGCCGTTAGCGCCCGCATTGACCTCAACACATCAAGAGGAAGCACAATGTCACGCCTCCCGATACCGCCGTTCAATACAGAATCCGCCGCTCAGAAAGTTCGTTTGGCCGAGGATGCCTGGAATGGACGAGACCCTGAGCGCGTCTCACTGGCGTATACTGAAAACAGCCGGTGGCGAAACCGGTCCGAATTCATCAACGGGCGCGCAGAGATCATCGCATTCCTGACGCGCAAATGGGCAGGCGAACTCGAATACCGGCTGATCAAGGAACTTTGGGCGTACACCGATGATCGCATCGCAGTCCGGTTCGCCTATGAGTACCACGATGACAAAGGCAATTGGTTCCGCGCTTACGGCAACGAGAACTGGGAATTCGACTCCGAAGGGCTGATGCGGCTCAGAATCGCAAGCATCAATGATCTGCCCATCAATGAGGAAGACCGATTGTTCCATTGGCCGCAGGGGCGACGGCCGGACGACCATCCGGGCCTCAGCGATCTTGACCTTTAACGCTCAGAAAGGAGTCGATCACATGACCGACAATACTGCCATCACGAACGGCGCCCATCATATCGGATTGACGGTGCCCGACCTGACGCTGACACGCGAGTTTCTGGAAGGCGCGCTTGGCTTTCGAGTGGTCGGAGAGAATGCAGACTATCCGGCGATCTTCCTCTCCGACGGTCAATTGGTGATCACATTATGGCGCGCCGAGAACCCGGAAAAAGCAACACCGTTCGATCGTAAACAAAACATAGGATTGCATCATCTGGCGTTGAAACTCTCTGATGACGCCGATCTGGACAATGCATATAGCCGCGTGAGCGCATGGCCGGGCGTGGAAATTGAGTTTCAACCCCAACCGCCCGGGCAGGGATCTAGAGCACGCCACTTCATATGCTCCATTCCCGGCGGTCTCCGGTTAGAAATTTTTGCGCCCGCTGCAGCTTAGAGAATACCCTATCAGGAGGCGGGAGCGATGTTTCCCTATCAACCATGATGAATGTTGTCGTGACGGGGGCCAATAAGGGCATTGGCTTGGAACTGGCGCGGCAATATGTGGCGCGCGGCGGCGAGGTTTTGGCGCTTTGCCGAGAAGCATCGCCGGAACTGTGTGCGCTGAAGGCCGAGATTGTAGAAGGTTTTGATGTAACCGATTTGAGTGCGTTGGCGCGACTACAGACGCAGCTCGAAAACGGATCAATTGACATTCTGATACATAACGCAGGCATACGGACGTTCGAAACTATTGCGGACCTCGATTTAGACCGCATCCGCCACCAGTTTGAGGTCAATGCGATTGCCCCCTTGTCCATGACGCACGCGCTTAGAGGCAAGCTGGCCAATAAGGCGAAGGTCGTTCTGATCTCGACGCGTGCGGCGTCCATCGGCGATAATGGAAGTGGCGGCGAGTACGGTTATAGAATGTCAAAAGCTGCTTTAAATATGGCTGGCTCCAATCTGGCGATTGATCTTCGGAAAGATGGCGTCAGTGTTTTCATGCTCCATCCCGGTTTTGTGCGGACCGATCTGACAGATGGCGAGGGAATGGTCTCTGCCGCTGAGTCAGCGGCGAAGCTGGTTGCCCTGACGGACCGGCTCACAATCCATGAGACTGGTGGTTTTTTTCACGCTGATGGAGACAGATTGCCATGGTGAAGTCATCCAAGGGTCCTCAGGCGCCGGACGGTTGGGCGCATGAAGAGAGCCCGTTTCATGAAGGCGAAGCGGCAGTTCAATCACGCATGGGGGTCCGTGAAAGGATGGAGCAGATCGGCCGTAAGGTGATCCGTGACTTCATGCCGGATCAGCATCGGGAATTTTATGCGACCCTCCCTTTTGTTTTCATCGGTGGAGTTGATGCGGCGGGACAACCATGGGCCAGCATTCTTGTGGGACCATCCGGTTTTGCTGCATCGCCAGATCCCAAAAGTTTGATCATCAACGCAGCCCCCAATGTCGGGGATCCATTAGAGAATGCGCTGGTTCAAGGCGCTGATGTCGGTTTGCTTGGCATCGAATTGCCGACACGGCGGCGTAACCGGATCAACGGTCGCATCCTGAAGCGTAATGATCACCTCATTCATGTTGAAGTCGCCCAAAGCTTTGGCAACTGTCCAAAATATATTCAGGCGCGAACGCATACATTGAGCGCCTCTCAGGTGACAGCGCCGCCCAGCGAACTAGTTGGAGAAGGTCTCTCTCCGCTTGATCGGAAGCTAGTCGAAACTGCCGATACATTCTTCATTGCTTCTTCAAGTGGAAAGGCGACCGGCCCATCTGCCGGCGCGGACGTTTCCCATCGCGGAGGCAAGCCAGGTTTCATCCGAATTGACGATGAGAAGACCCTGACAACACCGGACTTCATTGGAAATTCGCTTTTCAACACGATAGGCAATCTGATGAACGAACCCCGTGCCGGCCTTTTGTTTATAGACTGGGATGCTGGTGACCTTCTTTTCCTGGCGACCAAGGCTGAGATTATCTGGGGCGGCTCCGAAGTCGAAGCGTTCTCTGGAGCACAGCGTCTCATTCGGTTTGTCATAACGAAGACGGTTCGGCTGCCGTCAGTTTTCCCATATCGTTCGTCCACCCCTGAAATATCGCCCTTTCTGGAGCGCACGGGCGTATGGCGATAGTTAAAAGAGGGGAAGCGAAGAATGCGGATCATTGAGCAGAGCGAGGCGAGACTCGTTGTTCAGAACAAGCCCATCCTGATAATGTCGGGTGTTATTTTCATGGGCGCCGCGGCCCTCTTTGCGTCCATGCTGGACATCGTTCTGCATCGCGGAGGAGACTTTGACGACAATATTTTCGGCGCTGTACTGGGAGGGATTTTTGTGGTCGGCGGTTTCCTCTTCTATCGCAGCACAACGCTGACGCTTGATAAGAGTGACGGAAGTGCTGAGTGGCGTCAGGACGGGGTCTGGTTTCACAAGCGTCGTTCCGCCCGCCTGTGCGATATTGAAGGTATCGTAGTCGGACGGCCGATTTCAGATGAAAGCGGTGGCGCGACGCGGGTGTTGGTCCGTGTTTCTGGAGAAACCTGGCCATTGGCTTTCGGGTTTACAGGACTTAACGCTGACAAGCAGATTGTTGCCGCATTGGAAGACTTCCTAAAGTAGAGGTAACGAACCGATGGCGCGAGGCGGCAGTCTTGTACAGAGACAATAAGCGCATCAGACGGGATGATCGGCGGGTGACGCGACATTGCGTTTGACGCCCGGCCGCATCATGCGGCCGCCTCTTGTTCAGCGCAGATTTGATCGCTGTCGTTCCGGGACAGAGGCTCACTCAAAAGGCTACAAAAATGCGGTGCGCCACGATCATGTCTGTGCCTGAAATGCCTGCAGGTCTTGCACGCGCCGAAAGCCTTTCCGCTGCGGCGGTGGAGCATGTTTTTCATCAGGCCTTCCAGCATGGCACCAAACCGTTTCTGATCTTCCTTTGGCAGGGCATTGATCGAGGCGTCCAGATCCCCCAGCGGATCATGCGTGAGCAGACGGTCGCCGGCTGACGTCAGGTCGAGTTTGACGCCGCGCCGGTCGCCCGACGCCGCCTGCTTCTCAATAAGCCCCTTTCTTTCCAGCGCCTGCAGGGTCTGGGACACGGTACCCTTGGTCATGCCGAGATAGGATGTGAGCGCGCCGGGGCTGCGAGAAAACCGGTTGGCGCGGGCGAGATAGCGCAGCGCCTCCCACTGCGTGGGTTTGAGGCCGCCGGTATGGGCATCATTGTGAACGAGGCGCGCGAGGCGTTCGAGTAGATGGGAGGAAGAACTGAACATAATTTTTAGTATCGACTAAAAACTTTGCTTGCAAGTTAATTCGTCAAGGTGTATGCGCCCAGTTGTATCGAGTCGATACTATAATAGGAGCACACCCATGAAACATCTCACTCTTGCCGTTCTGCTGGCGTCCGGATTCGCCGGATCCGCTTGCGCCCACCCGATCAAGAGCCCCGTCGATGAGAGCAAGACCCCGGCGTTCGATATTACCAGCGCCGAAGCGACAACTGACGGCCGCCTCACCACTTTCGCGATGGAAGTCGCTGGCATCGCCGGCAGCGTTAAGCCGGTCCCGATCGGCCAGCTGACAGGGGCCAAGGTCGAGTCCTATGTCTGGCCGACCAGCATGGACCCCGGCACGGTCGGCTTTGATCCTGAGTCCGGCATTCTGGCGCTTGCGATCACCGCGCACCCTGACTTCGACGACACGCCGCTCTTTGACGAGGATGGCGACGGCGATCCGGCCAATGACGGCGCGGACTGGCATTCCCACTGGGTGGTGCTGACCGAAGACGAGGCTTGCGGCGCGGGCCTCAAGGTACGCGATGTCTCGCCCGGCCAGGACCTTCTGCCCGCCACCGCGCCTTACCTGCCCATCGCGCTGGACAGCCCTGGTATGAGCCCCATCCTCGATGGTCGCACGGCGCGTATCACCGTGCCGGTTGCCGACGCCGAGGATGTGTCCTTCGATGCGGTCACTGCGGAGCTTCGGGTCAACGAGAATGGCGAAGCGCCGCTACTCTGCGTCACCGGAGTCCATGACATCGCGTCTGGCGATCTCTCCCTGCCAGGCAAGGTCGTGGCCGAGTAATGCGCCCCGACCTGTCACTTACGCTTGGCGCGCTAGGCCTCTTGGGCCTGGCTGCCTGTGGGCAAGCGACGTCTCCTGACGGGGACATCGCTTCGCCTACTGGCGACCGTGCCATATCTGTTTCGGCGGCCCCGGATACCGCGACAGAGTACGGGAAACGCGCGCGTGCGCGAGTCTTTGGGTCAGACGGCGAACGCATCGGCGATGTTATGGCCTGGCAGGGCCGTGACGGCGTTCTCGTCCAACTTGATGTGAGAGATTTGCCTCCGGGTCCGCACGGGGTTCACTTTCACAGCGTTGGTGATTGCGAAGATACCGGCGCTTTCAAAGCCTCCGGCGCCCATATCGGCGTTGCAGATGGTCCCCATGGCCTTCTGCACCCTGACGGTCCGCACAGAGGCAATCTGCCAAATATTCACGTCGGTGTAGATGGCACTGCAATCGTCGAGTTCTACTCAAACCTGATCAGCGTTGCCGAGTTGCGAGATGCGGATGGCGCCGCGCTGATCATCCACCAAACACGAGATGACCTTCAAACCCAGCCCATCGGGGGCTCTGGTGGCCGTATCGCGTGCGCGCCTTTCGGGGGGCGTTCTTAACGTTTCAATCGCTCAACAAAGGAGTTTCCCATGAGCACCAAAGCCACTTTCTATCATGCCGGTTGCGGCGTCTGCGTCGATGCGGAGCAGCAATTTGCTGCAAGCCTCGATCCGAGCAAGTTCGATATCGAGATTGTGCATCTCGGTGAAGCGCCGTCTCGACTTGCGGAAGCTGAAGCTGCGGGTGTGAAATCCGTGCCCGCCTTCGTCATCGACGGCCAGCCCTACCACATCAATTTCGGTGCGAGCGTTGATGATCTGAAATAGATCCGCGCCGCAGCCCCGCGATCGCGCCCTCTGGCTTCTCTCTCCCCCCGGCCGGGCCGATCGCGGGGCGTCGGCTGCGCCGCCCCATAAGGATACTCCCAGAATGAACCGTCTTGTTCCCGGCACAATATTCGCCATCGCCTCTCTTTCATTGCTTGCGCCATGCGCTGCCGCCCATCCAGGCGCGGCGCCTACAGCTCAGCACCCGAAACACAACCACACGGCCTCCGGCCATGCGCCGATTGGCGTGATGGGCGATCATCTGCATGGACAAGGCGAATGGATGGTCTCCTACCGTTTCATGCGCATGGAGATGGCGGGCTCGCGGGACGGCACCGATACGCTCTCTGCAGACAACATCGTCACCTCGGTCCCCAATCGCTTTTTCGGCGCGCCGATGCAGCCGCCGACCTTGCGCGTCGTGCCCGAAGAGATGACCATGGACATGCATATGGTGGGTCTGATGTACGGGCTCACCGATCGCGTGACGCTGACCGCGATGACATCCTTCGTGACGAAGGACATGGATCACGTCACGTTCCAGGGACCGGCGGGGACGACAGAGCTCGGGTCTTTTACCACTGAGACGTCAGGCTTCGGCGACACGACGCTTGGCGCGCTGATCGGCGTCGATATGGACGGCGCGCATCGCTGGCATCTGAATCTCGGCATCAGTCTGCCGACCGGGTCGATCGATGAGACCGGAACAATCCTGACACCGATGAATACGCGACCCACGGTTCGACTTCCCTATGCCATGCAGCTAGGGTCGGGCACAATCGACCTGAAACCCGGCGTAACCTATCTGGGCCGCGCGGGCGACTGGTCCTGGGGCGCGCAGGCGCTTGGCACAATCCGGCTCGATGAAAATGACGAAGGTTACGCGCTCGGCGACCGCTTCGAGGGCACAGCGTGGCTTGCTTATGATTTTTCTCGAAGCCTCAGCGTCTCCACGCGCCTGAAAGCCGTCTCGCAAGGCCAGATCGATGGGATTGATCCACTGATCGCAGGGCCGGTGCAGACCGCCGACCCTGACAATTATGGTGGCGAAACGGCCGAGCTGCTCTTTGGCGCTAATTATCTCTTCACGGATGGCCCGCTTGCGAAAAATCGCCTCGCTATTGAAGCGGGTCTACCTCTCCACCGTGACTTGAATGGCCCGCAACTGGAAACCGACTGGACGCTGACCCTCGGCTGGCAGCGCGCATTCTAGGAGAAGCATCACAGATGACAGAACCGATCCCGGGCTTTCCGGATAGCCTGATGACACCAACGCCGGAAACAGGCTTTCAGCTCGCTATCAAACTGTCCCGGCTGGGCGTGAAGGTGACCCAGCCCGACATGGACACGCTGAAAAAGCTCCGTCCGAAATATTCGAAAGACGCCGACGCACTAATCGCGTCCTCCCAAGTGATCGCCATTCATTATCAGACCATCGCCGCCGCCAACGACTATTGGCACACGAATAAAGGAGACGTCTCATGAAACTCCGTCCCGCCAGGCCACTACAAACGATCGATTGGTTCAACGCGCCAAGCCCGATCACGCTGGAGTCGCTGCGCGGCAAGGTCGTCCTCGTGGAGGCGTTCCAGATGCTGTGCCCGGGCTGTGTGTCCCATTCACTGCCACAGGCAATGCGCGCACGGGCGCTTTTCAGCGAAGAGGATGTCGCCGTCATTGGCTTGCATTCGGTGTTTGAACATCATGGGGCGCAAGGTACGAAAGAGGCGCTTGAGGCCTTTCTTCATGAGTACCGCATTTCCTTTCCGGTCGGCATCGATGCGCCGTCCGATCGTGGCGGCCCGCCGAAGACCATGTCCGCCTATCAAATGCAGGGTACGCCAACGACGATCCTCATTGATCGAGATGGAAACCTCCGGAAGCAGAAATTCGGGCGTGATGAGGACATGTTGCTTGGGGCAGAGATTATGTCTCTCTTGCGGGAAGGCGCGACCCCGGCTTCCGCGGCAAGCGATACGCCTGAGGACGATGGCTGCACCGATGACGGGTGTCCGCTGCCAACGGGATAGGCGATCATGTGTCAGATGAGTTGTGTTGTCATTCAGCATAGCGCGTTCGAGGGACTTGGCGTATTCGCTGAGTCTCTAAATGCAGCGGGCTATCAAGTGACTATGGTGAACGCCGCGGAAGCCGGGGCTCTGTCTAACGCCGAGCAGTTATTATTGGCAAGACTAGCGTAACACACACCACCAATATTTGGAGAAATCAAATATGCGCATGAAAAAAATATCGTCTATATTTGGTATAGCTGCGATTGGCGTTTTTGTTTTGAGTTTCTTTGTTTTTGCAAAATTGACGCCAAGTTTTGATATAATAAACGATGTGGTGAGTGAATTAGGAGCTGCTGACCAGCCATTTGCGATGGCTTGGAATTTAGTCGGCTTTGTCGGAGTGGGTATATTACTCGCTGGGTTCGGGATCACATACGGGCTTGCAATAAGTGACCGACTTCTTGCCGTTTTGCTAGGACTGTTTGGTCTGGCGTATGCAAGTATTTCATTTCCGGTACAGCTTCATGAACCGGAAGCACTCAGTACACGAATGCATATTGCAATCGTATGTTTGGCTATGGCTCTCTGGTGCCTCAGTCTTGCGCGGATGAATGCCAAGGGCGTGTTCGCAAACGCTATTGCGAGAAACACATCAGTTACATCTATTGTGCTTGTTATCCTTTCGGTCACTGGTTTGGGAGCTGAAATTCTTTCGACTGCTCACTTCCAGCGGCTGTTCTTCGGTGGGATATTTTTATGGGTGGGTGGCGTTTCAGTTTCTAATTTGCGGCGTTGATTGAGAGGATGAGATAGGTTGAATGGGGTACCGATTGTATGACTGGCGCTATATTCGTTGGCCGTAAAAGTCATCGGAAAGAAAGACAATGCTACTCACATCTTGCTAGTGGGTACCTGAACGAAGAAATGCTTCACCAGCTCATGCCAGCAACGCTATTGTGTTTTTATGGAGCGTTATTTTCTTTGAAGAATTCGACTTTAAACCGCACGGCTCCAACGGGCACGACACGGTGGAGTTCCGTCGGTCGAATTATGCCATTTTGCTCCGTAGACAGACGATAATGCTGCTCCGGCGGTCCGGGAATGATGTAGTCGAGTTGACCTTCGAGAATGACAATACGCCCCCAGACGCCGGGTTTGGTATCGTGTAGGCCGAGCAATTTCTCCGGCACGCTGGTTTCGCTGAACACCGGCGTTTCAGCGTATTTCTCGACGCCGCTAGGGAGTACAGGCGCGGTCATGTCGAGGTCACTAAACTGCGCAGGCTGATGAAAGCGGCGGTAATCAGCGCGACGAATTTCAGGATTTCAAGGATGATGTAGACAATATGCAGATGCGTCTCTCCGGCTGGCGCGCCGCTGATCACCTCCAGTGTTCGCGTATCAAGCGCCGGCATGACGGCGAGCCGCTGAAGTGCGAAGAGGGCGATGGGCGCAGTCATCCATTTCCAGTACGACACCGGCCATAGAAGCAGTGAGGCGATGATCCCTATGCAAAGGATCGCTTCGGTGATGCCGACCCAGAGAAATTGCGCACGTCCAACTTCGAGCGCTGTCGTCATTTCGAGTGACGGCGCCCGAAATTTCGCGGGTGCAGCGACGAGCGACCCGCCAAGTGAGACGCCTGCCCAGATACCGAGAGCAACGGGAAGAATGGGGATCTGGGCGCCATCAAGCTGAATCATGAAGCGACTCCCATCAACGATTGAGAAGATAGATAATTAGCCAAATATAGAGCGGCATGGGCGCGGCTCCCCATAGGAGGAGAAACGGCCAGACTCTGGCCCAGTTTACGGCGACGCGTTTCATTTAACCCCCAATGCCAGCAAGGCGGCGACGAATATCGAAAATCCAATGAAGAATCCGTACTTGGCGGCCGCAAAGAGCGATTGACCGGTAGGATCCAGCTCCATGACCCTCCCATTCTTCGCATCGTCCATCACTGAGGAAGTAAGCGCCCAGCCATAGACTACGAAGAATAGAACCGCGCCAATCATGGCAAGGAGTACGAGGCCCTTAAGAATCAGCATTAGAACCTCCTTTATTCAAGCCCGGGATACCGAACATGGCGAGTTTCAGGCTTTTCGCGATGCGCTCCGCGCGCTCCATGAAATAGGTGACAGCACCGGGAGTCGGCGCAGTGTCTTTCAACGTCTGCTCGAAGAGGGCGAGCCAGATATTGAAGTGCCAGGGTTGCACTTTGGTAAGCTTAGTATGGGCAGGGACCGGCTTTCCTGAATAGAGCCCGGCATTGAGCGCCACCGACGCCCAGAACGCCTTCATAGTTTCCAGGTGAGGGCCCCAGCGGTCTCCGATGGCGGTTTCAAAAATGGGCCCCATCAATTCGTGGGCGCGTATGCGTTCATAAAAGGTCTCTACAAGGAGCGAGATGTAGGCCTCGTCGATGCCGAGCGAAGCTGCGTTGGCTTGTATTTCCGCGCGTCGCTCTTCAGCGCTTCTAAGGCGAGCCTCGGTCATGCCGCCTCCATCAGCAGATCGCGCAGGCCCGGATTTCGACGCACAAGATCTTCCAGGCTGTAAGTGTCGAGAACGGTGAAGAATGCCTCCTGCGCTTCGGCAAGAACGCCTTTCAACTTGCAGGCGGATGTGATGCGGCATGCACCGGCGCCACCAGGAAAACACTCAACCAATGCGCTGCCGGCTTCGAGCGGACGGGCAATCGAACCGAGGCTGATGTCTCCCGGTTTGCGAGCAAGACGCAGCCCGCCGGCGCGGCCGCGGACGGAGTCGATGATATTCCAGCTACTGAGGGTCTGCGCGACCTTCATTAGGTGGTTCTTTGAAATGTCGTAGCGCCCGGCAATCTCCGAAATCGTCGAAAGCCTGTCGGCGTTCACGGCGAGATGCATCAGCATGCGCAGGGCATAGTCGGTCTGAACGGTCAGTCGCATGGGGTCATCCTTAATAATGCATCTTATATATTGTTTTTGGGCGGGGTATGCAATATAAAACATGCATATGATATGCATGTAAGGAGATGACCATGCTGGATGATCTGACCATAGAGCGAGAACTGGAGTTGCGACGAGACATGGAACGCGTCTGCGATGACCGCGTTGAAGACGCCCCAGACTCTTCAGCCCTCACGAAAGGTGTCTCAGTGAACACGGCGGTTCACGACGGTGTCTTCAAGATATTTATGGGCCTTTTCGCATTGATCCTTGTAATATTCTATCTGACGTTCAGTCATGACGCAGAGACGGTGTTCATGATCGGCATCTGCGCTTTTTATGGTCTCATGTATTTTGGGACGCCCATTGTCTTGCGCCGCGCGTCCCGGCAAAAGCGCGAGAACAAGGACTGGACCGAGTTTCTCGATGAACCCTTCTCGACGAGTACGGGTTTAATTTCAGGGCGCACGGCACTCTTACAGATTTGCATTGTACCAGCGGCTCTGGCCATTTGCGTCATCGGGATATGCGTGGTGATAGCTCTCTCAAGGTAGAATGATACAACCGATCAATATAATTGGGTTTGGACCAACCTCGGCCCACAATATTCGCAGTCAGTGCGAGCTTGTACCCGCGCGAATTGGGCTAGAAAGTTACCAGAATTTGGGCCATAATTTGGAACTTAAGCCTCATTAATCCATTGATTTTATTAGGTTATTTTTGCCATTTGGCGCGCATCGCCCGCTCCATTTTTCTTCCAATTCAAATCTTGCCGGCGTCCACGCTGGGCTTTCAACGCGCCGGCTCGCCGATGGCGCCGACATCAAGCACGGGCGCGGCATCAAGCTCTTCGGCGTCGAGAAGCGCGACCGTGCGCGTGAGCGCCGCCACCAGAAAAGACTGTTCCCAGTCCTCAAGTTTTGAAAACCCGCGCTCAAAACGCTGTTGTAAAAGGCTTGGCGCATCTTCGAGGGTCGCCGCGCCGGCCGGCGTAAGGACTACGGTGATGCGTCTTTTATCCGCGTCATCCGGCATTCTTTTCACCAGCTCGCGCGCTTCCAGCTTGTCAATCAGTGCGCTGACAGTCGCGTGGCTGAGGGAAATCTCCTTGGCAAGCGCGCTCGGCGACATGCCGCCGGATTTTGCGATCAGCTCCATCAGGATCAGTTGGGAGGGCGTCAGTCCGCATTTTTTGGCGAGCGCCCGCGCGCTGATCTCCGTCGCGCGCAGGATCTGACGCAGGGCGATCAGGGCGTCGTCTAGCCGGCTTGTCATGAGGCGCACCGCTTGCCTAACCGGCTCCCGTCTAGCCGGCGGTTTCCTCCTTTAAGCCGCGATAAAGACTGACGCAACAGACCAGCAAGACGAGGGTGAAAGGCAGCCCCGTGGTGATCGCCCCCGCCTGAAGCGACGAAAGAGCCGCCGACCCGCCGCCCACGAGAAGCACACTGGCGATCAATCCCTCCATGGTAGCCCAGAAAATGCGCTGGGGCGTCGGCGCGTGAAGCTTGCCGCCCGCCGTGATGCTGTCGATGACGAGCGAACCGGAGTCCGACGACGTCACGAAGAAGACAATCAGCAAAAGGATCGCCACAAAGGAAGACAGCTCCGCCAGCGGCAAATTCTCCAGCATCTGAAACAGAACCAGCGAGACATCCGTGACCCCGTTCGGCAGTTCGCCGACACCCGATTTCACCTGATCTATCGCGGTCGCGCCAAAAGAGGTGAACCAGATCACGGCCACCACAACCGGCACGGCCAGGACCGCCAGCAGGAACTCGCGGATGGTGCGCCCGCGCGAAACACGGGCGATGAACATGCCCACAAAAGGCGACCAGGAAATCCACCACGCCCAGTAAAAGATCGTCCAGCCGTGGAACCATTCGGTGTCCTCGCGGCCGATCCAGTTGGAAAGACGCACGCTGTCAGTGACATAGGCGAGCGTATTGGCGCCGTAGCCTTTGATGATGGCCAGCGTCGGCCCCGCTATTATGACGAAGATCAGCAAGGCAATGGCGATGAGCACATTGATGTTGCTCAGGATGCGCACGCCCTGATCCAGGCCGCGCACCACGGAAAAAATCGCCATGGCGGTGATGCCCATGATCAGAATGATCTGGGTGGTCAGACCGCTGCCGACGCCGAACAGGAAATCAAGACCGCTGGCCGCCTGTTTGGCGCCGAGCCCCAAGGACGTCGCAAGGCCGAAGATCGTGGCGACAACGGCCACAAGATCGATGATGTGCCCGGGCCAGCCCCAGACCCGCTCTCCGAGAAGAGGATAGAAGGCCGACCGAATAGTCAGCGGCAGGCCTTTGTTGAAGGTGAAAAAGGCGAGCGCCAGACCGATCACGGCATAGACCGCCCAGGGCGTGACGCCCCAGTGGAAGATGGTCGCGCTTAAAGCCAGCCGTTCCGCTTCGGGCGTGCGCGGCGCGACATCGAGGGGCGTGCCGAACCAGTCGGTGTAATAGGCCGCGGGCTCCGCCGCGCCATAGAACACCATGCCGATGCCGACGCCCGCAGAAAACAGCATGGAAAGCCAGGACAGGGTCCCGAATTCGGGCCGCGCCTCGGGCCCGCCCAGCCTGATCTTGCCGAGCGGCGAAAATCCCAAAAACAGGCAAAACAGGAAAATGATGTTGGTGGCGAGGACGAAGAACCAGTCGAAATGCAACAGCGTCCAGTCGCGGGCGTCGGTCAGCACGCCGCCGGCGCTGTCAGGAAACAAAAGGACGGAACCGGCGAAACTGAGGATCAAGGCCGCGCTCGCAAAGAAAACGGGGTTATGGATGTCAAGCCCCAGAAACTCGATATTGTCCTGACCCGTCGTGTAGTCGGTCTCATAGGCCGACTCTTCCGGGGCCAGTTCTTCGGGCAACAGTTCTTCGTTTTCATTGGTCACGAGCGATACTCCGTCAGCGCCGGTCCCAGCGCCGTTTTCAAGGGATCGAGATAAGGTTCAAATCGTCGCCACTGATCGACGCCGGATTTGTTGATGGGCTGGCGCACCTGTTCCGAACTTGCCGTGCGTACGGACCGGTCCGTTTTATGAAAATCAAGGCACGCCCCTTCGAAGGGAAGACCGCAATAAGCGAGCATGCGGCGCACCTGGCCCTCAAGATCGTCGAGGACGTCTTCATGCTGCACGCGCAGAATTCGTCCAGGAAGCGCCTCATCCCAATGGCGCATAAGCTCCACATAGCCGCGATAATAACGTCCGATTTCCTCAAGCCCGTAAGTGAATTCCTGGCCTTCGGCGAAAAGCTGCTTGAAGCCGCTGAAACAGCACGCCATGGGCTCGCGCCGGGCGTCGATGATTTTCGCATTGGGCAGGATCAGATGGATGAGCCCTATATGACGAAAATTGTTGGGCATCTTATCGATGAAAAACGGCGCGCCGGCGCGGTGAATGCGGGTTTCCTCGATATAGGCCTTGCCCATCTCCGCAAATTTTTCCATCGGCAATTCTTCGAGAACTTTCGGATAAGCCGACGCGCCGGCGACGCGGCGCCGACCGCGCAGGGATTGCGACAGGGACAGGATATTCGGCAGCTCAAGCGTGCCGTCCACTTGAGAGTGCGACGCCAGAATCTGTTCGAGCAGCGTCGAACCAGCACGCGGCAACCCAACGATGAAGATCGGGTCGATCGCATCGAAACCGGCGCCAGTGCGCGCTTTGAACAATTCTCGCGTGCAGACTTCCATCTGTGCGCGAAATTCCTTGTCCATATCTTCGGTGCGATAGGCGTTTTTCAAGCGCTTTAGTTCATTACCCCGCGCGTAATAGGCGAAGGCTGTTTCGATATCGTCGCGATCCTCAAACGCCTTCCCAAGGGCGAAGCACAGATGATATCTGTCCTGATAAGAGATGTCGCTGCGCGCTTCTTCGGCGCGCATAGCCGCCACTTCGTCATCGGTGAACTTATAGGTCTTGAGATTGGCGAGGCCGTAATAGGCGTCGCCCTGATCGGGCTTTGCGGCAAAAGCTGCGCGATAGGACCGGATCGCGTCATCGCGGCGTCCCCATGTCTTCAGAGCGTGACCGCGCGATGTGAGGGTAGCCGGATCGTTCGGCAGCGTTTCCAGCACCTTGTCAAAAAGCGCCAGCGCTTTTTCGAAGTCACCGGTCTGCAGGCTTTCGATGGCGTAATGGGACTGGAACAAGGGATTTTCCGGGTCCCTGTAATAAAGCGCTTTTGCCTGCTCAAGCGCCGCCTCGAATTTCTGGCGCTTGCGCAAGAGCTGAATGTAATCGAGACGAAGCTGGATATTATCGGGCTCGAATGCGATGGCGCTTTCGAGAAGAAAATCCGCATCATCAAGCGCGCCCATGCGCGCGCCGACATCGGCGAGGAGGCGCATCCCCTCAACATGTTTCGGATTATTTTGCAGAAAACGGCGGCAAAGATTTTCCGCTTTCAACAGCTTTCCTTCATGGAGAAAATTCGTTGCGGCGAGGAGCTCTCGCGGGAGCGCCGCCAGTCTTTCGGCCTGAACTTTGGCTTGCGCGGCTTCTGCATCCCGCCCCATCGCGCGCAGGATTTGTTCCTGGCCGCGCCAGCTCGCCTCCAGGCCCGGATTAGCGCGCACAGCTTGTGCGTAGGCGGATAAAGCCTGGTCCCTCTTGCCCGCATCACGCGCCAGATGGCCCTCTTCCTGAAAGGCCCGGCCAAAATCGGGAGAAACAGTCTTCAGTGTCTTTAACAGCGCCGCCGCCTTGTCCGGACGTTTCAGATAGCGTTCGCAAACGGCGCTCATATAGAGAGCGTCAACGGAATCCGGCGTCTGTTCAAGCGGCGGCTGGAGAAGAGCGCGCGCTTCTTCAAAACGCCCGGCCGACATCAGCCGCTGGGCGTCGTGAAATGTGGTCTCCGCTTTTTCCTCTTCTCCAGACAAATGACGCTCATTATTGACGAAAAAGCGCCCCTTTGACAGGGGCGCTTTTGTTATTGAAGTCGTCGGCGCACCATAACGGGCGTTCAGTTTTAGTAGGTGTAGCCGAACCGTACGCCGATGGTGCGCGGCCGCAAGACTGTCGTGCGGAAGCGGTCATTGACAAAATTATTGGCAAGCTCCCCATAGGTGTTGCCGAGATTCTCGCCGAAAATCTCCATGGACCATTTTTCACCGGCGACGCCAAACGAGGCGCTGACAGTTGTCCACGCATTCACCTTCGCCTTGTTGATCTCAATGATGTCGCTGTAGGACGAACCGGAATAAACCACCTGCGACTGCAGGTGAGCGCGCAGATCCGGGGAGAGGCTCCACTCATAGCGGGCGCGGACATTACCCTGGAATGTCGGCGCAAAAGCAAGTTCGCTGCCGGCGATAACGTCATTTGTCGGCGTCAGCACTTCCTTGACTTCCGTATCGAGTACGGAAAAGGCGCCCGCCAGCGTGAGCCCTTCGATGGAATAGGGCGCGAAGATCACATCGCCTTCGACGCCGAGGATTTCCGCATTTGCCGCGTTATCCGAGAAGAAGAGATTCGTGATGGAAGGATCGAAAATCGTTGTTTGCAAACGTTCGATCTCAACAAAGAAGGCATTGCCGTTCAATTGAAGCTGATTATCGAAAAGCTGCGTTTTCCAGCCAAGTTCGTAGTTGGTCACTTCGTCCGTATCGACGGCGAACGGCACGGTGTAACCGTTGGGTCCGGCCGCGCCGCCCGGACGGTTAAGGAGACCCGGACGGAAGCCTTCGGAATAGGTGGCGTAGAACAGAAGGTCGTCCGTCGGCGTCCAGCTGATATTGCCTTTGAAGATAAAGCCGTCGGTCGACGCTTTGTCCGGCGCCGAGAGCGCGTTGAAAATCTGCGTCGCCTGCGCCATGGAGAGCGCCGGGTCGATCGCCATGATATCGGCGATGGATTGGCCCTGCATATAAGTGATGTGTCGGCTCGTATCGCAGGTTCCGCGGAAGGTCACTTCCCCGTCGCCATTATAGATATCACTGATATCCGTGCCGAAGGCATCCGCATCCGCCTGGAACGAATTACAGAAGGACGAGTTTGCGCCGCCTTCGAAATCGACTTCGATGTCGTAGTAGCGCGTGCCGAAGGTAAGGGTCAGCGTGTCGGGGACGAGTTCGAAACTGGCCTCGCCAAAAAAGCCCAGCTGTTCATCCGTACGGCGAATATCGTTTCTGAAGATCACGCCATCGGGGAACGGACCCGGATCGGAGGTGAAGCCGGTCATGAACGGGAAGTTCGGCGCAAAACCATTATTAGGATGACCCGGAACCGGCTGACCGAAAACATCGGCCAGGGTCGAGCCCGGATAGGTGAAATCATTGCGCTCTTCGAGGCTCAGATCGCTGTAGAACGCGCCGACGGTGGCGCGCAGACGCTTGTCCGCCGGCGTGTTGAAGCGAAGTTCATGCGTAAAGACATGCGTTTCGGTGACCGAGTCGACGAAGAGATTCGGCGCCTGGCAGGTTCCCGCCGGCGCGGCCATGCCCGGATAGCTCACCGAGCCGTCGCATATGTAATAAGGCAGATACTGGCCGACGAAGAGATAATCGGAGTAATCCACCCGCTGATTGGTGTCGCGGTCCGTAAACGCGCCCGTATAAAGCGCTTCGAGCGCGCCAATGCGGCCCTCGACTGTCCAGCTCGTGTTGTGGAAATCGTCTTCGAGGCGGTCTTCCTCAAAACGCTGGATCTCATATTCGTCGAGATCCGGATCGGTGAAGAAAACACCGTCGGATTCCAGATCCTGACGGGCGTGGGTGACGGTGATGGTCCAGTCAGGGTTGATTTCATAAAGCGCCGACGCCCGGAAGCCGGTGTAGCGCGTGTCGTTGAAATCCTTTTCGACGAGATTGGCGTTGTCAGCCTCAAGGAAGGTTACGCCCGACAGATCCGATGTGGACTGGAAACCGGCGCGTTGTGAGGACACCGGAACGCCGTTCGCGCGCACGGTTCCTTCAGGACGGAAGCGCGCGGATTCCGATGCGTCGCGCGTGCCCTGCACATTGTCGATATAGCCGCCAGCGTCGTCGATATAACCGACAACGCGCAGCGCCAGATTGTCAGTGGCCGGAATATTGAGCATGCCCTGAAATTTGGTGCTCATTTCGCCGCCCTTGGTGGTGGAGACGCCGGCCTGGGCCGACGCCTGAAACTCGCCGAGGCGCGGCTTGTTGGTGATTAGGCGGATGGTGCCTGCCTGTGAGCTCGCGCCGAACAGGGTCCCCTGCGGACCGGGCAGAACTTCAACCCGCTCAAGATCGACGGCGTAGACGTCGAGATTTCGGCCCGGCTGGGACAAAGGCTGCTCGTCAAGGTAGAGCGCAACGTTGGGCGCAAGCCCCGCGACGCCGGCCGTCGTCAGATTCGGCGTCGTGGAGGCGAGACCGCGAATATAGATCGTGTTCTGACCCGGCCCGCTGCCGCCGGCGGTGACGCCTGGAAGCTGCACAAGATAATCGTTGAAATTGTCGACGCGCAGTTCGTCGAGATTTTCAGTGCCCAGCGCCTGCACGGCGACAGGAATGTCCTGTGCGGTTTCTGTCCGCTTCGTAGCGGTGACCACAATCTGGTCCACCTGTGCATGGGCAGCGGTTGATAAGACGGCGGAAACGGCGATCAACGATGCGCCAGTCAGATACTGTTTCACTTGAAACCCCTCAGATTGTTGCGCCCGCCACTTATGGGCGAGCTCTTTGAAAGCCAGGCCGCGAAGACGCCTTTACCAACGCGCCTCAACGCAAAAACACCGGCAAATGGAAGATGATGTGGCGGTTATAGAGATTATTTCGAAAAACGAAACATGTTCGCAGCAGAGAATGCTGCCGCTGCTCTAATTATTTGTTTTTATTATCATAATTTCAGACCAGCCGTGGTTATTCCGGCTGGCGGCACGATTTTCGTTTGATTTTTTACAATTTTCGGCCGTTTCAGCGCCGCGCAAAATCTCAAATCGTCGTGATTGAGGCCCCTTTGGCCTCAAGCTCCGCGCGGCGGGCGCGGAAATGCTCGCCATAGCGATAGAAGGGGATGCGCGGATTGAGATGGTGGATGAGATGATAATTCTGGAAAACGAAGATAGCCGTCACCAGCGGCTGCAACGGCCCTCGAGCCAGGATCACATTGCTTGAACGATAAGGATCGGTCTCGTCATGGGGCTGATGAACGATAAAAGCGAAGAACATCGCCAGCACCGGCATGACGATCAGCGCCGGGAGGATCCACAGGAAAAACGTTTCGGCACCGTAACCGATTGCGAAAAGAAAGGTCCACGCCACAATGACCGCCAGCCGCTGGCTGTAGATCGAAATCGTCGCGCTGCGCTTCAGCTTGCCTTCGCTAGCCATCCGCCAGAGCTGCAATTCATAACCCCACAGTATGGTGGCGCAGCCCGCCAGGACCGCCAGCGGATTTTTGCGAGCGACCCACATGTCGCCATCGGTGGCGGCGTTATTGGGCGCCCCGTGATGGGCGAGATGAACGGCCTTGAAAGCCTGGAAGGGCAGGAAAAACCAGATGCTGCCGAACTGGCCGATAGCTTCGTTCAGCCATCTGAGGCGCGGATTGCCGCCGGAAATGTTGCGGTGAATGGCCTCATGATTGATATGCGCCAACACATAAAGCAGCGTCGCATTGACAAGGCACCCGGCCCAGAGTGGAAACATCCCGTTCAGAACAGCCGTTACGGATGCGATAAGACCCGCCCAGAGGACGAAAAAAAGCGCGATTGTCGTCCAGGCCGCACCGCGAGCAACGGTTCTCACGCCCGAGGGCGCATGAGCATCAAGGGTTCCAGCATCTGACATAAGCAATATATTAAGTCTTTGTTTACTTTCCCGCAAGCAGCTTTCGCGGCGGCGCCGTCCTCCTGAAAATCAATCCGTAAGCGCCATAGTTTCGCAGGCGCGCCAAAGCCTCGTTAACTCTCTTGGTTTAGGACCAAACCATGGCGCCGCCCTTTAATTCCGCCGGATTGGCCCCTCAGAAGAAGCCAAATCCGCTAACCGTGTTTCAGCAAACGCTGGAACGCGACGGCATTTCGCCGTGGCGGGCGCGGTTCAAGGACCGCGAAACGGAACGGCGCTATATCCAGAATCTGGTCGAGACGACTCTGCCGGGCGAACGCATGCTCTGGTACCTCGTCATTGTCACCTATGTGGGATATTGCCTTCTCGACGTTCTGACCATCAATGAAGGGCTTGAGACCGTGCTGACCATGCGCGGCATCGTCGCCTGCATGATTGCGGCCTTGGTGCCGCTCTCTTTCGTGCCGAAAATCAAACCTCATTTCGGCTGGCTGAGCGCCGGAGGCATCTGGCTCTCGGGCCTTTCGATCATCGCCATGATCGCAATCATTCCGCCCGAGGGCGCGCCTCCCTACATCATCGGCGTTCTGGTCGCTTTCGTCGCATCATCCTGCATCATGCGCATCCCGTTTCTGGTTGCGGCTGCGGCTTACCTGTCCACATCGGCGGTTTATGTGGCCGTGCTGAACATGCGCCCGGCCTTTTCAGATGTCGACGTAATCTCGGGTCATTTCTTCATGCTCTCAATTGCGGTCGTCGCTGTCGCAACGAGCTATCTGCAGGAAGTCCGCTCGCGCATGATATGGCTTCGCGACCAGCAGCTCCAGCGCGACAAAGAAGTCATCGAGAAACTGCTGATCGAGGCGACCGCAGCGGATCAGTCCAAGATCAACTTCCTGTCTATGATGAGCCATGAGCTCAGAACGCCTTTGCATCAGATCATCGGCTATGCGGAAGTCGTCTCTAACTCCTTCAAGGCGGCCAATGACGCAGGCGACAATCTGCGCCATCTCAACGAAATCCACGGTTCGGCGCATGTCCTTCTGTCGCGCATCCAGAAGATGCTGCGCTTTGTGGACGCCACCGCCGGCAAAATGAAATATGAGATTGTCGAAACCTCGGCGCAGGAACTTGTGGACGTTGCGCTCGAACGCATGCGGGCGCCCCTGGAAAAAGCCTCAATACACGTTGAAACCGACGCCCTGGAGGATGCGATAATCAACATCGACATCGTCCATACCTGTTACGCCATCAACAATCTTATCGAGAACGCGATCAATGCTTCGGCTAGCGGGACGACGCTGCATATCAGCGGTCAGCGGCTCGATGACGGCGCTTATGAGCTCGCCATACGCGATGAAGGCCGGGGCATGTCTCCCGAACAGGTCGAAAAAGCGATGAAGCCCTTTACCCAGAACGAATCCGCCCTGGTGCGCTCACGCGAAGGACTTGGCCTCGGCCTGACGCTCGCCAAACATATTTTTGAGGATCAGAACGCCACGATCCGCCTTGCATCGGACGGGCATTCAGGCACTTGCGCAATAATCAGATTCAACCCGCCCGTAAAAGACAAGGCCGAGAAAACGGATGCGAAGCGCGCCTGAAGGCGCGCGGCCCCGACTTCCTGATTAAGCGGCTTTTATTCAGCGGGTTTTTCCACCACAAGGAAATAGACCGCTTCAAGCGGATCGGAAACCACCGAAACCTTGGCGTCGGGAATGTCGCGCGCCATAGCGCGCATTTCGTCCTCATTGCGGAAGTAAAGACTCCAGTCGGTCACATATTCGAGCGGCCAGATACGCCCCGTGGCGAGATTATTCACATTACCAATGATCACCTGGCCGCCCGGTTTAACGAAGTCGTACAACCGCTTGACGAAACGCTGAGCAAGGAGCGGATTGAGATAATCTACAAGCCCCGAGGAATAGATCACGTCATTGCTGACAAATACCCCGTTGTCCCCTGACGGGCGCAGCATTTCGCGGAAGGAGATATTCAGGCCTCGAACCGTTATGCGGTCGCGCTCTGAAAGATGGGCGACGCTGTCAAAGGCAAAATCGAGGGCCGCAGGCTCCTGATCCACGAGATTGACGCGCCAGCGCACGTCTTCAGGCGTTTCCTCGAGAATATCGGCAAGTTCGCGCGCAGGGCCCGCGCCGACGCTCGTGATGACGAACTCCTCGCCGGCATACTTGCGGCGCGCATGGGCGTAATCGGCGATCAGGCCCGCCACCGTCTCCATGCGCGTAATGACGAAGCGCGACGCGCTCATGCCCAGAAGGTGCAGAAACTTCTCTGCTACAGTCTCGCCTTCCGGTTTCTGCTCATAGCCGTAATTCATGATCTTGTAGTCGCCGGGATAACCCGCCGGTTTGTAGTAGCAGCGCGCCCAGCCGGGACCGCCCATCAGAATCTGAGACACAGTGCGTTCTGTGTACGACTTGTAGGCAATGCGCTTTTGCTTGTCGTTATGGATCTCCGCCGTCAGCTCATTGCCCCGAGCGATAAGATCGAGCCATTCGCCTTCCGCAGCCGCAGCAAGATCACGGGCGATTTCGTTGCGCTCATCTTGCGAACAGCGGTCTTCGATGGGCGCGACATATTTCTGAATGCGCAACAGATAGCCGCCGAGAAACGCGGTGGCGTCGGCGCAGAACGTCTTGTAGGCGATGGACGGTTCAAGGTCCGGCGCCGCCATGCTCCTCGCGCGCGCAAGGACGCTCGCATTTTCGCGGATCAGCCAGTCGAGATCGAAGCGGTTCGCCTCCAGCTCAAAACCGGCGCTTATCCCGCCAGGTCCGGCCACGCGGCGAACCTTGCGCGCAGCGCCGAGGAACAAATCCCTGCCATGCTGGGTGAGCCGCAGGACGCCGCTCGCACCCGCGGGAACCGCCCCCTCATCCTCACGAACGCGCTTGATGCAGCCCGCGCCAGCCGCGCTGATATTTTCGAGTTCAAAAACTTCGTCTTCAAAAATGACGCTGGGAGGCGAGCCAGCGAAAATGGCGGCCGCATCATAACGGCTCGGGCGGAAAAACCGCGCCTTCCCGGCTGCGCCGGGGAGATTTTCATAGCTCTTTGACATACGCCACCCCAATGAAAACACTCCCCGCACCGAGGAGTATGCCTAACAAATCGTAAAAAACAACGGCGCGCGCATGGATCATGCCGGAAATCAATGGTTAACGCTTCGGTTCCGGCCAAGATCAGAACTATCTGTCTTAAGCCGAGCATTTCCTTTCTCTTTTCCGCTTTGAAAGCCGGTCGGAAAAGAACTCTTCCGCTAAAGCCCCATGCTGCACTGCGACAAACTGGCGCTCTGAGGCGGCAACGCTTTCTGGCTAGGCCGCGTCGTCGCCGACCAGAACCTCGCGCTTGCCCGCATGGTTCGCCGGCGAAATGACCCCTTCTTCCTCCATGCGTTCGATCAGGGTCGCGGCCCGGTTATAGCCGATCTGGAGCCTGCGCTGGACATAGGACGTGGACGCCTTGCGGTCGCGGATCACCACCGCCACCGCCTTGTCGTAGAGTGCGTCGCCCGAAGAAGTGTTGCCGCCGAGGTCGAGCCCGTCCAGGGCCCCGCCCTCGTCCTCCTTCATCTCGGTGACTTCCTGGACGTAATCGGGGGCGCCCTGCTTTTTGAGAAAAGCAACGATTTTCTCGACCTCGTCATCGGAGACGAAAGCGCCGTGGACGCGCCGGAGGCGCCCGCCGCCGGCCATATGGAGCATGTCGCCCTGGCCGAGAAGCTGCTCGGCGCCCTGTTCGCCAAGGATCGTCCGGCTGTCGATTTTCGACGTCACCTGGAACGAAATGCGGGTCGGGAAGTTGGCCTTGATCGTGCCGGTGATGACGTCGACGGATGGCCGTTGGGTCGCCATGATGAGGTGGATGCCGGCGGCGCGGGCCATCTGGGCGAGACGCTGGACCATGCCTTCGATGTCCTTGCCGGCGACCATCATCAGATCGGCCACCTCGTCGATGACGACGACGATGAACGGCATGGGTTCGTATTCGAGCTCTTCCGTCTCATAAACGGGTTCGCCCGTGTCTTCGTCATAGCCGGTATGAACGGTGCGGGTCAGGACTTCGCCGTTTTCTTCCGCTTCGGCGACGCGAGCGTTGAAACCTTCGATATTCCGTACGCCAACCTTAGACATTTTGCGGTAACGCTCTTCCATCTCGCGCACGGTCCATTTCAACGCGACGACGGCCTTGCGCGGATCGGTGACGACCGGCGCCAGGAGATGGGGAATGCCTTCATAGACCGACAGTTCGAGCATCTTCGGGTCGATGAGGATCAGCTTGCAGTGCTCCGGCGACAGCCGATAGAGGAGCGACAGAATCATGGTGTTGATCCCAACGGATTTGCCCGAGCCGGTGGTGCCGGCAATCAGCAAGTGCGGCATCCGCGCCAAATCGGCGAAGGTCGGCTCGCCGCCGATGGATTTGCCGAGCGCCAGGGTCAGGTCGCCGCGGGAATGTTCATAGTCTTCAGCGCCGAGAAGCTCGCGCAGGAGCACCATTTCCCGGTCCTGATTGGGCAATTCGATGCCGATGGCGTTGCGGCCGGGCACCACCGCCACGCGACAAGCGACGGCGCTCATGGAGCGGGCGATGTCGTCCGCAAGGCCGATAACGCGGGAGGATTTTGTGCCCGCGGCGGGTTCCAGTTCGTATAGCGTGACCACGGGCCCCGGGCGCACATTGATGATCTCGCCGCGCACGCCGAAATCGGCGAGCACGTTTTCGAGCATGCGCGCATTCTGTTCCAGCGCCTCGTCAGAAACCACGGCCCGGCGGGCGCCATTGGGTTTCGCGAGAAGGTTCAGCGGCGGCAGTTCGAAATCGTCCGCGGAAAAGACCGGCAGGCTCGGCTGCGCTTCGCGGCGCTCGCGCTTGCTTTCTTTCTTTTTGCTCTTTTTACGGATGATCTTGCGGCGGCGATTACGGGCGGGCGCCGCCAGCACCGGCTCGCCGTCCTCGTCATATTCCTCTTCGAGATCGCCTAGATCTTCGTCATCCTCTTCATATTCGTACTCATAATCGTCATCTTCCTCGCCCTCTTCGTCTTCCGTTTCTTCTCCGGCGAACCGCGCCCGCAGCGCGTCAACGCCGTCTCGCAGCCACAGGACGCCGTCTTCCAACGTCCACCAGGCGTCCACAAGGCGCTCGCGGGTGAGGCCGCACAGCATGGCGTAGGAAACAAGGGCGGCCATGGCGAACAGACCCGCGGCGAGCCCACGGGCGACGCTTGCGCCGAGAACCGACAAAAGCCCCGTCACGCCCCCGAAAAAGACGCCGCCAACAAGGCCTCCGGCGCCCACGACATAGGGCCAGTCCGCCGGGGGCGTCCAGGAGGCGAGAAACGCCGCGCCTGAAAGGATCGCGGCCGGCGCGACGGCGAGACGGCGCCAGAACTCGTAAGGCGTTTCGTCCGGCGCGCCTTTCATGACGGCGACGGCGCCCCAGATGAGGAGCGGCGCAATGAGGAGAAGCGACGCCCCGCCAATCATCTGCAAGAGAAGATCGGCGACGACAGCGCCCAGCGGCCCGCCCATATTCTGCACCGGCGCAGGGGTCGCGGTATTCAGGCTCGGATCGGAAATCGTGAAGGT
Organism: Parvularcula sp.; assembly: GCA_002704915.1. Lineage (GTDB taxonomy): Bacteria > Pseudomonadota > Alphaproteobacteria > Caulobacterales > Parvularculaceae > Hyphococcus. The sequence goes on from PAIP01000062.1 coordinate 158,297, forward strand.
GGCGAGCGAAACCGCCAGCCACAGGGCGAGCACGATCATGGCCGCTCCGCCGGCTCGCATCAAAACGCTGCGCGAGAAACTCTGCGCCCGTTCGGCAAGCTCGGCGAAAGGATCGCGGCGGCTGCGGCCCCCACGGGCGCGGGCGGAACGGGAATAGGTGCGGGCGTTAGACGGCATGGCGCGCTCAACTGGCGTTTGCGGACAAGTCAGGGTGAAAAAGCGTTAACGCGGACTTTGCCATGGCTTTTCCAAAAAAGGGTTAACGCCGATTAACGATTGGAGGAGTCAGCCATTGGCGGCCGCGGGGTTTTGGCCCTCGGGCGGGTGCAGGGTTTCCAGTGGCGCCGAGCGCACCCCGATGGTGTATTTCAGCGCCGTCCAGATGAGGAGGCTCATCAGGAAGGAAAAGCCCGCAATCGCCGCCGTCCCGAGAAGCTGTCCCGGCAGCCAGATCCGCTCCGTCATCCAGAAAGCGACGATCGCGCCCCAGCCGCCGCAGAAACAATGGCCGGCAATCACGAACCCGGCGTCGTCTAGATGAAGCCGGTCGAGAAAAGGCGGGGTTACGGTGACGATGACGCCGCCGATGGCGCCGATCATCGCCGCCTGCCACAAGGCGGGCGACACAGGGTCGGCGGCGATGGAAATGACCCCGGCGACGATGCCAGTAATGGCGGAGACGAGACCTGTGCGGCGATAGACCGTCTGTGTCAGGAACATGGCTGCAAGCGCGCCGCCGGCGGAGGCCACAAGTCCGTTCGCGGCGACGACGCCGGCGGTGATCGCCGCTTCAACGGAACTGATCGGCCCCAGCAACCCCAGAATGACGACAATCAGCGCCGCAGCGGCGAGCAGCGCGCCGAAGGCTGAAAGGGGAAGCGCCGTCGACACCTGCGGGCGCGAGGGCCCATGACCGAAGCGCCCGGAACGCGGGCCGATGACGATGATGGCGGCGAGCGCCGCCGCCCCGGCGGAAAGGTGAACGGCCGCGGCGCCGCCCGCATCACGGAAGCTCCATTCCTCCGCGAAATAGCCGCCGCCCCAGACCCAGGAGGCGCCGATAGGATAGATCAGCCCCGCCCAGAGCGCGGTGAAAAACAGAAAGGGCCAGAGCCGCACGCGTTCCGAGATTGCAGAGGAGACGATGACGGCGCCGAGCGCCGCCAGCGTCATGTGAAAGAACCAGTGCGCGCCGGAAGCACGGCCTGTGTCTCCCGGATTGTCGTCCATCAACGCCCAGCTTTCGAAAGGCCCCAGAAAGCCGCCCTCCTCAATGCCGAAAAGGAGATTGTAGCCCACCGCCCAGAAGGCGAAGACGCACACGCCGAGCCCGCCGATGGCGCGCAGACATACCTGCGGCGCGTTCTGCGTCCGGGCGAGACCGATGTCTTTCAGCGTGAATCCCGCAATCGCCACGAGACCGGCGATCCCGGCGATGATGAGCATGCCGCTGTCGAGAACGAAGCGCGTAACATCGCTCGCCGCCGACATGTCCTGCGCCGCCGCCATGGTTGGCGTCAGCAACGCCGCGGCGCCGAGCATGATCGGCCTCAACAGCCTTGCAAAGTTCGCCCTCATGTCGCCGATCTCTTCCTCCGTTTATCCCCGCGCAAGCGGGGACCCAGATCATTCCCCGTCCGACTACACTCCGAGTGACGGCGCTAATAACCAGTTACACCGATCGTGTAATCCTGTTTTGAGTAAAAAGGCACCGTCTAATGGATCCCGGCCGACCGCAAAGCGATCAAACCATAAACCTGCGCGCATTCGCGCGCGGGCGCCGGGATGGTCGGTGTTATGGGCGCTTTTTCGTTAACAAAATCGCCCGGCGCGACTGCGGCTTTTAGACGGTGGACGCGGAGGCGTCCGCAGGCGATTGTCCCCCTATGAGCGACGTGCAGACATTCGACATCGTCATTATCGGCGGGGGGCCCGCCGGGGGCCTTGCGAGCCTTGCCATGGCTGCGCGAGGTTTCTCCTGCGCCCTTGTGGACGCGGCCGACCCGGCGGCCATGCGCGCCGCGGCCTTTGACGGGCGAACCTCGGCGATATCCTACGCCTCGGCCCGGGTGTTCAAACGCCTGGGGCTGTGGGAGGCCATCTCGCCGGAAGCCGAGCCTATTCGCGACATCCTCGTTACTGACGGGCGGGCGAAATCACGTTTCTCCGAAGGCGCGGTGTCAAATTTTTCGCTGCATTTCGACAGTCGCGAACTGGGCGAAGACCAGCCGCTGGGCTGGATCGTCGAAAACAAAATCATCCGCGACGCCCTGTTCGACGCCATTGAAGCGACGGACACTATCACTTTGCTGGCGCCCGCCATGCGGGCGGCGACGAAATACAATCCCGAAAATGCCATTGTCGATCTCGCCGACGGACGGCAGCTTGTCGCAAAGCTGGTCATCGCCGCCGACGGACGGCGCTCGCTTTTGCGCGCCGAAGCCGGGATCAAGACCAATGACTGGCGCTACAACCAGACCGGTATTGTCGCCACGGTCGCCCATGAGAAGCCCCATCACGGGGTTGCGCAGGAATTCTTCCTGCCCTCGGGCCCGTTTGCGATCCTGCCGATGACGCATAACCGGTCTTCACTGGTATGGACCGAAGATGCGGGCGCTGCGCCGGCCTATATGGCGCTCAGTGATGAAAAATTCCGTATAGAGATCGAAAATCGGTTCGGGCCTTATCTCGGCGCCCTTGAACCCGCCGGCCCGCGCTGGTCCTACCCCCTCGCCTTCACGCTGGCGCAGTCCTACGCCGCGCCGCGGCTCGCCCTGATCGGCGACGCCGCCCACGCCATCCACCCGATTGCGGGACAGGGCTATAATCTTGGGATCAAGGACATCGCCGCCCTTGCCGACGTTTTAAGCGAAGGCCGCGATGTGGGCCTCGATATCGGCGCCATGACCGTCCTGCAGAATTACCAGCGCTGGCGGCGCTTCGACTCCGCCGCGCTGGCGCTTGGCTGCGACAGTCTTGTGCGGCTTTTTTCAAACGATATCGGCCCGTTGCGCCTCGCGCGCAGCCTCGGCATGAGCGCCGTCGGCAAGGTTAAACCCTTGCGCGACTTTTTCATGCGCCAGGCCGGCGCCGATATGGGCGCGTTGCCGAGTTTGATGCAAAGAGAAGCCTAACCCCTCAAGACCAGCTCGCCCTTCCTGGCCTCGACGCTTTCAAGGCGCGACAGGAAGCTCATGCCGAGAAGGTTCACCGAAAGCTGCTCGTCTTTGAGGATGAAGGCCTTGACACCCTCGATGCGGAGGCCGTCGATTTCGATCTCGTCGATGGTGACGAAAGCCGCCTTGGTTTCGCCATTCGCCGTATGCACAGGGTAGGTATAGTCCGTCCACGATGTATAAATGCCGGCGTTGCGCGCGTCGGAATCGCGCAAGGCCACATAGCTGGCGCCGGTGTCAACAAGAAAGCGCGCCGGACGCCGGTTCACCTCTGCGTTGACGTAATATTGCCGGTCCGGCGAGGCGGCGATCCGCACCTCGTCGCCCCAATAGCCGGTCGCCGCGGGCGTGACCGATGCCGCGCGCGGCGTCGCCGTCTCAAGCTTGGCGGCGCGTGCTGCGTCTTCGCGGGTCTCGATCGCGCGCACGCCGATGACAGCGGCGGCGACAATCCCGGCGGCGGCGATGATTTCCGTGCGCATGAAAGGCCCTTCTTCCCGAAGAGCCAGTCTGGCAAAGCTTGGTTGAGCGAAGGCTTATAGATCGCTCAAATTTCCGCCTATCGGATTAACCATAATCCTCAGCGCCCACCCCGAAATTCTACAAGGCGGCTTAGGTGAGGCCGAGAACGTCCCGCATGGAGTAAAGCCCCGGCGGCTGGCCCATGGCCCAGCGCGCCGCCGCCACCGCGCCCTTGGCGAAGAGACCGCGATCGATAGCCGAGTGAGACAGCGTGATTACTTCCTGCATTCCAGCGAAGGCGACGCGGTGTTCGCCGACGATCCCGCCGCCGCGCATGACGGAAAAGCCGATATCGCCCGCCTCGCGCTGGCCCGTGCGTTCGCCCGACCCGCGTTTCTCGTCCAGGTCGACGCCGCGCCCTTTCGCCGCCGCGCGCCCGAGCATCAGCGCCGTTCCAGACGGCGCGTCGACCTTGGCGCGATGATGCGCTTCGAAAATCTCGATGTCGTAGTCATCGTTCAGCGCTTTTGCAGCCTGTTCGACCAGCGCGGTCAAGACATTCACCCCGACGCTCATATTGCCGGATTTGACGATGGGGATGGTTTTCGCGACCTCGGCGATCGCAGCCTCGTCATCGGCGGAAAAACCGGTAGTCCCGATCACATGGGCGACGCCTTTGTCCGCGGCCGCCCGCGCATTCTCCACAGAGGCCGAGGGCGCCGTGAAGTCGATCAGAGATCCGGCGCGCGAAAGCCCCTTGTCCGAAGCATCCTCCACATTCAGGCCGAGCGCGTCGAGCCCGGCGAGAACGCCGATATCCTTGCCGATATCCGGCCCGCCCGGGCGTTCGAAGCCGCCGGCCAGCGTCGCCCCCGGCGTTTTCAGGATTTCCGCCACCACCGCGCGGCCCATGCGGCCCCCGGCGCCGGCGACGAGAATGGATGTCTTGGCCATGGCCTTCGCTCTCTCATCAATTCAGGAGCATTGGCCTAACGCAACCGCACGAAAGCGCAACCATTTCGGGTTACATGGCCGCGCGCATTATGATCTCCGCGGTTTCTTCCGGCGCTTCGAGCATTGTCATATGCGCGCAACCGATCACTTCCTTGCGCCATGAGGGATCGTCTTTGACCTTGGCGTAAAAGGGTTTGAAGACCTCTCCGATTTCCGCGAGCACATAGGTTTTTACCGGCACGCGGTCGCGGGCGCCGTTAATCGACGCCGCTTCTTCGAAACAGGCGCGCGGATGGGGGGTCCCGCCTTTTTCGAGGATCGCCCGCAGCGCCTTGTTCTCTCCTGCGAAGAACAGCGGGGGCGGCACAGGGTCGAGATCGCCCGCAAGGTCTTTGAAATTGTCCGCGATGGAAGCGAGGCTTTCGCCATTCTCAGGCAAAAACGCATCGAGATAGACGATGGAGCGAATGGTCCCTTCCGGGACTTTTTCGGCGACGCCGGAAATCACCATGCCGCCATAAGAATGGCCCACCAGCACAATATCCGTCAGCCCTTCCCATTTAATGAGATTGATGACGTCGAGAATATGGGTCGACAGATTGACGCCATAGGGCGCAAGATGTTCGCGCGGGCCGAGCCCGGTGAGGGCGGGCGCGTAAACGCGATGTCCTGCGGCGCGCAGACGGTCCGTCACGCCGCCCCAAAGCCAGTCGCCCGCCCACCAAGCGCCATGCACCAGCACGAAAGTTGCAGCCCTGTCGCCCATTGCTCTCCCCGCAGATACGATTCTTTCTACACTTACCAAGTAAAAGCATAATTAAGAAAAAGAAAGAATAGTTTTTCCGCATCACTCTATTAGGGAAAGAAACTTCATTCGGGATTGACGCCAGACAGCGCGCTAGGCTTAGCGGGGCAGAGGCGTTCCGAAACGATGCGCGAAATAGCGCGCAATATCGCGAGCGTTATCGATATAGCGCGCGCCTTTCGCGGATTTGATCCCGGCAAAAGGTCCGGCGTCAGCATCTTCCGCGAGAACAAGCGTCGGACAATTCCACGCGCCCTCGCCGAGATGCGTCACAAGACCCGGCCGCGGATGGGCGAGCGGTTCATAGCAGATGTCGAGCGATTCCTTGATCGCCGGATAGTAGTGGAGGACGCCCCATATCTCCGCGCATTCCGGACAGAACTCGCGCCTCTTTCCGCCGTCGCCGTCATTAGCCTCAAAGCCCGGCGCCAGCAGAAAAAGCATGTCCTTTTTCATTTCATTCGCCTACAGATCGAGGTGGAAGAACTGATTGAAATCGCTCGCCGCATAACCGGCGAAACTGTCGCCGTTTTCAAAACCGCGTTTTTTGTAAAGCGCGATGGCGGCGAGAAAGGTCGGCGTTGAACCCGTCTCGAGGCTGAGGCGCTTATAGCCGCGCTCACGCGCGACAGTGATAATGTGATCGAGCATGGCGGCGCCGGCGCCCTTCCCCATGTGGTCGGGATGCGTGCGCATGGATTTGATCTCGCCATGGTCGCCCGACAACTCCTTCAAAGCGCCGCAGCCGAGAAGATCGTCGCCGTCCCAAATTGACCAGAAACTAACCCCCGGCGCTTTCAGCCCATCTATATCCAGCACATAGGCCATGCCCGGCGGCGAATTCACATGCATCTGCTCAAAATGGTAGGCGAGCAGCGCCCGAATCGCCTCGCCGGAAAGATCGTCCTCGATAATGCGCAACTTGGCCCCCGACTATTTCCCGAACAGCTTCGCCATCATTTCCGTCGGCATCCCCTCGCCGGCCATCATGGCGCGCCCCACATCGCTGTCGAGAAGGGCATTAAAGGCCTGCAGCTCTTCCTTGGAATTGACCCGGGGATAAGGCTCGTCAGGAACCGCGACATCCAGAAACGCGCAAAGCGGCGCCCAGCCCTCTTTCGCTTCGAAAACCAGCAGCCGCTCAGGCGCAATCGCCGCCTTCACCGCCGCCTCATGTTCCTTGAAAACCCGGATCAATGTGTCGCGATCATGGATTTTGTGATCGAAAAGCCCGTTGATGGTTTTGGCCGCCATATCGCCGAAGGCCGTCCCTTCCATCATGCCCCACATTTGCGGCGACAAAATCGTCTCCTGCGTGGAGGCGAACCATTTTTCAGGATCGCGCGTCGATAGAATGACTTTGGCGTCGGGATAATAGTCGGCCAGTTCGCGCCAGTAGCTCGCCGCCGGCCAGTCCACCGTCGCCTGATAGCCTTCGAAAATCGCATCCCAGTCGGGCGCACCATCAGCGGCTTTCATCCAGAGATCGAGCCGCCCGGGATAAAGCAGCGCCTCGCTCATATGATAGCAGGGGCCGAAGCCCAGCCTTTCAAGGGCGAGCTTTAACGAGGACGTGCCCGTCCGCCCGAACCCCGCACCGATTACTTTTAACGCCATCGCCTGATCTCTCCGATTGCGGGAAACCTATGGGGCTGCGGCGAATTTGCAAGCCTCAACCTTCTTGCACATTGGATATTGCATGGCGTCGAACCGGGCCTATTGTCCGGCCCGCATGCGTTCGGTTCCCTCCTTTTCGATTTTCCGGCATCAGGGCTATCGCCATTACTGGATCGCGCGGCAGCTTATATCCGCGGAACGCCAGATGGTGGCGATCGCCATTGGCTGGCAGATCTACGATCTTTCGCGACTCACCCGCTCCATTGAGGAATCGGCCTTCATGCTCGGCCTTGTGGGCCTGACACAATTCGTGCCGGTTCTCCTATTGTCGCTGCCCGGCGGTCAGGCGGCGGACCGGTTCAATCGCAAGAAGATTCTCGTCTATTCGAACATCGTCCGGTTTTTCGTGATCCTGTCGCTGTTCGGCGCGAGTTTCATGCCAGCCAGTATAGCGATCCCGGCGATTTTTATCGCCGCGTTCGGCAATGGCGCGGTGAGCGCCTTCACGCCCTCCGCGTCAAACTCTCTTTATCCGCGCCTCGTGCCGCGGGACGAGCTGCCGCTCGCCATCGCCTGGAATTCGCTGGGGATGCAAGGAGCGGCGATGCTGGGGCCGGCCATTGGCGGCTTCCTGTTCATCGGCGGCGCGCATGTGGTCTATGGCGCCGGCGCGCTTTTCGTTGCGATTGCGGTCGTCATGTTTGCGACCGCCCAGACCCCGCCCCATGAACCGGTGCATAATGTGCGCGGCTGGTCGATGATCATCGAAGGGCTGAAATATGTTTACAACAACAAGCTCGTTTTCGGCTCCATCACCCTCGATCTTGTTGTCGTCCTGTTCGGCAGCGTTACGGCCCTGTTGCCGGTATTCGCGCGCGACATCCTGATGGTGGGCGCTGAAGGGCTGGGGCTGCTGCGCGCCTCGCCCGCCATCGGCGCGGCGATTGTGGCCTTCGTTCTCGCCGCCAATCCCCTGTCGCGCCGCGTGGGGCCCTGGCTTCTCGGCTCCATCGTCATTTACGGCCTCACCATGTTCGGCTTTGCGTTCTCGAAGATCTTCTGGCTGTCCATGACAATGCTCGCCATTGGCGGCGCCGCCGACATGGTCTCCATGTTCATTCGCCAGTCCATCATTCAACACGCGACCCCGGACGGCATGCGCGGGCGCGTTTCCTCCGTTTCCTTCATCTTCATCGCCGCCTCGAACCAGCTCGGCGAATTCGAAAGCGGCGTCGCGGCCCGGTTTTTAGGGCCCATCAATGCCGTCATTCTGGGCGGCTTCGTGTCGCTGATCTGCGCCGCGTCCTGGCTTAAGCTGTTCCCGACGCTGTCGCATGCGAACGGTTTTGAGGATGTGGATGCAGAGAAGAAGGCTGGAGACGAAACAAAGTCTGTCGCCCCGGGTTGATCTTTCTTAAAAAGCGCAACGTCGCTCAAAGCGTTTAGGTCGCTACCGCCCGTCGGTGACGTTTTCCCAAAAGGTCTTGGCGCGTTCGAAGAACCCCTTGTGCTGGGGACAGGAAGCTTCGCCGCCGCCGGCCTCGCAGAACTGGCGCAAGAGGTCTTTTTGTTCGGCGTTGAGGCTGGTGGGCGTTTCCACCTGGATTTCCACATAAAGATCGCCGCGCCGGCGCACATCGCCGCGACCGGAGGAGTCGAGCTGGGTCATGCCCTTGCCGCGCACGCGGAAGCGTTTGCCCGTCTGTGAACCTTCGGGCACGGAGATTTTGACGCGACCCCCGTCAATGGTCGGGGTTTCGAACTCGCCGCCGAGCGCCGCCGTGGTCATGGGGATCGGCATGACGCAGAAAAGATCCGGCCCGTCGCGCTCGAAAAGGTCGTTGTCGCTCACATGAACGAAAATATAGAGATCGCCCTCCGGCCCGCCGCGCGGGCCCGCCTCGCCCTCGCCAGAAAGGCGAATGCGCGTGCCGTCTTGAATGCCCGCCGGGATATCGACGCTTAAGGTGCGCTCGCGCCGGACGCGGCCCTGGCCGCCACAATCCGTACACGGATCGGCGATCACCCGGCCTTCGCCATTGCAGTGGGGGCAGGAACGCTCGATCGTGAAGAAACCCTGTTGCACGCGCACGCGGCCGACGCCCTTGCAGGTGCCGCATTGCGTCGGGCCGGAGCCGGGTTTGGCGCCGGAGCCCTCGCAGGTCTCGCAAGGCACGGAGCCCGGCACCTTGATCTCGGTCTTCTTGCCGCGAAAGGCTTCTTCGAGGCTTATTTCGAGATTGTATTTGAGGTCCGCTCCGCGGCCGGGCCCCGTCCGGCGCGCGCCGCGCCCGCCCATGAACTCGCCGAAAATCTCATCGAATATATCGGAAAAACCGGCGGCGCCGCCGCCCATGCCTCCCATGCCGCCGCGCGCGAAGCCATTGCCGCCGCCATTATGGAACGCCGCATGACCGAAGCGGTCATAGGCCGCGCGTTTCTGATCGTCGGAGAGAATCTCGTAGGCCTCGCCAAGCTCCTTGAACTTTTGCTCAGCCGACGGATCGTCTTTGTTGCGGTCGGGATGATACTGCATGGCGCGCTTGCGAAAGGCGGACTTGATCGCCGCCGCATCCGCGCTGCGCTCCACGCCTAAAACTTCATAATAGCAAGCTTGCGCCATTGAACTTCACGCGCCCGTTTCGCCGGGTTTTCTGGTCTTCGCCCCTCTCGCCCGATCCCCCGATCGGGAATGAACGGGGCCCGCCTCAGTCGGGCGGGCCCCGTTAGTCCTTAGTCTTTTTTATCGCCGTCGACTTCTTCAAAGTCTGCATCGACAACGTCGTCGTCCTTTGCGGCATCAGCGGCCGCAGCCTGCGCGCCTGCATCGGCTTCGTCGCCTTCGCCGGCGCCGGCTTTGTACATGGCCTCGCCGAGCTTCATCGAAGCCTGGGCCAGCGTGCCGGCTGCAGTATTGATGGCTTCAACGTCGTCGCCTTCCAGTTTTTCCTTCAAGGTCGCGAGCGCCTCCTCGATGGCTTTCTTGTCGTCGCCTTCGAGTTTGTCGCCATATTCCTCAAGATTCTTCTCGGTGGAATGAACGAGGGCTTCGGCGCGGTTCTTCGACTCGACCGATTCACGGCGCTGTTTGTCGGCTTCGGCGTTGGCCTCGGCGTCCTTGACCATGTTTTCGATATCGTCATCGGACAAACCGCCGCTCGCCTGAATGCGAATGGACTGCTCTTTATTGGTCGCCTTGTCCTTCGCCGAGACATGAACGATGCCGTTGGCGTCGATGTCGAAGGTGACCTCGACCTGCGGCACGCCGCGCGGCGCCGGGGGAATGCCGACGAGATCGAATTGGCCGAGCATCTTGTTGTCCGCCGCCATTTCACGCTCGCCCTGGAAGACGCGGATCGTGACCGCCGACTGATTGTCTTCAGCCGTGGAGAAAGTCTGCGACTTCTTGGTGGGGATCGTGGTGTTGCGGTCGATGAGACGGGTGAAAACACCGCCAAGCGTTTCGATGCCGAGCGAAAGCGGGGTGACGTCGAGCAGGAGAACGTCTTTCACGTCGCCCTGCAGAACGCCCGCCTGGATCGCAGCGCCGAGCGCCACGACTTCGTCCGGGTTTACGCCCTTATGCGGGTCCTTGCCGAAGAATTGCTTCACCGTCTCCTGGACTTTCGGCATGCGGGTCATGCCGCCCACGAGAATGATGTCGTCAATATCGCCGGAGGTGACGCCGGCGTCTTTCAGCGCGGCCTTGCACGGATCGACCGTACGCTTAATGAGATCGTCAACCAGCGATTCCAGCTTGGCGCGGGAAAGCTTCATGGTGAGGTGTTTCGGACCCGAAGCGTCCGCCGTGATGAAGGGCAGGTTCACTTCGTAAGAAGAGGTGGAAGACAGCTCTTTCTTGGCTTTTTCCGCTTCTTCTTTCAGGCGCTGCAGCGCAAGCTTGTCTTTGCGCAGATCGATGCCCTGATCCTTTTTGAACTCGTCTGCGAGATAATCGACGATGCGAAGGTCGAAATCTTCACCGCCGAGGAAGGTGTCGCCATTGGTCGACAGAACTTCGAAAACGCCGTCGCCGATCTCGAGGATCGAGACGTCGAAAGTGCCGCCGCCAAGGTCGTAAACGGCGATCTTCTTGCCTTCTTTTTTCTCAAGCCCGTAAGCGAGCGCCGCCGCGGTCGGCTCGTTGATGATGCGCAGCACTTCAAGACCGGCGATCTTGCCGGCGTCTTTCGTGGCCTGACGCTGGGCGTCGTTGAAATAGGCGGGAACGGTGATGACGGCTTGCGTCACTTCCTCGCCGAGATAGCCTTCGGCCGTCTCTTTCATTTTCTGCAGGATGAAGGCCGAGATCTGCGACGGCGCGTATTTCTCGCCGCGGCTTTCGACCCATGCGTCGCCATTCTCAGCTTTGACAATCTTGTACGGCACCATGTCCTTGTCTTTCTGGGCCGTGGGATCGTCATACGGGCGCCCGATCAGGCGCTTGATGGCGAAAAAAGTGTTTTCGGGGTTGGTGACCGCCTGGCGGCGGGCGGGCTGGCCGATCAGGCGTTCGCCCTCTTCGGTGAAGGCGACGACGGAGGGCGTGGTCCGCGCGCCTTCGGCGTTTTCGATAACTTTCGGCTCTTTGCCTTCCATGACGGCGACGCAGGAGTTCGTCGTCCCGAGGTCAATGCCAATAACTTTGCCCATTTGTCTTTTCTCCGTTGGCAGCGAGCGGCCCTTTATGAATTCCGGCCTTTGAAATCGGCCCTTGCAGCGCCGGAAAGCGCCGGAAGCGGACAGCCCCTGAGGGTGACAGTTGATGGATGCGGAAATACCGGCCGAAACTAGCCTGCAGCCCCGCGTTCGGGCGGGATATAAGTAGGGGATTTCACCCCCGCAACCCGGGAAAAGCCCTTATGGGACAAAAAATCCGGCGATTTCGGCGCGCCGCATTAACCTCCGGACAACTCAGCCTCGCGCGCTGGTTCTGGCCGGCCCCCGCGAGGGTCAGGGAAGCGTTCTGACCACCCGAAACCCGGTGTCGGGACTGCGTCGTTCCGCATCGATCCCGCGGCGCGCCGCCGAGCGCAGGCGCCAGCCCGGCGCGTTCCAGGAGCCGCCCTTGACGACGCGGCGCGCGCAGTCTCCATCAATGCGCGCGGCGCCTGTGGCCGGGCCGCCATTATGGCTGGCGTTCCAGCAATCCAGCGTCCATTCGGCGACATTGCCATGCATATCGAAGAGCCCGAAAGCGTTGTGCGCGAACTGCGTCACCGGGACCGTCTGTCCACGGAAGGTCGCTTCCGCCGCGCGATAAGGATAGTTGCCGTTGAAATTCGCCGCCTGAGCCGACAGCGCATCCCCGAAATGAAACGGCCCGCCCGTGCCGGCGCGTGCGGCGTATTCCCATTCCGCTTCGCTCGGCAGGCGATAGTAATGGCCGGTCTTGGCCGACAGCCAGCGCGCAAAAGCCGCCGCATCTTCATAGGAAACATTGATGACGGGCCGGTCCCCGCGGCCCCAGCCGGCGTCGCCGGGCCGGTAATCACGGCAGCCGCCTTCGGCGACGCAAAGCGCCCATTGATCGAAGGTCGTCTCGCGCGTCGCAATAGCGAAACGGTAGCCGATTTCCACGCGCCGCTGCGGGGTTTCTTCGGGCTGGCGGTCCTGTTCGCCGGGGCGCGCGCCCATGAGGAAGACGCCGCCGCCCAGCGCCGCCATATCCGGACATCCCTCGCAATCCGTAAAATAGTCACCGAGATAATCTTCGCGCGCATCATCTTCTTCCGCCGCGTCCGTTCGTGCAGCGGCCTCCACGGCGGAGGCGAGCTCGGCCAGCGCCGCCTGATTGAGATCCTCAGCAAGCGGAACGTCGCCCTCTCCCAAGCTTCCTTCCGGCCTGTCCGGGACCGGCTTCAGGCTCGGCGCCGCAAGTGCTGCGAATTGTTGCGGCGTCTCTTCTAGTTCGATGCCTTCTTCATCGGCCTCGTCATACTCTCCGTCGGAAGAACTTTGCGTTTGCACGGTCTGAGAAACGCTTTCCCCTTCGGCATTATCCACCGGAAGTTCAGATTGCTGCGTCGCCGCCACCTCGTCATCGCCGGGGAGCGCAGCAGAGGCGGGTTGTTCTTGCAGTTCTCTCGCCTCCTCCTCCTCCGCCTTCTCGGGAGGCGGCGCGCCGGGCGCAAGGCGCACCAAAGCGAGCTTGGCTTGAGGCGCCGGCTCTTCTTGCTCTTTCAGGGGCGGGGCGTTTTCTGCAACGGTATCGATCGGGTCCGGCCGCGAGCTTAAAGATCCGGCCATGAAAGAAACGCCGGCGGCGAAGGCAAGCGCGCCAAAGACGCCAGCCGCCATGGGCGCCGCCGGCAAGAGCCGCTTGCGCCACAGCGCCCGCGCCGGATGATGCGGCGTCGTTTCTTCATCTGTAAACAGATTATCCAGAGGGTCGGGCGCGGGTTTGGACGCGGGTTCAGGCGTCGGCTCGGCCGGCCGGTCCGCCTGCATGCGCGCCGCGGCTAACGGTTCTTCCGGTTGCTCTAGCCTCGCCCGCGCCTGCAGCGCCTCAATATCGGAAAGGACGAACCGCCAGCGCGGGTCCTCATCGTCGCCGCGCCAGCCTGCAAGATCCATGGGCGTCACTTCGCGGGAGCCGAATGGCGGCTCCACGCGGCCGATGCTGACGGGCGTTAAACGGCGCGCATTCCACGCCTGGCGCGCCGCATCGATCAGCGAAGGCTTGTCGAGGGCGACACCGGTCCACAACACCACCACCGCATCAATCCGGTCCGGATCGAACGAACCGGGATCTAACTTATAGCCCGCGCGCAATAGCGCTTTCGCGATCTTGTCCGCGAAATTTGCATTGGCGCTCGCCGCAAGCAATTGAACGACGCCTTTGGCGCCCGGTTCTGTTTCCCGATGAGGCATATTCCCCGGTCACATGACCCGCAAAATAACAATTGCGACTCCCCCAAGCCGCAGGCAATCCGATGAATCAAGATCGCACGACGCGTGGGTGAACGACATTACGATGCGTTAAGCAAGCCCACACGTGCAAAAATTTCTTGTGGAAAATGCAGAAAGGACCGGAAAGCCTCAGCTTTTCGATCCGTCGATTTTCGCGGCCGCCCGCACGAGATTGATGAATTCCGCACGGTCGCCGAAGGGATCCTCGCCTTTGGCGTCTTTCGCAAGCTCGATGATCTCTTCATAGGAGTAGCGATCCGTATAGCCCGCGCGCTGAAGTTTCTGTCCGAAGGCAGCAACCGCGGCGGCGAAACGCGCATCCTCCGTCGCCGCCTCAATCGATGAATATTGATCCGCCGTCCTGACAGGAGTTTCCAGAAGACGGCTGTCGTCTTCCTCCGGCAGCTTGTAGCGCAGGCGCACAAAGGCGAGTTCGTCTTTCGGCCCCGCCGCCGCAGGCGCGGGCCCATAGCGCCGGTCATCGATCAGCCTCGCCTCGGACCCCGCCAGCGCAAGTTCATAAAGTGCTGTCACTGTATGGCCCGAACCTATGTCACCTGCGTCGATCTGATCGTTGTTGAAATCTTCTCGATTTAAAAGCCGGGTTTCGTAACCGATCAGGCGATATTCGGCGACGACAGCCGGATTAAACTCAATTTGAAACTTCAGGTCTTTCGCAATCGGGAACAACGTAGAGCGAAACTCGCGCACCAGCACTTTGCGCGCTTCATTTAACGTATCGATATAGGCGGCGACGCCGTTTCCGGCCTGCGCCAGGTTCTGTGCGATGACATCGTTGTAATTGCCTTCGCCAAAACCGAGCACAGTGAGATAGATGCCGCTCTTTCTTTTACGCGCAACGAAGTCTTCGAGACTGTCGGCGTCGACAACGCCCACATTGAAGTCGCCGTCGGTGGCGAGGATGATCCGGTTCACCTTGTCCTTGGCGAAATTTTCTTCTGCGAGGCTGTAGGCAAGCGCAAGCCCCTCGCCGCCAGCAGTGGAGCCGCCGGCCTCGAGTGCGTTGAGGGCCTCCTTGATCTTCGTCTTTTTATTGCCGGGCGTCGGCTCAAGCACGACGCCGGCGGCGCCGGCATAGACCACAATGGAAATGCGGTCGTCTTTCGACATTTCATCGACCAACAGTTCAACGGATTTCTTGACCAGCGGCAGCTTGTTGTCCGCCTGCATGGAGCCGGAAACATCGAGCAGGAGAACGATATTGGCGTTCGGCGTTTCTTCGGGCTGAAGATCGAAGCCCTTGACGCCGATATGCATGAGGCGGGTCCCGGCGTTCCAGGGGCTGGGCGTCACCCAGATCGTCGGGGTGAAGGGCTCCTCCGCGCTCTTCGGTTCCGCATACTGATAATCGAAATAATTCACATATTCCTCAACCCGCACCGAGTCCGACGGCGGCAGCGTATTGTTCGAGGAAATATAGCGGCGCATCACCGAATAGGCCGTGGTGTCCACATCAGAGGAAAATGTCGAGACCGGCTCTTCCGAGACGAGCTTCACCGGGTTCGGGTCGGTTTCCTCATATTGTTCGGTAATCTGCGGTTCGGGCGGCGGCGCCATCATCATCGACGGGCGCGGGCTAGAAAACCCCATGACGGCGCCCGGTTGCGGGCCTTGCGCCTTTTGCGCCGTAACAATGACCGTATCGCTTTCGGCTTCTTCGATCGCCGGTTCGTTTGTCGTGCATGACGCCAGCAATGCGATCAGCGCGGCGGCGGACGCCGCCGGTAACAATGAAGTTTTCATGATGTCCCTCTCCCGTCCTTGCCGCCCATATAGCGTAATGCAGGGAGGAAAGGGCGAAAATACGGCGGCCATGATGGTCAGGCGCCGGGGAGGGGCGGCCCGGCGCCTGACGCTTCAAGTCAGCGCTCAAACAGCAGCGCCGACGGTCTGGCCGATGATCGCGAGAACGACGATCAGGGCGGCGAACTGAAACAGAAAAACAGCAGAATTGGACATGGGTCTCTCCTTTGGTGGTTGAGGCTGGCGGCTGGGCTGTTCCCGTGGGCGGGACTTCTCTTTTGCCGACGCCCCAGTCGGGTTGTCGTCAAACGCCGGACCGGACTGCGTATTCCAGAAGCGCGAGGCCGACCGGGACCGCCACTAACAGGACTGCGAAAACGACGGTGTTAGGCATGGGTCTCTCCAAAAAGTCTGTAACCGTTATTTTTTATTTTGACGGTTACGATCTAGCGCCTATATTGTAACCGGTCAATAGATTTTTACTGGTTATCGGATGAGATTTTCTCCTTACCCCTGGTCCGAAAAGGACATGATCGGCGGCAACGCCGCCCTCGATTTCGTCAACACCGCCGCCGATTGGGCGAGCGGCGATCCGGAGGACCGGCTCGGCGGCCCCGAAGGTTTTGGAAAATGGGCGGAAATGGCCGGACTTCTTTATGCCGATGATATGAAGCGGCTAAGAGAAGAAATCGCCGCGGACCCGAAAGCGGGCGAAGACGCCTTCGAAACGGCGATCCGTTTGCGCGCCGCGCTCTGGCGCATCTTCAACGCCGTCATCACCGATGCGGAGGTCGATGAAGACGACCTAGCCTTTCTCGACGCCTGCAAAGTACGCGCGGCGAACCATTGCCGGCTCGCGCGCGATGGCGACGGGTTTCGCCGCCGCTGCGCCGAGGAGGCCCCGGCGCTCGAACGCGCGCTTCGCCTGATCGTCGAGGCGGCCGAGGACTTTTTGCTCAATGGCCGTCTCGACCGGCTTCACGCCTGCGGCGGCGACGCGTGCGAATGGCTGTTCGTGGACACGTCGAAAAACGGCAAGCGCCGGTGGTGCGATATGGCCACCTGCGGTAATGACGCCAAAGTCAAAAAGTTCCGTAAACGGAATAAAAAGGCGGCTTAAGCCGCCTTCTTGCTAGTAGACGCCCTTGCTGTAGTAAACCGGCTTCGGAATGCATCTGACGCCGTTCACCGGACGGTCGAAGGTGCCGTAAGGGTCTGTCGACGGCGACCCGCTTGAATAGACAGTGCCGACATAACCGTTGCCGTTATTGGCCCAGTAGGGACAATAATAAACGCCCGCATAATTCGAATAACTCGCGCTCGATTTTTTCTGGTACCGCCGAAGCTGCGCGCGCTTTCTTTCAAGGCAGACGCTGTCATAGCCGGCAAAGTCGCCGTCCTCGTCATAGACGCTGCACTGCTGATAGTCGCCATTCGATAATGACTGCGCCCATAAAGGCGCAAAAACAGAACTCGACCCAAACAGGACCAGCGCAGCCGCGCAGGTGAAAACATGACTCATCTTCATGATGAAAGCCCCTCTCTCTCCTCGCCCTGCCCGCGCTCATTAACGAGGCTATTCTGGCGAAAATGAGGCTTGCGCGAATGATAATGTGATAATATCACATCGCGAGCCATTCCCGGAGATGTCTATGAAGAACGATGTTGTTGCGCATTTCGATAAGGATCGCGCCGCTACCTATGACGAGCAGTGGAAGCCGCTGGCGCCGATGATGGACGCGCTGCATCTGCTGACGCGGATCGCCTTCTCCGCGCTGCCGGAACGCGCCAGCATCCTGTGCGTCGGGGCCGGGACCGGAACGGAAATCCTGCGTCTTGCCGAGGCTTATCCCGGATGGCGCTTTGCTGCCGTAGAGCCCGCAGAGGCAATGATGGAAGTGTGCCGCCAACGGCTTGAGGCTGCAGGGCTTTCGGACCGTTGCGATTTCCATCAAAGCTATCTCGAAACCTTGCCGCCGGGTCCCGCTTTCGACGCCGCCACCTGCTTTCTGGTCTCACATTTTTTGACGGACGCAGCCGCCCGCGGCGCATTTTTCGCTAGCATCGCCGAACGACTTTCCGCAGGCGGATTATTGGTCAGCGCCGATCTTGCTGCGGACAGAAAGGATCCGGCCTTCGACCGGCTGATGGCGCTATGGCTTGACCTCATTGCAGCGGCAGGAATGCTGCTCGAAAACCGCATCCGTTATCGGCAAATGTTCGGCGTCGAGGTGGCGGCCCAGTCGCCTCAGGAAGTCGAAGCGCTGATCGCTGAAAACGGTTTCGAGGCGCCGACCCAGATTTATCAGTCAGTTTTAATCCGCGCCTGGCTAAGCCGCCGCGCCGGTTGACGAACGCTCAGAGGTCGCGCGCGACGCGGAACCCGTTATCGAACTCGCGCGCGCCGGAGGATTTGCCGATACGATGGGCCGAACGCAGGCGCCATCCGCCGGTGTTCCACGCGCCCCCCTTTAACACATGTTTCGAGCAGTCGCCGGTCATCGCAGCAGACCCGTCCGCGGGCGCGCCAGCATGGCTTTGGGTCCAGCAATCGGCAGTCCATTCCCAGGCATTGCCATGCATGTCGTAGAGACCGAAGGCGTTAGGGGCGAAACTTCCCGCCGGCGTCGTCCGTCCACGGAAAGTTTCAGGCTCACCGCTGTAAGGATACTCGCCATTGTAGTTCGCCTGGGATGCGCGAACATTGGCGCCGAACGAAAACGGAGAAGAAGATCCCGCCCGCGCGGCATATTCCCATTCCGCTTCCGTGGGCAGGCGGTAGGCCTCGCCCGTCTTTTCCGACAGCCACGCCGCATAGGCGCGCGCATCGTCATAAGAAACAGACACCACCGGCCGGTCGGCGCGGCCCCAGCCATGATCGGGCGCCTTATAGGCGCAGCCGCCATCGGCGACGCAGGCGTCCCACTCGGCATAGGTGATCTCGCGCGCAGATAGCGCAAAGCCATTAGAAAAGGAGACATCGCGCATGGGGCGTTCGGCGGCGCCGGCGCCGACTTCGCTTTGCGGCGCGCCCATTTTGAACGAACCGGCGGCAATCGTCGCCATGTCCGGGCAATTGGCGCAATCGCGAAAATAATCGCCTGAGGATGTTTCAGCCGGCGCAGACTCCGGCGCCGTTTCATCGCCGGTTTCCGAGCCGGCTTCCTCTGCGCTCAACGCCGCAATCAGGCTGCCCATGGCGTCCTCTTCCAAGGAAGAGTCCGTTTCGGCGCCGTTCGCCTCCGTTTCCGCGGTGACGGTGATCTCCTCCGCGCCGTCTCCCTGCCGGGATATATCCGGCGCCGTGGGAATGATAATGTCATCAGACGGCGCGTCTTCCGGATTGATGCTGAGCGCCGCAAGCGATGAGGGCGAATCGGTGGCGGGATCGGGCACATCGTTCGACGCCGCAGCGGGCGCGTCCGACACCGGCGCCGGCCCCGGCAAAACGATCGGCGCCAGAAGCGCGGTCAGCACTGTCATCCCCACAATCCCCGCCGTGGCGCCAATGGCGACCTCGCGTGCTGAAAAGCGGCGCTTCGGTTTCTGGCGATGCAGAAAGGCCGGCGGCGCGGTCATAGGTTCGGCCTTGCGCGCCGTGATCGGCGCCGCCGATTGCGGCGCAAGCATCTCGGCGCCCGGCCGCCATAAATCCTGGCTCTCTTCCCCGCCATTCAGGCCGGGCTCGTCATTATCCGGCTCAATCTCAGACGAGGACCAGAGGTCTGCGTCTTCAAGTCCCATGCGCCTGGTGGTGAGCTGGATTTCTTCGAGCACAAAGCGCCAGCGCGGGTCGTCGGACGATCCGGTCCAACCGGAAAGATCGACCGGCGGCAGATTCTCAAACCCGCCTGGCGGACGGGCGCCGCCCACGGCCACAGGGATCAGCGCGCCGCGCTCCATGGCCTCCTCGGCCTGGCGATGGAGCTGGGCGAGTTTCGCCGCCGCATGAGTCCACACCACGATCGCCGCGCCGTCGCCGCCGCTTCTCGCCCCAGCCCCGGGTCCTCCATAATCGGCGTTCACGGGCGTCGCCGCATGACCGGCATCAGCGAGGGCGGCGGCGATTTTCGCGCCGAGGGCTTCGTCGCGGGGGGCGTAAAGTATGGAAATCGGCGACATCATCAAACTGGGGACATATCGGGGTTAATCGTTTCTAAATCGCGACAATCGTCTTCGCCCAAGGGCTGCGGCCTGACGGCCAAACGCCCTTCTAAGGCGAATCGGGCCTTGAGGCCGAGAGGGTTAAGCTAAAAACTTTGCAAGAAAAACATGGGGAAAAGCATCCGGCGCCTCGGGTCTTTCCAAACTGCTTTGTTCTCGATATGTTCCTTTTAACAGAGGGAGACCCGCATGGTCGCGCAGATCACCACCTTCGCCTTCCACGGGGTCGACGCCCGGCCGGTGACCGTTCAGGTCCAGCTCACCAATGGCAACAGCAATATTTTTTCGATTGTAGGTCTGCCCGACAAGGCGGTGTCTGAGGCGCGCGAACGGGTGCGCGCGGCCCTCTCGGCGGTAGGGCTCGGCCTTCCGGTTAAGCGGATCACGGTCAATCTCGCCCCCGCGGACCTGCCCAAGGAGGGCAGCCATTTCGATCTCGCCATCGCGCTGGGTCTTTTGATTGAAATGGGCGCGGCGCCCCATGACGCCGGGGCCGGCTTTGCGGTCATGGGCGAGCTCGGGCTCGACGGGTCCATCGCCCCTTGCGCCGGGGCGCTGCCCGCGGCGGTGGCGGCGAACGCCATGGGGCTTGGCCTCATCTGTCCGGCGGCGAGCGGGGCGGAAGCGGCATGGGCGGGCGGCGACGCCGCGATTTTGGCGCCGAAATCATTAATTCAGCTCGTCAACCATTTTAAGGGCACGCAAGTCCTGAGCGCGCCACAACCCGGCGCCCTCGAAACGCCGGCGGCCATACCCGATCTCGCCGATGTCAAAGGCCAGGAGACCGCCAAACGCGCCCTTGCGATCGCCGCCGCGGGCGGACACAATCTGTTAATGGTGGGGCCGCCGGGCGCGGGCAAATCCATGCTCGCCGCCCGGCTGCCAGGGCTGTTGCCGCCGCTGTCGCCAAAGGAGATGCTCGAGATCTCCATGGTCCAGTCCCTCGCCGGGCTTCTCGAAGGGGGCCGGCTGACCCGCGCCCGGCCGTTTCGCGCGCCCCACCATTCCGCCTCCATGGCCGCCATGATCGGCGGCGGCGTGCGCGCCAAGCCGGGCGAAGCTTCCCTCGCCCATCACGGCGTTCTCTTTCTCGATGAATTGCCGGAATTTTCCGCGCCCGTGCTCGACAGCCTGCGCCAGCCTCTAGAGACCGGCGACGTCTTGATCGCGCGGGCGAATTTTCATGTGCGCTACCCGGCGCGGTTCCAGCTTGTCGCCGCCATGAATCCCTGCCGCTGCGGTTATGGACGCGCGTCGGGCCGGGCCTGCGGCAAGGGCCCAAATTGCGAGGAGATTTATCAGTCGCGCATATCCGGGCCGCTTCTCGACCGCATGGACCTCTCTATCGAACTGCCCGCCGTGACGCCCGCCGATCTGGCGGCGCCCGCGACGGGAGAAACGACCGCAATTGTGGCCGACCGTGTCGCAAAGGCCCGGGCGGCGCAAACGGCGCGCGGCGGAGAGGGCAAATCCAACGCCGCGCTTAGCGATGCCGAGCTTTCCCGCATCGCCGCCCCGGACCAGGAAGGGGCGAACCTTTTATCGCGCGCCGCCGAAGCCCTCTCTTTATCCGCGCGCGCTTATACGCGAACGCTTCGCGTCGCCCGAACCCTCGCCGATCTTGACGGCGCCGATGGCGTCAGACGGCGCCACATCGCTGAAGCGGTGAGTTTCAGGAAAGCATCAGAGCGAAACGCGAATAACAACGCGCCCGCCAGCGCGAGCGTGATAACCTAAGGCGTCTATGCGAGGATTTTCCAGCGAATTTAACCCACGTCATTAACCAACTCCATCAACCAATTTTCAAGGCGCGCGCGCGACACTGGGACCAGTCTGCGTAACAAGGTCTCACCATCAATGCCGCAAGCTGGATCGCGCCACAGCGCTTCCTCAAATTCCGTCCGCGAGCTGATCGTCGTCTGTGACGGCGAGGACGTCATTCGTTTTGTCTCGCAAAGCTTTGCAAGTTTTTTTGGCGCGCCGCCCCAGTCATGGCACGGCCGCACATTCGCGCCGGGGGGAGATGCGGCCGAGCCCGGCTCCCCCGCCAGCTATCGCACCGAAGCGCGGGCCGGCACGCGGGAGTTTATTGTCGACTGGACGGAGACCGTTCTTTCAGGCGGCGAGCGTCTTTATGTAGGGTTGCCGCAAAGCGGCGGCGCCGATGACGGCGGTTCCGGCGACGAAGCCGACATCGGGGAAAGCGGCGCCGACCCGAAATTGCAGCTTCTGGCGACCATGAGCCATGAGATGAGAACGCCCTTGAACGGCATTCTCGGCATGACGTCGCTTCTCCTCGACACGGGGCTTGCGCCGAACCAGCGCGCCTATGCGGAGTCGGTGCGCGAATCCGGCGTTGCATTGCTCGCACTGATCAACGATCTTCTCGATTATTCGAAACTGGAGGCCGGGCGGCTCGACATTGAGCACTCGCCCTTTTCTCCGCAAACGCTCGTCCAGTCCGTCGCCGAACTTCTTTCACCCAAAGCGGCGGACAAGGGCATCGAAATCACCGCCTATGTGGACAGCACCGTGCCGGCCGAACTTTACGGCGACGAAGCGCGCCTCAGGCAAGTGCTGATCAATCTCGCGGGCAACGGCGTTAAATTTACGGATGAGGGCGGCGTCGGCATAGAAGCGCGGCTCGTGGCCGCCGATGATGGCCTCGCCCATGTGGCTTTTTCCGTGCGCGACACCGGCATCGGCATTCCCGACGATAAACAGGCGGCTATTTTCGAAGAGTTCTCTCAGGCGCATATAGCGGGCGAGCGCAAACGGGAAGGCACTGGCCTCGGGCTCGCCATCGCCCGTAAAATCGTGCGCGCCATGAATGGCGACATCACCCTTGCAAGCAGCCCCGGCGAAGGCAGCGCTTTCACATTCACGGTCGAACTCGGCTTTGAAGGGGACAGGCCCATGAAGCCGCAGCCTTTCGAAACGCCGATCATTATCGCTTCGCGATCCGATGTCCTCTCCCGCAGCCTCGAGCTGCAACTGGCGGCGATCGGCGCGGAGAATATCCTTTCCGTCGCCACCCCCGCCGCCGCCATCGCCGCCATGAACGATCATCCGGACGCCATTCTTCTATGCGATATCTATATCGCCGGGGAAAGCGCGCAGCCGCTCTCGCGCAAGGCGGCGCGGTCTTATGTTCTCTTGTCGCCGCTGGCGCGCGGGCGCATCAATGAACTTCGCGAGGCGGGGTTCGACGGCTATTTTATCAAACCGATCCGGCAATCGTCCTTACACAAACAATTGTCGGATGATGTGGAAGACGCGCCGGCCGCGGCGCCTGAACAACCGGCCGAGCCTGAAGAAAAATCCAAGCGCGCGGCGACGTCCGATAACAAAGCCTATCGCGTGCTGCTCGCCGAGGACAATCAGATCAATGCGGTTCTCGCCACAACCATCATCAAGCGCGCCGGCCATGTGGTGGATGTCGCCTGCAACGGCGCCGAAGCGGTCGAGGCCTGCGAATCGGGCGAGTATGATCTCATTCTCATGGACATGCACATGCCCCATGTGGACGGGCTCGAGGCAACGCGTCGCATCCGCAAGCTCGACGGCCCCATGCGCCGGGCGCCGATCATTGCGCTCACCGCCAACGCCATGGCCGCCGACCGGCAGAAATGCCTTGCGGCCGGGATGGACGACTTTTTATCGAAGCCTTTCGAGCCCGCGGACCTGACCGCCCTTCTGGCGAAATGGGGCGAATGCGAAAGCGAATGGAGCGAAGCGTCATAGGCGTCTTTACCGCTTCGTCTCACGCCTTTCTTTCGCCGGAAAACCCCAGTAGCGTCCCGCGCCATGACCCAAACGCCCTCTGCGCCGGCGCCTGAAGCCGACGAGAAGAAAACGCTCCTCGGTTCCTTGTCGGCCTATGTCCGCGCGCGCAGCCTCGTCATGCTGCTGCTCGGTTTTTCGGCCGGACTTCCCTTTTACATGATCTATCAGAATCTTTCGCTCTGGCTTGCAGAGGCCGGCGTTGAAAAAGGCGAGATCGGTCTGTTCGCCTGGACGGGCTTCGCTTTCTCCTTCAAGTTTCTTTGGGCCCCTATCGTGGACCGCGCGCCTGTGCCCCTGCTTGAAAAGCTCGTCGGGCGCCGCCGCGCCTGGATGGCGGCCGCACAGATCGGCGTCGCCTTGTGCCTTGTCGCCATGTCCCTGGCGAACCCGGCCGGCAATCTCTGGATTGTCGCAGCCATCGCCGTCGCCATGGCCTTCGCCGCGGCAACGCAGGACATTGCAATTGACGCATGGCGCATCGAAGCCGCGACTGACGAAGAACAAGGCGTCATGGCGGCGATGTATCAATATGGCTACCGGATCGCCATCATGGTGGCCGGCGCGGGCGCGCTGATCGTCGCCGACAATGTCAACTGGCCAGCCGCCTATCAGACAATGGCGCTCTTGATGGGCGTCGGTTTCCTGACGGCGCTTTTCGCGCCCAAAGTCGAGGTGCGCGAGTACGCGCCGCCTCCAAAGGCTTCGTTCAGCGAGACCATGTCGAAATCCGTGATCGGACCGTTTCGCGATTTCTTCGAGCGCTATGGCGTCCATGCACTCGTCATTCTTCTCTTTATCGCGCTCTTTCGGGTGCCCGACTTCCTCATGGGCTACATGACCGGACCGCTCTATATTGATCTTGGCTATGACAAGACCACCATCGGCGCGATCCGTTCCGGCGCCGGGCTTTTCGCAACCATGGGCGGCGTCTTTCTCGGCGGGCTGCTCGTTTCGCGCGTCAGTTTCAAATGGAGCCTCTTGATCGGGGTTCTCGGCCAGTCTCTCACTAACCTCATCTATAGCTGGCTGGCGCTTTCCGATGCGACCACGGGCGGACTCGCTTTCGCCGTGATTGTCGACAACATCGCCTATGGCGCGGCGGGCACGATCCTCATCGCCTATATGTCGAGTCTTACAAACACCGCCTTCACGGCGACGCAGTATGCGCTGTTCAGCTCTTTCTACGCCCTGCCGGGCAAGTTTGTCGGCGGCTTTTCCGGCTTTATGGTGGAGGCGGCGGGTTTCGCCTGGTTCTTCGCCATCACCGCACTGGTGGGCGTCCCGGCGGCGATTTTGGTTTTCTTCCTTAAATATTCAGAAGAACGGTTTTCCATCGACCGGAAACAGGCGGCCGCCGAACTCGAAGCCGCGGATTAGCCCGCTGCGAGACAGGCGTTAAGGTCGGGTTTTTCCGTGTTCGAGGTCGTCGCCGTCGCATCCACATGAGCGACTTTCTGAACCCCGGTTTCGTCCGGATACAGAATAACGATCAGCGTGCATGTGGTCAGCGCATAGCGGCGATATTCGCCAGCCCCTTCCCGGCGCGTCAGCGCCGGTTCGCCCAGCATGACGTCGAGCGCCGCAGCCCCCGCCCCTTGAAAGTCGGAAAGCGTGTAAACGGGTTCTGCGGGCGCCGCCGGCGTCTTCGCGGGCGCGACTTTTTGCTCCGGCGCCGTTGCGCAGGCGGCGGCGAAAAGCATCGACAGGATCGGCGCAAGGCGAGACATGGTTTTCATGGGACACTCATAAGGCGTCATCGATGAATTGATGATTAATCCCGGCCTCCCCGCACATCAAGCCGCGCGCCGATGACAAGACCGAAAGGACGGGGCCGAATGCGCTCGGGTTGCTTCGCTCACCCCAGCTTCCTATAAGCCCACGCGAAGACAGAACACGCTCGAAGGAATTTTCATGACCGGTACTCTCGATGTCATCGGCGTCGGCAACGCTATTGTCGACGTTCTCGCCAAAGCAGACGACGCCTTTCTCGCCACGCACTCTATCCCCAAAGGCGGCATGATCCTCATCGACGAGGACCAGGCGAAGACGATCTATGGCGACATGGCGGCCGGCGTGGAGATTTCGGGCGGTTCGGCGGCGAATTCCATCGCCTGCATCGCCTCGCTTGGCGGCAAGGGCGGTTTTGTGGGCAAAGTGTCGGGAGACGCGCTGGGCGATATTTTCCGCCATGATCTGCGCTCGCTGGGCGTCGAATTCGACACGAAACCCCTTGAAGACGGGCCGGGCACCGGCCGGTGCCTCGTCAATGTGACGCCGGACGCGCAGCGCTCCATGACCACATTTCTGGGCGCCGCCGGTTTCGTGTCGCCCGACGATATCGATGATAGCCAGATCGCGCGCGCGGAAATCACCTTTTTCGAAGGCTATCTTTTCGAACAGCCGGTGGCGCGTCAGGCCTTTATCCGCGCCTGCGCCATCGCGAAACGCGAGGGTAAGCGCGCCGCGCTGACGCTCTCCGATGCAAGCTGCGTCGACCGCCAGTTCGACGAATTACAGCAATTCATTCCCCAGCATGTGGACATTCTTCTCGCCAATGATCGCGAAGCGGAAACCCTGTTCCAGTCTGACGATCTCGATGAGATCGCCGACAAGGCCCGCAAGATGTGTCCGCTCACCGCAGTGACGCTCTCGGAAAAGGGCTCCATGCTGATCCCGCGCGACGGCGATGTGGTGAAAGTCGACGCGGTGAAACCCGAAAAACTTGTGGACACCACAGGCGCTGGCGACGCCTATGCCGCGGGATTGTTATACGGTCTGGCGCGCGGCTTTGAGCTGGAAAGCGCTGGGGCGCTCGGCTCGCTGGCCGCAAGCGAGGTGATCAGCCATTTCGGCGCGCGCCCCGAACAGTCGCTGAAAGCCCTCGCATCAAAGGCCGGCCTTCTCTAAGCCCCTGAAAACTTTCTTAAAATTGCGCCATAGACATCGGCGGCCTGGGCTCCCGTTTCGTCAAGCGCGAGTCCGGTGTCGATAACATAATCTGCACGCTGACGTTTTTCCGCATCGGGCGTCTGCAGTTTCAGGATCGCCTCGAATTTTGCTTCGGTCATGCCGGGCCGCGCCAAGACGCGCTCGCGCTGGACCTCTTCCGGCGCACTCACCACGACCGTGGCGTCGAAAAATTTTTCGGTCCCGTTTTCAAAGAGAAGCGGAATATCGAGCACCACCGCATCGGCGCCGGCCTCTGCGGCTGAAAGCATGAACGCTTCGCGATCCTCGGCCACCAGCGGATGCACCAGCGCTTCGAGTTTTGCGAGCGCCTCCGTATCGCCGAGGACAATTTTCGCCAGCGCCGCCCGGTCCACAGCGCCATCGACCATCGCATCGGGAAACAACTCGCCTATTGGGGCGACCGCAGCGCCGTCTTTGGAATAAAGCCGGTGAACCGCTGCATCGGCGTCCCAGACGGCGGCGCCGAGATCGGCGAACATCTGCAAGACAGTGGATTTGCCCATGCCGATGGAGCCGGTCAGTCCGATACGGATCATGTTTTGCCTCGTCGGTTCAGTTCCTTCACAAGCTCGCCGCGCAGTTCGTCATCCACACTCGCTTCTTCTCCAAACCACTGACGAAAACCTGGAACCGCCTGGTGCATGAGCATGGCGAGGCCGTCGACGGTTTGATGGCTGTTTTCCTCCGCCCGCCGGAGGAGGTCGGTTTTGAGCGGCGCATAGACAATGTCAGCGATGAGCGCGGAGGGTTTGAGCGCGCCAATTTCCATCTCCAGGGATGGCTGGCCGCTCATGCCGAGACTTGTTGTGTTTACCAGAAGATCAGTATTTTCAAGGACTTGAGATCTCTTGCCCCATTCGATCACTGCCAGGTCGAATGCTTCGGCCAGTGCAACGGCGCGCTCCATGGTGCGATTGGCGATGCGGATGTCTGTGAAGCCGAGCGCCTTCAGGGCGAGCACGACGCCGCGCGCCGCGCCGCCAGCGCCGAGCACCAGCGCCGATATTCCGGGTTCGGAGCGTTGTTCACGAACCGCTTCGGCGAAACCGGTGATGTCGGAATTCTCCGCGCTGGCGCCGGCATCGGAAAAGGTCAGCATATTGGCCGCGCCGGCGGCCTGCGCATTCTCGCTTTTCTTATCCGCATAACGCAGCGCGTGTTCCTTATGCGGGAGCGTGACATTGACGCCGGCGAAGCCGACAACCCGCAAGGAATCCATCGCCCGGGCAAACTCGTCATAAGACGGCGGAACATCAATCGGAATGTAATACCCGTTTATCCCGGCGCGTTTCGCCCAGATCGTGTGAATGACCGGCGAGAGGGAATGACATACCGGATGGCCAACGACCCCGGCGAGCACAGGCGCGTTTGAGGATGCGGGCGCCATCAGAACGCAATCGCTCCTTCCTGGCGCAAAAGATCGAGCAGGGGATAAAGCGACAGGCCCAACACCGCGAAATGATCACCTTCAATGCGCTCGAACAGCCGACTGCCGAGCTTTTCGATCTGATAGGCGCCGACGGAATGGAGGATTTCCGGCCCCGCCGCGTCGAGATAGGCGTCGATCTCCGCTTCTGTAAGCGCGCGCATGAACAATGTCGGCCGGTCGAGATTGCGCCAGATGATCTGTCCGTTGCGGGCGACAGCGACAGCGTTGATCAGGCTATGCGCCGCCCCTTGGGTTTCCATCAGGCGCGCTTTCGCCTCCGCCATAGTCGCCGGTTTGTCATAGGCGCGGCCGCCGAATTCCATGATCTGGTCGGAGCCGATGACGATGGCGTCGGTTTTGGCGGCGATGTTCATACATTTCGCTTCCGCGAGGCGCATAGCTAGCGGCTCAAGATCGAGGCCTTCGCGGGCGCTTTCCTTCTTGATGATGTCTTCGTCGACCTCGGGCTTCATCACCTCAAACGGGATTTCCGCCGACGAAAGAATGGCGCGGCGAATAGCGCTGCCGGAGGCAAGGATGATGCGGGGCGCGTCGGTCATTTTTTACTGATTTTGACGGGCGGAAAGCTTGGTGAGGATCGCGGCCGCTGTTTCCTCAACGGATTTGCGCGTCACGTCGATCGTCGGCCAGCGATGTTTGGCGAACAGCCGCTTGGCGCGCAGCACCTCCTGCCGGATTTGGTCGAGGTCGGAATATTCATCGGCCGCGCCTTCTGCATTCATGCCCCCGAGCCGGGATTCACGGATTTGCGACAGGCGTTCCGGGCTCGCCACCAAGCCGACGATCAGCGGCTTTCGCAGTCCGAAAAGCTCCGGCGGCGGCTCCGCGGTTGGCACCAGCGGGATATTCGCCGCTTTCACGCCGCGGTTCGCCAGATACATGCAGGTCGGCGTTTTCGAAGTGCGGCTGACCCCCACCAGCACCACATCCGCGGTCTCCAGATCCCAGGTCATCTGACCGTCATCATGAGACAGGGTATAGTCGAGCGCGCCGATCCGCCGGAAATAGGCGTCGTTGAGTTCATGCTGCGCCCCGGCGCGCGCCGTCTGTTCGAGGCCGAGATAATCTTTGAACGCATTCAGAAGCGGATCGAGAACGGAAATCGCCGGCGTTTGTAATTCACTGCAGCGGATTTCGAGCAGGCGCCGCAATTCCGGATTGATCACGGTATAAAGAACAATGCCGGGCGAGGCTTCGATTTCTGCCAGCGTTTTTTCCATCTGCGAGCGTGAGCGGATAAGCGCATAGATGTGTTCAAGCGGTTTCGCTGCGGCAAATTGGGATGTCGTCGCTTTCAACATGGCGTTCAGGGTTTCGCCAGTGGAATCCGACACGAGATGCACATGGAAAAAGGTGGCGACCGGCTCCGTCCGGCGGGGCTTGTGTTCTTTTGTCGTTATATCCGCTGTCGTCGCCATGGCCTGAAAGTTCTTCCCTGAAATCGCGCAATCCCTGTGGAACAGTCGGGGAAAGCTTCCTCTTTATACGGGCCCTACTTTGACGGCGCCCAAAACCTCACCAGTCATACCGTGTCGGCGCCCAGGCCCCTCTGTAAAGTCATACTGGTCATACTTTCTTCACCATAAATGCAAAGTCCACGGGATGAATCCAGTTTCCGTATCAGCACCCGCAAAAATCTTCGTGGAAGATGCGGCGTTTGAGAGGCTTTTCAACAAGAGGTTGATCTTTTATCCCTCAGGGAAAATCCTGTGAATCTTCTCCAGAAACTCATCGGATAATGTCCGCCCCGTCTGTTTTCCCCGATTTCCCGCCTGACTCTTCATATTAATCCTTTATTAAGAATCCTTTATAGAAGGTTAAGAAGGACCGTTCGCGCTCATGACGACAGATTTGAAATTCTTGCGAACGTTTGAAGGCGAAGTCTTCGCATCGCCTCCGATCTGGTTCATGCGGCAGGCGGGACGCTATCTCCCCGAATATCGCGAGCTTCGCGCCAGAGCCGGGTCCTTCCTCGATCTGTGCTTCAATCCCGAGCTGGCTTCAGAAGTGACGTTGCAGCCGGTTCGGCGGTTCGATCTCGATGCGGCGATCCTTTTTGCGGACATCTTACTCATCCCTCATGCGCTCGGACAGAAGCTGAGCTTCGTCGAAAATGAGGGACCCCGCCTTGAGCCGCCGGTATCCATGAAAGATCTCGACGGCTTCAGGGAGCGGGATGTCGTTGAAAGCCTCTCAGCGGTCTTTGAGACGGTTTCGAAGACCCGGGCGGGGCTCGCCCCCGATAAGGCGCTGATCGGCTTTGCAGGCGCACCCTGGACCGTTGCGACCTACATGCTGGCAGGAGGGCCCATGAAGGATCCGGGCGTCCTGCGCCAGCGGCTCTATGAGGAGCCGGAATTCATCGACGGTCTGATGGACATCCTCACGGAAAAAACCATCGCCTATCTTCTGGCGCAGATCGACGCCGGCGCGGATGCAGTGCAGTTGTTCGACACCTGGGCGGGCGGCTTGCCCTGGCCGGTGCTCGATCGCGTGTCGGTGCGTCCTCTGGACCGGATATCAAAGGCGGTCAAAAGCGCGCGGCCGAATGTTCCCGTGATCCTCTTCCCTAAGGGCGTCGGGGAAAAGGCGCTGGACTATGTGTTGCTTCAAGGCTGCGACGGATTCGGCATCGACTACGCGATGGATCCTGGCTGGGCGCGGGCGAATTTAGCTGAGCGCGTGGTGGTTCAGGGCGGTCTTGACCCGCTGCTGACTATCCCCGGCGGCAAGGCCATGGAAGAAGCGGCCTCGACCTATCTGAGGCTCTTCCATGACGTGCCTTATATTTTCAATCTCGGCCACGGTTTTACGCCGAAGACCCCGCCGGAACATGTGTTGGGGCTTGTAAATTTCATCAGGAGAAACGGCTGATGGGCGAGTTCCTGTCCGGCGCCTATCTGTGGATCAAATCCTTCCATCTGATCATGGTGATCGCCTGGATGGCGGGCATGATGTATCTGCCGCGGCTCTTCGTCTATCAGCATCAATCCGAAAAAGGCGGCGAGGCCGAGCGCTATTTCATCCAGATGCAGCGGCGGCTTTTGAAGGGCATCATCAATCCCTCCATGATCCTGGTGTGGGTGCTGGGGATTTTGATGTTGATCGCCAACCCGGCGATCCTTTCGCAGGGCTGGTTTCACGTGAAGCTGGCGCTGGTTGTGGGAATTTCTGCGGTTCACGGCTTTTACGCTTCATCGCGGCGGAAATTCGAGAAGGGCGAGCGGCCGCGGACCGAAAAATTCTGGCGGATCATGAACGAGGTTCCCTTCCTCGCTCTCATTGTCATCGTCATTTTGGTAATTGTGAAGCCGTTCTGAGGCGGCAAATCCTTCCCCTCGCCGAGGGAAAAGCACAGACCAGCGAATTGTCCCTGTTCACGGGAAACCTTCTGCGGTAGCGGCGTAGCCCGCCAATATATCAATGGGAGGGCGATCGTGAAAAAGATCTTAGCCGGAATTTGCGGGATGGCTGCTGCGATCAGCGCAGCCAACGCAGGTGATGAGGGTTTCAAGCCAGAAATTTTCAAATGGGGCGTGAAGACGGCCGAGCTTGAGATTGCCTTAGAAGGAAAATGCGCTGGCGGTTTTGAAATCCGGCCCATCGATCCGCCATTTCTTCCGAACAAGCCGGAAAAACAACTGCAAATCGATTGCGACGGTTTCGATTTTCTCGGCGCCCCGCGCTGGACGGAATTCGTCATCGGCGATGATCGCCTGCAAATGGTCTGGGTGATGGTCGATGACAGCGATAAGGCGAAAGCCATTGAAGCGCTGAAAGACGCTTATGGGGAACCCTCTCATGAGACGCCGATGTTTGTCGCCTTCACTCAGGGACGCGCGGCATGGCGGGAGGAACCGGCGGAAATCCTGTTTTACAGTGAGGAGCTTGATGCTCCGATGAAAGGCTGGTTCGACAGCGCTCAATAAGCGCTGGATTATTCCACCCTCTGAAAAGCCTGCCAGTGATCATTGATACGGCAGAAGGCGGAGACATCGCCGTTATCTTTGCGCGTTTCCAGCCAGCTCAGCGCCTCGTCGCCGCATTTATCGAAAGCGCGGACATCATTGTCCGCTTCAGCGAAGACCATGGGTTCGCTGAAATAAACAAGGCTCACCGTGTTCCAGTGATCGCCTGACTGGTAACGCCAGAGCACCACGTCAATCTCATCCTTGCCGGTGTCGCCAATGGGGAAAAAATCGATGAACTCGACCGGAATGTCGTCACGCAGAAAGGACAGGAAATCATTGTCCATGGGATCCGCCCTGGCAGGGTCGCGGGCCGGAATGCGGGTGAAATTTTCATAAGGACCCGGATAGGCCGCCCGAATTGACCGGAAGAGACCTTCATGCGCGTTATAGACGGCCGCCGCGTCAAGCAGCGTGTGTCCGGGCGCTTCCCGCCCGCACCCTGTGGCGAAGAGTGCGGCGGAAAGCGCCGCCACTGAAAATACGAACCCCCGGCGAAGCATAATGGCTCCTGTCTGACGGGCCATTACAGGCGAGAAACGGTAAACAGGTGTTAAACAAGGTCGCGCGTGCGCCTTGGAAAACCGCATGATCCTTGATCTCTATCATTGACGGCGAAGGCTTTTCTCTTATATCTAACGCAACCTTTTCCTTTTCAGCGCCGTCCGGCTCCTGAGGCCGCACCCCGCGCGCTCCGTATTTCCATTGTCGGCTTTCTCCTCCGCCCGCCTCTACCGGCGGGATTCCTCCCAATTGAGGCTTATCCATGCTGCCCAAGACGATCACGCTCGAAGAGCTCAAAGAAAAAACCCCGGCCGAGCTTCTCGCCTTCGCCGAAGAGCTTGAGGTTGAAAACGCCTCCACCATGCGCAAGCAGGACATGCTGTTTGCGATCTTGAAGGAGCTCGCGGACCACGATGTGGAAATCCACGGCGGCGGCGTTCTGGAAGTGCTGCCGGACGGCTTCGGCTTCCTGCGCTCGCCGGACGCGAACTATCTCGCCGGTCCCGATGATATCTATGTTTCGCCGAACCAGATCCGCCGCTTCGCCTTGCGCACCGGCGACACGGTTCAGGGCGAAATCCGCAGCCCGAAAGACGGCGAACGTTATTTCGCGCTTTTGAAAGTCCACACGATCAATTTCGAAGAGCCGGAGAAGACCAGACACAAGGTTCATTTCGACAATCTGACCCCGCTTTATCCAAATGAGCGTCTGAAGATGGAGATCGAGGATGAAAAGACGAAGGACCTCACGGCCCGGGTCATCGATCTCGTCGCCCCGCTCGGCAAGGGCCAGCGCGGCCTCATCACCGCGCCGCCGCGCACGGGCAAGACCGTTATTCTTCAAAATATCGCGCATTCCATCGCGACCAACCATCCGGAATGCTATCTGATCGTTCTCCTGATTGACGAACGTCCGGAAGAGGTGACCGACATGCAGCGCTCGGTGAAGGGCGAGGTCGTCTCCTCAACCTTTGACGAACCGGCCACGCGCCATGTCGCTGTCGCGGAAATGGTCATCGAAAAAGCCAAGCGCCTTGTGGAACATGGCCGCGATGTCGTGATCCTGCTCGACTCGATCACCCGTCTTGGCCGCGCCTATAACACGGTGGTCCCCTCCTCAGGGAAGGTGCTGACCGGCGGCGTCGACGCCAACGCTCTGCAGCGTCCGAAGCGTTTCTTCGGCGCGGCGCGGAATATCGAGGAAGGCGGCTCGCTGACGATCATCGCGACGGCGCTGATCGAGACCGGATCGAAAATGGACGAGGTCATTTTCGAGGAATTCAAAGGCACCGGCAACTCTGAGCTTATTTTGGACCGCAAGGTCGCCGACAAGCGCACCTATCCGGCGATCGACATCGCAAAGTCCGGCACGCGGAAAGAAGACCTCATCACCGACAAGTCGGCGATGCAGAAGATTTTTGTCCTGCGCCGGATTCTCGCGCCTATGGGCACTTCCGATGCGATCGAATTCCTGATCGACAAGCTGAAGCAGGTGAAGACCAACCGCGACTTCTTCGACTCGATGAATACGTAACGGGATCAGTACCCCGTCACCGTGCCGTCCTTCCGCATTTCCGTCGCGCCGGCGTAAACGCCGGTTTCCGGGTCGCGGATGATCGCCTGATAGCCGCCGAAAACAAGACCGTCATCGACGATATTGATCTTGTGTCCCATGGCTTTGAGCTTCTCGACGGTTTCCGCCGGCACGCCGGGCTCGAGATCGATCTCGCCGACCGGATCGCCGTGAAGGCCAGTGGGACTGCGCCCGCCAGAATGATGAAAGCGCGCCGCGTCGCCCGCCTCCTGCAGGTTCATCCCGTAATCGATCATGTTGACGAGCACCTGGACATGGCCCTGCGGCTGCATGCCGCCGCCCATCAGACCGAAGGACATGAAGGGTTCGCCGTCCTTCATGACGAACGCTGGAATGATCGTGTGAAACGGGCGTTTTCCGGGCGCATAGGCGTTCGCGTGATCGGGATCGAGAGAGAACAACTCTCCCCGGTCCTGCAGCATGAAGCCGAGCCCGTCGGGCGCGAGGCCTGAGCCCATGCCGCGATAGTTCGACTGAATGAGCGAGACCATCATTCCGTCCTTGTCGGCGACGGTGAAGTAGGTCGTGTCCCCCTCGCCGTCGATCGAGGGTGGCGGCGTTCCCGGCGCCGGGTCGGTCATGGCTTTTTCAGGATCGATCAGGGCAAAGCGTTCGGCGCCATATTCATCGGACAACAGCCAGTCCAGCGGAATGTCGGCGAAGTCCGGATCGGCGTAGAATTTCGCAAGATCTTCGAAGGCGAGCCGTTTCGCTTCAACCATGTAATGGAAAACCTCGGCGCTCGCGCGCGGCCATTGCGTCAGATCTACATTCTTCAAGATGTTGAGCATCTGCAGCGCGGCGAAGCCTTGCCCGTTGGGCGGCAATTCGCATACGTCATATCCCTTGTAATCGACGCAGCCGGGTTCGACCCATTCAGCTTCATGTGCGGCGAAATCTTCATAGCGTAGATCGCCGCCGATGCGCTTCATATAGGCGTCGACAGTTTGCGCGATTTCGCCTTCGTAAAAGGCTTTTCGGCCCTTTTTGGCAAGCAGCCTGTAGGTGTTTGCAAGCTCAGGATTTTTGAAGATTTCGCCCGCTTGCGGCGGCCCATCGGCGAACCAGATGGCGCGCGCATTCTCAAACTCATCGATCATTGGTTCAAGGTCTTCAAAGCGCGCCAGATTGTACTGCATGTAAAACGCAATCACGGGCGAGACGGGAAACCCATTTTCTGCATAATCGATGGCTGGCTCCAGGATCGTCCGCATGGGGAGCTTTCCGAATTTTTCATGCAGCGCGAACCAGCCGCTCGCAGCGCCCGGAACGCTCACCGGCAAATGGCCGAGCGGGGGAATGCCCCCGCCCTCGCCCATGATGGCGGCGGATTTTGTCTTTGTTTCTTCGAGCGTGCGGCCCATGGGCGCACGGCCCGAGGCATTGAGCCCGTGGAGTTTTCCGGTTTTCGGGTCCCAGACAATGGCGAAGAGATCGCCCCCAAGCCCGCACCCTGTCGGCTCCATCAATCCCAGCGCTGCGTTGACGGCGATGGCGGCGTCGGCGGCGCTGCCGCCTTTTTGCAGGATATCGACAGCGATCTGGCTCGCCAGCGGATGCGCCGTCGCCGCGATGCCGTGCTCGGCATAGACGGGGCTCCTCGACCAGTCGGCGTCCACCGGTCGTCCGCCGGCGCCCAGCATGGGTTCTTCCGCGAAGCCTGCCTCCACCGGCGCCAGAGCGATTCCCAGAACAAGCGATGCAGCGCATAGAAGTCTGGCATTCAATTTCCTGAGCATAATGAAGGCCTCCCGTCTCGCCATATCTCTAGGGAAGGCTGGCACGCCGCGCAGGGCGAGACAAGCGCGCCGAGCAATTCCCATGACTACTGTTGATGATTGTTGCGGCCTGACCTTGGCTCAAACGACAATATTCGGGCCATAAGGAGCAAAGCCGTCATGGAAGTTATCGATGTCTGGGCGCAATTGCCGTCGGAACGGTTTTTGAAAGAACCGTGGCTCGAAACCCTGTTGCGATGGACGGGGCAGAAGGCGGGAATTGCGCCATTAAGTCCCGAAGATCTTCTCCGGCAAATGGACGAGGCGGGCGTCGCTATATCTCTTATTAGCGCCTGGCATGGACCGTCTGGCGCGCTGATCACGAATGACGAGGTTGAACGCGCGGTGGACGCCGCGCCGGAACGTTTTCGCGGGCTGATGTCCGTGGATCTTTTCGATCCCATGGGCGCGGTCCGGGAAATCCGTACACGGTCTAAATCCGGCAAGTTCGCCGGATTGCGGATTGTGCCCTGGCTGTGGGACCTGCCGCCCAATGACCGGCGCTATTATCCGGTCTATGCGGCCTGCGTCGATGCCGGCCTGCCCTTCTGCACGCAGCTCGGCCATACGGGGCCGTTGAAGCGGTCTGAGACCGGGCGGCCGATCCCCTATCTCGAAGAAGTGCTGCTAGATTTTCCGGAGCTTCTCGTCATTGGCGGGCATGTCGGTTTCCCGTGGATCGACGAAGTCATTTCGCTCGCCCATAAATTTCCGAATTTCTATGTGGATACAAGCGCTTATGCTGTGCATCGCCTGCCGGAAGGGCTGGTGCGGTTCATGAAAGCCGAGGGGCGTTCGCGAGTCATGTTCGGCACCAACGCGCCGATGCTGAGCGCCAGCCGCTGTCTGGCGAAGCTCGATGCGCTGGGCCTTGATGACGCGGTGAAAGAACAATTCTTAAGCGGCAATGCGCGCCGGGTGTTTTCGCTTTGACGCCGTCACGTCAAAAAAGCTCACGCCATAAACAGGATAGCCCGCAAGAGATAAGAAACACCGGCCACCGCGATCAGGCCGGCGAGTGCGAGAGCGACAAACCAGATGAGCCGGCGCATCAGCGGCGCGGGTCTTTCACCCTCCGCAGGCGGGCCAACGGGTTTAATGGGATCAGCCATGATAGCCGTCGCCCGGCTTCACCTTTCCCCAGAAGAGGGAATAGACATAGCCCGTATAGATGAGGATCACCGGCAGCATGACGGCGGCCCCGACAAGCATCAGCCCCAGCGCATTGTCCCGCGCCGCCGTCTCCCAGATGGTCTTGGCGAAGGGCACGTTATAGGGGAACAATGAAACGGCGAGGCCGAGATAGCCGGTGAGAAACACGCCAGCGCTTAAAAGATAAGGCCGCCAGTCGGGCGATTTTTCCGGTTTCATCACGATATCGCGCCAGAGCCACGCGATCAGGGCGGCGGTGACGATCGGCACGGGCGCGACCTTGATGAATTTCGCAAAATCGATGGCCGTCATGGAAACGCCCCAGCGTTCGGTGACGCGCGGATCGATGGAAAGCGTGGCGAGACTCACCGCCGCCATGGCGAGCGTGGCGCCGAGAAGCGCGCGCCGGGCCCATTTACGCGCGCCCTCTTGCGTTGCGCCCTCTGTTTTGAGGATCAGCCAGGACGAACCGAGAAGGACATAACCGGTCACGACCGAGAGAGCTGTCATTACGGAAAAGGGCGTCAACCAGTCGAACGGTCCGCCGCCATAGGCCCGGCCCTCGACTGTGACCCCTTGCACGAAAGCGCCGAGGATAAGCCCCTGCATGGCCGCAGCCGCGAAAGAGCCGCCGGCGAAGGCGCCGTTCCAGAAGCGCTTGGTGGTTTTGCGCACCGCCTTGTGGCGAAACTCGAAAGCGACGCCGCGAAAAATCAGCGCCGCCAGCATGATGATGACCGGAAGATAAAAAGCCGGCATCAGGATGGCGTAAGCGAGCGGAAAGGCAGCAAACAGCCCACCGCCGCCGAGCACCAGCCAGGTTTCGTTGCCGTCCCAGACCGGCTCGATGGCCGCTGTCATCATGGATCGTTCTTCCTCGTCATCGGCGAAATGGCAAAGCATGCCGACGCCGAGATCGAAGCCGTCGAGCAGCACATAGAGCATCACGGCGATGGCGATGAGTCCGGCCCATATCAGGGGGAGATCCATATTGCGCCTCCTACGCCTCGTCTTCCGCCGTTTCGGCGGGCTCGTCCACGGAACCCAGCGGCGAGCCTGGCGCGCGCCGCTCTTTTTCCGGCGGCCCTGCGGGCTGGTCGTCAAACCCTCTGGTGGCGATGCGGCCCATATAGACGACGCCCGCGGTGAAAACGATGGCGTAAACGATCATGAAGATGAGAAGGCTCGCCCCCACCTGTCCAACGACCACGGGCGCCACGCTGTCTTCGGTGCGCAATGCTCCGTATACGGTATAGGGCTGACGGCCAACCTCGGCCGTCACCCAGCCGGAAATGACGGCGATGAAACCGAGCGCGCCGCCGGGAACGGCGAGCCAGTGAAACAGGCCCGGCGACTGGATGCGGTCCTTGCGCCACAGCCACAATCCCCACCAGCCGATGGCGAGAAGGCCGAGGCCCGCGCCCACCATGATGCGGAAGGCCCAGAAGGTGATGAAGACCGGGGGACGGTCTTCTTTTGGAAAGTCCTTGAGGCCGCGCAGCTCGTCGCCGCCGGCGAAGAGATAGTCGCTGGTGTTCGGGATTTCGAGCTTGAGGCGCGTGGTCTCGGCTTCTTCATCTGGAATGCCGAACAGGATAGTTCCCTGCTTGTCGGCGGTTTCCCACCATCCTTCCATGGCGGCGATTTTCGCCGGCTGGTGGTGATGGGCCACTTCGCCGGACCAGTGACCCGCCCAGATCTGGAGCGGCATCAGGAGTGCGAGCGTTCCCGCCGCCATGCGCATCTGATAGCGCGTGGGCTGCGTGACCCGGTCGCGCAACACCTGGACCGCGCCGGCGGCCATCACCACAGCGGCGGTGGTGATATAGGCGGCGAGCATCATATGGACGAAACGCGAGGGGAAACTCGGGTTGAAAATGACTTCGAGCCAGTCGGTCGCGTAAAACTTTCCTTCCGCGTCGATGGCGTAGCCCGCCGGGGTTTGCATCCAGCTATTGGCGGAGAGGATCCAGAATGCGGAAATGGTGGTGCCGATGGCGACGGCGCAAGTTGCGATGAAATGGAGGCGCGGTCCCACGCGTTTCCAGCCGAACAGCATGACGCCGAGAAAGGTCGCCTCAAGGAAAAACGCCGTCAGCACTTCGTAACCGAGCAAGGGGCCGATGACCGAGCCCGCCTTGTCGGAGAAGACCGACCAGTTGGTGCCGAACTGGTAACTCATGACCACGCCGGAAACGACGCCCATGGCGAAGGCGAGGGCGAAGATTTTCACCCAGTGAAGATAGAGCTTCAGAAAAACATCGCGCTTGGTTTTCAGCCACAGCGCCTCGCATACCGCCAAAAAGGATGCGAGCCCGATCGTGAAAGCGGGAAACATGATGTGAAAGGCGACGACAAAAGCAAATTGCAGCCGCGACAAAATCAACGCGTCAAGTTCCATTTGGAAACTCCATTGCGTGCGGTTCGTCCTATAGGCGCTTGGGCGGCGTCTCGGAACACAAGTTCAGCGGGACCTGTTGCCGCATTCGCGCGTTTGCGGCGCTGCGCGCGGCGCTTGCGCCGGCGCGCCGGGGATTTATGCTGGGCGGATAAGGAGACGCCCATGTCATTGAAATTGATACACTTTCCCATGACCCGCAGTCTGCGCGTCGTCTGGGCCGGATATGAGCTTGGCCTCGATCTCGACATTGAAACGCGACCCTTTGACCGGGCGAAGCTGAAACAGCCGGATTATCTGAAACTCAATCCGGTGGGCAAGACGCCAGTGTTTTTCGATGGCGACAAACGCATGATCGAGTCGGTGGCGATCATCGAATATCTCGCCAATAAATACGCGGATGGAAAGCTTTCGAGGAATGCTTCGCATACGGATTATGGTGACTATCTGCAATGGATGGAGTTCGGCGAGGCCGGCATGGGCGGTTATGTGGGCCAGCTTCTTGGCCACTCCATGTTGTTGCCGGAGGAACAGCGCATCGAAGCGATGCGTATCTGGGCTGAGACTGAGATGAAAACTTGTCTCGGTTTTCTGGAGAGCAGCCTTGGTGATGACGGTTATCTGCTGGACGAGTTCTCGCTGGCGGATATTTCCATCGGATACATCCTGTTTCTCGTGAAAATCTCGCGCAACGGCGGATTGATGGGGGAGAAAACGGCGGCTTATTTTGCGCGCCTTTCAGAACGTGATGGGTGGAAGCGCGCCTCGGCGCTGAAACCGTAGATTGAGAAAAGAAAAACGCCGCGGCGTCTCCCCACGCCACGACGTTCTCTTCCCCCTGAGCCGGCCCCTGAGAAGCATTGGCCCAGTCGGCGCTCCATATCGCTTTCGCGACTCTCCCCCAGCGCGCCTTGGCCGCTTTATGGCTCTTTTCCGGGCCTTATGATTGTAAAAATTGGCCATGGTGCCCATCTCCAAAATTATATAGACATCTATATTATAGTCGTCTATATAAGTTTCAGAGAGAGGGAGACAAATCCATGGCGACAAGACGGGCGATATTATGGACGGGCGTGGGCGGCGTGGCCCTGATGGGAGCGGGGCTTGGCGCGCTCTTGCATTCCGATCTGTCAGAGGCGCGCGCGCCCTGGCGTGCGGTGGGCGCGGGGTTCGGCGATAAACGGCTTGACGCGCTCTCTTACGCGGTTCTCGCGCCGAGCCCGCACAATATGCAGCCATGGCTCATTGCGCTCGATGATGACGACAATGCGCTGACGCTCTACTGCGATCTTGATCGCCGCCTGCCCGAGACAGACCCGCAAGACCGTCAGATCGTGATCGGCCTCGGCGCCTTTCTGGAGATCATGCGACAGGCGGCGGCCGAGCAGGGATATGCTTTGGAAGTCGACGCCTTTCCGCAAGGCGCAGCGGCGCCGCGCCTCGATCAGCGGCCGGTTGCGACAGTGCGGTTTGTGAAAGATGCATCGGCGGCAAAAGATCCTTTATTCGCGCATATTCCGGCCCGGCGCACATCGCGTGTTCCGTTCGATCAGGGCCGTCCGGTGAGCGCGGATATCTTGAAGGCGCTCGACAGCGTGCTGCGGCCGGAAGACGGCGAGTTTGAATGGGCCAATGATGCCGAGAATATAAGCGAGCTGAAACGCATCTGCCGCGATGGCTGGATAGCAGAAGTGGGCGCGCCCGGACCGCACCGTGAATCGATGCGCCTCACCCGCATTGGTGAAAAGGAAATCAACGCTGCCCCGGACGGCATTTCTCTCGCCGGTCCCGTGATGGAGGGTTTGCACTTCGCCGGCGTGCTGACGCGGGAGAAAATGAGCGATCCGGATTCAGTCGCCAATGTGGAAACCATCAACTTCTATAACGGGCTGATTGACAGCGCCATGGCGTTTGGCTGGCTCTCGACGGCTGGTAATTCCCGTACGGATCAATTGCGCGCCGGCGCGGGATGGGTGCGGCTGCATCTCGCGGCGACGCAGCGCGGCCTTTCCATGCAGCCCTTGAGCCAGGTGCTGCAGGAATTTTCCGAAATGGCGGAATATTATGAAGAAATTCATGACTTTACAGGAATTCGCGCGCCGCAGGGACCGCGCGACGGGCGGCTGCAGGGCCTGTTCCGTTTCGGCTACGGGGCGACCCCCGCGCCGGCGCCGCGCTGGCCACTGGAAACAAGGCTGATCGCCGCCGATGCGTGAGCATGAAGAAAAGGCTGAAGCGGGATTGCCGGGCGATCCGGTCCTCTTCAAGGTGCTCACGGAGATCTCCATCATCTCCAATCTCGCCGACCGCGAGTTCGAACGGTTGATGCCGGGCGGTTTGACGCTGGCGCAATTCGGCGTGCTCAACCATCTCTTGCGTCTCGGCGTGCAGCAGACGATCGGCGAGATTGCGTCGGCCATGACCGTCGCCCAGCCCACCATGTCCTCCACCGTCAAAAAGCTTGTGGACAAAAACTATGTGGAACTTGTTCCGGATACGGAGGATCGCCGGGTTAAACGGGTGAAGGTGACAAGGGCGGGCCGCACCGCCCGCGACCGCGCCGTCAAGGCGGTGGCGCCCGGCCTCGCCCTGTTGAAGGAGGGAACGCCCGACGCTGACTGGAGCGCCATGCTGAGCGAGCTGACGC
The DNA here is from genome assembly GCA_002704915.1 of Parvularcula sp. Lineage (GTDB taxonomy): Bacteria > Pseudomonadota > Alphaproteobacteria > Caulobacterales > Parvularculaceae > Hyphococcus. Next base: position 200,398 of record PAIP01000062.1, read on the forward strand.
GCCTTAGAATAGTAATAGATTCAAAAGTCTAGCGCGCCGGAAACGCCTTCGGATTGCGCAGGATCGCCGCCGAGACAAGGGCGACGACAAGCCCCACAGGGAAGATCTCAAGGAAAGTGATGGGCAGGCGGTAGGCCGGATTTTGATACTGGGCGATGAGCTTCGCCATCTCTGCGCGTATTTTCTGGAGCTCTTCCGCGCTTGCGCCGGCGGCCTCTTTCCTCGCGATTATGCCCTTTGAATATTCCTCGATGAAGGCGTAATCGGTTGCCGCGAGATTGATCTCCCATCCGATGACGTAAAAGACGCCGGCGACAGCGGCGATGGCGAGGCCGAGCCCGAAAGCCGGTCCGAATTTGATGACGCCGCCAAGCTCGCGGTCACGATAGCGCTTGACCCCGATGAAGATCAAAACCAGCGCAACGACCATGATCGTGTAGCCGAAGGCGGCGCCGCCGGTAGGCGGCGCGCCATGCCCGCCGGCCATCATCATCCCGGCGATCATCACGCCGATGACAATCGAGCCGGAAAGGGCGCCGTAAATAAGAGCGGTCCTGAGCATCGTGATCTCCTTCGCCTTCCAGTTATGAAGCTGACGGCGGTTCGAAAATCGCCAGTTGATTGCCTTCCGGGTCCGTGAACCAGGCGAATTTGCCGCCCCCGCCAGGAATCTCCACAGGGCCCACGGTGATCTCGCCGCCCCCGGCGCGGATCGCCTCGCAGCCGGCGTCCACATCGGCGACCTCCATATAGATCATGACATAGTTGTGCGGCTCATGACCGAGGGCGGTGACCGCGCCGTCGATCCCCTTGCCGCCGCCGGTTTCCATTTCCGTGTTGAACGGCGCCGCTTTCGGGGTCCAGCCGAAGACCTTTTCATAGAAGGCCACGGTCTTTTCCCGGTCGCGGCAGCCAATATCGAACCGAATGACGGGTGCGCCCATGCTTCTCTCCCTTGTTGCAGCATTCTGGCTTTAAGCGTCGCGCAAAACGGGCGGTGGCGCCATCGTATAAAGGGGTGAAATCCGCTGTTTTCAGCAAGTTACGGGATCAACGCGAGCTCGCGCGCTTTCTGCACGGCCTGGGTGCGGCGCGACACGCCAAGCTTTTCGTAAAGGCTCGAGACCTGGGTCTTCACGGTGTTGGGCGAGACATTGAAGCGCCGGGCGATCTCCTTGTTGGTAAGGCCGTCGGCGAGGGCGGTAAGGGTTTCGTGCTCGCGGCTGGTGATCTTGAGGGAGGCGAGCGCCGCCCGGTTGGTTTCGAAATCCGGCGGCGGCGCTTTGCGCGTCAGCCTTGCGCCCGCCCAGGCGCCGAGCGCGGTAAAACCCGCGGCGATGAGAACGAGATAGATCTCTCCTGCATGGACCCGGGTTACATATTTGAACTCGAGCCAGGAGAGGATCAGCGCGGCGAGCGCGAGGGCGAAGGCGTAGAGAGCGATGGTGCGTTTCACGGGGACGCAGTCTGCCCAAAAGCGCGCCGATGCTCCAGAGCCTTTCAGCCCTGGGGCGCGTGAGCGTCGATATCGGCGAGTTGGCCAGCGAGGGCTGTTTGAAAGGCGGGCCGCGCCTCCATGCGGGCTTTGTAAACGCCGAGAGGGCCAAAACTTTCCACCAGACCGGTGTGCATGACGATCCGGAGCACTGTGGTCATGGCGATGTCGGCGACGGTGAACCGGCTGGCGGCGAGATATTCGCGGTCCTTGAGATGCTCGGCCAGATCGCCAAGGCGTTTTTTGGCGACCTCTTCCACAGAATTACGTGCGCCCTGATACCAGTCCTTGTCGCGGTGGAACCGGTCATGCATCACAAGCGCCTGCAATTGCGGCTCGACACTGTTCAGCGCCGCGAAAAGCCATGTGGTCATTTCGTTTCGCGCCTTGGCGTCTTCGGGCGCGAGCGCGCCGGACTTGCCGGCGAGATGCATGAGGATCGCCCCCCGTTTCGAACATGGTCTCGCCGTCTTCTTCATAGACAGGGATCTGGCCGAAAGGCTGTATGGCGCGCCAGCCCGGATCGTCGCGTCCGCCAAGAGGAACGAATTTCATCTCATAGGGAAGGCCCGCTTCTTCCAGCGCCCAGCGCAGGCGCAGATCGCGCAACAGTCCCCGGGCAAAAGGCGGAACCCAGTCGACCGTGTGTATGGCGATCATAAGTCCGCGCCGCTCCGTGTGACGCCGCATTCCCCGGCCTCAGGCGCGCGGCCCGCAGCCGCAAGCGCAGCGAAAGCCTCGCGCGGCCGGTCCGTGGCGATGATGTCCGCGCCCTGGCTGGCAATGTCGGCATAGAGCGCTTCATAGCCCGATTTTGCGATGTCATTATCGATGGAATCCGCGCCGCCAAGGGTGCCGAAAATGACTTCCACATCGCGGCTGTTGAGGATCGAGAACAGGCGTGGACGCGGATCCTCGATGCCGGTAAAGCCGAGGATCCGGTCATCGGGAATGCCTGCGGCAACGGCGCGGTTCAGTTCCGACTGGGTGTCGAGGGAGAGCGAGATCATGGCTCCAGGCAACAGCTCATGCAGCTTCGCGGCGGAGGCCATGGAATAGGCGATGAGGATCACCCGATCCTCCGCATCCTGATTTTTTACCTCCGCGGCCACGTCTTCATAGCGAGTCGTCTTTTTGAAATCGATTTCGAGAATGGTGCGCCCCTCGGCCCAGCGAAGCGCATCGTCGAACCGCGTCGGCGCGAAGCCGGTCTCGCGGCCGTCGTTGTCTTCGAGCTGCAGCCGGGAGATCTCGCTCCAGGGCATTACATCCGCCGCGCCCCGGCCTGTCGTGGTGCGCTCCAGCGTATCGTCATGATGGAGATAGAGAACGCCGTCGGCGGAAGTCGCCACATCGATTTCCATGAGCGCCGGCACGTCGGTCATCAGCGCCGCCATGGTCTGAAGCGCGTTCTCGGGATAGCCGGGATAAGGACCGCCCCGGTGGGCGGCGACCAGCGTCGCGCCCTCTTCCTCCAGACAGTCGAAAAAGGCGTTCAGATCGCCGCCGGGATCAATGGCCCAGCCAGCGTCGTCTATATCTGCAACTGTGTTGGTCACAGAGTCTGAACACCCAAATGCGAGTATGGAAACTAAGCCCAAACCCAACGCAACATATTGTTTTTTCAACAAATATCCTCCGGAGATATTAAAGCAAAAAGGTCCGGCGCCGTGACGGCGCCGGGACCGAAAAAGGCTTATGGAAGGAAATTATTGATCGCGTATTCCGCAGCTTCTTTTGCGGCCTTGTCGAGCGCCGATTTGAACGAGCCGCCAAAGAGCCCGCCGGAAATCTCGCCGCCGGTATGGATTTTCGAAAGCTCTACGCCTTCCGGATCGAAGAAGACGATTTCAATCGTCATGGAGCCTTTGCCTGCGATCGGCCCGAGCATGTAGCGCGCCGCGCGGCTGCCCTGGTCCAGTTGCAGGAAACGGTAGCGCAGGGTGAGGCCGTCGCCCTCGGCGAAGCCACCTTCGTTGTAAAGCTCTTCCCCGAGCTTGGTGCGAAAATAGGCGCCATATTCCTCCTCTACGGGCACCGTGTCATCGCCGTGATTGATGGCGATGGTGGAGGACTTCACCGAGGCGCTGGTGGGCTCCAGCACGGTTGTCGTCGCGCTGGCGCAGCCAACGATTGTCAAAAGCAGTCCGGCGGCGGCGATATTCAATATTTTCATGGGGCGACCCTCTATTAAAAACCACGCAACAATACCCGTGGAAAAGAGTGTTTCAAAGGATAGATATTTAAGGCTTCAGCACGATAGCGCCGGCGCTCTTGCCGCTTTCGAGAAGCCGGTGCGCGCCAGCGACGTCGCTTAAGGGAAACTGGTGTTTCACCCGCGGGCGCAAGGCCCCTTTGGCGACCATGTCGAAGAGGGCGGCGGCCATGGCGGGGAGCCGCTCCGGCGTTGCATAATGAAAGAGCGAGGGCCGGCTGAGGGTTAGGGAGCCCCGGCGCATCAGCTCCAGCGGCGCGACCGCCGGCACGGGGCCGGACGCATTGCCGAAACTCACCATATGGCCGCGCAGGGCAAGGCTGTCGAGCGAGGCTTCGAAGGTCGCCTCGCCAACGGAGTCGTAAACCACATCCACGCCGTTCTGATCCGTCAGCCGGCGCACTTCGCTGGCGATATTATCCGTTTGTGTACGGAGGATAATGTCGTCAGCGCCGTTCTCTCGCGCGATCTCTTCCTTTTCCGGCGAGCCCACGACGCCGATGACGCGGGCGCCGATATGCTTCGCCCACTGACAAAGAAGCGTGCCGACGCCTCCCGCCGCGGCGTGGACGAGACATGCATCTCCGGCCTTCAACGGATAGACCTGGCGCACCAGCATTTCGGCGGTAAGCCCTTTCAGAAATATCGCCGCCGCGGCCTCGTCGCTGACGCCGTCTGGCACCTTCGCGCACAGCACCGCCGCGCCATTGGCGCGTTCGGCATAGGCCCCGGAAGAGTGAAGACAGGCGACCCGGTCGCCCGGCGCGAAGCCTGTGACCCCGTCGCCGATCGCCTCCACGACGCCGGCCGCTTCCGATCCCAAAACGCCAGGCAAAGCAACGGGATAGAGCCCTTTGCGCTGATAAATGTCGATGAAGTTGAGGCCGATGGCGTGATGGCGAAGCTGAATCTGACCGAAGCCTGGAGCGGGCAGATCGTGATCGCGCAGAACGAAGCCTTCGGGGCCTCCGTGGGTCTCGAGGTAAACGGCTTTGCTCATGGGTCTCCGTGGGCGTGACGTAAGGGCGTGGTCTGATCGTTTGTCATGCTTAGCAGAAAGACAGGCTGACGCCAGCAGGCGACTTGTCCGCAAGCCCGCTTGCAAAATCCCCGCACCAAGCGTTGACGAATGAGCAGCCAGCATGGAGGGTCGCCAACACGAAAAATGCGGGAGGGGTTCGCAAAATGCGTAACTGGAGTTGGCTGGTCTTTGGCGGCGTTCTGTTGGGCGGTTGCGCCTCGAGCGTCATGAGCGAGAAAGAATGCCTCGCCGGAGACTGGTATGGCGCGGGATTTTCCGACGGCGCCGCCGGCAAGCTTGAACGCGCCTTTGAAGAGCGCGCCCTCGCCTGTCACGAGCACGATGTGGGCGCCGATGAGCGCGCTTACAGGGAGGGACGTCTCGCCGGTCTCGACCGCCTTTGCACCGAACCCGGCGGTTATGACTATGGCCGCGCCGGGGAAAGCTATCTTGGCGTGTGCGGGCGGGACCGGGAGGAGGCGTTTCTCGCCGGTTATCTTCCCGGTCAGCGGATCTATGTGGCCGAGGCGGCGCGCAACGCCGCCCGCAGCGCTTATGACAGCGCGGTTTCGCGGGCGGACGGCTATCGTGACGATATCCGCCGGGCGCGGGAAAAACTGAGGGACCCGGAAGCCAGCGAGAAGCAGTTGAAGCGCGCGCGCAAGGATCTGGACTACGCTCGCGACCGTCTTCCGGATGCCCAACGGGACATCGATGCTGCGCTCTATGAGCTTGGGCGCGCCGACGAGGCGCTCGACCAGACACTTTCTTCTTCAGCCGGCTGGGTGCAGAGCCGGGAGTTTGCGGGCCTCCATGCGATGCTCACAGAGGCGCATGAATTCGCCCGGGCGCATCCGGCGATTGATTACTGTACGGACGATTTCGGCGGTTTTTATCCCCGCTGTGAGATCCTCTATTCGGCCCGTCTTGTGGATAGCGAGACCGGGGCGGTTTGCGCCGTTGGACCGGGGGAAGCGCGGTTTCTGCGCCGGAGCTTCACGCGCGGCGAAGGCCGTTCGCGGCAGGTTTTCGAGTTTTTCCCCGCCGACCCTGACAATGGCCGCGTCGCCCGCCGGCCCTCCGGCGGCTTCGATGTCCTGTTCGCCAATGGCGATTATGACGGGGTCGCCTGCGCCGCGGCGCTGTAAACGAGGCCGCTAAAATCCATCTTGCGCGTTTTGAAATTCGGCGTAGCCTTCCGCGCGCCGGCGGCTGGCCGGTTTTCGGGAAGTTTCCACACATATGATTTTCGATCGGGTGAAGTCGCTCGACGCCATCCTGGCCGCGGCCGGGACCAAGGCGTTGCCGCGCACGCTCGGCGCTTTTCACCTGACCATGTTGGGCGTGGGCGCCGTAATCGGCACGGGCATTTTCGTTTTGACCGCAGAAGCGGCGCAGAAGGCGGGGCCGGGCATGATGATCTCCTTCGTCATCGCCGCCGCAGTCTGTGCGGTGGCGGCTCTTTGCTATGCCGAACTCGCCGCCATGGTCCCGGTTTCGGGCTCGGCCTATACCTACACCTATGCTGTCCTGGGCGAGCCTCTGGCCTGGATGGTGGGCTGGGCGCTGGTGCTTGAATATGCAGTCGCGGCGGGCGCTGTCTCGGTTGGCTGGTCCGGATATGTGGTGGGGCTGTTGAGCCATGTTCTGGGGATCGGTTTGCCCGCAAGCCTGACCCTGGGTCCGTCCGCCGGGGGTCTGGTGAACCTGCCTGCGGCGCTGATTGCGCTCGCCGTCACGGGGCTCCTTGTCATCGGCACGACGGAAAGCGCGCGCGTCAATGCGGTCCTTGTCTGCGTCAAGATTGCGGCGTTGACCGCCTTTATCGCCCTTGCGCTGCCGGTGATGCAGGCCGAAAATTTCGAGCCTTTCGCGCCGCTCGGCATGGGCGGGATTTCCGCCGCTGCGGCGTCGATTTTCTTCGCCTATGTGGGATTTGACGCAGTCTCGACGGCTGCAGAGGAAACACGCAATCCACAGCGGAACATGCCCATCGGCCTGATTGGCTCCCTGGCGATCTGCACGCTTTTCTATATGGCTGTCGCCGCCGGCGTGATCGGCGCTGTGGGCGCGGCGCCGCTCACGACCCCGGATGGCGCCGCCATTGCGCCCGGCAGCGCGGCCCTGACCGCCGCCTGCGAAGGGATCGCCAACAACGCCGTTGTCTGTTCGAAGGAGGCCCTCGCCTGGACCCTGCGGGAAATCGGGCGGCCTCAAATCGGCAATCTCGTGGGCCTTGCGGCGGGTGTCGCCCTCCCCTCGGTCATTTTGATGATGATGTTCGGCCAGACCCGGATCTTTTTCGTCATGAGCCGGGACGGGTTGCTGCCGGAAGTCTTTTCCTCCGTACACCCACGTTTCAAGACGCCGCATGTCATCACCTTGGTGACGGGCGTGTTCGTCGCGCTTTTCGCGGCGTTCTTTCCCGTGGGCGCGCTCGCCGACATCTCCAATTCCGGGACGCTGTTCGCCTTCGCCCTGGTCTCCGTCGCGGTCATGGTGCTGCGGCGGACGGACCCCGCGCGGCCCCGCCCTTTCCGCACGCCGGCGGTTTATGTAATCGCGCCGGTTGCAATTCTCGGCTGCGCCTATCTCTTTTTCAGCCTGTCGGCTTATACGCTGATGTTGTTTGCTGGCTGGGCGACGCTGGGGCTTGTCATCTATTTCGGCTATAGCCGCTCTCGCAGCCATCTTGGCCGGGGTGTCCTGGAGGTTCCCGAAGCCGAGCCCGAGGCGCCGCCGGTTCCGGTTCCGCCGATCTAGGCGCTGGGCTGTCCCGGCGCGTCCGATTGCGCTATGGGCGGGTCGCCCCCATTTATGGCCCACCCATAAGGAGCCCCCAAGATGAAGCTCACCATCAATATCGACTGCACCCCGGCGGAGGCGCGGGCGTTTTTCGGACAGCCCGATCTCGAACCCATGAATGAGATGATCGTCGAGGAAATGAAGAAGCGGGCGAAGGAGAATATGGACACGCTCGCCGATCCGGAACGGCTGATGGCGCAATGGATGGCCATGTCAGGCAAAAGCTTCGAGCAGTTTCAGAACATGATGGGCATGGGCCCGAAGAAGAAATAGCGAAGGCCGACGCCGGCATGGCAGCGGACACGATTTTTGCGCGCGCATCCGGCGCCGGGAGAGCGGGCGTCGCGGTTTATCGCATCTCCGGCCCTGACGCGGTTCGGATTCTCAAGCAGTTGGTTGGTAAAGAGATCGCTCAGCGCGAGGCGGCCTATGTCGCCATACGCGACCCGGCGGACGGGTCCGTCATCGATCGCGGACTGGCGCTACTTTTCGCGGGACCGAAATCTTTCACCGGGGAAGACGTCGCAGAGTTAAGCCTTCACGGCGCCCGCTCGGTCGAGGAGGCGCTTTACGCCGCGCTGGCGAGCCTCGGCGCCCGGCCGGCGGAGGCTGGCGAGTTCACGCTGCGGGCGCTGAAAAACGCCAAGCTCGATCTCGCTCAGGTCGAGGCTCTCGCCGACCTTATCGATTCCGAAACGACCCTGCAGAGAAAGCAGGCTTTGGGTCAGCTTGATGGGCGGCTTTCCGAGACCGCCGAGGGCTGGCGCAAAGAGCTTTTGGCCGTCATGGCGCCTCTGGAGGCGGATATCGATTTCCCGGATGAGGGCGATGTTCCCGCCGCCGTTGCGGCCCGCGCCGGCCCGGCCATCGCCCGGCTTAAGACTTCGTTAACCACGTTTTTTAACCAATCCGTCAGCGCACGGAAGATCCGCGAGGGCGTTTCCATCGCCATTATCGGCCCCCCGAACGCCGGCAAGTCATCCCTCGTCAATGCGCTTGCCGGATCCGAGGTCGCTATCGTCTCCGACATCGCCGGCACCACCCGCGATATCGTCGAGGCGCGGCTCGATCTGGGCGGGGTCCTGGCCACCGTGGCGGACACGGCGGGGCTTCGCAGCGTTGCCGGCATGGCCGGCGACGTCATTGAGGAAGAGGGCGTGAAACGTGCAAAAAAACGGGCCGAAAACGCCGATATACGCGTGCTTGTTGTGGATGCGTCTGAAGTTGTTTCACGTGAAACATTGTTCGAGGGGGGTGTGGAAAATGTTCCACGTGAAACACTCGCTCTGCTTCAGCCCGGCGACATGATCGTCTGGAACAAGTGGGACAAGGCCAGCAGCGCGAAAAGTCTTGAAACGGCACACTCTCCGTATACGGAACTACCTGTCTCGGCGAAAACCGGCGCCGGTATGGCCGCGTTTCTTGATGCTTTGACGCAGAAGGCGACCGGCGAGGCGAATTCCGAAGGCCCGGCCCTGACCCGCGCCCGTCACGTGGCTGCTGTGGAAGAAGCCCTCGCCGCCCTCACCCGCGCGGAAGCGAATATCGAGCGCGCGCCTGAGCTTGCAGCGGAGGACGCCCGCCTCGCCGCCCGGGCCCTCGGCAAGATCACCGGGGCCGTAAGCGTTGAAGACGTCCTGGGCGAGATTTTCTCGAGTTTTTGTATCGGGAAGTAAAATAAGCCACAGTTCGAGGCTGGTATTAGGACGCTGGTATCGATTTATGTTGCAGCGCACTTGCTCAAGGCTAATAAGCTGTTAACATTTTCCCACCTGGTACGAATGGGGGAGCCATATGAACTTTAAAACACTATTCGCGATCGCGTTCACAACCATAGTTGCGGCGACTGGCGCAAACGCAACGACAATCGATTTCACGGAACCGGAATTTCCGGGGAACCTTGTCGACGGCTCAAATGAATATGCGGCCTACGGCGTTGAATTTACTGATGTATATTATTACTTCGATGATCGTGACCCGTTCGATGAATACGGCATTACCAATGGCGATACCGATACAGGCGTTGCGACCGGCCGAATTGACTTCACCGGCGGCATTGGCTCCTTAACTGTTGACTGGTTTGAATTCTTATCGGGACAGCAATTCGCAATTGAGGCTTATGATTCGGGCGGCGCCCTTGTGGATTCATTCGTCAATATGACCGCGGCAGAATCGGGAACGACCAGCCTGACCGGCGCCATCGCTTATGTGCTGTTCTACGACGCCCTTTTCGCCACTGAAGACACGTTCGGTTATGTAGGCCTGTCCACGCTGATTTTCGATGGTGGCGAGGTGCCTGTGCCGGCTGCTCTGCCGCTATTGCTCTCGGGGCTTGCAGGTCTCGGTCTTGCTTCGCGCCGCCGTAAACATTCGGCTTAAATTGCGCAAAATGTTCCACGTGAAACAGCGCCCTGCCGGGCGCTGTTTTTTTAGGCTGACTTAGTCCGCCGTGCAGGCCGCCGTCGCATTGCGAAGGAGCCGCACCCGGCCGGCCGCCCGGCGCAGGAGGTTTGCGGCGTCATGCTCGCCCCGAAGCTCCAGACGCGCCGCGGCGCGCTCATAATTGCGGTATTTCTCCCGCAGGCGCTGATTGAGCTCCTGTGCGAGATGCTCGCCTTCCAGCACATACGCCGGCGGTTCGCGGCGTTCCGGCTCGCCGAATAATGGTGTTCCCCCGGAACGAAGAATTGTCATTTGCGCCATAAAGGGCCCCTTCTCATCTGATTGCGCTCCGATGAAGGGCGGTAGTGCAGCGCGCGTGCCCGAAACGGGCGCCGCAGCGCATGCTTTCCAAATTGTAAAGTTCAGCCCTTTTGTGCGGGACATATTGCGCAGCAATTCGTGACCGGAAATTTCATCCCCGCCCCTCCGGCAGGCCTTATGATGGTCCCTGTGAACGGATTGGAAAGCGAGCCCTGCTAGGCTTCGGTCATGTGCTTTGCACCGGACAGCCAGTTTTTCTGGATCATATCGAGCCTTCTGGTTCTGGTGAGCCTCATGTGCCTTTTGACCCTGCGCCGGCTGTTCCGCCAGGTGATCAGCGCGAGAAGCGCGGCCGTTGTGGCGCAGGCGCTTGTGGATCACTTCCCGGCGCTGATCGTGAACGGCATCTGGCTCTTCATTGTGGTCACGGTCGCCAGCGCATGCTGGTTTCTGATGTAGGTATCAGGAAGGACCGCTAGCCCTCTCCATTTGTTCCACGTGAAACATTCCTGGCCCCGGACACAAATACGGCCCGGAAAAATGATGCATTTGCGCGGGCGCGGGCCTATATCCCGCGGCTTGAGGAGACCTATGAGAGACTACGACGTCATCGTGATCGGAGGCGGACACGCCGGATGCGAGGCTGCAGCCGCTGCGGCAAGGGCCGGTGCGCGCACCCTCCTCGCCACCCATCGGCGGGACACGATCGGCGAGATGTCCTGCAACCCGGCCATCGGCGGGCTTGGCAAAGGCCATCTCGTGCGCGAGGTGGATGCGCTGGACGGGCTCATGGCCCGGGTCATCGACAAATCCGGCATCCAGTTCCGGATGCTGAACGCGTCCAAAGGCCCGGCGGTGCGCGGGCCCCGCGCCCAGGCCGACCGCAAGCTCTATCGCGAGACCATGCAAGGCTTCCTGGCCGAATATCCCGGGCTCGATCTTTTAGAGGCGTCGGTCGAGGATTTGACCGTTTCACGTGAAACAGGCGGCGAGGCTGTCACAGGAATCGTTACATCGGATGGGACAGAAATCCGGGCGAAAGCGGTGGTTTTGACGACCGGGACCTTCCTCAAGGGTGTGATCCATATCGGCGACAGGCGCATCCCTGCGGGCCGGGCCAATTTTCGGGCGGCTGATAAAAGCTGGGGCGGCGGGGTCGAGGCCCCGTCCGTCGGGCTTTCCGACCGCCTTTACGGGCTAGGCCTCCAAATGGGCCGCCTCAAGACCGGCACCCCGGCCCGGCTCAACGGCGCCACGATTGACTGGGACCGCCTTGAGATGCAGCCGGCGGACGAAAAGCCCGTTCCCTTCTCCTTCCTGACAGATCGGATCGAAGTCCCCCAGATCGCCTGCGGCGTTACCTATACGACCCCGGAAACCCACGCGATTATAGAGGCGAATCTTGAGAAATCCGCGGTCTATGGGGGCGCTATCTCCGGCCGCGGCCCCCGCTATTGCCCCTCCATAGAGGATAAGGTGGTCCGGTTCGCAGAACGCGAAAGCCACCAGATATTCCTGGAGCCGGAGGGACTCGACGACACAACGGTCTATCCCAATGGGATTTCGACTTCCCTGCCCGAAGACGTCCAAGGGGCTTTTCTGAGGACCATTCCCGGTCTCGAACAGGCGGAGGTTGTCCGTTACGGCTACGCCATCGAATATGACTATGTGGACCCGCGGTCCCTGCGTCCGACGCTGGAGACCCGGGCGCTGCCTGGGCTTTTCCTCGCCGGGCAAATCAACGGCACGACCGGCTATGAGGAGGCGGCGGCCCAAGGCCTCATGGCGGGGGTTAACGCCGCGCGCGCTGCGAGCGGAGGCGAGGCGTTCACCCTCGACCGTTCCGAGGCCTATATCGGCGTCATGATCGATGATCTTGTAACCAACGGAGTCACAGAACCCTACCGCATGTTTACGAGCCGGGCGGAATACCGTCTCACCCTTCGCGCCGACAATGCCGATCAGCGCCTGTCGCCCATCGGCATCGCGGCGGGGATTGTCTGCGACACCCGCGCGGAAATGTTTCACGTGAAACAGTCGGAGCTCGACGCGGCGCGGGTCTGGGCGAACGGCACAACGCTGACGCCGAATGAGGCTGAAAAATACGGGCTGAAACTCAACAAGGATGGCCGGCGCCGCTCGATCATCGATCTTCTGGCTCTGCCCGGCGTGGATCTGGAGCAATTGTCGGCGATCTGGCCCGAAATCGCGGCGTTGGACGATGCGGTGGCGGAACAATTGGCTTTTGACGCGCTCTATGCCGGTTATCTCCATCGTCAGGAGGCGGACATCGTCGCCTTCAAAAAGGACGAGTCCCTCCGCCTTCCCGCCGATCTCGACTATACGGCCATCACGGGCCTCTCCAATGAGGTGCGTCAAAAGCTGATCGATGCGCGTCCGGCGACACTCGGTCAGGCCGGCCGCATCGAAGGGGTGACCCCGGCCGCCCTCGCCCTGCTTTTGGCGTGGGTAAAAAAGCAATCCAAAGCAGGATGATTTGCTATGGCTCTCTTTTCTTCCCCCGTTTACGGGGGAAGTGGACAGCGCCGAAGGCGTGGGTCGATGGGGGTTTTGCCTTCAGCGCCTGCCCCTCCGTCCGCTTCGCGGACACCTCCCCCGCTAGCGGGGGAGGAAAAAAAGAGCGACTACAGTGTCAGAGAGTATGACCCCTGAAGACTTCCTCGGCGTCACGAATGTTCCACGTGAAACATTCGATCGGCTTCTTGAATTCGACCGTGTGCTGATCGATTGGTCGGAGCGGCATAATTTGATTGCGCGCTCGACCATAAAAGACCGATGGCATCGGCATTTCTTCGATTCCGCGCAGCTTGCGCCGCTATTGCCAGACAACGTCAAAACGCTGGTTGATATCGGTTCAGGCGCCGGGTTTCCGGGACTTGTGCTCGCTGCGATGCTGGCGCCGAAGGGCGCGGAAGTGACCCTCATTGAATCGACGCAAAAAAAATGCGCCTTTTTGCGCGAGGCCGGGGCGGCCATGGGGTTTGACAATCTGAAAGTAGTGCCGGAACGAATCGAATCGGTAAGACTAGGCTTCAAACCCGACATAATCACCGCAAGGGCCCTCGCCCGGCTTGATAAATTGCTCGGCTACGGCGCTGGAATTCAAGGTAAAAACACCCGGTATTTCTTACTAAAAGGACAAGATGTTGAGGGTGAATTGACCGAGGCCGCTAAATCTTGGCATATGGATGTCGTGAAACATCCGAGCCGGACCGATCCCCGCGCCGTCATTCTAGAAATCGGAAATCTCGCCCGTGTCCGGAAATAGCGCTCATAGTCCCAGGGTCATCGCCATCGCCAACCAGAAGGGCGGCGTCGGCAAGACCACGACCGCGATCAACCTCTCAACCGCGCTCGCTGCGGTGGGGGAACGGGTCCTGCTGGTTGATCTCGACCCCCAAGGCAACGCGTCCACGGGGCTGGGCGTATCCGCCGCCGACCGGGGCGTCACCACCTATGAGGTTCTGTCGGGCGATTATCGGCTGGAAGCGGCGGTCTCGGAGACGGATATCCCGGGCCTCCTTCTCGCTCCGGCGGGCGTCGACCTCGCGGGCGCTGAAATCGAGCTCATCGATGCGGACCGGCGCCATTTCCGTCTCGCCGACGCCCTTGAGGAATTCGGGGAGAGCGAGAAAGGCGCGGCCGTCACCTATGTGCTGATCGATTGCCCGCCCTCATTAAGCCTTCTGACCGTGAACGCTCTCGCCGCGGCGCAGGCGGTGATCATTCCCCTGCAATGCGAGTTCTTCGCGCTCGAAGGCTTGAGCCAGATCATGCGCACCATCGAAACGGTCCGCACCCGGATCAACCCGGCGCTCGATCTTCAGGGCGTTGTCCTCACCATGCACGACCGTCGCAACAATCTCACCAATCAGGTTGAGGAGGATGTGCGCGGCCATTTCGGCGACAAGGTCTATCGCACGGTGATTCCGCGCAATGTGCGCATTTCCGAGGCGCCATCCCATGGCAAGCCGGCGCTTCTTTACGATCTCAAATGTCCGGGCAGCCAGGCCTATATCCAGCTCGCGTCGGAAGTGATTCAGCGCGAGCGCGCGCGGCCCCAGGCTGCGTAAGGGAACGCGAAAAAGAAGGCGACGCGAATGGCGATGGCGGAGAAAAAGAAAAGCAATATCAAAGGGTTGGGGCGTGGCCTCGACGCGCTTCTGGGCGACGCCCCTTCGGCGAAACCGGCGGCGCGCCAAGGCGATGATGCGTCGTCCGCCCCCGCCGGCCCGAAGCGCGAATTGCCGATCGAACAATTGAAACCCAATTCCGACCAGCCGCGCCGGACCTTCGATCCGGACGCCATTGAGGAGCTCGCCAAATCGCTCAGCGCCAAGGGCATGCTGCAGCCGATCCTCGTCCGGCCGAAAGGTCAAGACACGTATGAAATTGTCGCGGGCGAGCGCCGCTGGCGCGCGGCGCAGAAGGCGCAGCTTCATAAGGTCCCGGTCATTATCCGGGAGCTCACCGATGAGGAGACGGCGGAGATCGCGCTTATCGAGAACGTCCAGCGGGTCGACCTCAACCCGGTCGAGGAGGCCGCCGCCTACGCCCGGCTTTCCGACGTATACGGACGAACGCAGGAAGAAATCTCGAAAGCTGTCGGCAAGTCGCGCAGCCATGTGGCGAACATCATGCGGCTGTTGACCCTGCCGCAAAAAGCGCTCGACGCCCTTTCCGCAAACACGATCAGCATGGGCCACGCCCGCGCCCTTCTCGGATCGTCGTCGCCGAAACAGATGCTCGATATCGTTCTCAAGGGCGATCTCTCCGTGCGCGAGACGGAGAACTATATCCGCCAGGCGGAGGCGGAGATCAAAGGCGGCGCGAAACCGTCGTCAGACGGGAAAAGTGAAGCAAAATCAAAGGCTTCAGGGGGCTCTAAGGATGCGGACACTCGCGCTCTCGAACGCGATCTATCGGCCATTCTCGGCCTCGACGTCGCCATTGAGCATTCGAAGAAAGGGGCCGGCGCGGTGACGATCAACTATCTCACCCTCGACCAGCTCGACGATGTCTGCCGCCGGCTCATGGGCGCCAAGATCTAGAGGTTCAAATTAGTCTTTATACGGACTGATCGGGCAGGTCGCCTTTAAAGAGCCATCTCTTGGCGAGGGCGATATCGGTGAAACCCCGTACTCGTCCATCGGCAATATCCTGCAAGGCCTGCGACGCGGTCTTGTAGACATCCTCCCCTTCCGCCTCCACAGCCGAGGAGGGCAGGACAACGGCCTCGCGCGCGAGCCCGGCACGAATGACGCGCGGCATCAGCTCTTTCACGAGCCACGGTTCGGACGGGCCGAAATCCGAGGCCAGAAATCTGAGATCGGCGAGCCAGTAGCTATAGCGGCCTTCTTCGAAAAGCGTTGCGATGTACTCCAGCACCGCCTGAAAGTCGGCCTGGCTGTCGAAATGGTTGAACCAGACGTCCGAGACGAGGCCCTCTTCCGGATTGTCGCCGACAATGGCGTAAATCTGGTCATTGGTTCGGTGGAACAGTTTCTTGGATCGCACGGAGAAGGCTCGTGCGACATCCTTTTGTATGATCGCCGACTGCGACAAGCGTGTCTCCTGTCAGGCTCCCCCGGCGCGCCTTTCTAACAGACCCGTTCGCCTTGTCGACCGGTGCGCTGTTATTGATGTCGCCTGGTTAGCGCCAGAAATAGGGATCGAACAGCACGAGCAGGGCAAAGAGCTCCAGTCGGCCAAGGAGCATCAGTCCGATCAGGATCCATTTGGCCGGATCGGAGAGCGAGGCGAAATTGCCCGCGGGCCCGATGATCTCGCCAAGGCCGGGACCTACATTACAGAGCGCCGTCGCCGAGGCCGACAACGCGGTGACCAGATCGAGACCCGTCAGGGCGAGCGCGAACCCGCCTACGCTGAAAGCGCCCACGAACAGCGATAGAAAGGCGAGCACGCTGAGGCCGATCTCCCGGTCGAGCTTGACGCCGCCATAGGTATTAGCCTGCACGATCGAGGGCGAATGCAGGCGGCGCAAATGCATGCCGGCGTAAATCGCGAGAAGTTGAAAGCGGTAGAATTTGATCGCGCCGCTGGTGGACCCCGCGCATCCGCCGAAAAAGGTGAGCGCAAAGAAAAGCCCCACAAAGCCCGCCCCCCAATATTGATAATCCTCCGCGGCGAAACCGGTGGTGGTGATGATCGAAACTACATGGAACGCGACGCGCGTAAACGGATCGGCGCCGCCGTCATCGGGCAGGAAAAACGCTGCAACCCCTGCGAGAACGAGCACAAAGACAAGAAAGGGCAGCGCCTGCGGATCGCGCAGAAAAGCGGCGCGCTCGCCGGAAAAGGTCTTCAGATACGCCATGAACGGCAGCGCCCCGGCGATCATGAAAACCGTCGCCGTCCAGTCGACGCCGGCGTTTGAAAAATACCCGAGCGAGGCGTCATGGGTGGAATAGCCGCCGGTGGAAAGCGTGGTCATCGCATGATTGACCGCATCGAAAGCGGTCATGCCCGCGAGCGCATAAAACGCGCCGCATAACAGCGTCAGCGCCAGATAAAGCATGGCGATGTCACGGATAAGCGCGCCGGGCCGAGTATGCAGACCGGCCTCGGAGCGCGTGGAGCTTTCCAGTTGAAAAAGCTGCATGCCGCCAATGCGCAAAAAGGGCATCATCAGGATGGCCATCAGGATGATGCCGACGCCGCCGATCCATTGCAGCACCGATCGCCACAAAAGCAGCATCGGGTCGAGATGGTCGAGATCTGTCAGCACCGTCGAGCCGGTCGTCGTCACGCCCGAGATGGTCTCGAATACCGCGTCGGTTAGCGAAATGCCGAGATCGCTGAAATAAAACGGCATGGAGGCGAGCAGAGGGAACACCGTCCAGGAAAGGGCGGTGAGAACGAAGCCGCTGCGCAGGTCGAACCGGTTTACATGGGCGGCGGTCCAGAATGTGCTGACAAGTCCGGCCCCCAGAAGCGCCGACATGACCGCGCTGATCAGGAAGCCCTGCCAGTTCTCGTCGCTGACCGTGGCGTCAAGCGCGGTGAAAATGAACTCCACCGCAGCAAGGCCGCAGAGAAGAAATCCGAGCGCCAGAAACGGCCGGCCCAGCATCCCGTTACCCTTTTTTCTGCGCGTGCTGCATTGAGACGATCAGCGCGAGCCCATCACCGCAAGCGCCAGCGCCGCCCGTTCAACAATCTCGCGTTGTGGCGCGCCGGTGGTTTTGGCGTCAAGCTCGGCGTCCACCAGCATGCGCAACGCTTTTTCCAGTTTCGGCCCCCGCCATTTGTAAAGCCGGCTTTCAAAGGCGCGCTCTTCGGCGAAAAACACCGGAGGACGGAGCTTTTTCATGGCGGAGGCGGCGCTTTCCCCGCTTTCCATCAAATCCTGCGCGGTTTTAAGCCGGGCGAAATTGCGTTGCAGCGCGCGCAGGAGACCGATCGGGCTCGCCCCCGCGGCGGAGGCCTTGTGAAGCGCCGTGGCAAGTCTTGCCGGCGCGCCGTCGGCGGCGGCCGAGGCGGTGTCGTCCATGGCGTCGCCAAGCCCGTCCACAAGGGAGGCGCGCACATCTTCGAGCGAGATGGAGGCCGGGCCGTTCCGCAGGCAGGCAGGTCCTTTATAAAGGATAAGCTTGTCGATTTCGGCGCGCGAAAGCCCGTGATCGTCGCCGAGAAGCGTGACGACAAGATCGAGGGCGTCCGGGTCGAAACGCAGATCTTCCGAGGCGGCGGCCTCCTTGGCCATTTCGCGCACATCCGCCGGCCCGTCCGCATAGCAGGGAAGCGCGACGCCGCGCTTTGCCTTTTCGAACGCTTTTCTGAGACCGGCGCGCGGCGACAGATCGCCCGCCTCGATGATCACTATGCCGTTCGGTTTCAAATGCCCGCTGTCGAGGCCGTCGAGCAAAAGCTGCGCCGCTTTCGTCGCCGTCTCGCCGCTCGTCCGTAAACGGATCACCCGCTCTCCTCCGGCGAAGGAAAGGGCGGTGATCTCGTCGGCGAGCCTGCCGGGCTCGTCTTTAAGCTCCGTATCCGACAGTTCGAGCGCGTTGAAGGGATCTTTCAGATCGGCCACGACTTGAGCGGCGATCTTCATCGCCCGCTCGCGCGCCAGGCCGCTGTCAGGGCCGTAAACCAGCACGGCCGCGATGTTCTCATCGCGCGCGGCGAGAAAGCTTTTGATCGCTTTGCCTTTAAGGGCGGTCATCGATCACCGGGTCTGGCACGTCTGGCACGTTCGGCATGGTTTCCACTCCCGCCGCGTTCTCGGTTGCGGGCGTATCCGTCTCGATGATGACGTCGTCATCCTGCGAGGCCTCATCGTCAGGGCCGCTGTTTGTCCCTTCGCCTGTCAGATATTGCAGCTCCTCGGGCAGCTCCACGACGCCGTCGTCGCTGCGCTGCCTGCGGCCCTGCAAGACCGTGGTCGTCTCAAGAACATCGTCGAAGGTTTCCTGGTCCACGTCATCGCGCTTGTCTGGGGGGCGGGAAAAACGGATCAGCATGTCCCGCTCGATCTCCTCGGCGAGCTGTCGCGCGGCCTTCTCCACCGCCGCACGTTCGGCGAAGAGCGTCGAATACTGCGAGTTGACAATGTTGTAGGAGGTGATCGCCTCGGCCACGCCGCGCACGCTCTTGCCGGTTTCCCTGTCCAGAACCCAGTAACGTCCGCGGAGGCGGTAATTATAGCGCGTCACCGTCGCGTCGATCTGGACGGCGAGACGGTCGGCGTTTTCGCGCGCCTGAACCACAAGCTCGTACCGGGGGGAAACGCCTTCCGCCGAGACGATGCGGGCGTTCAGCGCTTCTTCAAGATAAGGCGCGACATTTTCAGGCGCGACCACGCGTTCAAGCTGGATCTGGCTGCTGACCGGCGAGCCCCCTTCCTGCGTCGCATAGATCGGTTGGAAGCCGCAGGCCGAAAGGGCGAGCGAGCCGGCAAGCGTGGTCAACAGGGCGGCGGTGCGTTTCATGTCTGGCGCGGCTCCGTAGATGAAAAACTCAGTTCGCCACGATATTGACGATGCGTCCCGGCACCACCACGACCTTGCGAACGGTCTTGCCTTCAATATGCCGCTTCACCGCCTCGTCCGACAAGGCCGCTTGTTTCACAGCATCCTTGTCCGCATCCGCAGCGACGGTCAGCTCGCCGCGGCGCTTGCCATTGACCTGCAGGCCGAGGACGACTTCGTCTTTCGCGAGCAGCGCCGGATCGGCTTTCGGCCAGGGCGCGTCGCAGACCATGCCTTCTCCGCCCAGCGTCTCCCAGGCCTCTTCGGCGAGGTGCGGCGTGAAGGGCGCGATCAGGCGCGTCAGCGTCGACAGGGCTTCGGCTTTCGCCCAGTCCGACGCTTCGCCGGCTTTTTTCAGGGCGTTCAAAAATTCATAGATGCGGGCGATCGCCTTGTTGAAGCGGAAATGGTCGATGTCGTCGGTGACCCCGGCAATGGCGGCGTGGGTGATTTGGCGCAGGGGCTTGTCGGCGTCCGCTGCGCTGGGCTTGGAGAGGTCTGCCTTTTTCAGAACGCCGGCCGCCTGGGAGACTGCGTCCCAGATGCGGTTGATCAGCTTCCACGCGCCTTCGACACCGCTATCGGTCCATTCTACGTCGCGTTCCGGCGGCGAATCCGAGAGCATGAACCAGCGCGCGGCGTCGGCGCCGTAAGTCTCCGCGATCCCTTCCGGCGAGACCACGTTCTTTTTCGACTTCGACATTTTTTCGATAGGGCCGACAATAACGGGTAGGCCGGTTTTATTCCAAATGACGCCGGTATCTTGCTTTGTAACGTCTTCCGGAAGAATCCATCTCTCACTTAGCTTTTTCGTATCATCCGGGTCGAGATAAGTCTCATGAGTCACCATCCCTTGCGTGAACAAATTCGCAAAAGGTTCCTCTACGGACAAATGCCCGACTTTCTTCATGGCGCGGGTGAAAAACCGCGCATAAAGCAAGTGCAGAATGGCGTGCTCGATGCCGCCGATATACTGATCGACGGGCAGCCAGTAATCGGCCGTCTCTTTGTCGACGGGCTTGTCTTCCGGCTGCGAGGCGAAGCGCGCGAAATACCATGACGAGTCGATAAAGGTGTCGAAGGTGTCGGTCTCGCGCCGTCCCTTTCCGCCGCATTGAGGGCAGTCCACATGTTTCCATGTGGGATGACGGTCGAGGGGGTTTCCGGGGACGGAGAAATCGGCTTCTTCCGGCAATTTCACCGGCAGGTCTTTCACCGGCACGGGCACGATCCCGCATGTGTCGCAATGGATCGCCGGGATCGGACAGCCCCAATAGCGCTGGCGCGAAACGCCCCAGTCGCGCAGGCGCCATTGGGTGACGCCCTTCCCTAGCCCCATCTCCTCGATCTTCTTGATCGCCGCGGCGATGGCGTCGTCAACGGAAAGGCCGTTGAGGAAATCCGAATTGAAGATCTCGCCGGGGCCGATATAGGGCTCGCCCTCCAGCGTCCATGTGGCCGGGTCTGCGCCCTCCGGCAGCACCACCGGCGGGATCGGCAATCCGTATTTCGTCGCGAAATCATAGTCGCGCTGGTCATGGGCCGGACAACCGAAGATTGCGCCCGTGCCGTAGCCCATCAACACGAAATTCGCGACATAGACCGGCAGCTTGCGACCGTCGAAGGGATGGCCTGTTTCGAGCGCGGTTTTATAGCCGCGCTTTTCCGCCTTCTCGATCGCTTCTTCCGACGTCCCGGCGCTGGCGCATTCTGCAATAAAAGCCTTCAACCCCGCATCGCTTTCAGCCAGTTGGGCGGCCAGCGGGTGGTCCGGCGAGATGGCGATGAAACTGGCGCCGAACAGCGTGTCGGGACGCGTCGTGAAAATCTCGATCCCGTCTTCGAAGCCCTTGGGCGGATTTTTGGTTTTCGCGCCTTCGCGCGAGGATGTTCCGGGTGCAAAAGGAAACTTCATCTGCAAGCCTTTCGACTTGCCGATCCAGTTTTTCTGCATCAGGCGCACATTGTCCGGCCAGCCGGAAAGACGCCCGTCATCGAGGGCCGCCATAAGGTCTTCGGCGTAGTCGGTGATCTTCAAAAACCACTGCGACAGCTTGCGCCGCTCCACCGGCGCGCCGGAGCGCCAGCCCTTGCCGTCGATAACCTGTTCATTGGCGAGAACGGTCTGGTCCACCGGGTCCCAGTTGACGAGGCTCTCCTTGCGATAGGTGAGGCCCGCCTTCCAGAATTCCAAAAACAGGCGCTGCTGGTGAACATAATAGGAAGGGTCGCAGGTTGCGAACTCGCGGGACCAGTCGATGGAAAGGCCCATCTGTTTGAGCTGCCCGCGCATGATGTCGATATTGCCGTAGGTCCATTTTGCCGGATGCGAGCCGGTCTGCATCGCTGCGTTTTCCGCCGGCATGCCGAAAGCGTCCCAGCCCATGGGGTGCAGCACGTTGTAGCCGCAGGCTTTTTTGTAGCGCGCGATGACGTCGCCCATGGCGTAATTGCGCACATGGCCGATATGGATGCGCCCCGACGGATAGGGGAACATCTCAAGGACATAGTATTTCGGCTTCGCCTTGTCGGCGCTGGTCTCGAAAGCCCTGGCTTCGGTCCAGCGCTTTTGCCATTTCGGCTCGGCTTCTTTCGGATTGTAGCGGGACATCTTTTTATTCTTTCAGATACAAAAAAGCGGCGCCTTTAGCGCCGCCTTTTCACCTAGTCTGGCGCGAATTTCTAGCCGTCGATCTGGTTTAGGCGGAGCTGGCGCGCGCGGGTGAGAATCGCGTTCTCAATCTCGCGGGCCGTCGCCGGGTTGACGCTGGCGTCGGTCCAGGCCCCGTCCTCGCCCTGCACCTGGCGGAAGACCGAAACGCGCAGCGCATCGGCCCGGAGCGCGGAATCGAGGATATAGACATTGGTCTTGAAGCGCTCGCCCGGAACCTCCGGGTTCACATACCACTCGGTGATGATCAGGCCCGCGATCGGGTCGGCGGAAAAAACCGGCAGGAAATCAAGGGTTTCAAGCGACGCCGCCCACAAATACCGGTTTACCGTTGTCGCCTGGGCGCGGCCCGACTTGTAATCGGCCAAGGTGGCGTTGCGGTTGCTGGTTGAGCTGTTGCCGCCGCAGGCGGCCACGGCCGCCGCCGCGGTTGCCAAAGCCAACACCTTGATCATAGTAGCTTTTTCGGTCTTCATCGCCGTTGATCCTGTATCATGGAAGGGCCGTGTGCGGGCCGCCGCCCCGAGGCCGTGGCTTTCCTACCACAAACCGCCAATTACACAACGGGCGGGCCTCGTCTCACTTGAAGCATGGGAAACGGGGCGCCAATATGAAGTCGGTCATAAAGCTGTTAACTTTATGTCGTTAACCCTTGCCTGCGACTCGCGGCGACGCTTGGCGCAGAGTATGAAGAGTTGGAAATCAAGCGTGGGGCTGGTTTTCACCGGATGACGGCAAGGCTTTTGACGCTGGGTCTTCGGACCCTTTTGGGGCGTTGAGTTGGGAGGAGCGCCGGTTCGCCGGAGCGACAAAGTCTGGAACGGTTTGGGGAAACGGTTTCAGACGAGGACAGGACAACGAGATGGCCTCGCAGCGTCAGCTTCGCGAGAGCGCGTAAAGGGAAGAGACGGATAAAGGCTTTGACCGGTCTGCGGACATATTTGCTTGGCGCGAGCGCTGCGGTTTTCGCCGCAGGCGCAGCGCATGCTGCGGATCCGGTTGAGATCGACATCAGCGGCGAGGCAAGCGCTGTTGCGGGTCTCGCCGACGGCGACGCCAAGGGCGACGTAAACGCGAAAGTTTCGTTCAAAGGATCGACGGTTCTCGATAACGGCGTTGAGCTTGGCGCTGTTCTCACGGGCCGTCTCGATGCGGACCAGCCGCGCCAGCTTTTCGGCGGCGGACGCTATTCCGGCCTGTTGATCGGCGGTCCCCGGGGCATCGGCCCGGAGACAAGCGATGCTTATCTTCAGGGCGCATACGCCTATGCGCGCGGTTCGTTCGGACAGCTTATCGTCGGTCGCGACGCGGGTATTGCTCGCATTCTTTCGGTGTCATCGCCGACGATCTTTTCCTCGGTGAATGTCAATGACTGGCAGACGGATCTTTCCGGCCTCAATGACGTTCACACCATCAACGATTTCAGCGGCTATTCCACCAAACTCACCTATATGCCGCCGCCGAATTTTCTCGGCGGCGTCCTTGGCGGCTTGCAGCTTGGCGTTTCCTATTCGCCGGTTCTGAAAAATTGCGGCGATCCCTTATGCGCGCCGCAAACCGGTTTTGTCATCTCGCCCGAGGGAGCAATGCTCACCGCCGACAGTCATTGGGACGACGCGGTCGAGGCGGCGCTCTATTATGAAAAGGGCATCAAGCTCGGCAGCTCCAACCGCCTTTTCGTGGGCGTCGGCGCGAGTTTCATGACCGCTGATGAGCATGCGCTCCTGAATTCGCCTTTGTCGGTCTATGACGATTACGAAGCCTATTCCGTGGGGCTCAACCTCGCCTATCGCGGCATCACGCTCGGCGGCTCTGTGAAGACCACGAATGCCGGTCTCGCTTCGCTCGAAGATGACGGGTATCTCGCCTTCGACGCCGGCGTCACCTTCCGCACCGGCGAGGAAGAAGGCGACGTTGCGGTGATGCTGGGCTATGGCCAGTCGGAGGCGAACGCCTTGGGCCTCAATCCTCTGGATCCTGCGCTATTCCAGGATACGCGCACCGCACAGGCGGGCGTGACCTATGTTCTTGGCCGCGGCATTACGGTCGGCGCCGCCGCCCAATATACCGAAGCCAAGAAACCAGTGGCCGCAGGCGGTCCTCAAGAAGCCGCCACGGTCGTGATCGAAAGCTCGATCAAGTTCTAGCGCGCATTTAGGAAAAGTGGTTGCCGGTTTTCCGTTAAGAATGCGCGCCAGAGGAAGAAGTTTCTAAGCGCCTAAAGCTTAGAGGGGATATAAAACAGGGCGGTCCGTTTTGCGGGCCGCCCTGTTTTTTTGTTCAAAAGATATGGGGAGAAATGTTCCATGCGCTTGTTATTCGCGCCTGTTATGCTGCTCGTCGTGGCGGCTTGTTCGGACGCGTCGGGCGATGCGTCCTCTTTATCTGCAGGAGACGCCATCATGGCCCAGAAAAACAATCATATCGATTATGTCGAGCTCGCAGCGGAGGATTTATCCGTCGCCAAGGCGTTTTACGGCGCCGCCTTCGGCTGGGAATTTCAGGACTGGGGCGAGACCTATGTCAGCTTCACCGGCGCCGGTCTCGATGGCGGCATCCGCGGCGGGGAGAAACCCGTCGACGGGTCGACTCTCGTCATTCTTTATGCGGACGATCTGGAAGCCAGCGAAAAACGCGTGGTCGATGCGGGCGGCGAAATTACGGAACGTCACGATTTCCCGGGCGGGCGGCGGTTTCATTTCCGCGACCCATCTGGCAATCGCCTTGCGGTCTGGACAAAGGCCGAAGAGTAGTTAGCTGACAAAGGCGCCGATGGCGGCGAGCCCGGCGATATTCGGTCCGGCGAGCTCTTTGGCGTTTGTCTCGTCGACGCCGCCGAGGGCTAAAACCGGTATCGGCGACGCCGCAGCAAGCCGCCGAAATGTGTCCGGCCCAAGGGCTCCGACGCCCCCATGGCTCCCGGTCGGAAAAGCGGGCGACAAAAGCGCCAGATCGGCGTTCAGTGCTTTGGCGCGCCGGAGTTCCGATGCGTCATGCGCTGAAGCGGTGATAAACAGGCTTTGCGGAAGCGGCCGTTCCGGAGAAAACCAGCGCGGGATATGAACCCCGTCGGCGCCGATCTTTTCGGCGAGTTCGATATCGGCGCCGATGATGAGCTTCACCCCGCGGGCCCCGCAGACCGATTTCAACCGTGCAGCAAGTCCGGCGCGGCGCGGCATGTCATACTCCCGAAGGATCACCGCCGCGCCTTTGGGCAGAACCCGCGCCACGAGAAGCGGATGCGGCGCGCGCTTGGCGTCGGTTAGAAAGGCCAGCGAAAAAGGCGCCGCAACGCCCGATCGGCGTTTGAGGTCATTGGCGGCGGCTGCTAGTTTCGCCGCCCGCAAGCGGAGCCCTTCATGTCTTCTCACGACGTCCTTTCTGAAAGCGATGCCGATCCCGCCGCCAATCTCGCAAGGATCAGGGGAGAAATCGATAGCGCGCTGAAAGAGGCGGGCCGCCCCGCGGGCTCTGTCGCCATTACCGCCGTCTCGAAGTTTCATGACGCGGCGCGCATCCGGCCCGCGCTTGAGGCTGGCCATCGCGTTTTCGGCGAAAACCGGGTGCAGGAAGCCATGGCGAAATGGCCGGATTTGAAAGCCGATTATCCGGATGTGGAGTTGCGGCTCATCGGCCCCTTGCAGACGAACAAGGTCAAAGAGGCGGTGGCGACCTTCGACGTGATCGAAAGTCTCGACCGGCCGAAGCTGGCGCGGGCGCTGGCGGCGGAAATGGAGAAACAGGGCCGGCGCCCTAGGCTCTATATTCAGGTTAACACCGGCGAAGAGCCTCAAAAAGCGGGTCTCGCTCCGGCGGATGTTCCTGCGTTTTTCACCCAATGCCGTGATGAATTCGGGCTTGAGATCAAGGGGCTCATGTGCATTCCGCCGCTCGAAGACGACCCGGCGCCGCATTTCGCCCTCCTCGCCAAAATGGCGAAAAATCTGGGGCTTACAGGGCTTTCCATGGGGATGAGCGGGGATTATCTGATCGCCGCCCAGCTCGGTGCGACGCATGTGCGCATCGGGACGGCTATTTTCGGCGCCCGTCCTGTTCATTAGGGCGCTCACGGGCCTATAACGAAAAGTTGTTGAACTCCTCAGGCGCCATAGCCGGTCAATCGGCGCTATATCCGCCGATCTGAATGTGAAACGGGCGAGAAAACCATGAACCGCGTCAAGAAAATCCTGCTGGTTGACGATGATGAATTATTGCGCGACGCGCTGGTCGACCAGTTCGCCGTGCATGACGAATTTGCAGTAGAGCCGGTGATGACAGCGCAAGCCGCCATCGACCGCGTGAAGGAAGAGGCGCATATCGATCTCATGCTCCTTGATGTCGGCCTTCCCGATATGGACGGGCGTGAAGCCTGCCGCATCATGCGCAAGAACGGGTTCAAGTCGCCCATCATCATGCTGACCGGCGCCGACAGTGAAGCTGATACGATTCTCGGGCTCGACGCCGGCGCCAACGACTATGTGTCGAAGCCGTTCAAATTCGGCGTGCTGCTTGCGCGGGTGCGCGCGCATTTGCGCAGCCATGAACAAAGCGAAGATGCAGTGTTCAAGGTGGGCCCCTATGAATTTCGCCCGGCGGTGAAAATGCTGGTGACGCCGGAAGACAAGAAAATCCGGCTCACGGAAAAGGAAACCTCGATTCTGAAATTCCTTTATCGCGCCGGCGGCAAGCCGGTGACGCGCGATGTCTTGCTGGACGAGGTCTGGGGCTACAATTCGGGCGTAACCACGCACACGCTTGAAACGCACGTTTACCGTTTGCGCCAGAAGATCGAGCCCGATCCGTCCAACGCCGCGATTCTTCTCACCGAAAGCGGCGGCTACCGACTGGCGCTTTAGACGCGCATGCTGACTTTTAGGAAAGACAATGCCCGTTACGATCTATCACAATCCCCGTTGTTCCAAGTCGCGCCAGACACTCGCCTTGCTTGAAGAAAAAGGGATCGAACCGGAGGTGGTGCTCTATCTTGAAAATCCACCTTCCAGCGCGACGCTCAAAAGCCTTGTGAAAAAGCTCGGACTTAAAAGCGCGCGCGAGATGATTCGCGTCAAGGAAGCGCCTTATGTGGAACTCGATCTGAAGAATGTCGACGCAGAATCGGCGCTCATCGACGCCATGGCGGAAAACCCGATTCTGATCGAGCGGCCCATCGTCGTGAACGGCGGCAAGGCGGCCATTGGCCGCCCGCCGGAAAATGTTCTGAATATCCTTTAGCGCTACTGCAAGGGCGCAAGACGCCAGATATTGCCGGGCTCCGTTTTGGAATTCGTCAGCACATAGATCGATCCGTCGGCGGCCTCCACGACATCGCGAATGCGCGCGCCCAGCGGAATGCGGCCGGCTTCGCGCGCCGTTTCGCCAGTGGTTTCAACCCGGACCAGCGCCGTGCCGGAAAGCGCGCCGATAAACGCGTCGCCGCGCCATTCGGGAAAGGCCTCGCCTTCATAGAAGATCATGCCTGAGGGCGAAATCACCGGCGTCCAGTAAAGCGCCGCTTCATGAAAATCGGACCGCGTGGACGGATCGGGAATGCCTTCGCCGCTATAATGCCGGCCCTTGCTGACCACCGGCCATCCATAATTGGCGCCTTTTTCAATCGCGTTGAATTCATCGCCCCCCAACGGGCCCATTTCGGCGATCCAGAGTTGGCCCGTGGCGGGGTCGATGGCGGCGGCTTCGATATTGCGGTGGCCGTAAGACCAGATCGCATCCTCGGCGTCGTCATCGCCCATAAAAGGATTGTCTTGCGGGATCGATCCGTCGTCATTCAACCGCACCACCGCGCCGAGCGTATTGCTGCGATCCTGGGCGGGATCGAACTTGAAGCGTTCTCCGAGCGTGAGAAACAGATAACCATCGGGCGAAAACACGATCCTGTTGCCGAAATGGTTCGGTCCGGTCACTTTCGGCTGCTGCCGGAAAATCACCTCGAAATCTTCGATGCGGTCATTGCCGAGACGGCCTCTCCCCAGCGCGGTTGACGCAGCTCCGTCCGGACCGCCTTCCGCGAAGGAAAGATAGACAAGGCGGTTGTTTTCGAAATCGGGATGCAGCGCCACATCCATCAGCCCACCCTGCCCCTTGGTGAAAACCTCCGGCGTTCCCGCAAGCGGCGCGGATTTCGTTCCGTCGGGAGCCACGCGCAACAAATTGCCGGAAAGCTCGGTTACGAGAAGATCGCCATCAGGCAGCAAGGCGGCGCCCCAGGGCTTGTCGAGGTCGCCTGCTATCTTTGTGACCGTGACCGGTCCGGCCTCGGTTTCGATGCTCTGGACTTCTGCGGCGGCGGGAGCTGTGAAGGTCAGGGCGATAAAAGAGGCAACAAGCGCACGGAGCATGGAAAATTCCTTTCAAAGGCTTCTTCCATAACCCCTGGGAGGAGTGAATGTTCCGCATCATCGCGAGGCGCGTAGGCGAATTTACACACGCTCTCCGGCGTCAAGCTTTTCCAGGATCGCCCGCGCCCGGGCGCGATAGGAAAGCTTCGTTCCCTTCTCCATTTTCGCCCAGGTTCGGTACATCTGGCCGAGGCGCGGATTGCCTTTCAGCTTGGCTTCGTTCCGCGCAAGAAAATCCCAGTAAAGCGTATTGAACGGGCACGCGTCTTCTTCGGTTTTTTTCGACACTGCATAGCGGCAATTTTTGCAGTAATCGGACATGCGGTTGATATAGGCGCCGGAGGCCGCATAGGGTTTTGAGCCGAGTTCGCCGCCATCGGCATATTGCGACATGCCGATGACGTTCGGCGCCTCCACCCACTCAAAGGCGTCGAAATAAACGATCAGATACCATTCGTGCACGTCATAAGGGTTGATGCCGGCGAGCATGGCGAACAGTCCCGTCACCATCAGACGTTGAATATGATGAGCGTAGGCGTCTTCCCGGGTTTGCGTCACGGCCTCGCGGATGCAGGTCATGTCCGTTTCGCCGGACCAGTAGAAATCAGGAAGTTTGCGCGTGTTTTCGAAAAAATTCTGGCGCACATAGTCGTCGCCGCCGCGCCAATACATGCCCCGGATATATTCGCGCCAGCCGATGATCTGGCGGATGAAGCCTTCCACGGCGTTGATGGGCGCATCGCCCGAACGATAGGCGTCTTCCGCGCGCTCGCAGACTTCAATCGGATTGAGCAGGCCAATATTGATATAGGCCGACAGGACGGAGTGATAGAGAAAGCGCTCGCCTGTGAGCATGGCGTCCTGAAAATCGCCGAAACGCGGCAGCGCTTCCCTGATGAAATGATCGAGGGCTTTCAGCGCGTGTTTGCGCGTCACTGCGAAGTGAAACGGCTCGGCGTCGCCGAAGTGATCGCCGAATTTTTCCTTCACCAGATTGATCACATCAATGGTGATATCGTCGGGTTTGAACTGTTTCGGCGAGGGCATGAAGAGATCCGCGGAGGCGGGCTTGCGGTTTTCCTTGTCGTAATTCCAGTCGCCGCCGGCGGGTTTGTCGCCCTCCATCAAAATCCCGGTTTTCTTGCGCATCTCGCGATAGAAATACTCCATGCGCAATTGCTTGCGCCCCTCCGCCCAGCTTTCGAACTCTTCATGGCTTGCGACAAAGCGATCATCGGGCCTTATCTCGACATTGACGGAAAGTTCTTTCTTCCAGCGCTCGACCTCCTTGCGAACCCGCCTTTCGCTTGGTCCGGTGATAATCAGCGTATCAGGTTTGTGTTTCTTCACGGTTTTTTTCACGAGGTCTGTGAAAGAGCGTGCTGCTTGCCTGTCGTCGAGTTTCTGGTAATCGACGCGCCAGCCATCCTGCTTCAGTTCTTCTGCGAAATGACGCATGGCCGACAGCACGAGAATGATTTTCTTCTTGTGATGTTTGACGCTCGTCGCTTCATCCCACAGCTCGCCCATAAGGATGACGTCCTTTGTCTTGCGCGCGTCTTTTAAGGATGACATGTCGCGCGAAAGCTGGTCGCCCATGATCAGGATCAGCCGCTTGCCGCTCACCAGGGGACGGCCTCGCCGGCATAGTCGAAAAACCCGCCCGACTGTTCGGGCGACAGGCGCGCAAGAACGCTGAGCAGATTTTGCGCGCATTCCTCCGGGCTCGCCGTGTAGCGGCCCTTCGCGTATTTTTCCGTCAGTGGCGTTGCGATCGTGCCGGGGTGCAGCGCAACGACGATGCTTTCCTTGTTTTGCCGGCTTTGCTCGATTGCGGCGCAGCGGACGATCTGGTTGAGGGCCGCTTTCGAGGCCCGATAACTCATCCATCCGCCAAGGCGGTTGTCGCCGATGGAGCCGACCCGCGCCGACAGCGTTGCAAAGGCGGTGCGCCCGGTCCGTTTCAGCATCGGCATGAAATATTTGAAGGCGAGCGCGGCCCCGATTGTGTTGACCGCAAACGCTTTCGCCATGGTGTTCGCGTCGATTTCCTTGAACGCTTTTTCCGGTCCAGCGCCGTCGACTTCGAGAATGCCGGCGGCGTTGAACAAGAGATCGAAACCGTCCCCCGGCGCAATGTTTTGCGCGGCTTTTGCGACGCTGTCTTCGTCCGTCAGGTCAAGCCGATGGCGGCTGCGCGAAAGGGCGATGACATGCGCGCATTGCGGGTCGTTTTCCAGCGCCTGCGTCACCGCCGCGCCGATGCCGCCGGAAGCGCCGATGACAAGCGCTGAAAATGCCTGTTCTGAAGACTTCGCCAGGATATCAGTCTCCCTGCCCCGCTTCTTGCGCAATTGCTTCCAGCGCGGCGCTCATTTTATCCGCGGCCGGATGATCGTCGATTCCGTATTCATGAAAGCTATGCGCCATGTCGCGCCAGACCAGAGCCACGCCGCCGTCAGGCTTCTCCATCACGAGCATTTTCAAAGGCAATTCAAGGCCCGTCAATTGTTCCGCCTGCATAACCGGCGTCCCGCCTTGCGGATTGCCGAAGACGATCAGTGTAGTCGGCCGCAAAGGTTGATCCACAGACGCGGCGCCGGCAGCATGGTCGATCACGGCGAAGGTTTTAAATCCGCGCGCTTCGACGGCGCCTTTCAACTGCGCGAGGGTCGTCTCGAAATCCGCGGCGCTCTCATGACGCATGACATGCGGTTCGTGATGCATTTTCATCGCCCCGGCCCCCGCACTCTCGGCCGGTTCCGCGGCATGTGTGGCGCAGGCGCTTAGCAGGAAAGCGGTGATTGCAAGGGCAAATCGTGTCATGGGCACGTTTCCTCAGAATTTAGTCTTTCAGCAAACGCTTAATGGCGTCGCGCTGCTCCATCAGCGCGCGATGCCCTTCTTCAATGAACTCATCGGCGCGGTCAAAGGCGGTGGGCATCGCATCGCGCATATCGGGCTTCACAAATATGTCAGGCGGTTCAGCGATGGCCCGCGCCCGCGCCAATTGCATCTGGAAGATGTCGGCGGCGGCGTAGGCGGTCTCGAAGAGATGCGGTTTTGCCCCGGCGCGCGCTTTCGCCATGGCGAATTGCTGGTCGATGGCGGCCCGGGTGTCGTCAATCAGCTTCG
The DNA here is from genome assembly GCA_002704915.1 of Parvularcula sp. Lineage (GTDB taxonomy): Bacteria > Pseudomonadota > Alphaproteobacteria > Caulobacterales > Parvularculaceae > Hyphococcus. The sequence goes on from PAIP01000062.1 coordinate 231,813, forward strand.
CGACCGCGCCGGTGACCGTGTCGGGATGGGTGGCGTCCCTTTGCACAGGCGTCGGCAGGCGTTCTTTCGGCGCATCGAACCGGTCGAGAACCCGGGGCACGGCGTTCAAATCGACGGAGATCACGATATCCGCGCCGAGCTGGCGTGCGAGCGAGACCGGCGCCGGATTGGCGAGCGCCCCGTCCACCAGCCATTTCCCGCCGGTGTGAACCGCATGGAAAATGACGGGGATCGCACTTGAAGCGCGGGCGGCGTCGATCACAGAGCCGGAGGTGATGATCACCTCCTCGCCGGTGGCGAGATCGGCGGCGACGGCGCCGTATTTCACGGGCAGGTCTTCGATATGTTTGTCATAGCCGCGAAAGGCTTCGAAGGCCGGCGCCGCGTCGATAAAGCCGCCGCGCTGGACCTTGAGGGAAAAACTCTGCAGCGCGGAGACCGGTTTCAGCGTGCGCGCCCAGCCTTCAAATTCGTCGAGCGCGCCGATGAGATACGCCCCGCCCACCAGCGCTCCGACCGAACATCCGGCAATTGCGTCGGGTTTGACGCCGATTTCGTCCAGCGCCTTCAGAACGCCGATATGGGCCCATCCGCGGGCCGCGCCGGAGCCTAAAACGAGGCCCATTTTTTTCGTCATGCATCGATCCTCTTTGGAAACCCACGATAAGTGGGACCCGCCTCGCCCCCGGTCAACGCCGCCAATTCCGGCGAGCGTGCCGATGCCTAGCCGGCCGCCCAGTGAAAAGCCCGAAACATTGAGAAAATACGGGCTGCCCGAGGTGGCGGCGATAGACGAAGCGGGCCATAGTTCCCGGTTCGAATCACCCATTTCGGAGATGTCTTTTGTCCGGCGCAGACAATATCAAATCCCTGCGGGAAGAGCTCCTCGACCAGACGGCGGGCGAGGCCGAGGGAGAGGCGGGAGCAAATCCGCGCCCGCATACGCGCGAAGAAATCATCGCGATGATGGACGCCGCCGCGCAAAAAGCCGGGAAGGACGATCACAAGGGAAAACACGATGGCGGCGGGTTTCTCAACGCCGCTGCGTTCTGGGTGCTCTGGGCGGGCGTCTTCACGGCCATTGCGGCCATTATCTATGTGGTGATCAGCGCCCGCGATTCCGGCGGCGCCGGGATTGTGCTTGCCGGCGGTCTGGCGCTTTTGATCGCCGTTTTCCTGACCGGCGCGGCTATGAAGATGTTTTCCCCCGTGCTGGTGGCCGGCGTCATGCTACGCCGCGCGACAGGCAAGAAACCCGCCGAAGCCGTTGAGCTCGCCGGCGCGGAGATCCTCGGCGCGCTCGGGCTTGCGGAGCGGGTTCTCGACGCGGACCAGGATGCGCGCCTCGTCGCGCGCCGGGACGGCGTCGTCACTTATGCGAACCGGGCCTATTTTCAGCTCGCGAAAGCCGCCGGGGTGATGGGCCCCGCCAGCCTGCCGCCGCGCATCGATCGGCTATTCGCCCAACAAGGCGCCGAAGCCACCAAGGTCTTCCGTCTCTGCCGAGCGGCCAAAAGCGCCGAGGCGGCGGAGGAGATCATCTATCAGACTATGGGCCTCGCCGGCGGTGGCGAGCGTCGCCGCTTTGAGGTGAGCGTGCGTCCCATTCGGGGCGCCGAGGACCATGTGGCCTGGCGCCTGCGCGAACTCCCCGTTGAGGAAAAAGAGCAGGACAGCCTCGCCGCGGCCTATGCGGATTTCCCGCGGCCGGTCTTTGCTCTGGAAAAGTCGGGCCAGATCGCCTGGGCGAATGCTGCGGCGCGCGACAAGCTCGGCGCCCAGCGCGGGCAATTGCAGGCGATCGACGACATCGTCCTCGGCGAGACTGGCGACCTTGTCAGCGGTTTGTGGCGGATCGACCGCGAGCCGATCACCGCACAGGTGCGCCGCCGTAATGCGGATCCAGCCGAAGCGACCTTCTCCGCCTTTCGCCGCGGCGGCATCGGCGAGGGCTTCGCCTGCGTCGAGATGGCGATCGATGAGAGCGTCGACGAGGTTGAGGATGTGGCGCTCTCCGGCGATATGTCGGAATCGCCTTTCGGCGTCGCCATTATCGAAGGCGAAATCAACCGCGACGGGCGCATCGTTGAAGCCAACAAGGCCTTTGCAGAGGCGTTCGGCGCCCAGAAGAAAAATTCGCCGCTGGTTAAATCCGTGGCGCAGGCGACGCTCGAAGAGCTGGCCGAAGAAATTCGCCGCAAGACCCGGGCCGGCGGCTCGCCGAAACCCATTGAGGCGACCGTCGGGACCGGCGCTGCGGCGCGCACCTATGCGCTCTTCGCCCGCCCGGTGCGCCGCAAGCGCGGCTCCTATGGCGTGCGCCGCACGCTTCTCTATTCCGTCGACGTCACCGACCGCAAAATGATGGAAGAGGAATATGCGCAGGACCAGAAACTGCGCGGCATCGGCGAGCTCGCCAGCAAGGTCGCTCATGACTTCAACAATTATCTTCAGGTCGTGATCGGACATTGCGACCGCCTGATGCTGAAACACCCCGCCGGCGATCCGGCCTATGCGGATCTCGTTCAGATCCGCGAAAACGCCCAACGGGCTGCGAACACCACGAAACAGCTCCTTGCCTTTTCGCGCAAGCAGACCCTCAAAAAGGAAGTGCTTTCGATCACGGAAATCCTTCGCGATTTCTCGCGCTTCCTGACACGCTCCATCGGCGAGAAAGTGAAGCTCGAACTGGTGAACGGCCGGGCGCTCCCTTACGTCAAGGTCGATCGCTACCAGCTTGAAACGGCGGTGATGAATCTCGCCGTCAATGCGCGTGACGCCATGGGCGCCGCCGGCGGAACGCTTACCATCCGTACCCAGAATATTTCTGCTGAAGAGGCGAAAGCGCGTAACATCGCCGGCCTTCTCGATCAGGATTATGTGCTGATTGAAGTCGCCGACACCGGGCCGGGCGTCGCGCAGGAGATCGCCGACAAGATTTTTGATCCCTTCTTCACCACCAAGGAAACTGGCAAGGGAACGGGCCTCGGCCTGTCCACGGTTTACGGCATTATCCGCCAGCTTGACGGCGTGATCGCGCTGAAAAGCGCCGAAGGCAAAGGCGCGACTTTCGAGATTTATCTGCCTGCTTACGAGGCGCCCGACCAGAAAGTGGATGCGCCGAAAGAGGATGCCTCGCCGTCTCGCGCGGCCGAGCCGAAAGACCTCACCGGCGCGGGCCGCGTGCTCATCGTCGAGGATGAAGATCCGGTACGCAATTTCGTCGTCGCCACGCTGACCGATTGCGGCTATGAGGTGAGCGAGGCCGCCGACGCCGAGGAGGCGCTGGAGCTCTTGGAAGAGGACATGGACTATGACCTTGTCATTTCCGATGTAATGATGCCCGATATGGACGGGCCATCCATGGTCAAGCAGGCGCGCGAAACCCTTGGGCTTCAGTCCAAGATCATTTTCATGTCAGCCTATGCGGAGGCGGCGGTGCGCGAACAGCTCGACCTTATCGAAGAGGCGGGTTATATCCAGAAACCCTTCACTTTGCAGGGCATTGCTGCAACGGTGAAAGATACGCTTTATCCGGCTACGGACTAAAGCGCGCGCTGGCGGCGCAGGGGCGGAAAAGACGACAGACCAAAGGCGGCGGCATGCGACAGATCGTATTCGATTTGGAAACAACGGGGTTCAAGTTCTCCGAAGGTCACCGGATTGTGGAAATCGGGGCGGTGGAGATGGTCAATGGCGCCGTCACCGGCCGCAATTTCCACACCTATGTAAATCCTGAGCGCGACATGCCTATGGGCGCCTATGAGGTGCATGGCCTCTCCGCCGAGTTTTTGAGCGACAAGCCGGTTTTCACCCATGAAAGCGTGGCGCAGGCCTTTCTTGATTTCGTCGCAGACGCTCAATTGGTTGCGCATAACGGCATCGGTTTCGACCTGCCGTTCATGAACGCGGAACTCGAGGCGGCGCGTCTTAAACCGTTGGACAAGGACAACATCGTCGACACGCTTCATCTGGCGCGGCGCAAATTTCCGGGCGCCCCGGCGAGCCTCGATGCGCTTTGCGCGCGCTTCGCCATCGACACCTCCATCCGTCAGCGCGACGGCCACGGCGCCCTGCTCGATTCAAAGCTGCTTGCGGCGGTTTATATTGAGCTCACGGGCGGCGCTCAGGCCGGTCTTGATTTCCGCCGCGAGGAAGCGGATGTCTCAGGCGGCGGCAAGCGCGGGCGGGCGCCGGCGCGCCAGCGGCCCCGCCCGCTGGACTCGCTCATCACTGATCAAGAGCGCGCCGCGCATTCGGCGTTGATCGCCGAACTTGGCGATGACGCTATCTGGAAAAAAGTGCTGGCGGGCTGAGATCAGGCCTGACCGGCGGCCTGCTGTTCCCGGCGCTGGGCGTTCGCCACATAGATGCCCATGAAATCAATAGGCTCCAGCATCAGCGGGGGGAAATTGCCATTGCGCGTCGCGTCGGCGACGATCTGGCGCATGAACGGGAAGAGAAGCCGCGGGCACTCCACCATCATCACCATTTCAAGCTGCTCGCGCGGCACGTTGAGAATTTCGAAGACGCCGGCATAAGTCGCCTCGACGACGAACATGGAATCGCCGTTTTCGCGATTGGCCCGGGCTGCGACGGAAAGCTCAACCTCATATTGATTGTCGTTGAGCGCCCGGCCCTGCACATCCACATTCACATCGATTTTGGGCGTGGAATTCGACTGATAGACCGCCGGGGCGCGCGGATTTTCGAAGGAGAGGTCCTTCGTATATTGCGCCAGCACGGTCAGCGAGGGGGCGGCGTTCTGATCGGCGCCCTCCGGGGCGTTGGCGTTCGGGTTTGCGGGCGTGTCGGACATGCGGGCGTTCCATTTTTATGGAGAAAAAAGAGCGCGCTCAATACACGCCCCATCCCAAAGCCGCAACCCGCAGGACCGCTGAAATCGGATGCGTCTAACGCATCATGTCTTCGCGGCGCACGATATGGCTCCGAATGGCCTTCAGCGCCGCCCGGGCGATCAGGCGCCGCACCAGGGGTATGAGGAGCAGGAAGCCCACGCTGTCCGTGATAAAACCCGGCGTCATCAAAAACGGGGCAGCGACTACCAGAAGCGCCCCGTCCACGGCGGAATCCACCGGCAGGCGCCCAGTCTCAAGGTCGGCGCGCGCGGCATAGAGCGCTCTAAGACCCTGTAGGCGGATCAGAAAGCCGCCGAGAAAGGCGGTCCCGAGACAGGCGAGAATGACCGGGAAGACGCCAAAGGCCTCTGCGGCCGTTAAAAGCACGTAGATTTCGGCGATAGGGCCGATGATGAAAAGCGCGACAAGGATAAGCAGCATACGGGGTGCAATCTCCAGCTATGGCTCCTATATAGAGGCCGCTTGAGCAATATTAAGGTTTTGGAGCGATATTGGACGTTATGGATCCAGTGCTTCTCTTTTTCGCGGGCGTCGCCGCTTTTGTCATTTTCCGGCTGATTTCTGTCATGGGAACGCGCACCGGGCATGAGCAAAATCATGATCTTGAGGCGGTGCAGCAGGCAGCCCGAGCCCGCGCGGCGGAAAGCCTGCGCGACGATGCGGAGGAAGACGAAGCCCCGCCCAAGCCCGTTTCCACCAATGCGCGCGTCCTGCGCGAGGCCGATCCCCGCTTTGACGAAGCGGAATTTCTCGCCGGCGCCCGCGGCGCCTATGAGATGATTGTCGAGGCCTTTGCGGCCGGCGATCTCCGCTCGATCCGTCCTTATCTCGATGATTCCGTGTACGGCGCATTTAAGAGCGCCGTGATGGACCGCGAGACGGCCGGCTATTCTTCTGACCTCAAATTTGTCGGTATCGAACACGCCGCCATCATCGACAGCTCGGTTGAGAATGGCGTCATGTCAGCCATTGTGGAGTTCAAATCGAACCAGGTTCGCGTGACGCGCGACCGCGACGGCGAAGTGGTCGACGGCGATCCCAATCGCATTGACCTTGTCAAAGATCGCTGGACGTTCTCGCGCAAGACTTCAAGCAGCGATCCCAACTGGACGCTTGTGGGGACCGGCGGCGCTGAATAAAACTTTGCGGGTGCGAAGTTCCAAGGAGCGCCGTTTTCCCGTGATGTCCGCATGAGCGCGTTTTCAGATAGGCACTTGCGTCTCCTGCTGGCCGGCGCAGTGATGATCGCGGCGATCGCCGCCGCGCTTGTCTTCAGCGGCGTCGTTCCGCCTTATTATGAGCGTCAATTTGACGATGAAGATTTCGGTCCCGCTGTCCTCCATTTAAGGCTCGCCGATTTCGATGATCTGTCCGGCTGGCTGCAGGACGATCCGGGTCCCGCGCTGGAGGCGTTTGTCCGGTCCTGCGAGCGGTTCGAGGCAATGCCGCCGGACGCTCCCGCCAATCCCCTTGAAAATCTGGGCTTTGATGACCCGGAGCTGACGCTGTCGGGCGCGGTCGCCGACTGGTTGCGCCCTTGCGCCGAGGCGCGCGCGCTCCTCGTCAGCGCCTATTCTGACCCTGGCGGCCGGAGGGGCGCATTGCGCGCGTTTTTCGAATTTCATTTCACGCCGGTCGAGATCGCTACATTGCGCGAGCCGCTGCCTGATGGACCCGCGCGGCGCGCCGATCCGAAAATAGACAAAATGGGCGTCTTCACCGGTTATTTCGAACCGGTTTACGATGCCTCGCGTGCGCCGACGGAAGATCATACGGCGCCCGTTCTTCCGCGTCCGGACGATCTCGTTGAAGTCGAGCTCGGCCGGTTTCGCGATGCTTTGAAGGGGGAGCGCATTGCCGGCCGCGTCGAAAACGGCCGGCTGGTGCCCTATGCTGCGCGCGCCGAGATTGAGGCCGCCGATCGCGCAGGCCTTGCTCCCCTCGCCTGGCTCGATCCCAACGACCTCTTCTTTTTGCAGATACAAGGCTCGGGCCGCCTGGTCTTTGAAGACGGCTCCGCCATGCGTGTTGGCTACGCCGCGCAGAACGGTCATCTTTATACGGCGATCGGACGTGTCATGGTGGATCGGGGGATCATGCCGCTCGAAGACGTGACCATGCAGTCGATCCGCGGCTGGCTCGCCAGCGCGGCGCCTCAAGCCGCGCAAAATCTGCGGGAGCAGAACGCCTCCTATGTTTATTTCCGGTCCCTCGACGAGGTCGATCCGGCTCTGGGGCCCTTGGGCGCGCAAGGTGCGCCATTGACTCCCGGTCGCTCGCTTGCCGTCGACCGGCGCTATCACGCTCTCGGCGCGCCGGTCTGGGTCGATATCGAACGGGTGGAGGCCGATGGGCAGGAGCAGATCCGACGGTTGATGATCGCTCAGGACACAGGCGGCGCCATCAAGGGCCCCGTGCGCGGGGACGTCTTCTGGGGCTCGGGCGATGAGGCCGGGGCGATCGCCGGGGCCATGAACGCGGAGGGCCGGATGACGGTGCTTCTGCCCCGCCGTCTTGCCGAGTGCCTGCCCCGGAAATATCTGCGGAATGCGTCGTGAGCCGGCGTCGTTTCGATAATCGGGGCCTCACGGGGGAGGAAGAGGCGCTGTGGCGCAAGGCCATGCGCGATGTTGCTCCTTACGGGCGTAGAAAGCCTTCTGCGGAAAAGATCGTTTCGGGGGCGCATCATGATGCCGTGGAGCCGTCAAAGCCCGCCTCACGGCTCCTGAAGCCGCGCCAGACGGCAGGTTCGAAGCCGGCGCGCCATGCTGAAGCGCTGGCCCCGCGCCGCCAACATCCTTTTGCCTCGGGCGATCCGCGCCTCGACAAGCTCGCGCGCCGCGGGCGGCTGGCTATCGATGGAGTGCTCGATCTGCACGGCCATTCCCAGCGCACCGCCGAGGCGGCGCTGAAGCGGTTCGTGACAGCGCGCCATGCGGAGGGCGCGCGTTGTCTTCTCGTGATCACGGGCAAGGGCGCGTCCGACATGGCTCCGTCTCGCGGCTTGGACGGACCCGGCGGCCGCGGCGTGTTGCGGGCCCGGCTTTCGGACTGGCTTGCCGAGCCGCCTTTGCGCGGGCTCGTTTCCCGGGCGGCCCCCGCCCATCCGCGCCATGGCGGCGGCGGGGCGGTCTATCTTTTCCTCACGCGCACACCATTTGGACGCGCATATATATATTTAAGCACCAATGCGTGGCGGAGCCTCCAACAGTACAATCACTCTGGCACTTGCAAGCGGACAACTGTACGAAGGGCCGGATGCCAGGTGAGCACAAGGCTTAGCGCGGTACATCCTGAGAGCAAGTAGAAAGTGAAGGGCGGCAGCCACTCGATAGTGGCGGCATAGACGGCGTTAAACACCAGCGGACCAAAGACACCCATTGCCGTCTGCAGCGTCGCGCGCAGCCCCA
>PAIP01000063.1 GCA_002704915.1 Parvularcula sp.
CCCCCTCCGTCAGCTTCGCTGACACCTCCCCCGCAAGCGGGGGAGGAGAAGTTGCTGAGAAATTGATTATCACCTGGCGGCGGGCGTAAATTATGCGCCTGATCGAAGCCGTTTTTTGCGCAGACAAACGCGACAAGGTCGAAAAGGCGCTTGAAGAGTGCGAACCCGATCATTTCCGGTTTTCGGCGACCGAAGAAGACGACATGATGGTGCTGCGTGCGTTTTTTACGGAGAACGGCGCGCAAGGGCTGGTCGATTCGCTGCAGGATATCTGCGAGAATGACGACGACTGGCGGATTATCGTGTTGCCGGTGGAAGCGACGGCCCCCAAGCCCGACGCCGGCGAAGAGACGGGCGAGAAAAAGGGCCGCAAGAAGTCGGCGCTGCGCGAGGAAATCTACAGCGATGTGGCGAAAGGCGCCGAGCTTAGTCTCGATTTCTTTGTTCTGACCTTTGCCTCCGCCATCGTGGCCGCGCTCGGTCTGAACGCCGACAACATCGCCGCCGTAATCGGCGCCATGGTCATCGCCCCGCTGCTCGGACCGATTCTCGCCATTTCTCTCGGCGCCGCGCTTGGCGACACGAAGATGCTCATTCGCGCAGGCCGCAACGCGCTTGCCGGGCTCGCGCTCGGTTTTGCAACGGCCGCGGTGATCGGCGCCCTTTTCGGCGTCAATCTTGAAAGCAATGAACTGACAAGCCGGACGGTTGCAGGCATCGATTCCGTCGTATTGGCGCTCGCCGCAGGCGTCGCCGCGGCGCTTTCCATTGTCGCCGGCATTTCTTCCGCGCTGGTGGGGGTTATGGTCGCGGTCGCTTTGTTGCCGCCGGCGGCGGCGGCCGGTCTCTTTCTGGGCGCCGGAGAGATCTCCTTTTTCAGCCGTTCGGTGCTGCTGCTCACCGTCAATGTCGTCTGTATCATGATCGCCGCGCAGGGCGTTTATTTCTACAAGGGCGTGCGCCCGCGCACATGGTTCGAGCAGAAATCCGCAGATCGCGCCTTGAAGATCAATCTTGCAGCCTTAGCGGTGCTTCTGCTCGTGCTGATCGCGATCATTGTTTTCGCGCCGGTGGGGACCCTGCCGGACAGCCAGAGCGGCTAGGCATCCTTTACTAAGTATTCCTACGCATTTCGCTTTTGATGCAGGTCAAGGACGGCTTTCGCCACCGCGGCCAAAATCAGGCCGAAGCTTGAGATTTGGCGAGGTCGGTATGTCAGCAACTCTAACTCACGAGCGCCAGCCTATCGAAGGGACGACGCTGTTCGATGGCGACATGGCCCAGCGCGGATTTGCGCTTAACGCCATGTGCTATTCCTTCAACGATGCGGAAAATCGCGAGGAATTTCGCCGCGATGAAGACGCCTATTGCCGCAAATACAAACTGACGCCGGAACAGCGCAAAGCGGTCGCCGATCGCGATGTTCTGGGTCTGATCGCGGCGGGCGGCAATGTCTATTACCTCGCCAAGCTCGCCGGCATCTGGGGTCTCAATGTCCAGGATCTCGGCGCCGCCCAGACCGGCATGAGCGTCGACGCCTTCAAGGCGAAACTTCTGTCCTACAATGAGTATGGGGGAGCGGCATGAGCGAGGTTATCGGCGGATATTTTACGAGCCATGTGCCGGCGATTGGCGGCGCCATCGCCAAGGGCCTTCAGGAAGACCCGTACTGGAAACCCTTTTTTGACGGCTATCCGCCGATCAGCGAATGGTTGAACGAGGAAAAGCCCGATGTGGCTGTCGTCTTTTACAACGATCACGGCCTTAATTTCTTCCTCGACAAAATGCCCACCTTCGCCGTCGGCGCCGCCGACGAATATCAGAATGCGGATGAGGGATGGGGCCTGCCGGTAAGCAAGCCGTTCAGGGGCGATGGGGCGCTCTCATGGCATATCATTGAAAATCTGGTCTCGGACGAATTCGACATCACCACCTGTCAGAAGATGCTGGTGGATCACGCCATGACCATTCCGTTCCAGCTCGCCTGGCCGGATAGGGAGGCTTGGCCGGTGAAAGTCGTGCCCATCGCCATCAACACTGTGCAGCATCCGCTGCCCTCGGCGAAACGCTGTCTCGCGCTGGGCCGGTCCGTGGGCCGGGCCCTGGAAAGCTGGAACAGCAACGACAAGATTGTCGTCATCGGCACCGGCGGCCTGTCGCACCAACTCGACGGCGAGCGCGCCGGTTTTATCAACGCCGATTATGACCGGTTTTGTCTGGATCATCTGATGGACGATCCGGAAGCGCTGGTCGGGGATTCCATCGCCGGCATCGTCGAGAAGGCCGGCACTCAAGGGGTCGAGATTCTCAACTGGATTGCGGCCCGCGGCGCGCTGGGCGAACGCACGCTGGCCAAGCGCGCGGAAAATTATCACATTCCCATCAGCAATACGGCGGCAGCCTCTCTCGTGCTGGAAGCGGTGTAGATCCCGCAGGGGAGAAAATAAAAGCGCGGGAGGAGATTACGCAAAGCCCTCCCGCGCTTTTTTATGTCCGATTTAGGCGCGCATGGCGGCGACGAGTTCGCCCACGGCCTCTTCGATGCCTTCGAGTTCTTCGCGCAAGGCTGCGATCGCCGCCCGGGTCTCGGTCATTTCTTCTGCGCTCACATTCGCTGCGGCGAGGTCCGTTTCAGCGGCATCAAGCTCAGTGCGCAATTCAGCGAAGGTGGTTTTCATGGCGGTGCTCACCGCTGCGCTCGCCGCTTCCATGGCGGCGATGAAAACGGGCTTGGCGTCGGGGTTGGCTTCCGCTTCGGCGCGGGCCTCTTCGATCTCGCCAATTGCTTCGCGGATTTCGACACGGGCTTCCGCCATCTCCGCGCGCATTTCTGCGATGTCTTCCGCATCCATGTCGATCAATTGCTGAAGGAAGTCCTTGTCGCCGAAATCGAGGTCTTCAAGGGAAATATCGATGAAATCATTCGCCAGAGCCGCAGGGGCGGCGAAGCCGAGGCCGAGGGCCGCTGCGGCGGCGATCGTCAGGGTTTTGGCTTTGTTGAAAGCGCGCATAAAGGGTCTCCTTTTCATCAGTGCGTTGCTTGTTCTTGGTTTTGGGCGCCGGCGCCTTAGGAAAGCGACGCAACTTCCGGCGCACTTGATGGAAAGGACCTTGGCCGCCGCCGCACCGGGCGGCAATCGTCTTTGCGGCGAAGCGTTGCCCGGCCGGGATAAAGGCGTCCGCCCCTTGCCGTTCACAGCTTCGTGCGAAACCGGACCAAGCCCTTTAAGGAGGCTGGCGGGCGCCTAAATCTCCCAGCAATCATCGACAATCAGAGCCGCTTTCCGGCGGCGCGGGGCTGGCGCCCTCTACGGACGGGCCGGCATGGAGACACACAATGATTACGATCCGCAAGGGCGTCGATCGCGGCAAGGCCAATTATGGCTGGCTCGATACGCGCCACACGTTTTCTTTCGCCAATTATTATCATCCCGATCACATGGGCTACCGGGCCCTGCGCGTCATGAATGAGGACCGCATCACGCCCGGCGGCGGATTTCCAACGCACCCGCATGAGAGCATGGAAATCATTACCTATGTGCTGGAAGGAAGTCTGGCCCATAAGGATTCCACCGGTGGCGGCGGCGTCATCACGCCGGGCATGGTGCAATATATGTCGGCGGGGTCGGGCGTCACGCACAGCGAATTCAACGCGTCGAAATCGGAGCCGCTGCATCTCTATCAGATATGGCTTCTGCCCAATGAGCGCGGCGGCGCGCCGCGTTATGAGGAGCGCCAGGTCGCCGACACCGTCAACGGAGCGCTGACGCTCATCGCTTCGTCCGATGGGCGCGACGGCTCATTCGCAATCCGTCAGGATGCGTCGCTTTATGCGGCGAAGGTGGCTGAGGGCGAGACTCTCTCCCATGACTTTGCCGACGGACGCTATGGCTGGCTGCAGGTGGCGAAAGGCGGCGTCGAGATTGGCGGCCTGATGATGCAGGCGGGCGACGGCGCCAAGATCGCCGAGGAGGAAGCTGTTTCTTTCCGTGCGCTCGCGGACAGCGAAATTCTCCTGTTTGACTTGCCGTAAAAAACCGCCATGTAAAGCCCATGCTGAGCGAGCTTTATACGGGCGGGGTTCTGGACGCCGCGGCGGCGATTCCCGCCGCCCGGCGTCTTGAGACGCCCGACGCCAGCGCAACCAAGGTCAGCCGCGTCTGCGGTTCGGAAGTGACCGTTGATCTGTCTCTAAAAGACGGGCGTGTCGCTGATTTCGGCATGGAGGCGAAGGCCTGCGCCCTCGGCCAAGCCTCGGCCTCTATCCTCGCGCGCAACATAATCGGCGCTGAGGCGGGCGAGCTTTATATCCTGCGCGATCAGATGCGCGCGATGCTGAAAGAGAGCGGGGAGCCGCCCACAGGGGAGCGCTGGCGCGATCTCGCCCTGCTTCAGCCAATCCGCGACTATCCGCAACGCCACGCCTCAACCCTGCTTGTCTTTGAGGCGGTCTGCGCCTGTCTCGATCAACTCGGATGCGACCGGCCCGGTTGACAGTTTGATGCGGGCTTTCTTGCGGTTTGCCGCGAGAGCTAACGGATTTGTCATTACACCGGAGCTTGATCGTCAGCCTATGAACCCCATTTGCTAGACGAGGCAGCGGTCCTCGCGTCTCTCCCCCTCTCAGCAAGGATCGCTGTAAGAGCGCCCGCGTTGTTCCCCCGCAGCGCGGGCGCAAATTTTTCCGGTGAAATTAGGCTAAGCCGCCGCTTCCTGCGCGCCTGCCGCATCCGCGCTCTCCGCCGCCTCTTTCAGCAGCCACGTCTTGAACGCCTTCACTGCAGGCGAAGATGACTTAGAGGGCGGATGAACGAGGTAATAGGAAAACTCCGTAGGCGTTGTAAGGTCGAAGGGGATGACAAGACGCGCGGCCTCAAGGTCCGCAAGCGCCAGCGCCGCCTTGGCCAGCGCCACGCCCTTGCCCGCAACGGCGGCTTCAATGACGAGCGACGACTGGTTGAATTTCAAGCCACGGTCGCCGCTTTTATGGTCGACGCCCGCCGCTTTCAGCCACATGGGCCAGGTGGGGCAGCCCGGATCCTTGTCGTGGCCGCTGTCATGCAGCAGTGTATGGTGGACGAGGTCTTCGGGTTTCTTGATCGGATGCTCGCCAGTGAGGAGCGAGGGCGCGCAGACGGGAACGATTGTTTCGGCCATCAGGTGCTCGGTCACGAGACCCTGATAGCGCCCGGCGCCGTAACGGATGGCGATGTCCACATCATCAACGGCGAAATCCACCACATTCATATCGGCTGAAACCCAGACGTCGATATCGGGATGGGCCTCCTGAAACCGGTCGAGACGCGGGACCAGCCATTTCGACGCGAAAGAAGGGGCGACGGACACGGTCAGGCGGCCGGCGTCGGCTTTTTTGGCCAGAATTTCTCCGGCCTCCACCAGCTTGTCGAAGCCTTCCCGCAGGATCGGCAGGCTGGCCTGGGCCTCATCGGTGAGGAGGAGCGCGCGCTTGTGGCGACGGAAGACCGGGGTCTGGAGAAAGTCCTCCAGCGCCTTGATTTGCTGGCTGACTGCGCCCGGCGTCACGTGCAACTCGTCTGCTGCTTTAGTGAAACTTAAGTGGCGCGCGGCGGCTTCGAAGACGCGAAGCGCATTTAGGGGCGGCAATTGCTTCATTTTTTGGATCTCTCTCTCCTCTGTGGCCGCATTATTCAGATAGCTTTGCTAAATAATCAAGAGGAAACTCGCCATCACCTCTTTGTGAGTTATTAATCAGACGAGCTAATTACTAAAAATCCCCGAAAATAAGCGATCCCGTCAGCAGAGCTAAGCTTCATAGCAGAAATATTCGTTTGAGAACCACAAATCCCGGGAATAGCTTCCGGTTCGTCGGGCCCGGCGCGGGCGCAAATTCTTTAGTGTATTAGAAAAACTATCATGAAGGCTTTTCCGGCTCATATCAATCTCAACGACCGTCCGGTGCTGATTATCGGCGGCGGCGCGGAGGCTCTGGCCAAAGCCAGGCTAATGCTGGCCTCGGGCGCCGACCTCGCTCTCATCGCGGCGACATTCGCGCCAGAAACCGAAGCGGAGCTGGAAGGCCGGGCCCGCCTGATCGTTCGCAAGCCGGTCGCCGCAGACATTGAATCGGCCGTGCTGGTCTTTATCGCCGATACGCCGGCGGAGGAGGCCCGGCGCTGGGCCGAAATCGCGCGCATGGCCGGCGTCCTTCTGAACGTCGTGGATCAGCCCGAGCTTTGCGATTTCACCACGCCGTCGATTGTCGACCGCGGCCGGGTGACGGTTTCGATTTCGACCGCCGGCGCGGCGCCCGTTCTGGGCAAGCGCCTGCGCGCCGATATCGAAGCGCTGCTGCCGCCGCGGCTCGGCGCGCTCGCCGATTTTGCGGACCGCTACCGGGAGACAGTGAAGGCGAAAATCGCGCCGGCGGAACGCCGCAACTTCTGGGAAGATTTTTTCGACGGTCCCATCGCGGCCCAGCTTCTCGCTGGCGACGAGGCCGGCGCGCATGAAGCGATGCTCGCCCTCGTCAATCATCCTCATACAGATGAAAAGGCCGAGGAAAAAACTGGCGCCGTGCATATTGTCGGCGCGGGACCGGGCGACCCGGATTTGTTGACCATCAAGGCGCTGCGGCTTCTCCAGCGCGCCGATGTCATTCTCTACGACCGGCTCGTCAGCGATGAGATCCTCTCGCTCGCGCGCCGCGACGCAGAACGCTTTTATGTGGGCAAGGCGAAATCGAACCACGCCGTGCCCCAGGAAGAAATCGAGGCGCGCCTCATTGAGTTTGCGCGCCAGGGAAAGATGGTCGTGCGCCTCAAGGGCGGCGACCCCTTTGTTTTCGGTCGCGGGGGTGAGGAGCTTGAAGCGCTCCGGAACGCGAGCATCCCCGTTTTCGTCTGCCCCGGCGTCACCGCCGCGACCGGATGCGCCGCCGCCGCCAATATGGCGCTCACTCATCGCGACCACGCCCAAGCGGTTACTTTTGTGACCGGTCACGCGAAGGGAGAGGCCGACCCCGCCCTCGACTGGTCGGCGCTGGCGGCGCTGAAAAACACGCTGGTCGTCTATATGGGCGTCGCAAAGGCGGAAACGATCGCCGAGAAACTGATCGAGCATGGCCGGGAGCGCGACACGCCTGTGGCCGTCATCGAAAACGGCACGCGCGGCAACCAAAAAATCGTCAAGGGCGCGCTTGGTTATCTGCCGCGCCTGATTAACGCCGGTGAAATCAAAGGACCGGCGCTCCTCGTCATTGGCGAAGTCGCCGCGCTGGCCGATGGCGACACGCTCATCGACATCATTGCAAGACAAAGGGCCGCGGCATGAAAGCTGTCACCGGAAACCGTCTCGATGACGGCGTGGTCGTCTATCTCGGCGATGACGACCGCTGGACGTCCGATCTCTCCGCCGCTGCGCGATTTGAAGACGGCGATGCGAAAGACGTTCTTGCCGCCGCGCAAAAGCGCGTGAAGGAAATCGCCGACGCCTATCTTATTGAAGTCGATGACTCAGGCGCGCCGGCGGGCCGCGAAACCTTGCGCGAAACCATCCGCAAATCGGGACCCACCGTGCGCCTCGATCTGGGTTATCAGGCGGAGGCGTAAGGTCATGGCGAAGCTTAAAATCTATGGCGACGGGATCAGCGGCAATTGCCTGAAGGTGAAATGGACCGCCGATCTTCTGGGATTGAAATATGACTGGATCGAAACAAGCGTCTTGAAGTCCGAAACCCGCACGCCGGAATTCCTGAAGCTCAATCCGGCGGGTCAGGTGCCGCTCATCGTGCTGCCCGACGGCAAGCCGCTGGCGCAGTCGAATGCGATTATTCTTTATCTCAACCGCGTTCACAAAGGCGGGCTCTTGCCCAAAGGCGACTACGCCCGGGCGAAAGTGTTCGAATGGCTGTTCTGGGAGCAATATTCCCATGAAACCGCGATCGCTGTGCGTCGGTTCCATAAGCACTATCTGAAGAAGTCGGATTCAGAGATCGATCCGAAGCTGATGGAAAAGGGCCTCGCCGCGCTGACCCGGCTTGAAGAAGCGCTGCAAGGCGCCGACTATCTCGTGGGCGACAAGCTCACCCTCGCTGACATTTCCCTCGTCGCTTATACGCGCGTTGCGCCCGAAGGCGGCTTCGATCTTGCCGCTTATCCGGCGCTTTTGAAATGGATCGCGCGCGTTGAGCGCGATCTCGGAATCAAAACCGCTAAAACAAAGAAAGCCGCCTGATGTATCGCTACGATGAATTCGACGCGACGATGGTCGCCGAACGGGTCGCGCAGTTCCGTGGCCAGGTTCAGCGCCGCCTTTCCGGCGAGCTGACGGAAGACCAGTTTAAGCCGCTTCGCCTGATGAACGGGCTCTATCTGCAATTGCACGCCTATATGCTGCGCGTTGCGATTCCTTATGGCACGCTGTCGTCGAAACAAATGCGCCGTCTCGGCGAAGTCGCGCGCAAATACGACAAGGGCTACGGCCATTTCACGACGCGCCAGAACATTCAATATAACTGGCCTGCGCTTGTCGACGTGCCCGACCTTCTTGACGATCTCGCGGACGTCGAAATGCATGCGATCCAGACGTCGGGCAATTGCATCCGCAATGTAACGTCGGACCAATATGCGGGCGCCAGCGCCGAGGAGATCGAAGACCCTCGTCCCTATTGCGAAATGATCCGGCAGTGGTCGACCTTCCATCCTGAATTTTCGTTCCTGCCGCGCAAGTTCAAGATTGCGGTCACCGCCGCGCCTCACGACCGCGCTGCGGTGAAGGTGCATGATATCGGCCTCATTCTTTACAAGAACGAGGAAGGCGAAACCGGCTTCGAAGTGATCGTCGGCGGCGGTTTAGGCCGCACGCCTTATGTGGGCCACACGATCCGCAAGTTTCTGCCGAAGAAGCATCTCCTCTCTTATCTCGAGGCGATCTTGCGGGTTTATAATCTCGAAGGCCGCCGCGATAACATGTACAAGGCGCGCATTAAAATCCTCGTCAATTCAGAAGGCGCCGAAAAATTCGCTGAGGCGGTCGAGGCGGAATGGGCGCAGATCAAGGACTCCGGCATAGATCTGCCGCGCGAGGAAATGGCGCGCATCGACGCTTATTTCGCGCCCCCGGTGTTCGAAAAACTGTCCGATGAAAGCGCTGTATTGGAAGAGAAGAAAGCAAGCGACAAGAATTTCGCCCGCTGGCTGCGTCTTAACACATTTGCACACAAGGCTCCGGGTTACGCGATCGTCAATATTTCGCTCAAACCCATTGGCGGCGTGCCGGGCGATATTTCGGACGTACAGATGGAGGCGGTCGCCGACATCGCGGAGGAATATTCCCTCGACGAAATTCGCGCCACGCACGAACAAAACCTCGTCCTGCCCCATGTCAAGAAAGACGATCTTTACGCGGTTTATGCGGCGCTCAAAGCCGTTGACCTTGCGACAGCGAATATCGGCATGGTGAGCGACATCATCGCTTGCCCGGGGCTCGACTACTGCTCGCTCGCCAATGCGCGTTCGATCCCCATTGCCCAGCGCATTTCGGAACGTTTCGCCGATCTCGGCCTGCAGGAAGATGTGGGCGAGCTCAAGATCAAGATATCGGGCTGCATTAACGCCTGCGGGCATCACCATGTGGGCCATATCGGCATTCTCGGCGTCGATAAGAAAGGCGAGGAGTTCTACCAGGTCACGCTGGGCGGCTCCGGCGCGGAAGACGCGTCGATCGGCGAGATCGCCGGCCGGGGCCTTTCCTCCGACCAGGTTGTCGACGCGGTTGAAAAACTCGTCGGCGTTTATCGCGAGCGCCGTCAGGGCAAAGAACGTTTTCTCGACACCTATCGCCGTCTCGGCGCCGAACCCTTCAAGGAGGCTTTGTATGAAGCTGCTTAAACTGTCCCGCGGCCGTCTTTATCCGGCGCTCGAAGAGCCTTTGTCGGAAGTTTCGCTCGAAGACTGGCTCGACAATCCGCAAGGCCATGCGGATGCGACGGCGCTGAAAATCAGCAATGACGTTTCGCTTGCGAGCATCAGATGCGACCTTGCTGGCTTTTCGACGATCATACTGGAATTTCCCGCCTTCAAGGACGGGCGCGCTTACAGCCAGGCGCGGATCCTTCGCGAGCGTTACGGGTTTACGGGCGAGATTCGCGCCCGCGGCGACGTTTTGCGCGATCAGCTTTTGTTCATGGCGCGTTGCGGCGTCGACGCGTTTGAATTCACCGGCGACGCCGACGGCGCCAATGAAGCGCTGAAAGAGTTTTCGTTCGCCTATCAGCGGGCGGCGGACGATCTCCAGCCCGTCTGGCGCAAGCGCCTCGACCGGGCCGCGGCGGCGTAGGAGAAGCGGCATGAGCGCATCGGCGTCCCTCCGTACGGAACCCTTGAATCACGCGCCCGCCAATGATGAGCGGGAGGCGCGGGCGCGCCGCCTGGCGCTGAAACATTCCGGCGAGGACGCGCTGGAGATTTTGCGCGTCGCCATCAAGGAAGAATTCCCGGGCCGCATCGCGCTTGTGTCGTCTTTCGGCGCGGAGTCGGCGGCGCTGTTGCATCTTGCGGCTGAGGTCGATCCGTCGATTCCGGTGATCTTTCTTGAAACCGGAAAGCACTTCGCGCAGACGCTGAGCTATCGGAAAAAACTCGCCGCAAAGCTCGGGCTTACCGATGTGCGCGACATTCACCCGTCAAAGGAAGCGCTCACCTTCCGCGATCCCAAAGGCGATCTCTGGAAGCATGACGCCGACGCCTGCTGCACGCTGCGCAAGGTGGAGCCGCTCGGCGCCGCGCTTGACGAATTCGACGCCTGGATCACGGGGCGCAAACAGTTTCACGGCGGCGGGCGGTTGAACCTGCCGGCTTTCGAAGCCTCGCCGACGCATATCAAGGTAAACCCGCTGGTGCGCTGGGCGAAGGAAGATATTGACGCCTATTACGAAGCGCACGATCTGCCGGCGCATCCGCTGACAGCGCAAGGCTATCCCTCCATCGGCTGCTGGCCATGCACCCATCCGGCGGCTGCTGGCGAAGACATCCGCGCCGGCCGCTGGCGCGGCGCCGCGAAGACGGAATGCGGCATCCACGGACGGACTGCCTGATCTGCGACTATTAGCATTCCCGCAGCTCTTCCAAGTCTTCGCTATTTTGCCATGATGGATGCGTTAAGAAGCGACGCGGTCAGTAATTGATGCCTTCGAATGATGATTTTGCCGACAACGCACCTGCATCGTCCCCTTGCGCGCTGAATGAAAGCGACCCTGGTTACGCTGGTCTTGCCCGGGATCCGGAAGCAGTTTCCGGCTGGCGCAAAAAAGAGCGCGAAAGACTCATAACTGAGAGGCTCTTGATCCCGGCGGCGAAACGGCAGGCGCTGGGCGAAAAAATCGCAGCGCATGTTGAAGGCGCCATGGGCGATGTTCGCGGCCTCACTATCAGCGCCTATTGGCCGTTTCGCGGAGAGCCCGACTTCCGTTCGCTGATGGCCAGGGTCAGGGAGCGGGGCGGGCGAACGGCGCTGCCGGTTTGCATAAAACGCGCAGCGCCCATGAGCTTCCGGATATGGGCGCAAGGCGATCCGCTTGAACGCGGCGTCTGGAACATTCCGATTCCCGCCGAGACGGCCGAAATCGTTATCCCCGACATTGTCATAGCGCCGCTAGTGGGTTTTGACGCCGAGAAGTACCGGCTCGGTTATGGCGGCGGCTATTTCGACCGAACTCTCGCCGCCTTGGCGCAAAAACCGAAAGTCATCGGCGCTGGTTATGCTGCGGCGCTAATGCCCACGATCTATCCTCAGCCCTATGACATTCCTATGGATGTAATCGTCACAGAGCGCGGCGTTCGATAAATCACCGTTTACTTGGGCATTCGCTTCAGGAAATTTTCAATTGCGTCCCACGCCGCCGGTTCGGTCAGCATCGGCGCATGGCCCACATTCGCGATTTCGGCGTAGTCGAAATTGGGGTGAACGGCCCGCATCTTTGAGACGATTTCCGGCGACAAAAGATCGCTGATGCCGCCGCGGATGATCAGCGTGGGTTTGTTTTTAAGGCTTTCGAACGGCGCCCATAAGTCCGGCGCCGCGCCGACCTCGGTCAGCGCCTTGCCGATATTGGGATCGTAAGCGAGGGTCCAGCTTCCGTCGGGGTTTTCGCGGAAGGTGCGCCGGGCGAAAGCAAGCCAGAACGCTTCATCGGCGTCGGGAAAAGCGACCCCATTGACCGCGCGGATTTCCGCCGCGGCTTCTTCCAGATCGCTTACATCGGTTTTGGTTTTGCCGGCATAGCCGGCGATGCGCGCAATGCCTTCGGGCGCGAGTTCCGGGCCCACATCATTGATGATCGCCGCTTTCACCCGTTCTGGAGCGCTTTCATTGACGAGCATTGTCGTGATGCCGCCGAGCGACGTGCCCACAAACACCGCTTCCGGCAGGTTGAGCGCATCCATCGCGGTCAGAACATCGTCGCGATACTGAAGCGGGTGATAGTTGAGATAGTCGGGATCGTAGTCCGAGGCCCCTCGTCCGCGAAAGGTAAGCGCGAGAACATCGCGCCCCGTTCCGGCGATCTTTGGCGCCAGCTCTTCAAAATCGGCGGCGTTGCGCGTCAGCCCGTGCAGGCAAAGAACCGGCGTTTTATCGCCGCCTTCATAAAAGCGCGCGTGAAGGCTCAGGCCGTTGGCGACCGGAATGCGCTTGTCCTCGCAGGCTGTCACGGGCGCCGCGCTATTTGATGCGTTCAACGCGAATGGTTCGGCGCAGTTCATTCACGGTCAGCATATAGTTGCCCATGATGCCGCGTTTGACCTTGGCGGTCAGCAGGCGGTCGCTATTGCCGAAAACAAGCTTCTTATTGTCGGAATCGAGTTGACGCCACACTTGTCCATTTTCCAGATAGACTGTTGCGTCGCCGATCCGGTTCAAGCGAATTTCCACGATCTTGGCGTTGATGCTCTTGAGGCGTTTGTTTTCTTTTTCCCGCCGAACCTCGGGAATATTCTCCGCGCCAAAATCGTCTGCGGTTTCAGCCACCTGGTCCGGGGCTTTGTCGTCAACGCCGGCAAGGCCGAAATTCGCCTTTTCATTCTCTTTCGCGGCGGCGGCTTCCTCTTCGCGCACGATTCGGGTCACCTGCAATGTCTTCGCTGCCTTTTCCAGACAGGAAAGGCGTTCTCCATCGTCGGTGATGTTGAGGCAGGCAATCGCGTCGTCCACCGCCTCGGTTTCATTTGGTTGCGCCGCAGCGGCGCTGGCGAAGAAAAGGGCGGCGAGGATTGCGAAGGGCGCGGGGTTCATGTCATCTCCAAAAAAACGCCGCGACGCGGCTGCGCCGATTACACACAGCGCCTTGGACGCCGTCAACATGGTAGGTTTGTGGCGTCGCGAAGGGGACATGGGTCAGGCGGGCCAGAACAGGAATGAGCCAGAACTTCATGCAATTGCTTCAGGGCGCGGCCGCGCATTTCCAGCGCGGCGATTTTTCGGCGGCTCTGGAAGGCAGTGAAGCCGCGCTCCGGGTCCAGCCGGACCATCCCGAAGCGCTGCATCTCAAAGCCCTCAGTCTTGGCCGGCTTGGCCGTCTGGAGGAGGCGGTTCCTGTCTTTGATCGGGCAGCCGCGGTTCATCCGCAAAAGCATGCCGTTCTCGCCAATAAGGGGAACGCCTTGCGCGCCGCGGGCCGGCTGGACGAGGCGGTCGCTTCTTATGAGGCGGCGATCGCCGCTGAGCCGGCCTTTATTTCGGGCTGGATCAGTCTTGGCCTTGCGTTGTGGAGCGCCGGCGATCAGGCGAGCGCCGAACAAATTATGCGCGAAGCGCTTGCGCGGGCGCCTGACGATCCGAAGCTTCTCAACAATCTGGGGGTCATGCTGGAAAACCAGGACCGCTCTGACGAAGCGGCGGAGATATTTTCCAGGGCTCTCGCGAAAAAACCCGAAATGCTTTCAGCGCGCATCAATCGCGGCGCCGCGTTTCGCAAAACTGGCCGCGTCGAGGAAGCAATCGCCGATCTGCGCAGTGCCGTGGAGTCCGCGCCGCAAGATGCGGAGGCGCAATACCAACTCGCCAACGCGCTGCGCCAGGCCGGATCCATCGCAGAAGCTGAAAGCGCTTACAGGCAGGCCCTGTCGCTGGCGCCGCTGCGCGCCGATGTCCATCGGGAACTCGCCCGCATGCTGTGGGAGCAGGGGGCCGGGCCGCGCTTTCTTGAAGCGCTGGACTCTGTCCTGGCGCGCTTTCCCGGCGCCGAGCTTTTCGCGTTGAAGGCGGAAATGGCGTATCTCGCCGGACTGACGGATATGGCCGAAATCGCTGCAAAGCAGGCGCTGGACCATGACAGCGCTGCGGCTCTGCCGAAACGGGTTCTCGGCCTCGTGCGACGACATGGCGGAGATCGAGACGGCGCCGTGGATTTTCTCGCCGCCGCGCTGGAAGACGCGCCCGATGATTTCGAAACGCTTCATGTGCTTGTGGAAACCAAGCTCGGTCGCGGCGATTTCGAAGACGCGGTCCGCTTGCTTGATCGTCAGGCGCCGCCTGAGCATCTGCAAAAGCATGTTGCGCTCAAAGCCAACGCCATGCGTCTGACCGGCGACCCTGATTATCGGCGCTATTATGACTATGACCGGTTCACCCGGAAAATGTTCATCGAGCCGCCGCCCGGATATAAAGATCTCGATTCCTTCAACGCGGCGCTGGCGGAGGCGATTTTGCCGCTCCATCGCGGAACGCGGCAGCCGCTGGAGCAGACGCTTTACGGCGGGACCCAGTCCGTGGGCCGCCTCTGGCATGAGCCCCACCCGGCGATCCAGGCCTTGAAGCAGCAGTTGCTGGCTGCTGCGGAGCGGTTTGTCGAGGACTTGCCCGATGATCCGGGCCACCCTTTTTTGAGAAGGAAAAGCAAGGACTTAATATGTCAGGGCGCGTGGTCTGTCGTGCTCGCGTCAGGCGGCGGGCATGTGGATCACATTCACCCCAAGGGCTGGATCAGCGCGTCCTATTACGTTCAGGTGCCCGATGAGGTCCTGAGCGGCGAAAAACCCGGCTTTTTGCGGCTCGGGGCCACGGGGCTCGCTGGCGTCGATCTCGAGGCGGAGCGCTGGTTCAGGCCCGAAGCCGGCGCGGTGGTGTTTTTTCCGTCTTACATGTGGCACGGGGTGGAGCCCTTCCAATCGGCCCGCCCCCGCATCACCGCGCCATTCGATCTGGCGCCGCGGTAAACGCGGTTAAGACACTGTTAAACAAATCTGTTGTGATATTGCCACACTGGTCTTTGGAGTGATCGGTCACGCGTTAAGTTTGTTGACCTCATCGTCCCGGCGGCCATAGCTTCTCGCCAAGTTGGCGGGTTCCGTCAGCGATTTATCGTGCCCTTAATCTCGGGGGGGCGAATCTCCGTGAAGTTCAGGCCTGCCTGTCTGGATTTCGCGCCTGTGTTTTAACTCGGAGGGAAATCATAATGTTAAGAAAGCGTCTTGCTGGGCGTTTCCTGCGCACCACAATGCTTTCCGGTGTCGCTGCTGCCGCAGCCATGCCGGCCTTCGCCCAGGACGAGGGTGAAGACGACGTCATCATCGTGTCGGGCACGCGTATTCAACGCGAAGACCTGGCGGCCCCGTCGCCGGTCACGACCGTCGATTCCGAACAGCTCGTGCTGACCAATACGGTCAACTCCGAGCAGTTCCTCAACACGCTGCCGCAAGTCATCCCGTCGTTCGACTCCACGTCGAACAACCCGGGCGACGGCTCTTCGCGCGTCAACCTGCGCGGCCTCGGCACGCAGCGCACGCTCGTCCTCGTCGACGGCGCGCGTTTCGTCGGTCTTGGACCGAGCTTCGTTGTCGACCTCAACAACATCCCGGCGGCTCTCGTTGAGCGCATCGACGTCGTCACGGGCGGCGCCTCTGCGGTCTACGGTTCCGACGCCATGGCGGGTGTTGTGAACTTCGTTCTGAAAGACGACTTCCAGGGCATTCAGCTCGACGTTTCCGACGAAATGTCTGCTTCTGGCTGGGATGCAAACACCTTCAACGCGTCCTTGACCCTTGGCGGCGACTTCGCCGACGGTCGCGGCAACGCGGTTGTTTTTGCGTCCTACACCAATCGTGAAGCGCTCTTCCAGGGCGACCGTGCGTTCTCGCGCGACACGCTTCAGGATCTTGGGCCGGGCGCCACTGAGTTTGGCTTCACCGGTTCGGCCAACATTCCGGGCGCGCTGGTTTCGAACCCGACCTTCGACAACTTCGGTCTCGACGTTTTCGATGCTAACGGCGTTCGTCAGCCGTCGACGAACACGAACTTCGCGGCGACGGACACCTTCGCCGACGTGTTCTCCGAATGTTCGGTTGGTTGTACCGGTTTCCGCGTTCTTGACGGCGCCTCCGGCACCGCCGGCGTCCGTCTTGGACCGTCGCCGAACGATACCTTCAACTACGCTCCGGACAACTATCTGCAGTTGCCGCAGGAACGCTACAACATTTCCGCGTTCGGCACCTTCGAAATCAACGACCACATCGAGGCCTACGCCCGCGGCGTGTTCTCCGAAACGGTCGTCGACTCGCAGCTTGCGCCGACACCGGCCGGTCTGTCTGTGACGATCAATCTCGACAACCCGGCGCTTCAGGCTCTGCCGACGGCGCTGGCGCTGATCGAGGGTTCGGATGCGAATAATGGCGACGGCACGGCGACTGTCTTCTTCACCAAGCGTTACGAAGAAGTCGGCACCCGTAACTCGCTTCGCGATACGTCCGGTTTCCAGATCCTGACGGGTCTTCGCGGCGATATCAGCCCGAACTGGTCGTATGACACCTTCTTCAACTTCTCGCGTTCGACAGTTGTTCAGACGCAAACGGGCAACATCTCTGCTTCTGCGGTTCAGGCGGCGGTCCTTTGCGACGGCGGCCCGACAGCGATTGCAAGCGGCTGTACCGCCCCTTACATGGACCTCTTTGGCGGTCCTGGCGGTATCTCCCCTGAGGCGGCCACCTTTATCAGCCGCACGGGCGCACAGGTCGACCAGATCGAACAGACCCAGTGGGTCGGCTTGCTCGAAGGCAATCTCGATACGATCAAGACCCCTTGGGCCGAAAGCGGCGCCGCAGTGGTCTTCGGTCTCGAATATCGCGAAAACTGGGCCAAGTCACAGCCTGACTCGGTTCTGGGTCCGGACGTTCGGGGCTTCAACTCCTCGCTCCCGGTTGGCGGTCGTTACGACGTCTACGAAGCCTTCACCGAGATCAACATCCCGCTGATCCAGGGTGTCACGGGCATCGAAAACTTCGGCATCAACGGCGCGTATCGTTATTCCGATTATTCCATCGCGAATGTCGGTTCGACTCATACGTTTGCCGTTGGCGCCGACTGGGAAGTCGTTCCGGGCTTCCGCGTTCGCGGTCAGTTCCAGCGCGCGGTTCGCGCCCCGAACATCGGCGAACTGTTCCGGGCTTCTACGAACGGCTTCCCGGGCGCTCAGGACCCGTGTTCCGGCGGCCCGAATGGCAGCTTCTCCGGCGCCACGATCGTCCAGACCTGTATCGATACGGGTGTTCCCTCCGGCAATGTCGGAACGAACATCCAGCCGAACGGTCAGATCCAGGTCCTCGGCGGCGGCAACCCGAACCTCTTCGAGGAAACCGCGGATACGTGGACTGTCGGCGCTGTTTGGCAGCCTGAGCAAGTGCCGGGTCTTAACGTCCAGGTCGATTACTACAACATCACGATCGACGACGTTATCACCCAGTTGGCCTTCCAGACGGTGCTTGATGAATGTCACCTTCAGGGCATCTCGTCTCAGTGCGACATTGTCGCTCAGGGCCGTAACCCAGCAAACGGCATTCTCGGTCAGGGCGCGCCCTTCCTGTCGTCGCTCGGCGTGATCAACGCTGCGCAACTGAAAGCCAGCGGCATCGACGGCCGCATCGGCTACAGCTTCGACATGGGCGAAGGTTCGGTGTCTATCAATTACTACGGCACCTATACCCTCGAAAACAGCCTGCTTCCGTCGCCGACGACAGCGCTCATCGAATGCGCCGGCTACTTCTCTGGCCAGTGCGGCGAGCCGCTGCCGGAATACAAGCACACGGCTCAGATCGGCTATCTCTGGGGCCCGCTCACCACGAGCGTGCGCTGGCGTCTGATCGGCGGTGTCGACCTCGATCCGTCGACCTTCCCGACGCCGTCTTCCAGCTTCTCCGATCTGTCGGATGACATCGGCATGTACAACTATCTCGATGTCACCATGCAGTATGCTGTGAACGAAAACCTCGACCTTACGGTCGGCGTTCAGAACATCACCGGCAAAGACGCTCCGCTCCTTGGCTCCACGGTCAACGAGCAAGCGAACACCTGGCCGGCCACCTACGAAACGCTGGGCCGCCAGCTCTTCGTGGGCGCTTCGGTCCGCTTCTAAGCGATCCGAGAGTACTGGACTTGGGAACGGCGGGCTTTGGCCCGCCGTTTTCTTTTTTGAGGCTGTGGCGGCGGTCGCAGCCTTTGCCTTTGCTTCATGGCGCACTAAGACCATAGTAATGTCATCAGAAACGCTCACTCCGTCGTCTGCTCATTGGCAGGCCTATTGGAGCGCGCCGGAGGGGCGCCGCGCCGCTGTCTCCGGGGACGCGGCCGGCGCTATCTTCGATGAAGTCTGGCGGCGTTTTTTAAGGGCTGCATTCGCGAGCAAGACTAATCCCTCTTTTCTCGACCTCGCCTGCGGCGCCGGGGTTGTTCTCGAACGCGCCATGGAAGCCATCGATGGCGGGCAGGTTGAGAAGATTCTTTTTGTGGGGCTTGATTTTGCCCCGTCCGCAGCCGCTGCGATCGCCCGCAAGACGGCGCCGGACGAAGCCATTGTTGCGGGCGTCGCCGCAACCGCTGATACAATTCCTTTCAGCGACGGCGTTTTTGATATCGTCGTCAGCCAGTTCGGACTGGAATATGCCGGCCTGGGCGCATTCGATGAAGCAGCGCGCGTCCTGGCACCTGGCGCCGCTTTCCAGTTTGTCGTTCATTACAAAGACGGCGCCATCTACCGTGAATGTTGCGAAAATCGCCGGGTTCTCGACGCGATTTTGGAAAGTGGTTTCTTCGAAACGATCATCGCGGCTATCCGCGGCCCTGATCACGATGGCGCCATTGCAAAGCTCAACTCGATTTTCGATAGCCTCAAACGCCTGCTCGAAGGCGACAGGGTGGCTGCAAAAGAAATGCTGGGACGTCTTCTGTCGGATGCGGCGCGCCTGGTTGCTCGGCGTCAAGCCTATCATCCCGATGAGGCTGTGGCGTGGTGCGAGGCCATGCGCAACGAACTCGCGCTTTACGAGGGACGCATGCGGGCCATGACGCAAAGCGCGCTCGACCGGGCCGGCATTGAGGCTGCGCGGAACCGTCTTTTGGCGCAGAACCCATCGATCTTTCGGCCTGAGGTGAACGCATTAACGCCGCAAGGATCGTCCATACCGGCCGCATGGCTTCTCAAAACGCCCGATCGGGCATGAAAACGCCGCCCTTTTTTTAAGGGCGGCGTAAAGCCATAAAGCAAAAATTTACATCAGGCGGCTTCCGCGCGAAGCACGGCGCCGGCGGCGTTCACCGCGGCGGCTATCCTGAGCGCTGTCTGCACCTGATCGGCCGAAAGGCCGCCTTTGCGCACGACTTTTTCATGGGAATCGAGACACATGCCGCACCCATTGATGGCGGACACGGCAAGCGACCAGAGTTCAAAATCCACTTTCTCAACACCAGGGCTGCCGATCACATTCATGCGCAGCTTCGCCGGCATCTTTTGATATTCATCCGTGCTCATCAAATGAGTGGCGCGATAATAAACATTATTCATCGCCATGATCGCGGCGGCGGCGCGGGCGGCGGTCGCCGCTTCCGGGCTCAGCTTGTCAGCCGTTTCATCCGTAATCGCCTTGATGACCGCACTATTGCCGGTCGCCATGGCGGCTGCGAGAAACGCGCCCCATTTCTGCTGGTCGCTGAGCGAGGTTTCGCTCGCCAGCGTGCCGAGATTAAGGCGAATATCTTTTGCGTAATCGGGAATCTCATCCCGCAAAGCGTCAATGCTCATGATGGTCTTATCCTTTTCCTTTTTGCAGCGCGCCGGTTTCGAGATCGACGCCTTGTTTTGTCAGTGCGGCGCGCAATGGCTCAAGATAGGCGTCGTAAGGGGAGGTGGAATTGAGGTGTTCCGGCGAAGGCGGCTTTCTCACCTGCGCCGCGCTGAAGGTGATGACGGTGCGGTCCTGTTTGTAATACTCAAGACAGGCCTGATCCCATTCAAGGCCGCAAAAAGCCACAAGCCTTCGGATTTCCTTGTCGAAATTACGAACAAGATCCTCATACTGAACAAAAGTGAAGCTGTCGCCCAATGTCCCCCGCCAGTGTTCGGTAAGGCGGGCATATTGTGCATAATAATGGCCGATTTCATCCAGCGCATTGGAGAACTGCCAGCCGGAGGTGAAATTGCGCCGGTATATGGAAAAGCCGACCTCAACCGGGTTGCGGCGTATATGGATAATGCGCGCCTCGGGAAAGACTTGCCGAATCAATCCGACGCTTAAGAAATTGGTCGGCTGTTTGTCGGTGATGAA
Organism: Parvularcula sp.; assembly: GCA_002704915.1. GTDB lineage: Bacteria > Pseudomonadota > Alphaproteobacteria > Caulobacterales > Parvularculaceae > Hyphococcus. The sequence goes on from PAIP01000063.1 coordinate 20,565, forward strand.
CGGCGCCTGCGCAACGTCGTAATCGCGCAGTTCCTTCAGGTAGCCCTCGCGAAAAGCGGTCAACAGATCGTTCGGAATAGGACCGCCGTTCCATCCTGATTGGCGCGTCCAGGCGAAAAACTCGTCAAGCGCAAAGGGCATATAGGGTAGCTCGCCGCCGCTTGCCGTTTTGGGATGCGCGGATATGGCGCTGTCGAGCAGGGTGGTGCCAGATCGCGGCATGCCGACGATAAAAATAGGGACGGGTTCCCGGGGAGAGGTCGTCGGGGGCGCAATGTCACGCGGGAAAAAACGAATGATATTGTCGACATAGGCTTCCTGGCGCGCGGGGTCGTAACGCGCGGCTTTATCAATCTCGCCGATATCGTGTTTGAGTTTGTTGGCGGCCGCCCAGGCCTCAAAAGCGCCTTGCCGCTCTTTTTTCTGATGCAGGGCGTCACCCGCGGCGTAATAGGCCATTGCGCGATGTTTCGGACCCTGCCGCGTATCCTCGCCGATGCGTTTTAGCTGGCCGATCTCCGCATCTGTCAGTTTTGAGCCGGCGGCGAGGGTGAGCTCTGCAAAAGCTTCCGCATTATTGGGGTCGCTCGCAACCGCCTTGCGGGCATAGACCGCTGCATTATCGAAGTCGCCGAGAAAATTCAGATAGCGGGCCAGGCCGCCGGCGGCGGCGCTGTGACCGGGGTTAAGCTCAAGCGCTTTTTTATAATAGTCCGCAGCTTCTTCGAGTTTGCGCGACCAGATGAGATATTTTCCAAGCGTCGCCAGGTGGTCCGCCTTGGGCGGCGTTTTCTCGGCAAGCGGACGGTAAACTTCCACCGCTTTTTTGTAATGCCCGTTTTGCGCGTGAGCGTATGCAAGCGCCACGCGCGGCGCCTCTTCATTCGGGGCTGCGCTGAGGGCCGCTTCCGCAGATACGGCGAGGGCCTGCCAATCGTTTTTCTGACGGGCGATATGGGTGCGCAGCATGAGCGCTTGCGGATGACCGGGCGCCGCCTGTTCGAAGACATCCAGCGCCGCCAGCGCGCGATCATATTGACCGGACTCGTAAGCCGCGCCTGCGAGGCGCAGCGACAATACCGGATGCGGCTGTATCGAGAGCGCTTTTTCAAGCGCGTCGGCGGCGGCGGTATAATCCTCCATTTTCCCAGCGAGATCGCCGAGACGGCCCCAACATTCGAACCGGTCTGGCGCCGCCGTTGCGGCCGTCTCCGCCTGCTCGCGCGCTGAGGGAAGATCGCCTTCGCGTTCTAAAAGGACGGAATAATTCAGAAGGAAGCGCCAATAGTGTGGCGCGCTTTCAAGGGCGCGAATGACAAGAGGCCGGGCGGCGGCGAGATCCCCTGTTTCAGCCAGCGACACGCCCAGAAGACTGGCGGCCTCTGCATCGCCCGGATTTTCAGAGAGGATGTCGCGGCTCAGCCGGATGGCGGTTTGGTCATCGCCGTTCAGCCGTGCGGCCAGGGCCTGTTCCAGCATGGGGTTTGTCATTGGGGTCAAAAAAATCCGGAAGGGGCGAAGGATCGCCCCTTCCGGATTATGTGGAAGTTACAGCGTATCGCCGCCAACCGGGCGGTTGCAGGCGCAGAGTTCGTCTGTCTGCAGGCCGTCAAGAATACGCAGTGTTTCCTGCGGATTACGGCCGACATTGAGGCCATTCACCGTCACGTGCTGAATGACGCCATGCGGGTCGACGATGTAGGTCGCGCGCAGCGCCACGCCTTCCGGGGCGCGAATGCCAAGCCCGTCGATCAGGGAGCCCGTGGTGTCGGCGAATTGCCAGGCCGGGTGTTTGTCGAGATCGGGATGATCGCGGCGCCAGGCGAGCTTGCAGAACTCGTTATCCGAGCTGCCGCCCATCACGACCGCGTCACGGTCGGCGAATTCTTTGTTAAGGCGGCCGAATTCAGCGATTTCCGTCGGGCAGATGAAGGTGAAGTCCTTCGGATAGAAATAGATTATCTTCCATTTGCCCGAGAAGCTGTCCTGGGTGATGTCTTCGAATGCGGACTCACCGCCTTCTTCATGGGTGTTAAAGCCGGGCTTGACCCCGACTACGGAAAAATCGGGAAGCTTGTCGCCAACGCCTAACATGCATGTCTCCTTTTTTGCGTGTTGAGAATTATGAAACTCGTAAAGGACCCTAAGCGAGAGGGCCATGAGTGGCTAGATAACGTTCTTGGAAAATTAATCAAATAGATTATATTCGTGAATTATATCGATTTAGGCGATCAAAAAAGGTCAATAAAATGACGCCCTTACCGACATTGCGTCAGTTGCAGTTTTTCATGGCGCTGGTGCGCCGGGAATCTTTTTCCAAGGCGGCCGAGGACTGTTTTGTGTCGCAGTCGACCTTGTCCTCCGCCATCAAGGAGATGGAAGCGCTGATGAATCAGCAATTGGTGGACCGGTCGACCCGGTCTTTTGCGCTGACCCCGGCGGGGGAGGAGGTTGCGGCGCGGGCGCCGGCGCTTTTGGCTGGCGCGGAGGACCTTGTGCGCGCGGCGAGCGGCAGGCGGCCCCTCGAAGGTCCCTTCACGCTGGGCGTCATCCCGACGATTGCGCCTTTTATTCTTCCAAGAGCCGCGAAAGCCTTCAAAAAGGCGTTCCCGAAGCTCGAGCTATATTTGCGCGAGGATCTGACCGCGACCCTTGCGGAGCGTCTTGCGGCCGGCCTCGTGGATGCGGCGATCCTCGCTTTCCCATACGACCTTCCTGGTATCGATTCGGTGGAGATCGGCGTCGACCCTTTCTGGTTCGCCTGCGCGCCGGATCATCCGCTTGCGGAGAAAAAGAAACTGAAGCGCGACGATATTAATGGCTGCGAACTGCTGTTGCTCGAAGACGGTCATTGTCTTCGCGAACACGCAATTGACGCCTGCGAATTGCGGGACCGGGACGCGGCGGCCTCCTTTGGCGGCACCAGTCTTTTCACGCTGGCGCAAATGACGAAATCGGGGCTCGGGGCGACCTTGTTGCCTGATATGGCGGTTAAGGATGGCCTTGCCAAAAGCGCCGGCCTGAAAGTCATTCCTTTCACGGATCCTGCGCCCGTGCGCACGATCGGCGTCGCCTGGCGGCGTGGATCGGGCCGAAAGGAAGAGGCGATGGCGCTCGCCGAAGAGCTGAAAAAAATCTTCGCCTAGGCTGCTTCGGGGGCGATGGGCGCGTGTTTCATGGGCGCGATCTCGCCATTGTCCGACATCATGACCGCAACAGGCCGGGTCGGCCGGAATTGAGACAGGACGATCATCACCGTCACGGTAATGGGCACGCTCAACAGCAATCCTGCAAAGCCCCATAAAGAGCCCCAGACGCTCAGGGAAAAAAGAATGACCAGCGGGCTCAAGTTTAGCGAGCGTCCGACAATACGCGGTTCAATGCCGTTGGACATGACCTGTTCCGCGCCGATGAGGCTCACAGCGGCGATCAGCGCCATGCGGGCGCCGCCGCCATCGGGCTGAACCAGGCTGAGAAGGACGGGCAGGGTGATCGCCGACGCCGCGCCGAAGATCGGGATATAATTCAGGACGAAAATGAGCAGCGCCCAGAAGCCCGCAAACTGCACGCCAATGATCAGCATAATCGCATAGCTCATGCTCGCGGTGACGAGATTGGAGAGCGTTTTTACGGTGATATACTGGCGCACCATGACGCCGATATCGGCGATCGTCTCATTAATCGCGTTGCGCTGGCGTTCATCGGCGCCGAGAAGGCTGATCTTGTTGAAGATGCGGGCCCGTTCGATCAGCATGAAGACGAGATAGAGAAAAACCGTGATGAAGGTCAGAAAATTCGACGTCAGTCCCCGGAGGCTGCCGGCGGCCTGGGAAAGCAGCGGGCGGATCAGCCCCAGGGCCGATTGCTGGATCTGCTCCATGCCGCCGAGAAGCTCGGGCGGCAGAAAGCTGCTGGTGCGGAAAAACTCAATCACGTCGCCGGCGAGGGCTTCCAGTCGCTGCTCATAGCTCGGCCAGGCGGTCAGCAGCGTTTCCACATTGGAGCGAATGATCTCGACGAAAAGCACCATGCCGGCGCCGATCAACACAAAAGCGAAAAGATAGCCGACCCAGTCCGGCATGTAATTGCCGATCACGGGAATGCGTTTCACATTCTCCTTCAGGGTGAAAATCAGGAAGCCGAGAAAGACGGCGACGACGAAGGGAATGAGGACGCCCCGGCCCACATAAAGGATGAAGCCGAACAGAACGGCGATGGCGAGGCTGTAAAAAGTGCGGGCCATGCCGAGCCCTTGCGCATGCGCCATGAGGCTTTTCCTTTCCGCTAAGGCCGTTAGGCCGATTTGCGCCGGCGCGCCAGAGACGAGGCGTGCGGACGCTTCCTTTCCCTGCAGCACGGCGCTAGGACACTGCGATGATCTTGTGGGAAATCGACTGGCGCGACCCCCTCGCCGCTTTCGCCCCCCTGGCCGGCGAGGCGAACGCCCATCTGTTGCATGGCGGCGACCGCTCCCGCGCGGCCGAATGGTCGATCATCGCCGCTTCTCCCGCCGCGGTCATTCGCGCCGAAAAAGGCGGGGCCGATCCTTTCCTGAGGCTCGACGATTTGTTGCTGGGCCGCGCCCATCCCCGGCTCGATGAAATGGCGGAGTTGCCTTTCACCTCTGGCGCGCTCGGCTTTGTCGGTTACGAGGCGGCGCGCTTTTTTGAGGATTGTCTCGATCCGCCGCCGTCGCCTTTTTTGCTGCCCGATCTGGCGTTCGGCATCTATGACGCGGCCGCGCTGTTTTCGCGCGTCAAGCGCAAGGCCTATGTGGCGGGGCGCGATGAGGCCGCGTGCCGGCGTCTTCGCGATGCGTTGGGTCGTGATGATCTTCCCCGGCCAAGCGCGCCGGAGTTCGGCGCCTTGTCATCAAACTTTTCTGAAGCCGCCTATCGCGATGCGGTCTCCGAAGCGATCGAAAATATTCTCGACGGCGATTATTATCAGGCCAATCTCTCGCATCAACTGACGGTGAGCGCCGCCGAGGGGTTATCGCCTTTCGATCTTTTTCGCCGCCTTGCGGATGGAAGCGACGCCTTCCACGGTGCGCTATTGCAGTACGAAGAAGGCGCAGTGTTGTCCAATTCGCCGGAACGCTTCTTCCGGGTCGAGCAGGGCGCTTATCAGCGCCCGCGGATTATCGCCGAACCGATCAAAGGAACAAGGCCGCGCGGTCGAACGCCGGAAGAAGACCGGGCGCTCGCCAGCGATCTGCTTGCCGATCCGAAGGACCGCGCCGAGAATATCATGATCGCCGATCTCTTGCGCAATGATTTGTCGCGCATCTGCCGCGACGGAACCATTCGCGAGGATGCTGTCTGCGCGCTCATGAGGCTCGCCAATGTGCATCATCTCGTATCGCGGATCAGCGGCGTATTGCGCGAGGGTGTCAGCGCCTCGGATATATTTGCGGCGCTCTTTCCCTGCGGCTCCATCACCGGCGCGCCGAAAATCGAAGCCATGAAAGCCATCGCCCGCATCGAAAAGATCGGACGCGGGCCCTATTGCGGCGCCATCGGCTATATGGATGACAGCGGCGCCATGGATTTCGCCGTGGCGATCCGCACCCTGATTTTGGAAGGCGGCAAGGTTACGATGCCTGTCGGCGGCGGCGTCACCTTGCGGTCTGAGCCTCAGGCGGAATATGAGGAAACCATCGTCAAGGCGCGCGGCGCGCTTGCGGCGCTGGGCCGGCTCGACGGCGTGGCGGGCGGCGCATGATTCTGGTTATCGACAATTACGATTCCTTTGTGAACAACCTTGCGCGCTATGTGCGCGAAGAGGGCGCCGAGACGCTTGTCTTGCGCAATGATGCGGCGAGCGTTGAGGAGTGCCTCGCTATGAAACCTGACGGCGTCATCATCTCGCCGGGGCCGAAGACGCCCTCTGACGCCGGCATATCCGTGGCGTTGTTAAGGGCGCTGGGCGCCGAAACCCCGATGCTTGGCGTTTGCCTGGGGCATCAATGTCTGGTGGAGGTCTTTGGCGGGATCACACGGCGGGCGCGCTCGCCGCTCCATGGCGAGGCGAGCGAAGTTCGCCATGATGGAAAAGGCGTTTTTGCTGGCGTTCCCTCGCCGATGATGGCCGGGCGCTACCATTCCCTGATTTCCGTTCCCGCGCCGGAGGCGCCCCTGCGCGAGGTCGCATGGAGCGCCGATGGTGAATTGATGGGTGTGATTCATGAGGACCGGTCGTGGTTTGGCGTTCAATTCCATCCGGAATCCCTGCTGACCTTGCACGGTCGGCGAATTATTAAAAACTTCCTCGCTTTTTGCAGGTAAGAAAACTCCATGACGTTCTGGTTAAATGGCGAGTTCAAGGAGGAGCGAACGGCGATCCACATCGCCGATCGCGGCTTTCTGCTGGGAGACGGTGTTTTTGAAACGGTCATGCTTGTGGACGGCAGGCCCGCCTTTTTCTCCGCGCACATCAGGCGGATGCGGGCGGGCGCGGCGGCCCTCGGCATTGAGGCGCATATCGACGAGGATGATCTCGCCGCCGCGGTGATGGAGCTCGCGCGGCGCAATGACGCCGGCCATGCCAAAGCCTGGGCGAGGTTGACGCTGACCCGCGGCGTCGGTCCGCGCGGTCTTGCTGTCGTGAAGGGGGAGTGGACGCCGACCCTCCTTATTACTGTCAACCGGTACGCCGCGCCGCTCGATCACGGGCCGGCGAAGGTGATTGTTTCCAAACATTGTCGGAACGAACACAGCCTCACAGCGCGTTGGAAGACGCTGAACTATCTCGACAATATTCTGGCGAAAGATGAGGCGACCGTTGCTGGCGTTGACGATGCGATCATGCTGAATACGGCGCGTCGTGTCGCCTGTGCGTCTGCCGCCAATGTTTTTCTGGTGCGCGGAGAAACGATAACGACGCCGCCGCTGGAAGAGGGGGCTATGCCGGGAGTGGTGCGCGCGATCGTTCTTGAGGAAGCGAAGAAAGCGGGGATCGAGGGGAAAACGGCGCCGGTGGAAAGCAACGAGCTGTCTGCAGCGGCCCTTTTTCTTACGAACAGCCTGATCGGCTTGCGTGCTGCGGCGAAGCGGGGCGGCCGCGAGCCGGATGAGGAAGCGTCAGCCGTTATTGAAAAGCTGAAATCATGCTATGACGCAGCCATGAAAATGGATCTCGAAGCATTTGAGGCGTCGCGTTGAAGGCTTTTTCTCTCAGCGAAGAGCAAATTGCCTGCGTTATTGGGGCCGCGGCGGCCGATGAACTTGCCCGCCGGTTTAATCGTCATGCGGATTTTCTGACCATCGCTGCGTGGACGCAGGACGCGCCGCTGGGCCGTGGCGGGCTTGCGCTGGACGAAGACGAAAAAGTCGCCTGCGCGCGCCGTGCCGCAAGCCTTTTCGGCCTTGACGAGGATTATCTGTCGGCTGTATCGGCGGAAAAAATCGCTGACTGGGCGCGCGAGCTGACTGCGGCTGTGCGACATGAGCTAAAGTCATTTTCCTTCAAGCCTGCGGCGCGCATCGATGGCGACGTCGCGCACGCGCATGGCGCTGATGCGATCTATCAGGATGCGGCGGCGGCGGCGAATGTGCTTGCCGGGCGCCGCCGGCTGTTGTCTTTCGTTGCGCCGCACAGTCTGTTGGGGCTTGAGCTTTCGCTGCTGACGCCAAATCTCCTTGGCATCGAGGCAATCGATGCAAGACGCATGACTCCGGATGAGCTGTCGAGCAATCTATTGTTTGGCGATGTGCTCGTCGCAACACCGACTTTATGGCGTTACATGATGCAGGAAGGCTTACGGGCGCCGGACAATTCCCTGGCGGTTTCCTTCGGCGAGCCCATGACGCCTGAGCTTGCGGTGGAAATGCGCACCAGCGGCTTCGGCGTCCTGCGTGAGATGTATGGCTCCACTGAAACCGGCCTTATCGCATGGCGCGATAACCCTGGAGAGGCCTTTGTTCTCTTCGACCACTGGCGGCGCGCCGGCGACAACCTGCTGCGTCTGTGCCCGGATGGCGAAGAACGCGAAGTGGATGCGATGGATCTTTTGGCGTGGAGCGGTGATCGCAGCTTTACGCTGTCGGGCCGTCGTGACGGCGCTGTCCAGATCGGCGCGGTGAATGTTTTCCCGGACGCCGTCGCGGAAACCTTGCGCAATCATCCGCATATCGAGGATTGCCGGATTGCGGTCGGGCGGAGAAGCGACGGCGCGGCGCGTCTCATTGCTCATATTGTTCTTGCGCCCAAAACACCGCCCAATGAGCGCACGGCCCGTGACATCGATGTCTGGTGCCGGGTCAATCTGCGCCAGCAGGAGCGCCCGCAAATCTATAATTTTGAAATTGAAACGGGCGCGGAAGCATAAAGCTTCGCGCGCCCGCAACCTTGTGAGAGTAGGCGGCTAGTTGTTGGCGTCGTTGCCCTGGCTGAGCGCCGAGGCCTGTGAATACTTGTTCTGAACCTGCGTTGAGACGGCCTGGAACTGGGCCAGGTCATCGCCCACAGTGACGGTCGCTTCGCAATTCGTCGTGCAGTTATAGGTTGTACGCGCCGCGCCGCGATGTACGGTCAGCATATCGGCGCTTGGCGTGCGCACCCGGATGACAAGGTTTTTGGTCGGTTCGCCGTTCTCATCGAAGACATAAATGTTCGTCAAGCCCGGCGTTTTGCCGAACAGAAGAATGTTGGCGTTGTCCTGAATGGTGACGTCGGCGATCGCGGGGTTGCCGACGACAATGGACTTGGCGGGGGTTTCCAGTTTGAACGGACGAACCTGATCCATTGTCAGCCAGAGCTGTTCCGCCTCGGCGGACTGCACTGAAGCGACGAGAAAAGCGATGGCGGTCAGAATCCTGCGCATGGAGCACCTTCTTGAATACGAGAATTTTACCCTACCCCATGAGAGGTCAAGGAAAACTTAAAGCAATGAGCCGCATTTCCCCGATCAAACAGGACTTAGCGATAATTTAGGCGCGAGACTTTTACCCGGGCTTAAAGGGGCTCGGTTAAGAAGGGCATACCGGTGGAGTTTGCAAATGACGGTAGTTTCGATTCGGCCTGCCCAAAAGGATGAGCCCCAGACGCCGGCGCTTTCCAGTATTGCGCCTTTTGCGGATTTGCCGGAGGCGGTGCTTTCGCTGCTTAACAAGAACAGTGAAACCCGTTTCTACAGCGCCGGAGAAACGGTTTTTTCCCTCGGGCAGTATGATGGCGCTGAGTTCCTTGCGGTTGTGTCCGGGGCTTTGCGGATTTCCCTGACGGATGGCGCGACCGGCGCCATGCTGATTGAAGAAACCCCTGAAGGGGGTGTTTTCGGTCTTGAAATCGCCATGGCGGATCCCGACCCGTCCATGTTTCAACAGATCGCCGTGACAGCCGAAAAAGATTGTAATCTTGTAGTGATCGATGCGGCGGAGTTTAAATCGATAGCCGCCAATCGCCCATCCTTGATGCGCAATATTGCTGTCTATCTCGCCGAACAGCTTGTTGCGCAACGGTTTCGCGCCATGGGTGCGCACGCCGCGCCGGAGCAGCGGGTTTACGCCGTGCTGCTTGAGTGCGTGGCGCGCGATCCTTTAAGCGGCGTCTGGCGTATTGAGAAGATGCCGAAACACCGTGAGCTGGCGGACAGGGCAGGCGTCGACGAGGCGTCGGCGGCAGGCGCTGTGGCGTCGCTCATTCAGGAGGGCGTTGCGCAACGAGATTATCCGGGCCTTGTCATTAACGATATGTCGCGGCTGAATACACTGGCAAGCTAGCAAACAAGCGCTTTTCATGATGATGGTTAAGCCCGGTTAACTATAATCTGTATACAAACATAATACGGAATGAATTCATCGTTTTTTTACGTCTTGAGACGAAGATGACCCGGTCTGTAGGGGAAGTCCTCTGCAGCGGTGCAAGTGAAGAGTAAGCAGGAGTCGACACATGAAAGCTCTCATCAATCGTTTTAAAGCCGATGAATCCGGCGCCACGGCCATCGAATACGGCCTGATCGCCGCCCTGATCGCTGTTGCGATCATCGCCGCGGTTCGCGCCGTCGGTACTTCGCTGAGCGGAACCTTCAGCGACATCGACGCCGGTCTCGACAACGCGACTTCCTAAGGGACTTCGCAATCGAGTTATGATGTAGGCGTCTAGCGCGCCGCATTTACGAAAAAGGAGACCGTTCGGTCTCCTTTTTTGTTTATGTCTAACGGAACATTAAGAGCCCTCTGCATATCTTTCACGCTTGTATTTTCCCCCGGAGGCGGGCGTGATTGCGATCGCATATCTTCTACTTTCTGTGTTTCCCGCGGCGCTGATCATCGCCGCCGCGAACGACATTTACGAGTTCAAGATTCCAAACTGGATATCGATTGTGCTGGTTGCGGTTTATCCACTGGCGGGATTTGCCGTAGGGGCAAGTTATCACGTAATGGTGGAAGGGGCGCTCATCGGCGCGGCGGCGTTAACCATTGGTTTCGGGCTTTTCGCCGCCAAGATTGTCGGCGGCGGCGACGCCAAGCTGTTTGCCGCGACCGCCCCCTGGCTTGGGCTCGGCAGTCTCGGCGTTTTCCTGTTCAACACGGCGATTGCGGGGCTTTTTCTCGCGATCTCCATGGCGATGTTCCGCAAGCTGCCGGTCCTGCCCGTTTACGCTCACGCACCCTGGTTAATGCGTCTCCACGAACGCAAGAAAGATCTTCCCTATGCGGTCGCCATTGCGGCCGGGGCACTTCTTAGCTTTTCCCAAACGCCTTACTTCCAATTGGTCATTGGCGGTTAACAAGATCAGTTAACAGAGTTTTGAGGAGTTTCCAGCACCATAAGTTCAAGGCGTTCTCTATGGGAAGCACGGAAAAGGCAGGTTCAAAATGAACGTAAGTCGTATTGCAATTCTGGGCGTGGCGCTTGTTGCGGGCGCGGGCGCGTTTGTGCTCATGCTCAGTCAGAACAAAGAAGTCGCTCCCGTTCAGATTGTTGAGCCTGTGCGCGAGGAGACCGTTCGCGTTCTCGTGTCGACGCGCGATATTCAGCGCGGCGAACGTCTCTCGGCGGAAGACACAAGCTGGATCATGTGGCCGAAAAAAGCCGTCCAGCCGACTTTCATCACCGATCAAAGCGAGGGCTCGCGAGAGGCGGTGGAAACGGCGGTCGCTCGTTCGCTGATCGTTACCGGCGAGCCTATCGTCAACGCCAAGCTCGTTCGCGCCGATTCGTCCGGTCTCATGGCGGCGATCCTATCTCCTGGCATGCGCGCCGTCACCATGCGTGTTTCTCCGGAAACGTCGTCAGGAGGTTTTATTCTTCCCGGCGACAAGGTTGACATTATGTCTACGGGCGGACGCGGTTCGACAGGACCTGCACGAACCATTTTCAAAGAAGTGCGCGTGGTTGCTGTTGACACGATGGTTTCAGAGAACAGTGAAGCAACCAATCTCGCGGCGTCAAATGTGACGCTTGAGCTTGCGCCGACAGACGCAGAAGCTTTTCTTTCCGCGCGCGACAGCGGCACGTTGAGCCTCGTCTTGCGCAGCATCTTCAAGCCGGAAACCGAGCTTCAGGCGACGGAACGGCGTTCATCCAATGTGAGTGTAATTCGTTATGGGCGTTCGTAATCAAAAACCGGCTGAGGGGGATCAGATGACCATGCTTGAAAAAGTTATGAACCTGGCCGGATCGAATTTTTGCAAAGCGACCGTGGCGGGTCTTCTTGGCGCGGCAACGCTCGGCTTGGCGGCGCCGGCTGTCGCCCAGCGCGGGTCACAGCCTGTGAGCATCGATGTGGGCGGAACCAGCGCAGTCTCCAAGAGCATCGTTCTTCCGTTGCACAAGGCGGCAATCGTCGAGCTGCCTCAGGCTGCCGCGGATGTGCTGGTGTCGCAGCCCAGCGTTGTGGACGCGGTGGTTCGGTCGCCGCGCCGGGTCTATCTTTTGGGTCTTGAGACCGGCCAGACAAACGCGTTCTTTTTCGACGCGCGCGGCCGTCAGATTCTCAATCTTGAAATTCTCGTTGAACGGGACATGGACGCCCTCTCTGAGCTTTTCGGCCGGGTGATGCCGGAATCGCGAATCGAGGTCGAGGCGATCAATGACAATGTCGTTCTACGCGGCGTCGTGCAATCCGCAAGCGAAGCGGCGAACGCATCCGATCTTGCCGGCCGGTTTGTGGACGATCCTGAGAAAGTCATCAACCTGCTCGCGGTGCGGGACCCAGAGCAAGTCATGTTGAAAGTGCGCATCGTTGAAATGCAGCGCCAGCTCCTGAAGCAGCTTGGCGTATCGGCGAGCGGAAGCTTTCAGCTTTCAGATTCCATTTTCACCGCAGCGGCGGCGAATTCTATCGCCACGACGGGCGGGCTTGGGATTAGCGGCCGCAAATTCAATACAGGCGATCTGGAAACGCTTGATCTTTCCCTGCAGGCTTTCGAATCGACTGGTCTCATTCGCATTCTGGCTGAACCGAACCTGACGGCGGTCTCCGGCGAAGCGGCGCGGTTCCTGGCGGGCGGCGAGTTCCCTGTTCCCGTCGGGCAGGATGACGGCGTCATTTCGATCGAGTTCAAGGAGTTCGGTGTCGGCCTCGGCTTCACGCCGCTGGTCCTCAGCAAAGGCCGGATCAATCTTAAAATTTCGACAGAGGTCTCGGAAATCACCACGGAGAACGCTTTCTTTGTGCCGGGCGCGACGACCGTCGATGACGAAGGCAATCTGACGACGACGGCCGGTCTTTCCATCCCGGGTCTGTCGGTGCGTCGCGCCAATACGGTTGTTGAGCTCCCCTCGGGCGGCAGCCTCGTGATGGCCGGCCTTCTGCGGGAAGACATGCGCTCGACGATTGAAGGCATTCCGGGAGTCAAGGACGTGCCGGTGCTGGGCCAGCTTTTCCGCAGCCGCAATTATGCAAACAATGAATCGGAGCTTGTCATTATTGTGACGCCGTATCTCGTCAAGCCGACGCATGAATCAAATCTCGCTGATCCGTCAAAGGGATTTGTCCCGGCGAGCGATGCGGAAACGATTCTCTTCGGCAAAATGGTCTCCACCTATGGACTTGCCGGCGCCGGCGTCAGCGAAGCTTCGTTGCAAGGCCCGATGGGTTTCATGCTTGATTAATGGGAAAGAATGTCATGAACGCTTCAACACTGAAAATCACGCTTCTTTCCGCTGCATCGCTCGGCCTTTCGGCCTGCGCCGGACTGGGTTTTAACGGTCCCCAGGACGCAATGACAGTTGCGGAAACGCATCCTATCGCCGTCGACAGTCAGGTGATGACGTTGACCATTAGCGGCGACGTCTCGACTAGCGACCTTTCCAATATGGACAAATCGCGTCTGAACGCCTTTGCGCATTCCTATCTGACGAATGGTCACGGGCCGCTGACAGTCACAGCCCCTTCAGGCGCTGGCAATGACCGCAATGATCACGAAGCCGCCGCGGACATCCGCCAGGTGTTGAACGACGCAGGCGTGCCATGGTCGGCAATTCACGGCGCCACCTATCGCACCGGTGAAGAATCGAATGACGACATCATTCTTTCTTTCACCCGCTATGTCGCGACGGCCAGCCCTTGCGGCGTGTGGTCGGGCATGAAGGCCAATGAATTTAAAAATTTGCGCACGCCGAATATGGGCTGCGCTACCATGAACAATTATGCGGCGATGATCGCAGATCCGCACGATCTGATTGCGCCGGCGGAGTCGACGCCCCGGGATGGTCAGGCGATCGTTCGCGCAGTTGATCTCTATCGCAAGGGCGAAGTCACCGCTTCCGCCGTTGACCAGAACATTAACGCCGAGACATCGGAATAACAGTTGGACCGGGCTCGACAAGCGGAAGCTCGAGGGAGATTACGATGAAAAACGCTGCTGAATCCGCGTATCAGCCGGCAGAGGACGAAGAAGGCGTGGCCGACGGCGCCGCCAGCCTCGGCGCTGACGGCGGTCCTGCCGCCAAAAAACCGGCCGGCGGCGACAACGCCCTGGAAGAGGACTTCTCTGACGCGTTCGGAGACGATGCGGCCTGGTTGGACGAAGAGCTTTCGGACGAGGAACTCGCGGCGCTCGGTGAAGAAGACTTTGGCGATGCGGCCTTCGATGAAGCCGATTTCGAAGAAGACCTTGACGCGGCTCTTGAGGAAGATGATGAGCTCGGCGCGGCCCCCGCGCTTGATGAGCCTGTCGAACCCGCGGCTGATGAAGTTTACGCGGATCAAGGCGCCTATGATGAAGAGGCCTTCGCGGAAGAACAGTTTTCCGACGACGACTTCACTGCCGAGAATTTCGATACGGAAGACTATGGGGCGGAAGAAGGCTATGCAGAAACCGAAGCGCCTGAGTCAGGCGGCGGCGCCCTTGTAACCGCGGCGGAGGCCGCTGCGGGCGGATCGCAAGGCGCTCTTGAAGAGGCGCACACCTATGGCGGCGACATCACCGATCTCGGCGGTGAAGAGGTCGACCATCGTCCTGTGCCGCGTATTTCGATCCACGCCTTTTGCGAAACGCCAGGCACGACGCAGCTTCTTGAAAAAGCGTCTGTGGATCGCCGCCTTTCCAAAGCCCACCTCACCATTCACATGGGCGGCGTCAATAAGGCGATCGACCATTTCCAGACGACCTCCACGCCGAACCTGATCATTCTCGAGACGACGGCGAGCGGGGCGGAGATTTTCGCCAAGCTCGGCGAGCTTGCCGAAGTTTGCGATCCCTCGACAAAGGTCATCATCATTGGCCAGGTCAACGACATCATTCTCTATCGCGAACTGATCCGTCAGGGCGTCAGCGAATATATCGTCCGGCCTCATTCGCCTTTGCAGATCATCAAAACCATCGCCGATCTTTATGTGGATCCGGCGGCCCCGCCGATTGGCAAAACCATGGCGTTTGTGGGCGCCCGCGGCGGCGTCGGGTCTTCGACGATCGCGCACAATATCGGCTGGTGTACGGCGGAAGAATTCCAAAGCGATACGGTCATTCTCGACCTTGACCTGCCTTTCGGCACGACGAGCCTCGATTTCGACCAGGAAGCCTCCGCCGGTCTCGTTGAAGCTTTGAGCTCTCCTGAGCGTCTTGACGATGTGCTGCTTGACCGCCTTTTGCAGAAGCATACGGACCGGCTCAGCCTGTTCACCGCGCCATCCATGCTCGACCGTGATTTCGATCTCGACGATCAGGCCTTTGAAACGGTGCTGGACGTGGTGCGCGGGACGGCGCCGACGATCATCGTCGACGTTCCGCATCTGTGGACAAGCTGGTCGAAGCGCATCCTGATGACGGCGGATGAGATCGTCATCACGGCGACGCCGGATCTTGCGTCGTTCCGGAATACCAAAAACCTGATGGACATTCTGGGCGCCGCCCGGCCGAATGACTCCTCGCCGACGCTAATTATCAACCAGTTCGATTCGAAAACATCTGCGGTCCAGCCCGATCAGTTCGCCGAGCATGTAGGCATCAAGCCGGCGCAGGTCATCCAGTGGGATCCGCAGCTTTTCGGCACGGCCGCCACCAACGCCGCGCCGCTGCTTGAAGTGGGGGCCAAGTCCAAGGTGTCGCAATCGATCCGTGAGCTGTCGGCGAATCTCCTGGGCCGCAGCGAGGCCAACATCGTGCGCCCGAAATTCAGCCTTTCCGGGTTGTTCAAGAAGAAATAAGCAAGGGGTAATGCATGTTCGGACGAAGAACGGGTCCTGTTGAACCTGCAAAGGGGACGCCGGCGCCGGCTGCGAAAAAGCCTGCGCCCGACTCGGCTGCGCCTCAAAAGCCCGCCGCCAAGCCACAGCCCGCTAAGAAAGCGGCGAAGCCGGAATCGAAATCCGCGCCGGCTGCGCCGCCGCGCGTTGCCGCGCCGCCCCCGAAACCGCAGTCGACAGTGGAAATCGGCGGCCGGTCAGACGAGTATTTTCAGACCAAGACGACGATTTTCAACGCGCTGATCGACACCATCGATCTTTCCCAGCTCGCCCAGCTCGACACCGAAGCGGCGGCGGAGGAAATCCGCGACATCGTCAATGAGATCATCTCGATCAAAAACGTCCAGATGTCGATCGCCGAGCAGGAATCCCTGCTGCAAGATATCTGTAACGACGTTCTCGGCTATGGCCCGCTGGAGCCGCTTCTCGCTCGCGACGATATCGCGGACATCATGGTCAATGGCGCCAACCGGGTTTTCATCGAAGTCGGTGGCAAGATTCAGCTAACCAATGTGCGCTTCCGCGACAATGCTCAGTTGATGAATATCTGTCAGCGCATCGTGTCCCAGGTCGGCCGCCGCGTCGACGAAGCCAGCCCTATCTGCGACGCGCGCTTGCCGGACGGATCTCGTGTAAACGTGATCGCGCCGCCGCTCTCCATCGACGGCGCCGCGCTCACCATTCGTAAGTTTAAGAAAGACAAGCTGCGCATTCAGGACCTTGTCAATTTCGGGTCGATTTCGCCTGAAGGCGCAAAGGTTCTGGAGATCATCGGCCATTGCCGCATCAACACGCTGATCTCCGGCGGTACGGGTTCCGGTAAAACGACGCTCCTGAACTGTCTGACGAGCTTTATCGAGCATGACGAGCGCGTCATCACCTGTGAGGACGCCGCGGAACTTCAGCTCCAGCAGCCACATACGGTGCGTCTTGAAACGCGACCGCCCAACCTTGAAGGCACAGGCGAGGTGACCATGCGCGATCTCGTCAAGAACTGTCTGCGCATGCGCCCTGAGCGGATCATCGTCGGCGAGGTTCGCGGCCCCGAAGCGTTCGACTTGCTTCAGGCCATGAACACCGGTCACGACGGCTCCATGGGCACGCTGCACGCCAACTCGCCTCGCGAAGCCCTGCAGCGTATCGAATCCATGATCACCATGGGCGGTTACAACCTGCCGTCAAAGACAATCAAGGAAATGATCGTCGGCTCTATCGATGTGATCGTGCAGGCCGCGCGCCTTCGCGACGGTTCGCGCCGCATCACCCATATTACCGAGGTGCTCGGCACGGAAGGCGACACCATCATTACGCAGGATCTCTTCGTCTACGACATGGACGGGGAAGACGCTGACGGCAAAATCATCGGCAAGCACAAATCCACCGGCATTGCGCGCCCGGCCTTCTGGGACCGCGCCCGCTATTACGGCAAGGAGGCGGAGCTCGCCGGCGCGCTCGACGCGGCATCGGAGTAGGGTTTTATGGATCAGCAAATCCTCATTGTCGGCGTTCTGGGGCTTGTCGCGTTCGGCGCGCTGGCCCTTGTTCTGTTGCAGCCGAGCGACCGCGACAAGGCCAACAAGCGCGTTTCCGCATTGAACACGGCGAAGGTCGCCAAACGCTCCGGCGGCGGCGCCAATGCAGAAGCCAGCAACAAAGAACGGCGTAAAAAACTTGCAGAATCTCTGGCCGCGCTCGACGACAAGACAAAAAACCTCAAGAAGAAACGGCGCCTGTCGTTGGACCAGATGCTCGAGCAGGCTGGGCTTTCTCTAAAGCCCAAGCAATTTTATATCGGGTCGGTTTTCATCGCGCTGTTTTTCGGTCTGATCGGTTTGATCTCGGGCCAGAAATTGTGGATTTCCGGGCTTCTCGTTCTGATCGGTGGTTTCGGTTTCCCGCGCTGGGTGCTGAACTTTCTCCGCAAGCGCCGTCAGAAAAAATTCGTCGATGAATTCTCCAACGCCATCGATGTCATCGTGCGCGGCGTGAAATCCGGTCTGCCGGTGAATGAATGTCTCAAGATTATCGCCCGCGAAGCGCCGCGACCCGTCAGCGACGAGTTTCACATGCTGGTCGAGGGCATTCGCGTCGGGCTTTCCCTGGATCAGGCGCTGGAGCGTATGTATGAGCGCATGCCGCTGCAGGAAGTGAACTTCTTCGGTATTGTGCTCATGATCCAGCAGAAAACGGGCGGCAATCTCGCCGAGGCGCTCGGCAACCTTGCGGGCGTGTTGCGCTCGCGCAAGCTCATGGACGGCAAAATCAAGGCGCTGTCATCCGAAGCGAAAGCCTCGGCCTATATTATCGGGTCTTTGCCCTTCCTGGTGATGGGCGCGGTTAAGCTCGCATCGCCGGATTATCTGACGCCGCTCTTCACGACGAAAGAGGGCAACTTCATTCTCATCGGCGCCGGCATGTGGATGGGGACAGGCATCTTCGTGATGAGCAAGATGATGAAGATCAAGGTTTAAGGGAACGGTCATGGAAGCCATCGTCAATGCCGTTACCGATCGGAACTTTCAGATCGCGCTGCTTGTCTCGCTGGCGTCGATTGCGACGATTTTCACGATCCTTGAACCGCTTCTCGTCAAAGACAAGCTCAAGGAGCGGATGAAATCCGTCGGCAATTACCGGGAGAATCTGCGCCAGAAACAGCGCGAGTCGCTGGCGAAAAAAAGCAAGGGCATCAGGAACACCTCGCCCCAGGGCGCGGTGAAAGAACTGGTGGAAAGCCTCAAGCTGCTCGAAGTTTTCGATGCGGACGCTGCGCGCAAAAAACTGATGATGGCGGGCTTTCGCGGTCAGGGGCCGGTGTTCACCTTCATGACGGCTCGGCTCGGCCTGCCCTTCGTCGTCGCGATTATCGTTGGCGTTTATGTCTATCTTCTCGACGGTTTCGAACTCGACAGTTTCGGGCGTCTTCTCGCCACCTTTGGCGGCTTCTTTATCGGCTTTTATCTGCCGAACATCTATATTTCGAACGTGGTCGCCAAACGTCAGCAGAAGGTTCAGGAAGCCTGGCCGGATGCGCTCGATCTCCTCCTGATCTGCGTCGAATCGGGCATGTCCATCGAAGCGGCATTCCAGAAAGTCGGGGACGAAGTCGGACCGAACTGTCCGGAGCTTGCCGAGGAGCTCGGTCTCACCACGGCGGAGCTTTCCTATCTGCAGGAACGCAAACAGGCCTACATCAATCTCGCCGAACGCACCGGGCTCGATTCGGTGAAAGGCGTCGTCACCGCGCTCGTGCAGTCCGAAAAATACGGCACGCCCCTGGGTCAGTCGCTTCGCGTCATGGCAAAGGAAAGCCGCGATCTCAGAATGCAGGAAGCGGAGAAAAAAGCCGCCGCCCTGCCGCCGAAACTGACCGTTCCGATGATCGGCTTCTTCCTGCCGGTGCTGTTCGCGGTCATTCTCGGCCCGGCGATCATGTCGATCATGGGCCTCGAATAGGGCGCCTCACCGCGTCATCAGCCGACATCCCTAGCCTGCACGGCCGTGGTCATATCGCGGTAAATCATCGGCGGTTTCGAACCACCCGATCCGGTCTTCGCAAAAAATATGAAACGCGGGCGGCGACAGGAGCGGATCGTCGAGCGTCGCGGTGTTGACGCCCAAAGTCTGCGTTTCATCGTCTTCCCGGAACACAAGATAGCTCCCGCAATTGGCGCAAAACTCACGGGCCGCATGATCCGAGGCGCGATAGGTATTCGGCTTTCCCTTGATATAGGCGAAGTCCGAGGGTTTCAGCGCAAACCAGGCGACACTGGGCGCGCCGGACTGGCGCTGGCAGGTGCGGCAATGGCAATAGCCGCTTTCTTCGATGGGTCCGCAGACCCGGTAGCGCACCGCGCCGCACAGGCATCCGCCTTCGGCGTCGATCATGTTGCTCATAAGCTGTCATCCAAATATCCAGACGCCATCTCCGGCGCGCGGGAATGAAAGCGTAGCACTCCTGTTCGAAAGAGTCCGGCCTGTCTTTTCATGCGCGGCCGACGCTGAATCATGGTGTAGGATTTCGGCTTGATGGCGTTAGACCTGCTCATACTTTTACTGATCGCGGCGTTTTCCGCCGCCGCCGGCGGCGCGCTCGGCCAGTGGGAGCGCATCCATCCGAACTGGATGAAACGCGAATGGCGTCATGGCGTGATCGCTTTTGGGGGCGGCGCGCTGCTCGCTGCGGTGTCCCTGGTGCTTGTTCCGAAGGGCATGGAATTGCAGCCGGCCTGGGCGTCCCTCGCCAGCTTCGCGGCAGGCGCCTTGGTCTTTCTTATGTGCGACCGCTATTTCAGCAATCACGGCACGCCCCTGTCGCAATTGCTGGCCATGCTGCTTGATTTCGTCCCGGAGGCGATTGTCGTTGGCGCGGTGATTACGAGCAATTACGGCGAGGCGCTGTTTCTGACCTTGATCATTGCGGCGCAGAATATTCCCGAAGCCTTCAACGCCTATCGCGAGATTACCCATGAAGGGGCGAAGAACCGTATGGCGAACCACGCCCTTCTGGTGATTTCCCTGGCGTCGCTATCGGGCGTCGCATGGGGTTTTTTCGGCTATTTCGTCTTTCGTCCCGATCATGTGCTGCTCGGGTCCATCATGACGTTCTGCGCCGGCGGCATTGTCTATCTGGTGTTTCGGGATGTGGCGCCGCAGGCCCGGCTGGAGCGGGCCTGGTATCCGTCCATGGGCGCGGTGATCGGCTTCATGGTTGGCATGGCGGGGCACGCCTTTGTCGCCTGACAGCGCTGTTTAATTGAGGCTGTCGCCCGCAATCTGGTCAATCGCTTCGTAAAGCGGCAATTCCCCCGCAGCGACCTTTTCGCGGGAAGGCGCCGGTTGGCCGAGACGCGCGCGATAAACCCAGAAATTGGTCAGCACCTTTTCCACGAAGTCGCGGCTTTCCCGGTTCGGAATGCTTTCGATGAAGAGCAGCGGATCGTCGATCGCCACATCGCGGCGCCAGCGGCGCAAATTGCCCGGCCCCCCGTTATAGGCGACGGCCATATGGAAGAGATCGCCATCGACCGACCGGGTCATGAGATGATCCACGTAAGTCTGGCCGAGCTCCATATTGTAGGAAGGATCGTAAAGGCGCTCCCTCCCTGAGCGGTAGCGCAAGGAGCGGTCGCCGGCGATGTAGCTCGCCGTGCGCGGCATAAGCTGCATCAGCCCCCGAGCGCCGACGCGGCTTGTGGCGTCGGTCTTGAACTTCGATTCCTGACGCATCAGCGCATAGAGAAGCGCGCGATCCACCTTGAAGCCGCTTTCCGGCGTATAGTGAGGCACCGGGAACAGACCGGCCTGAAGCGCCGGATCGTCGTCGGAAAGCGCAATGTCGATCTGTGCGGCGGGCAGGTCCAAGGCGACGGCAAGCGCCAGCAATTGCGGCGCGTCGTCTTCATCGATCGCGCCATTGGCCCAGCGCAGTTCAAGATCGGCCTCGCTTGTCTGTCCGGCTTCCGCCAAAGCGATGGCGCGGCGAATGCGCGGCTGGTCTTCAAGAAGATCATCATACTGATCTTGTGTCAGCGCCGGCGCGGTCCAGTTATAGTCATAAGCGCGGCCAAGCTGCGCCAGCGCAAGCTGGCCGTAAAAAGTGAAGGGATATTCCGCGGCGATTTCAAGATTGGGCGTAACATCCGCCGGGGCCCCGGCGGCGAGCGCCGTGCGCGCGGCCCAGAATCCGGCGGCGGAACGCAAGGAATCTTCCTGATAGGGGACTGCGGCCATGTCCTTGAACAGCTCATGAGCGCCGGCGATGTCGCCTTCGCGGAATTTGATGAGACCGGCGATCCAGTAGGCGAGAACCGCGCTTTCCCCGTTGCGCGCGGCCGCGTCATTGGCGATTTCGGCGGCGGCGTCGATATAGCCTTGGTAATAAAGGCTGGCGGCGATCCAGGAGCGCATGCGGTCATATTGACGTTCGGTGATGGTTCCGCGTTTCAGATGACCGTCGATTTCGCGCTTGGCTTCCAGGGCGCGCTCCCGATTGGCGAGATAGCGTACGCGGCCTTCAATGCGGCGCACATTCGGGCGGCTCTTTGTCTCGTAATCCGCCTCGAGATCGGGATGCAGTTCTTTTTCCGGTTCGGCGCGCCATTTGCGCGAGATCGGACGCACAGGCGATGACTGGCCGCGCGGCTGGCGCTTGCGGGCAAGGGAGTAAATTTTGTCCGCATCCGGATGGTCGGCGTAATAGGCCATCCAGCGCTTCAATTCACTGAAACTCGACCGGTAGTCGGTGGGATGCATATAGCGCTGATATTGCACATATCCCATGAGGATGTCGTTTTCGAGCGCCGCGATTTTCGCGTCCGCTTCCGTCCAGCGACCGTCTTCCTGAAGCGCGAATATTTCCTTGTAGAGCGCCGCATCTGCATCGCTCAGTATACTGATATTCAGCGCTTCTTCGGCGGCGACGGCCGGAACCGCTGCGTCAACGGGTGTAGAGTCTTCGGCGACGGCGGCGGCGAGCCCTCCTTGCGCCAGGGCAATGACAAACAGCGAAAACCAGCGAACAGCCGCCATAACTCAATTCTTCCTTTCGTCCGTCCAAACGGGTCGAGGCGGCGGCATTATCGCCGCCGGAAGCTGAAAAAAGGGAAATGATCCCAACGCCCCAAAACTTACACCTAACTTTACGGTAATGTCGGTTAATGGTCCTTTAACCTGGCGTCGAGGGACTGGAGATCGGCCCATGCGAGGCGTTTGCCTGCCGGCTGGCGCAGGAGGAATGCCGGGTGATAGGTGGGCAGCGCCGGATAGCGCTTGCCGCCCATGGTTTCCACCTCGCGCCAGACGCCCCGGGCCCGCATAATCCCCGTAATCCCCAAAAGCGCCTGCAGGGGCGCGCCCCCGGCGATCAGGACCGCCTTCGGCTCGGTGATCTCGATGAGGCGGTCGACAAAGGGCCGGCACACCGCTGTCTCCAGCGCCGTCGGCGTCCGATTGGCCGGGGGACGCCAGAAAATCACGTTTGAAATCAGGACATTATCGTCGCGTGACCGGCCGATGGCGGCGAGCATCCGGTCGAGCAACTGGCCCGCCCGGCCCACAAAAGGCTTGCCGAGGCGGTCCTCGTCCCGGCCCGGCGCCTCGCCGATGACGAGCAGGTCCGCGCCGGGAACGCCATCGGTGAAGACAGTGTTTTTCGCGCCGGCCTTGAGGGGGCAGCCCTCGAATGCTTTCACGGCGGCGTCCAGCGCCTCGAATGTGTCGCAGGCCGCGGCGGCGGCTTCGGCCGCCTTAATGGCCTCGTCGGTCGAAAGGGCAGAGGGTTCATGCGCCGCGTATTCGGCTGCAGCGTCTGCCGCCGCCTGGGCGCGTACGGCTTCGATGCGCGGCGCCGCGCCGGGCTCGGCGCGCGTCCAGCTGTAATAATCGGCGGGCGAGGGCGCGACGGCTTCGTCGACGCCCATTTCCGCATACCAGCGCAGCACAGCGCGCGCGGCGTCTTGTTCGCTTAGGGTTGCCACATCCCCTTATAGCAGGCGGACGGGCATAGGGGGCAAGCGCATCAGCGGCGGTTCGCGGCGGTTTCGACGAAATCGCGAATGAGTCGGTCGTCCGCAATGTCCGAGATGGAAGATGTGGAAATCTTCGACGGAAGCATGGGCGGGTCGGCATACTGAACGGCGTAGGCGCCATCCAGCCATGTCACCTCGCCGCGAATGTCATAGCCGCCGGTTTCATAGTTGACAGTATTGGCGGACGCAGACGCCATGTCGATCAGGTGCGACAGGCCGCTGAAGAAAGGCAAGACCGCCGTCACCGCGGTTTTCTGCGTGACGCCCCCTGCTGCAAGAAGCTCTACGGAGAGAATGCCGCTTGTCTGGGACGGTATATATTTGGCGAACTTCGCTTGGTAGTTGAATGCGTTGACGTCACTTTGCGTCAGGCTGTCGATCCGCAGGGTCGTAAACAGGGCGAAGCCGGCATAAACGCCGTCGCCTTCGCCGCTATAGGCTTCTTCGACGCCGCTGACATAGATCACGAAAGGCAGTTGGGGCGAGGTGAGCGAAAAATAGGGGATACGGCCCGGCTCCACCTGTTCGGTCAACGTCATGGCCGACCCGTTGATCACCGTGTCGGAGAAAAAGGACTTCAACTGCTCAAAAGTGACGCCATCATAGACATTGTCGGTGCGCGTATTGGTCGCCATGGCGTTTTGCGCCAGAGCGCCGCCGGTCTGCATGAAGCTCAAAGCGATAACGGCGATGGCGAGCCGGCTCAGTCTCTGCAATGTCATAATATCCCCGGATGGTCTCCAAACAGTCGTGTTTTCCGACGATGGAGCCTAACCCATGGGCCGCGCCTGTCCATGCGGCGGGGGCTTGAAATCGTGCTTTCCGCGCAACAGCGCGTCCTATGCCGACGCCGCGAGCATCAATTGAGCGCCGTAGTAAAGCGGCAGGCCCCAGGCTCGGTTGATGAATCCGGGCGCGACGAACTTGTCCCGGGCCACAGCGAGATCCGAAATGGCGAATCCGAGGGCGCCGGCGATGACGAGAAGGCTCGGGGAAGGCCGCGCCGGCGGGGCGGCGAGAAAACTCGTCGCGACCATGATTGCGATGATCGCGGTGTAGCCGGCCACTGGCCCGCGAAAAGCGCCGAGATGCGGCCACAGCCAGCGCAGAGAGAAAACCGCGAAAAAAATCATGGCGACGGCGCCGGCGAGGAATATTGGCGTCGGGTGAGGGCCGCCGGACAAAAACGCTACGACATAGGCGGCGTGGCCCGCGGCGAAAGCCCCCATGCCAGCGAGGAAGGTTTTTTCCCCAGCCGGAATGAGAAGGATATCGCCCGCCATGCAAAGAACCAGCCCGATGAGGATCCATATCCCGTAAGCGCTTTCCCCAGCGCCGCAGGCGAGCGCCAGAAGGACGAAGCATAAAGACGCAGCGGGCTTGGCGATCCATTTGAGGCGAGAGATCGCCCGGCTCTCAGCGAATAAGAGAAGGCCGGTGAAGACGCCGCAGAGGAGAATTGGCGAAAGCTGGGTCAGGGGCACGGGCGGACTCTTCAGATCGCGGAACGCGCTTTATGGGCCCAAAGCTTCTCAATATGCAAAACAATGCCTTACGACATGGCTTTTCCCCGTGATTTTTGCCAAAACCGCGGGGGCCGAAAGGCTGAACTAGAACTCGAAGACGCGAAAAAGAGAAGACGCCAATGACAGATGAAGCGCCCGAACGGGAGTCCATGGAGTTCGACGTAGTGATCGTGGGGGCGGGCCCGGCAGGGCTTTCCGCCGCCATTCGCCTGAAACAGCGCGCCGCCGAAGCGGGCGGCGACATCAATGTCGTTGTGGTCGAAAAAGGCTCCGAGGTCGGCGCGCATATTCTTTCAGGCGCGGTTCTCGACCCGCAGGGGCTTGATGAGCTGTTGCCGGACTGGCGCGAGATGGACGGCGCGCCCGTGGATACGCCGGTGACCTCGGAAAGCTTCAAGGTGTTTGGCGCGAGCGGCTCGGTCTCGCTGCCCGTCTGGGGCATGCCGGGCATGGTCAAGAACCATGGCTGCTACGTGGTCTCCATGGGCAATGTCTGCCGCTGGCTCGCCGAACAGGCCGAAGGGCTTGGCGTCGATATTTATCCCGGCATGGCCGCATCGCAGGTTCTTTATCGGGAAGACGGTTCCGTGCGCGGCGTCGTCGTCGGCGAGATGGGCATCGGCAAGGATGGCGAGAAAAAGGACTCTTACGAGCCAGGCATGGAGCTTTGCGGCAAATATGTGCTGATCGCAGAAGGCGTTCGTGGTTCGCTCGGCAAACAGCTTATCGCGCATTTCAAGCTCGACGAAAATCGCGAGCCGCAGAAATACGGCATCGGCCTGAAAGAGCTTTGGGAGATCGCGCCGGAAAAATCGCGGCCCGGCCATGTTCAGCACAGCTTTGGCTGGCCCCTGAAAGACGACACCGGCGGCGGTTCGTTCCTTTATCATTATAACGACAACACTGTCGCGCTCGGCTTCGTCGTTCACCTGAATTACAAGAACCCCTATCTTTATCCGTATGGGGAGTTTCAGAAATTCAAGACCCATCCGGAAATCGCTGAGCTGCTCGAAGGGGGCAAGCGCCTCGCTTACGGGTCGCGTGCGATTACCGAGGGCGGTTATCAGTCTGTGCCGAAACTGGCGTTTCCCGGCGGCGCCCTGATCGGCTGCTCGGCGGGTTTCGTAAACGTGCCGCGCATCAAGGGCAATCACAACGCCATGCTCACCGGCATGATGGCCGCGGAGGCCGCTTTCGACGCCGTCAGCGCCGGCCGCGAAGGCGATGTGCTTGAAGCCTATGAGGAGGCGTATGACGCCTCGGGCGTCAAGCGCGAACTTTTCAAGGCGCGCAATGTGAAGCCGCTCTGGTCAAAGTTCGGCACGCGCATCGGCGCCATCGCGCTTGGCGGGCTCGAATTATGGATGAACTCCATTGCGCCGGGCCTCTCCTTGTTCGGCACCCTGAAACACGGGAAAACCGATGCGGCGGCGACGGAGCCGGCGGCGAAGCACAAGCCCCTTGATTATCCCCGTCCCGACGGGACCACGACCTTCGACCGGCTGACCAATGTGGCGTTTTCCGCCACAAATCACGAAGAAGACCAGCCTTCTCATCTCAAACTTAAAGATCCTTCAATCCCCATCGACGTTAATCTGCCGGTCTATGCCGAGCCGGCGCAGCGTTATTGCCCGGCGGGTGTTTATGAAGTGGTGAGCGAGGAAAACGGCGCCGATCCGAAGTTTCAGATCAACGCCCAGAACTGCGTTCATTGTAAGACCTGCGACATCAAGGATCCGTCGCAGAACATCGTCTGGACGACGCCGGAAGGCGGCGGCGGGCCGAACTATCCGAATATGTAAGGAGCGTCCCCCTGGTGCCGCGCAAAAGTATCTTTGGTTTTTTCAGTCTTGGTCTCGTTCTCGCCGGATGTGCTGCAACGCCTGAGCAGGGCAATGTGGTCGGCGATTATCTGACGGGCCGCATCGCCGCGCGGAGCAATAATGTGGGCGTGGCGGCGGACGCCTTTGGCGGGGTCGAGGACGCCAGTGCGAATTCCGATGAAATCCTGCGCGGCGCGTTCTTTTTCAGTGTTGCTTCCGGCGACATCGGCGAAGCGGCAAAGCTCGCGCCGAAGATCCTGGCGAATGACGACGCCGAGGATGACGATCTCGCGCGGCTTGTCGAGGCGGCGCATGCCCTCAAAAACAAGAATTACACAGCCGCCCGCGCGGCCCTCGCCGCCAATGCGCAGGTGGAATATTTCTCCGCCGCCATGGTTATTCTCGACGCTTGGGCGCTGGCCGGTGAAAAAGGTCCGGAATCCGCGTTGAAGGCGCTGGCGGCGAAGGATGGCGAAACCTTCCGCGGCTTTCATCCCTTGCATCAGGCGTTTCTGTTCGAAAACGCCGGGCTTGAGGATGAGGCGCGCACTGCCTACCAGCTTTCCCTGATGTCTTATGGAGGCGTCGTGGCGCGCGACGCCTATGGGTCTTTTCTCGAACGCACCGGCGATATTGAGGGCGCTCGCGACCACTATGAATTGCTGGCGCAATATCCGGGGCCGGACCGTCAGATCGCCGAGCTCGGGCTTGAGCGCATTGAGGCGGGAAAGATCGATGAGAGCTGGGCGAATGTAACTCCGCAAAAAGGCGCGGCCGTTGCGCTCTACACCTTCGGGTCGGCGGTCTTGCAGCAATCCATCGAACAGCGCGAAGCGGCGGAGAAAGCCGGCTTTCGCGTCGGCGACGCCAATTACGACATGC
>PAIP01000064.1 GCA_002704915.1 Parvularcula sp.
CCCGGAGGTGGTGGATAACTATTCACCGATACTGGGTTTTATTGAAGAATTCGCATTATTGGGGTGTTTTTCCCGTTTTTGGGGCGCGCCACGTTCGCGCGATCTAAAAGCCCCTCTCCCGCTGGCGGGAGAGGGGTTGGGGTGAGGGTGGAAACTCTGCAGTAAATGTTTTGAACGTGACGTTGGATTTTTGTAGCGAGCCCACAGCATTATGATTGACCTATCGCGTTTTGGCTCACCCCCTCACCCCAGCCCTCTCCCCCAAGGGGGAGAGGGAGGATGTATAAGCTGCCAGTTATCCAGCCACGTCAAAAAACCGCCACTTCGATAATTCAGCTCCAAATGTTTTCAACGTTCTCGGCTCGACTACATCAAAATACATTTGAGCGAGAGTGATAGCGGGGACAGAACGTTTTTCCGTATTGTTCGTTTCTAACTTTAGAATCGGCGAATAACGCCACGAGTTTTGCCCTGGAACACCCAAACAATCATGCCCTTCGCTTATGGCCGCTTTTTTCGCAGCTTCGCTCCAAACAGAATTCTTGTCGCCTGTAAATTCCTTTTCGCGTATTTTAGCAAATGCGCCTTTCAAGGTTCTACTATGCAAAACCATTCCGCATGTTTTATAGAGAGTTTTGGGTAGCTCGGCGCGAGTACTCAAACCATCAATCTCAACCTTCACACAAAATTCGTGATGCTCGTCTTCTCCTAGCCGCATATTAGCAAGTTCAATTAACCGCCGACAATGACTGGCAAAGGGAACTACCGTATCAATTACACCTGCAAAAATACGTTGTTGTAATTCCTGATCAGTCGTGTGTATCCAAGAAAGCCCGAGCAACCTCAAAGCCTCGCGGCCAGCAGCTAAATGAGCTGTGGCGACAAGATGAAGATCGACTTTCTTTGAATCCAAGCCCTACCCCTGAACCGCTTTCACCACCTTTTGCGCCGCGTCTTCGAGGTCGTCGGCGGGCGTGATCTTAAGGCCGGAATTGGCGAGAATTTCCTTGCCCTTTTCCACATTGGTGCCTTCGAGGCGCACGACGAGAGGGACTTCAAGGCCCACTTCCTTCACCGCCGCGATGACGCCCTCGGCGATGACGTCACAGCGCATGATGCCGCCGAAGATGTTGACGAGAATGCCTTCGACGCCCGGATCAGACGTGATGATCTTGAAGGCTTCGGTGACTTTTTCTTTCGTCGCGCCGCCGCCCACATCGAGGAAGTTCGCCGGCTCCGCGCCGTAATGCTTGATGATGTCCATGGTCGACATGGCGAGGCCTGCGCCGTTGACCATGCAGCCGATATTGCCGTCGAGCTTTACATAGGAAAGATCGAATTCGGAGGCTTTGACTTCCGCCGGGTCTTCTTCGGTGATGTCGCGCAAGTCGACAATATCGGGATGGCGGAACAGCGCATTCGGATCGAAACCCATCTTGGCGTCTAGCACCAGAAGATCGCCGCCCTTGGTGACGATCAGCGGATTGATTTCGAGAAGGCTCGCATCCTTTTCCGTGAACGCCTTGTAGATCGTCGGGATCAGCTTGCCGCATTGTTTCGCCGCCGCGCCGTCGAGCCCAAGCGCCTGTGCGATGCGGCGCGCGTGATGGGGCATGCAGCCGGTCGCCGGATCGATCCGCACCGTGACGATTTTCTCCGGGGTTTCCTCGGCCACTTCCTCGATATTCATGCCGCCCTCGGTCGAGGCGATGAAGGCGACCCGGCCCGAGCCGCGGTCGACCAGCGCCGAGAGGTAAAGCTCGGTCTCAATGTCGGAGCCGTTTTCGATATAGACCGTGTTGACCTGTTTGCCGTCCTCGCCGGTCTGCTTGGTGACGAGGGTCGCGCCGAGCATCTCCTTGGCGAATTTCGCGGCTTCGGCCGGCGATTTGGCGAGGCGGACGCCGCCGCCCTCTCCGGCGGAGGCTTCCTTGAACGTCCCCTTGCCGCGCCCGCCCGCATGGATCTGGGCCTTCACCACATAAAGCGGGCCGGGCAGCTCCTTCGCCGCGGCCTCGGCCTTCGCCGCGTCCGTCACCACGCGGCCGTCGGAGACCGGGGCGCCAAAGGATTTAAGGACTTGTTTCGCCTGATATTCGTGAATGTTCATGAGATGTGCGGGGCTCCCGGGGCGGTGAAAAACGTTCCCCGCCTTATAGCCTCGCTCACCCTCAACGCAACAAGGGGGACATGTCTTCTCACCCCGCAACGGCGAGAGAGGCGCGGGGGCCGCCCCGCGCGGACCCTGCGCGACCGCGCGGGAGCGAGCCCTAGTTCGCGCCTCTCTCGGTCTCCCCCTGATGTGGAACATCGATGGTGATGGTGGTGCCGGTCGCGCCGCCGGTGTCGATGGAGAGCTTGCCGCCAATGCCCTCGATCAGCGTCTGGACGATGCGCCCGCCCAGGCTGTTGCCGTTCGGCCAACTGGCGCCATCAGGCATGCCGACCCCGTCATCGGTGATCCTGAGACGAATGACGCCGCCGGAAAGCTGCTTGACGCGCACTTCGACGAGGCCGCTGTCGCGATCGGGGAACGCGTGCTGAAGCGCGTTGGTGAAGACTTCCGACGCAACCAGGCCCAGCCGCGCGGCGAATTCGACGCTGGTCTCGAAGGAATCGGAATCCACATTGATTCGCACGCCTTCCTTGCCGGCGAGAAAACCGATAGCCGAGGCGATGCGCGTGATATAGGCGCCGAGCTGAATCCTGGTGGCGCGCACGCTGCCGACGCCGGCGTCCGTCATCTCCTGATAGAGAAGCTGCAAGGTCTCGACCCTGTTGGCGAGGGTCGAAAACTGGCCCCGGGCGCTATCCGGCGTCTGCTCGGCCTGCATGCGGATCATGCTCACCACCATCTGGAGATGATTTTTCACCCGGTGCTGGACTTCGCGAAGCTGGTTGTCGGCGCTGACGATGTCAGGCTTCGTCGTTACTCTGCGCTGAACGCCAAGAAAATACGAAACGTCTCCCTTATCGTCCAAAATCGGAGAAATGAGGAGATGATTCATGAAGGTTTCGCCATCCGCGCGATAATTGAGAAGGTCGACCTCGATCTCCTGTTTATCCTTGATCGCGTTCGACAGCGCTTCGATTGTTTTCCTGTCCGTCTCCGGCCCCTGCAGGAAACGGCAATTGCGCCCCACCGCAGCATCGCTTGAATAACCCGTCAGCCTTTCAAAGGCGCGGTTTACATAAACGATGGGGTTGTCCTCGATATCCGGATTAGTGACGACCATGGCAAGGGGCATGCGGTCAATCGAAATGCCCCGCACATCCGCTTCTTTGAACAACGCTTTCTCTGCGTTCTTATCCATTCTTCACCAGACCCTGCTCTGAATGCATCCGTTAAGAATCCCGGTTCGCATACAGAATGTATTGTTGGCTAAAAAGTTCCAAGCCCGCCAATCTAGCGCGCTTGCAGGCCTTTCGATGCAACATATGTTAAATTTCAGAAATTATGCATCGCCCAAGTTTCGCCACAATGACATCTGCGCCCGGACAAAAAAGCTTTTTCAAAAAAAACCGTATACAGATGAGTTTCCGCATTTAGCTACACCGGCTGCTAGCGCTGGCTTTCGCGGATCAGTTGAAGGGAACGGCGCTGGTCGCCGCACTCGTCGAAATTTTCCGGCGCAAGCCAGGCTTCTAAACTTGCTTTTACGCGCGGCCATTCACTATCGATGACGGAAAACCAGACGGTGTCGCGGTTCTTTCCTTTCACCACCTGATCCTGCCGGAAAACGCCTTCGAAAGAGAAACCGAGCCGCAGCGCTGCGCGCTTCGAGGCTTCGTTGGCGTTGTTGCATTTCCATTCATAGCGGCGATAGCCGAGATCGTCGAAGAGATGTTTCGCCATCAGATACATGGCTTCCGTCGCCGCCGGCGTTCTTTGCAAGGCTTTGGAAAAGACGATGCTGCCGATCTCGGCCGAGCCCGCCTCGGGGCGGATGCGCATATAGCTCGCCATGCCGAGCGGGGCGCCGCTTTCCGCGTCGCAAAACAGATGGGTTTTCCAGCCGCCGCCCGCGATGACCGAGCTCATCCCTATGCTGAGCTCTTCAGCGCCGGCAAACGGGCCCATGGGAATATAGGTCCACAGATCGTCATTTTCAGGGCCGCCGATGACGGAGAAAAGCGCCGCGGCGCAGTCCGGAAACACAGCCGGCTCAATCGCAATGAAACGCCCCCTGATCTTTTTCAGATCCGGCGCCGGCCTTGCCCGCCAATGTGAAAGATCGCTCATCGTCCCTCCGCCCGGGCAAAGAGCGCAAGGCTTGCCCGAAATCAAGCAAGAAAAACGGGCCGCCGGAAAACGCCGGACGGCCCGAAGTGGAGGGACTGCTGAGTAGTAGTCTTAAAAACGCATGCCGACGCCGATGCCGAAGACAAACGGATCGATGTCGACATCGACTTCGTTGACGAGGGCGCCTGTGGTCAGCGTCGCCGTCGTGTCGATGTCGATATATTTGACATCGGCGTTGAAAAAGACGCGCTCGGTGATCGGAATATCGAACCCGGCCTGGACCGCCCAGCCGAAGCTGTCATCCATGGAGACATCGGTCGGGCCGATGGCGTCGGTCAGCGCGGTTTTGGCGTCCGTATCGTAGAACATCGTGTAGTTGACGCCTGCGCCCACATAGGGACGGAACGCGGCGTCCGGCGCGAAGTGATATTGCAGCGTCAGTGTCGGCGGCAACACCATGGCGTCGACGATTTCGCCGAGCGGCGCCAGCGCGTCTTCGCCCGACACATCATGGGGGCTTGTCGCCAGGATCAGCTCAACGCCGATATTGTTGGTCAGGAAATAGGTGAAATCGAGTTCCGGCACGATGGCGTTGTCGACCGAGACCGTACCCGTCGGGAAGGCCGGCATGACAGGGCCGGAATCCTCATTCGGCGCGACCATGATGCCGCGCAGGCGGACGAGCAGATCGCCCTGCTCCGCGGCGGCGGGGGCCGTCATGGCGGAAAGAACAGCGGCGGCGGAAAGGAGTGTTGAGCGCATCGGAAATGCCCCTCTTGTTTGCTTCCACGGGACATTGCGCTCGCGCGGCGAAAAAAAATTGATCTGCGTCAGGACAGTGGGCACAGAATGCCGCAACTGCGTGTTCATACTTACCGCCTCGGCGCGCCGCGCTCCCGCAGTCTACGCGAAACTACGTAGAAGAGGGGCGGAACTGCATTTCATGCACGAAAAGGGCCCGGCTCTTCGCTGCGCTTCGGCCGGGATGACACCCGAAAGGCTCTAGAGCTGCTTTAGCAAATCGGCGGCGAAGACAGAAAGCGTATCATCGCGGGCGCCCATGACGACAATGCGGTCGCCGGGCTTTGCAAGTTTCAAAAGCCGCGCGCCGCAGTCGTCGCGCGTCGGCAGGGCCTGTGCGTTCCGCCCCGCCGCAGTGACGCCTTCGGCAATATCGTTGCTTGAGACCGACCGGTCCGTGGTGCCGCCGAAATAGACGGGTTCCGGCATCAACAGCACGTCTTCGGGCGCGAGTTGGCTTGTAAAGGTTGCGATGAACTCGGTTTTCATGAGGCGCAAGGGCCCGAAGCCGTGAGGCTGGAACATGACGAGCAGCCGCCCCGGAAATTCATGCAGGGTCTTGAGGCTCGCGGTGATCTTGTCCGGGTTGTGGCCGAAATCGTCGATCACCGTGACGCCCTTGGCCTCACCAACATATTCAAGACGGCGTTTGACGCCTTCGAATTCGGCGAGCGCCTTTGCAGAGGCCTGCAAAGACACGCCACAGGCGGATGCGGCGGCGATGGCGGCGAGCGCATTCGACACATTGTGCCGTCCCGGCATTTTTAACGTCACCCGCGCGCTTTCGCCTTTCGCAACGACATCGAAGGAAACGCCAAAGGGCTGCGGTTCGATGTTTTCCGCGAAAAGATCCGCCGACTTATCGTTGAGCGAATAGGCAAGCTTGCCGCCTTTGCGCGCCGACGCGAGCACAGCCGTTTCGTCATTGTCGAGATTGAGCACCGCGGTTTCGGCATGACCGATGAAGCCGCCAAAGAGCGCGCGCAACTCGTCCATGCTTTTGTGGTCGAGGGAGACATTGTTCAAGACCGCGATCTTGGGGCGGAACATGGCGATGGAGCCGTCGCTTTCGTCGACTTCGGAAACGAAGGCGGCGCCCTCCCCCACCAGCGCGCTCGCGAACAGCGCATCGGGTTTCACAAAGTTCTTCATCACGGCGCCGTTCATCACCGTGGGAGATTTGCCCGCATGATACAAAATCCAGCCGATCATGCCCGTGGTCGTCGACTTGCCGCTCGTCCCCGCAACACCGATGGGACACTCCGATTCGTTGAAAAGCTGCGCCAGCAATTCCGCGCGCGACAGCCGCGCGGCGCCCGCCGCCTTCGCCGCGACGACGTCTGGCACCGTCTCCTCCACCGCGGCGGAGGCGACGAGGATCTGCGAGGGGCGGTTGACGCCGGAGCCGTCCTGGGGGTGAAGCGCGATGCCGAGCCCGCGCAGATAATCGAATTTCGCGCCCGTGCGGCCCTGATCGAGGGCCCGGTCGGACCCCTCAACATGGGCCCCGCGCGCGGCGACGATCATCGCCAGCGGCAGCATTCCCGACCCGCCAATCCCGCAGAAGAAATAGTCTTTTGAATCCGTCATGGGCACGAGCCTATAGGGGAAATCTGTTTATAGTGCGTCACTAAAATGGTTAGGGCCTGATTTACGCCCTGTTGCTAGGCTATGGCGCTGACATGACCGAGACCAAGCATATCGCAATCGTCTGCCCCGGCGGGCCGATTACGCGGGAACTCGCGGAGAAGACCGCGAGCCTCGCATCTGCGCGCTTTGGCGAGTCGGTTTCTCTTCATTTCCCTGAACAGTGCTTCTCCGTCGCAGGCCATTTCGCCGGAACCGATGCGGAGCGGAGCGCCGCTTTTCTCGACGCCGCCAACGACCCGAAAGTTGACGCCGTCTGGTTCGGGCGCGGCGGCTATGGCGCCTGCCGCCTTGATGACGATCTCTTCGGCAAGCTGAACGAGCATGCACGAACGAAAACCTATTTCGGCTATTCCGACAACGGCTTCCTGCTGGCGCGGCTTTATAAGCGCAAAATCGGCCGTCAGGTCCACGGGCCGATCGCGACGGACCTCAACCGCGAGGGCGGGGAAGAGGCGATTTCGCGCGCGCTTTCCTATCTTGTTCACGGCGATTTATCGGGCCTCGAACCCACGGTGAAAACCGGCAAGCCCTGCGCCGCCTTCAACATCACCGTGCTCGCCCATCTCGCCGGCACGAACTGGATGCCCGATCTCACCGGCCACATCGTGATGCTCGAGGATGTGGGCGAATATCTCTATGCCACGGACCGAGCGATGTTTTCGATCATCAACGACCGGAGCGTTCAGAACGCAGCGGGGATCATGCTCGGACGATTGAGCGACGTGCCGGAAAACGACCGGCCTTTCGGATCGACCGACGAGGAGATCGTTCAATATTGGTGCGCGCGCGCCGGCCTTCCCTATCTCGGCCGCGCCGATATCGGCCACGATGCGGGCAACAAGATCGTGCCGTTCGGCGCGACTGTTTTCACCTGACCGCAACCGGCCCAATCTTGTTTCACGCCTTCGTCCTTCGAGACACAAAAATTTCTTCATCCTGAGGAAGCCGTTAGGCTGTCTCGAAGGACGAAGAAATTTTTGCTCCTCAGGATGAAGGCTTTGCAAGCAGCGGCGGCCTCCGCTTAGAAAGCCAAAAGCGCAACCGCCCCGGCTACGATCATCGCCAAGAAGACGCCGCCGACCCGCAGGCCGAGCGCCTTGCCGCCGATCACCGACGCCATGCCGCCTTTGAGAACGATATTGGACGCCGCCGCGATCATGATGGCGTAAGCCGCCGCCATCATCTCGATCTCGCCGCCGGCCGCCTTGCGCCCTGCAATCAGGGTGATCGCGTCCACATCGGCGAGCCCGGAAATCAGCGCCACCAGCATCAGGCCCGACTTGCCGAACTGTTCCGCGCCGAAGCTCGCGGCGACGGAAATCACCGCCAGCAGGGCGGCGAAGATGAGCGCCGGCTTGATCTCCATGGGATTGCCCAGCTCCAGCACGGCCTCGTCATTGGCTGGCGTCTCGCCGCCGCGGCGCAGCCATAATATGCCGGCGCCCCCTGCAAGCGCCGCCACGATCAATGCCGGCGCCAGGGCCAGCAATACGTCGCGGGCGAGCGCGGCCACAAGCACGCCGATGCGGATCAGCATCATCACATTGGCGGCGACAATCCCGGCGGCGAGCTCTGACGGCGCGACCCCGCGTTTGACAAAACGCGACAGCGACAGGGTCGTCGCCGTTGAGGAGGCGAGACCGCCGGCAAAACCCGTCAACAGAACACCGCGGCCAGAGCCTGCGAATCTGATCAGCCAATAGCCAAGGAAAGAAAGCCCGCTGATAAAAACGACCATCAGCCAGATGTCGCGCAGGTTCAGCGCATCATACGGCCCGAACGGCTCGTCCGGCAGAATCGGCAGGATGATGACCGAAATCGCGAGCAGGCGCAGGGCCGCATAAAGCTCCTGCTCGGAGAGGGCCGTGGCCCATCGCTCGACGCTTTGTTTGATGCTGAGGATGATGGCGGTCGCCACCCCGCCGATTGCCGCCTCAAGCACATGGTCGCGCACGGCGGCGACGCCCAGAAGGAAAGTCAAAAGCAGGGCGATCTCCGTGGTGCCCCCCGCGCCTGGCTTCTCGCGGGCCGTCGCCCAATAGGCGGCGGCGGTCAGCCCGGCGATCGAGATGAGCAATATGGAGGGCAGGACCAACCCCTCATCGACAATGCCGGACAGCCCGCCGGCGACGGCGGTCAGCGTGAAGGTGCGCGCGCCGGCAAAGGTGTGCTTGCGCGCCTCTTCCGCATGGGAATGCTCGCGCTCGAAGCCGATAAGAAAGCCGATGGCGAGCGCAACCGCGAGATGAACCAGATCGGTCACCATGGGATCGCCGGCGAAATCGGGCATTGCTCTTCCTTTGGGCGGCTCCGGGAAAATGCGTTTATAGTCTACCTGATCCTTGAGTTACATTTTTTCTCTGGAAATACGGATTATTGCGGCGCAATGGCCTCGCGGGGTCCGAGCCGCTTGACATTATCGGCTCAGCATCGTTTGTCGCGGCCCGTTAACTGGAGTGCCTGAAATGGAAGTCAACGTCGCGGTTGTCGGCGCCACCGGCAATGTGGGTCAGGAAATGCTGGCCATTATGGAAGAACGCCTGTTTCCGGCGAAGGAGGTCTTCGCCCTCGCCTCGCGCCAGTCCATTGGCCGCGAGGTTTCCTATGGCGACCGAACGTTGAAATGTCAGGACCTCGAGCAGTTCGATTTCTCCAAAGTCGACATCGTGCTCATGGCCGCGGGCGGCTCGGTGGCGAAGGAATGGGCGCCGAAGATCGCGAAAGCCGGCGCCATCGTCATCGACAACTCTTCGCATTTCCGCATGGACCCGGATGTGCCGCTCATCGTGCCGGAAGTGAACGCGGATGCGGTCGCCGGCGCACGCAAGAAAAACATCATCGCCAATCCGAACTGTTCGACCGCGCAGCTCGTCGTTGCGCTGAAACCCCTGCACGATGCGGCGACCATCAAGCGCGTCGTCGTCTCCACCTACCAGTCGACTTCCGGCGGCGGCAAGGAAGCCATGGACGAGCTTTTCAACCAGACGAAAGGCATTTTCGTCAATGACGAGCCGACCCCGTCGAAATTCACCAAACAAATCGCCTTCAACGTCATCCCCCATATCGACGTCTTCATGGAAGACGGCTTCACCAAGGAAGAATGGAAGATGACGGCGGAGACGAAAAAGATCCTCGACAAGAAGATCAAGCTCACCGCGACCTGCGTGCGCGTGCCGGTGTTCGTCGGCCATTCCGAAGCGGTGAATGTGGAGTTCGAAAATCCGCTTTCAGACGATGAGGCGCGGGAAATCCTGCGGGAAGCGCCGGGCATTCTCGTCGTCGACAAGCGCGAGGATGGCGGTTACGTCACGCCCGTCGAATGCGTCGGCGATTTCGCCACCTTCATCAGCCGCATCCGCGTCGATCCGACGGTGGAAAACGGCCTCGCCTTCTGGTGCGTTTCCGACAATCTCCGCAAAGGCGCGGCCCTGAACGCCGTTCAGATCGCCGAGCTCCTGCTAAATCGCGGCATGCTGCAACAGGCGGCATAGCCCAGGCGTGGCCTCCCTTCAGGAAATCTCCGAGCTGATTTCATCGAGAGACCTCAAGGGGGCTGCTGCCGCCTTGCATAAACTTGCGCGGAAACCGAACCGGGCCGATACCGACTGGTCGACGGCCATGAGACTTTCCTCAGCAATCGGCGATCAGGAAACAACGCTGGCTTTTGCGCAAGGCTGGCTGGCGCAATCCCCGGCCGATCCGCGCCGCATGATCGCCGTGATCGAAGCTCTCAGCACGGTTTCGAAATACGATGAAGCCGCCAAGATGGCGCGGCGCCTCCAGGACGACCCGTTGGGCGCCGCTGACGCCTATTATTTCCAGGGCGTTTTCGCCGCTCGACATGGCCGCCGCGACGAGGCGCTCGCGCGATTTCGTCAAGCCCTCAAATCCAACCCGAAACATACGCCGGCATGGGAGCAAATTGCGCTGCTCAACGGCTATGACGATTTCAATGCCGATCTTGACGCCATGATGGCGCTGGCGAACCAGCCGCTGTCGCCGGCCCTGGCGATCCCTTTATGCTACGCCCTTGGCCGGGCGTTCGATCATACGGACGATATCGACAAGGCGTTTCAATGGTTCTCCCAAGGCGGCGCCATCCGCGAAAAAGCGACCCCTTACGATATTGAGCCTTATCTCGCCTATATCGAACGCCTGCGTACGACATTCACGCCGGAGCTGATCAATCATTTTCAAAACGATGTCGGCGGCGAGAATATTATCGTCGTTCTTGGCGCGCCGCGCTCCGGCTCCACGCTGATCGAACAAATCCTTGCGACTGCGTCAGGCGTGAGGCCAACAGGGGAGCACATGCTGTTTCGCATGGCGAGCCTCCCGCTCGGCTCCATGGAGCCGCCGGATATGGCGCGCGCTGCTGACTTCACCAACAAGGACTGGCGCCAAATGGCGCAAACCTATCTTCTGGGGCTGCGCAAACGATTTGGTCCAGCACGTTTCTACACCGATAAGTCCATGCTGAATGCGACCTATGCCGGCTTGATGCGCATTCTCATGCCGCAGGCGAAATTCATCTGGTGCGACCGCGACCTCAAAGATACGGCCTGGTCGTGTTTCCGCTCGCATATCAACGCCAACCGCTGGGCGCAAAAACACGAGACCTGCGCGCAATATCTGCTGGCGCACCAAAAGTTAAAAGACGCCTGGGCGAACGCTTTCGGCGATGCTTTTATCAACGTCTCCTATGAAGGCCTCGTTCAGCAACCGGAAGAGACGACACAACGCCTTTTCGATCATGCAGGCGTTGAACGGCCTGAAAACTGGCGCTCATTTTACGAGAGCGACAATCCGGTGGCGACCGCAAGCCTTTCCCAGGTGCGCCAGCCCCTCAATGAAAAACCCGTAGGCTCCTGGCGGCGATACGAAAAATTTCTCGCGC
The DNA here is from genome assembly GCA_002704915.1 of Parvularcula sp. Classification (GTDB taxonomy): domain Bacteria; phylum Pseudomonadota; class Alphaproteobacteria; order Caulobacterales; family Parvularculaceae; genus Hyphococcus. The sequence continues at coordinate 11,592 of PAIP01000064.1, forward strand.
CTGTATATGAACGCTATTTTGGCGCCTAGCGGTTGCTATGGAGCGGCGGGTTGCCTTCTGTTAGGCTGGGATGATGCGTTTCCTGATCGCCGCCATCATCATGCTCCTTTCCGCGAACGCCCTTGCCCAGGCGCCGGCGGGCTATGAAAAAATCTACGATGCGCCCACCCGGGTCAATCTCGGCGGACGGCCGGTCATCGCCGATATAGAGTTTCATGAACAGCGCGAAGGCGGCGAGACCCGTCTCGCGCTGGTCACCGACGTCACCGAATTCGTCGTCGAAACCGAGCAGGATCTCAAAAACTGGATCGCGAACCGGCGCAATGAATGCGGCGAGCGCTGGAAATCCGGCGAGCCGCGTATCAATTTTCCCGACAACGCCATTCGCTTTTCCATCTATCTCGAAATCGAATACTGGACCTGCGGCTTGCGCGGACAGGGCGACCCCTCGCGCCTCGCCCAGGAAACCGGCAGCGTCGCCGTAACCCTCATCCCTTATGTCGAAGACGGAAAGTTACAGGCGCGGCTCGGCGCCTTCACCCTGTCCGAACAGACGGGACTATCGAAATATCTGCCGCTCGAATTCGTCGTCCGCCGCGCCCTTACGCAGGAGCTCGAAAAGCTCAACGACAATCCGAAATTCTATCGTGCGCCGCAGCCGCTGCTTGACGAGGGCTTCGTCTATGAGGGCATCTCCGCGACGAAAACGGCGGACGGCCGCATCGTGATCACCGCGCTTTACCGCGGCGATGTTTCGCAGACCGCCCGCGACCGCATGCTCCGGACCTTGCGAACCCGCGGCGTCACGCAATAGCTATTCTGCGTTTCCCTGTAAAAGAATTGCTCAATGGTCCCCTTGCGCCCCGCGCCCGCGCGTCGCATAGGCGGAGAGACCGCAAGTTTCGGGCGGACTGGATCGGTCCGCCTCTTATCATGCCGCTTTTATCTGGAATCCCATGTCAGATCGCAAAGACCATAACCAGGGCGACAGCGCCGTCAGGCTCGGCCTGATTTGCGGCGTCTTCGCTTATGGCCTCTGGGGAATTTTGCCGGTTTATCTGAAAGCGCTTGTCGCCGTCGATCCCATGGAAATCGTCGGCCACCGGATTTTATGGTCCGTTCCTTTCGGCGCGCTGATTCTCACCTTTCGCAAACAGTGGCGTGAAACCTTAAAGGCCTTCGCTTCCCCCCGCATGACGATGCTGCTCGGTTTTTCCGCTGCGGTGATCGCAGGCAACTGGCTCTTATATGTCTGGGCCGTCGCCAGCGAGCACATCCTGCAAGCGAGCCTTGGCTATTACATCAATCCATTGATGTTCGTTGCGGCGGGCGTTTTCGTTCTCAAGGAAAAACTCAATCGCGCGCAAATTACGGCGGTCGCGCTTGCGGCGCTTGGCGTTTGCGTTCTGACTTTCGGCGCCGGCGTCTTCCCCTGGGTCTCGCTGGTGCTCGCTCTATCGTTCACCGCTTACGGCTATGTGCGCAAAATGCTCGATATTGGCGGCATGCCGGGACTTTTCATCGAAACGGCGCTGCTTTCGCCTTTTGCGCTGGTCTTCCTCATCTGGTTTTCGCAGGCGCAAGGTCTTGCCTTCGGTCAGGGCGATATCGGGATGGATGCGCTGCTCATCCTTGCCGGGCCTGTCACTGTGGTGCCGCTCCTGTTGTTCGCCCTTGCCGCAAGACGGCTGCGCTTTTCAACGCTCGGTTTCCTGCAATATATCGGCCCGACCGGGCAGTTCTTTCTCGGGCTTTATTACGGCGAACCGTTCACGCCTTATCACGCCGTCTGCTTCGGCCTCATCTGGACGGCGCTCGCCATCTTCAGTCTCGACGCCGTGCGCCAGAACCGCAGGATGCGGGCGGCGGCGCGCCAGCCGGTCTAGCCCGACGTCCTAGCCGAGCCGCTTCAAGGTTCCGGAAAAACTCATCAGCGTCTCGCCCTCGGCGGAGACGATCCCGCGCGCAAACAGCATCTTGCGGCCGGACTTCACCATCTCGCCCGTAGCCTCGATAAAAGCGCCCACAGGACCGGCGCCGACAAACTCGGCATTCAAGGTCACGGTCACGCCTTTGAAAACGCCGATCTCGCGGCGGCAGATATCCCACAGCGCCATATCGGCAAGCGTCAGGAGCGCGCCGCCGTGAACGATGCCCGCCATATTCGCGTGATGGGATCTCGAAAAGAAACCGACGCCCGCCGGAGCGCCCTCTTTACGGAAATAAAAGGGCCCCGCATGACCGCTGAAAGTTTCGCGATGGGATTGCAGGGCCCAGCCTTCAGGGGCCTCGTGTTGTGCGATGTCTTTATCCGTAACCATACCCCCTGTGCTTAGCCGATTGCGCTCCGGCCGCAAATGTCTTTGGGCGCCTTTGCGGGGCAGGCTGACATTTCCGCTTGATGACGCCCGCGCCGCCCACCATGCTTCGCGCCATGAATGGCTTTCCCGAACCGCAACGCATCAAGGTCGGCGAGACCGAGCTCGCCGTTTATGAAGTGAATGGCGATCCGGACGGCGCGCGCCCGCCGGTGGTGTTCGTCCATGGCTGGCCGGAGATCGCCTATTCCTGGAAAAATCAGCTTCCCGCTTTCGCGGCAGCCGGGTTTCGCGCCATCGCTTTCGATCTGAAAGGCTTCGGCGCATCGGACGCGCCCAAAGACCCGGCGCTTTACGACGCCGCGCATATGACCGGCGATTTCGAAGGGCTTCTCGATGCGCTGGGGATCGAAAAAGCGATCTTCTGCGGCCATGACTGGGGCGGCGCGCTCGTCTGGTCCATGGGACAGCTTCGCCCGGAACGGGTCGCCGGCATTATCGGGCTCTGTACGCCTTTGCGGGCGCGTGCGCCGGCGCCGCCGCTCACCATCATCGAACAGCGCTTCGGCCCGAAACATTATTTCGTTCAGTTTCAGGAGCGCGATACGCCAGAGGCTTTATTCGAAACCGATCCAGACCGGTTCTTTCACCTGATGTTTCAGGGGCCTGCGCCGCGCGAAAAATGGCCCGCGCTCATCCCCCATGTCTACGATCTGCCAGGACGCTTCCGCGACGGACCGGCGCCGTCGAATGACAAGGTGATTATTCCGGAGGCGGACATTCAGGTCTATATCGACGCCTATAAGCGCAGCGGATTTCACGGCGGGATCAATCTTTACCGCAATATCGATGCAAACTGGCGTTTCATGGACGGCCGGGACGAAACCGTCGCCGCGCCATCCTTGTGGATCGGCGCTGAGCTCGATCTTTTTTTGCCGCCGGAAGGCGCCGACGGCATGGATGCGCTCGTGCCCGATCTTGAAAAACATGTCATCGCCGGTTGCGGCCACTGGATCATGTGGGAAAAACCGCAAGAGGCGAATGCGCTGATGCTCGACTGGCTGACGCGGCGCTTTTCAATTTAATTTAAGAGAGTTTCGCAGCGAGCTTTGAGATAAAATTCGCGCGAGCGCCTAATTTTTCGCTCATTCCCGCCTGCCACGATTTCGTCACAAACAGAAAATGACGGAGGGTCGGGTGCGTAAAATTGCAGTGATTATGGGCGTGTTGACGGCGATAACGTCAAGCCAGGCGGCGGCGGGACAACGGCTGGCTCACAAGACGCCTTATGGCGCGGAGCCGCGCCCCGTGGCCGCTTTCGCCTTCGCCGCAAGGCGGGTTGAAATGCTGGCGGTAACGCGCCGGGCGCGCGCCGACACAGCCTTGCGCCGCGCGCATCTCGACGAGTGCCGGAGCATGGCGAAAGTCTTTCCGGGCTACCCGCAGCCCGCATTCGTCAGTCTCGATTTTCGTGTCCGATTTTAATCAAAGGCTGTCGTAAACAGCATCCAGCAATCTCACCGCACGCGGATCGCCCACCAGATAAGGCGACATCTTGTTCATGACATAGGCCGCGGTGAGATTGTTTTCGGGATCGACCACGACACAGGACCCGCCAAAGCCCGCATGGCCGAAAGCGTTTTCATTAGGCCCGAAATGGCGGTTGATATTACGCATCAGACCGGCGGCCCAGGACAGATGAAACGGCAGAACGAGATCGTCGCCGCGAATACGTTCCTTGAACGCCGCCTCAATCGCATCTTCGCTCAGCACCGCGGCGCCGGAAATGTCGCGGCCCTTGTTCGCCAGCGGATGCACGATTTTCGCCAGCGACAGCGCATCGGCGTGCATGTTCGAGGCGGGCAGCTCCGCCGCCATCCATTCCTCGCGGCTGACTTTGGCCGGCGCCGACCACGGTTTTAAAAACGCCGCCTGTTTGTATTCATTCATGGGGCCGAGATCCGGCGCCCTGGGCGGTTTCGGCATATAGGCCGCGCGCGGAGCCTCGGCCGGACTCATGCCGCAGAAGAGATTGAGATGGTGTTGTTGTACAAGCTCAGCGATCAAAGCGCCCGCGCTTTTGCCGGTCACGCGCCGCAGGATTTCGCCGGCGATGAACCCCACCGTTTGCGGATGGTAGCCATTGGCGGTTCCCGGCGTCCATAATGGCGCCATGGCGGCGAGCTTTTCGCAGATCGCCTCCCAGTCGAGCCAGGTTTCCGGTGGCATTTCTTCCGGAAAGCCGCAAAGCCCCGCCTGATGCGAGAGCGCCTCAGCCACCGTGATGTTTTCTTTTCCAGCCGCGGCGAAGTCCGGCCAATAGTCCGCAACCGGCGCATCGTAATTGATCAAGCCTTCGGATGCGGCGCGCGCCATCAGGAAGGTCATCACCGCCTTGCCGCTGGAATAGATGCAGGCGAGCGTCGTTTCATCCCAATGCTGTTCTTTCGCGCGATCGGAAAATCCGCCGCGAATATCGACCACCGTCTCGCCGCCGATCGCCACCGCGAAACAGGCGCCAAGCTCCAGGCCTTCTTCGAAGTTCGCGGCGAAGGCGTCGCCGACGCGATCAAAGCCCTGCGCAACGCCGCCGGCGGCGCCGGCGACGCGATGGTCCGACCAGTCCTGCATGTTTAATTGCCGAAAGCGCAGGCGAGACCGGCGGCGGCGATGGCGGCGGCCGCGCGGGCGTTATCGATGTTCAACAGCGCGTCGTAATTCTCGCCGTCGGCAGACGCCTCGTTCACATCGCCCAGGAAATCAGCGACCTCGCTCAGATCTTCGCGATTTAGACGGTCATCGAGTTCGTTCGCCATGCAGCCCGCCTTGCGCTCTGAAAGGCCGATCTCAACGAGCCGGTTCTCGATGCGCGCGCGGGGCGACAGCGTGGCGCAGGCCGCGAGCGACAGGCAGACGGAAACAAATATGATTTTTTTCAACATGGTTTTCTCCCTCAATGCGGCCGAGACCCCAAGCCCCGAGGACCGTAGAATGATTGCCGCCGAAGCGCCAGCAGGCGGCGCGCACCGCGCTTCAATCCCGCTTAAGGCCTATTTGATCGAGACGCCAGATCAGCGCGTCAATACGATCCTGACCGAAAAACGGCTCGCCATCGAGCACCATCAGGGGAACACCCCAGTGATGCGTCAGTTGCGCCGTTTCACTGGCTTCGATGGTTTCGGCGATTTTCTCACCGTTGTAAGCCGCCCAGCCTTCAAGCGCCGCGAGATCGAGCCCCGCTTCTTGCGCCGCGTCGCCGAGCGAGGCGTCATCGGACCATGCCGCGCCCGACCACACCCGGCGTGAGACCGCACGCGCAAAGTCGAGGCCCTTTCCGGTCTCTTCCGCAGCAATCCCGAGCCGCATCATCCGGTCCATCAGCGGCTGGTCCGGCGCCACCTTGCCGGACGCCATATCCATGTCGATGGGGTCCGGATTGGGCAGCCCGAAAGGCAGGCCCAGCCGCTGCGCCTCGCGCGGGAAATCGCGCATCAGATAAGGAACGAACTGCTTGCGCCCCCGTTCAAAAAAATCCGGCTCGCGCATGGCGAGCGGGCGCACGGGGCGGAACTTCACCTCAACGTCATAATCCGCACGGATGGCGCAAAGCCGGTCCGTCGCGAGATAGGAATAGGGGCTGCGGAAGGACCAGTAGATTTCGAGGACCGCCATATTGAATTTCCTCTCCCTCGCGCCTATTTGCGCCGCCTGTTTCAACGCCCCTTTTCGCCGGGCTTGATTGAACCATCGCCGCCGCCCCGCTATCCCGTCAAGCGTCCCGCTAGAGGAGAAACTTCATGGCCCGCACGCTCCGCCTCGCCGTTCTGCAATCCGCCTTTGGCGACGACATGAACGCAAATATCGCGAAAGTCGAAAAGCTGATCCGCGATGCGGCGAAAGACGGCGCGCAGGTGATCCTGCCGCCGGAGCTGTTTCAGGGTCCCTATTTCTGCAAGACCGAAGACACGGTTCATTTCCCCACAGCTTATCCGTGGAAGGAGCATCCGGCGGTCACGGCCCTCGCGCCGCTCGCCAAGGAGCTTGGTGTTGTGTTGCCGCTGTCGATCTTCGAACGCGACGGACAGGAATATTACAACAGCCTCGTCACCGTCGACGCCGACGGCGATTTGCTGGGGCTTTACCGCAAGAGCCACATTCCCGACGGGCCGGGCTATGAAGAGAAATTCTATTTCCGCCCCGGCGATACGGGCTTCAAAGTCTGGAACACGAAATTCGGACGCCTCGGCGTCGGCGTCTGCTGGGATCAATGGTTCCCGGAAGCCGCACGCGCCATGATGCTCATGGGCGCGGAAGTTTTGTTTTATCCCACCGCCATCGGCTCCGAGCCGGAAAACCCGGGGCTCGACACGCGCGACCGCTGGCGGCGCGCCATGACTGGCCATGCGGTGTCAAACGTCGTTCCCGTCGCGGCGGCGAACCGCATCGGCGATGAAGACGGACAGATCTTTTACGGCTCGTCTTTCATTGTCGACGATGGCGGCGATTTCATCGCTGACATGTCGCGCGAGGAAGAAGGCTTCGCCGCAGCGACGGTCGATCTCGATCATCTGGACGAACGCCGCGCAAGCTGGGGCTTCTTCCGCGACCGCCGCCCGGAACTTTACGGACGCCTTACCGGCCAGCGATAAAATTTTTTTCGCATTTTCTTAACGCGGTGAGAAACGAAGTTTCTCACGAACCACTTCGCTTGAAAATGCTCAGGCGCCGCGTTTCTTCGCCAGCAGCGGCGCATCGTCGGGTTCGAGCGTCCACGCCGCTTCGTCGATGTCGAGATCGGCGTAGTCCTGCGGATCGAAAACAGGTTTCAGGCCCCGCTTTCGCTGCCCGTCGAAGTCGCGCATGACGCGCAGGCCGATGGGGAACAAGAGCACCAGCGCAAGCAAGTTAACGAGCGCCAAGAGGCCCATGGCGGCGTCTGCAAATCCGAAAGCGGCGCTCAAGTCGAGATTGGCGCCCACCAAGACGAAACCGAGCGTCAGGATGCGGAACGCTGTGAAGACGATCTTGCTTTCATGGCTGAAAAAATCGAGCGCGTTCTCGCCGAGAAAATAATTATACATGATCGACGAGAAGACGAAGAGCAGGAGCGCCGTCGCCACGAACTCATCCGCCCAGCCGCCCACATGGGCCGCCAGCGCCGTTTGCGTCAGGATCACGCCGTCCACATCCGGGTCGGAGAAATCGACGCCGGACAGCAGGATAATCGACGCCGTGCAGGTGCAGATGATCATCGTATCGATGAAAACGGAAAAGGCCTGCACGATCCCCTGTTGGCCGGGATGGGTCACATAGGCGACCGCGGCCACATTGGGCGCCGAGCCGAGACCCGCTTCGTTGGAGAAGAGGCCGCGGCGAATGCCCTGCGTCAGCGCGGCGCCGATGCCGCCCGCCACCGCTTCATTCAACCCAAAGGCGCTTTCGACGATCAGGCCCAGCGCGCCCGGCACATCGGTGATGCGCGTTGCGAGAATGAACAGGACGAGACTGATATAACTCAAGGCCATCACCGGCACGACGATTTCAACGACGCGGGTGATGCGTTTCACGCCGCCGAAAATGACAAGCCCAACAAAGACGGCCAGCACAACGCCGACAATGCGCGGATCGATGCCGAAGGCGCCGCTTACCGAGGTGGAGACGGCGTAGCTCTGCAACACATTGAAGGCGAAGCCGAAGGCGATGAGGAGCAGGATTGAATAGACCCCCGCCAGAATGGGCGCGAGCGGCCCAAGGCGTTTTTTAAGCCCGTGCTGAATGTAAAAGGCCGGCCCGCCGCGAAAATCGCCGGACGGCTCCTGCCGCTTGAACAACTGCGCCAGCGAGCATTCGAAAAAGCTCGTCGCCATGCCCACAAGGCCCACAAGCCACATCCAGAAGACCGCGCCCGGCCCGCCAAGCGTGATCGCCACGGCGACGCCGGCGATATTGCCCGCGCCCACACGCCCCGCAACGGACAGCGCCAGCGCCTGAAAGGATGACGGGTGATCGCCCTTATGTTTGAAGGCCTCGCGGAAAATCCCGAACATTTCCGGGAAATGTCGGATCTGCACGAAACGCGAGCGAAGGGTGAACCACAATCCGACAGGGATCAGGACGAAGATTAAAACCTTGCCCCAAAGCAAGGCGTTGAGCGATGCGATCATGGATCTCGCTTTGGTTGTCTTCAGCCAGAGGCGGGAGAGGCAAACCTAGCGAAGCCGTCCGCAAATGTCGAATTCGGGAGAAATTCTAGTCTTTTTTGACGAAGGTGACCGCGAAGAGCGGCTCGCCGTCGAACAGGTCCTTCGGCGCCTCCATGCCTTCAATCATCTTGAAGCTGCGCGGCGTGATGGAGCCTTCCATGCGGTATCCCTTCTCCGCCATCTTGCCGCGGTGAAATTCAAGCGCGGCCGCCGTGAATTCGCGGGCGATGATGGTGATGCGTTCAGGATCGTTGGACATGGGAGCCTTCTGTTCTTCGTGATTTGAATTGTCACACTTTTGCGCCGAATATGGCCGCGCCGCCCGCCCTTGTCCACCGCATCGGACAGGGGCCGGGGAGAGAAATCCCGGCAAAAGGGGGAGCCCATGACGACGCGGCGCATTCTTTCCATCGACGGCGGCGGCGTGCGCGCCATTGTCGCCGCTATCGTGCTCGACGCGCTGGACGCCGAATTCAAAGCGGCGGGCAAGACCTGCGCCGTGGCCGACTGTTTCGATCTCATCGCCGGCACGTCGAGCGGGTCTTTCGTCGCCGCCGCGCTGGCCCTGCCGAGGCCCGATGGCGGACGCGGTCCCGCGCCGGCCGAAATCGTCCGGTTCTTCGAAGACACCTCGCGACGGATCTTCCCGTCGAGATGGTTCTGCAACATTCCGATCCTTGGCCGCCTGCCGCAGCTTTTCGGTCCGTTGCATGACGCCGGCCGCCTCGCCGCTGTTCTGGAAGAACAGTTCGGGGACGTGGTGTTCGCCAGCGCCCGGCGCAATCTTCTGATCCCGGCCTATTCCATCGACCCGCGCGACATCATCCTGTTTCGCGGCGGGCCGCATTATAAAGACATGGAAGAGTGCGACTGTTATCAGATGATCTCCGTGCGTGACGCGATGATGGCGTCGAGCGCGGCGCCGACTTTCTTTCCGCCGCATCGCGTTGAAACGCCCGACCGCTCGCAAAGCTGGACCGCCATTGACGGCGCCGTCTATCTCAACGATCCGGCGATGACGGCGGTCGCGGAAGCCTCTCGCCTTTTTCCCGGCGACGACATCCACGTCATATCGCTCGGCACCGGCCGGCAGACGCGCAACTATCCTTACGACCGCTCGAAGGGCTGGGGCTTTTCCGAATGGATCTCGCCGGCGGGGCGTTTCCGCACGCCGCTCATCTCCGCCATTCATGACGGTCAGGCGCGCGCGGTGAACCGACAACTCAGCTATCTTTTGGACGAGAACTATATCCGCTTCGATTACCGGCTTGAAAAGGGGCGCGGCTCGGACCGCATCGACGACGCTTCGAAAGCAAACATCGCCCGCCTCACGCGCGGCGCGATGGAGATGGTCGAGGACATGCGCCCGCAATTGCGCTCGCTGGCCCGCGAGTTAAATCCCGTCTGATGCTGCGGCGGGAAAACGTGGCGGCCGCAACCAATGGCGCCCACGTCGCCGGTTCAGTCTTTTCTCTTATTGGCGTGGGGGAACGCTTCCGCGGGCGCCCGCATCTTCAAGGCGCGGCACAGCAAATCCCACCCGTCGCCATTTTCCCAGCACGCCTCGATCAATTCACCCTTGTCGCTGAAATAGTCCCGAACGCGCGCATTATGCGTGCGGTAATGATCGATGTGATGCTGTGGATTGTCGGCGGGGTTTTCGTAGCCGTAAATATGCTGGCGCATGCCGGGCGGGCGCACAAGCTTGCGCTTTAACTCCGCATGCTTTTGCATGCTGTCAAGCCAGACATCCTCGCTCTTTCTTACGGTCAGCACAAAAAGCGCGTCGGGATAGGCGCGATATAAAGGCTGATACAGCAGCGGCCACGGCCAGTCCTGTGCGCCGTCATGCGCTCCCATTTTTTCGACCAGCGGCTCCAGGTCGCCGCGCAGATATTTCATGCAGTCGGCCATATCGAAGCCGGCCAGGCGTTTATAGCCGAGAATTTTCAGCGCCGATTGCAGGGACGAGGTGCCCGTTTTGGGCAGTCCGACGCATATCACCTTTCTCAACTTCATCGCGCTGCGCCCCTCTGTTCTGGCCTTCGAAAGCGGGATAGAATAGTTTTAAATTCTTCGCCACCGTCTGGGACTTGCTTCATGCTGAACGCACTCAACCGCCTCAAAACGATATTCGCGCCTGAACGCAAAACCCCGGCGCCAAGCCCGAAGCCGCAGGCGACGCCTCTGACGCCGGGCCGGCTGCATTTCACCCAGGAACGGTTCGACGCCTATAAAGCGCATGTCCTGGCCGCCGCCCGCGCCGCCCGCGTGGTCGAAAAGCCGTTCTATCACATGTATATCGAGAAGATTTTTCCGGACGAACTCTATGAGGCCGTCAACAAGCGCATTTCCGTCTATGAGGACAAGAAGAAGCTCGGCCAGCGCAAACAGGACAATCCCGAACACGTCAACAATCGCTTCAATCTAAAAGACAGCACCGAGCCTGAAATCACGTACATAAAGCGGCTATTTGAAGACAAGGATATCAAACGCGCCTTTGCGGAAAAGTTCTATATGCGTCCCGACGAGATGCTTGAGGGTTTGCGCGTTCATCATGACGAGTTCGAAGTCATCTATATTCCAAAAGGGCGCTTCCAGAACATCCATGTGGATATCCCGGCGAAATTCATGTCCTTTGTTTTCTATTTCCCGCGCACGGAGCCGACGCAGGAAGAAGCGGACCACAACGGCACGATCTGTTATGACCGCGATCTAAACCCGACCTATGGCGCAAAGTACAAGCCGAACTCGGTCGGCATTTTCGTGCCGCATTTTTACTCCTATCACGGCTTTTCATCCACGCTCGAACGGCGCGCGATCATCATGTTTTACGTCAACGACTCCGAGTTCGAACAATGGCGGCCCATCGCCCTTCAAAGCGACGAACCGCCGTTCAACGGCCTGAAAGACTGCATCGCCGCAAAACTGAAAAAACATCCGCTGATCGAATATGGCGACGATCCCGACCGCATTGAGCGCGAACGCGAGGCCTGTCTCGTCAATGCGCCGCGCGGCAGGGTGGTGCGAGACCATTCGTAAAACGGTTATTGAAGGCTGGCGGGCTTGGTCATTTTGTCGGCATAACCATAAAGGATCCGCGGATGCTCCGCGCGAAGCCGCTTGGCGAACCATTTAATACCAGCTCCGGTAAAATGGCGCCGGTCCATGTAAAGAAGATTTTCATCCTCGTCAAAAATTGGGCACACGCCATTTGGGCACTGCATTTCAATAAAATCTATATATTCATAATCGCCGCGCAGCTTTCGAGGGAATATCTCCGCAGCACGATCATATTTCTTATCTCTAAACAACTGCGCGCGCCGTTCAGCATCGGCGATGCTCTTTGATGAATATGCAATTGCCGGAACCCGTTCCGTAAAAGTCGCGCGCGGCCCGAAAATTATCGGAGTAATGCCGCTCGCGTTATAGTCCTGAATAATATCATTAAGGTCCTCAACGCGCTCGATTCGCCAGTTCGATAGGAGTATGATCCGTCGGTAATTCGTGTTTTTGTCAAGCGACTGTTCGATCGCTTCATTCATCAATTGGACGCACCAGGCCTTGCCTTTAGCCTGCGCATCCCTGTCTCTCGATATAACGCAACCAGATCCAGTATGCTGGCCAATAAAAAAGTTTGGATAGGCAAAGCGTAACGAAGCAGCAACGTCCGTAGCCAAACTATCCCCCAAGACAAAAACTGAGGCTCTTCTTTCCTCGGGCGGCGTGACGCAACTTTTTAATTTATCCGGCTCCATGGGCTTAGCATTCGACTGCTGGCAAATTGCGATACGCCTGCGGTCCATCAGCAACGCATCCTCGTTGGCTACCGCCAATAAAAGCTCTTCTGGCAATCGCCCCGGCACGCCGTTCAACCCCCAGAAATGCGCGGCGGGAACAATCACCGCCAGCAGCATCGCCGCGACGAGCCCGAGGCGGCGATGGCGTTGTTCCGGGGTTGTGCGCGCATAGAAACGAAGGGGCTTTTCCACCGCAGCATGCAAAATCGCGCCCGTGGCGACGGAGGCCGCAATCGCGAGCCATCCCTCGGCGACGGAAAGCTCGAAATCCGTCGCCAGCGGCCACAAAACCATGATCGGCCAGTGGATCAGATAGATCGCGTAAGAGCGCTGGCCGATCCAGCGCATGGGCGTTGAGCCGAAAACGAGTTTGACGATCGGGCTTTCCGCCGCCCAGATGAAGATCGCCGCCGCCAGCGCCGGCGCAAAGGCGGCGAGCCAGTAAGGCGATGTCTCTCCATTTGCCGCATAAGCGATCGCCAACAAGGCGGCTGCGGCGACGAAACCGGCAAGGCCGGCTTTGTTTCCTTGCGCAAGCGTGAGCCCCAAGGCGACAAGCGCGCCGAGAACGAACTGATAAATGCGAAACGGCGTCAAAAAGAAAACTGCGCTTGGCAGATGCGGCGATGTCAGAAACGCCGCCGCAAGGGAGATCGCGCCCAAGGCCATCATGCCGATCAGAACGCCCCTTCGCGCCCGCCAGCGGTGAAAGCCTAAAACGAGCAACGGCCAGATCAGGTAAAACTGTTCTTCGACGCCCAGAGACCATGTGTGCAATAATGGCTTAGTGTTCGCCGCCTGATCGAAATAGTTCGCCTCCAGCCAGAAGAATATGTTTGAGCCGGATAAAGCCGCATAAAGCGAAGACCGGCCGAGACGCTCAAGGTCTGTCGGCGAAAGAATGAAAAAGGCGGCGGCAAGCGTGAAGAACAGAACCGTAAACAGCGCCGGCAAAAGCCTTGCAATCCGGCGCGTATAAAATCTTGAGAAGCTCCAGTCGCCCCGCTCGATATCGCGCACAATATTCGAGGTGATGAGAAAGCCTGAAATAACGAAGAAAACATCGACGCCGACGAAACCGCCGGATGCGAAGGTGAATCCCGCATGGAAAAGCAGGACAAGCAACACGGCCAGCGCGCGCAAACCGTCAATGGCGTCCACATAGCCGCGGCCCGTCGGCATGGCGGCGCCGCTGGTTTTTATTGTTGCGCCGCCCATGGCCCGACCATGCCTCCGCCCCTCAGCGCAAGCGCGCCGCGCCCCTAGCCATTCGCCGCTTGTTTGCGCCGCGCCATCATGGCGTCGAAATTCGACCAGACGCCGTCATCGCCATGCCATTCGCCGCGTGTCGCGGCTTTGGAATATTCCGTGGCGCGCGCCTCGAAGAAGTTCGCATGCTCAACGCCGTTGAGAATTTCCGTGAGCCAGGGCAGCGGATGCTTCTCGACGCCGTAAAGCTTCGGCAGTTCAAGCTGACCAAGACGCCAGTCGGCGATATAGCGGATATATTGCTTGATGTCGTCGGCGGTCATGCCCTGCACCGGGCCCATCTCAAAGGCGAGATCGATGAACTTGTCTTCCAGACCGACAACCGTGCGGCAGCATTCGACGATGTCATCGGCGACCTGCTTCGTGACGCAGCCGGTCTCGCGCGCAAACGCATGGTAGAGCCGGATCATGCCTTCGCAGTGGAGCGACTCGTCGCGGATCGACCAGGTGACGATCTGGCCCATGCCCTTCATCTTGTTGAAGCGCGGGAAGTTCATCAGCATCGCAAAGGACGCGAAGAGCTGAAGCCCTTCGGTGAAGGCGCCGAACATGGCGAGCGTGCGGGCGATGTCCTCGTGACTGTCGACGCCGAAACGCTGCATGAAATCGTGCTTGTCGCGCATCGCCTCATATTCGAGGAACGCCGAGAATTCCGAATCCGGCATGCCGATGGTTTCAAGCAAAAGCGCATAAGCCGCCACATGGATCGTCTCCATATTGGAGAAAGCCGACAGCATCATCTTCACTTCGGTGGGTTTGAAGACGCGGCTGTAACGCTCCATGTAATTGTCGTTCACCTCGATATCCGACTGGGTGAAGAACCGGAAAATCTGGGTCAGGAGATTACGCTCTCCATCGTCGAGCTTGTTCGCCCAGTCCTTGCAGTCCTCGCCCAGCGGCACCTCTTCGGGCATCCAGTGGACCTGCTGCTGGCGCTTCCAGAAATCGTAGGCCCAGGGGTAGCGGAACGGCTTATAGGCGAAAGACGGGGTCAGGAGCCCCGGCACATCGGCGGCGGTTTCGTTGATCAACTGGGATGCGTCAGGCATTTTCAAGGGTCCTGCATTAAGCACGGGTTGGCGGAATGAATTCCTACATCTTGTGCGTCACTTCGGGCCAACCCGCAAGATAATGTGAAAATTGGTTTTCAAATGGCTTTCCCCAACCCTTGGGGATTGTTTTGGGGACGACACGGGGAAATTTTTCACCAACCTATCCCGCGCCCGATTCCGCCCGGCTTGCAATCGGGGGCAGGCTGGGCTTGAAGCGGAGCCGCAGCAAGCAAGGCCAGTTCCCCATGGACGTCATCGCCCTCGACATCCCGGAGGTGAAAATCATCACGCCGCGGCGGTTTTCAGACGACCGGGGATTTTTTTCCGAGAGCTATAACGCCCGCGCCTTCAAGGCGGCCGGCGTGGAGGTCGATTTCGTTCAGGACAACCATTCCTATTCGGCCAGGAAAGGAACCGTGCGCGGCCTTCACTTTCAGGCGCCGCCCCACGCCCAGTCGAAGCTGGTGCGGGTTTTGCGCGGGTCGATCATCGACGTCGCCGTGGACGCCCGGAAAGCCTCGCCCACCTTCGGGAAATGGGTGAAAGCCGAGCTTTCCGCCGAGAACGGCAAGCAGATCTTCGTGCCCAAGGGATTTCTCCATGGCTTCCTGACGCTCGAACCCGACACTGAGGTCGCCTACAAGGTGGACGCCTTCTACGACGGCGCCAGTGACGGGTCGGTCAAATGGAACGACCCCGACCTCGCCATCGACTGGGGCGTCGACGACGATGAGGCCTCTCTCTCTGACAAAGACGCCAAGGCGCAAAGCTGGCGGGATTTCAAATCGCCCTTTTAGGCGGCGCCATAGCCAAGCGCTTGCAAGATCTCTTTCCATTCGCGGTTCAGCATCGCGATGGTTTCGCTTTCCAGCTTTTCTTCATGGTCGCCCGGCGCCGCCTTGCGGATATGCGAGAATTTGTCTTCCTTGCGCAGCTTGGCGGCGGGATTGTCCTTCGCCAGCTTTTCATAAAAGCGCCGCTCCGGATCGACGCCGCAAGCCGACAACAACGCCTTGAGCCATACCGGCCGGTCGAGGACGAAGTCTTCGTATTTCAAGAGCACCGCCCCCGGCAGGCTGAGATAGTCGCGCACATAAAGCGCATATTTCTCTTTCAACCGCGCGCTTTCGCGGCGGACAAAATCATCGAGCCCCCGCTCGATCAGCCCCGCGCGGTAGTCTTCATTGACGCCCGGATGGCTGTAACTCCAGGAATAAAACATGCTCACCAGAACATCGCGCGGATCGCGCAGATGAAGGACGAGTTTGTCGTCAGGCGCTTTGTCCTTTAGCGAGACCGGCATGCGGATCGGACCCACAAGCCCGGTCTTGCCGTCAAGTTGCTCGAAGAATGCAGCATCGCCAGGCTCTTTCGGTTCAACGAGATTGGGCGTTTTCAAATTCGGCGAATAGAGCGGCCACTTTTCTTTCTTTGCGATTCGCAAGAGGACTTCATGCACGCCGAGCGAGGCGGCCTTGTGAACAGTAAAAACGAGAATGCGATGATCCATCACGTCCTCACCGCCCCTCACCGCCACGCCGCGCCGAGAAAACGCGCAGCGCCGTCTTTCGCGGTCAAGCGAAGCTGAAGAATTTCGCCCGCAGGGACGGGATTGTCGAAAACAAGCAGATGCGTTCCCGAGGCATTAACGTCGAGTTCGGCGCCCGCCGCCGATATTGTAACCGGGCTCTGACACCGCAGCTTCACTTCAAGCTTCGTCATCGGCGCATCGCCATAATGTACGAGAGGCAGATAAGCGTCGCCCGAAAACCCGCCATTGCGGTCAAGCCCGTTGATCGCGCGCAAAGTCCGTCCCGGCGCGGATCGCAGGAAATCGGCGACGGCGTCCGGGGCCAGATATTCAAGGGCGTGATGCAGGGCGAAACCGAAACGGCTTTTCAGGCGCCGGGACAGGCTGGCGTTGGCGCCGATGATGCGCTCAAGCTCTTCGCGGCGGCGCCGGTTGAAGCCCCCGGTTTTCGCATCCTTGCTCCACAACACGCGGGAAAGCACGTTTTCCGTGTAAGCGAAGGTCGCGCCCGCACGCCAGAAGCGCACCCAGATGTCCCAGTCCATGGTGTAATGCAGATCGCGATTGAGCCCGCCAATCTCATCGAGTTTCGAGCGCCGGAAAAAACAGGAAGGCTGAGAGATGATGTCGCCCGCAAGGATCATCTCGCTCGGCGGTTCCACCGCCCAGTGATAGCCTTCGATGATATTATCGTCATCGATGATCGTGCTGTGACCGTAGAACAAATCCGTATCGGGAGCATTGGCGAACTTTTCGGCGGCCTCCGCCAGCGCGCCGGGATAAAGCGCGTCATCCGCATTGAGCCAGCCGAGGATATCGCCGGAAAGATTGTCCCATCCCTCGATGATCGCATCGGACTGGCCGCCGTCCGGGCCGGCGCGGCGATAGGCGACGAGATCGGAGAATTGGTCCACAGCTTCTGCGACGCGGGGATCGCCGGAGGCGTCCAGCACCGCGACCTGAGGGCGCGGCGTCTGGATGGCGAGGCTTTTCAGGCAGTCGGGCAGCAACGGATGATACGCGCCAATGGGGACGGAAATCGCAAAGGTCGGCGTTACGGACACGGGGGCTGTCGCTCTATCGTTCGTTCGCGGCTGAAGGATCATCCAGCGGTCTCAAATCAGCCTCGCGCCGCAAAAGCTTCAGCGGCGACCAGCACAAGGCGGCAGCGATAGCGGCGCCGCTCTTGCGGCGCAAGGCGGCGATCTTTCGTCGGTCCTCCCGAAACGCGCCAAGCCCGCCATAGCCGGCGCGAATGGCGCGGAGATAGGCGCCCGCTTTTCCAGCCGCTGCGGCTTTCAGGAACAGCGCCAGATCGGCCGTCAGGCGCAGCGGGGCCGTCGCCCAGTAAAGGCCAGCGGGCATGTTCTTGTAAAACATCCAGATGCGATTGCGCTGGCCGTGATAGACCGTGAACTCGCTATGGCGGCCGGTGAGGCCCGACCCCTCATGGAGGACAACCGCGCTGTTTACCTGCACGGCCCGACCGCCCGCATTGCGCAGCCTGAAGCCGAAATCCACATCCTCGCTGTAGCAGAAGAAGCGCTCGTCGAACCCGCCAAGGTCAAGAAAGACGCGCCGCCGGACGAGCGCCGCCGCGGCGCAGGGGGCGAAACACTCGCCATTTGCCGGCGCGGATTTCGCCGCATGACCGAAACCGCCGCGATAGGCGATCCCGAACACCGAGCAAACATCGCCTTCGCCATCCAGCCGCGCCGGATCAGCCGCATCAAGCTGGCGCGACCCGAACGCATCCGCACCGGGATAGCGCTCTGCGGCCTTCAGGAGCTCCGCCAACCAGCCGGGCTCCGGATAGGCGTCGGGGTTGAGGAAGGCCAGCCACTCCCCCCGGGCGGTTTCAGCCGCCATATTATTCGCCGCCGCAAAACCGGCATTGCGCCCGGCCTCTATCAGCCGGACATTGCGCCGCCCAGCGGCCTCCGGGGCGAGACCGGCCTCAGCCAGCGACGCGTCGGCGGAGGCGTTGTCCACGACCACAACCTCGAAATCCACGACCGTTTGACGGTCGAGACAGTCCAGACAGCGCGCCAGCCGCGCCCCGGAATTGAAGTTCACAATGATCACGGTCGCCGGCAGGGCCGCCGACGGCGTCGATTCGCTCATGCCATCCTCTAAAAGGCAGGTCCCCGGACCGGAAACCTGACCCCGCCTGAGGCATTACCTCCGGCCGCATCGGCGGGCAACGCGCCCATCAATATTCACACATGCATGAGTTGAAAAACATCCTCCGGCAACAGCAAGCAAGTGTTGCTGCGTTGCTTCCGGATGGAAATCGTTGCGGGCTCGGCGGCGCTGCGCCAGCGCTTTTAAGGAGCGCCAATCCCCTATATGGAAGACGCTTCCGTACACGCAAAGCTCGCCGCATGAATCGCCTTTTTATCGCCGATCCGTCGCTCAAGGACATTCGCGGCCATCACTATATGATGACCCGCGAGGCGACGCGCTCTGCGCATCAAATGGGGTTTGAAACCATCTGGCTCTGCTCTGCGGCGTTTTCAAGCACGCTCGACTTTGAAAATGCGCGCATCGCGCCGGTTTTCAGCGCATCCATGTATGACGCCTATATCAAGCAGAAACAGGTGGCGGAAAAGCCAAGCCTTCTTGCGCGTCTCGCGCACAAACTGACAGGCCGGCCCGTCCCCGTCGCACTGCCGCCAAGCAATTTTTACGAAGATCTCAAATCTGCGCTTGCTCAATGGGAGATCGGCCCCCAAGACCGGGTTCTTCTGCACTCGGCGGACGGCGAAAGCCTGTCGGGCGTTGCTCGCCTGATACACGAAACCCCGGCCGATGCGCTTCCGGTTTTCCATGTGGCGACGCCTTATGATCCCGTCGGGATCATGCCCAAACGGCAGAGCGCAGAAGGTTTCGCCGCAAGCCTTGGAGAGTTGAAAGCGTCCGGCAAGCTTTACCGCAAGCTATTTCTCTATGCGGAGAATGCCTACCTCGCAGAACATTTATCGACGCTCTGGGATGCGCAGGTTCGGCCCCTGCCCATTGCGGCGAGCCCGCCGCCGCCGGGCGCCGCAGACGCTGCGCGCTCTACCTTGACCGACAAACTGGGTATTCCGAAAGACAGCCTCATCATTATTTCTCTCGGATCGGCGCGGCTTGAAAAAGGCTTTCACAAAATTCCGGACATCGTCGAGGAGCTGTTTCCACGCGCCTCCCAATTTCCCGGGGCGAAGGAAAAGATCAAATTCGTTCTGCACGCCAGCCCGCAAATTGTCGGCCGAGATCCCAAAATCACTGAAGCCATTGACGCTTTGGCGGCGCGGGCGGAGGAAGTCATTCTTCTGCTCGATCCCTTGTCCGACGAGGACTATCAGATGCTGCTTCATGCAAGCGACATCGTGCTTCTTCCCTATGGCGAACATGAATATCGCGTGCGCGGCTCGGCGGTCGTCACCGAAGCGCTCGCCGCCGGCAAAACCCTGGTGGCCGCGGCCAACACCTATCCCGGCAAAGCCGCCGACGCCCATGGCGGTCTGACGGCGTCAGCGCCCACGGACTATGCGGACGCCATCCTCGATATCTACAAAAATCGGGAACGCTATCGCGAACAGGCTTTGCGTGAAAGCGAAAGCTTTATCGCGGAAAACCGGATGGAGACTTACTGGCGCCGCTGTCTTGACGCAGAGCGCGAGGCCGAGCTTTCGGCGACCTAGTCTTTCGCGACGTTTTCGAGAAACCACGCATACATTTGCGCAAGCCCTTCCTGCAGCGTCGTTTTCGGCTTCCAGCCAAGCGCGCGCAGGCGGCTGTTGTCCATGATCTTGCGCGGCGTTCCGTCAGGCTTTGACGCGTCCCAGGAAATTTTTCCCTGGAAGCCGACCGTTTCCGCAATCAGCTCCGTAAGCTCGCGGATCGAAACTTCCTGATCCGATCCGGCGTTGATCATCCCGCCTTCTTCATAGCTGTTCATCAGGAAGACGCAGGCGTCGGCGAGATCATCTGCAAAAATAAGTTCCCGCAGCGGGGAGCCCGTTCCCCAGGCGACGACCTCGTCAAGCCCCGCCTTCTTGGCTTCGTGAAAGCGGCGCATAAGCCCCGCCGCCACATGGCTCGACTGCGGATCGAAATTGTCGCCAACGCCATAGACATTAGACGGCATCACGGTGAACGCGTTGAAGCCAAACTGTTTGCGGTAAGCGTCGCACATTTCCTTGCCGGCGATTTTCGCAATCGCATAGGCGGAATTTGTGGGCTCCAATTCGCCGGTCAACAAGCTCGATTCCTTGATCGGCTGTTCGGCGAATTTCGGATAAATACAGCTTGAGCCGAGAAACATGAACTTCTTGACGCCGTGCCGATAAGCCGCGTCGATCACATTGGTCTGGATATAGAGATTGTCGCGAATGAAGTCGCCGCTTTCAGTGTCGTTGGCGATAATGCCGCCCACCTTCGCCGCCGCCAGAAAGACATATTCAACCCCCGCCGCTTTGAAGAAAGCATTGACCGCATTCCGGTCGAGCAGATCGACCTCGGCGCGCGTGCGCAGCACGAGATTGTCATATCCGCTCGCCTTCAGCGCGCGGCATATGGCGCCGCCAACCATGCCGCGATGTCCGGCGACGAATATTCTAGCATCCTGTTTCACGGGTAATTTCGCCTGTCGCCTTAATAATGAGCCCAGATCTCATCCATCGAAACCATGTTAAATGGAGGCTCACGAAAATAGTCAATATCATGAAAGTGCGCCGCATCCGCGCCTGCGCCGAAATTATAGATGAGCCGCTTGTCAGTCCGCTGGTGACGCATGCCCTGCAGCGCCGTCAGAAGGCATAGGGTTTCATCCCAGGCGAAAAACTTGGTCAGCGTGTCTGAAGGCAACCGACCCGGCGTAATGTCGATTTGCGCCTGGATCTCCGGCGTTAAAACGCTTCTTACAAAATCCAGATATTCCTCTTCGGTCTTCAGATAGCAGTCCATGAGCCGGTCCCAGACAGGCCGCAATTTTTCCGATGTCGTCGCCCAGCCCCATCCCTGGAACCGCGCGACGCCCTGTTCTTCATTGGCAAGGCCAAACGGGTGGCCGTAAACGGAAAACACATCCGGCTTGTCTGCAATGGCGTCCAGCGCGCGGCTAAACCCGTCGACAGCGCCGCCGACCGGAAAACAATCATCTT
Source organism: Parvularcula sp. (assembly GCA_002704915.1). Taxonomy (GTDB): domain Bacteria; phylum Pseudomonadota; class Alphaproteobacteria; order Caulobacterales; family Parvularculaceae; genus Hyphococcus. Next base: position 32,915 of record PAIP01000064.1, read on the forward strand.
CCAGGAAGACTATCTTGTCATACCGCTCCATCATGTAGCGCATGGAAAGCAGCATCATTTTGCGAAAGCCGAAATTGCCGCGATTCCGGTGGACCGCTTTGACGGGAAACATTTGAACGCAATCATGCACAAGGTCGACGCGCACGCGTTTTCCCGCATTGCCATGATCACCGTCGATCCAGACATGGACGAGACCGCTGGCGCCCTGAAGATCCAGCGCATGCAATACATTCGATACAAAATGCGCGCGGTCATGGGCGTAAACGGCGATCCCGACATCGCCGGCAGCGGTCCGGCCCGGCTGCGCGCCGTGGCTGCGCGCCGTCTCGCGAACGCGCTCGACAATGTCGGCCGCGGTTGAATATTCATGCTTGCGCGCCTCGATAAGTTGCCCGACCGTATCTTCCGAGCCCCGCCCCTTTTTTCTCACCTCGGCTTTGATCCGATTGCGTTCCGCAAGCGCAAAGCGCAGCGGCCGTAATGTCAGTATGGAACTTATTCTCGGCTCAAGGGCGTGATGCAATTTTGCAATCAGCTCTTTCAGGCGATCATTTTCCGCCATCACTTGCTGAACGAAAAGCTTTTCCGCGCTGAGCTCGGAGCGTAATTCGTCAGTCACCCGCTGCAATTTTCGCGCATCGGCGACTTGCGCCTCCGCGGCGTCAGTCGCGCTCGGAGCATCGGGTTTCTCAAAGTTGCGAGACAATATTCCGCCAATCCGACTGCATTGCGCTTGCCGCCAGCGCGCTTTCACCACACACCGATTTAGACATTAAAACAGCAGCGTCAAGCAAGCTCGCCGCCTCCTTCAAGGCGTCGGGGGTGACGCCATGATTTGCCTAGAAAAGGAAATCGTCCGCATGGAGGCTGGCGAGGACCACATTCGTGATTGTGATCGAGTTTCCGCCGCCCAGATCGATGACAACGTCGCCGCTGACATCAGCCGCCGCCGCGGTCACATCGGAGAAATCGTCGAACACGCCGTCAAAGGAGGAGAGATCGATGACGTCGTCGGTCGCGGCGCCCGCCTGGAAACCGTTGATCTCATCATCGCCGTCGCCGGCGTTGAAGACGAACAGATCATCCCCGGCGTTGCCGGAGAGCGTGTCGTCGCCATCGCCGCCGATCAGCGTGTCGTTCCCTGTGCCGCCGAACAGCAGATCGTCGTCATTGCCGCCATCCAAGAGATCGTCGTCGGCCCCGCCGCGCAGCGTGTCATTGAGATTGCCGCCGTCCAGCGTGTCGTCGTCCCCGCCGCCGGTCAGGGAGTCTTCGCCGGCGCCGCCCAGCACGAGGTCGGCGCCCCCGCCGCCAATCACGGTGTCGTTCCCATTCTGGCCGTCCACAAGGTCATCGTCGGCGCCGCCCGTCACCAGATCGTGCCCGACCCCGCCGATCACCGTGTCGCTTCCGCCGCCGCCGCGCAGGGAATCCAGGCCGCTATCGCCGTTCAGCGTATCCGCGCCATAGCCGCCGGCCAGCGAGTCATCGTCATTGCCGCCCGACATCAGGTCGTCATCGCCCTGCCCCCGCAGGGTGTCCTCCAGATTGCCGCCGTCCAGCGTGTCGTCGCCATTATTGCCCACAAGCGAGTCCCGTCCGGCCCCGCCAATAACGATATCTGCGCCATCGCCGCCGATGACATAGTCATCGCCATTGCCGCCATCGAGCGAGTCAGCCCCGTCGCCGCCGGTGACATAGTCGTCGCCGGCGCCGCCGAAAGCCGTGTCATTGCCGAAGCCTGCGTAAACGGTGTCATGGCCCCCGCCCGCATCGATATTGTCGTCATCAAGCTCGCCGCGGATCTCGTCCGCCGCGACGCCGCCGGACAAGCTGTCGTTCCCGGCGCCGCCGCGCAGCGTGTCGCTGCCGCCCTGGCCGAACAAGGTGTCGGCGCCGTCGCCGCCATCAATCGCATCGTCGCCATTAAGCCCGTCATACCAGTCATTGCCGCCGAGCAAGGCGATGACGTCGTCGCCGCCGACATAAGTTCGACCGTCAAAACTTGCATGAAAGCCATACAAGACATCATTGCCGCCGGTAGGTCCCAGAATAGGGAGCCCGATATCTTTGAGCATGGCGATGTCAAGTTCCGAGAGAAAAACCCGCGTCCCGTTAAAAAGGGCGGCGTTGAGCAAATCGAAATCGGAATCGCCGATATGGCTGGGCTCGCTATAGAGCGGAACATCGCCGCCATAGACAGCCATCGCGTTAGCGCCTGTAAAAAAGTAATTCAGTCCGACCTGGTCGACCGACAAATCGTAAACGGCGATATCGTTGCCGCCTTCCTCCAGGAACGACAAAAATCCCAAACCATGCGCAATTTCGTGCAACAACACAGTGAACAAGTCATATTGCGCAAACGGCACATTGGCGTTGGACAGGCCGCCGAAAAAGAAGTCGCCATCATTTATCGTATCGGAATTGATATCGATTTCTATGTCGGCTCCGGCGCCGTTAGGATCCGTGCCGTCCTGCAATTCGAGAATGCTTCCCGCCTGGAAAACCGTATTGCCTCCATCGACGCCGACGGAAAAGAACGTCCCCCCCGCCTGCGCCAAGGTCGTCTCGCCAAGGGAGACAAAATTGACCGTGACGTCGAGAATCCCGGACCCGAAATCTATATAGCGTCCCCAATAGTCGGCGGCGTCTTCAACCACATTCATGGCTGAATTGATCTGGGACGCGGTGACCCCGCTTGTCGTTCCGACAGAGAATGTCCACATGATGATGCTGTCCTTTTTCGCCCCGGCGGCCCGACCCGCGCCATTCAATATGCCGCAGAAAACGGGCGCGCCCAACGATTATCGCCGCTGCAATCAGATTATCTGATCGGCCGATGTAAATGGTTGATTTTTTTCAAAAAATAGAGGATTACACCATTCCCGCCGCCAAAATGCGAATGCCACATAAACCATTAATTCAGGTCATGCCAGCCAGTTTGCGGAAATCCGAAAACTCACCTCAAGACATTGAGCGCGCGCAGATGCTGGAAGCGTGGCTCAAGCGCCATCGCGGCCACCTGAACCATACCAGGCTCGATCGCACAGAACTGTGCGTTGACGGCTTCCCGCGGTCCGCCAATTCCCTGTTGTGCCGAAAAATTATCGAAACGGCCGGCTATACCAATCGAACCTTGTCGCACCATATTCATAAGCGGCATAATATCGAATGCGCGGTTCTGGCGAATATCCCGACCATTGTTCCGGTGCGCGAGCCCGAAGCATGCATCAAATCCTATCTCGTTTACACGGGCGGCAAATTCGGCGGGGGCATGTTCCAGCATTATATCGAAATGCTGGAATTTGTTATTCTGTACAAAAGCGCCGCAACAGTTGCGCTGTTCGAAGAGATTACATCAGACTACGCATCGATCGTGAAAAGAGCGAATCGGATGTACGGCGATATTTTAACGCTCCCAACCGTTTCGGACACGGAACTGAATGACAACATTGCAAACAAAGTGGCGACAGAGTCTCAGCATGAAGAAAAAAAGTTTTACCGCGAAGGCGTCCCGAATAAATCGCGCGATTCTTTGAAGCAGGAATATGCGACTTTTGTCCGCTCGCACCCGCAACTCTCCAGATGCCGGTCGCTGTATGAAAAAATTCTTCAGATTGCGGCCGATCAATAAACTTCAAAATCAACACACAGCCATACGAAACGTAAAATTTCGCTATTCTGGTCGCCAAAATGGAAACAGTTGACAGTTCACAGGTTTATTATTTTTCGGAACATGGCGAAGACCATCTTTTGTGGCGCCTGCTTGGCTGGAAAATTCAGGGCTTTTACATCGATGTCGGCGCGCTGGACGGCAAGTATCTAAGCGACAGTTACTCGTTCGCACAGGCCGGATGGGAGGGTGTCTGCGTTGAGCCCGTTAAAGAATATTTAGACCCCTGCCGCACGCACCAGCCTAACGCAGTTTGCATCAATGCGGCATGCGTAAGCGATGCCGCTATTTCCGAAACCGAATTTCATACCGAACCTTCAGGATTGCACTCGCGAGTAACGTGCGAGAGCGAAGATGAGAGAGTGGCGCAAGGAACCTATGACCGCTTAGGCGTAGAGTTTCCGGGCCTGAAAAAGGTGAAGGTCCCGGCAACGACGTTGAATAAAATCATCGAAACGCATGCTCAGCAAAGAAAAATCGACTTCATTTCAATCGATACATGTGGAGACGAACTGCTGGTTTTAAACGGGCTCGACCTCCACCGTCATCACCCCGAAATAATCGCCGTGAACAGCAAAAAGAAATCATCCCAAGACGCAGTAGAAGAACACCTCAAACGCCATCACTATCAACTTATCCGCAGCGCAGGCTACACACATTTCTTCTCAAGAAATCAGGAACTAAAGGAGCGGGCGAGCAAAAGCTCCATACGATGCGCCGTTGAGCGTCAGATACATCCGCAAGGGCTGGAGTATACGCCTGCCATTATTGCGCAAGGAAAACCAATAGACGAAGGCCTTCAGTTTTCACCCCAAGACCAGCGCAGATTAAACCGCAAAGTCGAAACCCTCGAACAGCGATGCCAGGAACTGGCAACGCAACTCGACGGCAAGGGCATTGATCCAAAACATCACCGGCGTATTCTGCGAAGAAATAGCGACCTTGAAAATCGTCACGACGAACTATTACGCGCCATGGCGCGTGACCGGAAAGCTCTGGAAGAAAACAACAGCTATGTAAAAAGCGTTGAGCAGGCGGAATACAAGTTGCGGACGGAAAATATCGCGCTTCAAAACACTGTATATGAGCTCAAACAAAGTCTGGCGCAGAAAGAACTCGAACTGAATTCCTGCCGGCAATCCCTTATCACATTGCAAGAGCGCGCAGCACGGTTCTCGTTGAGACGCTTGTGGCCTTTCCGATCACGCCATAAGCGGTAAGCTGCGCTCGCGAGACTTTCTTACACGAGCGCAAAGGAATACAAATGAACTTTCAGGCGCTTAAGCCGCCGCCGGCGACGCCGCAACACGTCTTCAGACAGCAAAACAAGACAGCCACTCTCATTACGAAAATTCTCCATGGTCGATTTGGCAAGAGCAAAAAATCTGGAGCGATGGCTTGAAAGAAAGTTTCCAGGCCAAACCCACACAAAACTAGGGGTGACCACACTTTGCATTGACGGTTTTCCGAGATCGGCGAATTCGCTGTTATGCAGGAAAGTCCTCGCCACCAGCGCCTATACGCGCCCCGAACTGGCGCATAATATACACTGGCGACAAAATATGGAATGCGCGCTGATGGCGGGTATTCCGGTAATTCTCGCAGCCCGCGCGCCCCTTGACGCCATTAGTTCGTATCTTGTCTACAATAACGGCAAGAACGCCGATGACATGTTCAGGAGATACAAGGAGATTCTTGTTTTCGCCGTGGCCCACCCTCACACTGTTGCGATTGCATTATTTGATGAAACAGTTGAAAATTACGCCGCCGTCGTGGACCGGGTTAATCGCGTTCATGGGGGCATACTCCCCCCTCCATCGGCGGATGATGAAACACTAAACGAGATGCTCGCAAAAGAGGCTTACGAGGAGTCCCTTCACGGGAGTAATGTTACAAGAAAAATCGGCGTTCCGTCGCCAGACCGGCTGGAACTGAAACAAAAATACCGTTCCTTTGTCGAATCACATATTAGGTTCGCCGAATGCTCGGTCATGTATGAAAGAATTCTTAAAGTCGCGTCGCGGCAATAGCTCCCCTCCTCGCTCTTTGAGCGGCGCCGTCAAGAGCGGAGCGACATAGAAAGAGTAACGTGGCGTGAACACGAAAATAGAATACGCCGATCCGGCGGAAACGCTTTATTACTCCGAGGGCGGAGAAGATTTTCTTCTTTGGTCGATCTTTGGCTACAAGCGCTTTGGAACCTTTGTCGATGTCGGCGCTTTTGACGGTCGTTATCTGAGCAATTCCCTGTCTTTTGCGAAGGCGGGATGGAAAGGCGTGTGCGTCGAGCCCGTCAAAGAGTATTTCGATCTCTGCAAAATCAATCAGCCTGGCTCAATCTGCCTCAACGCCGCGTGTGTGGGCGATCCCGATCTTGAGACAGTCTCCTTTCAGATGGAGCCCCTCGGCGTCTATTCGCGCCTGGAGCTTGAAGCCGGCGCCAAAGAACGTCTGAAAAACTCTTATGACCGCTATGGCGCGGATCTCGGCGGATTTGAAGAAGTATCGGCGCCGGCGACCACCGTGGCGGAGATTATAGAACGGCATTTGGCCGGTGAGGCCCCGGACTTTCTGTCCATAGACGTTGAAGGCAATGAAATCACCGTCCTCGAAGGCGCAGGACTGTCGCAACACCGACCCCGCGTCATCGTCGCCGAGGCCAATGATGAAGAGCACAAGGCGGCTCTTGTCAGCTATCTGCAAGCCTACGACTATGACCTCGTCCGCAGCCTCGGAAACAATCATTTCTTCGCCTTTGAGCCGGACCTGATAGAACGCGGGCGCACAATCCCCGTGAAATGCGTTATTGAACGCCATCAACATCCCAAAGGCCTTCAATTCACCTTCCGCGGCATCGCTCTGGGAAAAATTATTGATGAGCCTTCTGACACGGCTCGCGAAGCTTTGCGCAAGCAGCTTCAGAGCGCCGAGCATAAAATCGACCAGCTTGAGAACCGGAAAAGCGAACTCATAAGATCGCTAGAGCGCGAACGTGCGGAGCTTTCGCAGAGTACGGACAAAAACACTCGCCTCGAGCGAACGGAGAATCATTTAAGAGCTCGCATAAGCGAATTTGAAGCAAAACTAGCCGAGGTTCGCGCGATCGGCGATGAGAAAAGCCAGGCCATCGACACGCTCGAAAAGAAGCTGTCTGACGCCGAAGAGCATATGGCGAGGCATTTTCTCATCCCCCGCTTTTGGCCTTTCAAAGCCAAGAAAAGCTAGAAATCACGACTCTGGCCGCTATTGCGCAGCCTCGAGGGAGACGGGCGTCGGCAATAAAGCAGACCGCTCAGCCCATTTCGCGGCGAGCAGCATAACCCCTGACCCTGACTTGTCTCGCCACAGGAAAGGCCGCTCCAGCCGCTCCGGCGTTTCCGTGTCGCCATTACGCCAGTGTATTTCACGCTTAACAACAGCGTCATTCACACCGCGCCAATGAATCAAGTCATCGGAATAAAATTGAACGATCCCGCCTTTGACGCCGCTGACCTCGCCAGACATGTCTTTGACAAGCAAGGAAACGCCATTGCCGTCGGCGAAAATAAAAGGGTCTTCGAACGCAAAACTGTTCCCAGTCTGGCCGAGGATGGGCGCGGGATCGATTTCATAAGGCCCCATGGGCGACATGGCGCGGGCAAGGCCGATGGAAACGCGGCCCCCTTTTGGCGGCTCGCCTTTCGCCACCTGTTTGAAGACGATCACCCATTCGCCATTCTTTGTTACAGCGGCGGATGGATTTGACGTCATCAAGGCGCGCGCCGGACCGGCGGTATCGATCAAGGGATATCTGACATCAATGAGATCACTTCCCTGATAAACGGCCAGGCCGAGACGCTGACTGTTGCGCGCGGACCAATAATCCTCAGCCGAGGTGGTCCCGGTGAAGAACACATGCGTCTTGCCCTCTGACGCCACAGGCATGGGATTGAACGCGGCGGACAATTCCGGCGCCGATCCGAGCAAGTTCACTTCGCCGATGGCATGGAATGGTCCGAGCGGAGACTCAGCGCTGGCGCGCCAGATCCGACCGTGAGTCACCCAGCCCTTAAAGGTTGCATCCCGGGGCCAGCACTCGAAATAGAGCGCCAGGCCATCGGCTTCCTCAACAAGCCCGCCGCCCCAGACAAACCAGTCATCCATCGTGAAGGCGCGATCGCGGCGCGTGCGGCGGGGTTCGATACGACAAGGCGTGTTTGACATCTGAACGGCATTGTTAAGTGCAGCCGGACGCTATGGCAATTGCCCGTTCCGCTCCAGATCAGGCGCGGGTGGACGGAAAAGAACAAGTCGCCTAAGAAACCGTGGGGATGGCGCGCTGCTGGACTTTCAATGATCGTTGCAACCTATAACTCGTCGGATAATCATGGCGGCGCCGCAAAGGCGGCGTTCCGGCTGAACGCCGCCCTTCGGTCGGCCGGCGTCGAGGCCTTTTTTTTCTGTCGTCACAAGCAAACCCGCGATCCGTTTTGCGTCAGGCTGACAGAGCGCAGAAGCGAATTGCCGCAAGGGCTCAAAAGGCTTGAGACGTTTTGGACTGACACCGCGCGTCATTTTTTGATTTCGCAGAACAGGACCGGTCTCAGTTCGACAATTTTTTCTGCCGATCCCTTCGGTCTTGACGTGACGGAAGCGCCCGCGGCGGCGATCGCCCGCATTCATCACCTGCACTGGTGCAGTCATTTTGTCTCGCCCGCGGCCATCCGTTTTTTGCGCGACACCAATCGTCCCATATTCATTACACTGCACGATCAATGGTGGATGACGGGCGGGTGCCATTACAGCGCCGGCTGCACAAAATATGAAACAGATTGCGCGCATTGCCCGCAGCTTCTCTCGGATCCGGCGGAACTCACGAAAACAGTGCTTGCGGAAAAAATAGACGCCTTCGCCGGGTGCGATGTGACGGTGGTGACGCCGAGCGGTTGGATGGCGGACTGCGCGCGGCGCAGCGCAGTTTTTAAAGATGCTGACATAAAGGTGGTCAGAAACCCCATTGAAGTTGACGTATTTGCGCCCCTGTCGCCGCCAGAGCGAGCCGACGCCCGGGCGGAGCTTGGCCTCTACGATGATGATGTGGCCATTCTTTTCGGCGCGCAGACCCTTGCCGACCGCCGGAAAGGGTTCAATGAACTCGTCCAAGCGTTAAAGCTTGTCAAGGAGCGCACAGAGCGCCGGCTGTTCCTCATTTCCTTTGGCCGGCCGGCGAAACATGCGCTTTCGGCGGCGGGCATTCCCGCCATGGAATTGGGGGAAATAACCGACGATAAACGTCTGGCGCAAATCTATGGCGCGGCCGACCTGTTTGTAATCCCGTCGCTGGAAGACAATTATCCCAATACAATAGTGGAGTCTCTCGCCTGCGGCACGCCGGCGGTCGGGTACGCGGCGGGCGGCATTGGCGATCTCATTGACGGCGAGACCACGGGCGTCACGGCGCAGCCTGTCGGCGACATCCCGGCATTGGCGGACGCCATTCTTGCGGGCATTGAAAACTTTACGGGCAGCGATGAGGTGCGGCAAGCCTGCAGGAGCGCCGTCGCCACAAGTCATCACGCCGATACGATCGCTGCAAAAATGATTGATCTTTATGCTGAGAAAGCGGATGATTTCCACGCGCCTCTGAGCGAAGAGGAAACGGCTATTCTGTCCGCCGCTGTCTCGAGAAACAAATCGGGCCGATCCACATTCGCGCGCCTCGACGCCGGCTCCAGACTATTCGACACCGAGTCCGTCATGAGGGTCTTGCTGCCTTTGCGGGGCGTGCATGACGAGGCCGAAGCGCGGCGCGCGACCGAACTGGCGGAAAAGGACTTAACGCTTCACGCTGGCGAATTTTATCCCATCGGTCGCGGCCGCCCGGGCATGCGGATTCTGGGCGAGGGTTGGGCGCAACCCTTTCTCGAAGGCGTCTGGACGGACGGGAAGAAGGCGCATCTGCATTTCTTTGTAAAAGACGGAGAAACCGTAAGGTCTGCCGAAATGCTTGCATCCGTCCCGGCCGATCGTGAGCGCCAGGCCTTTTCCGTGATTCAGGACGGCGAATTGCTGGGCGGCTTAGAACTCGCCGGCACGCAAAGGCACAGGCTCGAAATCCCGTTAAAGCCGGTGACGGGACCGCAATTCGTCAATCTGACGCTGGAATTCTCGGCCCCGGAACTCAATGAAGCAGAAGACGACAGCGCTGAGCGGAAAATCTTTGTCAGCGGCTTCGCCATACGCAGCGAAGAGGCTCCCGCCTTTAAAGACAAAAAACGCTATCAATGGCTGCGCCACCTGACGCCGCTGACATTTCCCGGCAGGAAACGCGCGACGCATGACAGGGCCTCATGACGATCAGCGCCCTTATAGTAGACCCGATCTTTCGCGGCAGCCGATTATTTTATTCCTGGATGGCCTTTGAAGCGTTTCAGAGCGCAGGATTTGAGCCGCGCATCCTGACGCGCAGAAAGGTTCGCTCTGAAGGTTTTGACGCCTATTTCGACGATCAAAGCCCGATCGACCCGGTGGTCGATTTGCCCGAAGGGTTCTGGTACGGCAAAATTCCGGAAGAACAAATCGGCCGGATCGTCGACGCCATTGAAGCGCGTCTGCATGACCGCGCTCCCGATGAGGCCCTGCATGTGCATTTTTCCGGGCTGGACGAGCTCTTTCCCGGCATGCTCGACGCCCTCGCCGACCGGTTCGCCGGTTCATCCGCCCCCATCACCTTCAGCTTCGTGCATTACGACGCCCGGTATCTATTGAGCCAGGGCGCCGGATTCGTGAAAATGCGCGAGAAGATCGCCGGCGCGCTGACACTCCTGCCCGGGGCGAGGATGCTCATCCTTGATGACCGCCTGGAACGCGCGACACCACCGGAGTTTCAGGATCAGGTGCTGGTGATGCCGGACCCGGCGCCGTTAACGCCGGAGACGATCGGCGCCGTCAAAAAGGCCCCGCAGGTCAGCACGCTTTATGACAAGGACGACGCCCGCATTCGCGTTGTCGCTCTCGGCCGGCAGAGCGACCGCAAAGGCTTGCCCGATGTCATCAGAGCCGCGCGCGCCTTGCCGCAAAAGCCGGGCGTCCGGCTTTATGTCTCAGGCCCGCTCGAAGCCGATCAACAGCGTTACAAGGCGCCGCTGACCGAACTCACGCCCGATCCGATTGTCTGGCGAGACGACTATGTGGCGGAAGAGGAAATCCGCCTGACCTATCGCGACGCTGATTACGTTCTGCTGCCCTATGACAAATCCTTTGAGGGCTCGTCAGGGGTCTTCTCCCACGCTGCGGCCTTCGGCAAGCCGATCATTTCCACGGATCACGGATGCATCGGCTACCGGATCAAACGCCATAAGCTCGGCTTTGTGTATCCGTCAGGCCAGCAGGAAAAACTCGCGGAGATCTTACAGACGCTGCCGAAGCCCGACAGTGCTGAGTATCAGAACCTGCAAGCGGCGATGGCCAACTATGAGGCTGACCACAATATGGCGGCCTTTTCTGAACGCCTTGTCGATACCGTCAAAACCGCACAGCAATCGCTGAAGACAAATTCGAACCATCGCCAAACTTCATTCGCCTCCGGCGATCAAAACCAACCGCAGCGAGCCGAGACCATGCCAACATCCACCCTGCAAGAGAAATTCGAACAGCACAGCACGGCTCCGGAGCATCTGGATTACAAACAGATCATGCTGTTCGACACGTCGGTGTCCTCGAAGAACATTGGCGATCAAATCATCATGGATTCGATCCGGCCCTTGCTCAGACTGATTTTTCCGAAATGTATTTTCGTCAATGTCCCAACCCATGAGTATACGGGCACCGAAGCGCTGAAACTGATCGAGCAGGCGGAGCATTCCTTCGTTTGCGGCACAAATTTGCTGGCGTCGCATGTGAACGACTACAAGCAATGGAAACTGCAAGGCACGGACGCCTTTCTGCTTTCAAATCTGACCTTGCTGGGTGTCGGCTGGTGGCAATATCAGGAAAAACCAAACGCCTACACTCAGTTTCTTTACAGGCGCATCCTCTCCGACACCGCCATGCACAGTGTTCGAGACGGCTACACCAAAAAACAGCTTGCCGCAGCAGGCGTCACGAATGTGTTCAACACAAGCTGTCCAACAACATGGCGGCTGACCCGCCGTCATCTCGCCCGCATTCCGAAAGAACCCAGCGATACGGTTGTCTTCACTTTTACAGACTACGCCAAAAACCCTGAAGCCGATCAGGCGATTATCGAGGCGCTCAGCCGCAAATATAAGCATGTCTATTGCTGGCTTCAGGGCGCGAATGATTACGCCTACGCAAAAACCCTGTCGGTTGAGAACATAAAATTCATCGCGCCGACGCTGGAAGCCTATATCGAATTCCTTGAGACTTATCCGTGCGATTATGTCGGCACCCGCCTGCATGGCGGCATTCGCGCCTTGCAGGCCGGTCGGCGCGCCCTGATACTTGCCGTCGACAATCGGGCGACGGAAATCTCCGATGACATAGGGCTGCCGGTCGTTCAGCGCAACGCGGTCAAGACCTTCGAACGCACGCTTGAAAACGGCTGGAACATAGACATTCATGTTCCCTATGCGGAAATCGACGCCTGGGTGAAACAATTCGGCCACGCCTCCGATTTCAGCATGGAGCGGGCCGTCGATCGCCTGATTTACGACTTTCCCGATGAGCCGTCAGAACCCGCGATGCGCAAGCGGCCGAAGATCGTCAACATTTCGGGCGCCCTGAAGCGCCCTCATTACGCCCATTATCAAATCAAATGCCGCGATCCCGAAAGCGGCGGGGAATTGGCGTTTATCGCGTTCCGCACGAATGACGCTGTGGGCATCAATATTCGGCCCGGGAAAGAAGGGGCGCCCAGCGCCGATCTCTTGTCCGGCATTAAATTCATCTCGGATGATTATGGGGACTATTTACAGCTACGTTTTACAAATGACGGAGCCTTCATCCCCAGCTCCGACCTTGGCGGCAATGACGATAAATTGCTGTCGGAGCTCGAACGCTATCTTGACGGAGCCAATACGAGCGGCCGCATGCGTTTGTCGATCCGCCCTGATATTGAAGACCAGGAAGATGCGGCGCAGTTGTTTTTTTCGATAGCCGAGAAATTCATGGCGCGCAGGGCCGATGCCGCAAGCCAATAATCGCATTCCGCGTCTTGCAAAGATGCAAGCAGGACTGTCAGGACTGCGGCGTTGCTTCTTTTTTGGCGGCGCTTTTTCGCTTGTTCTTTTTCCGCTTGGGGCTCGGATCTTCTAATCGCGCTCTTCGCGCATCCTGAAATTCGAAAGCGTCGTTGATATCGCCAAAAAATAGAAGCTTGCCATTCTCAAGGACGGCGCCTTTGTTTGAGATCCGCTTATGCAAATCGCGGCTGTGCGATGCGAAAACAAACACGCCGGACTCTGCAATCAGCTCGCGCAGGCGTTTCGCCGCCTTGTTGCGAAACTCCAGATCGCCAGTGCCCAGCCACTCATCGAGCAGCAAAACCTCAGGCTTGAAAGCGGTCGAGGCGGCGAAGGTCAGGCGCATGCGCATGCCGCTGGAATAAGTCTTTAGCGGCAGATCGAGATAATCCTGCAGTTCGGTGAAAGCCGCGATCTCGGGCATGACCGCGTTGATCTCCTCTTCGGCAAATCCCATGAGGCGCCCACGGATGCGAATATTTTCATAACCGGACGCCTCATTGTCCAGGCCGAGCATCATGGAGATCAGCGGCGAGATGCGCCCCTCGACGACAACCCGCCCCTCCGTCGGCGGCAGGATCGCCGCCATGGTCTTCAACAGCGTCGTTTTCCCGGCGCCGTTGCGGCCGAGCAGCCCCACTCGGTCGCCATCGCTAAGGGTCATGGTGACGCCGTCAAGCGCACGAATGCGAAGCACCTTCTCGCGTTTTATCAACCCGCCGATTGCAGCGTTTTTGACCGCGCCGACAAAACTGCGGTTTTGCATATGCGGCACTGGATATTCAACCGCGACTTTATTGAGATCTATCTTGGCCACAGATCAGCACCAATAAGGCAAGCGGTGCGAAAGCTTGCCAAAGACAAAGGCGCCGATGAGAGGCGCCACGACGGCGAAACCCGCGACAACGCCGAAATGCAAAAGCAGTTCGTCATGCCCCAGAATCGGCCCGCGAATCACCTGAATCATATGATAAAATGGGTTTAAATTGACATATGCCGAATAAGCGCCCAGCCGGTCAGGCAGCCAGAAAATCGGCGTCAAAAAGAACGCAAATGTCATAAACGCGCTCACAAGCTGGCCGAAATCCCGATAGCGCGCGTTAATGACGCCAAGGGCGAGCGATATCCAGAACCCGGTCCATACCAGCATTACGAAACCGACCAGCGAAAGCAGCGAGACAAGCGTAACCGGAACCGAGAAGAGCAGCAGAACCGCAACCAGGACGATCGCGCGATAGGCGACGCTGATCACCTGCGTGAAGGCAAGCCTGAAGACGAACAGGCTGGACGGAAGCGGGAATTCCTTGAAGGCGTGGGCGTTGCCGACAAAGACGGCGCATCCATTATTGGCGAACCCCGTGATCAGACCCCAGGTGAGGATCGCGCAAGTGACATAAGGCAAATGCTCCTCAATCGGGCGCCCAAACAGATAGCCGTATAAAAGCGCAAGCCCGGTCGCCGTCGTCGCCGTCGTCAAGGTCAGCCAGAAAGCGCCAAACCCGGCGCCGCGATATTTGTGGTTGAATTCGCGAATCGCCATGTCGATCCACAGGGAGCGCCGCGCCCAGCTATCCTTGAGGTCCTGATACGCCCGTTGCCAATTCGACAATCCGGCCTGATACTCGTATCTATAGGTTGACATGCGATGCGGTTTTAATTCTCAACAAGCTAGCGCCAATATCACGGCGGACTACGGAGATAAAGTCTGAATGCCTCGAGACCCTTCCATCTAGCAGCCTCCCCCGCCTTACGAGAAAACCGGAAATAGCCCCCTCCCTTAAGCACTGGCGCTCCTTCATATGAAAACTCCGACGCGTAACTTTTCTGAATTTTTCAAGCATTTGAAAAGCCTGGGTTTCGCCCCGGATTACTGTATCGACGTCGGCGCCGCCAGCGGCACGCGGATTATCTATGAGTCCTTTCCCGAGGCCTATCATATCGCTTTTGAGCCGCTTTCCGAATTCCACGCCGAACTCGAAAAGAGCCTCAAACCTTACAAGCATGAAATCCATCACTGCGCCCTGATGAACAAGCCCGGCGAAGAGACGCTCTTGCGTCATCCCGACCGCTATGGATCATCAATGATGCACCGGCGGCGCAAGACCTACAAAAATCTCATCCCGGTGCCCGTGGAAACGCTGGATGCAATGGTCGGGAAAAGCCGGCTTTCGGGAGACGTGCTGATCAAGACAGACTGTCAGGGCGCCGATCTTTTCGTCCTGAAGGGCGGGCGGCAAACCCTGTCCAAGGCAAGCGTCGTTATCATCGAGGCGTCGCTCTTTCGCTTCTGGGGCGATCACCATCCGGATTTTTTCGAAATCATCCGGTTCATGCATAATCACGGCTTTGCGCTTTATGATCTTCTCGACGGCATCTACCGCCCTTACGACAATGCGCTTGGCCAGCTCGATCTGGCATTCGTGAAAGAAGACGGCCCCTTCCGCAAAAACCATCAATGGCAATAAATATGCGGCAAATGAAAGCGCAATGGCGACGTTTTCCGTCATAACGCCCGTATTGAACGGGGCACGCTTCATCGGCGCGGCGATTGACAGCGTAACAGCGCAATCGAATACGGATTGGGAGATGATCGTCGTCGACGGTGCATCGACTGACGACACCGCAAAGATCGTTGCGGACAAAAGCAGCGGTGACAAGCGCATCCGGCTTTTATCGGAACCCGACCAGGGCATGTATGATGCGCTTTTAAAAGGCGTCGACGCCGCGCAAGGCGAGTGGATATGCTGGCTCAACAGCGATGATCTTTATACGCCATGGGCGTTTTCATCCCTTGCGGCCGCTGCACAGAAGGATAGCCCTCAATGGGTCTCAGGATACCCCGCATGCTGGGATGAACATGGCGGCCTTCGTTATGTGCGGCCCCTCGGCGCCTATTCGCAAAAAAAGATCGCCGCGGGCTGGCATCACCAGAACCTGCTCGGCAATCTTCAACAGGAAAGTATTTTTTTCAGGCGTTCGCTTTTTGAAAAGCTTGAGGCCGAACAGCGCGAGCGCATCCGCGCCATGCGTCTCGCCGGCGATTTCCTGTTATGGCGTTTTTTCGCCGAACATGCGCCGCTTATGGTCATTCCGACAGTGCTTGGCGGCTTTCGCCGTCATCAGGAAAACATGTCGGCGCAACAGCACGAGGCTTATATGGCTGAAGTGCTGTCCACGGACCCGTTTACGCTCCCGGCGCCTCTTTCCAGGGTGACAGGATACGCCTATCGGCTGCTGGCCGCGCGCGCCGCCATTCGTTTAAGCGCCGAAGCAGACAAAAGTTTCTGAAGCCGGCGCCTGGCCGATATGCAAGGCATGAAGCCTAATCAAGCGCCGCCAGATCGGCCTCGACCATCTCCCGCACCAGTTCGTCGAAAGCGATCTTGTGGGTCCAGCCCAGCTTTTCGCGCGCCTTGGTCGGATCGGCCAGCAGCAGATCCACTTCAGTCGGGCGGAAATAGCGGGGATCGACCTCGATAATCACCTCGCCGGTGTCGCGATTGACGCCGGTCTCGCCTGCGCCCTGGCCGCGCCATTCGATAGGAATGTTGACGAGGGCGAAAGCCTTTTCCACAAATTCGCGTACGGAATGCATTTCGCCCGTGCCGAGAACGTAATCATCCGGATCAGGCTGCTGCATCATCATCCACATGCCCTCGACATAGTCGCGCGCATGTCCCCAGTCCCGCTGAGAGTCGAGATTGCCGAGAAAGAGCTTCTCCTGCAGGCCCTTGGAAATGCGCGCGACGGCGCGCGTGATCTTGCGCGTAACGAAAGTCTCGCCGCGCATCGGACTTTCATGATTGAACAGGATCCCGTTCGAGGCGTGCATGCCATAGGCTTCGCGATAATTCACCGTGATCCAGTAGGCGTAAAGCTTCGCCGCCGCATAGGGGCTGCGCGGATAGAAGGGCGTTTTTTCCGACTGGGGCGTCTCCTGCACGAGTCCGTAGAGCTCCGATGTCGACGCCTGATAATACCGAACGCGGTCTTCCATTTTCAGAATGCGGATCGCCTCCAGAAGGCGCAGCGCGCCGACGGCGTCCGCGTTCGCCGTATATTCCGGCGTTTCAAAACTCACATGGACATGAGACTGGGCGCCGAGATTGTAAATCTCGTCAGGCTGGGTTTCCTGAATGAGGCGGATCAGATTCGTGGAATCCGTCAGATCGCCGAAATGCAGGAAAAACTTCGTCGCCGGTTCGTGAAAATCCTTATAAATATCGTCAACCCGACCGGTGTTGAACGAGGACGACCGGCGCTTCACGCCATGCACGATATAATCTTTTTCAAGAAGGAGGCGCGCGAGATACGCTCCATCCTGCCCGGTGACGCCCGTGATAAGGGCGGTTTTTCGCGTCATGCCAAAATCCTGTACTCACATGTTTGCGGCGCGCGCCTTCGACGAACCTTCCGCCAGGCCAGCCCGACCGCTCCCTTACCGGGTGTCATTGTCGAAATTACGTCCTAAGGCAAGTATTTGAAGTCTTGAAAGCAGGAATGCTCGGCCCGCATGAAATAAAAATCCACTTGCCACAGGAGCTTATCGCTCGGCCGGAACATCGGCTCCACCAGATCGGCGCAGCGAAATCCGCGCGCCTGAAGGTCCAGAATCAACTCAGGAAACCGCTTCTGGCCGATCAGATTATAGGTCTCAATGCACAAAAATGCCGTGTCGGAGAGCGTCCTGGCCGCCCCGTCCAGAATATCGACTTCCGTTCCATGGGTGTCCAGCTTGATGGCGAAGGGCCCCTTCAGTCCGAGACGCGCGACCTCATGATCGATGGAGGTCGCCGCAATCGCCTCAAGATCGTCGCGATCGCCCGGGTCATGGAAAACGGCGCCGCCATACGCATCCCCAGCCTTCGGAAAATAGATGACGCCCGGTTCTTTCGTGACGCCGGCGATTTCAAAGGTGGTGCTCTTTTGCCTGCCTTGAAAAGCCGTCAGGTCGGCGCGCCAGCTTTCCTTGGCTTCCAGCAAATGGGCATGAGCGCCTGACCAATGGCGCCGGGCTTTGTCGGTCCAGGCGCCTTTCGCCGCGCCCACGTCAATGATAGCGCCGACCTCAACCCCCCGCGCCGCCATGCGCGCCAGCGCGGCGTCATGATCGAGCGCCGGATTTTCTTTTCGGGAAAAAATTTTCAGCATGCGGGGTCCCGCCCCAAAACATCAGTGCGCAGCCAGGTTTCTTTTCGCGCGTAAATATCCTGCATGGCATAACCGTCCAGGATGAATTGCCGGGCGGCCGCGCCCAGTTTCTCGGCCTTGGACCTGTCATCGAGCAAATCGCCAATCGCTGCGGCGACAGCCTTCCGGTCGCGATGGTCAACGCATTGGACGGTTGGCGCGTCGCGCCCGGCCATTTCATGGACAGACGCCACGTCGGACGCCACAATCGCGCAGCCGGCGCTCATCGCCTCCATCATCGACCACGAAAGAACAAAGGGCGCCGTCAGATAAACATGCACGTCTGACGCCTGCAAAACTTTCAGGTAGTCGGCGCGGGGGAGGAGGCCTGTAAAATGGAGGCGGCTCATGTCGAAATCGCACTCTTCAAGCATCTGTTTTTTATAGCTCTCGCCCTCCGGCAGTTTTTTGCCATAGGCGACCCGGTCCTCTCCGACAATGACGGCGTGAGCTTTGGGACGCTCTTTCAATACGATTTCCAGCGCGCGCATCAATTCGGGGAACCCGCGATAGGGCTCCATGCCGCGCCCCACATAGGTGATCAGTTCTTCGGCGCCGGATAGATCGAGACTATCCAGCTTCAGGCGCGCGCCCGGCGCCGGTTTGTAGGTTTCCGTGTCGATGCCGTCATGCATCACGGTGATTTTCGACGCGAAGCATTCCGGAAATTGCGATTTCTGAAACTCTGTCGGGCACAACGCGGCGTCGCAGCCAGCGAGATCCACCAGGATAGATGCGTTGCGCGTTCTCGTGCGCAAATCGTCGTCAATGCCTCGGGGTTTCTCCCCGGACTGCAAGAAAACAATGTCGGGCGCGTCGGAGGTGTAATACCATTCGAAATATCCGACATATTTCGTGTTCGGCCAGACGTCCTTGGCGTAAAGCCCCGGCCCCCAGCCGGAATGCGCCATCACGATATCGGGCGAGAGACCCTTGTCCTTCAGCTTCAAGGCCGTGCGCGCGAGCGCCTGACCGTTGATCACCGATTTTTCGAACCCGCCGATATAGGGATGGATTTTTTCCGTAATCTCCCGATGGGGCGCGTAGTTAAAAACCTTCAGCCCCGTGAGCGAAGAATTCTTGCGCTGCGTGCCGTACCAGACATCCCAGCCTTTGCGCGCCAGATACTGGCCAAAGACACCGAACTGCGCCGGGAAATTGTCGTGTAAGAAAAGTATTTGCACGAATGATATTTCTATTCTTCGCGCATGGAGCGCGCCAGCGAATCCGTCAACGGCTTCAGGAAATAGCTTATGGCCGGGCGCGAGCCGGTCCGAATAAACGCTTCAACCGGCATGCCCGGCACCAAGGGCGCATTTCCCAACACCTTGTTCAATTCGTCCCCTTCCGGAATATCCACAAGAACGAGGTAATAGGAAATGCCAGCGTTTTCATCAACAAAACTGTCCGCGGAAACCGTTCTGACGACGCCGGTGGTTTCCGGCGTTGAGCGCGCGCCAAAGGCGGAAAAACGCACAAGCGTTTCCTGTCCGGTTTGAATCTTGTCCACGTCTTTCGGCGCGATTCGCGCCGCCACTTGCAGACGGTCGCCGACAGGCACGATTTCCATCACCGGCTCGCCCGGCGCGATCACGGCGTCTTCCGTATGCACCGACAGGCCAAGGACGCGGCCCGCATGGGGCGCGCGAATCTCCGTGCGCCTCAGCTCTTCTTTCGCCGTCACGCGCCGTTCCTCAAGCTCGGCAATGGAAACCTCGACATCGCGCAACTCGGTGATCGCCTCCTCGCGGATAGCCTCCTGCAGCCGTTCTATTTCAAGTTCCGCTTCGGCGATGATGCTGGAGGCTTCCGCGACGCGCGCGCGCAAGGAGCCTCTTTCGCCAGCGAGCCGCCGCGATTCCCTTTCCAGCGCGCGCACGCGCGTTTTCGGCGCAAAGCCCTGATCATGGAGGTCGCGGACGCCGGCGAGTTCGTCTTCAATGAGCCGGCGCTGATCTCGCAAGGAATCGATTTGCGCATTCAGCCCGACAATACGCTCATTTTGCTGCACCACGCGCTCACGCAGCAATTCTATCTGGGTCTTGCGCGTCGTTCTGCGCGCCTCAAACAATTGCGCTTGTCCCTGAAGTTTATCGGCGAAGGCTCCGCTGTTTAACACTTCCGTCACGCCGCGCGGCGCCGGAAGGTTTTCGGTTTTGTCGCGTTCGGCCTCGAGCCGGGCGCGGCGCGCATAAAGTTCAGTAAGCTGGCCGTCAATCAGCGCCAGATTGGCCGATTGCACGGTGTCATCAAGCCTGACCAGGATGTCGCCAATGGCGACTTCAGACCCCTCGCGCACAAGTATCTCGTCGACAACGCCGCCTTCGAGATGCTGTACGGCTTTCCGGTTCGATTCAACAACGACCTGTCCGGGCGCGATAACGGCGCCATTGATCGGCGCGACAATGGACCAGATCAAGATTCCGCCAAAGATGGCGAATACCGTCAAAAATCCCAGCCGCATAAAAAACCGGGAATCGGCTGGCTTGTCTCGGTTATCCAATATCGTGTCATTCATTGCCGGAGGCTTGTTTCTGGACTGCGCGGATATCCGTATTAAACGGCGCAACCTGTTTTGGCGCGATTTTTTTCAGGATTTCATCACGCGGCCCCATGGCGCGCACTTCGCCCTCCACCAGCAACAGCAATTTGTCGACAAAAGCGATCGCGGAAGGGCGATGGGCGACGATGATGATCGTCGCGCCGCGCGCCTTCGCGCCCTGCATCGCCTTCACGAGCGCGGCCTCGCCTTCGGAATCGAGATTGGCGTTCGGCTCGTCGAGCACAATCAGCTTCGGATCGCCGTAAAGCGCCCGCGCCAGCCCCAGCCTTTGACGCTGGCCAGCGGAAAGCTGGCGGCCTCCGTCGCCGATCCGCGTTTCATAGCCGTCTGCGAGGCCCAGTATCATCTCATGCGCGCCCGCCGCCTTGGCGGCGGCGACGATGGCTTCGTCATCGGCCTTTTCATGGAATCGCGCGATATTTTCCGCCGCCGTGCCGTCAAAAAGTTCGACTTCCTGAGGCAAGAAACCAATGAATGCGCCAAGAGCCGTCTGGTCCCAATGGGCGATATTGCCTTCATCAAGCCTGATCTCGCCTGAAATGGCGGGCTCAACACCGACAATCGCGCGCGCCAGCGTGGACTTGCCGGCGGCGCTCGGTCCGATCACGCCAAGCGCCTCGCCCGCTGCAAGATTGAACGTAACGCCTTTCAGCACCGGCTTTTGAACGGAGCCGGGCTTGCAAAAGAGCTTTTCGACGCTGAGCGCGCCTTCGGGCGCAGGAAGCTCGGTGCGCTGCACCTTCTCTTTCACGATGTCCATAAACCCTTGCAGCCGTTTGAAGGCGACGCCGGTCAGCGCAAACTGGCGCCAATGGCTCGTGACAACCTCAACCGGCGCGAGCGCGCGGCCGGCGATAATCGAGGCGGCGATCATCACGCCGGGGGTCACCGCGCCCTGAATGGCCAAAAGCGCGCCAGTGCCGAGGATCGCGGATTGCAGGAACAGCCTGATGGCTTTCGTCGCGGCGGTCAGTCCGCCGATCGTGTCTGTAGCCTGCAACGCATTATCGCTCGCAGAGGAGCTTTGCGCGCGCCAGCGATTTCTGAGGCGCTCGCGCATGCCCATCGCATCCGCCGCCGCCGCGTTGCGAATCGAGGCGAATGCGATCTGGTCCGCGCCCGCAGCCTTCACAGACGCCGACGCATTCGCCTCTCGGGAGGCGCGTTCATTGATGAAAGCCAAAGCGAGCAAGATGAGGAGGCCAATGGTCGCCACGATGCCCAGAAGCCAGTGCATGAGAAAAACAAGCAATAGGAAAAACGGCGTGAACGGCGCGTCGAATATCGCGGTCAAGGCGGGGCTCGCCACGAATTGGCGGATTTGACGCAGATCTTTTATCGGTTGTTCAGCAGATCGCACGCCGGCGCGTCCGGCGTCCATGGAAATATCGAACGCCGCATCCTGAAGCTTGTCCTCAAAAGCCTCGCCCGCGCGCGATAAGAGAGCACTGCGCGCAAAATCAAGAATGGCCATGCCCGCAAACAGCCCAAATGTCAGAAAGGTGAGCACAGCCAGCGTTTCATATGAGCGGCTCGAGATGACCCGGTCATAAATCTGAAGCATGTAGAGCGGGCCAGTCAGCATCAGAAGGTTAACGAAAAAGCTTAACCCTGCGGCCGACAGGAGCAGCCGTTTGGCCGCTTCGCGCGCTTCCATGATCTTTGTTTCGGCTTTTTTCATCTGATTTCCGCCGACCATGCCGGGTTGCCACATAATTTGACGGCGGCCCCGCTCAATTCAGGACCGCCTTCTTTCGTCATCAGGCAAATTCTAGACCAATGGGCTGACAACAGCAAAACCGGCTGAAATCAGCCCTCTTGGGCCGCTTCGCTAGAAAGCGAAATCATCCTGGTGGAGCTGGGCCACTGTGACATTGTCTATGGTTATAGAGTTTCCGCCGCCGAGGTCGATGACCGCGTCGCCGGCGACATTGGATGTGGCGGCGAGGACGTCATTAAAGTCGTCAAAGACGCCGTTGAAGGACGAAAGATCGATGACATCGCCCAATCCGGCGCCCGCCTCAAAGCCGTTGATCACATCGTCGCCTTCCCCGGCGTTGAAGACGAACAGATCATCCCCGGCGTTGCCGGCCAGCGTGTCGTCGCCATCGCCGCCGATCAGCGTGTCGTCGCCGGTGCCGCCGAACAACAGATCGTCGTCATTGCCGCCGTCCATCAGGTCGTCGTCGCCCCCGCCGCGCAAGGTGTCGTCGAGATTGCCGCCGCTCAGCGTGTCATTGCCGGAGCCGCCGGTCACCGAGTCCGAGCCGGCGCCGCCCAGCACCAGATCCACGCCGCCGCCGCCTATGACCGTATCGTCGCCATTGCCGCCGTCTACAAGATCGTTGCCGACGCCGCCGGTCACAAGGTCATGCCCGATTCCGCCATTGACGATGTCATCACCGCCGCCGCCGCGCAGGGAATCAAGGCCGCCATCGCCATTCAGCGTGTCGTCACCGGCGCCCCCGGCCAGCGAGTCCTCGTCATTGCCGCCCGACATCAGGTCATTGTCATTCTGCCCGCGCAGCGTGTCTTCCAGATTGCCGCCGTCCAGCGTGTCGTTGCCGTTATTGCCGATAAGCGAGTCATTGCCTGCACCGCCGGTAACGATGTCGTCGCCGTCGCCGCCGATCACATAGTCGTCGCCGCTCTCGCCATCGAGCGTGTCCGCCCCCTCGGCGCCGGTCAGATAATCATCGCCCGCGCCGCCGAGCACACTGTCATCGCCTGTCCCGGCGAAAACAGTGTCGTGACCGCCGCCTGCATTGACGACGTCGTTATCCCATTGAGAGCGAATTTCATCATTGCCTATGCCGCCATTAATGGTGTCATTGCCCTCATCACCATATATGGTGTCATGACCGCCGCCGCCGTCGACATCGTCGCCGCCGCGGGAGCCATAGATGCCGTCATGGCCGGACCCGCCGGTCATAACATCGCCCTCGACGGAACCGTCCACATCAGCCTCCGTCATCGCGTAGATAGTGTCATTGCCGTCGCCGCCCGAGAGGGTGTCCGAGTTGAAGCCGCCTTGAATAAAGTCGTCTCCCCGTCCGCCAATCAGATTATCGTAACCGTTCTCACCATTGATCGTGTCATTGCCAAGCGAGTTGCTGAACAGATCGTCGCCACGAATGGTGTCGTTGCCGGAACCGCCATTGATCAGGTCATCGCCGTCATTGCCGGACAGATCATTTGCAGCCGTGCTGCCGGTGATGGTGTCGTCGCCGCCAGTTCCTTTCAGGTTTTCGAAATTGACCATCGTCTCGGTGCCGGCGCCCTTGACGGCGGTGCCCGCCTGCAAATCGAACTCGGCGCCATCCTCGGTGGAACTGCTCCAATCGATGGTGTCAACGCCAGCGCCGCCATCGAAAGAATCGTATGCGATCTGACTATTGCTGATGATGTAGTCATCATCGTCACCGCCATCGAGCGTATCATTGCCGCCGCTGTCCATAAGAAGATCATTGCCGGCGCCGCCAAGAAGGCTGTCATTGCCGAGCTCGCCATCGAGGCTGTCATCGCCGTCGCCGCCGAGAAGCGTATCATGGCCGCCGCCGCCAAGAAGCGTATCGGAGCCCCCAAGGCCTTTCAGCGTATCGGCAAAGTTGCTGCCGGTGACTTCGTCATCGCTCGAATCCAGCATTTCCTCGTAGAAGGGAATGGAATTGCCGCTGGCGCCGCCATTGGTCATGTCGACCAGGCTGCCATTAGGAATGCCGGTAATCGTGATATCAGTCGAATTGTCGTTATCGAGGTCGATGGTTCCGCCTGTCACGGTTCCGCCTGTGACGGTTGCGCCGCTATAAGTGAAGCCGGAGCCGCTTAGAATGATGTCATGGCCATTGTCTGACAGCCATGAATAGCCCGTTGAGCTCATCAGGCCGTCTTGGCTGTCGAAATCCACATCAGTGACCAACTGCATGTTGAAGCCCTGATTGGAGTTTGAAATATCGAAAATCGTCATAGGTCTCTCCCCATTGGTCTTTTCCTGACAGACACCGACGGGGAGGATCCCCGCCAGCCGCAATTCCCATCAACAGCGTTTTGCAACATTCCTGCCTGCTGACAGTTCAGACACCCCACTAAACAATTTGGTAAATCGGGCCTAAATGGGGCCGGTGAATGTTAAGCATGCGGCGAAGCGGCTCTGCTGTGACCGCGATCACATAAGCTGTTTTATATTCCTGAGGCTCCGCCATTTAAGCCTGCTTCTCAATATGGCTCTCGACAAGATCGGTGATGCCGACCCGAAGAGGCCGCACGCGTCCGTTCTTGTAAAAGCGTTTCGCATAGGCCGCTTTGCGGCCAACAAGATGGTGACGAATTTCCCGCAAGTTGAATCTGTTCACCGCATTCGTGTCTGCGGCCCAGGCGTTTATCACCATGCATTCGCCGTTGACGCAGTCAACGGAATTGAAATCAGCACTTCCTTCGAGCCACGCCTTGGCCATCCCCTCATCCACAAAAGCCCAACCCACAAAACCGACAATGTTCTTTCCGTCGCTCGTGAAAAAATAATGCTTCCGATTAATCTGTCCCACCAGCGTTCGCGACCAGAAGCCGAATTTCAGATCCTTGAAATTCGGCTTGGTCATCAGATAGCTGACCGCGCGTCCCAACGCGGCGTAAGCATTGTCGTCCTTAAACGCCCGAAAGGCTTTGGTTTCAACGTCAGGCATTATCTGTGAAGTTGACAAGCCCACCTCCTGTCAAGGCGCGCAATATCCGCCATTGCGGCTTAACCATGATTAGAGCACTCCAATCAGGCTAAAGCAATTCAAGGCGCTCGCCTAAAAGATGAAATCATCCTCATGGAGATCGGCCCGGCTTACGCCGCCGAGGGTGAGAGAAGCGCCGCCGCCAAGGTCGATCACCGTTCCGACACCGATATCCGACGCCGCCGCCAGAATGTCTGCAAAGCTGTCGAACACGCCGTCGAAGGAGGAGAGGTCAATGACGTCCAGTGTCGCGCCGCCCGCCTGAAACCCGTTGATTACATCATCGCCCTCTCCGGCGTTGAAGACAAAGAGGTCGTCTCCGGCGTTGCCCGCCAGCGTGTCGTTGTCCGCGCCGCCGAAGATCGTGTCGTCGCCGGTCCCGCCATAGATGAGATCATCGCCATTTCCACCGATGAGAAAGTCGTTTTCGTCCTGACCGCGCAAGGTGTCGCCGAGATTGCCGCCATCGAGCGTGTCGTCCCCGCCGCCGCCTGTCAGCGAGTCCGCGCCGGCCCCGCCGAGCACCGTATCTGAGCCGCCGCCGCCGATCACGGTGTCAGCGCCGTCCCCGCCATCCACACGGTCGTTCCCCGCGCCGCCACTCGCATAATCATGCCCCACGCCGCCCAGCACGGTGTCCGCGCCGCCGGACCCGAACAGCCGGTCGGACCCGTTATCGCCATTCAGGGAATCGAGACCATTGCCCCCGGCGAGATAGTCGTCATCGCCGCCGCCATGCATCTGATCATTGTTGTTCTGCCCCCGCAGGGTATCCTGCAAATTGCCGCCCCAGAGAGTGTCGTTTCCATTGTTGCCCACGAGGCTGTCGCGGCCCGCCCCGCCTGTCAGTTCATCGTCGCCGCCGCCGCCGATCACGGTGTCGTCGCCATTGCCGCCCGCAAGCGCGTCCGTCCCGGCGCCCCCGGTCACATAGTCGTCTCCCGGCCCGCCATCCGCAATGTCGTCGCCAAACCCGGCATAGACGGTGTCATTTCCGCCCTGGGCGTTGATGACATCGTTTCCGACTTCCCCACGCAATTCGTCTGCGCCCGCGCCGCCATTGATGGTGTCATTGTCGCCGCCTCCGGCGATATAGTCATCGCCATATCCGCCGATCAGCAGATCGTCGCCGCTCTCCCCGTCGATGAGATCGTGCCCGTCTGACCCTGCTGGCGTTCCGGCGCCGTCCCCATAAATCGTGTCATCGCCCGCGCCGCCGTAAAGATAGTCCGCGCCGCCAAGACCGCGGATGAGATCGTTTCCGCCATAGCCAAGGATCAGATTCACCGTATCGGCGTTGGTCGCGCCGCCTGAAACGCCCTCCCCGGCCATGCTTTTCGCGGTCATGGTTTCACTGACGCCGGCATCGTCCGCTTGCACATATCCGATCACTGGCGCTGAAGACGCGCCAAGTGGTTCAAGAACGTAATAGTCGAGCAGCGCCTGAAGCTCCGGCGCAATGGCGTCTTCAAAATTATCGAGCCCGTCGCGGTCTTCGATGCGCGTCAGAATGCGGTTCCCGAGACGGTCATTCTCGTTGAACAACGCATCAAGCGCGAAAGCGAACTCGTCAATATGAAGCGCAGGATTGTCTTTCGCCGCCTGCGAGACAAGCCCAAGCAGGTCGGCCTCTTCAGCGCGGCGGTTCTGCAATCCGTTGTGGTTGTAATGATTATGATTGTAGCGGATTTCGTACCAGAGTTGCGGCCGGTCGTCATTGGCGATGGCGTTCTGCACTCCGGGCCCGATAAGGCTTGGCGCATTATAATAGACAGACAACAACGCAGCCCGCTCAACGGAATAAGGGAGCACGCCCTCTTCCGCCAAACGATAGTCGAGGCCGTCCTCATAGCCCCAACTGCCGCCCGGTCCTTCAATATGCACGAGGTTGAGATCGCCCTTGATCATCACGTCGAGCATGCGCGTTGCTTGGGCATCGTTGAGCGACAGACTTTGGACCGCTGCGCGCTGGGCGGCGTTGCCGACCGCGCCCGGCGCGCCGTTGAGGCTTGTATCCGCGAGATTGATGATATCGGCGTTGGCAAGCGTCCGCGTCCCGCCATCGATAAAAACCGGCGCGCCGTTTTTCCAGTCGAGAATGAGGTCGAGCCCGTCGCCTTGCTGCCCCGTCAGCGAATTGCTGTAGGCATGCAGGATCACCTGCTCGACAATCGACGCGCTGAAGGCGGCGAGATTGAAACCGTAACCGAACGTCGGATTGCCGTCGCCGCCGCCATTGTGAATGCGCTCAAAGCCCGAGCCATTGTAGAGCCAGGGATTTTCGCGTTGCTTGATCATGTCATAAAGCAGCGCGAAATAGGCGTTTTCAGAAAGAAGGTTGAGATTTGAAAGCGCCATTGAACCTAATCCTCGCCGCCACTCGGCGCCAGCACGCATTCAATATAGGGATAATAGTCTCTTGGGCCGTGCGGCGCCGTGCGGCCGTCTTTTGCGCGCCAATCGATCACGAAAAGCTCGCCTGAGGGATCGATATCCGGCAAGGGCTTCACCAGGGTCAGGCGCTTCTCATCGGCATCCATAATTTCCACGCTGGAATAAGTCAGCTTTGTGTGGAGATTATCAATCGCCGGCGACTCTTTCGTATTGGCGCCCGCATGACCGAAATCGAGGCGGAGAAAGTCGCCGCCGCCATCGCCGGCCCATAACGTCACGATCCGGTTCCCCGCCAGCATGCCGGTGCGGCGCTCCATGTTTCTGACGACACCGTCATTGAAATAGTCGAGCTCGGCCGTTTCGACGTTTTCTTCGGTTCTCGTCCACTGAATGAAACCGGCGTTGTCATTCAGCGCCTCAGCAATGGTCCCGCAACGCGCCGCTTCGCCTGCCCACTTAATGTCGTCATGAATAGCGGTGACTGGCTGTTCCGGCGCGGATGCGCTCCCGGACTTCGGCATGGCGGTAGCCGAAGCGGGAAGGTCTTCCGCCTCTCTGGGTTGTTCGCTCGCCTCAGGCCGTTCCGACGCAGCTTCATTGGGCTCTGAAGTTTCACGTTCGCATGCCGCCGCAGAAAGCAGCGCCGCAAGACCCAAGGCCAGCCCCGCCCACCTAAAGCAGCTCACATTTTCGCCCATACTCGCCATAGTTTCTCTATGACGCGGTTTTGCGCCGGAAATGGGGCGGCAGCTTGGCGAATGCATCGCCGCTCGCCACAATCCCGGCCGGGGCGACGGGCCATCAGCCGTTTCGCGGGCCTTGCTAAAACAGAAAATCATCCTCGTGGAGATCGGCGGCGGCGACGCCTGTGATGGTCACGGAATTTCCGCCGCCGAGGTCGATGACCGCGTCGCCGGCGACATCCGACGCCGCCGCCAGCACATCCGCGAAGTCGTCGAACACCCCGTCAAAGGACGTAAGATCGATGACATCATCCGATCCGGCCCCCGCCTCAAAGCCGTTGATCACGTCATCGCCCTCTCCTGCGTTGAAGACGAACAGATCATCCCCGGCGTTGCCGGCGAGCGTGTCGTCGCCATCGCCGCCGATCAGCGTGTCGTTCCCTGTGCCGCCGAACAGCAGATCGTCATCATTGCCGCCGTCCATCAGATCGTCGTCGCCCCCGCCGCGCAGCGTGTCGTTGAGATTGCCGCCGTCCAAGACGTCATTGCCGGCCCCGCCGGTCACCGAGTCTTCCCCGGCCCCGCCCAGCACGATATCGGCGCCCCCGCCCCCGATCACCGTATCGTTCCCGTTCTGGCCGTCCACACGGTCATTGCCGACGCCGCCGGTCACCAGATCGTGGCCGATCCCGCCGAGCACCGTGTCGTTTCCGCCGCCGCCGCGCAGGGAATCAAGGCCGCCATCGCCATTCAGCGTGTCGTCGCCGGCGCCGCCGGCCAGCGAGTCCTCGTCATTGCCGCCCGACATCTGGTCATTGTCGCCCTGGCCGCGCAACGTGTCTTCCAGATTGCCGCCGTCCAGCGTGTCGTCGCCGTCATTGCCCACAAGGGAGTCATTCCCCGCCCCGCCAATCACTACATCATCGCCCGCGCCGCCGATCACATAGTCATCGCCGTTCTCGCCATCCAGAACGTCCATCCCGTCGCCGCCGGTGACATAATCGTCGCCCGCGCCGCCAAACGCCGTATCGTTCCCGAAGCCCGCATAAACCGTGTCATGGCCCCCGCCCGCGTCAATCTGGTCGTCGTCGCCCTCTCCGCGCAGTTCATCCGCGCCGACGCCGCCCGACAAACTGTCATTCCCGTTTCCGCCCCGCAGGGTGTCATTGCCTCCGGAGCCGGCGACTGTGTCGTCGCCGTCGAGCGCATCAACGAGATTGGCGCCGCTCGTCCCGATGATTGTTTCAGCGCCCTGCGACCCCGTCACATTCTCGAAATTGCTGATGGTTTCCGTATTGCCGCCCATTGCATCGACAAACGCCATGCCGGCGTCGAGATCGATTACAACGGCGCCGTTGAAGGTGACCCGCGAATAATCGATCGTGTCGATTCCGACGCCGCCATCGTGATTGTCGAAATTAATAAAGTCATCATCGATAATCACGTCGCGGCCTCCGCCGCCGGCCGTCATATCGGCGCCGCCGCCTGCATCGAGCGTATCGTCGCCCCCGAATCCTTCCAGCAGGTCGGCTGCGTTCAGACCGATCAGCGCGTCGGCGCTGCTTGTGCCTTCAAGCGTTGTTGCGCCCGTTCCCCCGATGACGGGTCCTTGATTGTCGACAAAATTATTCGGCGTGTTCTGATAATCAACGGCTTCAATCGTATCCGAGCGGGGATCCCAGATAGAGGCGAAAATTTCGCCGCCCCCGACCCAGGAAAAAAGGATCCGTCCATCGGCCGTGACATCGGCGTCGGGTTGCGTCGGAGAGCCGGCGCCTACCGTAATGGTCGATCCGTTCACGGCCCCGTTTGAATCAAAGGCGCGGGCGATAACACTGTTGGTTCCTGCGTCGTCATCATCCCAGATGACGACAAACCCGCCATCCGGCAAAGCGACCACATCCGGTTCATTTTCGGCGTTTGCCGTTGCCGTTATATCAAAAATATTTGTGACGGGGTCGCCGTCCTCATCGAAAATTCGGGCGACGATGTCGCCGCTATTGGCGTCCGTGCTTGTCCAGACGACGACGAAACCGCCATTCGCCAGGCTCGCCACCTGAGGATCGGCGGCGGCGCTGGCGCTAATGTTGAACCCTGCACGAACGACCGCGCCCGATGAATCGAAAATCTTCACTTCGATTCCGGTGGTCGCGCCGTCGACTTCCTCATAGACGGAAACGAAATTTCCATTCCTCAGAAATGCAATGTCGCCATCGCCGTCAAAATCCGCGCTATTCTGGGCGGCGTCGAATTCGGCGCCTTCAACGCCTGCTCCTGTCACGGAGACGCCGCTGATATTGGTGTCTGCGCCAACATCATCTGTAAACGTTACGATGAAATTGTTGTTGTTCTGGTTGACGGCGATTTGCGGGTTTTCCAGAAAATCGTCTGCGACATTTTCCGTCGCAATCAAGCCGCCCCCCGCGCCGCCTGACAGAACATCTCCGTTCGCATTAAAGCGTTCCCAGTAAATGTCCGTCTGGTTTACAGAATCAATATCATCGTCCAGATAGACAAGAATGAAGCCGCCATCATTCGTCGCAGCGACGTCGAAATCGCTTTCATCGTCGAAATTTCTGTCTTCATTCAGACGATAGGCGTCGCGCACCAGATTGCCTTCGGCGTCATAGATCTTGCCGATGATGTCGACGCCGGCGGCGGTGCTGCCGTCGGGGGGAGCAACGGCGCCGTCATTGCCTTCGACCCAGGCCACAAGAATATTGCCGTTTGAAAGGCCGATAATTTTAGGCTGGCCCTGGCCGCCCGTCGCGGCCGCTCCCGTATTGACCTGAAACGCGTTCAGCCATTCCGTTGGCGTGGCCATGATTGCTCTCCCCCATCATATGCACCGTGACGCTTCGCTACAGGGCGGGCGCTTCAACCGCAACCGTCCCTATGACTAGCCCCGGGGCAATCAATACAAAATCCGCACCACACCGGCATGTTAGAAATCAGTATGATTCTCCTGAGGCGCAGGCCAGGGATCCGATTTTCTCCTGTAACGCGAAACCGACCGAGCGCCTCGCCCCTGTCGCAGAGAAAGAGAATTATTCTGGTGGAGGTCGAGGCGCCGCCCTTGTGGGTTCGGAGTTGCCGCCGCCGCCAGGACGGCGGCTCGATCACATCATCGGTCGCTGGCGAGAATCCGCCGGCGAGGAAGGAGTAACGAACGCACTTTCCTTCCGCTGGAACGCCGCCGACGCTTTGCCCCGCGCCGCTATTTGTCGCGCAGCGCTTTTTCGCCCACCTGCGACATGGGCTTGATGATATAGGCAAGCACGGTGCGCTTGCCGTTGAGAATCGCCACTTCCGCCGACATGCCGGGAAGAATTTTAAGGTCGCCCGCGCGCTTGCTGGCAAGGGCGTCGGCGGCGGTCCGCACCGTGATGTTGTAGAAACGCTCGCCTGTCTTTTCATCCTCGATAGCGTCGGGGCTGATGTTTTCGATGGTCCCGTCGAGCGAGCCGTAGACGGAGGAATCATAAGCGGTGATCGACACACGCGCGTCCTGACCGATCTTCAGAAAACCGATATCCGACGGCTTGATCCGCGCCTCGACGAGGAGCGTGTCTTCGCTCGGCACCAGCTCGACAATGGTTTCGCCTGGCGACACGACGCCGCCGATGGTGGAGACAAGAACGCGGTTGACGACGCCGGCGACCGGCGCGCGCACATCCGTCCGCGCCACCTTGTCTTGAAGCGCCGGAAGTTCGCCTTTGAGTTCGTCGAGTTCGGCTTTCGCCTCGTTGAGTTCATCAGCCGCTGTCGCTGAAAACGTCTTGCGGATACGTTCGATCTCGCCTTCAGCCTCGGCGATCTCAAGCTCGATGCGGCTCACGGCGATTTCGGCGCGCTGCGCCTCGCCTTTTGCCGCCGCATCGCGCTGGCGCGCGCGCAACAGCTCAACCTGCGGCTCAATGCCCTTTGAGACGAGCCGCTGCATGATGGCGTGTTCTTCGGCGGCAAGGGTGTGGGCTTCCTTCGCCGTCACCAGCGCCACGCGCGCATCGTCGAGCGCTTTTCTTCGCTGATCGAGTTTTCTCTGTTCGATGTCGAGCGACGCCGAAAGCTCGGCCTGACGCGCATCATAAAGCTGGCGCTCGCTGGTTGTCGCACGCGGCGATGCATTAACGAGCCCCGGCGGGAATTTCAGCGGTTCGAGATTGGCTTCCGCCTCGAGCCGCGCGATCTTCGCGGCGAGGACATTATAGCCTTCCTGCCCCTGTTCGAAGGCGACATTCATCTGCGTCGGATCGAGCTTTACGAGAATCTCGCCGGCCTCCACATGATCGCCTCCGGAAACGAGGATCTCCTTGACGATGCCGCCTTCGAGATATTGGAGTTCCTGAAGCTGGTTCGAGGTGACGACCCAGCCGGCTCCGCGCGTCACGCGGTCGAGCTTTGCAAGCGACGCCCAGACAAGCGTCAGCACCACCAGCCCGCAAATGATATAGAGGAGATATTGCGCGGCCTTCGCAGGCTCAATCGGCATCGCCTCATCCACATCGGCGGGATGAGAGGCGGACGCATAAGAAGTCAGCTCACTGCTCGCCATCTTACGCCGCCCGCGTGGTGGAAACGAGTTTCGGCTTCGATGCGGTAATGCGCTTGGTCTTCAACTGGCGCGCCGAGGCCATGGCGCGCATCACTGTATCGCGCGGCCCGTCCACAAGCACGCGGCCGCGATCGAGCACGATAATGCGATCCACAAGCCGCACCATGGACATGCGATGGGTGACCACAAGCAACGTGCGCCCCTTTGTGGCGCGTTCCAGCCGCGCGATCAGCGAGGCTTCGGCCTGTGCATCAAGGGCGCTTGAGGGTTCGTCGAGAAGCAGGATCGAGGGCTTGGGCGCCAGCGCGCGGGCAAGCGCAATCGCCTGACGCTGGCCGCCGGAAAGGCCTTCGCCGCGCTCGGCGAGATGCTGGTCATAGCCGCCGGCCGTCGCGCCGACAAAATCATGCACCCCGGCGATCTTCGCCGCAGCGAGAATGTCATCGTCCGAGACATTGTCGAGCCCCAGGGCAATGTTCTCGCGAATACTGCCGGAGAAGAGACAGACATCCTGCAACACGGCGCCGATATTGGCGCGCAGATCCGCGGGCCGGAGCTGGCGGATGTCGGTATCGTCGACCAGCACCGATCCTTCCGTCGGCTGATAAACGCCGGTGATCTGGCGCACAATGGTGCTCTTGCCGGACCCGTTCTTGCCGAGAATGGCGACGCGCTCCCCCGGCTCAACCGTGAAGGAGACATCGTCCAGCGCTTTCGTCGTTTCGCCGGGATAGGCGAAGCTGACATCGCGGAACTCGATTTTGCCCTGCAACTGCGGGCGCGAGAGATATTTGCGCGTCGCGTCGGTTTCGCTTTGCGCGGTCATGAGCTGGTTCAGCGATTTATAGGATGCAAGCGCGCCATTGACCCGGCTCAACAGCGAGGCGACCTGACCCAGGGGACCCATGGCGCGGCCCGTGAGAATGACGCTGGCGATCAGCGCGCCAGTGGTGATTTCATTGGCGCCCACTAGAAAGACGCCGACAACGACAACGCCGACCTGGCTTGCCTGTTGCGCAAAGCCCGAGGCGTTGACGGCGAACTGGTTGAGGAACCGGCCGATGGCGGAAATCCTGGCGTGACGCGAGACGCCCGAACGCCAGCGCGCGCGCATCAACCCGTCCGCCTTGACGCTTTTGATGGTTTCAAGCCCGCCCAGCGTTTCGATTAGCACCGCATTCTTGTGATGGCCCTCGGCCATGGCCTGCTGCGTGCGCTTCATGATGAGCGGCTGAATGATGACGCCTGAGGCAATCGCAATGGTAACGCCGATCAGCGGAATGAAGGCGATGGGCCCGCCGATCAGCGCAATTGTTGCGATGAAGAGAAAGATGAAAGGCAAATCGACAATCGCCACCAGCGTCGCCGAGGAAAAGAAATCGCGAAGATTTTCAAATTCTTTCACCAGCCCCGCAATCGCCCCGGTAGCGCCGCGGCGCGCATCGAGGCGCATGGACATGAGGTTGTCGAAGACGCTGGCGCCGACTGTGGCGTCGAGGCGCTGTCCGGCGATATCGATGAAGTAACCGCGCAAGGACTTCAGCAAAAAGTCGAAAATATGCGCAAGCACCACGCCGATGGTCAGCGCGATCAGCGATTCCACCGCCTGGTTCGGCAACACGCGATCATAAACCGTCATGATGAAGAACGAGGAGACGAGCCCCAACAAATTGACGATTGCCGCGGCGAGCACGGTCTGGCCGTAAATCTTGGCGTTGTCGCGCAACGGCCCGAACAGCCAGTGCTCGGTCGGGACGAGATCTTTGAGGAAACCCGGCTTTTTCATCGCAGCGCCCCGGAAACCGCATTTTCATATTCATGCTGCGGCGAGAACAGCCGCAACAGATCGCCCGTATGTTCCATGAGCGCGTAATTCGCCATGTCGCGGCCCGAGAGCGCGATGACATAAGCAACGCCGGCTTCGAAATAATCGTTCTCCGCCTGCAAAACGTCGATGAGATCGCCGCGCGAAAGCTTGTAGCGTTCAAGCACCAGATCCCGCGTGATATCATGGGCGATCACGGCGTCGCCCAGCGCGTCGAGGCGTTCGTCGGCCCCTTGCAGACGCTCATAAGCCATGGCCGCCTCGCGCGCGACATCCTGTTTGATCTGTTCTTCGTTGAACTGTTCGCGTTTGGCGCGCGACCGCGCGATGGAAATCTCCGCCGCCCGGGCGCCGCCGCCGAAAATATTGTAATTCAAGACAACGCCGGCGCGCACATCGAAATCATCGCCGGAATCGAAAACATCATATTTGACGGCGTCGACCGACAAGCGAACCTCCGGCAGGCGAGCGGACCGCGCCGCCTTGAAGTCCGCCTGACGCGCATCGGCGCGGGCTTCGGCGGCTGCGATTTGCGGGTTTGCCTCAAGCGATGTCGCAACCGCATCGCTGCGTCCTGTCACATCGGGTCCGCCCAAGGAAGGCCGCGCGAGCCTCGGCGGCGTGTCGCCGAAAAACTCTTCATAACGGACATCGGCAAGGCGCTTGCTTTCCATGATTTCCGCAAGCCGCGCGCGCGCCGCAGCAAGACGCGCTTCGGCGCGGTGAACGTCCGCACGCGACCCGGCGCCAAGACGCTCACGCTCTTTGACATCTTCGAGTATTTCTTCCTGGCGCTTGATGAAATCCCTGCTGAAAGCGGCAAGCGCCTGATGCGCGGCGACGTCGTGATAGGAGGTCAGCGCATTGAGGGCGAGATCATTGATGCGCGTTTCGAGAGCGTTGCGATATTCCGCATCCAGGGCGCGCGCGCTTCTGATCCGGTTGATAGTGGCGCCGCCGTCGAAAATAAGCTGGGAAGCCGAGACGCCAGCGGTGAATTGTTCGCGCGGGCGCAAGGATTCGACAACGTTATCGGTGTTCGGCGCAAAATCGCGTGTCAGGGAATAGTCCCCCCGAAGTTGAGTCGATAATTGCGGATAAAGCGCAGAGCGCGCTTGTCGGCGCAGGGCGCCGGCCTCATCAAGATTGGAGGCTTGCGCGTGATAGGCCGGATGGCGGCCGACGGCGCGGCGGATGGCGGCGTTGAAATCGCCGGCCGCGCTTTCCTCGGAGACGAGATACCCCGCCGAACCGAGGGCTTTTTCAAGCTTCGGATCGACTTCGCGACGCGCGGAAAGCGGGGTCGCGGACTTATCCGCAGATTGTTTCGTGGGTTGTTCGAGAGACGCCTTTTGCACCCGCGCGGCTGTCTCGTCAGGATATACGGAGCCGTAATATTTGGAATCTGCTGGGGTGGCGAGTGAAGAATTTGGAATGATGACGCAGAAGGCGGCGCCAGAAAGTAAAATCGTCTGAAGCCTGATCATTACTACACGCACCCATTTTACTACACGGCCAATGCTCCCCCGGAAAGCAGTAACCGCCGTTAAGGTTAACCAAAACCTTGTTAGGGCGAGATCACTGAAAAAGGCTTAATCCGACGGTGTTACTGCCGGATCGACCGTAGAAAGGGAAATGAAACTTTCTTAAAATTTCGCCGTGCAGGATTTAATTAGTTTTTAACAAACGCGGAGCGACGGCGAAATTTCCATCAGGGCGACCGCCACCTACGCGCTAGAAATTGGGAAGCGCGCCCGATGCGATCAACGCTTCGGATGCCATATAACAGACATAACCGATCGCAGCGCCGACAAGCATCGCTCCGATAAGATAGGATTCCTCGCGCAGATCGAGAAGATCGTAGCGCTTCAGATGCCAGAGAAAATAGGGAAGCGCCGCCGTTTCCGCGAGACAAAACACCGCGATCAGCGCCAGAGGGCCAATGCCGATATAGGCGATCGGACCCGCGACGGCGATCCATCCCAGTCTGAGCACATTGGCGTTGAGCGCAACACGGATAAATCCTCTTGTGATGATCGCCTGTTCCGCCGGCAGGGAAATCAATCGCGCCAATGGCGTCAGGCAAAGCAGCGAGAGATAGATCCCCGTACCCAGATATTCTTCATTATAGAGAATGCGGATCAGCAATTCTCCGCCGCCTATGAGGCCGCCAATCCCGAAAGCGAAAAACAGCATCACCATGCGACGGCAGGAATAATAAATCTCTTTCGCCTGTTCGGTGCTGGACCTGTTCGCTTCAGCGAAGCGCGGGAAAAACACGCGCATCACATACTCTGTCGAGACCCCCATCACAGCAGCGCTCAACGTCGTTGCGATGGAGAACTTGCCGAGCTCATCCATGGGAAAGAAGCGCGCCATAATGACGGTATTGGTTTGCGTCAGCACGAGGGTGATAATGCTCGACGGGATGATAATGCGCCAGAAACGCCAGAGATCGCGAACATGGTCGCCCTCAAGGCGGAAACGCACCGGCGGGCCTTTCAAAACCGTATAGCTTGCGATCACGCCGACGATTGAATTGACGAACATGCCGATGACGATCGCCCAATAATTACGCAGAAAATATGCGGCGATGATCGTTGTCACCGTCACCATAAGAAAGCGCGTGAACTCGACAATCGTAAGCCGGACGACGCCGCGATTGCGCTCGGTCGTCGCGCCCGCAAGGCTTGAACAGGCGTCAATCAGAAACGGCGCCGCGCAAATCCGGATCGCGAGCGATATCTCCGGCGCCTTGTAGAGTTCTGCAAAAACACCCGCGCCGACGAACATGATCGCGAAGATCGCTACATTGCGCAGCAGCCGGACCGTCCAAACCGATTGCAGCAATTCATCGCCGCCATGTTCATGCCGGATGATATAAGCGCGCAGGCCCATATCGGAAATCATGACGAGAATATACGAAATCGAGGTGATAATGCCGATGACGCCATAGGCTTCCGGCGACAGAAGGCGCGTCACGATCAGGCTGCTGCCAATGCGCAACAAAAGCTGCGCCACATGAGAACAGATCAAGAGTGTCGATCCGTCTCCGAGGACAGGACGTATACGTGTCGCAAAGGAGCGGAGATCACTGACGGCGAACAAAACGCGCTCCATAAGGAACAGGATCTTTACGCCCTGATGAGGACGGCGTTGGCGAGGGCGCCGTTTCAACGGGCGCCGGCATATCCTCCAACGAGATATCTTCTTTTTTTGCAGGGGCAGCCTGAGCCAGTCTTTGCGTTTTCAAAACACGCACCTGCGCGATCAACACGGCGAGAATGAGATATCCGTAATGGGGCACTTGCGCCACGAAACTGATAGTGGCGATCAGCACCAGATACCCGGCGTGAAAAGCGAGCAGGAAAGACAGGGTGCGGCGTTGTTCTGCTTGCGCCGGCGACGCCGCGCGCCGTTCAGGCAACAACTTCAACTCCTTCAGGCCGGCAAGCGCCCCTATCGCATGCGCGCCGAGAAGCGAACCGAGTCCCACCAGCCCGTAAAAAAGGACGATCTGGAGATAAGCGTTCACCAGATCGATGATGCCCTCGCCCTGCCGAAGATGCTGAAAGCTGGGCAGGTTGAAGATATCGCTTGATCCGAAAAGGGGACGCTGCTGGATCTGGACAACGCTGGTGCGGATCAGCTCGGCGCGATAGCTGACCGTCCCGTATTCGTCGTTCAATACGTCACTGTCTGTGAAAACCAGATTGAAGCCGATGATGACGCAGACAATAGCCACCGCGTAAGAAAGCTTGCGCAAGGCTGCGCTGCCGTAGTTCAAAACCACATAGGTGCCGACACATGCGATCGCCGCCATCCAGCCGCCCCGCGCGCCCGTGACAAAACAGGCAAACGCCAGAATGCCGAGAGCGGCGTAGGCGTAAAGCGGCGACAACTGCTTTTTCGCCTTCAGCATCCACACCTGCAGCATGCCCGCCGAGGCGAGCAGCGCGAGAAGAGACGGAATGACGGTGGCGCCGGTGCGCAAAAAGCCGTTGCGCCGGTCGAAATACGCCTTGCCGACAGTCACATCTTCCACAAAGGCATAGTAATTCCATGAGCGCAGCGCGCTTATGCCCCCAATCATGGCCATGATCAGAAACGACGCCAGCATGGCGCGCAGCGCCCAATTCACGTCCTCCTGCGTTTTAAGCGTCCTGCTGACCGTGAAAAACGGCACATAGACGAGCACAAAGAGGTCGAAAATCTGCCGCAATACGCTGGTGAAGGGCAGGTCGCGAAACGACATGACGCCCGTAAAGAGCACAAAAAAGAGAAGAAGGTTTCCAACGCTGCGGATATTCGCCGGCGCCGGCGTGAACGTCGCCTTGATAAAGGCCGGCCCGAGCAGCACCAGCGTGGCGAGCTTCGCGTAGTCGAGCGTAATGAGATAGTTGAGCCCGATCATGGGCACCTGATAGGTCATGCCTATGGGCAGCGCCGCCATGGCGCCGAGAAAAAGAAAAACAGCCCCGCGCGGGCTCATGGCCCCGATAACAGCGAGCGTGACAAAGAGGCTGATAAAGGCGAGCGACTTGTCGGTGACGAAAAAAGCGATCGCAGCCGCGCTCACCCAGGCTGCGCAAACCGCCACCGTAAAGGGGCGGTCGTCTTTCGGCATCAGGATCAGAACGACGCCGACCGCGAAACTCGTCAGGATGACGGCGACAAGTTGCGGGCTCATGAGCAGGCGACTCCCGTTTGACGCGCCTGACCGGCGACTCGCTCATAATAAGCTTCAGCCTGATCTGCGATCGCTTCAGGAGAGAACAACCGGATGGCTGTATCGCGCCCCGCCGAACCCAGCTTCGCTGCGAATTCCGGATGATCGAGGCAGCGCTCCATCTGCCGAGCAAGCGTCTGCACGTCTCCGACAGGCGCAAACAGAATGTTGTCGCCTTCGGTCAGATACTCCGCAAGGCCTGGCGTCGCCGTGGCGACAACCGGCGCACCCAGCGCCAGCGCTTCGGTCACGGCGTATGGAAATGTTTCATAGCGCGAGGCAGTCAAATTGATGAGCGCGCGACGGCGCAGGCCGGGCACTTCCTCCCGCGGCACCGGCCCCAGAAACTCAATCCGCGAACGCACATCCTCCGCCATATGCGCACGCACATAGTCCGCGAATTTCAACATGGCGCCATCCGGCCCGCGAAGTCCGTGATCAACCCCCGCCATCACAAGGCGCACATCGCGGCGCTTTTGCGCGATGGTCTGAAACGCTTGAAGCGCGACATCGGAACCTTTGACCGCATCAAAGCGGCCCACAAAAAGAATTGTATTTCGATCGCAACCGTCGAGCGTCCACGCCTCGCTCGCTGGCGGGATGTCAATGGGATTGGGATAGGCGGCGCTGACAGGAAAATCGAGGCCGTACTGAGATGCAACAGCATCGCGCAGCGCGCCGGAGGGAAAGCAGACGCCATCCGCTTCACGGAAAGCATGACCCTCTTTGCGCACGCGGCGGCGATCGCCGCTTTGAAAAACGCCCTGATGCACCAGAAAATGCGGCCCGTGCGACCGCACGATAACCTTGGCGCCCGTCGCGCCGACGCAATATCGCGCAAGCCCAAAGCTTTCTTCCGCTTCAATAACGTCCACAGGCTGTTCACGGTCGGCGTCGATTAACGCGTTGGCGACGCCGCGGCCGAAAAGATGATAGTCGAACGTCTGATCGCCCTCGATCCGGCCGCGCACGCGGCGGAAGAGCTTTTCCGCGCCGTTAAGGCGCGGCCGCCTGATATGGCGCATGCGCGGATCGCCGCCGCCAAGCGGCCAGACGGCAATCACAATGCATTCATGACCTTTGCGCTCCAGCGCGCGCGTCATCACGTCGACATAGGTCGCGATGCCGTTTTGCGCCATGGATGGCGGCCACAGGGGCGTGAGAAAAGCGATGCGCATGGATCGGGGCAAGTGGGTTAAAAAGACTGTAACACGGCAACTGCGAACTTGGCCGTTTTTGCGAAAGGATAGGTTAACGCCGCCAGGGACCACCGGAACGCCAGGGCGAGGCATAAGCGACAGCCCGGAGCCCCGTCAAGCGATTGATAAAACTGAATAATATTTATCGCGCCGTGACGGCCGCCGCGTTTCTTTCCGGCCAGGCGCACCTCTCCGGGCGACGTCGCCTCAGATTTTTCCACATAAAGCCGCTCAGCACTGCGCCGGTCAGCGAGAGGCGTCGCCCGCGCCACGCTTCTCTTTGCGAGTTGAGCCGGGGCAAGCCGGCCATCCACTCGCCGCGATTTAACAACCGGTCGTCTGATCGCTGCTTTCGCAAAACGCCGTTCGCTGAGATGGTGGTGACGAATGTAACCCCAAACCCTGGCGTCTAATGAATAGTGGCGACGATTTAATCCTGATCGGCGGCGCCCCGCGATCGGGCACGACTCTCTTGCGCGCAATAATCGGCGCCAGCAGCAACATTTTCTGCGGACCGGAGCTGCGCGTCATTCCCTCGCTATGCACGCTGCGGGACAATATCGCCGGCGCGTCCGGCGACGCCTTGTCGAAAGGATATGGCGTGAGCGCCGCGCAGCTCGATGCGGCGACGGCCAATACCGTCTCTGCTTTTCTGACTCCGGCGACGAAGAACGCAGGCGCAACGCGTGTTGCAGAAAAAACGCCTACCAACGCACTTCATTTTTCGACTCTGCGGCGCCTTTTCCCCAAAGCCTATCTCATCAGCATCGTGCGCGACGGACGCGACGTCGTTTCGTCGCTCTTGCAGATGAACTGGCGCGACGAGCGCACCGGCCAGCGCATGCCCGCCACAACATGCCCGCGCAGCGCGGCGGCGCTGTGGGCGGCGAGCGTCGCCAACGACAATAAGATGATCGGCGATGAGCGTTTTTACTCCCTTCGCTATGAAGACCTTGTCCGCTCCCCCGCTGCGGAAATCGCGAAACTTTTCGCGTTTCTTGGCGAGCCGACGCCGAACCTCGCGCTTTATCACGACCGCGCCTTCGACGCGCTGGAGGGCGAGAATGAGGCCAGCGCGGCGCGTGTCGCCGAACCGATCGACACCACCGCGATCGGCCGCTGGCGCAAGGAGCTTGCAGACGAACAGCTTGCGAGCGTGACAGCGGCGGCCGGGCCGTGGCTTGAACATTATGGCTATGTCTGATCGGCCCGCAAAACCGGAAAGCTCCAACCGTCCCGGATCAGGCCTCGTGTTCGCGGGCGGCTGTCCGCGCAGCGGGCTGACGCTTCTCCGCCGTCTTCTCGCGCGCCACCCTGAAATCCTTGCAGGCCCCGACACCGGCGCGGCGCCGGCGGTCGCCTTTCAATGGCGCAATTACGCGCAATCCCTTGGCGGGCTGCATGATAAGTATTTCGACCTGAAACCCGACTATGTCGCCGAAACCATGGGTCGTTTTCTCGAAAGTCTTTTGCGCGCCGAAAGCGAGCAACGGACCATCGTCGAGAAAACAAGTCTCAATGTCGTCGCCTTCGAGGCGCTTTCCGTCATTCTGCCCGCGGCCAAATTCATTCATGTGGTCAGAGACGGCCGCGACGTGACGGCGTCCCTGCTGGAACGCAATTGGCGCGACCCGTCGACGGGGCAAGCCTTCCCCCATGTGAGCGATCGCATGGCCGCGATTCAGTACTGGTCAGGGCTTGTGGCCGCGGGCCTCGATGCGGAAAAAAAGCTGGGGCCCAGGGGGCGCATATTTCGCGTGCGTTATGAAGACCTCGCCGCGCGACCTGAAAGCGCGGCGAAGGCGATTTGCGAATTCATCGATCTCGACTGGCCCGCCGCGGAAGAGTTGAAACCGCCGCTCGCCAATGACGATTATCTGGGGCTTGAGCGCGACAGCCTGCCCCTGATGCTCGGTCCTGTGACGGCGTCGCGCATCGGGCGCCATCGCCGCGTCATGCCGGCGGATATCGTCCGCCAGCTTGAAGACGCAGGACGGCCGGCGCTGGCGGCGCTGGGCTATCTTTAGCGGGAAAGAAAATGGTACCGCCTCCCCGGTTCGAACGGGGGACCTCTAGATCCACAATCTAGCGCTCTAACCGACTGAGCTA
>PAIP01000065.1 GCA_002704915.1 Parvularcula sp.
CTCCGTCAGCTACGCTGACACCTCCCCCGCAAGCGGGGGAGGAAAGTAGCCCCAGAGCTAGCCTGCGAAGCCGTGAAGCGAGGACCGCGCCTTGGCCAGCCGGTCGAGCGCCTGGAGCTCCCGCAGAAAGGCCTCGAAACGCCCCAGCGGTATCATATTGGGACCGTCGGAAAGCGCACTGTCCGGGTCCGGATGGGTCTCGGCGAAGACGGCGGCGACCCCGACGGCGACGGCCGCCCGGGCCAGCGTCGGGGCGAATTCGCGCTGACCGCCCGATGTGGTCCCCGCCCCGCCCGGCGTCTGGACCGAGTGGGTGATGTCG
Source organism: Parvularcula sp. (assembly GCA_002704915.1). Classification (GTDB taxonomy): domain Bacteria; phylum Pseudomonadota; class Alphaproteobacteria; order Caulobacterales; family Parvularculaceae; genus Hyphococcus. The sequence goes on from PAIP01000065.1 coordinate 323, forward strand.
AAGACCACCGGCGCGCCTGTCTCCCGCGCCATGATGGGCAGGCTGCGCATATCGCTCACGAGCGTGTTGTAACCGAAGCTCGCCCCCCGCTCGGTCACGAGAACCCTGTCGTTACCCGCCTCGCGCAGCTTGGCGACGACGTTTTTCATGTCCCACGGCGCCAGGAACTGGCCTTTCTTGACCTTGACGACCCGGCCGGTTTTCGCCGCCGCCACCAGCAGATCCGTCTGGCGGCAGAGAAAGGCCGGAATCTGAAGCACATCCACGGCCTCGCCCACAGGCCCGCATTGCGCCGGCTCATGCACATCGGTCACCACGGGCAGCCCTGTCGTCTCACGGATTTCAGCGAAAACTGGGAGCGCCTCTTTCAGCCCGACGCCGCGGGCCGAACCGGCGCTTGTGCGGTTGGCCTTGTCGAAGGACGATTTGTAGACGAGTCCAAGGCTGAGCCTGTCCGCAATCTCTTTCAGCGCCGCCGCGCATTCAAGCGCATGGGCCCGGCTTTCCATGGCGCAAGGGCCGGCGAAAACCGTCAGCGGCAAATGATTGCCGGCGACGACTTGCGGGCTGATCTTGACTGGCGTGTCCGGCTGTTTGCCTTGTGCGGCCATAAATGCTCCTTGCCTCATCATAGCGATTCCGGCGAGAGGTTTCATGAACCGCCCCGCATAAGGGCGCAAGTTTCTGTGGTATCAATAGTTTCATGTCCGACCCGCTCGACATCGCCCGCAATGTCCTCGCCCTTGAGATCAAGGGGCTTGAGGCGCTGAAAGCCGGCCTTGGCTCTGATTTCGCCGCGGCGGTGGCGCTGATCCATGAGGCGAAGGGCAGGGTTGTCGTGACCGGCATGGGCAAGTCCGGCCATATCGCGCGCAAGATCGCGGCGACTTTTTCCTCCACCGGCACGCCTGCCCTCTTCGTGCATCCCGCCGAGGCGAGCCATGGCGATCTCGGCATGATTTCGAGAGACGATGTGGTGCTGGCCCTGTCGAAATCGGGCGAGACGGCAGAGCTGGGCGACCTTCTCGCCTATACGGCGCGCTTTTCGATTCCCGTCGTGGCGATCACCAGCGTCGCCGTCTCGGCGCTGTCGAAATCGGCGCAGATCGATCTGATCCTGCCCGACATTGAAGAAGCCTGCGGCGAGACCTTCGCCCCGACAACATCGACAACCATGATGATGGCGCTCGGCGATGCGCTGGCGGTGGCGCTCCTGCGCGCGCGCGGGTTCTCGGCAAGTGATTTTCAGGGCTTTCATCCGGGCGGCAAGCTTGGCGCCGCGCTCCGCAAGGCGCGCGACCTGATGCATGGGCCGGACGCGCTGCCGCTTGCCTCCCTCGACGCGCCAATGACGGACGTTGTCGCGATCATTTCAAAAGGCGGTTTCGGCTGCGCCGGCATTATCGATGACAACGGCTTGCTGAAAGGGATCATCACCGACGGCGATATTCGCCGTCATTTTTCAAACGGCGCGCAATCGAAAACCGCCGCCGAGGTCATGACGGAAAATCCGCGCACGGCCTATCCAGAGACGCTCGCCGGCGACATTCTCGCCTATATGAGCAAGAACAAGATCACCACGATCTTCGTCATCGAACAGGACAAGCCCGTGGGGCTTGTCCATGTGCATGACTGCCTGTCCGTGGGCGTGGTCTGAATCTAGCGGTCGCGCCGGTTAGCGGAAAACCGGCCTCCACTTTTTCGCCCGGCGCTCCTCAGCGGCGCCGCAATATGCTGCGGAACATGGCGCTCGATTTCTTTTCTTCTTTTTCAGGCTCTTCTTCGGCCAATTCCTGGCGCGCGGGCGCTTCGTCTGAGGCCGGGACGCTGCCGTCGCCAGCAACAGGCGCGGGCCTGTCCGCCGCCTTAAGCCGCGCAGAAAGCTCGTCCTGACGCTGTGCGACATCATCGACCATGCCGCGGATTTCATCGCTCATCATCTGCATGTTCTGCATCTGGCGGTCCATGGAGCCGTAAAGCGCCTGCGCCTCATCCCGCGCTTCGCGCAGGAAAGACGCCGCCTTGACGGCGCGCTTGGCGAACATCATGGAACCTACAAGCGCCAGAATTGTCACCAGCAGAACCCCGGCCTGAACAATCAGAAGACCGTTGGAAAAATCCTCAACACCCGCCATGAAAACACCCCTTAAACGCAACCCGAAAGCCGCAACCCCTCGCGTCACCCCCGTGACTTAGTAACAAAGCTACCGGCAGAAGGCCGCCGGGTCCAGCCGCCAACTGAAATTGGGACCGATTTTGCTCAATGACTGACCGTCCTGCCCTTGTCTGGCTTCGCCACGACCTCCGTCTCGACGACAATCCCGCTCTTGCCGCAGCGCGAAAAACCGGCGCCCCAGTGATCCCCGTCTTTATTATGGACGAGAGCATCGATCATGCGCCGGGCGCGGCTTCGCGCTGGTGGCTGCATCATAGTCTCGCCTCTCTCGGCGAGGATCTCGACAAACTCGGCTCCAAGCTGGTGCTGAGGCGGGGCGAAGCGGCGAAGCTTATTCCCGCGCTGGTTGAGGAGACGAAGGCTGAGCATGTTTTCTGGAACCGCCGATATCATCAGGCGCATATCGACATCGACAAGACGCTGAAGAGCGATCTCTGCGATGACGGGGTGAATGTCGAAACCTTTAACGGCAACCTGCTGCGCGAGCCGTGGGAGCTGAAGACAGGGTCGGGCGGCTATTACAAGGTCTTCACGCCTTTCTGGAAAGCGCTGAAACAGGGGAAACCGGCGCGCGCAGACACCGAAGCCAAACCCCGCAAGATCGAGACGCCGAAATCCTTTCCAAGAAGCGACAAGCTCAAAGACTGGGATTTGCTCCCCACAAAACCCGACTGGGCAAAAGGCTTTGAAGAAATCTGGACGCCGGGCGAGACCGGCGCGCGCGCGCGCCTGCGCGATTTCCTCAATGACGTAATTGACGATTACAAAAATGGACGGGATCGTCCGGACAAGGATTATACATCCCGCCTGTCGCCGCATCTTTCTTTCGGCGAAATCAGCCCGTTGACGATCTGGCAGGCGACGCACGCCAAAATGTCCGACGGCGACATCAGCGACAGCGCCGGCGACAAGTTTCTTTCAGAACTTGCCTGGCGCGACTTTTCCTACAATCTCCTCTTCCACAATAAAGAGTTGCCTGAAAAGCCGCTGCGCGAGGAATTCGCGGATTATCCATGGCGCACGGACAAGAAGGGCCTCAAAGCATGGCAAAAGGGTCTTACGGGATATCCCATTGTCGACGCGGGGATGCGCCAGCTCTGGCGGACAGGCTGGATGCACAACCGCGTGCGCATGATCGTCGCCAGCTTTCTGATCAAGGATTTATTGCTGCACTGGCGAAAAGGCGAAGACTGGTTCTGGGATACGCTGGTTGACGCCGATCTCGCCAATAATGCCGCAAGCTGGCAGTGGGTGGCGGGCTGCGGCGCGGACGCCGCCCCGTATTTTCGCATTTTCAACCCTGTAACGCAGGGGGAGAAGTTCGATCCGGATGGGAATTATGTACGTGAATTCGTCCCGGAACTGAAGGAAATGCCGGCAAAACACATTCATGCGCCGTGGAAAGCGCCTGATGATGTTCTTGACAAGGCGGGCGTCAAGCTTGGAAAATCCTATCCGGAGCCCATATTGGATCACGCCGCAGCACGTAAACGCGCGCTTGAAGGGTACGACAAGATTAAAAAGTAGACGCGCGCATGAGTATTACGGCCTGAGGCGGGAACCGTTTCGCTGCGAAAGGGTCTTACATCTATGTCAGCGCATCAAGACATTGCCGCAAACGCATCCGAGACGCCGTCTCTGGACACTAGCGGCCTACCCTTCTTTTTCCGCCAGATTTTGAAGATCGCTACGCATATTCAATATGGCGCGCTTGAATTCGAACTGCCCGACGGGCGCCGGCTGACCATTGAAGGCAAAGAGGAAAAAGACGCCAGAGGCGTTATTCTCGTTCATCGCTATCGCTTTGCGCGCCGCGCCGTTTTCGGCGGCGATATCGGCTTTTTCGAAAGCTTCGCGGATGGCGACTGGGACACGCCGGATCTCGCGGCCTGTCTTTATATTTTCGCGCGCAACGCCGATCAGGTGCAGCGCGCATTCTCCGGCGTTCCCTTTATGGACTGGCTGCAAAATATCCGCCGCCACTTCGAGAAGAACACGAAATCCGGAGCCAAGCGCAACATTGTCGCCCATTACGATCTCGGCAACAGCTTTTACGAAAAATGGCTCGATCCGAGCATGACCTATTCTTCGGCGCGCTTTTCACCGCTCACCAACAGTCTCGAGGCCGCACAACTCAACAAATATGAGAGTCTTGCAAAGATGATCGATCTGAAACCCGGCGACCGGGTTCTGGAGATCGGATCGGGCTGGGGCGGCTTTGCGGAATACGCCGCAAGCACATATGGCGCCCATGTTACAGGGCTGACGCTGTCGCCCTCGCAACTTGACTATGCGCGCCAGCGCATCGAACGCGCCGGGCTTTCCGACAAGGTCGAGTTCAAGCTTCAGGACTATCGCGACGAAACCGGCGCCTATGACAAGGTTGCCTCCATCGAAATGTTCGAAGCGGTGGGCAAGGAATATTGGAACGACTACTTCAACAAGGTGCGCGAGGTGTTGAAGCCGGGCGGCCTCGCTGGACTTCAGATCATCACCATCGCCGACCGTTTCTTCGACAATTATGTGAAGAATACGGACTTTATCCAGCGCTATGTTTTTCCCGGCGGCGTTCTGCCCAGTAATTCTGTTCTTTCGAAACTGACGGATCAGGCCGGTCTGAGGCTGAAAGATATTCAGGATTTCGGTCAGGATTACGCCCGGACCCTGCATGAATGGAGCGACCGCTTCCGCGCGGCCTGGGACGACATCAGGACCATGGGCTTCGATGAACGCTTCGAAAAACTCTGGCGGTTTTATCTCGCCTATTGCGAGGCCGGCTTTCGCGCGGGCACGACCAATGTGCGGCAGATGACGATCCAGAGAGCCTGAAGGCTCAAGTCTGCGCCATTTGCTTTTTCACCTCGACCAGCCGCTGTTCGCGAATGACGAAGACGCGGTCCATGCGTTTGGCGAGGCGCTGGTCATGGGTCGCGATCAGCGCCGCGAGACCCTCCTTGCGCACGAGATTCAAAAGCGCATCGAAAACGACGTCCGAGGTTTTCGGGTCGAGATTGCCTGTGGGCTCGTCGGCGAGCAGGATTTTGGGGTTGTTGGCCAGCGCGCGAGCGATCGCCGTGCGTTGTTGTTCGCCGCCCGAGAGTTGGCCCGGCTGATGCTGCAACCGCTCGCCGAGCCCCATGAGCGTCAGCAATCGCGCCGCCTCTTTTTCCGCGTCCTTCTTTTTCACCCCCGCGATCAATTGCGGCAGAGCGACATTGCCGAGCGCGGAAAATTCCGGAAGCAGATGATGGAACTGATAGACGAAACCGAGGGTCGCGCGGCGAATGCGCGTGCGTTCTGCATCATTTAATGGCGAAGTCGCGCGGCCCATGATGTGAACCTCGCCCTCGGACGCGGCTTCGAGAAGGCCGGCAATGTGCAAGAGCGACGACTTGCCCGAACCGGAAGGCCCCAACAGCGCCGCCGTTTCGCCGGGACGCAGCGACAGGTTGATCTGTTCGACGACGACAAGATCGCCGTAACGGCGCGCTACGCCTTCAAGGCGCAGCACCGGCGGATTGGCTTGGGCGTCGTTATTCATAACGCAGCGCCTCCACCGGATCGAGCCGCGCTGCACGCGCCGCAGGATAAAGCGTCGTGATCAGCGACATGAAGAGCGTGAAGCCCGCGATCAACGCAACCTCGCGAAGTTCAAGCTGCGCCGGCACGCCGTCGAGATAATAAACCTCCGCCGGGAAAAGATCGGTGCCGAGCATTGCCGAAAGGCCGTTTTCGATCGCGTCGATATTGAGAATGAAGAGCGAACCCAGCACGATGCCGGCGATGGTGCCGAGAACGCCAATCAGCGCGCCGGACAGAAGAAAGATGCGCAGGATAGCCCCTTGCGTCGCACCCATGGTGCGCAAGACAGCGATGTCGCCAGTCTTGTCCTTCACCAGCATGATGAGGCCGGTGATGATGTTCAGCGTCGCCACAATAATGATGAGGAACAGAACGAGCCGCATGGCGAAACGCTCCACCTGAAGCGCGTTGAAATAGCCCTGAAAGCGCTGCTGCCAGTCAATGACGTAAAGCCCCTGCGCGACACTCATCAGTTGTTCTCGATAGGATTTGATCTTTTCCGGATCGGCGACCTTCACTTCGATATTCTGAACGGCGTCGCCGAAGCTGAAGAAAAGCTGCGCCTGTTCCAGCGGCATGAAACCGTAAATGGCGTCATATTCGGCGTTGCCCACATGAAAGATCGCGCCGACCGTATAGACCTTGGAGCGCGGCGTGCGCCCGAAAGCGGTCTCAGCGCCCTGCCCGGTCAAGAGCCGCACCTTGTCACCCGCTCTGACGCCAAGCTGCGACGCGACGCGGCTGCCCAACAAAACCTCATTGCCACCCTTGTCGCCGACGCCGAAATTCTCCGCCGAGCCGTCGATGATGTGATCGGGGCCGGTGATGTAGTCATTGGTGAGAATCTCATCGCGACGGACGCCGCGAATGACCATGCCGGTCTCGCCATTAGCGCTGGCGAAAACCGGCTGTTCAATGAGCGGCGTCGCCTCCGTAACGCCTGGAATGGCGGCGAGCTGCGCGGCGATGTCGTCGTAATTGCTGATGGGCCCGCCTTCCATCTCCACATGGGCGTGACCGTTCGTGCCAAGAAGCTGGTCGAGCAATGTCAGGCGAAAGCCTTGCATGATCGACATGACGGAGATCAGCGCAGCGACGGCGAGCATGATGCCGCCAAAGGCGATCATGGAAATGAGCGAGACGCCCTTGCCGGAGCGCGTTGCGCCGAGATAGCGCCGCGCCACCATCCATTCGAAGTAGGAAAAAGGCCGCGTTGCGGAGGCGGCGGCATTCGTCATCTGGTTTCTCCGAGGCTCAGAAGCCGTGGACGGTCTTGCTAACCTACTTTTCGCGAAAGGCAAATCGCGCGATTTGTCTTTCGCGCATCGCCTCTCCTTGCCATCAACGTCTGCTTTCTGTTCAATATCGGGCGTGGGCAAGGCGGGAGCGTGAAAAGTGGGCTGGATAAGCAAAATCGTGGGATATCTGTTGCTGGCGGCGGTGATGTTCGCCGGCGGCGTCTGGGCGGTGAAGGAATTCGGCGCGGGCGTTGAGTTGCCGCCGGAACTTGAAAACGCCGGCTATTTTCTTGGCGGCGCCGGAGCGATTTACTGGGGCTGGTCGATTTTCGCCGATGCCCTTTCGGCCTGGCGCGAGGCTGGCGGCATCGGCTTCACGCTGAAATTCCTGCGCAATTTCTTTGTGACCTTTGTGCGCAGCATCGTGGCGCCAGCGCTCGCCGCCCTCGCTGCGGTCAGCGGCTCCTGGAACATCCTGCAGCAGGTCGGCGAAAGACAGGGCCCCACCATGCAGGCGCTGGCCACCGGCGCCGTGATGCTCGGCGCTGCGAGCCTCGCCATCATCACAAAGCTGCCAGACGCCAGTCCGAAGACGAAAATTTAGGCGTAATCCAACGCCGCTTTGACTTTAGCGGCGATCGCCGCAGCAACCGCGTCGAGCGCCGCATTGGATTTCTCGCCCGTACGCCGGTCTTTGACTTCGGCCTCGCCCGCCTCGAGCCCGCGCGGCCCGATGGTGATCTGGTAAGGCAAGCCGATGAGATCCATGCGCGCGAATTTCTCGCCTGGACGCGCGGGGCTGTCGTCATAGAGCACTTCGACGCCCGCCGCTTCGAGCTCGGCGTAGATTTTTTCGCAGGCCTGATCGCAAGCCTCGTCCCCTGCGCGCAGATTGACCAGTCCCACATGATAAGGCGCGACGGGAACCGGCCATTTGCAGCCGTCATCGTCGTGATAGGCCTCGATGATTGCGCCGAGCAGACGCGACACGCCGACGCCATAGGAGCCCATCTGCACCGGAATTTCGCCGCCATCGGGCCCCGCGACCACGGCCTTCATGGGCTTTGAATATTTCTCGCCGAAGAAAAAGATATGGCCGACTTCAATGCCGCGTGCGGAGATGCGGTTCTCCACCTCGACTTTCTGGCTGAATTCCGTCTCGTCATGCATTTCATCGGTGGCGGCGTAAAGCGACGTGAACTGATCAATCACAGGCTGGAGGTCGCTGTCGAAATCGATGTCCTTTGCGGGGACTTCCATGTCAATCAGACCCTTGTCGCAAAAGACGGCGCTTTCGCCCGTATCGGCGAGAATGATGAACTCATGAGAAAGGTCGCCGCCAATCGGGCCGGTGTCGGCGCGCATGGGGATCGACTTCAGCCCCATGCGGGCGAAGGTGCGCAAATAGGCGACGAACATTTTGTTGTAACTCTTGCGCGCGCTTTCCTCGTCCACATCGAAGGAATAACAATCCTTCATCAGAAATTCGCGGCCGCGCATGATGCCGAAACGCGGGCGGATTTCGTCGCGGAACTTCCACTGAATGTGATAGAGCATTTTCGGCAGGTCCTTGTAGGACCTGACGCCCGCCCGGAAAATTTCTGTAATCATCTCTTCATTGGTGGGACCGAAAAGCATCTCGCGGTCGGCGCGGTCGGTGATGCGCAGCATCTCCTTGCCATAGGCGTCATAGCGGCCGCTCTCGCGCCACAGATCCGCCGACTGGATCGTCGGCATCAGCATCTCAACGGCGCCGGCGCGATCCTGTTCTTCACGCACGATCTGTTCGATCTTTTTAAGGACGCGAAAACCGAGCGGCAGCCAGGCGTAAATCCCCGCCCCTTCCTGGCGGATCATCCCGGCGCGCAGCATCAGCCGGTGCGAGGCGATCTGGGCGTCGGCAGGGGTTTCTTTCAGGAGAGGCAGGTAAAAACGGGAAAGGCGCATGGAAGGTCCGCAAATGTTCTGGTTTCGCAAAGCCTTCTAGTCGTTTTTCCGGCAGAGGGGAAACCCTCGTCAGCGGCCATTTCGTCCTAGCCCGCGCAGGCCGGGGCGCCGTCGATCTCTATCGCCTCGTAAGCGTGCGTATCCGACCAGCGCGCCTGCACCCTGACAACGCTTTCATGCGCGCCTTCGACAGTCTCAGACAGCGGCGGCGGCGCGAACTCGCCGGCCGACGCGCATGGTTCGTCGATAGCGACCAACGATTGCGCATAGCTCGACATGAGCCAGTAAATCAGCGTCAATGCGATCATGAAGCCCAGCATTTTCATTGGGACCCCCTGCAAAATTCACCTGAGTTGACGATGGTTGTTCCCGCCTCATCGAGGCGGAGGTCGAAGCGGCCCAAAAGGCGGCGACTGGCCCAGCCTTCGGCCTGCTCGCGATAGACGATGACCCCGTCGGTGTCAGAAACGGCGTCCGCCTCCACCCGGATGATGGCGGCGCTGTTATTGGCGAGGAGATAGGTCTGTTGCGCCGCGCAGGGGCCCGGCCGCACGATCACCACATCCCAGACCGCGCCGAGCCCGGCGACAGCGAAGGAAATCCCGGCGAGAATGATGCGGCCTGCTTCCATGGGGCCGGCGTTGCAGCTTCCGCGCCATTTTTCGTGTTAACTGGACATCCTCATGATTTACGGGCTTTCTGAAGCTCCCGAGGCCCCCTATGAAGCCTTCACGGCGACGAACACAGCCGGTCCCGATTTGGGCCCAGTTTGGACTTGTGAGGCCGGATGGCTTTTGCTATGTCCCCCGCTCCTCGCCAGCGGTTCCTTCGGAAGCCTCTGGTTGCCAATCTCTGTAGAGCTTTGCTCTGCGGGCGTGACGTGCGGTCGTGGCGGAATTGGTAGACGCGCAGCGTTGAGGTCGCTGTGGGGCAACCCGTGGAAGTTCGAGTCTTCTC